>NZ_JBIVGE010000002.1:0-222478 GCF_044748505.1 Microbacterium sp. NPDC089987
GACCTTCTTGGTCTGCTGATCGATCCCGGACTTCGTCTCACGCACCGCCTGAGCCCCGCGACGCAGAGCCCCCTCTTCAGCGGAGATGACATCAGTCATAACTCACTCCCTCCCGTCCCAAAGGACGCACAAGCGGGGAGAGCGCATCCCCCGACCAGGGACGACAACGGAACAACCCCCCACGAATCACATTCCGCACACAGGCTAGAACACAACACCACCCGACGCCAACACCCCGATATGCATTCCGATCGACAGGGCACGACGTCAACCCATCATTTCGCACCCCATATGTCGACCCGGCAGCGCGACGGCACCGCCGCACGTTCAGGCCTAGGCGGACGCGTCAGTCGAAGTGGATGACGACCGCTTCGATGAGGCGCTGGAGAAAGGAAAGAGCCCGCGATTCAGAAGCCGTGCTCACGGACGAAGTCCACGAAGCCGCCCCCCGACGAATCGCCACCGGCAAACATCGGCACTTCCAGCAGGAATGTGTCGGTGAACCCGCCGCCGCCAGGAACAGTCACCTCGATGGGGTAGTCGCCACCAAATGCGAGCACGCGAGGCGTTCCCCCGGTGCGGGGTGCCTGTTCGACGGCGGCGCGAATCGCAGCGGTCACGTCCACGCCGTTGATGCGGTAGACAGTGTCGTCGGGCAGCAGCTCCGCCCCCGTCATGTCGGCACCCGCGGCCTCCGGGGAGAGCCGGATGAGGTGGTGTTCAGGGACGGTCCCCTGCTTCGGGATGCGCACCAGTTCGAGCGTCTCCTCGCGGGTGACCTCATCGACGAGATAGCGCACCTCCGCCCGCGCTTCGTCTCCGGACACCGACACGTCGCCGACATCGACGAGCTCAGGCCTGGACCCGACCTTCGAATAGACGCCGTCGTCGAGGAGCAGCGCCTCCTCAGCATCGATGTCGATCTCGAGGTCCGTCATCAGTGCCGCAGCGCGCGCATCTCCGTCTCGGAGAAGCTCGAAGAAGTTCTCGACGGTGCCTTCGATCTGCAGCTCATCGGTGCTCGAGTCGATCGGCTCGAGAGCGGGCTCCGGGGCGCAGGCACTCACCACGAGCGCCAGGCACAGGGCCCCGGTCGACATGAGCAGCCTTCGCAGGCCCATCCGGCGTTCTGTATGCATGACCACCTCAGTAGATGACGGCCGCGGGCCACGTGCCATTCGGGAAACCGTGGCGATCCGCCATCCCCTGCTTGAGAGAGTCCGCGGTGCTCTTCGACGCAGTGAAGTTCCGCGCCAGCTCCGCAGTCATATCGACCGCGAGCCGAGCCAGGTTGGTGCACACGTTGACGATCTTCGGCACGATGTCCAGCCACTTGAGCGGGTCTGCGGAGATGAACTCGGAAGCGGCGTCGATCTGGTCGATCATGTACGTGATCATCCGCTCACCGAAGTAGATCCAGGAGTCGAGGATCTTCTTCGCGTATTCGTTCAAGAAGTCCATCATGGTGTCGACGTAGCCGGCGACGGTGTCCATCGCGATCCTCTGTCGCTCGGCGAGGTCGCCGTAGCCGTCGCCGGGATCACCCTTCCATGTGGTGTCCGCGCGCAGATACGATCCCTCGATGGTCGTCTTCGACCCGGTGATCTTCTCTTTGACGGTGAGCCACCTGTCATGCTTCGCATACATCGCGAAGGGGTTGCCCGGGCTCAGATAGTCCCCGATCGTCGCGACGAACTCGTTGTACTGCTCGATCGCGTCGTTGAGCCGCTCGCGAACCTCGACCATGGTGTTCTTGAACCAGTCGAGGAACTTGTCCCAGAGGCTGATGTCGCCCTTGTTGGCGTCGTAGGCCTCGTTGCACTCGGTGAGCTTCTCCCCGGTCTGGGTGATGCCGTCGTGGATGTTCCGAACCAGTTCGTCGAACGACGACTGGTCAGTGGGTGTGATGAAGTCCATGAGTTCCTCTCCGAGCTCAACCCTGATCCAGCAACCACTGCGAATAGCCGTCGGCCGCCTCGTAGTTCCGTTTGGTCTGGATCAATTTGTCCGACACATCCTGAAGCGCGATCTTCGCTGCATCGACCAGCGTCTGGATCGTCTCTTGAGCGGTGTTGTAGTTCTCCTCGGCGCCGACCATATGGCCGACCCCGTCCATCTCGAACCTGGCCAGACCGCATTCTCCGACGATGCCGGCCACCTCGCCGAACGTCGCCGACAGGTCGCTCCATGCCGTCGAGTCCGCCGCGAGATCGCGCAGCGCCGCCTCATAGTTCTCGTAGCTCATCGTTCTCCTCGACTCCTCGGTTCGGGCCTCGTCACGACGCGCGTCCCGTTCACATTCGGACGGATGCCAGCACTGCTGCGAGTTCCGGCAGCTCCTCGAGCACGCGTTCGCGTCGGTCCCCGAGCCACCGGCTCGCTTCCTGGAACAGCGCGACGATCTCCGACGCGAGCGCATGCTCCGATGTGAGCTGGACGTTGTACGGATCTATCACCAGGCTCCGGGGAGCTCCTCCCACGACCTCGAGCGACACATTGCCGGACGGACTGCGCAGGCGTGCGGAATCCCGCGTCGCGGCCTCGACCGCCTGCCGGTAGTCGTCGACCTCCGAGAATGCGGTCAGCAGATTCTGAAGTCTGGCGGTGAGCTCAGTGCGACTGTGCTGCGTGGGCGAATCGGAGATCATGGCCGTCTCGTCTGCCGCGTGATCCGGTATCTCCGCATCCTCCAGATCGGCGATCGACTGATTCCTGGATGCCGCGCTTGCGCGAATCAGCTGCATGACCAGCGCACCGAGCTCCTCCGCGCTCAGTTTCTGCCACCACTGCGGCGACAGATGCAGCGTCTCCAAGGTGCCGTCCACGCCCACGGACAACCGCACGACGCTTTCATCGTCCGACACGCTCCAGATCTCGCGATCCTCCTCCCTCAGCGCCGCCAGACGCCCACGGGTGGGTTCGGGGCGAGTCATGCTTCGCTCCACAGGCGCTTGGTGGACTGCTGCGCGCTCGTGAAGGCGTCATTGGACTCCTGCGTGCGCCGCTGCACCCGGTCGAGCTCGTCCTGCATCTCCTGCATCAGCGCGTTCCAGCGCTGCTGCGCGTGCGCGTAGGCCCGATACGCCTCGCCGCTCCACTCTCCGGAGAGCCGGTCGAGGCTCGCCTGAAGGTCACCGAGGAGCCGCGCGATCTCGTCGCGGGCGCTCCTCAGCTCTCCGACGAGCACCTCGATCTTCGACCCGCCGACTTTGATCTGATCCGACATATCCCCTCCGACTTCGTCCGATCCCGCGTCGCCGCAGAGGCGTGCCCCCGGCGTCCGCGACCGATAGTACCTGGCCTGTCAACTAGAGTGAGTCCGGGTCGTCTCCCCTCGGCGGGGAGAACATCGCACACGTGGGGGGACACCACTGATATGAGCCAGAGCGGCACCGTGGCAGGAACCGTGCTGCGGCTATCCGTCGTCAGCGACGATCGCAGGCTCGATGTGGGCGTGCCGTCGCAGGTGCCGCTCGTCGAGATCATCCCCGGGTTCGCGCGCAGCCTCGGCGTCCTCGACCCGTCGCTCACGCACGGCGGGTACGCGCTGCAGCGCGCGGATGGCACAGCGCTCGACCCGGCTCGTGGGGTTGCGGCCCAGGGCGTGCATGACGGCGAGCTGCTCACGCTCGTGCGCGGGGGGCTGATGCGCGAGCCGCGCATCTACGACGACGTCGTCGAAGCCGTCATCGATGCGACCGCTGAGCAGCACAGTTCCTGGACACCCGCAGACAGCTCGCGGACCGCTCTCTTCGTCAGCCTCACCTTCCTCGCCCTCTGCGCCCTGCTGCTCGTCGCGACGCCGCCGACCTCGCTTCTGCCCGCGGTCATCGCGGGCGCCGGAGCCGTGGTGCTCAGCGTCGCCGCCGCAGTGCTTCTGCGCCTGCACCAGCCCGAAGCCGGTCACGCGCTCGGGCTCGCGGCCGCGGCCTACGGCGGGCTCGCCGGCTATCTCGCCGTTCCCGTGCAGAGCATCTGGGGGTGGCCTTTCGCCGCCATGGGGCTCGGGCTCGTCATCGTCGGCGGGCTCAGTCTCGCCGTCACCCACGACAAACCCGAGATCCATCTCGTGCCGATCGCTCTCGGCGCGTCGATCGGCATCACCGCCACGGCGGCCGCTGTGTTCGGCGATCCGCTCGCGCCCTACGCCATCATGCTCGCGACGACGGCCCTGCTCGCGAACGGTCTTCCCTGGCTCGCGCTCAGCTCGACCCGCATCCGCGTGATCTCCCCGCAGAGCGACGCCGACATGTTCGCCGCTCCCGAGCCGATCGATGCCGACGAGGTGAAGCGGCGCGCGGCAGCCGGCACTCGCACGCTGATCGCGCTGCGCGCCGCCCTCGGCTTCGCCGCCCTGCTCGCGACCCCCCTGGTGGCCGGCAGTGGCGTCACCGGCGCCCTGCTCTGCGTGCTCGCCTTCATCGGCATGATGTTCCAGTCGCGTCAGATGCACGCCCGCCTCGGTGTGCTGGTGCTGATGGCGATCGGGGCGATCGGGCTGGCTGCGACCGGCGTGACGGTCGCGCTCGCCCTTCCCGATGTCCGCACCTGGATGCTGCTGATGCTCGTCACCGCGACGGTGATCCTCGTCGGCCTCACTCTCCTCACTCCGAAGGCCCGTCTGCGCCTGACGCGACTCGGTGACACGGTCGAGGTCGTGGCGCTGGCACTGCTCCTGCCGCTCGGCGTCATCACCGCTGGGCTCGTCTGACCGATGGCGACCAAGAAGGACCTCATCGAAGCGCAGGGCTTCAGCCGACGCCGGCTCCTCTCCGCCTTCACCGGCGGGGCCCCCGGCGGCAAAGAGCTGGAGCCGGCGAAGCCGCTGCGCGCCGTGGTCGCGGGTGTCGCCCTCACGGTCGGCGTCATCCTGGTGGGTGTGTTCTGGGGCATCATGCAGCCCGGCCTTCCCGGCGATTGGCAGAACAACCGCCTCATCGTGGCGACCGACACCGGCGCACGCTACGTCTCCGTCGAGGGGACGCTGCATCCCGTGATCAACACTGCCAGCGCCCGCCTGCTCATCCCGGCCGGCGAGTTCAAGGTCGTGCGCACCGATCAGAACGCGCTCGACGGCATCCCCGTCGGCGGATCGATCGGCATCCTCGGGGCCCCCGACGACCTTCCCGCGCCGGGCGCACTGATCAACACCTCGTGGACCGCGTGCGTCGACGACTCCGAGGGCACGGCCGTGTCGCTCTCGAAGGATTCGATCGCGAAGGTCTCCGCGGGCATCGGAACCGTCGTGCAGCGCGGCGACGAGCTGTTCGTGATCGCCGACGGGCTCCGCCACGCCGTGCCCGCCGACGACGCGAATGCCGTGCTCCGTGCTGTCGGGCTGGGCACCAGCGACGTCGTCGATGTCGACGGGCGCTGGCTCAATCTCTTCGAGCCCGGCGCCGACCTCGAGCCGATCCGGTTGAACGGCGTGGGCACCTCCCTTCCCGGCACCGACCTCACGGCCGGCATGATCGTGCACGTGCAGGGAAGTCCCGCCGACGAGCGCTACGTCGCCCTTGCCACCGGTGAGCTCGCTCGACTCAGCCCGCTGGCCTACCAGCTGTACCTGCTCGGCAGCGGTCAGGAAGCGGGTCCTCAGGAAGAGGTGTCGCCTGCCGACGTGGCCGATGTGCCGACAGTGCCGACCGCGGGGGGCGATGACTGGCCAGCGCTTCCGCTGACGCCGCTCGCGTCCGGCGAGGCTCCGTGCGCCGTCCTCGCGAACGACGCCCGCACCACCCTCGGCGCCACCGCCTCGGGGCTTCCCGAGGAGCGCGACGGCGTCCGCGTCGCCGTCGGCGGCGGGGCGCTCGTGCAGATGAGCGGAACATCGGATGACGGCGTCGGAATGGCCGTGCTCATCGACGAGTCCGGCACCGCCTACGCCATTCCGGGTGCAGTCGCCGACACGCCCTCGAACGAGGCGGCGGACGGGCCGATCGCGCAGCTCGGATACGCCGCGAACGACGTCGGCCGTGTGCCGGCGGCCTGGATCGAGTTCTTCGCCGCGGGCCCGGCGCTGACAGCCGAGGCTGCGAGCGAATCGCCCGGCGCCGAGGCGAAGTGATGCGTCGTCGCGCCGCTCTTGCGACCGTCGCGCTGGCTTCCGCTCTGCTCGGCGCGCCCGCGAGCGCCGCGGCGACACCCTCCTCTGCAGCGTCGATCGTGCCCGCGGCCACCGGCGCGTGCGAACCCGGCACGGTGGTGTTCTCCCCTGAGGCCCCCGCGGCGCTCGCGGCTCTCGGCGCGGAGGAGGCGAACCGGCTCGCCACGGGCGCCGGTGTCGTCGTCGCCATCGTCGATTCGGGAATCGACGCGGGGAACCCGCACCTCGCCGGAGTCGTGACCGGCGGCATCGACCTCGTGGGCGACGGCGAACGCGGCGACGGCCTGAGCGATACGACCGGACACGGCACAGCGATCGCGGGTCAGATCGCCGCCCAGCCCGTCGCCGGATCCGGGGTCGTCGGCCTCGCCCCCGATGCGCGGCTGCTCTCGGTGCGGGTCTTTCGCAGCGATTCGCAGCAGGATGTCGAGAAGGGTTTCGGCCCCTCCTCGCAGCGCACCGCCGACGGCATCCACTGGGCCGCCGACAACGGCGCGGACATCATCAGCGTCTCGATGTCGCAGGTGTCCGACTCCGTCGAGCTGCGCAGCGCCGTGGAGCACGCCGCGGCCGTCGGCGCTCTCGTCGTCGCCAGCGGCGGCAACCGCGTTTCTGATCCGGAGGCGGAGGACGGACCGCGTTTCCCCGCCGCCTACGAGCAGGCGCTCGGTGTCAGCGCCGCCGACGCGGACGGCCTCGCCACCGACAGCTCCATCCACGGTCCTCAGGTCGACGTGACCGCCCCCGGCGGCAACGTGCTCACCGCCGCGACGGGCGGTGGCGACTGCCTGTTCGCTTCCGACGCACCGGCATCCAGCTTCGCGACGGGCTACGTGAGTGCCGCCGCGGCGCTGGTGGCTCAGGCGCATCCGGATGATCCTCCCGCGGGGTGGGCGTACCGGCTCACAGCGACGGCGCTGCGCGCCGACGCCGACAATCGCGATGATGTGAACGGGTGGGGCTTCATCCAGCCGGTCGCGGCCATTCAGTTGCTTCCGGATGCGAGCACACGGGGACCGGTGAGTCCGTTCTTCGACACGGCCGAGAGCGCGGTTCGACCGCCCGCAGCCGCTGTCGATCCCGACCACGGCCCCTCGCCGTTCCTGCGCACCCGCGACGCCGCGCTGTTCGCAGCCATCGTGGGCGCCACGCTGCTCGGTGTCCTCGGCATCCTCATCGTGCTGCGTCGGCGACACGGGGCCGCCGCATCCGAGGAGGCTCAGCCGGAAGAGCGCCGGGGCGGTCTGCTCGAGCGGGCTACGCCCGAAGGTGATGCGCCCTGAGGGCACCCTGCGCGGCGGTCTCCGAGAAAATCGTCGTAGGGCAGTGATCAGCAGCGACCGCTGCCGCTCATACGGACCGGCGGGCCCTCATGACGAAGCCCATGAGCACAGCGCCCGTGACCATGACTGCTCCTGCCAGTGGCAGCACGAGCAATGCGACGGACGCGCCCTGCTGGTTCCGCACGGCCTGACCATACACGAAGGCACCCATGCTGCCGAGCACGCCGATGAAGAGCGCCGCGGCGAGTAGCCAGAGCAGTGGGGTCATCGCGGTGAGCCTCGTCGAGGGGTCGCGGACGAACCTGAAGGCGTAGCCAGCGAAAAGGAGCGACACCACAGCTACGACCGCGGCGACGATGCTGACGAGCACGAACGTCGCATCCGTCACAGCCGCGACGAGCGTCGGGATGGCGATGATCGTCGCGAGTGCACCGAACACGAGTGCGAACACACCCACGGTCCGCGGACTTCCGGTGCTGTTCCTCGCAGAGTCGGCGACCATCACGGCCCACCCAACCTTTCCGCTTGATCGCTCATCGACGTGACCCCTCCAGTCCGTTCTCGATCACCCTACGCGACACCCGTACTGAACCCACTGCCGGTCAGCCGATGACGACGAAGCCGAGCACGATGAGACCTGTCACCGATACGACGCACGCTCCTGCCGCAGCGCCGAGCGTGAGCATGCTCCACCGCCGCCCCTGCCTGGCGACGGAGGGAAGGCCGGGGTTCTCGACCCGCGTGGGGGCCGCAGCACCGACCACCACGGGCGGAGCGACGGGCGCGAGCGGCGCCGGGCGCGGCTTGTAGATCGCCGGAGCGGGGCCGTTCGTCGGCGGCGCGAACGGCTCGGCCTCGCGACTCGGAGCTGAGACCTCCGTCGTCGTGCTGTCGGCGGATCCCGTCGTCTGCGCCCGCTTGCGCCGCAGCCGGCGGTCAGGTCGCGAGACGACGATCGTGGCCTCGCCGGAGGCATCCGCTGTCGAGCCCGCCGAGCGGTCGACGACCACGGTCGACTCGTCGGCTTGGTCCTCTGCCGAGTCCGCCGATCGGTCGACGACGATCGTCGCCTCGTCGGGTACCTCCTCTGCCGAGGTCGCGGAGCGGTCGACGACGACGGTGGACTCGTCGACCTCCGACACGGAGGACTCGGGGACGGCATCCGCGTCCGCCTCTGCACGTCGGCGATCGCGGCGCGACAGGACGACCGTCTCCTCGGCCTCGTCGCTCGTCATCGCGCCCGCACCGGGATCGTCGTGCCCTCCAGCATCGAATCGGTGAGGGCGGATGCGGCCACCCGCCCGCCGGTGGCATCGTCGGGACGGGTGCGCGCGCCCCCCGAGACCACGTCGATCACCACGACCGACACGTTGTCGCGTCCGCCGGCCTGCAGGGCCCGACGCACCAGAGCCGCGGCGGCTGTCTCAGGCCGACCGTTCATGGTGAGCGTCGCCCGGATCGCCTCGTCGCTGACCTCACCGGTCAGCCCATCGGAGCACAGCAGCAGGCGCTCACCGTCGACGACGGGCAGCAGCCAGCTGTCGGCAGTGCTGTCCGGCGCACCGACCGCGCGCGTGATCACGTTGCGCTTCGCGAACGAGAGCAGGTCCTCGGCGCGCAGCTCGCCGGCGTCGACGAGCTCCTGCCCGAGCGAATGGTCGATCGTCAGCTGCGTCAGCTCGTTGTCGTGGTGGCGGTACACGCGGGAATCGCCGACGTTGAAGACGAGCCAGTGCGGTGCGCCCTCATGCTCGACAAGTGCGACCCCGGTCACCGTGCTGCCCGCCCCGCGTCTGTGCGCGGCCGCGATGCTCTCGATCACGGCGGTCGCGCGGCTCAGGGCATCGCGGATGTCATCGACCGCGACCGCACGCCCGCGCAGCGGCTCGAAGGCGTCGACCACGGCCGCGCTGGCGCGGTCACCTGCATCGTGCCCGCCCATGCCGTCGGCCACCACGAAGACCGGTCGCGCATCGAGAACCGAGTCCTCGTTGACGGACCGCGTCAGGCCGGTGTCGGTGAGCGACGAGACCTTCAGCACGACGGAGTCGACAGTCACGAATCGCGCTCCGCGATGACATGCATGCCGACCTCTCCCAGGATGAAGCGGCCGGTGCCGACGACGCTCTCGCCCGCATCGAGCAGCGTCTCTGCTCCGTCGTCGGCGACGACGACCACACCGTTCGTGGCATGCAGATCGGTCAGCCGCCACTCGTCCTCCTGCACCACGAGGCGCGCGTGGGTCTTGGAGAGCGTGCGCGTGGTGTCGGACACGGCGAGACGCTGTTCGCCGGGCTCGCCGACCGGATTGCGACCGATGACGACGCGCGCTCCGGACAGCGCGAACCTGCGGCCGTCGTCGAGGACGAGCCATCGCCGAACACCCTGCTTGCGGGCGACCACGACGGTCGCGTCGAAGTCGTCGTCATCATCGTGTCGCCGCGGCGACACGATGGTCTTGCCGACCTCGTCGGCCAGACCCGCTCCCGGTAGGAGCAGCGATGCGCCCAGGGGTGTCGATGCGAGGGCGGGTGCCGGCGCGTCGGCAGCCGCGTCGGATGCGGCCGGCAGAGCGCCCGATGCGGCGGACGGGGTCGGCGCGGGCGGTGCGGGCGGAGGCGGCGGCGCGATCGTGGGCGGGCTGCTGACGATCGGCGCTGGTGCGGGCCGGATCGCCGGCATCGCATCCGGCGATTCGCTCGCGGCTCCGTCGCGGAACGAGGGCGGCACCGCGCGGATGCCCACGGGCGGTGCGGCAGCGGGAGGCGCGGGGGCAGCAGGCGCCGCGAACGCCGCGGGCGGCGTGGGTGCAGGCGGCACAGGAGGCTCGGCTGCGGCCGTCGGCGGAGCGGCCGCCGGCGCGGAGGCCTGGCCCGTCGGGGAGACGATCTCGGACGCAGATGCCTGCGGCACCGGAGGCGCGAGAGTCGGCGGGTTCAGAACCGGCGGGCTCTGAACGGGAGGCGCGAGCACAGGCGGCGCGAACGAGGGCGAGCCGGCTGCCTGCGACGCCGCGGGCGCCGACACATGCTCCGGGATCGTCGGCCGCTCGGCATCCGGTGCGGACTGCGGCGGTGCCAGCGACGGGATCGCGTATCCCGATGCATCGCGTGCGGGAGCCGGCGCCGGCTGCGGTGTGCGGCGCGGCCCGGGCTGCAGGGCGGCGAGCCGGTCGCCTTCCGGATAGGGCGGGACGCCCCAGGCGAGCACGGTCGCCCAGACCGGCGGCAGCAGCACGGCGAGGGCCGTCATCCCTCCCCCACGCCCGAAGCGCTTGTTGATGCGATGCGTGGCGACGATCTTCAAGTAGAGCCCGTACAGCTGCACGAGGGGGATGAAGTAGAACACCACCGACCACGCCGGCACGCCGCCGCGGGCCAGGATCTCCGCCTCGTTGAGGATCGGCACCCAGCCCTTCCAGCCTTCGCCGCCGATGCGCGGGAACAGGCGCGACAGCGCCAGCGCGTACCAGACGTAGCATCCGATCGTGATGAGCAGCACAAGGCCGCCGACGATGGCCATGATCGTCGCGAGGTCGCCCTGCGCAGACCCGGTCATGAGTCCCCCTTCTTGAGGTCTGTGAAACCCGTCACAGCGAGCGTATCGAGCCGGCGCGGGCGCTGACGATCCGAGAGCCACGGCCACGCCCGCGCGGCGAACGAGGTAGGACGAACGGTGCGGACCAGCCGCTGCCACCGGCTGGGGCCACTGCGCAGGTCATCGCGCTCGGCCTCGACGATGGCCCAGGCTGCGGCGGCATCCTCATCGCTCGGCGGATGCGGGGCGAAGACGGCCTGTTCGACGACCGCCGCGAGGCGCACGGCGGCGGCTCGATCCGCCGACTGCGCGCGCTGAAGGCGCGTGCCTCGCGCATCCATCTCCACCCCGCTGTCGGCGTAGATGTCGGCCAGCTCCTCCCAGGCCCCGGCCAGACGCACCTCGGTGTCTTCGGCTCGGCGCCGCGCATCCCTGCGCCAGCGCTTCGACAGCACGAGCACCAGCAGCGGGAGCACGAGCAGGAAGAGGGCCAGGGCACCGAGCCCCACCGCACGCAGGATCGGCAGCACGATGGACAGCACAGGAGAGGTCGGATCCTCGAGGGGCGGCGCGTCGTTGTTCGAGTCGCTCTGCGCCTCGGGCGGATCGAGCGCCTCCGAGCGCGGCTGCTCGGGAACAGTGGGATGCTCGGGAAGCCGCTCACCCTCAGTGATGGTGCTGGGCAGCATCGCGAACTGGGGCGTCACGTCGACCGGCACCCAGGGCCCGCTGCCCTCGCGCACCTCCACCCACGCACTCATGTTCGCGCCCGTGCACTGCGCGCTGCACGCCGGAATGCCGGGGATCTCCTCGGCGCCCTCCAGCCGCGCACCGAGGACGATGCGCGATGTCAGCCCCCAGTGCTGAGCGAGCAGGGCGGCGGCCGCCGCGAACTGCTCGTCGTCCCCGACGGCCGCGACGAGCATCTCCGGCGACGCATCGGCGCCCGCCCTCCGCTCCTGATCGACCAGTTCGCCGAAGAGCTGCTCGACGCGGGCGACGGAATGACCGGAGTAGCTGGGGGCGAAGACGTACCCGTCCGAGCTGGTGAGGGCGGCGATCCAGTCCGCTGCCGCCGTGTCGGCGAGCAGTGCGTGGCTGAGGTAGCCGCGAGCGCGCAGTCGGTCGATCGCTTCGAGGTAGCCCGCGCCCGTGCGCGGCAGCTCCTGCATGCTCGCCCATTCGACGAGCGAGGGATGCCGGTCGGCGTCGAGCAGGGACTCGCCGCCGCGCACGGCGGCGATCTCATCGTCAGCCGGCGTGGATGCATCGGCCAGCACGGTGTACCGATCGCCGGGCACAAGGCCTTCGCCGTCGCCGGGGGCCTCGGCCACTGTGATCGCGGTGCCACCGTCGTCATCGATGCGGAACCCGTCGGCCAGGGCATCCGCTCGCTCCCCCGCGAACGACGGCGCCTCAGCGAGTCCGGCCGGCGCCGGGACCCAGATGCCGCGGTAGGCGTCGCCGATCGTGATCGCCAGCGACGCCCGGCCTGCGCCCGGCGGCGCCTGTCGTGGCAGACGGCTGAAGCGGGCATCCGGCGAGACGTGGAAGTCCTTCCCGTCGAAGGAACCCAGGGCGACCAGCCGGATGCGGTCGACGCGGCCGACATCGCCCGTCACCTGGAACACCGTCTCATCGATCCGGTCGCCGGCGAACCACGCACGGTATGACGCGAGCGGGCTGGACTGCTGCTGCACCAGGACCATGGGCTCGACACCGTCGCGCAGAACGACCCGATCGGTCCAGCCTGCGCTGGCCGGCGCGACAGCCAGACCGGCGAACAGCGCGACCGCCAGCAGACCGGCGGCGAGCAGGTGACGCCGCACGGCGAGCCCGATGGGCGTGGCCCGACGGGAGATGTTGGCGGCGGCGACCACGCGCAGCGCTCGTGCACGCTGCAGACGCGACCGCCCGACCAGCCAGATGAGCGCCGTCACGAACACGGCGACACCGATGGCCCATTCCCGCGGTGCGGGAAGCTCGATCCCGAGCACCTCGACAGGACCGGATGTCGAGGTGAGGCCGAACGCGATGCCGAACACGCTCATCCCGGCCAGCACCGGCACCGCGACGCCAGCACGCCGACCGGGCTGCAGCGCGAACATCGTCGCGACGAACGAACCGAACAGCATCACGACGAGGAAGGGGATCAGCACGGCCTGGTACTCGCCGAGCGGCGGATTCAGCGTCAGCATCTGCTTCCAGCCGAGCACGACCCCGAGCACGGCGTCCCGCAGGCCGCCGATGAATGCGGGGACGGATGACAGCGCCGAGGGGATCGCGAGCGGCACGGCGGCGACCAGGTAGACCGCGGCGACGGTGAGGGCGGCGGTGAGCACCGACCAGCGCAGCATGCGCGACACGAAGGCGACCCCCATGCTCAGCAGGCCGCCGACGAGACCGACCACCAGCGCACGCGGCGAGGCGTAGACAGGCCAGGCGGCGATGGTCGCGAGGACGATCCCGGAGATCACGTAGGCGAGCGACCAGAGCACGAGAGCGGAGAACCGGGACTCTCGTCGCGCGCGGGTGGTGGCGGTGGCCGCTCCGGCGGCTTTCCCGGCGCTCATCGCAGAGCTCCGCGAGCGAGCATCTGCGGCAGGTCGCCGAGCGCGCCGAGCGTCATGACGGCGAGCTCGCGCGCGGTGCGCAGCGTGGGCTGCGCACCCATCTCGCTGCGCACCGCGACGGCCTCGACGGCGGCCGGCAGCTTCACTGCGGCATGACGAAGGCGCTCCAAAGGCATCCGCGATCCAGTCAGCAGGAAGCCGATCGACAGATCGGGGTACGACTGCACGGTCAGCGCCGTCACGGCCTCCAACCGCATCGTGCGCTCGGACGCATCGATCGTCGATGTGGCGTCGAGAAGCGCTTTGGACGTGATCGTCGGCAGGGTGCGGATCGCCAGCACCTCGCTGCGGCTGTGCTCGGGGATCTCGTCGCTCACCGAGAACAGCACGTCACGGCCGTCGCGCACGCCCTGCAGCGCGAGGGATGCTGCCGCGCTGACCGTGTTCTCGAACTCGTCGTCGCTCTCGTAGGACTCGACGTCGAGATCGAGGATCACCGCTATGCGCGCATGACGCGACTCCTCGTACTGCCGCACCATCAGTCGCCCGGTCTTGGCGGTCGACTTCCAGTGCACGTGCCGCTGCGAATCGCCCACGACGTACTCGCGCACCGCGTGGAACGACAGGTCGGCGTCGACCAGCGTCGTGCTCGGGGTGCCCTCGAGATCGCGGATGAGGCCCGCGCTGGTGCTCGGCAGCCGCGTCGTCACGGGATGCACGTGGATGCGCTGCACGTCTGGCCAGCGCATCTCGCGCCGGAGGATGCCGATCGGGTCGCCCCGGGTGATCGTCATCGGCCCCACGTCGATCACGCCGCGTCGCCGCGCCGCGATGGTGAGCTGCTCGCGGTGGTGGGCACCGGCGCGCAGCAGGGGGACGTGCGCTTCGACGAGCCCCTCCCCCACCGGAACATCGACGACGCCCGGCAGCGCCAGCCGGGTTCCGCTGTTGCGCACGTCGAGCACCGCCTCGATGTCGGTCCCGGCGACGACGCGGTCGCGGCCCAGCGAGAGATCGATCCGGTAGTCGTGCGCACCGAGCACGAACGGCACGCACGCGATCAGCAGCACCAGTGCGATCGTGGCGACCGCCCACCCCTCGATCCAGCCCATCAGCAGCCCGGCGAGCGCACCGAGCGCGAGGGCGACCGCCACCAGCATCCCGGCAGCGGTGACCGTCTCGCGCAGCCACGTGACCGTCGCCCGGCCCGCTCGGGTGAGCGCGATCATGCCGCGGCGCAGACCGAAGAGGGCTCCGCTGACGGGCCCCCTCCGCGTGCGCTCGTGACGCGTCACCGTCGACGTGCGCGTCGACGTGCTCGTCCGCGCCGCCGTACGGGTCAGGCGGGATTCGGTGCTGAAGCTCACGCAGTGCCGTTCTCGTGCGGGGGCTCGACGTCGAGGAGGATCTGCCCGACGACGGCGACCGCGGTGACCCCGTCGAACTCGGCCTCGGGTTCGAGCACGAGGCGGTGCGCCAGCGCGACGACCGCGAGGTCGCGCACGTCATCCGGCGTGGCGAAGGTGCGGCCGTTCTTGGCCGCCCACGTCATCACCAGACGCGAGAGGGCGAGCGCACCGCGCACGCTGGCACCCAACCGCACCTCGGTGGCCCGGCGGGTGGCATCCACGATGCGCATGATGTAGTCCGACACGAGCGGACTCACATAGACGCCGCGCGACATCTCCGCCATCGTCAGGATGGTGCCGGTGTCGGCGATCGCGTCGAGCACCCTCGTCGGCTGCGCCGCACCCTGCAGGATGCGCATGGTCGCGGCCTCATCGGGGTATCCGATCGACGTCTTGATCATGAAGCGGTCCAGCTGCGCCTCGGGCAGGCGGTACGTGCCGCCCTGCTCGATGGGGTTCTGCGTCGCCATGACCAGGAACGGCGAGCCCACCGGGCGGGTCACGCCGTCGACGGTCACCGTGCCCTCCTCCATGACCTCGAGCAGGGCGGACTGCGTCTTCGGGCTGGCCCGGTTGATCTCGTCGGCCAGCACGATGTTGGCGAACACGGGACCGGCGTGGAACTCGAACGTCCCCGCCTTCTGGTCGTACACGGTGATGCCGGTGACGTCGCCCGGCAGCAGGTCCGGCGTGAACTGGATGCGCGTGCTCGTGCCGTCGACGGTCTGGGCGATCGCGCGCGCGAGCGCGGTCTTGCCGGTGCCCGGATAGTCCTCGAGCAGCACGTGTCCGCCGCTGACGGCGGCGGCGAGAACCAGCTCGACGACGTGCGCCTTGCCGAGGATGGCCTGTTCGACGTTGCCGGCGAGGATCGAGAAGGTCTCCGCGAACCACGACGCCTGTTCGGCTGCGATGGTCACGGGAGCGGCGGAGGAGGCGGGCATGGCATCCGGTTTCGTCTAGGGCGTCTGCGTCGTGCAGGGCAAGGCGGGGCGGGGTTCGGCAGTGCGGATGGTGCTCATCCGGCGGGGTCGGTCGGGTCGGTGGGATCGGGTGGCGGCGGCTGCGTGCAGAGCGGAGCACGATGGGTGATCGGCTTGAGGGCGCGGAACGCGTCCTCCCATGTGATCGTCGTGTCGACGACGGTCACGCCGTTGACGACGCTCTCTGTGAAGGTGGGCTTGAACGACCCGCGCGCGGCGCTGCTGACGCTGTACACGTCTTCCTTCTTCGCCGGCACGCACTGCTGGAACTGCACGCTGACCGTTGTCGGCGCGGTTCGGGCCGTGATCTCGACCGGGTTCGAGCAGTAGATGGTCAGCGTCGCGTGGCACGAGCGCGCGCGCACCGGAAGCGGTGAGGCATCCGGTGTCAGCTCGAAGCTCGATCGCCACGACCCGTACATGTAGAACTGCGGCACGAATCCGTCCTTCGCGCTGATCGACGGCGCGGACTGGACCTCGTACGAGTAGCGGTCGCCGGTGCGCTTCGCCTCGGGGGCGATGGTGTAGCTCGTGTCGCCGGCCGGGCCGTCGACGAAGGTGAAGGTGAACACCTGGGTGGGGTCCGACTCGGCCACGCCGTACCCGTTCGACACGCACGCCTTGACGTTGTACATCGCGTACTCGGCGAGCCCGGTGAGCGTCGCGGAGGACGACGCGACCTCCGCGCCCGAGACCGACAGGGTTCCGTCGCCGTTGGGGCTGCAGTCCGCCCGGCCCGAGCGCCACGCGAGATACATCACCTCGAGCGGCTTGGCGCTGCCGTTCGCCTGCGGCGCTACCCCGGTGACGCTCACGGAGGTGTTCGACGTGGGACTTGCCTGCGTGCCGGCGGGGTCGAAGAACGGCGCCCCGGCGACGGTCACGGTGGCGCGAACCGCTCCGCCCTCGTTGCCACCGCCGCCGGTCGGCGGCTGGAACTGGCTGATCGGCACCACGGTCACCGTCTGCGCACCGGGCGACAGCGTGATCTCGGCCGTGGTGGTCGCGCCGGTGCGCTCGATCACCTGGCCGGTCTCCTCGATGCGGAAGGCACGTGAATCATCCGATGCGGCGATGGACAGCGCGACGACTCCGCGCCCGCGGTCGGTGCCGCCCGGCCGGTAGACCGGCGATGCAGAGACGCTCGACACGACCGGCACCGCGTAAGCCCAGCTCGTGTGCGGTGAGGTGGGCGCCGACGCTCCGATCGCGTTGACGGCGGATGCCATGAAGATGTGCGGCTCGCCGTTGACGAGGCCATTCACGGTGCAGCGGTACACCGCTCCCGCAGGACGACACGACGCGTTGGCCGCAGATCCGTCCTGGGAGATCGTGATCCCGGTGACGCCGGGATGCGCGCGCCCCGCCTCTCCGAGCGGCACCTCGAGCTCGACGGTCGACCGGGTGAAGCCCACGGTCGTCACGCTCGCGGGCGGCTGCGGGAAGCCCTGCAGATCGAGGGTGAGGGTTCCCGCTCCGGTGCGGCCCTGGGCGTCGGACACCACGAACGGGATGACGCACTGGCCACCTGGGGCCTGACCGCCGCCGGGCCACGTCGCGGTGATCGCCGCGCTGTTCGAGACGGAGACGGATGCGACGTCGCAGCGGGCGCCGCCGCCGAGCGACATCAGCCGCAGGCCGGATCCGGTCTTGCCCTCGAAGGGGTCGTACTCGCCCGCGACGCCGACGACGTCGATGGAGCAGCTGGCGCTGGTGACCACGCACTGCCGTGTGAAGGTCGCGCCGCGCGGGGCATCCGGAGGTGCTGCTCCGACCACGAGGCGGACGGATGCCGACGGCTGACCGTACTGGGCGACGGTGATGCTGACGTTCTCGGCGATGCCGGGGCGAGCGTCCGCTCGCGCCTCGACCGTCAGCGATGATCCCGCCTGCGTGACGGTGAACGCCGAGCCCGAATACGTCACGCGGTAGTCGAGTGATCGGGCGTCGCCTTCGCGGCCGCCCTCCCAGCTGGCCATGTTGGCGTAGAGGTCGACCGATTCGGTCGCGCCGGGTGCGATCGTGTGCGAGATCGACGAGAGCAGCAGCTGCGGTTCGGCCGGTCGCACGGTCACGGGCACGTCGACGTGAGACCACCGCTTCTGACCGCTGAGCCGCACGGGCACCAGGCACCTGTCCGACCACGGCGCCTCGCGGCCGGCGCGATACTCGGCCTGGGCGTCGCCCTTGGCAGCGCAGGAGGCGGCCGCGCGCTGCACGCCGAACTGTCCGGATCCGATCTCGATGTCATCCGAGGCCGGCAGGTCGACGTAGTCACGGAGGGCGAAGGTCGCGGAGGCGTCCTCATCGACGACAACCGGCGTCGCGCCGGGCTTGAGCTGCACCTGCATGTCGTCGAATGCCGGGATGTGCAGGAAGCCGTAGCCCACCACGTCGCGCCCGCCGGAGCCGGTACCCGTGAGTCGGAAGGGCACGAGGCCGCCCTGTTCCGGAGCAGCGCCGATGATGCGATTGCCGCGCACCGAGAATCCCGGCTGATCGCCCCAGAGACTCAGACGCAGCGACGACGCATCCCCCGACGGCCAGCTCACGCGGTCGGCGACGACGTCGATGCCGCTCTCGGCCATGTCGCCGCGATCGCGCGCCGTGAGCACCGTGTCCGCCACCCTCGGCTGGTCGGTGACGGCACCATCGGTCACGGTGATGACGATGAGGCCCTGCGACGTGCTTCCCGTCCTCGTCGACTTGACGGTGTAGAAGTACGAGTTCGTGCCGGCGGTGTCGCCGGCCCGCAGCATCACTCGCCCCTCCTTGAGCGAGGTGCCGGAGTCGATGAGCGCGTCGAGACGGTCGTAGAGCGGGTTGCCCTTCACGGGCGGAGCGTTGGGCACGAGATCGACGAGCTCGAGCTCGCCCTGCGCGGGGTCGAGATCGTTCGACCGGGGATCCAGCACGACGGGCGTGCGCGAGCCTGCCTCGACGCGCAGGTAGTCGCTGAAGGTGATCGGAGCCGAGTCCTCGACGTCGGCGTCCAGCACGCCGATGCGCACCGTTCCCTCGCCGACCTCGCCCTGCGGATCCCGCACGCTGTAGCGGAAGCTCACCTGGCCTCCGGCGACCCCATTCGCCGGAGCGCGGTACACGATGGCGTCGCCCGCCGCAGAGATCGTCGCGGTGCCGGCGCCCTTGTCGGGCTGGTCGACGCCTGCGAGCACCACCCGATCGCCGTCGCTGTCCATGCCCGTCGCGGAGACGGGGAGCGACACGGTCTGGCCGCTCAGCACCCGCCCTGTGAGCGTCGTGGGGGTGGGCGCGCGGTTCGTGCCCGCGGGCACGACGGTGACCGTGACCGCGCCGTTGTCGTACAGCGAAGGATTGCGCTCGAGTGAGATCGAGTACGTCAGGCGGTATGTTCCCGCTGTCGTCGGCGCAAGGTATCGCAGCGCGTTGCCGTCGGCGAAGACCAGCTCGCCCGCCTCGCCCGAACCGGTCACCTCGGGCAGCACCACGAGCGGTTCGCCGCGGGGGGCGACGTCGTTCGCGGCGACGCTGATGCGGGTGAGAGATCCGGCGCGCACGGTGATCGCATCCGGGAAGACGATCGGCCGCGTGACCGTCGAGGGCGGCGCGAGGAAGACCGTCACCGTTCCCTGCACCGCGGCTCCCGAGCCGTCGGTGACGGTCACCGTGGCCTTGCCGATCACGCCCGGCTCGCCGTCTTCCGTCGTGCCGTTCACGCGGATGCTCTCGTTGCCGACGGCGCGCACGTTGAGCTGCGGTGTGGAGGAGACCGTGTCCGAGAGCATGAGCACCCGGCCACTCGTGTTCTGCACGGCACTCAGCACCTCGACGGTGGTGTCCTCGCCCTCGCGCACGAAGGCGGTGAGCGGTGCCATGCTCAGCGCCGACGAGCCGTCGACCGCCGTGATCCGGATGACAGCCGACTGCTCCGCCTGGGTGGACGCGTCCTGAGCCGTGTAGGTGACGACGAACTGCCCGGGTTCGGCGACGCTCACGTCGACCGTTCCGGCTGCGGCGTTCGGGGTCACCTGCAGTCCCTGCGCCGTGGCCGCGGTCTGCACGGCATCCACCAGCCGGTACGACCCCGACCCGCCGGAGAGGTGATCGGAGATCCGGATCGACTGCAGTTCGCCGACCCGTGTGGTCAGGGCGACCGGGGCTGCGAGCAGCGCGGCGCTGCCGGTCACCTGCACCTCGAGCTGCTTCTCGGCGGTCTCGCCGTGCACGTCCTCGACGACGACGGTCACCGAGACGACGGCGTCGGTGGCGTTCGGGTCGGTGTGACGGATCGCCACGCGACCGTCGGCCATCGGCACGACCATCACCGGAGCCGAGGAATCGGTCTCGTAGGCGTCGCTGAGCACGAACGGGTCGCCCTCGGGGTCGACCCAGCCCGACAGGACCGACACGATCGTGCTGCCGCCAGGCAGCAGCTGCGGCGTCGGCCAGTCCTGCTGGCATGCCTCCACCCCGCACCAGACGGGAGCGGAGTTCGAGGCCGGGTCGACGACGGTCAGCGTCACGGTCGCAGGCGTCGAGGTGGCGGCGCCGTCGGTGACGGCGTAGGTGAAGGATGCCTGACCGGAACCCGCTCGGACGTCGATCACCAGCGACTGTCCGTTCGCGACCAGAGAGATGTCACCGAAGGCAGGATCCGAGAGTCCAGAGATCGAGGCCGGGTCGATCGTCAGGACGTCCTTCTTGTTCGGGTCGTGGTCGTTCAGCAGAACGGGCAGGATCACCTGCTCACCGGAGCGCACGCCGAACGCGTCGTTCACAGCGACGGGCGGCATCTGCTCCGCCACATCCTCGACGACGATCGTGCCCTCCTTCTGCTCGGTCTCGTCTTCGACGGCCCACTGCTCGAGCGGGATCAGGGCGCCGTCGGGAGCCGTCCAGATGAGCCCGGTGCTGATCTCGCTGAGCACCGCGCGATCGCCGTTCGCCTGGAAGACCGGCTCGATGGCGGCGGACTCCAGCGTCTCTTCGGGAACGATCATCGGCACGGTCTTCCCGCCGCTCCACAGCGTTCCGGCGTTCGTGTCGAGCCAGGCCGCGTACGTCTTCCCCGCGACGACGACCGGCGCAGCGGGAACGCCGCTGGCCTCGACGGTGCGCTCCACCTCCCCGGTGCCGAGGTCGACCGTGACCAGACCGTCGGCGTCGGCCACCGCCAGTTCGTCCCCCCGCGCGGCACCGGTCTGCAGAACGGCGTCGTCCCCGACCTCGAGCTCGATGGGCTGATCGCGCCCGGAGATCCACAGCTCGCCCGATGAGGCCTGAAGCAGCGCCCAGCGCCCGTCGACGACCGTCATCGCCAATCCGTCGCCGCCGTCCGGAGCCTCGGGCACAGCCGTCCCGTCATCGAGGAAGCGATGCTCGCGCACGTCGAATCGCCGCACTGCGCCCTCGTCGGCGGAGTACAGGGCGAGCAGGCCGTCGGGTGAGAGCGCGATGGCATCCGCGGTGTAGCTGGGCGGCTCCTCGTCCTCCTCGACCTCGACGGCGGCGAACGGGTCGACCAGCGCGGTGCCCGCTCCCTTCTCGACCGTGCTCACCGACACCTGGCCCGTGTCGGTGCGGTAGGCGACGTACGGCCCGGCCGAGGTGATCTGCCTGGTGCCGGCCGGCGTCGGCTCGGAGGTGACGGGCGTGCCCTCGGCGGGTGATTCGGAGAGCAGGTCATCGGGGCTCGCGGGATTCAGATCCCACCGCTGCCGGTTGCCCTGCGCGAACAGCACCGCCGATGAGCCGTCCTGCCACACGGCTTCCGGGTCGTCGACGGTGCGCACCGTGTCGATCTCGGCGAGGTCGGTGTTCACCCGGGCGTACTGACCGCTGTCGCGCATGACCCAGACGGCGGACTCGAGGCGGGGTACCTCCTGCGACTCGTACCCCTGAGCAGTCACCGCGAGCACGACGACCACGGCCAGCGCGGCGATGCCCGCCGCGGCCGCGATCACGCGGCTTCGGGGCCGCCGCTGCGCGGCATCCGTCCGCTTTCGCCCTGCGAACGCCGTCACAGCACACCCGTCAGGAACAGCGCAGCCACGCCGATCGCGCCGAGGGCCGACGCGCCGATGACGGCTCCGATCACTCCGGCGACCAGCGGTGAGCGGACCTTCGATCGCGGCTGCGGCAGTTCGTCCCGCTCCCGAGCCGGGCCGGCGTTCTGCGCGGCGCGGGCGGCTCGACGGGAGTCGGGCGCCACCGTCGTGATCACGGCGCCGCGGGGTGCGGAGTCGGAGAAGTTCACCGGCGCAGCGGCCGCCCACTCGGCGGAGGCCGCCTCGAAAGCCGTCGGATGCATCCCCAGCTCGTACTGAGCCCAGCGCAGCCGCTCGGCGAAGTCGGCCATGCTCGCGAACCTCTTGGCGGGGTCGCGCTGCATCGCGGTCGCGAAGATGTCGTCGATGATCGGCGGGATGCCAGGCGCGGGAACCGCGGTGTACCGAGCCTTGATGATGCGGTCGGTCAGCTGGTCTCGCGAGTTCGAGCCGCGGTCGGCGCGCTCGAACGGGCTGCGGCCCGCGAGCAGCGTGTAGAGGGTGGCGCCGAGGCTCCAGACCTCGCTGGGCACCGAACCCGACACCTTCTCCTGCAGCACCTCGGGCGAGCTCCACGGCACCGACATCGCGATCGTCTCGCCGTCCCCCTCGTCCATGACGGCGGCCGCGATGCCGAAGTCGGCGAGCACGGGAGCGCCGAGTGAGTTGATGAGGATGTTCGAGGGCTTGATGTCGCGGTGCAGCATCCCCGCGCGGTGCACGGTCTCCAGCGCGCCGGCGATGCGGACGCCGGTGTCGAGAACCTCAGCGAGCGGGAGCGGCTGCTTCTTGTAGCGCGCGCTCATCGTGTCGGGGCAGTACTCCATCGCGAAGTACGGGCGGCCGTCGGCCGAGATGGATGCCTGATAGATGGTGACGATGCTGGGATGCGCGCTGAGCCGCGCCGAGATGTCGGCCTCGATGTTGAAGGTGCGCAGCACCTCGGGGTTGACCGCATCGGCGAGCAGCACCTTCACGGCGGCGACACGGCGGGGCATGTCCTGCTCGTACAGGAAGACGTCGGCGAAGCCACCGGACCCGAGTGGACGCACGTAGCTGTAGCCGCCGAGCACGGGAGGCGACGACGTGATGCGCTTCGCCACGGGCCCCTCCTCCACGATGTCTCGGGGCGACTGAGAACACGCGTCGCGTCGTCTGTGCGCGCAGGAAGATCCCCCCGGCGAAGATTATATCCGCAGGCCCGACAGCCGCAGCGCGCCCGCGTGGACAGTGCCGCTGGCCTCCTCTAGAGTCGGAGGCGCCGCCTGAGTCGGAATCTGCACCACGCGGAAGAAGCACGAGGACGAGGAGTCGCGGATGGGGTCGTCGGAAACACTGCGAAAGCGTCTGATGCTGCTCACCGTTCCCACGTTGGGGCTGGCGCTGGCTCTGAGCGGCTGCGCGCCGGCATCCCCTCCGTCGCCGACGCCGTCGGCCGATGTCGAGCTCTTCTCGGCGGAGGACGGCGTGCGCTCCTCGGTGAACCTCTTCTTCGCGCTCCTCGCCGCCGGGGACGAGGAGGGCGCAGCCGAGGAGCTTTACCCGGCGGTGGATTTCGAGCAGCCGCTCGCGCTGCTGCTCACCCGGACCGAGGGCGTCTATAACCTGATCGAGGACCGGCCGAAGATCCTCTCCGTCGACGACGTGACTGCGGCAGACGACGCCGAGAGCGGCAGCGCGACTGTGACGTACGAGATGGCGGGCGCCGAGCACACGGACACCGTCGATCTCCGGCGGACGAGCGAGGACGAGCTGGGTTCCGACGACTACGCCATGGTGATTCCGGAAGACGCGTTCGGGCTGGACGCGAGCGGCGTCGAGCGGCTCCCGGCCGACACGGTGTACCGCATCCACGGAGTCGACGTCAGCGAGGCATTCCTGGCGGCACGCGCTCTCGCGGATGGCGGCGAGGTGCCGCGGATCCCCGCGCTCGGCGGGACCTACCCGCTCGAGATCGCCGTTCCCGGTGCCAACGGATTCACCGGCACGGTGACGCTGCAGATGTCAGGCGTGCTCGACGGCACCGGCACCGACGGCGTGCTGAGCGCGTTCGTCGGCCAGCACGGATTCTGAGCCGCAGCCCGGTCACGCCGCCACATTGCTGGCGGGTTTCGCGTATCGCGCGGCGCATTAGTCTCTTCTGCATGAGTCCTGCGAAGAGCTTCGGCCATGTGCGCAGCCGGACTGCCCATCGGAGCGCGGCGCTCGCGCTCGCGCTCGCGCTCGTCACGATGCTGACGCTGAGCGGCTGCGCTGCGGGGGCGTCGGCACGCCCGGATCCCGTGCCGCTCGTGAAACGGTATCTGGGCGCGATCGCCCAAGGGGATGCCGACGCCGCTGCAGCGCTCGACGATGCTGCGGTCAAGCGCGAGACCGAGCAGACGAGCCGTTCGGAGTTCGGCGATCTCGATACGCTCAGATCGTCGGCCGTGCTCGAGAAGGCCGAGCAGCGCATCACCGACGTCTCCGTAGATGAGACCTCGAAGCTGGAGCCGGGCTCGGACGGCGACGCACGCCGCGTCTCGTTCGACTTCACCCTCGACGGCGAACAGCACAGCTCGTCGCTCGCCGTCGGCTGGAACGACGAAGCGCAGGAGTGGGAGCTGCGGCAATCGCTGACGGTGTGGCTGTCGGTCGTCGCGGTACGGAGCCTCGCGAGCATGGAACCGGCGCCGTTCACGGTGCCTGGTATCGCCGAGACGCTTTCGACCGACCCCACGACGCCCGCAGCGGACTACCTCGCCTATCCCGGCGTGTATACCGTCAACGCAGCCTTCGACAGCGCCCTGCTGCAGCGCGGTTCCGCACGCCGGCAGGCGGTCGCGGTCGTTCCCGAGCAGGACGCCCTGGTGCAGTTCGACGTGACGGCGCTCCCGTCATCCTCTTCCTGACGCGGCTCGCCAGCACCCCTCGACGTGGTCGTCGACCATGCCCGACGACTGCATCAGCGCGTACATGGTCGTCGGCCCGACGAAGCGGAAACCGCGGGCGCGCAGCGCCTTGCTCAAAGCCGTCGACTCGGGCGTGACCGCCGGCACCTCGGCGAACTCGCGAGGGCGGGGGCGGGATGCCGTCGGCGCGTACGACCACATCAGGGCATCCAGCTCGCCCTCGGCCATGTCCCGCACCAGTGCGGCGTTGGAGATCGTGGCGTCGATCTTGGCCCGGTTGCGGATGATTCCCGCATCCGCCATCAGCCGCTCGACGTCGTCGGCGCCGAAAGCGGCGACCGTGGCGGGGTCGAAGCCGGCGAAGACCTCGCGGAAGCGCGGCCGCTTGCGCAGGATCGTGATCCAGCTCAGCCCGGCCTGAAAGCCCTCGAGCGCCATCTTCTCGAACAGCGCGCGGTCGCCGTGCAGCGGGCGCCCCCATTCCTCATCGTGGTAGCGCCGGTACTCCGCGTCGTCGCCGACCCATGCGCAGCGGGCGCGCCCGTCGGCGGCGGTGATGAGGGATGCCATGCCGCCACGTTACCCGCGGGGTCGGAAGCGCGTGCGTCGGCACCCCCGCTGAGCATCGAGGCCCCCTCGCAGTCGCGTGACTGCGAGGGGGCCTCGACAGCAGAAGGGGGCGCCGACGGTCAGCGCTTCTGCTGCTTCAGTGCCTTTTCCGACACCGGCGCCTCGCCGGATGCCTCGAGAGCGGCGTAGTAGGCGCGTGCCTCGTCCTGACGCTGCTGCTCGACTCCGCTCGCGATGGGTGCGCGCACGTGCTCGGGCTCGTACCCGAACGCCTGCACGAGCTCGAGGGCGTGCGGGCGAAGCCGGGCGCACAGCCGGTCGATGTAGCTGGAGACCGCGGCGGCGCGCTGCATCGACAGGCGGCCGTGGATCATGTGCCAGGCGAGGTGCTTCTCGATCAGCTGCAGGCCGAACAGGTCGCGCAGCCAGGTGAGCACCTGCTGGGTGTCGGCGTCGTCGATCTTGCGGATGGCGTCGGTGAACGCCTCCCACTGCAGCAGCTCGCCATGCGCGCGTGCGGCCTCGATCAGCTCGGCCTGGTTCTCGTTGAACAGCTTCTCGCCGAGCACCTTGTCCTTGCCCGCCGCGCGCAGGCGGCCGGCGATGTCGGCGACCATCTGCTGCACCCGCTCGGTGAGCAGCTCGTGCTGCTGCTCCTCACGCAGTCCCAGCTCGACCGATCGCGCCGTCGAGCCGAAGTCGGCGACGGACTGGCCGAGCGCGCGCAGGCCCGCACCGTGAAACACCTTGCCCGCGGTCTGCCCGACGGCGTACCGCGCGAGAGTCCGGGCATCCGCCCCCTTGAACTGGCGGGCGAAGTCCTGCAGCAGGCGCTTGCCGACCAGCTGCAGCAGGATGTTGTTGTCGCCTTCGAAGGTGACGTAGATGTCGAGGTCGGCCCGCAGGCCGACGAGACGGTTCTCGAACATGAAGCCGGCGCCGCCGCAGGCCTCACGGGCCTCCTGCAGGGTGTCGAGCGCATGCCAGGTCGACAGCGGCTTGAGGACGGCGGCCAGCGTCTCGAGGTCTTCGCGGTCGTCGGGGGTGTCGGTGCGGCCCGAGAAGACGCCGTCGAACTTCTGCAGGAACTCATCGTGCGCGAAGATCTGCGCGTAGGTGGTCGCGAGGCGCGGCAGCAGGCGGCGCTGGTGCTTGCCGTAGTCGAGCAGCACCGTCTCCTCGCCGTTGGCGCCGTCGAACTGCCGGCGCTGGGTGGCGTAGGTGACCGCGATGTGCAGGCCGAGGGCGGATGCCCAGGACGCCGCGCCATCGAGCGAGACGCGACCCTGCACCAGGGTGCCGAGCATGGTGAAGAAGCGGCGGCCGGGGCTCTCGATCTCGCTCGAGTAGGTGCCGTCGGCGGAAACGTCGCCGTAGCGGTTGAGCAGGTTGGTGCGGGGGATGCGCACGTGGTCGAAGCTGAGGCGGCCGTTGTCGATGCCGTTGAGCCCGCCCTTGAGACCGTCGTCCTCGCGGCCGATGCCGGGCAGGTCGCTGCCGTCGTCTCCGCGCAGCGGCACGTAGAAGCAGTGCACGCCGTGGTTGACGCCATTGGTGATCAGCTGCGCGAACACCGTCGCGGCGACCCCGTGCAGGGCGGCGTTGCCAAGGTACTCCTTGGTCGCCGCGCGGAACGGCGTGTTGATCACGAACTCCTCGGCCTGCGGGTCGTACGTCGCGGTCGTGCCGACGGCTGCGACGTCTGACCCGTGGCCGATCTCGGTCATCGCGAAGGCGCCGGGGATCGACAGGTCCATCACCCCGGGCAGCCACTTCTCGTGGTGCTGCTCGGTGCCAAGCTGCAGGATGGCCGAGCCGAACAGACCCCACTGCACACCCGACTTGATCTGCAGGCTGGGGTCTGCGGCGACCAGCTCCTCGAAGCCGGCGATGTTGCCGCCGTTGTTCTCCTCGCCGCCGAACTTCTTCGGGAACGCGCGGTGCACGGCGCCGTTCTCGACCAGCAGGTGCAGCTGCGAGAGCACGCGCTCGCGGTGCTCGTCCTTCGCGAGGCTGTCATCGCGCCAGAAGGCGGGCTCCTTGATCATCTCGCGGGCTTCGCGGCGGATATCGGCCCAGGTGCCCATCAGCAGCTCGTTCACGCGATCGACGTCGATCGTGCGGGTGTCGGGGGCCGCGGTGCGGGCGTCGGCGAGGGTTGTGGGGCGGATGGCGGCGTCGACCATTGCGGTGCCTCTCAGAAAGGAGCAGGGATGCCTCAACCGTAGGAGTCCGACAACAGGAGGCGAAGTCGGCTGTGCTCTTGGCACAAGACCATCCGGTGTCGACCCCGCCTCCCGTTGTCACGTCGCGACAGTCAGCGACGGCGACCGCACCTCACCAGGCGGTCTTGATGGTGCCGTTGCCCTCGATGACCTCGCGCACCTCGTCGCTCGTGAACGCCTTCTTCAGCGCCTTGGTCGCCTTGGATTCGGCGTCCTTCTTCTGCACCACCAGGTTGAGCGCGAAACGGTCGTCGAGCTCGGTGATGAGTCCGTCTTCGTCGGGGGTGAGTCCGAGCGCCTTGATGTGCGAGGGCCACTGGAAGACGAGGTCGGCCTCTTCGTACGCGGCGTTCAGCGATGAGATCGGCACCTGCACGAACTCGAGGTTCTTCGGGTTCTCGGCGATGTCCTTCACGGTGGCCTCATACGGGTCGACCTCGGGGTCGAGCGTGATGACATCGTTCGCGGCGAGCAGCTTGAGCGCGCGGCCGGTGTTGGACGGGTCGTCGGGAATGGCGACCTTGCCGCCGTCGGGCAGGTCGGCGATGTCGTCGAGGGTCTTCGAGTAGAACGCGATGACGAAGTTGTACACCGGCTGCACGCCGACGAGGCTCGCGTCGTTGCCCTCGTTGAACGTCTCCATATAGGGCACGTGCTGCGAGAAGTTCGCGTACACGTCGCCGCTGTTCAGGATCGTGTTCGCGGTGATGTAGTCGGCGACCTCGACGAGCTGCACCTCGTAGCCGTCGTCGATCGCCTCGCCGGCGGCCTTCACGACGTCGGTCATCGGCGCCTGCACAGCGGCGACCTTGAGCACGGTGGGCTCACCGGCACCGGCATCCGGCTTCTTCTCGGCTGCGGGCGCGCAGGCGGTGACGGCGAGGGCGAGCCCGAGCCCGGCGGCTGCGAAGGCGAGGCGTGACTTGTTCATGGTGTCTTCCGTTTCAATGGGGTTTCGGGATGCAGGGATTCAGCGGTGGTCGAGCCGCACGGAGGTGCGGTGCCCGACGGCCTGGATGGCGAGCACGCAGACGATGATGATGACGATCGTGAGGTACATGAGGTTGTCGTTGTAGACCTGGTAGCCGTAGCGCATCGCGAAGTCGCCGATGCCGCCGCCGCCGACCACGCCCAGCACGGTGGAGTACGACAGCAGGCTGATCGCGGCAGAGGTCAGAGCGTAGACGAGTCCCGAGCGGGCCTCGGGCAGCAGCATCCGGAACACCGCCTGCGGAACCGTCGCCCCGGACGCGACCGCGACCTTCGAGATGCCGGCGGGGATCTCTCTCAGGATCTGCTCGGTGAGTCGGGCGTAGATCGCGACGGCGACGAAGCAGAGGGGCAGGGTGGCGGCCTGGGTGCCGAAGCTCGTGCCGATGATCGCGCGGGTGAACGGGATGAGGAAGACGACGAGCAGCAGGAACGGGAACGATCGGACGATGTTGATGTAGAGATTCGCGACGGTGTTGACTGCGCGATTCTCGGCGATGCCGCCGCGCTCGGTGAGGTACACGACGGTTCCAAGCGGCAGGCCGATGAGCACGGCCGCGAGCAGCGAGACGAGCATCATGTACCCGGTCTCGGCCATCGACTCGGCGAGGTCGCCGCCGTACTCGGAGAGGAGGTCGGTGAGCCAGGTCATGCCGTCAGCTCCCGCTTGACCTGCTCGTAGTAGCTCGGCAGCGACCGAGGGCCCGCCGCGTCGATGTCGAAGACCTCGCGCAGGCGGCCCTTCTCGAGCAGCGCGGCGCGGTCGCAGACCGCCTTGACCACGTCGAGGTCGTGGGTGATGACGATGACGGTCGTGCCCAGCTTGTCGCGGGCGTCGGCGAGCACGCGCAGCACGTCGGCCGTGGTCGAGGCGTCGAGCGAGGAGGTGGGCTCGTCGCAGAGCAGCAGCGGCGGCTTGGAGACGAGGGCACGGGCGAGGCCCACCCGCTGCCGCTCGCCGCCGGAGAGCTGAGCGGGGAAGTGATCGGCGCGGTGCGAGAGGCCGACGAACGAGAGGATCTCGTCGACGGCATCCCGCTGCTGCGGCCGGGCCAGGCGCTTCTCGCTGCGCTCGGCGAGATGCAGCGGCAGGCGCACGTTGTCGCGCACGGTGCTGTTGCTGAGCAGGTGGACGCCCTGGAAGACGACGCCGATGTCTCGGCGCAGGGCGCGCAGGCCGGACCGGTCGAGGTCCGCGACCGAGGCGTCGCGGACGAGCACGTCGCCGGTCGTCGGGTGAGTGAGGCCGTTGATCAGCTCGAGCAGGGTCGATTTGCCAGCGCCGCTCTCGCCGATGATGCCGAAGATCTCGCCGGGGCGGATGCTGAGGGTCACGTCGTCGAGTGCTGGGCGCTCGTCGGCGTCGGGGCGGAACCGCTTGGTGACATGGCGGAACTCCACGATCGCGGGCAGGTCGGTGGCCATCGCGTCTTTCAGGGTGGGGTGGTGGGCCTGCTGTCGGCCCTGATCAGGCCGAGCGGCCTTTTCTGTACGTGATCCAAATTATAGTTGAGCTATGACCCTCAGGTACCGGACGGAAGCGATCAACGGCGACGGCGGAACGGGCACGGCTCGGGTGACGGGTGGCATGGAGGTGCCGGTGGCTTCGCCCCTGGCGTCGAATCCTGACCCGGATGCCTCGAACCCGGAGCAGCTTCTCGCGCTGGCCTGGTCGACGTGTCTGAACGCGACCGCGCAGGCGCTGGTGAAGCGTGAACGCCGCACGGCGGTGCGGATCGAGGTCGAGCTGCACGATGCTTCCGAGGGTCCCGGGTACGAGTTCCATGTCGACACGTACCTGTCGGCAGAGGGGCTGACGCTGGACGAGACGGCCGATCTGCTGGCTCGCGCGCATGCGCGCTGCCCGGTGTCGAAGCTGCTGCAGGGGGCGACGACCGTGCAGGTGCACGCGGAGGAGTACGCCGGCTGAGGCTGGCGCCATCAGCGCTCGCGAATCGCAGGAGCTCGCACGAAATGCAGGATGCTTCTGCCGATCGGCTCCTGTGTTCCGAGCGAACTCCGGTATTTCGTGCGGCCCACCTCAGTGCGCCGCGATCACCTCGAGCACGGCTTCGCCGTAGGCGTCCCGCTTCTTCTCGCCGATGCCGCTGATACCGCCCAGACCCGCCACGGTCGTCGGGCGGCGCTCGGCGAGTGCGCGCAGCGTCGCGTCGCCGAACACGATGTACGCGGGCACGCCCTGCTCGCGGGCGGTCGCCGCACGCCAGGCCCGCAGCGCCTCGAAGAGGTCGCGGTCTCCGGCATCCACCGCGGCGGATGCCGGCGCCTTGCGCGCACGTGACGAGCCGCCGACGCGACCCATGGTGTCCTTGCGCAGCGGCACGGCGGTCTCGCCGCGCAGCACGCCGGACGCCGCGTCGCCCGGGGCGAGCGTGCCGTACTCGCCCTGGGCGACCAGGATGCCCCTCGCCAGGAGCTGCCGCACGACGCTGCGCCAGTCCTGGTCGGACAGGTCGGCGCCGATGCCGTACGTGGCGATCTGCTCATGGCGCATCTTGCGGATGCGGTCATTCGAGGCTCCGCGCAGGATGTCGATCAGGTGCCCGGCGCCGAACGCCTGGTTGCGCTCGCGCTTCAGGCGCACGATCGTCGACAGCAGCTTCTGCGCGGGGACCAGTCCGTCGAAGGTGTCGGGCGTCTCGAGGCACGTGTCGCAGTTGCCGCATCCTTCGACTCTCTCGGCTCCGCCTCTTTCACTCAGGAACCCAGCCTGGGGAAGGCTCTGGCCGAAATAGCGCAGCAGATTCTGCCGCCGGCAGGCGACGGTCTCGCAGAGCGCGAGCATGGCGTCGAGGTGCTGACCCATCCGCATCTTGAAGGTGCGGTCGCCCGGGCTCTGGTCGATGAGCCGTCGCTGCTGCACGACGTCACCCAGCCCGTATGCCATCCACGCGACCGAGGGCTCGCCGTCGCGTCCCGCGCGACCGGTCTCCTGGTAGTAGCCCTCGACAGACTTCGGCAGGTCGATGTGCGCGACGAAGCGCACGTCAGGCTTGTCGATGCCCATGCCGAAGGCGATCGTCGCGACCATGACCACACCGTCCTCGCGGAGGAACCGGGCCTGGTTCGCCGCGCGCACCTCGGCGGGAAGGCCGGCGTGGTACGGCAGCGCGTCGAATCCCTTGGATACCAGATGCTCGGCCGTCTGCTCCACGGACTTGCGGCTGAGGGCGTACACGATTCCCGAGCCTTGAGAACTGGACCCCTGAGCCGGTCGAAGGGTGGACCTGATGAACTCGACGAGCTGGCGGCGCACCTCGACCTTGGGCACGATCCGATACTGGATGTTCGGGCGGTCGAAGCTCGCGACGAAGTGCTCGGCGCGCTGCAGGCCGAGGCGCTCGGTGAGCTCCTGGTGCGTCGCGCGGGTCGCCGTGGCGGTGAGAGCCATTCGCGGCACACCGGGGAACCGCTCTGCGAGGTCACCCAGAGCGAGGTAGTCGGGCCGGAAGTCGTGACCCCACTGCGAGACGCAGTGCGCCTCGTCGATGGCGATCACGCTGAGCGTGCCGCGCTGCAGCAGCTGCGTGGTCTGCGCCGACGACAGCCGCTCGGGGGCGACGTAGATCAGGTCGAGCTCGCCGGCGACATAGGCGCGCTCGACCTCGCGGCGCTCGTCTGGCGCCTGCGTCGAATTCAGATACGCGGCGCGCACGCCGTTCGCGCGCAGCGCCTCGACCTGGTCGTGCATGAGCGCGATGAGCGGGCTGATGACCAGCCCGGTGCCCTCGCGCACGAGTGCAGGCACCTGATACGTGATCGATTTGCCGCCGCCGGTGGGCATCAGCACGACGGCGTCTCCCCCGCCGACGACGTGCTCGACGATCGCGGCCTGATCGCCGCGGAACGCGTCGTACCCGAAGACGGTGCGCAGCGCCTCGATCGGCGTCGGGAACCTCGAGGGTGCGATGCCGGATGCCTGGGCGCGCGCCACCCTCGCCGCCGGCATCATCGGGCCCGAGCCCCAGTCGAGCGGCGGCTCCCAGCCTGCCTCCGGCGGCACCCAGTCCAGCTCTTCGGGTGGGAGCTCGTCGTAGGGATCGTCGGGGTACGGCATGTCCTCGTACGGCCCTACGACAGGCTCAGGGACCCAGTTCGATGGACGCATCCCTCCAGCGTAGCCACCGGCGCCGACATCGTGGCCGGCCGTCCACAGCCGCATATGCACGCGGCACCTCGGCCCTCGGACCGTATACCCGGCCCGGACCGCAGCAGGGGTCGGTGGCGCCCGATACCCTGGAGGGGTGGCATCCCGACCCGCGCTGAGCACGCGCACCCTTCTCGTCTGCGCTGCCATCGGCGTCGCCACAGGCATCCTCGGCGGCGTGGCCGGGCTCATCACCGTGGTCGTGATCGCGTCCGCCCCCTTCGTGTACGGCCTGGTGCTCGGCGTGCACGTGCTGCCGGGCATCATCGCGCAGGAGGTGCTGCGCAAGCCGATGGTGGCGCTGATCACCCACGTCATCGCGGCCCTCATCTCGAGCGCGTTCACGCCGATGTGGGCGATGCGGTACATCGGCACCGCCCTGCTCTTCGGCGCGATCCAGGAAGGCGTGGCCGCTCTCACCCGCTACCGCGCCTGGGGGCGCTGGCGCTTCTTCGTATCGGCGGCGATCATCGGCGTGATCGTGGCATTCGTGGTCGCCCTCGCGGTCGATCTGCCCGCCTTCACGCCCTGGGTGCAGGTCAGCTACCTGATCGTCGCCGTGCTCGGGCCCATCGCATGGACCGCCGCCGGGATCGCCATCGGGAACGCGCTCAGGCGAGCCGGCGTCGCTCCGCGGTGAGACCCGGCGGCCAGGACCGACGCACCGAGCAGGTTAGGTCAGGCTAAGTTAGAGGGAACCGCCCGCTCACAGAGGATCCGCCCGTGCGCCCTTCCGCGCCCCTGCTTCGCGTGTGCGACCTCAGCGTCACGCACGAGGGCGCCGCGCACCCCGCACTGCAGGACGTCTCGTTCGACGTGCATCCGGGTGAAGTGGTGCTGCTGCTCGGTCCGAGCGGATCGGGCAAGTCGACTCTCACCCTCGCTCTGAACGGCCTGATCCCGCAGTCGGTCGAGAACACGACGACGACCGGGTCCGTGCAGGTGTCCGGCCGCGACACCCGCACGACCCCGGTGGCGCAGCTGAGCACCGCGGTGTCGATGGTCTTCCAGGACCCCGACTCGCAGCTCGTGACCGGAACAGTGCTCGATGAGGTCGCCTTCGCCCTCGAGAACCTGCTGCTGCCGGCATCCGAAGTGCTCGCCCGCGCCGAGCAGGCGCTGCGCCGCGTCGGCCTCTGGAGCCGCCGCCGCTGGAATCCCGACCTGCTCTCCGGCGGAGGACGGCAGCGGCTGGCGATCGCGTGCGCTCTCGCCCTCCGCTCGCGCGTCATCCTGCTCGACGAGCCGACCGCCAACCTCGACCCGCAGGGCGTGCGCGACGTCTACGCTGCTCTGGGCGAGCTGATCCGGGATGCCGAGGAGCGCGCCATCGTGCTCGTCGAGCACGACGTCGACGCGGCCATCGGCCTCGCCACTCGCGTGATCGTGCTTGATCACGACGGACGCCTGCTGCTCGACGGGCCGGCCGGGCAGACGCTGCAGCAGTACGCGCAGACCCTGCGCGAGCTGGGGGTGCTGCCGCCTGTCGACCGGATGCCAGCCGCCGGAGACACTGCGCGGCACCACAGCCTGCCGTCCGCCGCTTCCGGCACCGCCCCGGCGATCAGCGTGCGCGGCCTCGGCGTCGACAAGCGTGGCGCCCGTGTGCTCGACGTGCCCCACCTCGACATCGCCCGCGGCTCGTTCACCGCCGTCATGGGGTCGAACGGCGCGGGGAAGACCACCCTGCTTCAGGCGCTCGGCGGAGTGGTGCCGCCGACGCGCGGCACGGTGCTGATCGACGGGCTCGATGCCGGGCGCGCCACCCCGCGCATGCTCGCCGCGCACGCCGGCTTCGTCTTCCAGAACCCCGAGCACCAGTTCATCGCGGGAACCGTGCGTGACGAGCTCGCGCACGGTCTGCGCCTGCAGCGGATCGACGCCGCCGAGATCGACGAGCGCGTCGACGACATGCTGGCCCGCTTCGGGCTGACGGCGAAGGCGCGCGTGCATCCCTTCCTGCTGTCCGGCGGCGAGAAGCGGCGGCTGTCAGTCGGCACCGCGCTGATCACCCGCCCGGCGGTGATCGCGCTCGACGAGCCGACGTTCGGCCAGGACAGGGCGCGCGCGGCCGAGCTGCTCGGCATGCTGCAGGAGCTGCAGCACGCGGGCACGACCGTCGTCATCGTCTCGCACGACCGACGGCTGGTCGCCGAGTACGCGACGGATGTCGTGCTGGTCGGCGACGGCGAGGTGATCGCCGCCGGCCCTGCCGCAGAGGTGCTCGCGCAGACCGAACCGGATGCCCAGGCATCCCCCACCACGAGCCCTTCGGCCGCCCCGGCGACCGAGCCTACGCCGATCGACCCCTACGCCGACGCCCCCGTTCCGGCGCGCTTCTGGCTGCACGGCATCAACCCGCTCGCCAAGTTCGGCGCCGTCGTTCCGGCGATGGCGCTGCTCGCGTTCACCCGCGATCTGCTCACCCCGGCGATCTTCCTCGCCGTCGCCTACGCGATGATGATCACCGGCGCCCGGCTCACCCGCCGCACCGCAGCGGTGCTGCTGCTCGGCGTGCCGGTCACCATCGCCGTGCTCAGCGTCGGCTTCGGCGTGTGGGTCGATGCGGAGCAGGTCCGCGACACGGCGCCCCTGGCGCGGATCGGCGACTGGACGCTGCATTCCGGCGCCCTGATGATCGGCCTCGCGACCGCACTGCGCCTGGCCGCGATCCTGGCCCTCGCGCTGATCGGCGGCCTCACCACTCGCGGAACCGACCTCGTGCGCGCCACCGTGCAGCAGCTGCGCGTGCCGTACCGGATCGGCTACACCGCCCTCGCCGCCTACCGCTTCGTTCCGCGGTTCGGATACGAGCTGTCGATCATCCGCGCCGCGCACCGGGTGCGCGGCCAGGGCGGCGGTCGCCGACCGCTGGCCCGGCTCGTGCGCGGTTGGGGATACATCGTGCCGCTTCTCGCCTCCGGCATCCGGCATGCCGAGCGGGTCGCTCTGTCGATGGATGCCCGTGCCTTCGGCGCGTATCCCACCCGAACCGAGCGGCACCTCGTGCCGTGGCGCAGACGCGACACGGTGTTCATCGCCGGGTTGCTGCTGGCATCCGCCGTCGCCTTCGCCCTCACCTTCCCCTGGCAGCCCCGCTGACCTCTGTTCTCAGCGCTTACCGGCGATCTGACGGCCGACGATCTCGCGCATGATCTCGTTGGTGCCGCCGTAGATGCGGTGCACGCGGGCGTCGGTGAAGGCGCGGGCGATCGGGTACTCCATGATGTAGCCGTAGCCGCCGTGCAGCTGCACCCCCGTGTCGAGCACCTCCCACTCGCGCTCGGTCACCCAGAACTTCAGCTGCGCGGCCTCTTCGGCCGTGAGCTGCGAGGCGGCGTAGGCACTGAGGCCGCGGTCGACGTACGCCCACACCGCGTCGGCTGTGGTCGCCATGTCGGCGATGCGGAAGCGGGTGTTCTGGAAGTCGATGATCCGCTCGCCGAACGCGTCGCGGCTCTTCGTGTAGTCGACGGTCCACTTCACGGCGGCCTGGATCACGGCGGCTGCCGATACGGCGATGGACAGGCGCTCGAGCGGCAGGTTCATCATCAGCTGGATGAAGCCCTGGCCCTCCTTGCCGCTGATGAGGTTCTCGTCGGGCACGAAGACGTCGGTGAAGCTGAGCTCGGCGGTGTCCCAGCCGTGGAAGCCCATCTTGCTGAGCTTCTTGCCCTGGTCGAAGCCCTCCATGCCCTTCTCGACGATCAGCAGGCTGAACGCGTCAGGGCGGTTGCCCTCGCCGGTCTTGACGAAGGTGACGACGATGTCGGCGGTCGTGCCGGACGAGATGAACGTCTTGGCCCCGTTGAGGATGTACCCGCCGTCGACCTTCTTCGCATTGGTCTTGATACCGCGCAGGTCGCTGCCCGCGCCGGGGTCGGTCATCGCGAGCGCGCCGAGGATCTCGCCGGTCGCCATGCGCGGCAGCCACTTCTCCTTCTGCTCCTGCGTGCCCATGTGCACGAGGTAGGGCACGGCCAGGTCGTCCTGGATGCCGAGGGCGCCCGCCAGCGAGCCGGCGCCGGCGCCGATGACCTCTTCGTTCACGATCGCTCGGAAGCGGTAGTCCTGGAGCATGCCCGCGCCGCCGAACTCCTCGGGGACGGAGAGACCGATGATCCCGGCTTCGCCGGCAGCCCGCATGGTCTCGCGGTCCACCTCGCCCGCAGCATCCCAGCGCTCGATCGACTCGTTCGAAACGTGCCTCTTGACGAAGTCCTTGACCAGGTCGCGGAAGGCCTCGTGATCCTCTTCGTAGATGTCGCGCTCCATGGCGTCCTCCTCGAAATCGTGTGCGTCCTCGCACGGCGAGTCTAGGTCGGAACGACATCGCCGGACAGTCGCTTGTGGGAACAAGTCTCACACACGATGACACTGCGTTCCGCGTTTGTGGGATGTCGCGCTTCGGCGCCTCAGTGGCTGTAGTCGGGCGCCGGCGGCAGCCCGAAGAACTCCTCGAGGGTGTGGAACCCGCCGTCGTGATACGCCCACGCGAGCTCGGGGCCGATGTAGCGGATGTGCCACGGCTCGGGTGCGTACCCGGTGGTGCCGGTGTGTCCGGGTTCGTAGCGCACGATGAATCCGTAGCGCCAGCCGTTCTCCGCGACCCACTGGCCCTGGGGCGTCGCGCCGAACGTCTCGATGGCGCCGCAGCGCGGGTCGCACGCGACGAGGTCGAAGGCCAGACCGCTCTGGTGCTCGCTGAAGCCAGGGCGGGCCGACACGGCATCCGCTCCGCTCTGCCCCTTCTCGCGCACGTGCCCGCCGTAGGTGCTCTCCTGCAAGCCGAACGATCGGTAGCCGTTGTTGATCCCGATCGTGCCCGCGCCCGCCTCGCTCGCGTCGGCCGCCATCGACTCGAGAGCGCCCTTCGGCTCGGGACGCAGCTCGTTCGAGCGGGTGGTGGCGCTGAGGCCGATGTCTGCGAGGGATGCGGGAGCGAAGCTCACCGGGTCCAGCGGACGCTGCTTGTTGACGACCACCCACGACCGGTTCGGGTCGGAGAGTGAGACGCACGGGGCATTACCCTTCACGATCGCCTCGCGGAACGCGGCGCCCCCGCCGAACGCGGCGATGGCGGCCGCGTCGTCGCCCGCATCGAGTGCTGCGCGGACGGCGCCGTCGGCACACGGATTCGCTGCCAGCTCGGCATCGACCTCCACAGCGGGGATCGTCATCGCGGCGGCGGGTGCGGGCAGCTCGGCGCGGGTCGTCGGGCTGTCGGCGATCACGCCGCACAGGGTCGCCAGCGAGGCGATCGCCGTGAACAGCACACCGAGCGGCAGGGCGAGCCGCACGGCGAGCGGTTCACGCGCGACGTGTCGGGACTGCGCGGCGTTCACCGATCCATTGTCCCCCACCGGACGCATCAGCGTTGATCGAACAAAGGTCTGGCGACCGGTTGACAGAAATCCGTCTTTTTGTTCGAATGGATGCATGAGATGGCAAGGTCAGGCGGTCGATGACGTCGACGCCCAAGCGCTCCCCGGCCTGGAGAGCCGGAGCGGGATCGTGCGCTCGGTGACCACGCCCGAGTTCGCCGGAATGACCTTCCACGAGGTGCTGGCGAAGTCTGCGCTGAACGCCGTGCCCGGCGCCTCCAAGATGCCGTTCGCCTGGACGGTCAACCCGTACCGCGGATGCAGTCATGCCTGCGTCTACTGCCTGGATCCGAGCACGCTCGTGCTCTGCGCAGACGGCATCCAGCGCCCGCTCGGAGAGCTGAACGTCGGTGATGAGATCATCGGCACTGAGCGGCGCGGCTCCTACCGCCGCTACGTGAAGACGCGTGTCGAAGCGAAGTGGTCTACTCAGAAGCCCGCGTACCGCGTGGTGCTGGCGGACGCAACGGAGCTGGTCGCGAGCGGCGATCACCGGTTCCTCACCGACCGCGGCTGGAAGCATGTGGCGGATGCGCATGTGGGCCAACGCCCGCACTTGACCGTCAACAACACATTGGTGGGTTTCGGGATTGGTCACCCGAATCCGCGCGTCGACATCGACGGCCTCGCGTTGAAGACAGTCTCAGATCTTCGGGTCGTGAGCATCGATCCACTCCCCGGCCTTCGCAACCTCGTGGACATCACGACGGGTACCGGCGACTTCATCGCGAATGGCGTTGTCAGCCACAACTGCTTCGCTCGCGGAACCCACGAGTATCTCGATCTCGACGGCGGCGCCGACTTCGATTCGCAGATCGTCGTCAAGACGAACGTGGTCGAAGTGCTGCAGCGCGAGCTGCGACGCGGGTCGTGGAAGCACGAAACCGTCGCCCTCGGCACGAACACCGACCCGTATCAGCGCGCCGAGGGGCGCTACCGGCTCATGCCGGGCATCGTGGCGGCCCTCGCCGACTCGGGCACGCCGATGTCGATCCTCACCAAGGGAACGCTGATCCGCCGCGACATCCCCCTCCTCGTCGAGGCGAGGAAGCGAGTGCCGATCGACATCCAGATGTCGATCGCGATGTACGACGACGAACTGCAGCACGCGATCGAGCCCGGCACCCCCAGCACCCAGGCGCGGCTCGACACGGTGCGCGCGCTCAGCGACGCGGGCTTCCGCGTCGGGGTATTCCTGATGCCCGTTCTGCCGCACCTCACGGATTCGCTCGCGTCGATCGACGAGGCGCTGCGGCGCATCAGGCAATCTGGTGCCGATCATGTCGTCTACGGCTCGCTGCACTTGCGCCCGGGCGTGAAGCCGTGGTTCTTCCAGTGGCTGGAGCGCGAGCATCCGGAGCTGCTGTCGTCGTACCGGGGGCTGTACCCCGGCATCTCAGTGGAGGCTCCGAAGGCCTACCGTCAGTGGCTGGCCCGGCGCATCCGCCCACTCATGCGCGTGCACGAGCTGGACGCCCGCTCGGAAGAGGAGAACGACAGCATGCGCGGCCGGCGGATGCGGCAGCGCCCGGCTCCGGCATCCGTCCGCACGATCACCGACGCGTCCGACATGCTGTTCTGACTCGACCGGTTCTACTCGAAGGATCTGACCTGCGGCTTGGTGAGGAACACCAGGACGAGCAGTGCCAGCGGGCCGAAGATCATGCCGAGCACGAACCAGCCGAGCTTCGTGCGACCCTGCAGTCCCGCCAGCGCGCTGATCACCAGAGCGATGCTGAACCAGACCGTGCTTGCGGCTGTGGCCCACTCCTCCCATCCCATGCGTCCACACTAAGGTGCGTTCGCAGCTCCGGAGAAACATGCAGAAGCCGCCGGGATCCGGCCCTTGCAGGTCGCATCCCGGCGGCTTCTTCGGAGTTCTGACCGAGGTCAGGCGGTGAGTTCGGCCTCGCTCGGCATCCGGCCGGCGATCTCCTCGATCAGGTCATCGCCGGGGGTGGCCGGCTCGAACGGCGCATCGATCTCGGCGCGGCTCAGCAGGTCCTCCATACGGCGGCGACGCTGACGGGTGATCAGCGTGACCACACGACCGGAGCGACCGGCACGACCCGTGCGACCCGAACGGTGCAGGTAGGTCTTGTACTCGTCAGGAGCATCGGCCTGCACGACGAGGTCGATGTCGTCGACGTGGATGCCGCGGGCGGCGACATCCGTGGCGACGAGCACCTGCACCTTGCCGGCGGTCAGCTTCTGCAGGTTGCGCGTGCGCTTGGCCTGGTTCAGATCGCCGTGCAGCGAGACAGCGGCGATGCCGGCGTCTTCGAACTGCTCGGCGAGCATCTCGGCGTAGGCGCGGGTGCGGGCGAAGACGAGGGTCTGGCCGTCGCGGTCGACGAGCGAGGTGAGCACGTCGGCCTTATCGCGGTGCTCGATGACGAGCACGCGGTGGTCGATGGTGCTGGAGTCCTGGTCCTCGCCGGCGACCTCGTACACCGCCGGGTCGACGAGGAACTCATCGACGATCGCGGCGACCTCGCGGTCGAGCGTGGCCGAGAACAGCAGCTTCTGGCTGGTGGCGCCGTCGGGGAGAGCCGTTCCGGTCTTGCGCAGGATGCGCTGCACCGGCTCGGCGAAGCCCAGCTCGGCCATGTGATCGGCCTCGTCGAGCACGGCGATGCGCACTTCGGAGAGGTCGAGCTTGCGCTGCTCGATGAGGTCTTCGATGCGGCCGGGCGTGCCGATGATGATGTCGACGCCCTTGTTCAGGGCGCCCACCTGGCGCGCCTGCGGCACACCGCCGTAGATCTGCGTGGTGAACAGGCCCACGCTGCGCGCGATCGGCTGCACGGTGCGGTCGATCTGCAGTGCCAGTTCGCGGGTCGGCGCGAGGATGATGGCGCGGGGCTTGCGTCCGAACTCGCGGCGCGTGCCCTTCTGCGACAGCAGGATGCTCTCGACGAGGGGTGCGCCGAACGCGATCGTCTTGCCTGAGCCCGTACGGCCCCGGCCGAGCACGTCGCGGCCCTGCAGGATGCTGGGGATCGTCGCCGCCTGGATCGGGAACGGCGTCTCGGCGCCCATGTTCTTCAGAATCTCGACGATGTTCGAGCCGATGCCCAGGTCGCCGAAGGTCACATCTGCGACCTCGGTGGCCTGGACGGCCTCCGCCTCGAGCCGCTCGTGCACGACATCGACCTGCTCTTCATGCCGAGTCTGGGCTGCTGAGCCTGCCGAAGCACGGGTCCAGTCGCTGCGGTTGGGACGGTCGTCACGGTTCTGCCGCGCGGGACGGGCGTCACGGTCGAAGCGGGGGCGCTCGCTGCGCTCGGATCCGCCGCGGCGGTCATCCCGTGCCGGACGCGCGTCACGGTCGAAGCGGTTGCCGCGTTCCGGACGGGCGTCACGGTCGAAGCGGTTGCCGCGTTCCGGGCGGGCGTCACGGTCGAAGCGGTTGCCGCGTTCCGGACGGGCGTCACGGTCGAAGCTGCCACGACGGTCGTCGCGAGCGGGACGGGCGTCGCGCTCCGGGCGACCGTATCCGCCGCGGTCATCGCGCGCCGGACGAGCGTCGCGGTCGAAACGGCTGTTCCGCGCCGGACGGGCATCACGGTCGAAACGATCGGGGCGACCGTATCCACCGCGGTCATCGCGTGCGGGACGCGCGTCGCGATCGAAGCCGCCGCGCCGCTCGAAGCCTCCCCGGTCGTTCCGCGTCTGGCGGTCGTTGCGGTCGAACCCGCCTTGACGGTCATCACGCGCCGGACGGGCATCCCGGCCGAACCGGTCGTTGCGGTCGAAGCCACGACCGTCACGACGGTCGTCGCGGTCCCCGCGGTGGTGCGGAGCCTCACGGCGTCCGGATTCCGCGCGGTTGCGGATCGAACGGGCTTCGTCGCGGCCGGCGCGCTGGGTGTCCGACCAGCGTCCCTTCGGCGCCGATCCCTCGGCGTCAGCGGGGCGGTAGCCACGGTGCTTCGGGCTCACGCTGCCGGGGCGGCGGTCGGCACGAGCGTCCGATGAGAAGGAGCGGCGCTCTCCGGCATCCGTCCGACGATCGCCGTCACGCGACGGACGTCCGCCGGAGTGACGCTCGTGGAACGACGGTCCGCTCTTCGCGTACCGTGGCTCGAAGTTGCGCGCCGGGCGTCCGCCCTTGGGCTTGCCATTCTTGGGCATGGTGTTTCCTGACTGTCTCTGACACGAGAACAGCGTCCGCTCCGCGGGCACAGAGATCAGCGCGCGTGGGACATACCCGAGCGTTCGTCGACCGGGGCCATTCATGTGATGGTTATGAACCATCGGCCCCTGAGCTCACAATGAGCATGAACAGCGCTCGGAAGAACCGCGTGACGCGGGTGCTCGAAGCCGACTCCTTCCAGAGTACCGCCCTTTGCTGGGAGAGTGCCCGCCGTACGATGGCCGCATGTCTCTCGACGATGTGATCGGCTCCCCCACCGGCATCCAGATCCACCTCCGACGCGGAGAGGTGACGGCGCAGATCGCGCAGGTCGGCGCCTCGCTGCGTCACCTGACTGTCGGCGGGGTCGAGATCATGCCTCCCTACCCGGCCGATCTGCCGACCCCGTCGTGCTCTGGCGTCGTGCTGGCGCCCTGGCCGAACCGGATCCGAGATGGCGTCTGGCAGGACGGCGACACCGAACGTGCGCTGTCGATCAGCGAGCCGAAGTTCCGCAACGCCAGCCACGGGCTGCTGCGCTACACGGCGTACGAGATCGCCGAGCACACCGACGAGTCCGTCACGCTCGCGGCGAGGATCGTGCCGCAGACCGGATACCCGTACCTCATCGCGACATCGGTCACATACGCGCTGACGGATGCCGGAATCGACGTCACGCACACCCTCACCAACCACTCGGCCGGCCCCGCCCCGGTGGCCCTGGGCACGCACCCGTTCTTCGTCATCGGCGGCGTCGACGCGCGCGATCTCGTCCTGCGGCTGCAGGCGGAGACGTACTTCGAGACCGACGACCGGATGCTGCCCGTCGGCGAGAGTCCGGTCTCGTCGGCGACCGACCTGCGCGAGGGCCGTCGCCTCGGCGACGTGCAGCTCGACACCGGGTACGCGAACCTGCACCGAGACGCCGACGGCTTCGTGCGCACCACGATCACCGCCCCGGACGGGCGCGCCGTGACGCTGCAGCAGGGACCGGGTTTCGACTACGTGCAGGCGTTCACCAACACCAAGTACCCCGGCCAGCCGCTCGCCGTGGCGATCGAGCCCATGACGGCCCCGGCCGATGCCTTCAACTCCGGCCGCGGCCTGCGTCGGCTCGCCGAAGGCGAATCGTGGACTCTGCAGTGGGGCATCCGCTTCGCCTGAATCTCCGGACTTCACTCGAAACGCAGGACGATCCAGCGGATCCGCTCCTGCGTTTCGAGTGTTCTCCTGCGTTTCGCGAGACGCTCCACCCGCCTCAGACGTCGGTCTCCGGCGTCGCCCCACGTGAGCGCAGTTCGCGGCGGGTCGGGTGGTGCTCTCCGCCCTCCGCGATCGCGGTGGCGAAGACGGATGCCGCAGCGGCGGCGGCCGACGCGGCTGCCGCCGCCGCAGACGCCGCTGCTGCGGCGGCCATCATGGAGTCGGACGCGCGCGACTCAACCGGCACGACCACCGTCGCCGTATCCCGCGGTGCGGGCGGCGCAGCCGCCGTCTGAGGAGCAGCAGAGGTCGTCTGGGCCTCCGGATCAGACGACGTGGACGCAGCCGCGGCTGGATCGACGGCCGCGCCCTCGTCACCCGGCACCGGGCCGCCCCCATCGTCGCTGTTCGGACGAGGCCGAGGGTCGTCGCCATCGCCCCGTGCGGCCCGCTTCGCGTGACGCCGCTCCTTGGCCCCCTCGACGAGGTTGTAGAGCGTCGGCAGCACGATGAGCGTCAGCACGGTCGATGACACCAGTCCGCCGATCACGACGATCGCGAGCGGCTGCGAGATGAACCCGCCGTGCCCGGTGATGCCGAGCGCCATCGGCGTCAGCGCGAAGATCGTCGCGAGTGCCGTCATGAGGATCGGCCGCAGACGCTTCTCGCCTCCCGCCATCACCGCCTCGGGGGTCGTGAGCCCCTTCGACCGGTACTGGTTGACCAGGTCGACGAGCACGATCGCGTTCGTCACCACGATGCCGATCAGCATGAGCACGCCGATCAGCGAGGCCACACCCAGCGGCACGCCGGTGGCGATCTGCAGCAGGATCGCCCCGGTCGCCGCGAACGGCACCGACACGAGCAGCAGCAGCGGCTGACGCAGCGACTTGAACGTCGCCACCATCACCACGTACACGATGAGGATCGCCGCGAGCATCGCCAGCCCGAGCTGCGAGAACGACTCGCTCTGCTGCTCGGCGACGCCGCCCACCTCGGCGCGAGTGCCATCGGGCAGCTCGACCGCGTCGAGTGCCGCGGACACCGAGGCGGTGGCGACGGCGAGGTCGTCGGATGCCGGCGGCACGGTGATCGTGGCGGTGCGGCGGCCCTGCTCCGTGGAGATCGAGATGGGGCCTTCGCGCTGCTCGACGGTCGCGAGCTCCTGCAGCGGCACCGGTCCGGTCGCGGTGGGGATCGAGAGCTGCTTGAGGGCGTCGACGGATGTCGGCGGCTCGGGGTCGACGAGGTACACCGTGAGCGCGCTGTCGTCGACCTCGACCGAGCCGATCTGCTGCGGACGCATCGTGCCCGACACGATCGAGCCGACCGCGACCTCCGAGAGTCCGCGCGCGGCGGCGGCATCCCGATCGACGATCACAGCGATGTACGGCAGCGAGGACGACAGGTTGCTCGTCACCTGGCCGATGCCGTCTCGCCCGTCGAGCTCCTTCATCAGGGCGTCGGTGCCGGTCTGCAGATCGTCGGCGTTCGGCGCGGTCACGGTGACCTCGATGTCGCTCGAGCCGAATCCGCCCGAGCTCGCCGCGACGGTGATCTCACCGGCGTCGTCGAGGTCGTCGACCTTCTTCTGCACGTCGGCGCGCAGCGTCTCCTGATCGGCGTCGTCGCTGGTCTGGATCGAGTACGTGATGCCAGCGCCGCCCGAGAACGCGTCACGCAGGGCTGAGCCGCTCGAGCCGATCGACGCCTGCACGTGCGTGATCCCATCGACGCCCTCGAGGGCCTTCTCGACCTTCTTCGCCGCCTCCGACTTAGCCTCGAGACTCGCGGTCTCGCCGATGTCCTGCGTGACGGTCATGGTGTTCTGGCCGGAGTCGCTGAGGAAGTTGACCTTCATCAGCGGGGCTGCGGCAAGCGTGCCGGCGAGCACGAGCACGGCGAGCACGACGGTCACCACGGAGTGCTTCAGGGTCCAGCCGAGGATCGGCCGGTACATCCGCTGCAGGGCCGAGGGCGGGGCATCCGGATGCTCGGGATCGATGCGCGAGCCGTCTGCGGCGAGCAGCGGCTTACCGGGCCGCAGGAACCAGTAGGCCAGCACCGGCACGATCGTCAGCGCGACCAGCAGCGAGGCGACCATCGCGATCGTCACCGTCATCGCGAACGGGCGGAACAGCTCGCCGACCATGTCGCCGACGAACACGATCGGCAGGAAGACGGCGACCGTGGTGATCGTCGAGGCGGTGATGGCGGATGCCACCTCGCGCACGGCCAGACGGATCGCCGCCCCCTTGTCGGCGCCCTCGACATAGTGCCGCTTGATGTTCTCGATCACGACGATCGAATCATCGACGACGCGGCCGATCGCGATGGTGAGCGCACCGAGGGTGAGCACGTTCAGCGAGTAGCCGAACGCCTGCAGCCCGATGAAGGTGATCAGCACGCTGGTGGGGATCGAGATCGCGGTGACCAGGGTCGAGCGGATCGACAGCAGGAAGACGAGGATCACGATCACGGCGAAGGCGAGGCCCAGCAGGCCCTCGGTGGCGAGCGTCTCGATCGACTGCTGGATGTACGGCGCCTGGTCGAAGATGACGGTGAACTCGGCGTCCGGGAAGGTCTCGCCGAGCTCGTCGAGCGCGGCCAGCACACCCTGCGAGACCTCGACCGTGTTCGCCGCGGGCAGCTTGGTGACAGCGATCGACAGTGCATCCTCGCCGTCGACGCGGGAGATCGACGCGACGGGGTCTGCCACCTGCGTGACCTCGGCGACCTCGCCGATCGTGAGATCCGTGCCGCTCAGCGGGAGGGCGGCGATGTCCTCCGCCGAGGTGAGCTTCGCACCCGACTGCACGGTGAGCGTCTGGTCGCCCTCGGTGATGTCGCCGCCCGGCAGCAGCACGCCGTTCTGCTCGAGCGCCTGACTGATCGACTGAGTCGTCTGACCGGCGGCGAACAGCTTCGCCCGGTCGGGAGTGATCGTGATGCGCTGGCCGACGCCGCCGACGATCTCGGCGGCGTTGACGCCGTCGACGTCTTCGAGGTCGGGGATCACGGTGGTCTCGAGATCCTGCTGCGCGGTCTCGGAGTCGTCGAATCCGGTGACGGCGATCTGGATGACGGGGAAGTCGTCGATCGAGACGCTGAGCACCTGCGGGCTCACGTCGTCGGGCAGCTGCGGCGAGATGCGGTTGATCGCCTGCTGCATCTTCTGCTCGGCGGTGGCGAGGTCAGTGCCGTAGGCGAACATCGCCTGCACGATCGAGGCGTTGGTCGTGCTCGTGGCGCTGCTCGACTCCAGGCCGGGGACGCCCTGAATGGCGTTCTCGATCGGCGTGGAGACGTCGTTCTCTACCACCTCGGGTGACGCACCGGGGTAGGTGCTCATGACCACCAGCGCGGGCAGCTCGAGCGAGGGGATCAGCTCCTGCTTGAGATTCGTGAGCGCGATCCCGCCGAAGACAGCGGACACGATGGTGATCAGCGCGATGAGTGCGCGGTTGCGCAGGCTGAGGATGGCGAGGTTCGACACGCGGTGCTCTTTCAGTCGCTCGTGGTCGTGGAATGGGTGCCGAGGATGCCCGTGAGGGCGTTCTCGATGAGGGACGCGTTCAGCGTCTGGTCGTGGATGCGGGTGTGCCAGAGCACACCGTCGATGAAGACGGCTGCCGCGGTGGCCCGCTCGATGCCGTAGGCGGGGACGAGGAATCCGGTCATCCGCTCCGACCAGCGCCGCGCGATGGCGCGCAGCTGCGGGTCGTCGACGGCTGCCGTGACGACTGCCCTGTCCGCCTCGAGCGCGCGCGCGTCGGCGAGCGCCTGGACGATGAGCTCGGTGAGCACCGCCGGAGTCGCGCCGCGCTGCTCGAGGGTCACGCGGATGCCGTCGACGTGCGCGTCCACCTCGGTGACCAGGTGGTGCAGGGCCTGCGAGCGCAGGTCGTCGAGCGTGGCGAAGTACTGGGTGGTGGCGCCGAGCGGCACACCCGCGCGGGCGGCGATCAGACGGTGGGTCACTGCGCTCACGCCGACCTCGAGGATCAGCTCAGCGGCCGCGGTGATGATCTCCGCACGGCGCGCCTCGGGGTCACGGCGACGGCGTGACGGCTCGCTCATGACCCTCCCGGGCATCGAAGATGTACGTCTGTACATTATGTGCGCATCAACCTATGGCGCGACTGGCAGGACGGGCTGATGGTCAGAGCCTCAGCCCAGGGCACCGCCGATGCCGAGGCCGACCAGCGCCGCCGAGAGCGAGAGCACGAGCATCCCGACCACATCCACGACCGCCGCGCCCGGCTTCCCATCGCGCCACAGCGAGAGCGCATCGACCATCGCGGTGCTGAAGGTGGTGTACCCGCCGAGGAAGCCCGCGCCCACCACGAAGGCGGCGGCGGGAAGCATCCCGACCACCAATCCCAGCAGCAGGGAGCCGGTGATGTTGATCACCATCACACCCCACGGGAAGCGCGAGCGGCTCACGCGCGCGACGCCGATGTCGACCAGGTAGCGGGCTGCGGCCCCCAGCCCGCCGCACGCGGCGGCGAGGACGAACACGAGCGGGTTCACGGGGCGGTCCTGCGGCCGAGCGACCCGCCGATCCGCAGCCCGAGCCAGGCGGCCATCAGCCCACCGGCGAGGCTGGCGGCGATGTATCCCCCGGCGAGCGCGGGCGAGCCCGCCCACAGCTCCACGCTGTCGACCGCGAAAGCGCTGTAGGTGGTGAAGCCGCCGAGCATCCCGGTGCCGAGCAGGATCCGCAGGTTGGAGGCGGGGATGCGGGCGGTCAGGATGCCGAGCAGCAGCGCTCCTGCGATGTTGGCGACGAGCACCGCGATGGGGGCGTCGCTGATGAGCATCCCGAGTCCGAGCCGCGCGGCGGTGCCGACCGCGCCACCCGCCGCAGCGAGCGCCGCCCGGCGCATCACGGTGCGCGCGGGGGTCGGAGTGGTCACGGCGCCACTCTAGCCGCGAGCTCTCGCCGCGGTCGCCCGCTCGGAGTTGCATAGACTCGAGGCGGTGGCGCGGCTCCGCTCCGACGCCGCCGGGCTGGGGAGGACGACGCTCGAGTGCTCACGCGAAGGATCTTCGGCTGGTCGCGTCTGATGACCGCGGCCGTGTGCATCGCAGCGCTCGTGCACCGGATGCTGTGGGGTCTGGGTTCGCAGACCCTGGCCGGTGCGAACTTCTTCGCGTATCTGACGATCCAGTCGAACACGGCGTTCGCCGTGCTGGCGATCGTCGCCGGGGTCGTCGCGCTGCGTCGCGAGGAGGACCCGGCGTGGCTGACCACCGCTCGCGCTCTCGTGCTCAGCTGGACGATCACCGCCGGTCTCGCGTTCGCTCTCATCGTGTGGCAGGCCGGCGAGCACGGCATCCCGATCACCGTGCCCTGGTCGGACGTCATGCTGCATTTCGTGCTGCCGGCGTGGACCATCGTCGCCTGGGTGTTCGGCCCCGGCCGGCGTGCCGCGTCATGGCGCGTTGTGCCGTTCGTGCTGCTGTATCCGGTGGTGTGGGGCCTCTTCACGATCTGGCGCGGCAGCGTGATCGGCTGGTACCCGTACTACTTCCTCGACCCGCGACAGGTGTCCGGCTTCGGTGAGATGGCGCTCAGCTGCGCGCTGGCGCTGGCGATCTTCGCCGCGGTCGCGGTCGCGCTCGTGCTGCTCAGCAAGGTGCGCCCGACGGTGCCGCCGTGGGGTGAGATCAGCCCTCGTCCGCTGCCGGCTCTGCGAAGAACGCGAGCGAGGCTCGGGCAGCAGCCGCCGCATCGCGCTCACTGAGCTCAGCGAACTGCTGGGCGTCCGCTCCGCCGACCAGACCGACGAGCACCGGCTCTCCGGTGAACGGCTGCAGGTTCAGCCAGGTGCGGATCAGCGCGTCTCCGCCGACGACGTGCCAGATGGTCGCCTCGGTCGTCCAGAACGCCTCATCGAAGCGCATCCAGACGGTCTCGATGAAACCGGATGCCAGTGCCGCGATCGCCCCGCGGTGCGAGAAGGGCAGCGCGGGTGCGAACTCGATGCCCTGCTTCTGCAGCACGCCGATCGGTGCGGTGACGACCACCCGGTCGTACGAGAGTGCTTCGCCGGTGCCGAGGCGCAGGCTGACGCCGCGCTCGTCGTAGGCGATGCGCGCGACCGGGGACGCGGTCGCGACCTTCACGTCCTCGAGCTGCTCCTCGAGGAAGGCGTCGAGGTTCCCGATCGCGCCGTGCACCGCGTCGGCCGGGAACTCCGGGGGGTACCAGCTCGACGCGCGCGACGGGTCCACGCCGGTCCTCGCGGCCAGCCAGGCGAGAGAGGCCGCGAGCGCCGGGTCGTCGAGGTTCGCGCCGTTCGCGGTCAGCGCGTCGGTGATCGGCGCGTCGGACGCCTGGGTCTGAGCCTTCTCGAGAGCCTGCGCGAACGGTGCGCCGTCCAGGCCGTCCGCCTCGCCCTCTGCGGACCACGCCGTCGGGGTGTCGAGCTCGAGCGTGCGGTCGCCCATGTCGGCGAGCCGGTCGTCGAGCGATGCGAGCTCGTCTTCGCTGAGCAGCCACGCGCCGAGCTGCGGCGGAATCGGCCACTGCTCGTCGTCGTCGACGCTGAGGATGCGACCGCCGAGGCGCTCACGCGCCTCGAACAGGGTGACCTCGTGGCCTGCATCCGCCAGCATCCGGGCCGCGACCACTCCGGCAGCCCCCGCTCCCACGATGGCGAGGCGCTCGGCATCGTCCGCACTCGCGATGAGAGCGAGCGCCGCCCGGCGGGCATCGGCGACGGCGCCGACCACGGTGCCGGGGTGGGCGGTGTCAGTGGCCTCTCCGGCGAAGAACACCCGGTCGAGCACCGCCTCGGCAAGGCGCTCGCGTTGGCTGGGATCGACGCCCGCGGGCAGGTAGCTGGTCGACCCGAGCGCGTAGGGGTCGGCGGCCCAGGTGCTGCGCTGCCAGGCGGCCGGCGCGGGCACCGCGTCCGGCGCAGTCGGTCGCGGCATCGGCGTCCTGGTGCGGGTGGGCGCGGGCTGCGGCTCGGGCGTGCAGGCGGCGAGCAGCAGTCCGACGGCGCTCGCCCCGGCGCCGACGAGCAGAGTGCGGCGCGTGATGCTCATCGTGCTTGCCAGACTACCCGCGGCGGTCGGGATGTCGGACTCGCCTCGCAAGACGCAGGAGATAACCGGAAACCCAGGAGCGGATGTCGCATCGCATCCTGTGTTCCGGGTGACCTCCTGCATTACCGCTGTGGCTGCAGGTTCGTCTCGGCGTACACGCGCAGCGCGTCGCGCACGAACTCGGCGCCGGCGGTGCCGCCTGCGCTCGTGGCGTAGTTGGCGCCGAAGCGCGGGTCGGCGACGTACATCTCGCCGAGGCCGATCACGTATGCCTTCACATCGCCGCCTGCAACGGATGCTGGGGTGCCGGGGATGCTCGTGAGCCACTCGACGTGACGGCGCGCGATGCGCTGCGCCTCATCGGACGCCGGGTCGGCGCCGCTCTCCGCGGCGGCCACCCAGTCGCGGGCCAGATCCGCTGCGCGCTGCTGCCAGGCGTGGCGCTCCTCGGCGCCCATGCCCCGCCACCAGCGGTCGCTGTCGGCGTAGGCCTTCCTTCCCCAGCGCGCTTCGACCTCGTCCTTGTACTGCGTGTGGTCGAAGCCGTCGAACATGTTCTCGGCCATGATCTCTTCTCCTTCTCTCAATGCCGCGATGGTGTTCTCGACCGATGCGATCTGCCGCAGCATCCGCTGCTGCTCCTGGCGCAGCCACGCGAGGTGGGTCTCGAGGGCGGATGCCTGTGCTGCTTCCGCCTGGGCTCCTGAGCCCGCATGACTGAGAACCTCCGCGATCTGCGGCAGCCCGAGTCCCAGTTCTCGCAGCAGCAGGATGCGCTGCAGGCGCACCAGCGCCGTCTGGTCGTAGTGCCGGTATCCGTTGTGCGCGAGGCGCGACGGCGGCAGCAGCCCGATGTCGTCGTAGTGCCGCAGGGTGCGGCTCGTCGTCCCCGCCAGCCGAGCGATCTCCTGGATCGACCAGTCCATGACGCCCTCCTCTCTGTCGATGTCTCCACGCTAGAAGTTGACGCTGCGTCAAGGTCAATCGGCGTTCAGCTGATTGGCAGGTGCAGATCGAGATATATCGTGTTAGCCTCGCCTCAACACGATATATCTCGATATCCGCTCACTAGGGAGAAATGACATGACCGAGAAGTGGCTCATCGCCCCGGGCGAAGAACGCGTCATCGACATCGCCTCCGCCTCGCGCCTCAAAGTCGGGCTCGTGGGCGGACAGGTGGATGTGATCGCGCATGATGAACCGGGCATCCGCATCGAGGTGCGCGGTGTCACCGTGAAGGATCTGCGCGTCGAATCCGACGGCACGCAGATCGAGATCGACCACCCGCAGATCGGGTGGGACAACTTCCTCGACGTGTTCCGCAACTTCGGCGCGGGCGGCCCGAAGGCAGAGGTCAGCATCGCCGTCCCGCGCGCGATCGCGCTCACGCTGGGCGTGGTCAGCGCGGGTGCGCTCGTCTCGGGCATCCGCAACGACGCGAAGCTCAACACCGTCTCGGGCGACCTCATCGCCGACGGCATCACCGGTGACCTCACCGCGAACTCCGTGTCGGGCGACGTGCAGGTGCGGGCGCTGACCGGATCGATCAACGCCAACAGCGTCTCGGGCGATGTCGCGGTGACCGGCAGCATGCGCAAGGCGACCGTCGACACCGTGTCCGGCTCGATCCTCATCGACGCCGTCGGCGACATGAACACCATCAACCTCAACACCGTCTCCGGCGGCACGACCGTGCGGCTCGACGAGACCCTCCCCGCGAACTACGTACTGCGCAGCATGACCGGCCGCATCACGGTCGACGGCGTCGAGCGCTCGAGCGGTGGGCCCGGCAGCTACACCGGCCAGGCCGGCGAGCTGGCCGGCAGCTTCGTCGACGTGCGCGCCAACTCCGTCTCGGGCGGAGTGACTGTGCTGCGACGCCCGCGGGTGTCGGTGGCCGATGACGCGGAGTGGGAATCATGAGCCCCGCGGTCTTCTCGCACGGCGACCTGCGCCTGTACCTGCTGTCGCTGCTCGCCGAGGAGCCGCAGCACGGCTACGGCATCATCCAGGCGCTCACCGATCGCACGGGTGGCACCTACACCCCCAGCGCCGGAACGATCTATCCGCGTCTGGCGAAGCTCGAGGAGGAGGGCCTGGTCACCAAGACCGCCGACGGCCGCACCACGATCTACGCCATCACCGACGCCGGGCGTGCCGAGCTCGCCGCCCGCGAGGGCGACCTCGCCGGCATCGAGCAGGGCCTGGCCGATTCGGTGCGGCTGATCGCGAACGAGGTGCGGCAGAGCGTGCAGGATGCCATGCGCAGCCTGCGCGCCGACCTCGCCACCGCCGCGCACGAGGAGAAGCGCGCGGCGAAGGCGCGGCCCCGATTCGAGGGGATGAGCGACGAGCGGGCCACCAGCCGCGAGCACCTGCAGCGCGCGGATGCCTCGATCAACGCGTTCCGCGCCCAGCTGCGCACCGACCTGCGCACTCACGTCGCGCGCGGCGGCTCGCTTCCGGCATCCGTCGTCACGGATCTGGAGCACGCGATGGACGAGGCGGCGCGCGCCGTCACCCGTGCCCTGAGCGCACTGCCCACCGAGAAGTAGCGGCGCTGCACCCGACGCCCCTCCCGCTTCGGCGGGCGGGGCGTCGGCGCGTCAGGCGCGAGGTGCGGCGGCCTTCCGATCGGAGGCTTTCGGAGCGGATGCCAGGGCCAGGCCGATCAGCGCCTGCAGCACCGCCCCCACCACCAGGGCGACCAGCACCGGACCCCACTCGCCGCCCGCGCCGTACCAGGCGCCGGCTCCCAGCGGCCCGATCGTCGAGATGGCATAGCCGACGCCCTGAGCCACGCCCGAGACCCGGGTCGCCTCGACGGCGCCGGATCCGGAGCGGGCGATGAGCGCGAGGGTCAGCGGGAAAGCCGCCATGCCGGCCCCGATCAGCACGCTCCACAGCTCGGGAGCGGCGGTCGGCGCCAGCCAGAGTCCCAGCAGCCCGGCCGCGGCGCTGACCGACACCCCGACCACACCGATGCGGATCCCGCGCAGCGTGTGCGCCATGCTCACGGCGGCCATGCCGGCGGGGATGCTGACCATGATCACGATGCCGAGCAGCACGCCCGCGCGGGCGGGGGTGATCCCGGAATCCACGGCGATCGTCGGCAGCCACCCCATCACGACGAAGGCCAGCAGCGCCTGCAGCGCGAAGAACCCGGTGAGCGGCCAGGTGCCGCGCGGCAGAGGGACCCGGCCCTGGGATGCGGGGGCGGCCAGAGCGTCGTCGATGCCGCGCCCGCGAACCGCGGCGATCCAGACGCCCAGCGCCACAACCGCGAGCAGGGCCCAGGATCCCAGACTGAGCGTCGCCGAGCCGAGCGCGTGCGCGACCGGCACCCCGGCGGCGGCTCCGATCGCACTCGATGCCGAGAGCACGGTGGTGTACGCGGTGGTCACCGAACGCATGCGGGTGCCGCTCGTGGCGCGCACGAGCGCGGGGAGCATGACGTTGACGACCGCGATTCCCGACATGGCGAGCACGGTCCCTCCCCGATCGCGATCGAGTGCGGAACGAAGCGCGTCAGCATCCCGATCGCCACGGCGACCGACGCCCAGGTCACTGCCGCGACGGCTCCGATGCGGCGGCTCAGCCACGGCGTGAGCACGCCGCCGACGGCGAACAGCGCGGTCGGCACCGCGGGGATGACGATCGCGGCCTGCGGTGTCAGCGCGCCCTCGTCGATCAGCAGCGGCAGCAGCACGGACGCCGTCGTCACGGCGAGGCGCAGGTTGACCGCGAGCAGCAGCAGCGCGGTCAGCATGAGCGCGAAGTCGCGACGGGAGGGCGTGGTCACCTGTCCATTGAATTCGCCGGCGACGACGCGCGCCAATCCGTTCCGTCGAGCGGAGCCGGTCGCGTGGACTATTCGGTCCAGATGTCCTTCTGCTCGTCGGGCACCGTGTCGCCCTGCGGCACGACGAGCACCGAGCGGTGCTGCCGGTGGGCCAGCCGAGCAGCGACCGATCCCGTGAAGAACTCGCGGATGGACTCGCCGAGCCCGCGCTTGCGCGTGCCGACCACGATCAGCTGTGCGTCGAGCTTCTCCGCCAGCTGCTTGATCGCCAGGGCCGGGTCGCCGACCAGCTGGCGAGCCGTCCACGGCACGTCCGCATCGGCCAGAGTCCGCTCGGCGGCGCGCTGCACGTCCTCGAATTCGGCGGCGCCGGCGTCGAGGTTCAGGTCGATCGGCGCGGAGTGCACGTAGCCGTCGGGGTCTTCATAGGTGACGAAGCGCGTCACGTCGACGTGCACGACGACGAGCGGTGCGCTCAGCAGTCGCGCGTAGCGCAGCGCCTCGTCGAGGACATGCGGCGGCTGGCCCGGCTGGATGCCGACGATCACCGCTTTCTGCAGGGCCGCGTTCTGGGCCGCTTCCTCAGCTGCTCGGGGCGTGGAATCCGTCATGTCGATCCTTCCGCGGGGCGGCCGCAGGACGGCCGGATGCTCTGGCGTGCGTGCTATCCTGAATGCTACTCTTACCGGCTTCGCGCCGGTGCCGTGAATATCATCGGGTCCTTCATGAGCCCGCTGCTGAACTCGTAAAAGGGGGTCTCGCGCATGGGCCGTGGCCGTCAGAAGGCGAAGCACACCAAGATCGCCCGCGAACTCAAGTCGTACAGTCCCGACGTGAACTTCTCTGCGCTGGAGAGTGAGCTCGGGCACCCGACGTCAGACGATCAGTACGTCGACAAGTGGGCGGACATGTACGCAGACGAAGACGAAGACGAGCTCGAGCGAGCCTGACCGCTCTCATCTGGGTCCCTGAGCCTGTCGAAGGGCGAACCCTGGCGACCGGCATACGCCGTGTCGACCAGGGTTTCGTCGTGTCGACCGGGCTACGTCGTCGGTCCAGGCAGCGGCGTGATGGCCGACAGGACTCAGCTCACCAGCGGCCGTGCCGGCGCTCCCACTCGTCCTCGACCGTGACGCGACGTCCCGCCACGAGTCCGGCGGGGAAGGTGAGCACGAGCACCGCGCCGACCGCGATGAGCGGGATGGTCCACCCTCCCGTCGCGTCGTGCAGGATGCCGACCAGTGCCGGGAAGATCGCGGCGAGCACGTAGCCCGCGCTCTGCACGAAGCTCGACAGCAGCACCGCGCTCTCGGGGGTGCGCGAGCGGATGCTGATCAGCACCAGCGCGAGGGGGAAGAGCAGCCCGACCATGCCGAACAGGCTCATCCAGAGCCACAGCAGCTCGGGTGCCGGTGCGAGCATGATGCCGAGCAGCCCGGTGAGAGCCGAGAGCGATCCGAACACGAACAGCGGTCGCGTGGCCTGGAAGCGCACGACGAGCACGGGCACGATGAGCGACGCGGGCAGGCCGATGAACGCCCACAGCGACAGCAGGAAGCCGGCGGTCGCGGCATCCACCCCGGCAGTGTCGATGAGGATCGAGGGCAGCCACGCGAACGAAACGTACGCCATCGTCGACGAGGTGCCGAAGGTCAGCGCCAGCGCCCACACCAGGGGGATCCGCGCCAGGCGTCCGAACAGACGACGATTCGTCGGCGCGGTGGCGATCGGGCCGGTGGCGGCGAAGCTCGTGTCCTCGTCCGCCGACTCCCGAACCCGTGCCGCCGAGACGACCGGAGCGCCGGGCCGGACCATCATCACCAGCCACGGGATCATTCCCGCGAAGGCGAAGGCGGCCCACATCCCCATCGAGAAGCGCCAGCCGAAGGCATCCGCCACCGGCACCGCGACCAGCGGGGGCACGAAGGTCGAGAACGCCATGGCGGTCGTGTAGACGGTCATCATCAGACCGATGCGGTCGGCGAAGAACTTCTTCACCAGCGGCGGCAGCAGGATGTTCCCCATGCCGACTCCGGCGAAGATCACCGCTGTCCCGGCCAGCAGCCCGACGGAGTCCGTCGCGAAGCCGCGAGCGATGAGACCGCCGGTGATCGCCGTCAGCGCGATCACGGTGAGTCTCTCGATCCCCAGCATCCGCTCGAGCATCGGGGTGAGGATGCCGAAGACGGCGAAGCAGGCGGGCGGCAGCGTGCCGATCACGCCGAGCACGGCCGACGAGACCTCGAAGTCCCCGCCGATCAGGTCGACGACGGGCGAGAGCGAGGCGACGGCCGATCGCAGCGAGAACGCGCAGAGCAGGATGCCGAGGACGGCGAGCACCCGGCCGCGCCAGAGCGGCTGCGGCGGCGTCACGAGGTCTGTGACTGCTCTACCCAGGCGAGGTACTCGGGGGTGACGGTGCCGGTGACGTACCGTCCGTCGAAGCAGCTCATGTCGAGGTCGGTGAGGTCGCTCCCCTCGATGATCGCCGCCTTCAGGTCGTCGACCTCCTGGTAGACGATGCGGTCGCAGCCGAGCTCTTCGGCGATCTCCGGGATCGTGCGTCCGTGCGCGATGAGCTCGTGTCGCGACGGCATGTTGATGCCGTACACGTGCGGGTGCCGGACGGGAGGCGCGGCAGACGCGAAGATGACCGACTTCGCGCCGGCGTCCCTGGCCATCTGAATGATCTGCTGGCTGGTGGTGCCGCGCACGATCGAATCGTCGATGAGCAGCACGTTCTTGCCGCGGAACTCCGCAGACATCGCGTTGAGCTTCTGACGCACGCTCTTCTTGCGCACCGCCTGGCCCGGCATGATGAACGTGCGCCCGACGTACCGGTTCTTGTAGAAGCCCTCGCGATACTCCTTGCCGAGCTTGCGGGCCACCTCCATCGCCGAGGGGCGCGACGAGTCGGGGATCGGCATGACCACGTCGATCTCGTCGAGCGGCACGTGCTTGGCGATGGTGTCGGCGAGCTTGTCGCCCATCCGCAGGCGCGACTCGTACACCGAGACGCCGTTCATCACCGAGTCGGGCCGGGCGAGGTAGACGTACTCGAACGCGCACGGCACGAGCTGCGCGTTCTCAGCGCACTGGCGGGTGAACAGCTCTCCGTCGTTGGCGATGAAGACGGCCTCGCCGGGCTCGACCTCGCGCACGATGTCGTAGTCGGCGTTCTCGAGCACGAGCGATTCGCTGGTCACGACCCACTCGTCCGCGCCAGTGCCCTCCTGGGTTGCTGAGCCTGTCGAAGCACGGCGGCCGAGGATGAGCGGGCGGATGCCGAACGGATCGCGGAAGGCGAGCAGACCGTACCCGGCGATGATCGCGATGACCGCGTAAGCACCCTCGATGCGCGCATGGGTGCGCTCGACGGCGTCGAAGATGCGATCGGCGTCGAGGTCGACCGACGACGTCGTCGCCTGCAGCTCCCCCGCCAGCACGTTCAGCAGCAGCTCGGTGTCGCTCGACGAGTTCAGGTGACGGCGGTAGCGATCCGCCATCTCCGCCGTGAGCTCGCGCGTGTTCGTGAGGTTGCCGTTGTGGATCAGCACGATGCCGTACGGCGCGTTCACGTAGAAGGGCTGCATCTCCTCTTCGCTCGACGCGGTGCCCTTGGTGGCGTAGCGCACGTGGCCGAGGCCGATGCTGCCCAGCAGAGAACGCATGTCGCGGGTGCGGAACGCCTCGCGTACCATGCCCTCGGCCTTCGTCATGTGCATGACGCCGTTCGGCTCTGCGGTCGCGATGCCCGTAGCATCCTGCCCGCGATGCTGCAGCAGCAGCAGGGCGTCGTAGATGTCCTGGTTGACCGGTCCGTTGCCGACCATTCCGACGATGCCGCACATGGGTGTTACTTCGCTCCGTCCGCGTATGCGCCCACCAGGCGCACTGCTCCGCCGTCGACGCCCTTGGCGCCCTCTTCGAAATGGCCCTCTGGGCGCGAGCCCGTGTGCACGGTCGCGACCTGCCAGGCGGCGATGCCCTGCGCGCCGATGGCGGCGACCGCGGCATCCTTCTGCTCCGCGGCGACCACCGCGAGGAATCCGATGCCGAGGTTCCAGGTGCCCTCGGTGTCGACGATCGGCGTGCCGGCGATGTCGGCCAGCACCCGGAACACCGGGCTCGGGGTCCACGTCGAGCGGTCGACCTCTGCCCAGCTGCCCTGCGGCAGAACACGCGCGAGGTTGGCGGCGATGCCGCCGCCGGTCACATGGCTCAGCGAGTGCACCGCGCCGGGGAGGGTCTCGATGAGCTTGAGCAGCGGCGTCGTGTACAGCCGCGTCGGCTCGAGCAGGGCCTCGCCCCACGTGCTGCCGAGGTCAGCGGCGTTGTCTCCGTATCCGATGCCCGCGTTCGCCACGATGTGCCGCACGAGCGAGTAGCCGTTCGAGTGCAGTCCGCTCGATCCGAGCGCGATCACGGCGTCGCCGTCCTGCACCAGGTGCGCGCCGAGCAGGGCATCCGCCTCGACGACTCCGGTCGCCGCGCCTGCGACGTCGTAGTCGCGCGGGCCGAGGAGCCCCGGGTGCTCAGCGGTCTCGCCGCCGACCAGGGCGGTGCCGGTCGCCGAGCACGCCTCTGCGATGCCGCGCACGATGGCCGCGATGCGCTCGGGGACGACCTTGCCGCAGGCGATGTAGTCGGTCATGAACAGCGGCTTGGCGCCGACCACGACGATGTCGTCGACGACCATGCCGACGAGGTCCTGCCCGATCGTGTCGTGCTTGTCGATGGCCTGCGCGATGGCGACCTTCGTGCCCACGCCATCGGTGCTGCTGGCCAGCAGCGGACGCCGGTAGCCGAGCAGCGCGCTGGCGTCGAACATGCCCGCGAAGCCGCCGACACCCCCGAGCACCTCGGGCCCGTGCGTCGCGCGCACGGAGGCCTTCATGAGTTCGACGGCGAGATCACCGGCGGCGGTGTCGACACCGGCCTGAGCATAGGGATTGGTGGGGGAGTCTGCCACCTGTACAGCGTACCGGCCCGCAGGGACACCCGTCCCCTCGTGACCGGCCATCACGGCATCCGGCGCCACTGTCTGCTACTATGAGTAGTTGCGCGAAGTTCCGCCGTATCTCACCGGCGCAGCGCACACATCCAGACCGGGCACGAGTGGCCGATCCGCACCGATGCGGATCCTGGCGCCCCGGCCGACTCACAGGCGGCAGCATGCCGCCCGCCAGACAGACCAGAGATCATGAGCAGTACCGATACTTCCGCGCGCTCCAGCGCGCCCATCCCCGACCACGACCCCGCACCCGACGCCGCGCCCGCAGAGCTGGCCTGGCGTCAGGCCGATGCCGACGTCTTCGTCGCGACGAGCCGCGGCGAGTTCGCCGGCTTCGTGACCGTCGACGACACCGCCCACGTGGTGCACGACAGGCACAGCCGCCGGATCGGCAGCTACCCCAGCCTCGCCGCAGCCAGGCAGGCGCTGGTGGATGCCACCCGTCCGCCTTCGCGCAGCCGTGAGCGTCTGCATCGCCGCATCCTCTCCCGACGCCGCTGACGCACCGCCTCCGGCCAGCCGCCTTCGGCGCCAGCCGCGACGGCGAGGGCAGCAGCGGCGCCTGCCGCAAGGGCTGCGCACAGGATCTCGAAGGACCCTACGATGGGGCCATGGTCGACAAGCCGCAGTGGCTGATCCGCGAAGACGCCGGCACTTCGGTGCTCGTCGCGCTTGCGCTGCGACAGCTGCTCGGCATTCGGGCGCCGGAGGATCTGCCGGCGCTGCGCGGACTCGAGGTGCGTCCTCCCGACGCCGCCGAAGTGGACGATGCTCTCGAGAAGCAGTGGCGCGAGTACTGGGACATGACCGTCGAGCCCCGTGCGCACCGCTCCGAGGTGCCGCTCGACCTCGTGGAGGGCTTCGACACCCTCATCGCCCTGCCCACGACCGGCGCAGAGGATCTGCGCGCCGCGATCATCCCGCATGCGCAGACGGTGCTGCACTACGCGCAGCGTGCGCACAACAGATACGTCGACTCGGTCAGCTCCTCCGGCGGCGCCTACCGCGCCTACGCCAGTGCGATCGCCGAGTTCGAGCGCGATATCGGTCGCCGTGCGCATTCGTTCGAGCTGAACGTGCAGGTGCTGCCGTTCACGCAGCGCGGCATCTGGTGGATCGGCTCGCTGAGCGTCGCCGTCACCGATGGACTGCGTCGTGACGTCGTGGCGTTCGACGCCGCGATGCGACCGGTGATCGCCGAGCTCGCCTAGGCCTGCTCGTCGTCCTCTGCTCGGCTCAGGCCTGCTCGTCGTCCTCGACGACTCGCTCGTGTGCGACGGTCACGACGCGCGCGTGCTTGCGACCAGCACGGTCGAGGCCGACCGCGACGATGCCGCCGAGCGCGACGCCGATCGGCACGGTCCACAGCAGCGCGAAGCCGAACACCTGTCCGGGCGGGTAGACCACGCCGAGCACGTCAGACGGCTCGTACGACCCGAGCAGCGTCAGGATGCCGGCGACGATGATCCCCAGCACGGCGCCCGTCACCATGAACACGCCGTAGCGCGGCACGGGGCGGATCGTCGCTTCGACCGTGGAGTGGCTGGCTGTTCCGGACATGCTCCTATTGTCCCACGCGCAGGCTGTGCGGTGGCGGGATCAGCGGAAGCTCGCCGCCCACGCTCCGAAGCCGTCGGCATTGACCCCGTTGATCGTGACGGCGCTCACCGGAGCATCCTGGGTGTCGATCGTCTCCGGGCCGGCGTCGCAGCGCACCTTGTGCACGCTCGCCTCGGCGGAGGATGAGCTCTCGACCGACACTCGGGCATCCATCGTCTCGGCGCCGAAGCAGGTGAATTCGATCGTGGAGATCCTCTCGGACTCGTCCATCTCGATGCGCACGCCCTCCTGCCGGCCCTCCTTCGTGGCGGCGTCGGCGGTCTCGCTCGTCGAGGCGAGGCCGGACATGAACGCCCCGGAACCGGCGCTCGCCCGGTCCTGCTCGTCGAGCCACTGCTGGACGGCCGCAGAACCCGGCGGCTCGGCGGCCGTGCAGCCGGTGAGTGCAAGCGCGGCGAGCGCGGCGAGCGAAGCCGCGAGGATGTGCTTCATGGCTCAGACCCTATCCGCCGGTCGTCAGGGGCGCAGCGGCAGCAGGTCGGAGAGATCTGCGCGGGTGCCGGATGCCGTCACGCGGCAGGCGGCCACGGCATCCGTCCAGTGCTCCGCCCCGGTCGCCAGCGCGATCCACGTCGCGGCATCCATCTCGACCACGTTCGGCGGGGTTCCTCTGGTGTGACGCGGTCCCTGCACGACCTGCACCGCGCCGAACGGCGGCACCCGCACCTCGACGCTGTTGCCCGGCGCCTTCTCGTCGAGCAGCTGCAGCAGATAACGCACCGCCAGCGCCGTGACCGTTCGGGCAGCCCCACCCGCGGCGACTGCGGAGAGCGCGTCGCGTCCAGCGGCCGTGTCGATCCTCCGGGCGGGCATGCCCCCAGGCTACTTCCTCTTCCGCCGAGAGCACGGGACCTCGCCGAGCGCACTGCTTCTTCGCGTGAACGAGGCGCTCACTCGTCGAGGTCCCGTGCTGTCGACGTGAGGTGCACGCGACGGCCGGCAGACGACGCACGTAGGCTCGACAGCGATGACTGGTTCTGCTGAGGAGATGCGCGGCGCACGCGCCGAGCTGCTCGCGGCCGCCGAGCGCGCGCGCGAGTGGACGCCACGCTTCCCGATGTCAGGCGACGACGCGTGGCCGGCATCCGTGCTCATCCTGTTCGGCCGGCTCGACAGCATCCCGGCCGGCACCGATGACGAGACGGTGTCCGCCGATCTCGACGTGCTGCTGCAGCGTCGCGCAGCGACGCTGTCTTCGCATCCGGGGCAGGTGTCATTCCCGGGCGGCGGATATGAGAAGCAGGATGCCGATGCTGTCGCCACGGCACTGCGCGAGGCGCAGGAGGAGACCGGCCTCGATCCGCAGGGCGTCGAGGTGCTCGCGGCGCTCCCCGAGATCCCGCTCGCGGTGAGCAGCTTCCTCGTCACGCCGGTGCTCGCCTGGTGGCGAGAGCCGTCACGCGTCGCTGCCGTCGATCACGCCGAGACGGTCGAGGTCTTCCGCGTGCCGGTCGCGCAGCTCGTCGATCCGGCCAATCGCTTCACCTCGGTACTGCGCCGCGACGGCTACACGTACAAGGGCCCGGCGTTCGACGTAGATGGCACGATCGTGTGGGGTTTCACCGCCGGCATCCTCGATGCGCTGTTCGAAGCGACCGGCTGGGCACAGCCCTGGGATCGCGCCGTCGAGCGGCCGGTCATCGTCTGATCGGTTCCGTTTCCCGCCGGTAGGCTGGCGGCATGAAGATCCTCGTCCTCGGCTCGGGCGCGCGCGAGCACGCGATCATCCTCTCCCTGCGGTCCGAAGAGGCCGACCACGAGATCTTCGCCGCCCCCGGCAACGCCGGAATCGCCCAGGACGCCACCCTCGTCGACCTCGATCAGCTCGACGGTGCCGCGGTCGCCACCTTCGCGAACGAGCGGGGCATCGACCTCGTCGTCGTGGGCCCCGAGGCGCCTCTCGTCGCCGGGGTCGCGGATGTGCTGCGTGAGCGCGGCATCCCGGTGTTCGGCCCTGGTCGCGCTGCGGCGCAGCTGGAGGGTTCGAAGGCGTTCGCCAAGCGGATCATGGATGCCGCGGGCGTGCCCACCGGGCGCGCCGTGCGCGCATCGAAGACCGCTGAGGTCGAAGCCGCCTTCGACGAGCTCGGCGCCCCGCACGTGGTCAAGGCTGACGGTCTGGCCGCGGGCAAGGGCGTCATCGTGACCGCCGACCGCGCAGAGGCGCTCGCCCACGCCGAGCACTACCTGCCCGCAGGGCCCGTGCTGATCGAGGAGTTCCTCACCGGGCCCGAGGTGTCGCTCTTCTTCCTGAGTGACGGCGACACCGTGCGCGCGCTCAGCCCCGCGCAGGACTTCAAGCGCGCGCTCGACGGCGACGGCGGACCCAACACCGGCGGCATGGGCGCGTACTCGCCGCTGCCCTGGCTGGCCGATGACTTCGGCAGCGTCGAGGCGTTCGTCGCCGAGGTGACCGAGACCGTCGCCATGCCCGTGGTGCGTCAGCTCGACGCCGAGGGCACACCGTTCATCGGCCTGCTGTACGCGGGTCTCATCCTCACGCCCGCGGGCGTGCGCGTGATCGAGTTCAATGCGCGCTTCGGCGACCCCGAGACGCAGGTCGTACTGCCCCGTCTGCGCACCCCCCTGTCGCGGCTGCTTCTCTCGGCGGCATCCGGAACCCTCGAGGACGAGCCGCAGCCCGAGTTCTCGTCCGACGTCGCGATCACCGTCGTGCTGGCCAGCGAGGGCTACCCCGAGGCGCCGCAGACGGGCCGCATGATCGAGGGGCTGGCCGATGCGGCATCCGTCGACGGCGTCTCGATCGTGCACGCCGCGACCGGCGCCTCCGACGCCCCCGGCGGGTCGCTCATCGCGACCGGCGGGCGGGTGCTGAACGTCGTCGCGACCGGTTCCGACTTCGCGGATGCCCGCGCCAGGGCCTACGAGGCGATCGGCCGCATCTCGCTCGACGGCGCGCACTACCGTCACGACATCGCGGCGCGCGTCGCGGAGTAGCCGACGCGCCCTCGCGCAGTTCACCGGCGCTCCGGCATCCGCTCTCTCCGCCGTGGTGACTGTCAGCCGTTCAGAGCGAAGCTCTGCGGCAGGATCGCCGGCGACAGCGCGTGCTCGACCGCGAGCATGCTCGCTCCGATCACGGCCGCACGACCGGCCGTGGCTGCGGGGGCGATCGTGAGGTGCTCGGTCGCCAGCGGCGTCGAGCGTGTGTAGACGACCTCGCGCACCCCGGCGATGAGGTGCTCCCCAACGCGGGCCATGGCTCCGCCGATGGAGATCACCGACGGATTCAGCAGGCTCACCGACGCGGTGAGCACCTCGCCGATATCGCGTCCCGCCTGGCGCACGGCCTGGATCGCCTCGAGGTTGCCGGCCTTGACGAGCTCGACGACATCGGCTCCCGAGCGGGCGGGTACCCCGAGCGCCGTCAGCGCTCGCGCGATCGCCGGGCCGGAGGCGAGCGCCTCGAGGCAGCCGCGGTTGCCGCACTGGCAGGGCACGTCTGATCCGCGAGCCACGCGCACGTGGCCGATGTCGCCGGCGATGCCCTGGGCGCCGCGCAGCAACCGGCCGTCGGAGACGATGCCGGCTCCGATTCCGGTGGCGACCTTCACGAAGATGAGGTGGTCGGCCTTGGGCCAGGCCACTGATCGCTCGCCGAGCGCCGAGATGTTCACGTCGTTGTCGACGAGCACGGGCACCTGCAGATGCTGCTGCACCCACCCCGGCACATCGAACCGATCCCACCCGGGCATGATGGGCGGGTTGGTGGGGCGCCCGGCCGGATACTCGACCGGGCCCGGCACGCCCATGCCCACTGCGGCGATGCGATCCTTCCGGAGGCCCGATTCGCTCATCAGCGCGAGCGCCGTCTCGGACACCCAGGTGAGCACCGCCTCGGGCCCCTGCGCCACCTCGATCTGACCGGTGCGCTCAGAGAGGATGCCCCCGGCGAGGTCGGAGACCGCCACCGTGGTGTGCGAAGCGCCGATGTCGACGGCCAGCACGACCTTGGCCGCGGGGTTGAGTGCGAACTGCGACGGCGGACGTCCGCCGGTGGAGGTTGCGTCGGCGACGGCAGTGATCAGACCGGCCTGCATGAGCTCATCGACGCGGGCAGCGACGGTCGTACGCGCCAGCCCGGTGGCCTTCGCCAGCTGAGCGCGCGTCCGAGGCATCCCGTCGCGCAGCAGCTGGAACAGCTCGCCGACGCCGACTGAACTCACATTCGAACCCATTCATCTCCCTGTGCATCTCCGTCGGCGCTTCGCGTCACGACGGCTGTCGATGGCCGACCCTAGAAGGCGAAGTCTACGCGGCGAGCGCGCCGCAACCCGAGCCACTGGACGTCAGGTGGAGCGGCCGACACGCTTGACGGCGAACCGCTGCTGCAGCAGCACGGCGATGACGATGATCACGCCCTTGGTCACGGACTGCATCGACGAGCTGAGGTTGTTCTGCACGAACACGTTGGTGAGGGTGGCGAAGATCAGCACGCCCAGAACGGTGCCCACGATGGTGCCTCGGCCCCCGATCAGCAGGGTGCCGCCGACGACCACGGCGGCGATCACGTCCAGCTCGAGCAGAGTGCCGTGAGTCGAGGTGCCCGCGGTGGTGCGCCCCATGATCATCACCGCGCCGATGCCGACGGTGAGACCAGCCAGCGCGTACAGCCACACCGTGTGGCGCTTGACCTTGATCCCGGCCAGCCGCGCGGCTTCGGCGTTGCCGCCGATCGCGACCGTGCGCCGCCCGAAAGTCGTGCGGTTCAGCAGCAGCCAGCCGAGCACGGCCACCACCGCGAAGATCCAGATCAGCATGTCGATGCCGAGGATGTCGGCGTTGAGCGCTTTCACGAAGTTGCGGTCGGAGATGACGAGGGTGCGGTTGTTGGCGAGGATCTCCGCCAGTCCGCGTGCGCCGACCAGCATGGCGAGCGTGGCCATGAAGGCGATGACCTTGCCATACGCGATCACGACGCCGTTGATGATGCCCGCCGCCAGCGCCACCACGACGGCGACGAGCACCGTGACGATCCAGTGGCTGCCCTTGGCAGCCGTCTGCACGGCGGCCAGCGAGGCGACGACCGACGACAGCGCCATGACCGCGCCCACCGAGAGGTCGATGCCGCCGGCGATGATGACGAAGGTGGCCCCGACGCTCACGACGCCGACGATCGACGCCTGCCGCAGGATCACCAGGGCGTTGTCGAAGTTGGCGAAGTTCGGCGAGGTGAGAGCGCCGACGACGACGAGCAGGATGAGGGCGAGCACCAGACCGAGGTTGCGTCCCGCCGAACTCGCCATCAGGCGGCTAAGCGGCGACGTGCGCGGGTCGGTGTTCGGTCGGGCCGTCTCCGCGGCCGAAGGCTGGGCGCTCACGCGGCTGCCCCTTTCATGACGAGGTCGAGCACGCCGTGCTCATCGATCTGGGATGCGGGAAGGGCGTCCAGCACATGGCCGTCGCCGACGACGAGCACGGTGTCGGCCAGGCCGAGCACCTCCTCGATCTCGCTGGACACGACGACGATCGCGTCGCCTGCGGCGGCGAGTCGGCGGATGAGGGCGTAGATCTCGGCCCGTGCGCCGACATCCACACCGCGGGTGGGCTCGTCGAGCAGCAGGACACGGCTGCCGTGCACGAGCCAACGGGCGAGCAGGATCTTCTGCTGGTTCCCACCGGACAGCGTCGCGGCAGGACGCTCGGGATCGGCGGGCCGGAGGTCGAGCGCGGCGATCTGCTCGTCCGCGATGCTGATCTCGCGCCTTTCGTCCAGCCAGCCCGCTTTCGCGAGGCGCGCGAACGACGAGAGGGTGATGTTCTTGAAGATCGGCTCCCCGAGCACGAGTCCCTGCGACTTGCGCTCTTCCGGGCTCAGCCCGAGTCCCGCCGAGACGGCGGCTGCGACCGAGCCGCGCGGGATCCGCGTGCCGTCGACGGTCACCGTGCCCGCCGTCGCGCGGCGCGCTCCGTACACCGTCTCCAGGATCTCGCTCCGCCCGGACCCCACGAGGCCGGCGAGACCCACGATCTCGCCAGCGCGCACCGAGAACGAGACGTCGTCGAACACTCCCTCGAGCCCGAGACCGTCGACCGACAGCAGCACGGGAGCGTCGTCGGCGACAGGTATCGCGGGCGGGAACACGTTCTCCACGGTGCGACCCGTCATATGGCGGATCAGCTCGACGGTGCTCGTGTCCTTGGCCGGGAGGTCGTTGGCCACCGTGGCACCGTCTTTGAGAACCGTGATGCGGTCGCCGATCGCGCGGATCTCCTCGAGGCGGTGGGTGATGTAGACCACGGCGATGCCCTGCGAGGTGAGCTCGGCGATGACGGCGAAGAGGTTGCGCACCTCTTCGCTGTCGAGCACAGCCGAGGGCTCGTCCATGACGATCAGCTTCGTGTCATGCGAGAGCGCTCGTGCCATGCTGACGATCTGCTTCTCGGCGGCGCTGAGCGACCCGACCTCGGCGTGCGGAGACATGCGGCCATGGCCCAGCCGCTGGAGCAGGCGCTGGGTCTCGCGTGTCAGCTCGCGTCGACGAGTGATTCCGAAGCGATCGAACTCGTGCCCGAGGAAGACGTTCTCGGCGACGGTGAGGCCGTCGACCACGTCGAGCTCCTGATACATCGTCGCGATGCCCAGGGAGATCGCCGTCTGAGGGTCGGAGACGTCGACCGTCTCGCCCATCCACTCGATCCGCCCCGCGTCGGGTTGGTGCACGCCCGCGAGCGTCTTGATCAGGGTGGACTTGCCCGCACCGTTCTGGCCGAGCAGGCAATGCACCTCCCCTGCGCGCACGTCAAGATCGACGCCCTTCAAAGCATGGACGCCGACGAAGCTCTTCTGCACACCGTGCATCCTGAGTAATGCCGGTGAATGGTCATCTTCGATCACATCAGGAACATAACATGTCCACCCAGGGCACACCAGCACGACGACCGGCACGGACCGATCCACGCCACCCGACGCCGTCGGGAGCTCGGATCCCGCGTCTTTCCGGTGATCCCGGAGCGCGATCAGACTTTTGACGTTTGTTATTCAAAAGTCACACACTGAGAGTGCACTTCTGTTACGTTGAGGTCTGGCAGTGCACGAGCCAACCCTGAGAACGTCATCCGGGCCGCCCGCGCACCGCACCACTGCATCGCATTTCAAGGAGGAAAGACATGCACAGCATGCGCACACGTCGGCTGCGGCCGTTCATGACGGGAGCGGCCGCTCTGCTCGCTGTCGGCCTGCTCGCGGGCTGCACCAGCGACGGCTCGGAAAGCGAGAGCACCGACCGTCAGGGCACCACGAGCGACGAGAACGCCGCCAAGGGCGACAACGTCGTGATCGGCTGGTCGGGTCCCGAGGCGGATCACGGCTGGTTGGGCGCCATCAACTCGGGTGCCATCGCCGCGGCCGAGGGCTTCGAAGATGTCGAACTGCGCCAGGCGGAGGGCACCAACGACGCCAGCCAGCAAATCGCCGCGGTCGAGCAGTTCATCAACGAGAAGGTCGACGCGATCGTGCTGCTGCCGACCGACGGCGCAGCCCTGACCGAGGTCGCGATGAAGGCGATGGAGGCGGGCATCCCCGTCATCAACGTCGACCGCGAGTTCTCGAGCACGTTCGCCTCACGCGCCACGATCCTGGGCGACAACTACGGCATGGGCGTCAGCGCCGGCACCTACATCTGCGAGCAGCTCGACGGGCAGTCGGACGCCGTGGTCGCCGAGATCGCCGGGATCGACTCGCTGCCGCTGACGCAGGATCGCTCGCAGGGCTTCAAGGACGCCCTCGAGGACTGCGGACTCGACGTGACGGCTCGCGTGGCGGCTGACTTCACCGTCGCCGGCGGCGAGAGCGCGGCGTCGCAGCTGCTCTCGGCGAACCCGAAGATCGACGCGATCTGGAACCACGACGACGACCAGGGCGTCGGCGTGATGGCGGCGATCGACGCCGCCGGCCGTGATGACTTCTTCCTCGTCGGCGGTGCCGGCAGCGTCAACATGATGGAGCGCATCAAGGAGGACGACAGCGTCATGAAGGCCACGGTGATCTACCCGTCAACGCAGGCGGCGGACGGCATCGCCCTCGCGCGGCTCGTCGCCCAGAACAAGACCATGAGCGATCTGATCACGCCCAGCGTGCCGTACCGCATCGTGCTGGACGCTCCGGTGGTGACCAAGGACAACGTCGACGCGTTCATCGAACTCGCCTTCGAGTCCTGACCATCTCGGTGGGGCGTCGCAGGTCGCCGCCCCACCACCTCACCCCGGAGGAGTGCACATGTCTGCACCGCTGCGCGTGGCCATGATCGGTCACGGCTTCATGGGCGCCGCCCACTCTGTCGGCTGGCGCCAGGCGCCCGCCGCGTTCCCGCTCCCGGCCCAGCCGGTGATGTCCACGCTCGTCGGACGCAACGCCGACGCCGCAGGCGAGGCCGCCGCTCGCTGGGGGTGGGAGGAGACATCGACCGACTGGCGCGATGTGATCACTCGCGACGACATCGACATCGTCGACATCGTCACGCCAGGCGACTCGCACGCAGAGATCGCCATCGCGGCCCTGGCCGCAGGCAAGCATGTGCTGTGCGAGAAGCCGCTGGCGAACACCGTCGCCGAGGCGGAGCAGATGGCGGAGGCCGCTGCGCGAGCCGCGGCCTCGGGCATCCGGTCGATGGTGGGGTTCACCTACCGACGCGTTCCCGCCACCACGCTCATGCGCGACATGATCGCGCAGGAACGCATCGGCGCCGTGCGCCAGGTGCGAGCGAGCTACCGTCAGGACTGGCTCGCCGACGCCGACGCGCCGATGACCTGGCGCCTCGACAAGGACCGCGCGGGGTCAGGCGCGCTCGGCGACATCGGCGCGCACGCGATCGACCTGTGCCAGTTCGTCACCGGACAGTCGCTGCGCAGCGTGTCGGGCATCATCGAGACACTGGTCTTAGAGCGCCCGCTGATGGGGGAGTCGGTCGGTCTCAGCGGCACGGCGGCGAACGGCCGCGGCCGCGTGACCGTCGACGATGTGGCGCTGTTCACTGCACGGCTGGAATCGGGCGCGCTCGCATCGTTCGAGGCGACGCGTTTTGCAACGGGGCGCAAGAACGCCCTCGAGATCGAGGTCTCCGGCGAGCGCGGTGCCCTGCACTGGAATCTCGAGGACATGAACGCCCTCGGTTTCTTCGACGCGACGAGGGATGCCGGAGAGCAGGGCTTCACGCGCATCCTGGTGACCGAGCCCCAGCATCCGTACCTGTCCGGCTGGTGGCCCGCCGGGCACATGCTGGGATATGAGCACGGCTTCTCGCACCAGGTGAAGGACCTCGTCGAGGCGATCAGCGCCGGCGCCCAGCCGGAGCCGAGCTTCGACGACGGTCTGCGGGTGCAGCGCGTGCTCGACGCCGTCGAGCGCAGCGCAGCCGGCGGATCGAGCTGGACCGAGGTCTGAGCCGGACCATGCCGGCAGACGGATCAGAGCAGCCGGCGGAAGCCGGAAGAAGGAGGACGACGATGTCACGACGAGTAACGCTGTTCACCGGCCAGTGGGCCGATCTGCCCTTCGAGGAGGTGTGCCGGCTCGCGGGCGAGTGGGGCTACGACGGTCTCGAGATCGCCTGCTGGGGCGATCACCTCGACCCCTGGCGCTGGGACGACGAGGACTACATCGCCGCCCGCAAGGCGATCCTCGAGCGCCACGGCCTCCAGGTCTGGACGATCTCCAACCACTTGAAGGGGCAGGCGGTCTGCGACGACCCGATCGACGAGCGGCACCGCAACATCCTCTCCGATCGCGTGTGGGGCGATGGCGACCCCGAGGGCGTGCGTCAGCGCGCCGCCGAGGAGATGAAGAACACGGCGCGTCTGGCCGCCAGGCTCGGGGTGAAGACCGTGACCGGCTTCACGGGCTCGTCGATCTGGAAGTACGTCGCCATGTTCCCGCCTGCGACCGACGAGATGATCGAGGCGGGCTACTGCGACTTCGCCGACCGCTGGAACCCCATCCTGGATGTGTTCGACGAGGTGGGCGTGCGCTTCGCACACGAAGTGCACCCGTCTGAGATCGCGTATGACTACTGGACGACGCAGCGCACGCTCGAGGCGATCGGTCACCGCGAGGCCTTCGGGCTCAACTGGGATCCGTCGCACATGGTGTGGCAGGATCTCGATCCCGTGGCGTTCCTGTGGGACTTCAAGGACCGGATCTACCACGTGCACTGCAAGGACACGAAGAAGCGACTCGGCAACGGTCGCAACGGCCGCCTTGGCTCTCACCTGCCATGGGCCGACCCGCGCCGCGGGTGGGACTTCATCTCCACCGGCCACGGGGACGTCCCCTGGGAGGATGCCTTCCGGATGCTCAACGCCATCGGCTACGCCGGTCCGGTGTCAGTCGAGTGGGAGGACGCCGGCATGGACCGCCTGGTCGGGGCGCCGGAGGCACTGTCGTTCGTGCGGAAGCTGGCGTCGTACGAGCCCTCGGCAGCGGCGTTCGACGCGGCGTTCTCGACGCGCTGACGGCACGGCGCCGGGACGCGTGAGGGGAGGGTCCGGACGCCGGGCCCTCCCCTCCGCGTCCGATGGGGGCATGCCTGGCCGCGCCCTCACGGCGCGGCCGGGATCCGGCGCGCCCGGCACGCCGAGGGCGTCTGGCACGCCCGGGATTCGGCATCCCGCCCCAGATCCGGATGCCAGGGCGGCAGACGTCCGGTTGTCGGGCCGCCTGCCGGATCTCGGAGCGGCGGCCGCGGTCACATTGGGGTCAGAGGGTGATCCAGTACTGCCGCATCCGCTCCATATCGGCGGCCGACCCGTCGACCACAGCCTCGAGCTCGCCACCAGCACCTTCGATCGTGCGGTACGAGCCGATGTTCGTGTCGTCGCAGGTGAGCATGACGCGGTCGTATCCCTGGGCGCGGGCGCGATCGAGCACGAGGTCGAGAGCTCTGCGGGCGATGCCCTGCCGACGCCGAGACGGACGCACCGAGTAGCCGACGTGCCCGCCGTAGCTGCGCAGCCAGTCGTTCAGCTCGCGGCGGAAGGCGATGAAGCCGACGACCTCTCCGTCGTCGGTGATCCAGAAGTAGTCGCACGCGACGTGCCCGTCAGGCAGCGTCGCCTTCGGGTCGGCGTACCGCTCCGCCTTCGCGATGAACGCCTCGCACGCGGCGCGATCGGCGGCCTGCCCGCGGTCGAGACCCGCGCCGTCGATATGCACGTCCCCGAACTCGCTCACGGTCTGCGACCAGGAGTCGAACATCGACAGGGCGGGGGATGCGAGTGCGATGACCATCCCTCCATCACACCACGCCTCCGGGGTGGATCCACCCGGCATCCGGATAAGCTCAGCCGCGGCGCACGAAGTACCAGTTCGCGGCGAACCAGCTGATGACCAGGGCGAAGTACAGCGCGATCGCCATCCAGCGCGACAGCGGGTCGGTGTCGACGACGGCATGCACGACGAGCTGCACTGCGCTCAGCACCAGCGCGATGACGCCGACGGCGGCGAGACCCTTCGTTCCCGCCGTGCGGTCGCGCTCATCGGCGTACTCCAGCGCGTTCACGCGCTCGAGGTCGCCCGAGCTGCCGCGGCGGGCGAAGACGGCACCCACCGCTCCCCCGATCGCGCCCACCAGGAGCGCAACGGCCGCGATGGTCTGGCCGAGCACGAAGCAGAGCAGCGCACCCACGGCGCACACTGCCACGAGCGCGGTGTTCATACGCGACATGGGCCACGAGCGGGGCGCGGGTTCGGCGGCGCCATGGTCATGCGTCCACATCGAAGACCTCCTCAACGGTCGAGCCGAAGTGCCGTGCCAGGTGCACAGCCAGCGCGAGCGAGGGATCGTAGCGGCCGGTCTCGATCGCATTGATCGTCTGCCGGGAGACGCCGACCGCAGTCGCGAGCGCCTGCTGCGACAGACCGCGCTCGGTTCTCAGCTCTCTGACCCTGCTCTGCACGCCTTCAAACGTAGGCCAGGCCTGCTGACATGTAAAGCGAACTTGACAGCATCGAGGGTGTCAAGCATGCTTGTCATGTCAAACACGCTTTACACCCTTCGGAGGCAATCATGCAGGACGCACTCGTCGACTTCACCCAGTCCCTTCCCCTCTGGCTGCAGTGGGCCGGGGTGATGATCGCTGCGGCGATCCCCTTCATCGAGTCGTACTTCGGCACGCTCATCGGCGCGATCGCCGGAGTTCCGCTGCCGATCGCCGTGCTCGCCGCCGTCGTCGGCAACGTGATCTCGATGCTGATCTTCGTGTTCCTCGCCGACGCGGCACGTCGGAAGGTGCTGGCCCGTCGCGGAGCGGATGCAGACGCGGCCTCCCCCTCGCCGCGTCGCCAGAAGGTGAAGCGCATGTTCGACCGCTTCGGCGTTCCCGGCGTGAGCCTGCTCGGTCAGACCGTGCTGCCCAGCCAGATCACCTCGGGGATGATGGTGTCGTTCGGCGCCAACCGCAACGCCGTGATCCTCTGGCAGGTCATCTCGATCATCATCTGGGCCATCATCTTCGCCCTCATCGGTCAGGCCGGCATCGCCCTGTTCCGCTGAGCCGGCGGCCGGGCGGCATCCCCAGCTCGGAGCGACCGGAGTCCGGCATCCCGCCCCGGATCCGGATGCTGGATCCTCGTACTTCCGGAACTCGGACGAATCTCCGGATCCCGGAGGCGCGGCGCGGAGATCAGTCGGCCTGCTGCGGGCGGTGCCTGCGGATGAACAGCGCCGCGATGAGGGCGATCACCATGATCCCGGCGGGCAGCAGCATCGACTGCGCCATGCCGGCCGAGAAGCCCTCGGCCACGGCATCCGGCATCGCTCCCCCACCGCCGAGACCGGCCGGCGCCTCATCGAGACCCGGCAGGTTGGCCTCGAGGCGGGCCTGCATGAACGCGGCGATCGCCGACGAGCCGACCACCGAGCCGATGGTGCGCGTGGTGTTGTAGATGCCCGCGCCGGCGCCGGCCTGGCGCGGAGGCAGGTTGCGGGTGGCCTCGGTGGCGAGCGGGCCCCACATGCCGGCGTTGCCGATGCCCAGCAGAGCGGAGGGCAGCAGGAACATCCAGGTCGGGGTGTCGATGTTCATCAGCGAGGCGTTCCACAGCACACCGCCGGCGACGCACACCAGGCCGGGGATGAGGATGAATCGCGGGTCGATCCGATCCAGCAGCGAACCGGCGAAGGGGGCGAGCACTCCGGAGATGACCGCCATCGGGATCATCAGCAGCGCAGCCTCGGTGGGGGTGAGTCCGCGCGCCAGCTGCAGGAAGAACATGAACGGCAGCGACATGCTGGTCACGGTGAAGCCGACGGCGGCGATGCCGAGGTTGGAGGCCGAGAAGTTGCGGTCGCGGAACAGCTCGAGCGGCACGAGCGCCTCGCTGCGGGTCTTCCACTGCTGCAGCACGAACAGCACCAGCAGCACGATGCCGGTGCCGATCAGACCCCACACCGAGATGGGCCCGGTGATGGTGCCCCAGTCGTACTTCTCGCCCTCCTGCAGGCCGAACACGATGAGGAACAGCGAGGCTGCGCTGAGCACGACTCCGACATAGTCGAAGCGGTGCGGATGCGTGGGCAGCTTCGGCACGAGGATCGCCGCGGCGATGAAGCCGATGACGCCGACCGGCACGTTGATGAAGAAGATCCACTCCCAGCCGAGGCCGTCGACGAGCAGGCCGCCGAGCAGCGGGCCGACGAGCGTCGCGACGCCCGCGGTCGCGCCCCACAGGCCCATCGCCGCACCGCGGCGCTGAGGCGGGAACGTGCGGGTGATCACGGCCATCGTCTGCGGCGTCATGAAGGCGGCACCGAGGCCCTGCACGGCGCGGGCGGCGATGAGGCCCTCGAGGCTGGAGGACAGTCCGCACCACAGCGAGGACGCCGTGAAGATCACGAGTCCGATCAGGTAGATGTTCTTCGGTCCGAATCGGTCACCCAGACGCCCGGTGATCAGCAGCGGCACGGCGTACGCGAGCAGGTAGGCGCTGGTCACCCACACCACGTTGTCGAGATTGTTCGTGTCGGGGTCGAGCGCCGCCTTGATCGCCGGATTCGCCACCGACACGATCGTCGTGTCGACGAGGATCATGAAGAAGCCGATCACCAGCGCCCAGAGGGCGGGCCAGGGGCTGCGGGTCTCGGTGGGAGCCGTTTCAGTCGAAGTCACCCGGCAACGTTACTCCTCCGCGCCGACATCGACGCACGCCCGACATCGACGCACGCCCGACATCGGGATCGGCGTGATGGGAAGATGGGTGCGTGAGCGAACCACAGAGCATCCCCGGCTGGCGGCACCTCTACTCCGGCAAGGTCCGAGACCTGTACGCCTCGGAGGATCCGGCCGATACGCGCATCCTCGTCGTGGCATCCGACCGGGTGAGCGCATTCGACTTCGTGCTGTCGCCGGGCATCCCGCAGAAGGGCGAGCTGCTCACCCAGTTGAGCGACTGGTGGTTCGAGCAGCTGTCCGACGTGCCGAATCACCTCGCCGAGGGCGAGATCCCGGATGCCGTGGCCGGCCGCGCCATGCTCGCGATGGCGCTCGAGATCCTGCCGATCGAGTGCGTGGTGCGTGGCTACATCACCGGCACCGGGTGGGCGGAGTACGCCGCGCACGGCACCGTGTGCGGCATCCCGCTGCCCGCAGGCCTGCAGAACGGCGACCGCCTGCCCGAGCCGCTCTTCACCCCGGCGTACAAGGCGCCGCTGGGCGAGCACGACGAGAACATCACCTTCGAGCGCGTCGTCGAGCTGGTCGGCGCGGACCGCGCCGCGCAGCTGCGCGACGCTTCGCTGTCGCTCTACCGCCGGGCCGCCGAGATCGCGGAGGCGAAGGGCCTGATCCTCGCCGACACCAAGTTCGAGTTCGGCGTGGATGCCGACGGCACCCTGCGTCTGGCCGACGAAGTGCTCACCAGCGACTCCTCGCGATACTGGGACGCCGCCGCCTGGGCGTCCGGCACCGCGCCCGAGGAGCGCATGGCGAGCTTCGACAAGCAGATCGTGCGCGACTGGCTCGCGTCCCACTGGGACCGGCAGGGCGAGCCGCCCGCGCTTCCGGCCGAGATCGTCGAGCAGACCGCCGACCGCTACCGCGCGCTCATCGGGCGCCTTCAGGGCTGAACCCGCCCAGGCTCGCCCCTGATCCGTAGCACGCCGGATGCCGGGCATCCGGGGCGGTAGTGTTTCCTCGGCCCTGATCCCGACTCCCGAGGAGCCCCCATGCCGCTGTGGAAGATCCATGGCAACGGTCGCACTGTCGCGCCCGGCGCCGTCGTCCGCCCCGATGAGCGCCTGAACTGGCCGGCGACGATCGCGATCGGCGTGCAGCACGTCGTCGCCATGTTCGGGGCGACGTTCCTCGTGCCGATCATCACCGGCTTCCCCGTCCCGACCACGCTGCTGTTCAGCGGCATCGGGACGATCCTCTTCCTGCTGGTCACGCGCAACAAGCTGCCCAGCTACCTGGGCTCCTCGTTCGCGTTCATCGCCCCTGTCACGGCAGCCACGGCATCGGCGGGCATGGGCTCGGCGCTGGCGGGCATCGTCGCGGTCGGCGTGCTGCTCGCCATCATCGGCGCCGTCGTGCACACGGTGGGGGTGCACTGGGTCGACCGGTTCCTGCCGCCGGTGCTGGCCGGCACGATCGTCGCGCTCATCGGGTTCAACCTCGCGGGCGCTGCGCGCGGCAACTACGAGCTGGCGCCGATCACGGCGACGTTCACGCTCGCGGTCACCATCCTGTTCGCGGTGGTGTTCCGCGGATTCCTCGGCCGCATCTCCATCTTCCTCGGTGTGATCGCGGGGTACATCTTCGCCGGCATCCGGGGCGAGCTCGACTTCAGCAAGGTCGAGGCGGCCGACTGGATCGGCTTCCCGACCTTCCACCTGCCCGACTTCGCGACCCCCGGCACCTGGTCGGCGATGGCCATGTTCCTCCCCGTCGTGCTCGTGCTGATCGCCGAGAACGTCGGACACGTGCGCGGTGTCGCCACGATGGTCGAAGACCCGGCGGTCAACAAGCAGACCGGTAAGGCGCTCATCGCCGACGGCATCTCGACCTCGCTCGCCGGGTTCTTCGGCGGCTCGGGAACCACGACGTACGGCGAGAACATCGGCGTCATGGCATCCACCCGCGTCTACTCGACCGCCGCGTACTGGGTCGCCGGCATCACCGCGATCCTGCTGAGCATGTCGCCCAAGTTCGGCGCGGTCATCAACTCGGTGCCCGCCGGTGTGCTCGGCGGCATCACCACCGCCCTGTACGGCCTGATCGGCGTCATCGGCATCAAGATCTGGGTCGACAACCGCGTCGACTTCTCGCGGCCGGTCAACCAGTACACCGCCGCGGTCGGCCTGATCGTCGCGGTCGGCGGCTTCATGATCAAGGATCCGGAGTCGGGCTTCGAGCTCGGCGGCATCGTGCTCGCGACGGTGGGTGCGATCCTCATCTACCACCTCGGCAACCTCATCGCGCGGCTGCGCGGCTCGGGTGCCGACGACCCGAAGCCGCTCGCCGGCGTGGGCGCGCCCGGGGGCGACCCGGCCTGAAGCCGTCGCGTGCGCGCACATCGCAGACGCTGTCAAGGCCCGGTCGAGGCATCCGGTGGGGCGGTAGCGTCGGCGCATGCTCGATGTCACACCTCTCGCTGATCTCGCCCGAAGCCGCAACCTGCGCGTAGCGGTCGCCGAGTCGCTGACCTCCGGTGGGCTGGCCAGCACGGTCGGCGCCGGCGCGGAAGCGAGCACCTGGTTCGGCGGCGGCATTGTCGCCTATCTGTCCGAGGTCAAGGAGGCGGTCCTCGGCTTCCCGGCCGATCAGGACCCGACTTCAGCCGAATGCGCCGAGCAGCTGGCCCGAGGCGCCCTCGAGCTGTTCGATGCGGATCTGTGCGTCTCGACGACGGGAGTCGGCGGACCGGATGCCGAAGACGGCCATCCCGCCGGCACGGTGTTCCTGGGGTGGGCGACGCGCGACGAGGTCGGGCATCGCGAGCTGACTCTCGACGGCGAGCCCGAGGACGTGCTCAGTTCGACGATCGAGGCGGCCGTCGAGCTGCTGACCCTTCACGCCGGGCGGGTGGAAGGTGCGGGAAGTCGCTGACCAAACGGCACGGGCACGGCGAGTCGCAGGTCGACCCGCCCTGCGCGACACGAATCGTCAGTGATTCACGACACCACGCGAAACAGGATGCGGGCACCCGGTCGCAGCTGACCAGCCGCATCCCTCGCGGCGTCGGTCAGTGACCCGATGATCGGGTATCCGCCTGTCGTCGGGTGATCGGGACCGAACAGCACGGGCTGACCATCGGCCGGCACCTGAATGGCACCGTCGACCGCACCCTCGCTGGGCAGCTCGTCGCGGATCGCACGCTCGAGCGATCGCTCGCCGTGCAGCCGGATGCCGACCCTGTCGGACCGTGGCGTCACCGTCCATTCCTGCTCGCTGAGCAGCCGCACCGCCGCCGGCGTGAACCAGTCGTCCCGGGGGCCGAGCGTGATGTCGAGCTCGACGACATCCCCCGGCAGGTCGCGCGGCAGAGCGTCGGGTTCGACCGCGCGCGGCGCATGAGTCCCGACCGGCAGCACGTCGCCGGCGCGCAGCGCCGCGGGGCCGATGCCCGAGAGCGTGTCGGTGGATCGGCTGCCCAGCTGTTCCGGCATCCGGATGCCTCCGCGCACCCCGATCGTGAACCGCAGTCCCCGCGTCGGCGGGCCGATCTCGAGTTCGTCGCCGTCGGCGACGGCGAAGGGAGCGCTGTGCGGGACGCAGCGCATCCGACCGTCCACGCCGATCACCCCGAGCTCGCACTCCGCGCCGGTGGCGACCGCGACGGTGCTGCCATGGAAGCGGACGGCCGCGGGGCCCACGCCCTCGAGCACCGCGGCCTCGAGGGCGTTGCCGACGGCGCGGTTCGCGTCGCGCAGGGCGATGCGGTCGGCTGCTCCGGATGCCGGCACGCCGAGCTCGGCGAGACCTGAGCGGCCGAGATCCTGCACGAGCAGCTGCAGACCCGGGTTCACCACCTCGAGCGCGGGCGTCGGAACCTGCAGACCATCGGCCCCGCCATCGGCGCGTCGCCGTCCGACATGCCGGTGCGCGGCCGAAGCATCCGAGAATCCCGACACCGCACTCGGCACAAGCGACTGCTCGGCCACGACGAAACGCACGCGGGCGCCCGGCTTCAGCAGGGCCGGAGGGTCGCGGTGCACGTCCCACATCACGGCATCCGTCGTGCCGATGAGCTGCCACCCTCCCGGGCTCGCTCGCGGATACACGCCGCTGAACTGACCCGCCAGAGCCACCGCCCCCGCGGGCACGCGGGTGCGCGGCGACCCACGGCGCGGAACGTCGAACAGCGGATCGTCGCCGATGAGGTACCCGAAGCCGGGCGCGAAGCCCGAGAAGGCGACCGTCCAGCGTGCGGCGCCGTGCCGGCGGACCACCTCATCCACCGAGACGTCGAGCAGGTCAGCGACCTCGGCGAGGTCTTCGCCGTCGTATCGGACCGGCACAATCACTTCGGGCCCCGACTCGAGCGCACCTTCGTCCGCTGAGGTTGCGACCAGCACCTCGGCCAGCTCAGCCGCGGACGTCACCAGCGGATCGAAGCGCACGAGCACCGTGCGTGCGCCCGGCACCAGCTCCATCACCCCGGGCACATGGGCCCAGGCGCCGTGCATGCGCATCGCCTCATCGAGGTCGGCGCACTCGACGAGCACCGCCCGATCAGAAGCAGTCAGCACCCGCATGCTCACCCGCTCAGATCGCGAGCGGCGTCACGAACGGGACGATCTCGATGCCGGCATCCTGCAGCATCCGCTTCGTCTCGGCTGCCATCGCCACCGCTCCTGGGCTGTCGCCGTGCACGCAGATCGACTGCGCGTCGATGCGCACGTCGGTGCCGTCGACCGCTCGTATGACACCCGACTCGGCGAAGCGCACCATCCGCCTCGCCACAGCCGAGGCGTCGTGCAGCACCGCTCCCGGCTGCGAGCGCGGCACGAGGCTGCCGTCGGGCAGGTAGCCCCGATCGGCGAAGGCCTCGGAGGCCACCGGCACTCCGGCCCGAGCCGCGATGTCGAGCACCACCCCACCCGCGAGCCCCAGCACGACCAGGTTCGCGTCGACGGAGCGCACGCCCGCGACCACGGCTCGAGCCTGCCGTTCATCGCGCGCGATCGTGTTGTACAGCGCGCCGTGCGGCTTGACGTAGGCGACCCGGCCGCCGACGGCCCCAGCCAGCGCGATGAGCGCACCCAGCTGATACTCGACCTCGGCCTGCAGCGTGCGCGAATCCGGCTCGAGCGGGCTGCGGCCGAAGTTCTCGCGGTCGCGGTACGACGGGTGCGCGCCGATCACGACTCCGTTCGCCACGGCGGCGGCGAGAGTGTCGCGGATGCCCTCGGCGCTGCCCGCATGAAAGCCGCACGACACGTTCGCGCTGGTCACGATCTCGAGCATCGCCGCGTCATCGCTCACCGTGTGCTCGGCGGAGTTCTCGCCGAGGTCGGAGTTGAGATCGATGGATGCCATGCCTCGGATGCTACCGAGGATCGACCTGTGTCAGACCGCGGGCGCCGACCCGCGCACGACCAGTTCGGTCGGCAGGATGGTCAGCGCGTCGGGCCGCCTTCCTGCGAGCAGATCCACCACCATGCCCGCCAGCATCTCCCCCTGCGCGAACATCGGTTGGCGCACGCTGGTGAGGTCCGACGTCTGGGCGACCCGCGAGTCGTCGAAGGCGACGATCGCCACGTCCTCGGGCACCCGCAGGCCGGCGGAGCGCAGCACGCCGATCGCGCCGCGGGCCATCAGGTCGCTCGCGACGAAGATCGCGTCGGGTCGCTCATCGCGCTGCAGCAGCACACGTGCTGCCTCGGCCCCGCCGTGCTCGCTGAAGTCGCCGTCGATCTCTCCGGCGGACCGCAGCCCGGCATCCGCCAGCGCCGCCAGGAATCCGTCACGGCGATCCACGCTCACCGACATCGACATCGTGCCCGTGATCGTCGCGATCCGCCGGCATCCGAGCGCGATGAGATGCTCAGCCGCCGCCCGGGCCGCGGCCACGTTGTCGACGTCGACGATGATGTCGCTGTCGCGCACCGTCGCCGGCCGTCCGCCGAAGACGACGGGCACGGCCTCGGCGATGCGCTCCACGAACGAGTCGCTCGCGTGGTGAGACACGATGATCGCCGCGTCCACCCCGCCGTTGCGCACGAAGCGCGTCATCTTGCCGTCGGGGTCGTCACTCGCGATGAGCAGGTTGAGGATGTACTCCGACTCGGCCAGACGCGAGCTGATCCCCGCGACGACGGATGCCAGGAACGGGTCTCCGAAGAACCGGGTGGTGTCCTCGGGCACGACCAGTCCGATCGCATGGGTCTGGCGGCTGGCGAGCGAGCGAGCGGCGCGATTCGGCGCGTAGCCGAGCTGCGCGATCGCGTCCTGCACCGCGGCGAGCGCCTCGGGGCTGACCGAAGTCGACCCGTTGACCACGCGGGACACCGTCGAGCGGGACACGCCGGCCAGTGCGGCGACCTCTTCGATCGTGGCTCGGGGCATGCTGTCCGTGCTTTCGGTGATGCGTTTCGACTCGGTCGCTTCGCTCCCGCTCAACGACCGGACCGCTCAGCGACCGGTATGGGCGGCGATGATCCGAGCGTACTCCGCGCCGCTCTGCTTGATCGTGCGCTGCTGCGTCTCGTAGTCGACGCGCACGATGCCGAAGCGCTTCTCGTACCCCCAGGCCCACTCGTAGTTGTCCATCAGCGACCAGTAGAAGTAGCCGCGCACGTCGACGCCCTGCTCGATGGCATCCAGCGTGGCCGCGACGTGCGCACGGAGGAACTCGGTGCGCTCGACGTCGTTCACCTCGCCGTCGGCGCCCACCTCATCGTCGTAGGCGGCGCCGTTCTCGGTCACGTACAGCGGCACATCGCCGGCGTAGTCCTCGGCGACGCGCACGAGCAGGCGGGTGAGTCCTTCGGGCTGCACCTCCCAGTCCATCCCGGTGCGCGGCAGGCCGCGCTCGACCCAGTGGATGCCCTCGCTCGAGGGGAACGGCGAGCGCGTCTCGCGCTGCTGACCCTCGGTCTGGTGCGGGTCGCCTGCGCCGGGCTGCGGATGCCCGGACAGCAGCTCACCGTGGTAGTAGTTGACGCCCAGCGCGTCGAGCGGCGTCGAGATGACGTCGAGGTCTCCGGGCTGCACGGCAGCCTGCCACTCCGCGACCGCGGCCGGGTCGACCTCGCGGAAGTCGCGGACGACGTCGGCGGGGTACTCGCCGTGGAAGATCGGGCCGAGGAACCATCCGTTGAACTGCCCGTCGATGCGGCGCGCGGCGTCGACGTCGACCGGATCGTCGGCGTCAGCCGGGTCGGCGACCGTGAGGTTCAGGGTGATGCCGAGGTCGAGCGAGGCGTCGCGCTCGCGCAGCGCCTGCACGGCGCGACCGTGCGAGAGCAGCAGGTGGTGCGAGGCGAGCAGGCCGTCGCGGATGCTCGTGCGCCCGGGCGCGTGCACGCCGGCGGTGTACGAGAGGAACGACGAGCACCACGGCTCGTTCATGGTGGTCCAGTGCTGCACCCGGTCGCCGAGGGCGTCGTGCATGCTGAGCGCGTAGTCGGTGAAGCGATCGGCGATGTCGCGGTTCGTCCATCCGCCCCGCTCTTCGAGCGCCTGCGGCATGTCCCAGTGATGCAGAGTGAGCCACGGCACGATGTCGGCCTCCAGCAGCTCGTCGACCAGACGACTGTAGAAGTCGACCCCCGCGGCGTTGACCGGCCCGCCATCGGGACGCACCCGCGACCAGGAGGTCGAGAACCGGTACGTCTGCAGCCCCAGCCGCTTCATCAGCGCGACGTCGTCGGCGTAGCGGTGGTAGTGATCGCACGCGACGTCGCCGTTCTCGGCACCGACGACAGCTCCGGGCACGCGCGCGAAGGCATCCCAGATCGATGCGGTGCGGCCGTCTTCGAAGGCCGCGCCCTCGATCTGGTAGGCCGCGGTGGCAGCGCCGAAGAGGAAGCCGTCAGGAAAGGTTCGGGACATGGAACCATGATGCCATGAGATTCTGGGAGCGCTCCCACGGGGTGCCACCCGACCGGTTCGGTAATCTTGGCAGGTGAGTCCCGAACTGGCGAGAGCCGAGTCCCTGATCGCTTCGATCCCCGACTACCCGCAGCCAGGCATCCTGTTCCGCGACATCATGCCTCTGCTGGCGGATGCCCGGGCGCTACGCGCCACGACCGAGGCGCTGCTCGAGCCCTTCACCGGCTCCTTCGACGTCGTCGCGGGCATCGAGGCGCGCGGGTTCATCCTCGCCGGAGCTGCGGCGATCGCCGCCGGGGTCGGGTTCGCCCCGATCCGCAAGGCGGGCAAGCTGCCGCGCCCCGCGGCGTCCGTCGACTACGCGCTCGAGTACGGCACGGCCACCGTCGAGATGCACGACGACCTGCCGCCGGGCACGCGCATCCTGCTCATCGACGACGTGCTCGCCACCGGCGGCACGCTCGCCGCCGGACGCGAGATCGTGAAGAGCCTCGGCTACACCGTCGCCGGCATCAGCGTGCTGTTCGAGATCGACGGCCTGGGCGGACGCGACGTGATCGGCGACCTGCACACCGTCTTCCGCTCCGCCTGACCTCCGGCGCGCTTCTCACTGGTTGCGCTCGGACTGGTGCTCCCGACGTCCGCCCACCTCTTCGGGCAGCACGTCGATCGGCACGATCACGATGTCCTGCACCTTCCAGTCCAGGTCGAGGCACGCGTCGCGAGCCGAGATGAGCTCGTCGAGCTTCGGGGTGCGGCCTCTGCGCGGCACGACGAACGACTCCACGTGCAGCACGTGCCCCTGGTCGCGGACGCGTGATCCGACTTCCGCCGCCCACGGCAGCGCACGCAGCAGCTCGTCGATCTTGCCGGTCAGCGGGTGCACCTTGCCGTCGTCGAACGTCGTCGCGGCGGTGTCCATCAGGTCGGTGATCGCCGCCCGCATGTTGCGGATGCCGTCCCAGAGGATGCTGCCGGCGATGAGCAGCGCCGCGGCGGCGTCCGTCCACCACCACCCGATGCCGATGCCGAGCACGCCGACGATCGAGCCGACGGCCGTCTGCCAGTCGGCCTTGTTCATGTCGGCGTCGGCGTAGAGCACCTTGTCGTGCAGCTCTTTGGCCAGCCGCATCTTCACCCGCCCGAAGTAGATCGGAAGCGGGATGGTGAGCGCCATCACGATCACCATCAGCCAGCCCAGCCAGATCGGCTGTCCGAACAGCACGACCGTGCCGATGGGCGGATGCTCGCCGCCGATCAGCCCAGTGACCGAGTCGATGATGAGGAACGCACCCATGGCCAGCAGCGCCACCGACGCCACCAGGTGCGCGACGCCGACCGCACGGTGGTAGCCGTACGGATAGCGGCCGCTGGGCTTGCGGTTGACGATGCGCACCGCGACGAGGAAGGCGATCGGCGGCGCGAGCGAGAGCAGGTCCTCGAGCCAGGCGGCCTTCATCGCCTGCGAGTTGCCCATCACCAGGTACACCATGGTGATCGCGACCGCGAGGAAGATCAGCGTGTACCACTCGAAGCGGATCGCCTTGCGCAGCGCCTTCTCCTGCTGCTCGGGAAGCTCGGCCCGGCCGAATCGCGTCGTCATGAGCCGGCCTCCTCGTGCAGGAACGTCTCGAGCTCGGTGAGCAGAGCGTTCTCGCCCATGCGCACGATCATCACGTGCTTCTGCGTCCCGTGCTTCGTGCTGCGCTCGGTGTACGGCCGCGTCACCGCGCCTCGGTCCGTCCAGGGGGTGTCGTCGAGGAACCCGCCGACGACGAGGTCGAGCTCGCCGCGCTCCAGGGCCGCGAGCAGGTCGGCTTCGCTGCCGGTGGTCCACTCCACCCGGGCGTCCATCTGCGCGGCGAACTCCTCGATCAGCTCCGGCTCGGAGCCGGTCGGCTCCCCCGCGTCGTGAACGTCGACCCACGGCGGCTGCTCGGTCGCTCCGGCGCGCAGCGTGCCGCCCTCGATCCGGTCGATGCTGCCGTGCGGATCCGCGGGCATCTGGATCCCGCAGCCGGTCAGCGCGACCAGCAGCAGGAGGGCTCCCGCACCTGCCATCCGACGTCTTCTCATGGCGCTGACTTTAGCGAGGCGCCTGAGCGGCGACCACCTTCGATCGCACCCTTGACAACCACCCGCGTGATGACCATGACCCCGGCCGAGAGGCCGCCCGACATCGCCTAGAATCAGGGGTATGCCCACCATCGTCGTCGACGTCATGCCCAAGGCCGAACTGCTCGACCCGCAGGGGAAGGCCGTCTCCGGCGCCTTCGCCCGCCTGGGTGTCGAGAGCTTCAGCCAGGTCCGCATCGGAAAGCGCTTCGAGCTCACGGTCGACGGCGAGGTCACCGACGACGTGCTGGCCGAGGCGCGGCGCCTGGCTGAGGACGTGCTGTCGAACTCCGTCATCGAGGATGTCGTGGGAGTCGAGGTCGCGCAGTGAGCGTGCGCATCGGCGTCATCACCTTCCCAGGCTCGCTCGACGACCGCGACGCGCAGCGCGCGGTGCGCATCGCCGGCGCTGAGCCCGTCGCGCTGTGGCACGGCTCGCACGACCTCGAGGGCGTCGACGCCCTCGTGCTGCCCGGCGGCTTCAGCTACGGCGACTACCTGCGCTCAGGTGCGATCGCGGCCCTGTCGCCGATCATGGCCGAGGTCAAGGCCGCGGCGGAGAAGGGGATGCCCGTCCTCGGCATCTGCAACGGATTCCAGATGCTCGTCGAGGCGCACCTGCTGCCGGGCGGCCTCATCCGCAACGACCACCAGCACTTCGTGCGCCGGGACCAGCGCCTGACCGTCGAGAACAACGACACCGCCTGGACCAGCGCGTTCGCGAAGGGGCAGGAGATCGTCATCCCGCTCAAGAACGGCGAGGGCGGCTACATCGCCGCCGACGACACCCTCGACCGCCTCGAGGGCGAGGGGCTCGTCGCCTTCCGCTACGCCGGGGTCAACCCGAACGGATCGCTGCGCGACATCGCCGGCATCACCAACGAGCGCGGCAACGTGGTCGGTCTCATGCCGCACCCGGAGCACGCCACCGAGGCAGGCTTCGGCCCCGACACCGGCGCCGCGATGCGCTCGGGTGTCGACGGTCTGGGCTTCTTCGAGAGCGCCATCGCCGCCGTCGCGCGCGTCGCGGCCTAGCATCCGCCGCGCGGGCGTCGCCGCGCCCGAAACGGGGCGACGGATCAGAGCCCGGCGGGCGGCCAGACGCCGACGATCAGCGCCATCACGAGCACCGTCACCAGCTCGTGCCCGATGTTGAGGGTCGTGAGACGCGTCGAGCGCCCCTCGAATGCATCGTGCGTGATGAGGCGCGCCGCGGTGAAGCCGGCCCACAGCGTCACTGAGGTGACGACGGATGCCCAGAAGTACGAGCCCGCGTAGAAGTGCCACGCGATCGTCGCGGCGCCGGCGAGCACCCACGTCGTGATGAGGCTCATCAGCACCGTGGTGACCATCGGCCACAGCGGCCTGCGGGACGGATGCTCGAGATCGATGCCCGCGAGGCGCGCCCAGCGCCCACCCATCACACCCCTGGAGTACCACACCGCGCCGACCACCATGCTCGCCGCGGTCGCGACCAGGACCGCCCAGTAGTTGATCTCGGGAACCGTCATGACGCCTCCTTCATCGGATGCGCTCAGACTACCCCCGGGTGTCGCAGCGTTCGAGGTCGTCAGCCGCGCATGGCGACGCCGTGGCGCCAGTAGCCCATGAAGGCGACCTGCGCGCGGTCGACGCCGAGATCCTTGACCAGGTGTCGGCGCAGCGTCGTCACCACGCCGCTCTCGCCGGCGATCCAGAAGTACCGGTCGGCGGGCGCGTGCGTCGCAGCGATCTCCTCGCCGAGGCTGGAGTACACCGGGGTCTCCCAGAGCAGATCCTCGCCCTCGACATCGCGCACGTCGACGTGCGTGTGCGCGTCACCGAGATGGGCGAGCACTGCCGGGATGAGAGACGCTCCGTGTGCGACGCCGTCGGCGCGCGGCAGCCAGGTCACCTCCACGCCGGCGGGTGCCGCGATCTCGAGCACATCGGCCCGCTCCGGCACCTCGATGAATGCGGTGCCGCGCAGGTCACGCGGGGCGTCCTCGAGGATGCGGGCGATCGCAGGCGCGGCGGTCTCATCACCGGCCAGCAGCACCGAGCCCGCCTCGCCGGGCGCGAACTCCGCGCCACCGTGCTCGCGGGCGGATACGCCGCGACGCGGGCCGATGAGGAACATCTGCTGCCCCACCCGTGCGTCGGCGGCCCAGCGGGATGCCGGACCGGTGAGTCCCGGGCGCAGGTGCAGCACGAAGTCGATGACGATCTCGGTGCCCGCATCCGTCACGGTCAGCTCGCGCACCGAGTAGGTGCGCATCGAGCCGCGCTCGTGCTCGGGAACGGCCAGGTACGATCCCCACCAGTCGTCGCCGTCACGGTCGATCGGCGGCACGGCATCCGGTCGGGGCGGGAAGATCAGCTTGACGCGCGAGTCGAACGTGTCGCCCGGAGTGCAGAGCTCGTCGAGCTCGTCTCCGCCGAAGGTGATCCGCACGAAGCTGGGCGACACCCGCTCGACGGCGCGAACCTCGGCGAGCGCCAGCAGGTAGGTGGGCCGGGTCTTCGTCGTGGTGTCAGCGGACATGGTGTCTCCCGATGGGCGTGACCATCGGCTTGCCCGAGACGGGGTCGACGGTGATCTGATTGGCGAGGCCGAAGACCTCCTGAACGAGTTCTGCGGTGACGATCTCACCCGGGGCGCCGACGGCGTGCACCCGGCCGTCCTTCATGGCGACCAGCTCGTCGCTGTACCGGGCGGCGAGGTTGAGGTCGTGCAGCACCATCACGATGGTGGTGCCGCGCGAGGCGCTCAGGTCGGTGAGCAGGTCGAGCACCTCGACCTGGTGGGCGACGTCGAGGAACGTGGTGGGCTCGTCGAGCAGCAGGATGTCGGTCTGCTGCGCGAGCGCCATCGCGATCCACACCCGCTGGCGCTGGCCGCCTGACAGCTCATCCACGCTGCGATCGGCGAGATCGCTGATGCCGGTGGCGTCGAGCGCATCGGCGACCACCGCGTAGTCCTGCGCGCTCCAGCGCGCGAGCATCCGCTGGTGCGGGTGCCGGCCCCGGCCAACGAGGTCGGCGACGGCGATCCCCTCGGGCGCGACGGGCGACTGCGGCAGCAGGCCGAGAAGGCGCGCGACCTCCTTCGACGGGCGAGCGTGCACGGAGGCGCCGTCGAGCACGATCTGACCGCCGGCCGGGGTGAGCAGGCGCGCCAGCGCACGGAGGAGCGTGGATTTGCCGCATCCGTTCGCTCCGACGATCGAGGTGATCCGGCCGGGCGCGATCGACAGATCGAGCCCTTCGATCACCGTGCGGTCGCCGTACGCGAGCGTGACGGACTCGGCCGCGAGAGTGTGCGCCACGGTCACAGGGAGCCTCCCGAGCGGTTGGTTCGGACGAGCAGGTAGATGAGGAAGGGCGCGCCGAGCACGCCGGTCACGACCCCGACCGGATAGCGGGCGCCGAGGGCGAACTGCCCGAGCAGGTCGCTGCCGAGCACGAGTGCCGCGCCGACGAAGGCGCTGGGCAGCAGCAGATCGGCTCCGGGTCCGGTGATGCGCGCGGCGATCGGCCCGGCCATGAACGCGACGAAGGCGATCGGCCCGGCGGCGGCGGTGGCGAAGGCGAGCAGGGCGACCGCTCCGAGGATGAACAGCATGCGCGTCGCGTTCACCCTCACCCCGAGGCCGGCGGCGGAGTCGTCGCCCAGCTGCATCGCACCGAGCGCGCGCCCCTGCGACAGCATCAGCGGCATCACGACCGCCGCGGCGATGGCCATCGGGACCACGCGCTCCCATGAGGCGTTGTTGAGGCTGCCGCTGAGCCACTGCATCGCGGTCTGGATGTCCCAGCTCGCCGCCCGTGAGAGAAGGTACGAGATCACGCTCTGCAGCACCGCCGCGACCCCGATGCCGATGAGGATCAGCCGGGTGCCGGCGAAGCCGCCCCGCAGCGAGAGCGCATAGATCAGCCCGGCCGTGGCGATCGCACCGCCGAGCGCGAGCAGCGACACCGCCGGTCCGTCGAGCGAGAGCACGATGATGCCGACCACCGCGGCAGCACCGGCACCGTGCGAGATGCCGATGATGTCGGGCGAGGCGAGCGGATTGCGCAGCAGGGTCTGGAAGGTCACGCCGGCCATCCCGAAGCCCAGCCCGGTGAGTACGGCGAGCACCGCCCGCGGCAGACGCAGCTCGCCGACGGTGAACGAGGCCCCGGGCACGCTCTCGCCGAGCATGACCCGCACGATCTGCTCGGGGCTGTAGAACCGGTCGCCGACCATGAGCGCGACGGCGAAGAGCAGGCACACCAGCGCACCCAGCGTGATCGTGGCGAGCAGGTGGCGGCGGTGACGGGATCGACGCCCGGCGATGATGCGCTGCACCCGGTGCGCACCGGTGTCGGCCGGCCGTTCGAGCGTGTGCGCGGCCGGGATGCTGCTCTCTGCCGTCGCTGCGTGCGCGTCTGCGGTGTGCTCGCGTGTGCTCACAGCTCACGCACCTTCTGCCTGCGCACGATCCAGATGAAGAACGGGGCCCCGATGATCGCCGTGATGATGCCCACCTGGATCTCCTCCCCCGACGGGGCGATCACGCGGCCGACGACATCGCTCGCGGTCAGCAGCACCGCGCCGGCCATGGCCGAGAACGGCATCAGCCAGCGATGATCGGTGCCGACGAGCATCCGGCACACGTGCGGCACGACCAGGCCGACGAAGCCGATCGGACCGGCGATGGCGGTGGCGGCGCCGGCCAGGATCACCGCGCCGAGCGCTGCGAGCATGCGCGTGCGCGCGACGTTCTCGCCCAGGCCCCTCGCCATGTCGTCGCCGAGCGCGAGCGAGTTCATCCCGCGCGCGCACAGCAGGCAGAGGAGGGCGCCGAGCGCGAGCACGGGCGCGGTGACCGCGATGCGCGGCCACTCCGCACCGCCGACGCCGCCCACCTGCCACGACTGGAACGTCTGCAGCAGGTCGACGCGCGGCAGCATGATGGCGCTGATCAGCGAGGCGAAGGCCGCGGACGTGGCCGCGCCTGCGAGCGCGAGCTTGAGCGGAGTGGCGCCGCCGCGGCCCAGCGAGCCGACCGCGTACACGAAGACCGCCGCCGCTGCTGCTCCGGAGATGGCGAAGGCCATCTGCCCGAACGGGTCGCTCAGGCCGAACGAGGCGATGCCGACGACCACGGCGAGCGAGGCGCCGTTGGAGACGCCGAGGATGCCCGGCTCGGCGATCGGGTTGCGGGTGACCGCCTGCATGGCCGCACCCGCCATGGCCAGCGCCGCGCCGACGAGCAGGGCGAGCACGGTGCGCGGCATCCGCTTGATGATCGCGGCCTGCTCGATGGTCTCGTTCTGCCCCGCCAGCGCGGCCAGCAGGTCGTCGATCGTCACCGCGCGCACGCCGAACGAGATCGACAGGATGCTGAGCACGACCAGAGCCGCGACGCCGGCCAGCAGCCACGACGCGCGCGCCAGCACCGGCCGGCGCAGATGCGCGACGGCCGGCGCGGGCGTTGCGGTGGAGGTCACGAGCGGGAGTCCCCGGAAGCGGCAGGAGTCTTACTGGGCCAGCGGCGCGGCGAGGATGCCGAAGTAGTCGTTCAGACCCCACGGGATCGACAGCGGCGACGGGTTCGCGGATGCAGCGATCGGCGTCGCATCGGGCAGGATCGCGATGCGGCCCTCGGCGATCGCGGGGATCTTCGACAGCAGCGGGTCGGCCTGCAGGGTCGCCACAGTGGAGTCGTCGCCGTAGGTGACGAACAGGTCGACGTCATCGAACTTCTGCGCGTCCTCGGCCGAGAGCTCGAGGTAGAACTGGTCGCTGTCGGCGCTGTCCTCGACGATGCTCGGCAGCGGCAGGCCGAGCTCGTGCAGGTATCCGGGGCGTGTGTCGGCGGCGGTGTAGTAGCCGATCTTCGACAGGTCGCTCATGTCGAAGTATCCGAACAGCACCTTCGCGTCCTTCAGCGCCGGATGCTGCGCGAGCGCAGCGTCCGCGTCGGCCTCGAGCTGCTCGATGAGGGCCTCGCCCTCCTTCTCGAGACCGAGCGCCTCGGAGTTCATCTCGATCATGTCCTCGACCGATGTGCCCCACGCGACGTCGGGGTAGGCGACGACGGGAGCGATCTTCGACAGGGTGTCGTACTCCTCCTGCGTGAGGCCGGAGTACGCGGCGAGGATCACGTCGGGGGCGGTGTCGGCGACGGCCTCGTAGTCGATGCCGTCGGTCTCGTCGAACAGCACGGGCGTCTCGCCGCCGAGCTCGTCGAGCTTCTCCTCGACCCAGGGCAGGATGCCGTCGTTGTCGTCGTCTCCCCAGGTGGCCTTGCTCATGCCGACCGGGACGATGCCGAGCGCGAGCGGCACCTCGTGGTTCGCCCACGCGACGGTCGCGACCCGCTCGGGCTTGGCGTCGATGACGGTCTCGCCGAAGGCATGCTCGATGGTGACGGGGAACGCCCCGCCCGACGATCCGGGAGAGGTGGCATTCGAGTCATCGCGGCTGTCGTCCGCGGTGGAGGCGCAGCCGGCGAGGCCGATGGCGAGGGCTGCGGCGGCGGCGAGAGCGAGAAGGCGGGAAGATCGCACAGGCGTTCCTTCGGGTGAGCGGCTGCGCCACCGAGATCCGATGCGCAGTTTGGTAAGGCTTGCCTAAGGTAGCACGCGGATACCGGAGGACGCACGCGGGTAGGGTCATAGCGTGACCCTGTTCGTGACCGTGCCGACCGAACGCCTCGCCGAGAACATCGGCCCCCTGCCCGACGGGGTCGACCTGCGGGTATGGGACTTCCGATCCCCCGCGCCCGCCGACCGCATCGACATCGTCGTGCCGCCGTACATGGGCACCGCCGGGTCGCTCGCCGCCCTCGAGGGCGTCGAGGTCGGGCTCGTGCAGGGCCAGTCGATCGGCTATGACGGAGTCGCCGACACGCTGCCGCCGGGCCTGCGCTTCGCGAACGCCGCGAGCGTGCATGAGGCGTCGACCGCCGAGCTCGCGGTCGGAATGATGATCGCCGCGCAGCGGCAGCTGCCCCGGTTCGTGCAGGCGCAGGAGCGCGGCGAGTGGGCGCCGGTGTTCGCCGAGAGCCTCGCTGATCGGCGGGTGCTGCTCGTGGGCTTCGGCGGCGTGGGCACGGCGGTCGCCCGGCGCCTGGCACCGTTCGAGGTCGAGATGACGGCCGTCGCGCGCAGCGCGCGCACCGAGCAGCTCGAGGGGGTCGGCGAGATCGCCGTGCACAGCATGGACGAGCTCGACGCGCTGCTGCCCGATGCGGAGATCGTCGTGCTGAGCCTGCCGTCGAGCGACGCCACGCACCATCTCTTCGATGGCGAGCGCATCGCCCGTATGGCGAAGGGCGCTCTGCTGGTGAACGTCGGGCGCGGGCCGCTGATCGACACCGATGCCCTGGTCGCAGCCCTGAGCGCCGACGCGATTCGCGCAGCATCCGACGTCTTCGAAGAGGAGCCCCTGCCCGCCGGGCATCCGCTCTGGTCGGCGCCGAACCTGCTGATCACCCCGCATGGCGGCGGAGCATCGACGGCGATGAACCCGCGGATGGCGCGGCTCGTCCGGCGTCAGATCGAGCGGATGCTGGCCGGAGAGCCTCCGCTGAACGTCGTCATCCCGGCGTCCTGACCGAGCGGCGCCGGAAGGCGGTGTAAGCGCTTGCACTAGCCTGGTTGCATGGCACAGCGTGAACAGCAGCGTGAGCAGATGGCAGCCCCCGGTTCGGAGTGGTGGCGCACTGCCGTCATCTACCAGATCTACCCCCGGTCGTTCGCCGACGCATCCGGCGACGGCATCGGCGACCTGCCGGGTGTCACCAGCCGGCTCGACGACCTGAAGAGCCTGGGCATCGACGCCATCTGGCTGAGCCCGTTCATGACCAGCCCGCAGAAGGATGCCGGCTACGACGTCGCCGACTACCGCGACGTCGACCCGCTGTTCGGGACGCTCGCCGATTTCGACGTCATGCTGAACGAGGCGCACGCCCGCGGCATCCGGGTCATCGTCGATCTCGTCCCCAACCACTCCTCCGACCAGCATGTGTGGTTCCAGGAGGCGCTGAAGGCGGCTCCCGGCAGCCCGGAGCGCGCCCGCTACGTGTTCCGCGACGGCCGCGGCGAGAACGGCGAGCTGCCCCCGAACAACTGGGAGAGCGTGTTCGGCGGCGGCATGTGGCAGCGCGTGACCGAGCCCGACGGCACGCCCGGCCAGTGGTATCTGCACATCTTCGACGCGTCGCAGCCCGACTTCGACTGGACGAACGAAGAGGTGCGCGAGGAGTTCCGCAGCATCCTGCGCTTCTGGCTCGACCGCGGCGTCGACGGATTCCGCGTCGATGTGGCGCACGGCATGATGAAGGAGGCCGGGCTTCCCGACTACGCGCCGGTGGCCGACGCCGACTCGATGGGCGGCGGCGAGGAGAACGTGCCGTACTGGGGCCGGGACGAGGTGCACGACATCTACCGCGACTGGCACCGGGTGCTCGCCGAGTACGACGGCGACCGGGCGCTGTGCGGCGAGGCATGGCTGCCGACGCTGCCGAAGACCGCCCTCTGGGTGCGGCCAGACGAGATGCATCAGACCTTCAACTTCCCCTACCTGATGACGCCGTGGGATGCCCAGGAGCTGCGCCTCGTGATCCGCGAGTCGCTCGAGGAGTTCGGCAAGGTCGGGGCCCCGAGCACCTGGGTGCTCTCCAACCACGACGTCGTCCGTCACGCCTCGCGCCTTGCGCTCACCGCCGACAACCCGCAGGGCGAGGGCATCGGGCCGAAGTCCGAGGGCAAGCCCGACCCCGTGGTCGGCCTGTCGCGCGGTCGGGCAGCCACCACCCTCATGCTCGCCCTGCCCGGCTCGGCCTACATCTACCAGGGCGAGGAGCTGGGCCTTCCCGAGGCGATGGAGATTCCCGACGAGTTCCGTCAGGATCCGACCTGGTTCCGCACGAACGGCGAGCGCTACGGTCGCGACGGCTGCCGCGTGCCGCTGCCGTGGACAGCATCCGGGCCCTCGTTCGGATTCAACGACACCGGCGCCTCGTGGCTGCCGCAGCCGGCGGAGTGGGCGACTTTCGCCCGCGACGCCGAGGAGGGCGACGCCGACTCGACGCTCAACCTCTACCGGCGACTGCTGACCGAGCGGCGCGAGCGCGCGCTCGGTTCGGGTTCGCTGATCTGGGACGACGTGGATGACTCGGCCGTGGCCTTCCGCCGCGGCGAGCTGCACGTGGTCGCGAACCTCGGCGAGAAGCCCATCGAGCTCGGCGACGACGTGACCTTCGTCGTGCAGAGTGAGCCGTTCGCCGGCACCGCGCTGCCCCCGAACACCGCCGCCTGGTTCACGCGGGCCTGAGCGCGCTCCCTCGACCGACCTCGACCGACCCGGCACCCCCGACCGACCCGGCACCCCCGTGAGAAACCACTTCCTGCCTGAGAAACCACGTTTTCCGTGGTTTCTCATGCCGGATGTGGTTTCTCGCGTCGGCGGGCGCGAAAGGCCGACGACATGGTGAGCATCGACGAGGTCGCCCGGCTCGCCGGGGTGTCGACGGCGACGGTGTCGCGCGCGCTCAGCGGGCGCGGGCACGTGTCCGACGCCGCCCGCGAGCGGGTGCGCTCGGCTGCGGACTCACTCGGATACGTCGTGTCGTCGCGCGCGTCGAGCCTGGCATCCGGACGCACGCAGAACGTCGGGGTGATCGTGCCGTTCCTCGACCGCTGGTTCTTCGGCGCCGTGCTGTCGGGCGTGACCAGCGCCCTGATGCGGGCGGGCTACGACGTCACGCTGTACAACATCACGGCCGACGCCGCCGTGCGCCAGCAGGTGTTCTCGACATTCCTGCGCCGGCAGCGGGTGGATGCCGTGATCGCCGTCGCCATCGAGCTCGACGATGCCGAGACCGCTCAGCTGCTCGATCTCGGCCTGCCGGTGATCGGCGTCGGCGGCCCGAATCCGCGACTTCGGACCCTGACCTTCGACGACACCGCAGTCGCGCGCCTGGCCACCGAGCATCTGATCGCTCTCGGGCACCGCGATATCGCGCACATCGGCGCGGGTCCCGAGTTCGAGGCCGACTTCCGTGTGCCGTCGCGCCGGCGCCTGGGCTTCGAGCAGGCGCTGGCGGATGCGGGAATCCCCGCGAACCCCGCACTGCTGGAGCCGGCGGACTTCACCGTCGACGGCGGGTACCGCGCCGCCACGCGGCTGCTCAGCGGCTCCGGGCCGCGGCCGTCGGCGATCTTCGCCGCCTCGGACGAGATGGCCATCGGAGCGCTGCTGGCCGCCCGCGACCTCGGCATCCGAGTGCCGGAGGACGTCTCGATCGTCGGCATCGACGGCTACGAGCTCGGCGAGTTCTTCGAGCTCACCACCGTCGACCAGTTCCCGCTCGCACAGGGCGAGCGGGCGGCGGCGGCGATCCTCGCGCAGCTGGAGGGGATTCCGGATGCCGGGGCCGTCGCCGACCTGCCCTACGAGCTCATCGTGCGCAGCACGACCGCGCCGCCGCGGTCATAGCATCCAGCGCCCCGCGGCTCAGGCGACGGGAACGCGCTGCGCGGCGCGCGAGACGAGCAGGTGCAGCCCCATCGTCACCGCGAGCACGACGGCCGAGGCCGGCACGAGCCCGTCGGCGGGAACCCCGGATGCCAGCAGCAGTCCGCCCAGGATGCCGCCGAGCGCTGACCCGAGCTGCATGCCGCTGCCGTTGAGGGCCAGCACGAGCGACATCGAGTCGGGGGCGATGTCTCCCAGGCGCGACTGCAGCGCGACACCCGACCCGCCGTTGAAGAACGCGCACCCGAAGAACCAGGCGAATGCCGCGACCGCACCGCCGACGCCGGGAAGCAGCAGTCCCGCGGTGCCGAGCAGCGCCACGACGATGAGGATGCCGATGATCAGCGCGATCACGGTCTTCGGGTCGATGCGGTCGGTGATGCGACCGGAGAGGATGTTGCCGCCGAGGCTGACGATGCCGTACCCGAACATCGCCGCGATGATCGGCGCCCCCTCCCCGACCCGCGGCCCGAAGATGAGCGTCGCGTAGGTGAAGCACAGGTAGCTCGCGCACATGATGCCCGTCGCGACGAAGATCGAGCCGATCACGGCGGGGCGCCCGAGAGGGCTGAGCGTCTGGCGCAGGGTGAGGGCGGGCAGGTGCAGACGGGGGACGTTGATCAGGATGCCGATGAGCGCGACCGCGCCCACGCCCGTGACCAGGAACAGCGGCAGCCGCCAGTCGTCCTGCCCGATGACGAGACCGACCGGAACGCCGAGGGCGGTCGCGGCGAGGAACCCGCCCAGCACGAACGAGAGAGCGCGGCCCCGACGCTCGGGCGCCGTCTTCGCCAGCACGTACGCGCTGACGACGGCGCTGAGCAGCGAGCCGCCGAGGGCGGAGACGATGCGGCCGGTCATCGCCATGGCGTAGTTGACCGACACGGCGATGAGCAGGTTGCCCAGCACGAACACGGCCAGCGACAGCGAGATGACGAGCTTGCGCTCCCAGCGGCCGGTGACCGACGACAGCACGGGCCCGGCGATGGCCGCTGTGAGGGCGAACACCGCAACCAGCTGACCCGCAGCGGCCTCGGCGACATCCAGATCGCCGGCGATCTGCGGCAGCAGGCCGGCGAGCACGTACCCGTCGATCCCCATCGAGAAGGTCGCGAGGGCGAGCCACAGCAGGGCTCCGAACCCGGCGGGACGAGTTTCGTCAGTCGTCTTCACAAACTCATCAAAGCAGAAGCAGGTGCACCTGCGGCCATGTGACGGCAGGTTTCTCAGCACCTCTTCACCGCGTGAGCGCGTCAGCCGATTCGGCTCATTCCGCCCGGCGCTGTTCTCGTCGGACGCCTCGTCCCTGAATACTGGTCGCATGGACGCACTCAACGACTTCGTGCTCTTCTTCGGCGACAAGCTCTGGACCTGGGCGGTGCTGCCCATCCTGCTGCTGCTCGGTCTCTACTTCACCTTCCGCTCGGGTGTCGTGCAGTTCCGGCTCATCCCCGAGATGTTCCGCACGCTCACCGACCGCACCCCGACCGACGCTGAGGGCCGGCCGCAGTCCGTGTCCGCGTTCCAGGCCTTCACGATCTCGGCGGCGTCCCGCGTCGGCGTCGGCAACATCGCCGGCGTCGGCACCGCCATCGCGATCGGCGGCCCCGGCGCCGTGTTCTGGATGTGGACCATGGCCTTCATCGGGGGCGCCTCGAGCTTCATCGAGTCGACCCTCGGGCAGACCTTCAAGGTGCGCGACAAGGACGGCTTCCGCGGCGGCCCCGCCTACTACATGCAGCACGGACTGAAGGCCCGGTGGATGGGCATCGTCTTCGCGGTCATCCTCATCCTGTGCTTCCCGTTCTCGTTCAACTCGCTGCAGGCCAACACGATCAGCGCCACCGTCTCCGGAAGCTTCGGCGGCGACGTCGCGTGGATCCCCTGGGTCGTCGGGGCCGTCCTTGCCGCGCTCACCGCGCTCGTCATCTTCGGCGGCGTGCGTCGCATCGCGACGGTCTCGTCGGCGGTCGTGCCGCTGATGGCGCTGCTGTACCTGCTGCTGGGTCTCGTGATCGTCGCGATCCACATCGACCGCCTGCCGGAGGTGTTCGCCTCGATCTACACGCAGGCGTGGGGCACGAAGGAGGTCGCCGGCGGCGCGCTGGGCACCATCATCATGATCGGCGCGAAGCGCGGCATGTTCTCGAACGAGGCCGGTCTCGGCTCCGCACCCAACGCCGGCGCGACCGCTGCTGTCACCCACCCGGTCAAGCAGGGCCTGGTGCAGACGCTCGGCGTGTACTTCGACACGTTCCTGGTGTGCTCGATCACCGCGTTCATCGTGCTGGTCGCAACCCCCGATCTCCGAGACGCCGAGCAGGGCATCGTGCTCACCCAGAACGCCCTGGTCAGCTCGCTCGGCTCATGGTCGAACATCGTGCTGAGCGTGATCATCTTCCTGCTGGCGTTCAGCTCGATCCTCGGCAACTACTACTACGGCGAGTCGAACATCGAGTTCATCCGCGCCCACCGCGGCGTGCTGCAGGGCTACCGCGCCCTCGTCGTGCTCGTGGTCTTCCTCGGCTCGATCGCCTCGGCCGACCTGATCTGGAACACCGCCGACAGCATCATGGGCATCATGGCGATCGTGAACCTCATCGCCATCGCGCTTCTGTCTGGCGTCGCGTTCAAGCTGCTGCGCGACTACCTCGACCAGCGTCGAGCCGGGCTCGACCCGGTCTTCACGAGAGAGCGGATGCCCGAGGTCACGGGCATCCAGTGCTGGGAGGACGAGCTGAGCGTCACCGGGCCGATCCCGGTCACCGGCCGCAAGCGCTGAACCATCCCGGGGAGGGCGGATGCCGGGCATCCGCCCTCCCGGACGAAAAGAACCGGCCGGGACCACGAGGGTCCCGGCCGGTTCTGTCGGTGCTCAGATCAGAGCGCGCGGATCTTCGCCGCCTGCATGCCCTTGGGGCCACGCTCGGGCTCGAACTCCACCTTCTGGTTCTCGGTGAGCTCCTTGTAGCCGTTGCCCTCGATCGCCGAGAAGTGCGCGAACAGGTCGTCGGAGCCGTCATCGGGAGCGATGAAGCCGAAGCCCTTTTCGGAGTTGAACCATTTCACAGTGCCAGTGGCCATGTGCTTCTGCTTTCTGTTTATCTGGCCGCTGACGCGACCGGGATGCGACGCTGAACTGTCCGGCGTGCATGGTGTACTGATGCCGACCGACTGGCGCGGGGCGCATGACTCGACGGGATCGGGGAGATCCTGGTCCGCGGCACTCACACGCGGGTCGGGATCAGGGTGATGGCTGCAGCGAGATTCGCGCAGCTGTTGAGAGTGAAGCCTCCGGCGGAGGGTCACTCCACGCTATCACGGCGTGCGGCTTCGGAGGCGAAAGCGGATGCGACGTGCGCTGCGTCTCTTCCCGCCCCGCCGATGAGAGTGGAGGTCAGCCCGTATTGGAAAGGCAACCCGAGGAACGCGAGGCCAGGGGCTTCGCTGAGGAGTCCCCTCTCGTGCGCGGGCAGTCCGCGATCATCGAGGGCGAGTCCGTCGATCCAGCCCAGCTCGGGTCGGTAGCCGGTCACCCACAGGACGGCATCGCATTCGATGACCCGTCCGTCCTCCAGCTGTGGCATTCCGTCGACCACCCCGGTCAGCCGAGGTCCCCGCGCGGCCCCGGCCGCGTCGAGGTCTGCCGGGCCGATGCCGATGAGGGGAGCACCGACGTAGGGGGCGCGCTGCGCGGCCTTGCGACCCACGGGCGTGGCGAGGGTGAGCACGTGATGCAGCACCGCGAACCACGCGCCGCCGGCGACGGCGAGCAGTCGGCGGGGAACATGCACCGTGGGCCTGCCGGCGACCGTCACATGACGACCGGATCGAGCGAGCTCGATCCCGAGCTGCACCCCTGAGGTGCCGCATCCGACGACGAGCACGCGAGCACCGGCAAGGTCAGTGGGACGTCGGTACTGCCCGGTGTGCAGCTGCGCGATGCCGGGATCGAGTCGGCTGCTCAGCTCGGGGATGTGCGCACGAGTATCACCACCGGTCGCGACGATCACCCTGGCAGCTCGCCAGACCCCCTTGTCCGAATGAATGGCGAATCCGCCGGCGGCGGCCCGACTGACTCGGGAGACCGTCACCCCGGTATGCAGGGGCGCGTGGATGCGCTCGGCATAGACCTCGAGATAGTCGGCGAACTCACCGCCGCTCGGCGCGTATCGAGGCGACGCGGGAAAACGCATCCCCGGAAGCGCGTCGAATCGAGCGGGCGTGAACAGCCGAAGGGTCTCCCAGCGGCGGCGCCATGCGTCGCCCGGCGCGTCGTCGGCGGTGAGGATCTCGTGCGCCACCCCGCGCTCTCGCAGCTCCCGGCTCGCGGCCAGCCCGCATTGCCCGGACCCGATGATGAGGACGTCCGTGTCCATGTCGCACCTGCTCACACTCTTGGAATGCAGTTCCAGTGAATGGAATGCGATTCTTCGGACGTGTCCAGCACAAGAGCATCGCGGCGTTCGCGGCAGCAGTCCGACACTCGCGAGTCGATCATCGCCTCCGCCGACGCACTCTTCCTCGACCGAGGCTATGCGGGCACGACCATCAGCATGATCGCGCGCGAGGCCGATGCCGCGGTGCAGACCGTCTACAACGCGGTCGGCGGCAAGGCTGCCATCCTGTCGGCTGTGCTCGATCGCAGGGCATCCGGCACGGATGGCAGACCCGTGGTCGAGTTCCTCGCAGAGCGGCTGGATGCCGCGAGCGACGCCGACGACGTCGTGCGGGTGCTCGCCGACTGGCTCTCCGAGGTCAATGTCCGCACCTACCCCGTCCACCGCGTGATCGCGCAGGGCGCGGCAGTCGATGCCGACCTCGCCGCACTGCAGACGCGCCGAGCGCAGCAGCGATTGGAGCGCTACGGCCGCACAGGGCAGCTGCTGCGCGCCCGTGGCGGACTGCGCAGCGGGCTCAGCGACCACGACGTCGCGGCGACGATATGGTCCATCGGCTCACCCGCTGCCTACGAAGCGCTGGTGATCGATGGCGGGTGGGCCATCGACGCGCACCGGCAGTGGATCGAGCGCGCCCTGCGCGCAGCGCTTCTCGGATGATCCGGCAGCGCTGGAGCAGCGAGTACCGCCGGCGGCCCCGGGGTTAGGCTCATCGCATGACCGTCGACCTCGAAGCCCTCTACATCGACCTGCACAAGCATCCCGAGCTGTCGTTCCAGGAGACGCGCACGGCCGGCATCGCCGCGGCTCACCTGCGCGAGCTGGGCCTCGAGGTGACCGAGGGCGTCGGCATCACCGGCGTGGTGGGCGTGCTGACGAACCCTTCGACGAGCTCAGGACAGGCCGGCCCGGTGGTGTGGCTGCGCGCGGACATGGATGCGCTGCCGGTCGTCGAGGAGACCGGGCTCCCGTATGCGTCCACCGCGACCGGGGTCGACCCCGACGGCAACACCGTCGGCGTGATGCACGCCTGCGGTCACGACATGCACGTCACCGCCATGATCGGCGCCGTCGAGCGTCTGGTCGCCGAGCGCGAGCAGTGGAGCGGGACGGTCGTCGTGGTCATCCAGCCCGCCGAGGAGTACGGCGCCGGCGCCCGCGCGATGCTCGACGACGGCGCGCTCGATCGCTTCCCGCGCCCTGACGTCGTGCTCGGCCAGCACGTCACTCCCCTGCCCGCCGGCACGATCGGCGTGCGGCCGGGCCCGCAGATGTCGGCATCCGACGGCATCCAGGTGGTGCTGCACGGCCGTGGCGGCCACGGCTCGCGTCCGCACTCGACGATCGACCCGATCGTCATGGCCGCGGCGACGATCATGCGGCTGCAGACCGTCGTCTCACGTGAGGTCGACCCGCGCGACCTCACCGTGGTGACGGTGGGCGCGATCCACGCCGGCACCAAGAACAACATCATCCCGGCGGATGCCACGCTGCAGCTCAGCCTGCGCTACCCCGACGAGCAGCTGCGCGAGAAGGTGCTCGAGCGGGTCGAGCGGGTCGTCCGCGCCGAGGCCATGGCATCCGGCGCCGAACGCGAGCCGGAGATCTCGACCCTGCACCGCCTGCCGGCCACCATCAACGACGCGGATGCCACGGAGCGGGTGGTCTCGGCCTTCCGCGGTGTCTTCGGCGAGCAGTCGGTGATCGACCCCGGCCTCTTCACCGGCAGCGAGGACGTGTCGTGGTTCGCCCGCGACGCGGGGGTTCCGCTCGTGTTCTGGTTCTGGGGCGGAGTCGACCCGAAGGCGTATGCCGATGCCGTGGCGAACGGCACCGTCGACAAGGATGTCCCCACCAACCACTCGCCGTTCTACGCCCCGGTGATGCACCCCACGATCGAGGTCGGCGTCAGCGCGATGGCGACGGCTGCCCGGGAGTTCCTCGGCTGAGGCGGTTTCCGGGCGCCGGGGCTCACGCCTCGATGACGCGCTGATTGCTCTCGTGAGCCTCGCGGTGCAGGCGCTGCATGCGCAGGTCGAGCTCGTCGGCCACCTCGGCCGCGTCGGTGAGGCTCTGCACGAGGTGCGTGGGCACGCGGCCGGAGAACTTGTAGTGGATCTTGTGCTCGAGGCTGGCCCAGAAGTCCATCGCGATGGTGCGGAACTGCACCTCCACGGGGATCGCGACCGGCCCCGTGGAGAGGAACACCGGTACCTCGACGATCGCGTGCAGGCTGCGATATCCGTTGGGCTTGGGCTCGGCAATGTAGTCCTTGACCGCGCGCACGGTCACGTCGTCCTGCTGGGTGAGCAGATCGAACAGCTGATACACGTCGCTGACGAAGCTGCAGGTGACGCGCACCCCGGCGATGTCGGTGATCTCGCGACGGATCACGTCGAAGTCGGCGTCGATGCCCTTCCGGGCGACCTTCTCGACGATGCTGTCGGGCGTCTTGACGCGACTCTTGACGTGCTCGATGGGGTTGTACGCGTGCATGTGCGTGAACTCGTCGCGCAGGATCGAGATCTTCGTCTCGACCTCGCGCATCCCGAACTCGTACTCGCGCAGGAAGCGCTGGAACGCATCACGCAGCTGCTTCGCCTCGGCGATCGCGGCTTCGTCGACCGGGAGCATCGTCATGCTTGCGACGCTACGCGCCCGCCTTCAGAATCGCCTGGGATCGGTGACATCGAGCGCCTGACGACGAACCGGTCGGCGCGTCTGTTGCGGGCGCACCGCCGCAGGCGTAGTGTCGCCGCTCGTGGCAGACGAAATGCGCGAGAACGCGGACGCCCCGCAGCTCGCGAAGCGCATCCTCCTCGGTGAACCGCTCACCACCCAGCAGGTCGACGATCAGCTGCTTCCCAAGCGCATGGCGCTGCCGATCTTCGCATCCGACGCACTGAGCTCGGTGGCCTATGGGCCGCAGGAGATGCTGATGATCATGCTCCTCGGCGGGGTGTCGTTCCTTACCCTCAGCCCATGGGTCGCGGCGGCCGTGGTGCTGCTGCTGATCGTGGTGGTGCTCAGCTACCGGCAGCTGATCAAGGCGTACCCCTCCGGCGGCGGGGACTACGAGGTCGCATCGACCAACCTCGGGGAGGTGCCCGGGGTCGTCGTCGCGGCGGCGCTGCTCGTCGACTACGTGCTCACCGTCGCGGTGTCGATCGCATCCGGCGTCGACAACATCATCTCCGCCGTGCCCTCCCTCGACCCGTGGCGCGTCGAGCTGGCGGTCGGCTTCGTCATCCTCATCGTGATCGTAAACCTGCGCGGCGTGCGCGAAGCGTCGACCGTGTTCGCCATCCCGACCTACGTCTTCATCGGCTCGGTCGTGCTGATGATCGGCACCGGCCTCATCCGCACCTTCCTGGGTGATGCGCCCGTCGCGGCGAGCGCCGGCTACACCGTGCAGGCCGAGAGCATCTCGCAGGCGGCGATCGTGCTGCTCGTGCTGCGCGCGTTCTCGAGCGGATGCTCGGCGCTGACCGGCGTCGAGGCGGTGTCGAACGGCGTGCAGGCGTTCCGCAGCCCGAAGATCCGCAACGCGCAGCTGACCCTGACGATGATGGGCGGGGTCTCGGCGCTGCTGTTCACCGGCCTCACGGCCATGGCGCTGATCACCGGCGTGCGCTACGCCGAGAACCCGTGCGACCTGCAGGGCTTCGACTGCTCGGGCCCGCAGCCGAGCCTCATGGCGCAGATCGCGGCGGCGACTTTCGGCGGGGGCAGCATCCTGTTCTTCGTCATCCAGGCGGCGACCGCGTGCGTGCTGCTGCTGGCCGCCAACACCGCGTTCAACGGCTTCCCCCTGCTGGGCGCCGTGCTCGCCCGCGACGGCTACGCGCCGAAGGCACTGAACACCCGCGGCGACAGGCTGGTCTTCTCGAACGGGATGATCCTGCTCGGCATCGGCGCGGTCACCGTGCTCGTCGCCTTCCAGGCGAACCTCACCGCTCTGATCCAGCTGTACATCATCGGCGTCTTCGTCTCGTTCTCGCTCGGCCAGATCGGCATGGTGCGCCACTGGCGTCGGATGCTGCGCGAGACGACTCACCGGCCGCTGTCGGAGGTCGCGGCTGAGCGGCGCTCGGCGCACGTGGGACTGGTGATCAACTCGCTGGGCGCGGTGATGACGGTCGCCGTGCTCGTGATCGTCACGATCACGAAGTTCACCCACGGCGCCTACATGGTGTTCTTCGCCATCCCGGTGCTGGCCGTGCTGATGCTGGGAGTGAAGCGGTACTACCGCGACGTCGAGCACGAGATCAGCATCGACGACACGACGCACTTCGGCTCGCAGGGCGACGTCGCCATCGTGCTCGTCAGCCGCCTGCAGAAGCCGGTGATCAAGGCTCTCGACTACGCGATCGCCGCGCAGCACGACAAGACCATCGCCGTGCACATCGCCCTGACGCCGGAGGACGGGAAGGTGCTGCAGCGCGAGTGGGCGCAGCACCGCATCCCGGTGCCGCTGGTGATCGTCGATTCGCCATACCGCACCTACGCGCAGCCCATCGAGCACTTCATCCGCGAGTACCGCGAGAAGCACGGACCGTCGGTGGTCACGGTCTACCTGCCGCAGTACATCGTCGGGCACTGGTGGGAGAGCGTGCTGCACAACCGACGCGCGCGCCGGATCGCCTCGCAGCTGATGCTCGTGCACGGCGTGACGATCACGCTCGTGCCGTGGCTGCTCGACTCGTCGGAGCTGATCTACGGCCGCCGCTCGCGTCCGCTGCCCGGTCAGGAGCGTGCGGGTCGCCCGGTGGCGCTGTACGGGACGCCGCCTCGTGGTCGGCGCGCGCAGCGTCCGGCCGGGCCTCCCGACCAAGGCGAGGCGCAGGACTGAGGCGCAGGGCTGAGGCGCGGGGCGAGCGCGGGCACAACCCCCGTTGTCGCACTTCGCTCGAGCGAGTAGACCTGAGTGATCCCAGAAGATCGGAGAACGACATGGTCCACCGCATCGGCTACATCGTCGGCAGTCTCGCGAGCGACTCGATCAACCGCGTGCTGGCGAGCGCACTCGTGCGCCTGGCCCCCGAGAGCCTCGAGCTCACCGAGATCCCCATTCGCGATCTGCCGCTGTACAACCGCGACGACGAGAACTCGCCCGTGGGTGCGGTCACCGAGTTCAAGCGGGCGATCGAGCGCTCGGACGGGCTGCTGATCGTGTCGCCCGAGTACAACCGCTCGATCCCCGGCGCACTGAAGAACGCGATCGACTGGGGCTCACGCCCGTGGGGGCAGAACTCGTTCGCTCGCAAGCCCACCGGCATCATCGGCGCCTCCACCGGTGCGATCGGCACCGCCGTGATGCAGGCGTCGATGCGCAGCGTGCTGAGCTTCCTCGACGCGCCGCAGCTGAATGCCCCGGAGGCGTACATCACGTTCGCACCGGAGGCGTACGGACCGGACGGCGAGGTGAAGGACGAGTCCACGGCGAAGTTCCTCGGGCACTACATGGACGAGTACGCCGCCTTCGTCGAACGCGTGCTCTCGAGCATCCTGCCGGGCCACGTAGGCGACTCCGACCCCGACACCATGCACTGAGTTCGGAGGAGTTCCCACGAAACGGAGGAGCTTCCGCGCCAAATGCTCCTCCGTTTCGTGTGATCTCCTGTGTTCCAGGTGCGAGGGCCCGGCGCGCGGGGCGCAGGTCAGGAGACGCGGTCGGGGCGCAGGTCGAGCCGGCGCAGCGCCTGGGCGTTGAGCGCCACGACGATCGTCGACAGGCTCATCAGCACGGCACCCACTGACATCGGCAGCACGAACCCGACCGGGGCGAGCACGCCCGCGGCGAGCGGCACCGAGATGAGGTTGTATCCGGCCGCCCACCACAGGTTCTGCGTCATCTTGCGGTAGCTCGCCTGCGAGAGCTCGATCACCGAGACGACGGAGCGCGGATCGTCGGATGCCAGGATCACTCCCGCCGAGGCGATGGCCACATCCGTGCCGGCGCCGATCGCGATGCCGACCTCCGCCTGCGCGAGAGCGGGAGCGTCGTTCACGCCGTCGCCGACCATCGCGACCTTCTTGCCCTCGCCCTGCAGCTCGGCGACCTTCGCGGACTTGTCCTCCGGACGCACGCCGGCGAAGACGCGCTGGATGCCCAGCTCCCCAGCCACCGCCTGCGCCACGGCCTCGGCATCTCCGGTGATCATCACGACCTCCACGCCGCGCTTCTGCAGGGCGTCGACTGCTGCGCGCGACTCGGCACGGACCTCATCGGCGAGCTTCAGCCCGCCGATGACCTGCCCGTCACGCACGACGTGCAGGATGATCGCTCCCTCGGAGCGCCAGTCGGCGGCATTCGGGATCTCGTCTGCAGCGATCTCGTCGAGCAGCCGAGGCCCGCCTACTCGGATCTCGTGTCCGTCGACCGTCGCCGTGACGCCGACCGCCGGCGACGAGCTGAACCCGGTCGCCCGGGGGAACGCCCGGGCCGCGCGCACGATCGCCTTCGCAAGCGGATGCTCGCTGTCGGCCTCGGCGGATGCGGCGAGCGCCAGTACGTCGTCCTCGCTCCAGCCGTCCGCGGAAGCGACGCCCGTCACGGTGGGCTCACCCCTGGTGAGCGTGCCGGTCTTGTCGAAGAGCACGGCGTCGATGCCCCGCATGCTCTCGAGCGCCAGGCGATCCTTGACGAGCACGCCGGCTCGCGCCGCGCGCTCGGTCGCGATCGAGACCACCAGGGGGATCGCCAGGCCCAGCGCGTGCGGGCAGGCGATCACGAGCACGGTGATCGTGCGGATGACGGCGTCATCGGGCATCCCGAACAGCGTCCAGACGAGGGCGGTGATCACGGCTGCACCCAGCGCGAACCAGAACAGCCACGCGGCTGCGCGGTCCGCGAGGCGCTGTGCGCGCGAACTCGACGCCTGCGCGTCGGTGACCAGCTTGCGGATGCCGGCCAGCGCGGTGTCGTCGCCGGTCGCGGTGACCTCGACGCGCAGCCCGGAGTCGGTGGCGACGGTGCCGGCCGTGACCTGATCGCCCTGACCGCGGCTGACCGCCCGGGATTCGCCGGTGAGCATCGACTCGTCGATGTCGGCGCGGCCGTCGATGATCCTGCCGTCGGCCGGGATGCTGGCCCCGGGCCGCACGATGACGATGTCGCCCTTGTGCAGATCGGCCGGGCTGACCTTCGTGATCTCGTCGCCGTCGATGCGCTCGGCCTCATCGGGGAGCAGCGCTGCGAGCGAGTCGAGGGCGGAGGTGGTCTGGGCGAGCGAGCGCATCTCGAGCCAGTGGCCGAGCAGCATGATCACGATCAGCAGCGCGAGCTCCCACCAGAATTCGAGTTCATGGTGCAGGATGCCCAGGCTCGCGCCCCACGATGCGAGGAACGCGACTGTGATGGCGAGGCCGATCAGCAGCATCATGCCCGGCGTGCGGCTCTTGAGCTCGGACACCGCGCCGGTGAGGAACGGACGGCCACCCCACACGTACATGACCGTGCCGAGAAGCGGTGCGATCCAGCGCGCCCAGCCGGGGACCTCGTAGCCGATGATCATGGCGAACATCCCGCTCGTCGCGACCACGGGGAGGGCGATCAGCAGGTTGACCCAGAACAGGCGTCGGAACTGTGCGACATGGTCGCCGTGGCCGCCGTGCCATTCGTGGCCGTGGTGACCGTGGTCACCCGGTTCGGAGGAGTTCTCGCGGATCGCAGGAGCTTCTGCCCCAGATGCTCCTGCGTTTCGTCCGATCTCCTGCGTTCCGTGTGCGTGCTGCTCGTGATGCCCACCGTGCTGATCGTGCGAGTTCATGATCGAACCTCCTGACTGCACCGACTCGGTCGCCCGAGGAGTATGTGGACCGCTCGCGAACTGCGTCAGCGGAACGAGCGCAGCCACGGGCTGCGAGTACCCCCTAGGGGTATCACCACGGTACTACAACGTACCCCCCAGAGGTATTCCCTCGGGCGGAGAGCATGAAGAGGGCGCATCAGTGGCTGCGCTTGTTGCGGTACATCTCGGCATCCGCTCGTCGCAGAGCATCATCGGGAGTCTCGTTCGAGCGCACCTCCGCGACTCCCCACGACCACGGGTGCGGGGTCAGCTGGCGCATGCGCTCCACCATCGCTGCAGCTCCCGCCTGGGGCGTCTCGGGCAGCAGGATCACGAACTCGTCCCCGCCGAGACGGGCGACCCGATCCCCCACACGGGAGAGCGCGGTCCACTGAGCCACGAGCGTCTTCAGCACGGCGTCGCCGGCCTGGTGACCTTCTCCGTCGTTCACCGCCTTGAAGTCGTCGAGGTCGATCAGGGCGATCGACACCGGCTGCCTCGTGCGCGACGAGCGGCGCAGCGCCTCAGTCATCGCGTACACGAGGCCGCGGCGGTTGAGAGCCCCGGTCAACGGATCGGTCTGCGATTCGACGCGCACCCTGTGACGCACGAAGAACCCGATCTCGAGGCAGATCCAGCTCATGACGACGAGGCCGAAGACGTTCGCCGGGCCGAACAGCCCTGGGGCTGCCACACCGGGAATCGCCTCACCGCCGAACGGGCCGAGCACCATCGCAGCACCCACCGAGAGGAGGATGGCGGTCTCGACCCACCGACCGATCCGTGCTCCATTGAACGAGGCGAGGTACATCGCCATCACCGGAAGCTCCTGGATGTTGGCGACCGCGTTCTGCCGCTCGTCGGAGAACCCGACGTAGTACACGGACACCGCCGCGTGCAGGAGCACGAGGATCAGCCCGCCGTAGCGCGGGATGCGCAGTCGGAACACAAGCACCGCCGCAGCGGCCGCGAAGCCGACGACCATCAACCCCACCGACAGCAGCCTCTCCAGGAAAGAGATGTCGTCTTCGAACAGCTCGATCAGCAGCAGGAACGCGAAGAAGGCGCACATGATCGCCGTCACGAGCGAGTAGGTGGACGTGCGACTGCGCACCCTTCGCAGCCAGGACGCGTTCAGCCAGCCGAGCTCGGCCGCGTCGGCCTCGCGGATGCCCTTCGGAATCACGATCCGCCCCCTTTCACCATCGAGGCCATCGCCCCTCCCCTGCTTCAGGCTAGCGCGCGATATACCAGGAGAGGCCTATGCTTCAGCGAGGAATAGACTGAAGTTCCTCACGGACCGGAGCCGTATGTCTGAAACAGCGAGCGCGCGAGCGTTCTTCCAGCCCATCGTCGGCGTGCAGACGATGAGCGTTGTCGGCTTCGAGGCCCTTGCGCGCTTCGACGATGGCGTATCGCCGCTCGATCACCTGAGTGCGGCGGAAGAGCGCGGCCAGCGTGCGCAGCTCGAACTGCAGCTGATCGAGATCGCCGTCGACGCCGCGGCTGCGCTGCCCGCAGCGGGGTTCATCACGTTGAACGTGTCCCCGCGAACGATGGCGTTTCCCCAGTTGGCTGAGACGCTGCGCCGCTGCGACCGCTCGTGGGGGCTCGAGCTGTTCGAGGACGCCGAGCCGGAGGAGTGCCTGGCGATTCGCGAGCAGGTCGACGAGCTCGGCGGGTTCCTGCTCATCGATGATGCCGGAACCGGCTTCGCCGATGAGAAGCGCATCCGCCAGCTGCGTCCCGACATCGTGAAGATCGACCGGGTGGTGTTCTGGCGCTCACTGTCCGATGCCGACGGCCGGCACCGCATCGAGAGCATTCTCGACGCTGCCGAGGAGGTCGGGGCGCACGCACTGGTCGAGGGCGTCGAAGATGAGGCACAGCTCGACGCCGTGCGGGAGCTCGAGGTCGGCCTCGCGCAGGGCTATCACGTGGGGCGGCCGACCCCGGTGGACGGGATCGTCGAGATGCTCGCCGACCTGCAGCGCCGCGTCGGAGTGAGCGCTTCCCTCGTCTGACCCGGGACGTGCCCTGGCGCCGGTGACGACCGCGCCCCTCCCTCGCGTCGACCGCGCTCTTCGGGCGCGCAGCTGCCTTCAGCGCGCGTGTCCAGCTGCCTTCAGTGCGCGCGTCTAGCTGCTCGCGTCCGGTGGTAGCGCTACCTGCACCGTCGACGCACTCGATGCATCCATTGGCCCTCCTGGGTTGTGAGCGCAAACATCCTGCGCTTTAATGGCTCCGAGGCCTCATTCACGAGCGCCTCTGCCCACTCAACTGACCTCAACGGGGAGCACAGCATGGCATCCACGTCCCGCACCATCCGCACCGCCGCCGTCATCGCCGTCGGCGCTGTCTCGGCCTTCGGCCTGGCCGCCTGCGGCAGCACCGACTCCACATCGAACGGCAACGCCTCGAACGGCGACGCCGTCACGATCGACTACATGCACCGGCTGCCCGACGGCAAGGACATGACCGCCGTCAAGGACATCGTGCAGCGGTGGAACGACGAGAACCCGGACATCCAGGTCAAGGCGACGAAGTTCGATGGCGCCTCGAGCGACATGATCCTCAAGCTCGAGACCGACGTGAAGGCCGGCAACGCGCCGTGCCTCGCGCAGACCGCCTACTCCGAGGTGCCTCAGCTCTTCGTGAAGGGCATGCTGCAGGACGTCGCCGACGAAGCGAAGAAGTACGAGGACGACTTCTCGGCCGGCGCCTTCAGCGGCATGAAGGTCGGCGACGCCATCGTCGGCCTTCCCCAGGACACCGGCCCCCTGGTGTACTTCTACAACGAGGCGGCCTTCACCGAGCTCGGCCTCGACGTGCCGGCGACGCTCGACGACCTCACCGCCGACAGCGCGACCGCCGGCGCAGCGGGCAAGTTCGTCACCGCGTTCACTCCCGACGAGGCATCGAACTGGCTCTCGGCGCAGGCGGCCGCCGCGGGCGACACCTGGTTCTCGAGCACCGGCGACAAGTGGAAGGTCGACACCGAGGGCGACGGCGCGCAGCGCGTGGCCGCCTTCTGGCAGAACCTCATCGACAGCAAGCAGACGCTGACCACCGAGCGCTGGGGCGAAGGCTTCACCGCCGCACTCAACGACGGCAGCCTGATCGGCCACGTGGGCGCCGCGTGGGAGGCGGGCTTCCTGCTCGACTCGCTCGACGGGACACCCGCGGAGGGCCAGTGGCGCGTCGCGCAGCTGCCCGACTTCGGCGCGGGCGAGATGAGCGGCCCTGACGGCGGCTCGGGTGTCTCGGTGCTCAAGGGCTGCGAGCACCCGGCCGAGGCGATGAAGTTCAACGCCTGGTTCAACACGCAGGTCGACGACCTGGCATCCCAGGGTCTCGTCGTCGCCGCTGACGGCGCGGTGAAGACCCCCGAGAAGATGGAGCGCCAGTTCGGCGGCCAGGATGTGCTCGCCGAGCTCGCGACGGCGACGAAGAACCTGAACCCGGACTTCCCCTACGCTCCCGGCTTCTCGACGCTGTCGAAGATGAACGAGGTCGCCGCAGGCGCCGGCAGCGGCTCCGCGTCGGTCGCCGACGTCTTCGCCACCGCGCAGAAGACCGCGGTCGCGTCGCTGAAGGATCTCGGCCTGCCGGTCGCCGAGTGACCGGCGAGCACGACAGCGTATGAAGCCGACGGCGGAGAGCACTCTGGTGCTCTCCGCCGTCGTCCTGAATCAGGAGAAGAGAGAGCCGTGACCGACACAGCCATCAGAGCGCGCACCGCCGGACCCGCCCGCTCCGCACCCGAGCGCCCGGCGACTCGAAGACGTGGCCGCATCCGCCGCGAGGGTCTGACGGGATGGATGTTCCTGGCGCCGTTCGCGATCCTCTTCCTGATGGTGTTCGTCGTGCCGATCATCGTCTCGATCCGGGCATCCTTCTTCGCGCAGCTGCCGTCGGGCGGTGGCCTCTACGGCGGCGGCGAGCTGGTCGACACCTTCGTCGGGTTCGACAACTTCGCGCTCGCCATCGGCAACAGCGCGTTCTGGGCCGGCATGGGTCGCGTCGTGCTCTACGCGGCCATCCAGATCCCCGTGATGATCGTCGCCGCTCTCGCCCTCGCCCTGCTGCTGGACTCGTTCATCGTCCGCCGGCCGGGTCTCTTCCGGCTCTCCTTCTTCCTCCCCTACGCGGTGCCCGGGGTCATCGCGGCGATGATGTGGCTCTACCTCTACACGCCGCAGGTCTCGCCGTTCCTGGAGTTCCTTCCCGAGGGCACGAACTTCCTCGCACCGGGGTCGATCCTGCTGTCGATGGCGAACATGACCACATGGACGTACACCGGCTACAACATGCTGATCTTCCTGTCGGCGCTGCAGGCCGTGCCGCGTGATCTGTACGAGGCCGCCCGCATCGACGGGGCCAGCGGATGGCAGGTCGCGACGCGCATCAAGGTGCCGATGATGCGGGGAGCCGCGTTGCTCGCCGTGCTGCTGTCGATCATCGGCACGATCCAGCTGTTCAACGAGCCGGTGGTGCTCGAGAGCCAGAACCAGTGGATGGGCAAGGACTTCACGCCGATGATGCTCACCTACAACTCGATGATGGGCGAGATCTCGCCGTCGGGCAGCGGCCCGGCATCCGCCTACTCACTGCTCATGGCCGTGATCGCCGGCGTGCTCGCGATCGTCTACGCGCTGCTGCAGCGCCGCAAGGGGGACGCATGACCGCCACGACCACTCTGCTCGCCGCCGAGGTGGCGGCGACCCGGCGCCCCCGTCGGCGTCCCGCCCCTGCGGACGACCTGCCGCCGCGGTCGATCGCCCCGGGACCGATGGCCCGCACCTTCGGCGTCATCGCGCTGGTCATCGCCACGCTGTACTTCCTCGTGCCGGTGTTCTGGCTGCTCGTCGCATCGACGAAGAACAACGCCGATCTCACCTCCACCTTCGGCTTCTGGTTCGCCGAGTGGAACCTCGGCGCGAACTACGACAGCCTCATGGGCTGGACACAGGGACTGTTCTGGCGCTGGGTCGCGAACTCGATCCTGTACTCCGTCAGCTCGGGGGTCATCGGCACGCTCGTCGCGGTCATGGCGGGCTACGCGATCGCGAAGTTCGTCTTCCCCGGCCGACGCATCGCCGTGGGTGTGATCATGGGCGGCCTGCTGCTTCCGGTGGCGCTGCTGACCGTGCCGCTGTACATCGAGTTCCACGCGCTGGGCCTGACCAACACCATCTGGGCGATCATCATCCCGTCCGCCGTGTCGCCGTTCGGCGTTTTCCTCGGGATGGTCTTCGCGCAGTCCTCGGTTCCGACCGAGCTGCTCGAAGCGGCGCGCATCGACGGAGCGGGCGAGATCCGCATCTTCTTCACGATCGTCCTGCGCCTGCTCGGACCGGCGATGGTGACCATCTTCCTGTTCATCTTCGTCGCCACCTGGAACAACTTCCTGCTGCCGCTGCTGATGGTCTCCAGCGCCGAACTGAAGCCCGTGACGCTCGGGCTGTACGGCATGATGAGCTACTTCTCACCCGACAAGGGAGCCGTCATGCTCGGTGCTCTGCTGGGCGTGGTGCCGCTGGTCATCCTGTTCTTCACCCTGCAGCGCTACTGGCGCTCGGGTCTGACCGCGGGAGCGGTCAAGGGCTGACCGCCGAGGCCGTCAAGGGCTGACCTCCGGCGCCGCCGACGGCCCTGTCGCAGCGTCTGCATCGGGCATCGGCTCGGTGGAGACGTTGCGTGTGAAGAGCACGAGCCACGTGAACACCACCACCACCGCCAGCAGCTCGACCGCCGTGAGGTTGTAGTAGCCGATCGGCACCCAGAGCAGCACCGCCAGCACCATGGCGGCGACGAACACACCGCTGGCAGCAACGAAGGCGCGGGGCAGCCCCGCGATGAGAGCAGGGCAGGCCGCGATCAGTGCGACGAACGCGCCGATGAGTCCGATCGAGAAGGTGTTGTGCAGCAGCTGGCTGACGTCCACCGGCACGGCACCGACCCCCATGAAAGCCACGCCGACGACGACCAGCAGCGTCCGCACGATGCCGACGCCCCGCGCCGGCACCGCGTAGCGAATGCTGCGCACGCGCAGATCCCGTGTGAGGTAGCCGGACAGGGTGATCAGCACCAGGCCGGACAGGATGACGGTCACGTTGAACGCGTAGGAGCCGCTCGCCACCCGCATCCCCAGCGCCGAGAAGTTGTTCTGCCACCAGAGCTCGTCCTCGGCCGAAAGCATGCTCGAGAGCGTGCCAGCGGCGAGGAACAGCGCGAGCAGGGTCGCGACGCGCTGCGTCGTGATGTCGGATGCCAGCAGCGACAGCGCGTATGCTCGCGGCGACCGCACCGGCGGTGAGCACCGCCGCCGCGAGAGCATCGATCTCGAGATAGCGGAACGCGAGCTGCGCGATGGAGAAGAGCGCGGCGATCAGCAGCATCACCATCCCGCAGGCGGTGAGAGTCAGGCCGAGCACATCTATCGCACGACGGAGACGCGAGCGCCGAGGAACCTCGGCGACCGCTCCCCGGCGCCGATCGGCGCGTACGTAGGTGATCGCGAACACCGGGATGCCGACGATTCCGGCCACGAGCGCCGCGAACGAGCCCCCCGGCAGCGCTCCGTCGGACAGCCCGACCAGGCGTCCTGCGAAGACGACCAGGCCGCCGGCCAGACCGATGAGGCCGCCGAGACCCGCGGCGACGATCGCGCGGGACTCGGCATCGGCTCGGACAGCAGTGGAAGAGCTCACGCGCCCATCATCGCAGCGTGATCAGGTGCCGATGAACTCCTCGGTCGGTCCGAAGGCGGGCTGCTCACGGATCTCGACGCGGGAGGGCAGACGGTCGGTGTCGAGCACGACGATCTCGTTCTCGCCCGCGCGCCAGAGCGGGGCCGGCGCGTACAGGGTCTCCTGCGGTCCGCGCTCCCAGTAGCGCCCGAGCAGGAAGCCGTTCAGCCACACCATGCCCTTCGCGCCCTCGGGAAAGGCCAGCCATGCATCCAGCGGCTCGCTCACCTCGAGCGTGGCCGAGGCCAGCCCGGCAGGATCGACTGCCGTCGTCTCGTCGCCGGCCATGAGATCGACCGCAGGGATGCCGTCTCCGAGCACGCGGTGCGCCCAGCCGTGCTGGTACCGGCGCCCGTCGATGACGACGCCGCCGAGGATGCCCTTGCCCTGACCGGTCAGGGGGCCGTAGTTGATGCGCCCGAGGCTCTCGACGACGATGATCAGCCGTCCGCTGCCGCCGGCTGCGGGAAGCGGAAGAGCGTGCTCGCCGTCGTGCTCGAGAGTGCCCAGCCGCTCGCCGTCGAAGAAGATCGTGGCGCGGTCATGCAGCTGCAGGATGCCGAGGGTCGCGCCCGCAGGGAAGAGCAGGTCGCTCTCGTAGGCGACCAGCCCGTCCTCCGCGCCGAGCTCCTCGAAGCTCAGCGGCTGCGGCGACTCGGCGCGCACGGGCGTCGCGGCGATCACGTCGAGCAGCGCGGCGTCGGCGCGGAGGTCGGCGGATGCCGCGGACTGCCTGCGCGGGGCATCCGGAACCGGCGGCAGCTCGCCGTCGTGGAAGCGGGCGAAGCGCTCGCGCAGCGCGTGGAACTTCTCGCCCAGCGTGCCGTCTTCGCCGATCGGCGCGTCGGAGTCGTAGCTCGTGACGGTCGGCTGGATGACGCCGTCGTGGTTGGAGCCGTTCCACAGCCCGAAGTTGGTGCCGCCGTGCGCCATGTACAGGCTCACCGAGCCGCCCGCCTCGAGCAGCTCGTCGACGGTGCCCAGCATGCTGGCGGCAGAGCGGATGTGGTGCTGCTCGCCCCAGTGGTCGAACCAGCCGCCCCAGAGCTCGCTGCACATCAGGTGCTCGCCGTCGCGCTGCAGCTCGAGCGCGCGCGGCACTCCCGTGCCGAACGTGAAGGTGCTCATGGCGCCCGGCACGCTGCCGTGCTCGATCATGTCGGAGGTGATGCCGTCGGCGGTCGTGAGCATCTCGACCATGCCTCGCGAGCGCAGCCCGTCGCGCAGGTGCGCGAGATATTCGGCATCCGTGCCGTACGAGCCGTACTCGTTCTCGACCTGGATCAGGCGGATGGGGCCGCCGTGGGCGGCCTGCAGCGGCGCGAGCTGCGGGATCAGCTGGTCGTACCAGGCGTCGACGGCGGTGAGGAAGTCGGCGTCGACGGTGCGGAGGGCGCGGGTGCGCCCGCTGAGCCAGAACGGGATGCCCCCGTTCGACCACTCCGCGCAGATGTACGGGCTGGGGCGCACGAACACGTCCAGTCCCACCTCGCCGGCGATGCGGATGAAGCGCGCGACATCGCGCCAGCCGGTGAAGTCGTACTCGCCCTCGGTGCGCTCGTGGAAGTTCCAGGCGATGTAGGTGTCCACGGTGTTCGCGCCCATGGCCGCCAGACGTCGCAGGCGGTCCTCCCACTGGTCGGGATGCACGCGGAAGTAGTGCACGGCGCCGGAGAGGATGCGGTGCGGCGCTCCGTCACGGAGGATCTGGCCATCGCGCCAGCTGAGGGTGGGGGTGGACATACAGCTCCCGATCGAAACGAATGTTTGCGCTCACATTACCGCAGTTCGCCTGCCGGAGAAGGCCGAGATCTGTACGGGTGCGCCGCTATCATTACGGGATGTCGCCCCGCCGCCCCGCTTCTGACCGCGCGCCGAACCAGATGGACGTCGCGCGCGCCGCCGGCGTCAGCGCTCAGACCGTGTCCCGGGTGCTGTCCGGCCACCCCAACGTGCGCCCCGACACCGCACGGCGCGTGCATGCGGCGATCGACTCGCTGGGCTACCGCATCCATGCCGCCGCCGCGTCACTGGCATCCGGCCGCACCCGCATCATCGGCATGATTGTCGTCTCCAACGACCGGTACTCATCCGCGGCGCTGGGTGCCGGCGTCGAGACGGCCGCGGCGGCCAGCGGGTACACCGTCACCACCGCGTCGGTCTCCGACCACGCGTCCACCTCTGCCTTCTTCGAGGCGTTCGACCGCCTCGAGCGGCAGGGAGCCGAGGGCGTCGTGCTCAACGTCCCGGTCGAGCTCGACAGTCCCGAGATGCGCATGCGCACCGAGCGCACGCCCTCGACGCGCAGCCAGGTCGCCTCGCTGCAGCTCGACGCGCCGCTGGTCGTCGACCAGCACGCGATCGGCCGTCTCGCCGTCGAGCATCTGCTCGACCTCGGCCACCGCACCGTCTGGCACGTCGGCGGCGACGAGTACTGGATCGAAGGGCGCCACCGCCGCGAGGCGTGGGAGCAGGTGCTGCACGAGCGGGGCATCACGCCGCCGCCGCTGATCCCCGGCGAGTGGACGCCCGAATCCGGCTACCGCGCCGGACGCACGATCGCCGCCATCCCCGACGCCACCGCCGTGTTCGTGTCGAGTGACGAGATGGCCTTCGGGCTGATCCGCGCCCTGCATGAAGCCGGTCGACGGGTGCCCGACGACGTCTCCGTGGTCAGCGTCGACGACATCGCCCTCGCCGCGTACGCCTCCCCCGCCCTCACCACCGTGCGTCAGCCGTTCGAGGAGATGGGACGCGCCGCCGCACAGCGGCTCATCTCGCACATCGAGGGGACGGATGCCGGTGACGAGCCCGACCTGCATCCGGAGCTCATCATCCGCTCATCCACTGCGGCTCCGGTCGCGCGCTGATCCGTCGCGGACCCACCCGCAGGTCCCGAATGGTCGCCTCGAGCCCCGCGAAGCGACCGAACGGGACCTGCCGAGCACGAGGGCGACGCAACTCGGCCCGCGAAACATCCTCACCCCGCCCTGCAGGTCCCGAATGGCCGCCTCGAACCCCGCGTCAGGGAGTGTCGCCGACGGCGTGCGGACGCGGCACGGTCAGCATTGTCCCCGTCTCGGTGAACTCCTGCTGGATCTCCTCGTTGTGCCGGTACGTCATCAGGCTGACGACGACCGCCGCGACGGCGGCGAGCACGAAGGCAGGCAGCAGCTCGTAGAGGCCGGTGTCGAGCGCCTTCCAGATGAAGACGGTGGCCGCGCCGACGAACATGCCGGCCAGCGCGCCCCAGTTGGTGAGCTTGCGCCAGAACAGACTGAGGATGATGATCGGCCCGAACGCCGCGCCGAACCCGGCCCACGCGAACGAGACCAGGCCGAGGATCGAATCGTTCGGCGTGATCGCGAGCACGATGGCGATGACCGCGACGACCAGCACAGCCATCCGTCCCATCAGCACGAGACGCTTCTGCGACGGCGGCGTGCGCTGGGCCACCTTGTAGAGGTCCTCGACGAGCGCCGACGAGCACACCACGAGCTGGCTCGAGATCGTGCTCATGATGGCCGCGAGCACGGCCGCGAGGATGAGGCCGGCCACGAACGGATGCATGAGCGTCTGCGACATGAGCAGCACGACGGTCTCGGGGTTGTCGAGCTCGATGCCCTGCTTCGCCATGTAGGCGATGCCGACCAGGCCGGAGATGACCGCGCCGAACATCGACAGCACCATCCAGGAGATGCCGATGCGACGGGCGCTCTTCGCCTCCTGCGGCGAGCGCAGTGCCATGAACCGCACGATGATGTGCGGCTGGCCGAAGTAGCCGAGCCCCCATGCCAGAGCCGAGACGATCGCGAGGATCGTTCCGCCGGTCACGGCGCCGCCGCCGAGCAGCGAGAGGTGCCCCGCGCCGGCGTTCTCGGCGATCAGCGTGCCGGTCTCGCCGAATCCGCCGATGGCGATGATCGCGGCGACCGGCACGACGATCAGGGCGATGACCATCATGAGTCCCTGCACGACGTCGGTGAGTGAGGCGCCGAGGAATCCGCCGAAGAGCGTGTACAGCAGCGTGATGCCGCCCACCAGAAGCATCCCGAACAGGTAGTCGCCGTTGAACGCGCTCTCGAAGAAGACGCCCGCGGCGACCATGCCCGACGAGATGTAGAGGGTGAAGAAGATCAGAATGATCAGGCCCGAGACGATGCGCAGCGTTCGGCTGGTGTCGCGCAGCCTGTTCTCGAAGAAGCTGGGGATGGTGATCGAGTTGCGCGAGACCTCGGTGTACGCGCGCAGACGCGGGGCGACGAGCAGCCAGTTGAGGTAGGCGCCGATCGTCAGGCCGATCGCGATCCACGCCTCGATGAGACCGGTCAGGTAGATCGCGCCGGGCAGGCCCATCACGAGCCATCCCGACATGTCTGCGGCTCCGGCGCTGATCGCCGCGACCCACGGCGGCAGGTTGCGCCCGCCCAGCATGTAGTCCTCATGGTCGTCGGTGCGGCGGAACGCGATGTATCCGATGAGCAGCATGCCCGCGAAGTACAGCCCGAGTGCGACGTAGGTGAAGATCTGATCGGACATCACTCGTCCTTTCCGCGGCGGATCTCGCCGCTTGGTGCCTTCCGAGAATGGCACAGCGGTCCCCCGCCCACCAGACTGACCCGCGGGTACGCTTTCGGGATGCCGACCTCGACCGTCAACGACATCCTCGCAGAGCTCGCTGCTCTCGAGGATGCGAAGGCCCGCGCAGTGAACGAACGGCACGGAGACGCCCACGGCGTGAACCTGTCGAAGCTGCGCGGGGTCGCCAAGCGCGCCGGGCTCTCGACCGATCTGGCGCGCTCGCTCTGGGCGACCGGCGACGTCGCGGGCCAGCTCGTCGCGCTGCTCATCGCCAAGCCTCGCGAGCTGTCGACCTCGGAGATCGACGGCATGCTGCGCTCCACGCACAGCGCGAAGGCGCATGACTGGCTGGTGAATTACATCGCGAAGAAGTCACCCCTCGCCGAGGAGCTGCGGCTGGGCTGGATGGATGATCCGGATGCCGATGCCCGCGCCGCCGCCTGGTCGCTGACCTCGGTTCGCGTGCAGAAGAGCCCCGGCGGGCTGGATCTGGATGCCCTGCTCGACCGCATCGAACGACAGCTGCGTGATGCGCCCAGCCGCGAGCAGTGGGCGATGAATGAGACCTTGGCGTACATCGGCATCCATCATCCGGCGCTGCGCGAGCGCGCCGTGGCGATGGGGGAGCGGTTGCAGGTGCTCGCCGACTACCCCGTGCCGCCGAACTGCACCTCGCCCTTCGCTCCGGCCTGGATCGCCGAGATGGTGCGTCGCCAGGGGTGAGGATGCCGCCCTCTCGCGCGGCGCTCAGGTCCCGAATGGCCGCGTCGCCGGCGTTTCGTCCCGCTCGCAGGCCCCGAATAGCCGCCTCGCGTGCCGTGAGGCGACCACATGGGACCAGCCGAGCGCGGGCGGCGACGCAGCTCGAACACGCGGGGCTCCCGCCGGCCACCCGCAGGTCCCGAATAGCCGCCTCGCGTGCCGTGAGGCGACCATATGGGACCCGCCGAGCGCGAGCGACGACGCAGCTCCGCCCGAGATGCGGCCAGAGGGAACTGGCGACGCTCCTCAGGCCCGCAGGGGCGACCGACGCGCGGACGGGCGCGACGCGTCGGGCGCGAGCACCGCGAGCAGCTGCACCAGGGTCGTCAGCCAGAGCAGCACGACGCCGACGACGATGCCCTCGAGGGCGGCGACCGACAGCAGGTTGAAGCCGAACGCGATCACGGCGGCGACCACGACGGTGCCGACGAGCACGATCGTCAGCACCCGCAGCGTCGCGACATCCCGCAGCAGCAGCGTCGTCAGCACCGCCGCCGCGAGGATCAGCACCAGCATCGAGAACGCAGCGATCGCATGCGCGACCGGCACCCGGTCGAGCGGCAGCAGCCCGACTGCGGCGAGCGCGACTCCGGCCCCGGCCCAGGTGAGCACGATGGCGGCGATTCGCGGCAGCGCGCTGTCACCGAGCATCCGGTGCAGATCCCGGCCGAGGTACGAGCCGGTCGTGGCGACCAGCAGCCCGGCGACGACCGCCGTGCCGTTGAACGCCCATCCGCCTGCGCCGATCCCCAGTTCCGAGAAGCTGCGCTCCCACCAGGCGGCATCCGTGGCGGTCAGCATCGCGAACAGCGTGCCGACCACCAGGAACGACGTGAGCAGCCGCGCGATGTCCTGGGTGCTCAGGCGCATCCCGATGCGGAAACCCAGGCGGCCGCCGAGTGCCGACGCGATGCCCGTGAACACTCCGCCGGCGAGCGCAGGCAGGGTCAGGCCTTCCAGTCCGGTCGCGAGAACCTCGCCGGCGAGCAGCACACCGAGCCCCGTGACGCCGGCGATCGCGACGGTGACCGCGGCTGCGCTGATGTGCGAGACCGACGCCTGCCACGGCGGCATGGGCGCGGTCTCGCCGCGCCTGTGCATCCGGGTGCTGATGGTGAACGCGACCGCCGCGATCACGGCCGCCACCAGCGCGATCGGGATGATGACCGAGCCGTCGCCGCTGAACGGGCGGGCAGCGCCCCACAGCACGCCGGTGCCCACCACCGCGCCCGCCGAGAAGCAGACCGCGGTGGCCCACAGCATCCGCTCCAGCTCCCGCAGCCCGGTCTCCATGCCCTCATCGAACCACTCGCGGCCGACATACGCTGGAGGAATGAGCACTCACATCGCGGCCGCGGCCGGCGACATCGCCCCCATCGTCCTCTTCCCCGGTGACCCGCTGCGTGCGAAGTGGATCGCGGAGAACTTCCTCGACGACGCCGCGCTCTACAGCGAAGTGCGCGGGATGCTCGGTTTCACCGGCACCTGGAACGGCCACCGCGTCTCGGTGCAGGGCTCCGGCATGGGGCAGCCGTCGATGGCGATCTACGCCACCGAGCTGTTCACCGAATACGACGTGCAGACCATCGTGCGCGTCGGATCCTGCGGGGGGCTCACCGAGCGCGTCGGAATGCGTGACGTCATCGTCGCCAACGGCGCGTGCACGGATTCCGGCATCAACCGGGTGCGCTTCCACGGCCAGGACTACGCCCCCGTCGCGGACTTCTCGCTGCTGCGGGCGGCCGTCGAGGCGGCCGAGGGGATGACGATGGATGCCGCCGTGCACGTCGGCCTGCTGTTCTCGAGCGATCAGTTCTACTCCACCAGGCCCGAGCTGACCGAGCCGCTCGTCGCACACGGCGCCCTGGCGGTCGAGATGGAGACCGCCGGCCTGTACACGCTCGCCGCGTACCACCAGCGCCGCGCGCTGAGCATCTGCACGGTCTCCGATCACCTCGTCACCCACGAGGCCACCACGGCGCAGGAGCGCGAGCAGAGCTTCGGCGACATGATCGAGATCGCGCTGCGCGCCGCGACGGCCTGATCCGGGCACGAGCGGCCGGCGGGCGGCCCCCGCGAGAGCTACCGTTGAGCCATGCGCTTCCCCGCCGCCCTGCGCTCCACCCGCCGCGCTCCCCTGCTGCAGGTGCTGAAGTCCGCCGCGGCGACCATCGCCGCGTGGCTCATTGCGGGCTGGCTGATCCCGGGACCGCTGCCGGTGTTCGCCGCGATCGCGGCACTGCTGGTCGTGCAGCCGAGCGTCAACCAGTCGCTGTCGAAGGCGCTCGAACGCAGCGCAGGCGTGATCTTCGGCGTCGTGATCGCGGTGCTGCTGAGCCTACTGCTCGGCGGGCAGAGCTGGGTGGTGCTCGCCGCCGTCGTCGTCGCGCTGCTCGCCGCCTGGGCGATGCGCGCTTCCAGCGGCACCGCGAATCAGGTGGCGATATCGGCCGTGCTCGTGCTCGCCCTGGGCTCCTCGAACCCCGACTACGCCCTCGACCGGATCGTGGAGACCCTGATCGGCGCGGCCATCGGATTCGTCGTGAACGTGGCTGTCGTCCCGCCCGTGCTCTCGGCTCCGGCCCGGCGAGACATCGGGATGCTGGGGCGCGAACTCGCAGCTTCCCTCGACCGTCTCGGCGACGCGCTGCCCACGACCCGCACCGCCGTGCAGCTGCAGGAGCTGATGCTCGAGGCGCGGCTGCTGCGCCCGATGAAGGACGCGGCCGAGGCATCCCTCACCGCAGCCGAAGAATCGCTCTCACTCAACCCTCGCCGCGGACGCCACCGCGACGATCTCGCGCAGCTGCGCGAGGTGTTCGACAGGCTGTCGCCGGTCGTCACGCAGGTGATCGGCATCACCCGCGCCTACATCGACCACTACGAGGATTCCCTCGCCACCGACCCGACCGTCCAGGCGATCGCCGAGCAGCTGCATCGCGCCGGTCATGACGTGCGGCTCGCGGTGCAGTCGGCGGAAGAGGTCCCGGATGCCCGTACTGCGCCCGTTCCGGCCCTGACCACTCCTCTGGTGGTGCGCCCTCCGGCATCCGACCACTGGATCCTCGTCGGGTCGCTGATGGAGGACCTACGGCGCATCCACGGCGAGCTGCGCGACGAGACCTGACGCATCGCGCGTGAAAGGATCGAAGCATCATGCCTCTCGATCCCTCTCTCGTGCGCGACGCCGATCCCGACACCGTCTATCTGGCCTTCGTCGAGTGGGCGGAGTCGACCGGCATCAGCCTCTACCCCGCGCAGGACGAGGCCGTGATCGAGATCGTCTCCGGAAAGAACCTGATCCTCTCCACGCCGACCGGCACCGGGAAGTCCCTCGTCGCCATCGGCGCCCACTTCGCCGCTCTCGCCGGCGGACGCCGCACGTTCTACACCGCCCCGATCAAGGCGCTGGTCAGCGAGAAGTTCTTCGCCCTGGTCGACGTGTTCGGTGCCGAGAACGTCGGCATGATCACCGGCGACTCGTCCGTGAACGGCGACGCCCCGATCATCTGCTGCACCGCCGAGATCCTCGCCAACCGTGCGCTGCGCGAGGGCGCGGATGCCGATGTGGGGCAGGTCGTGATGGACGAGTTCCACTTCTACGGAGACCCCGACCGCGGCTGGGCGTGGCAGGTTCCGCTGCTCGAGCTGCCGCAGGCGCAGTTCGTGCTGATGTCGGCAACCCTGGGCGATGTCACCGAGCTGGCCGCCTACCTCACCCGCCGCACCGGACGCGAGACCGCCGTCGTCACGGGCGTCGAGCGCCCGGTGCCGCTGCACTTCTACTACGAGACGACGCCGATCCACGAGACGATCGACGAGCTGCTCTCGACCGGACAGGCACCGGTCTACATCGTGCACTTCTCGCAGGCGGCGGCGATGGAGCGCGCGCAGGCGCTGGCGAGCGCGAAGGTCGCCACTCGCGAGCAGCGGGATGCCATCGCCGAGCTCATCGGGGGCTTCCGCTTCACGACCGCGTTCGGCAAGACGCTGTCACGGCTGCTGCGGCTCGGGATCGGCGTGCACCACGCCGGCATGCTGCCGAAGTACCGCCGCCTCGTCGAGCAGCTCGCACAGCGCGGCATGCTGCGGGTCATCTGCGGCACCGACACACTCGGCGTCGGCATCAACGTGCCGATCCGCACCGTGCTGCTCACGGCTCTGACGAAGTTCGACGGCACCCGGATGCGGCAGCTGAACGCTCGTGAGTTCCATCAGGTCGCCGGGCGTGCCGGCCGCGCCGGGTACGACACGGCGGGAACCGTGGTCGCGCAGGCGCCCGAGCATGAGACCGAGAACCTGGCGGCGGTGAAGAAGGCCGGGGACGACCCGAAGAAGAAGCGCAAGATCATCCGCAAGAAGGCGCCGGACGGATTCGTGTCGTGGGGCGAGCCGTCGTTCCAGAAGCTCATCGGGTCGGAGCCCGAGACCCTGACCTCGCACATGCAGATCACCAGCGCGATGATGCTCAACGTGATCGCGCGCGGCGGTGATGTGTTCGCCAATATGCGCTCGCTGGTATACGACAATCACGAGCCGCGCGCGAACCAGCGACTGCTCGCCCTGCGCGCGCTCGGCATCTACCGCACCCTGCTGCAGTCCGGTGTCGTGGAGAGAGTCCCCCCGGTCGTTGAGCGAGCCGAAGGCGAGGCGAAACGCGCCGGCGACCACCCCACCGTCCGCCTCACCGTCGATCTGCAGCCCGACTTCGCGCTCAACCAGCCGCTCTCGCCGTTCGCCCTCGCCGCCTTCGAACTGCTGGACCCGGCGGATCCGACCTTCGCACTCGACATGATCTCGATCGTCGAGGCGACCCTCGACGACCCCCGAGCCATCCTCAGTCAGCAGGAGTTCCAGGCCCGCGGTGAGGCCGTCGGCGCGATGAAGGCCGAGGGCATCGAGTACGACGAGCGCATGGAGCTGCTCGAGCAGATCACCTACCCCAAGCCCCTCGACGAACTGCTGAGCGCGGCGTTCGAGACCTTCAGCTCGTCACAGCCGTGGATCCGCGACTTCGAACTGCACCCCAAATCTGTGGTGCGCGACATGTACGAGCGGGCCATGTCGTTCGGGGAATACGTCGCCTACTACAAGGTCGCACGCTCCGAGGGCGTGGTGCTGCGCTATCTGTCGGATGCTTACCGCGCGGCGTCGCAGACCATCCCCGAGCAGCTGAAGACCGACGAGCTCCGCGATCTGATCGAGTGGCTCGGCGAGCTCGTGCGTCAGGTCGACTCGAGCTTGCTGGATGAATGGTCCGAGCTCGTGTCTGGGTCCCTGAGCCTGTCGAAGGGCGAAGAGCCGGTCGTGCCGCCAGCGCCCAAGCGCCTCACCGCGAACACCCGCGCCTTCCGCGTGCTCGTGCGCAACGAGATGTTCCGCCGGGTGCTGCTCGCCGCTCGCGAAGACGTCGAGTCACTGGCATCCCTCGACGCGGACTTCGGCGCAGACGGCTGGAACGACGCCCTCGACGCCTACTACGCCGAGCACAATGAGATCCTCACCGACGCCGACGCGCGCAGCCCTCAGCTGCTGCTCATCGAGCAGGGCTCTGAGACCTGGACGGTGCGGCAGATCATCGCGGACCCCGCGGGCGACCACGACTGGGGCATCTCCGCCACGATCGACCTCGCGGCATCCGACGAGGCCGGCGAAGCCGTGGTCACCGTGACCGGCGTCGATCGCCTCTAGGGCCGCCGCACCTGCACAGTTCTCCCCGCACAGCACACGAATTCGATGAGTTCGTGTGCAGAACGGGGAAGTCTGTGCAGTTCTGCACGCGCACAGCCGACCTCAGAGCAGCAGCCCGCTCACTCCACGCTGCTGACCCGATTCACAGCGCGCAGCGCCTCGAGGTGATCCCGGGCGGCGCGCAGCGCCTCGGCTGCAGACGCGCCGGGACGCCGGCTCACCTTGAGGCCGAGCCACGGCACAGAGCCGGCCGCACGCACAGTTGCGCACACGCGCTCGTCCGTGAGAAGCGACTCCGCTGCAGGGTCGATCGACGCGAAGGGATGGTGCGCGTCGATCCACGGCCCGCTGTACGGACCTTCACAATCAGAAGCCCCCGAGAGCACCAGCGCATCCAGCAGCCCACTCTCGGCAGCAACAGCGATCTGCCCCGCGACGGCGTCGGGGTCGCGCAGCTCGATGGCCGATCGCCCCCAGTTCATCCAGATGCCGACATCGGCGCCCGACGAGCGAACCGCCGAGATCTCGCCGTCCAGCGACAGGAAGCCCTTCTCGGGCGTCTGTCCGGGCACGTGCGCATCGCAGTGCTCGATCACCAGGCGGGCTCCCGACCAATCGAGCTCCCCGAGTTCGGCGAGCGAACGCGCCAGAGCGTCGGCATCCGCCTCGCCGCGCGGCGCGGTGTGCAGCTCGACGACGTCGACGTGCGCTGCGCTGTGCTCGGTGATCTCGGCGACGTCCGCGGCCACGCGACGCAGGTCGGCGATCGCGGCCCGGCGGCCGTCGTCGTCACGGGAGGCGATGCCGTAACCCGGTGTAGCGAGCCGGCGCATCACGAACGGCAGCGGCGTGACGGCGAGGGCGACGTCGGGCACGTTCCCCAGGAACCAGGCGGAGTCGTGCGGGTGGATGCCGTCGATCCACGGCACCTCCAGCGCCGCGACACCCGGCAGGTCGGCGAGCCCGGTGAGCACCTCGTCCTCGACGGCAGGATCCCAGTCCGCGAACGCCGGTGACAGCGGGTACGCGCTGACGACGACGGGGCGAGACATCAGCGCGTGCTCCGGGCTGCGTCGACCGCGCCGGCGAACCAGGAGGTGATCGTGGACGGATGCGTGATCGCGGTGCCCACGCAGACGGCGAACGCTCCGGCGCTGATGGCCGCTGCGGCCTGGGCGGGCGTGTGCAGGCGGCCCTCGGCGATGACCGGACGCTCGCAGGCCTCGGAGATCAGCGAGATGAGCTCGAGATCCGGGCCGTCGGTCTTCGCCCGCTCGCCGGTGTAGCCGGACAGCGTGGTGCCGAGGAAGTCCGCGCCGGCGGCTTCGGCCGCGATCGCGTCGTCGAGCGAACCGCAGTCGGCCATGATCAGCACGTCGCCGTGCACGCGGATGCCGCGGATCGTCTCGGCCAGCGTCAGCCCGTCGGGGCGGGCTCGGCGGGTGCCGTCGATGGCGACGATGTCGGCCCCGGCATCCACCACCGCTCGCGCGTGATCGAGGGTCGGCGTGATGAAGACGTCGTCGTCGCCGTCCTTCCACAGGCCCACGATGGGCACATCGAGGTCGGCGACGGCGCGGATGTCGGCGATGCCCTGCACCCGGATGCCGGCGGCGCCGCCCACGATCGCCGCCTGCGCGACCTGCGACATGGTGCGCGGATCGCGCATCGCCTCTCCGGGGTAGGCCTGGCATGAGACGACCAGGCGGCCGGCGAGGCGTTCGGGGACATCGGTGAATCGCATCAGTTCCTCCATGCGGATGCCGCGGCTCCGCGCAGCGGTGCGTCGTCGCCGAGGGCTCCCGGCAGGATCGGTGTGGTCTGCAGGGCGTCGATCGCCTCGGCACGGTAGGCGGCGAGCATGGGGTTCCACCACGCATCGCCGATCTGCGGAACGCCGCCGGTCACGACGATCCGCTCGGGGTCGAGCAGCGATGCGGCGCCCGCGAGTGCGCGCCCGACGGCTGCCGCCGAATCGGCGATGGCCTGCACGGCGCGCTCGTCGCCCGCCGTGGCGGCCGCAGCGACAGCACGGGAATCGGACACGGCGGGGTCGCCGCCGAGCGACAGGTAGTGCCGGTGCAGGCCGATGCCGGCGCCGATGGCCTCGAGGTGGCCGATGCGTCCGCAGGGGCAGCGCAGGTGATCGGCGCCCCGGATGGGCAGGTGCGCGAGCTCGCCGCCCACGTGGTGGGCGCCGCGCAGAGGACGGCCGTCGACGATCACTCCGGCGCCGATGCCGGTGCCGACGGCGACGATCAGGGCGCTCGATGCGCCGGCCGCCGCGCCGTGGCGGAACTCCCCGGCAGCATGCGCGTCGACGTCGTTCTGGACGGCGACGACGGCGCGCTCGACGAGCCGGTCGCCCAGCACTGCCCGCAGACGGGCCGACACGTCGGTCCCCGGCCAGTCGGCGAAGGTGTCGGTCGACGAGACGATCGTCCCGGTGCGGGCATCCACGACACCCGCCGTGCCGACGCCGACTCCGGAGAGCAGCGTCCGCTCACCGGACGCGGCGTCCGCCGCCTCGAGCAGAGACGTCGCGAGCGCCACGATCGTGCCGATCACGGCATCCGGTCCGTCCGCGGCGCGACTCGGCGCGACGCGCGTCGCGAGCGGCACGTCGTCCCGGCCGGCGAGCGCAGCGGCGGTCTTCGTGCCGCCCACGTCGACGGCCAGGACGACCTCGGTCATCAGCGCGTCGCGGCCGGCAGCAGCTCCACACCGGCGAGCACGCCGCTGACCTTGTCGACGGCCTCGTCATCGAGAGGCGTCACAGTGTGCGCCATGGTCGCGTGCTCGATCAGCCCGCGTGCCTTCATCGCCGCCTTGAACGCGCCGACTCCGGTGGCGTCGCCCGAGAGACCGGCCGGCTGGAAGACGATGTCGAACATGCGGTTGATGCGCTCCTGCTCGCTGCGCGCCGTGTCCCAGTCGCCGCTGCGGGCGGCCTCGAACAGACGCACGTAGCCCTCGGCCTCGACGTTCGCCGCTCCCGGGACCACGCCGTCGGCGCCGGCCAGCAGCATGGCATCCACGACCATCTCGTGACCGGTCAGCAGCTGCAGCGGACGACCCGCCGCCTCGTTCGCGGCGATCAGGCGACGGAAGCCGACGTCGTCTCCCGACGAGTCCTTGACGCCCTTGATGACGCCCTCGGTGCCGAGCTGCATCAGCAGCTCCAAGGTGAGCTTCTTGTGCACGCGCACCGGCACGTCGTACGCCCACAGGGGCGCGTCGATCGCGGCGGCGATGGTGCGGAAGTGGTCGGCGATCTCGGCCTGCGAGTTCAGCGTGTACAGCGGCGCGGTGGTGACGATCGCGTCGGCACCGGCATCCACCAGCCGGCGAGCGGTCTCGATGATCCGCGGCGCGGTGAGCTCGATGGCGCCGGCGATGATCGGCACGCGACCGGCGTTCGCGGAGGCGATCGTCTTGAGGATCTCCACGCGCTGGTCGTCGGTGAAGTACGCGGTCTCTCCGGTCGAGCCCAGCGCGAACAGGCCGGCGACGCCGGCGTCGACGAGGTACTCGACGAGGCGGGTGAGCGAGGCGTGATCGACGGTGTGGTCGGGCAGCAGCGGCGTGGCGACAGGGGGGACGATGCCTGCGAAGGCGGGGGATGCAGAGGACATGAGGGTTCCGGTTCGTTCGTTCGTCAGTGGGATGCCGGCTCGAGCAGCGAGGGCGCGGCGCCGAGCAGTGTGCGGGTGTAGTCGTCGGAGGGGTTGTCGAAGATGCTGGCCGCATCGCCGAATTCGACGACCCGGCCGCGGTTCATCACGGCGATCTCGTCGGAGAGGTAGCGCACGGTCTGGATGTCGTGCGAGATGAAGACCATGCCCAGCCCGAGCTGGTCCTTGAGGTCGGTGAGCAGATTGAGGATCTGCGCGCGCACCGAGACGTCGAGGGCCGAGGTCGGCTCGTCGGCGATGATGACCTGCGGGTCGAGCACGAGAGCGCGGGCGATCGCCACGCGCTGCCGCTGGCCGCCGGAGAGCTGGCCGGGCAGCGCGTCGAGAGCGGATGCCGGAAGCCCGACCAGTCCGAGCAGATCGCGCACCTTGCGCTGACGCGAGGCGGGATCTCCGAGGCCGTGCACCTGCAGCGGATCAAGCAGCGCGTCGCGCACGGTCATGCGGGCGTTGAGTGCCGTCGCCGGGTCCTGGAACACCACCGACAGGATGCGCCCCAGCCGCTTACGCACCGCGGGGGTGAAGGAGCGCACGGGTTCTCCGGCGAAGACGACCTGGCCGCTGGTGGGCTTCTCGAGCCCGATCAGGACCTTCGCGGACGTCGACTTGCCCGATCCGGATTCGCCGACGATGCCCAGCGTCTGGCCGCGCTTCACGGTGAGCGAGACTCCCGCCAGCGCGTCGACGTAGTTCGGCTTGAACATCGATGAGGTGCGCGTGCGGTAGCGGACGTGCACGTCCTTCAGCTCGATGATGGGATCGCTCATCGCCCTGCTCCGATCGGCTCGACGGGCGCATCGTCGGGATGCGCGGAGTAGAAGTGCTCGGTGCCCGGGATCTGCCTGCGCACCGGCGTGACGCCGGCGTAGCGCGCGGGGTTCGACGAGCGGGGTGCGAAGCGGTCGCCGCGCGGGAAGTCCCGCGGCGACGGCACGACGCCCGACACCTGGTGCAGGCGATCGGAGCCGGCCTCGATCGAGAGCACCGCGCCCAGCAGGCCCTGCGTGTACTCGTGCACGGGCTGGGTGAGCACCTCGCGCGTCGTGCCCTGCTCGACGACCTGCCCGGCGTACATGACGGTGATGCGGTGGGTCAGCTCGGCGACGAGGGCCAGGTCGTGCGAGACGAAGATCATCGCGAAGCCGAGCTCGCGCTGCAGCCGCATGAGCAGCTCGACCACCTGCGCCTGCACGGTGACGTCGAGCGCGGTCGTCGGCTCGTCGGCGATCACCAGACGCGGGTCGCGGGTGAGCGCCATCGCGATCAGCACACGCTGGCGCTGACCGCCCGAGAGCTCGTGCGGGTACGAGGCGAGGGTGCGCTTCGGGTCGAGGCCGACGAGTTCGAGAAGCTCCTCGGCCGTGCGGGTGCCGCCGCGGCGCGTGAGCTGCTTCATCTGCGAGCGGATGAGCATGGCGGGGTTCAGCGAGCTCAGCGCATCCTGGTAGATCATCGCGATGTCGTGGCCGCGCAGTGCATTGCGCTGCGCGGGTGCCATCTGCAGCAGATCCTCGCCGTCGAACATGATGCGCCCGCGCACGGCGGCCTTCGGGTCGAGCAGACCCATGATGGCCAGAGAGGTGATCGACTTGCCGCAGCCGGACTCCCCGACCAGCGACATGGTCTCGCCGGGGCGCACCGTGAAGCTCACGTGGTCGACGACGTCGACATCGCCGTGCCGGGGGAACGAGATGCACAGATCCTGCACCTCGAGCAGCGGGGCGTCGTCACCGGCGTAGACCATCCGGTCGTTGCGAGCGAGCTCTCGGGTGCGCAGCTCGGCGAGGCGCTCGCTGAGCGGAACCACGGCCACCTGCGGCGCACGCAGCTCGGGCACCCCGCTGGGCACCGACAGGTTCACCGAGGTGTCGACGGTGGGGATGACGTTCGTGCCGTCGAAGCCGGCGCGCTCGAGATCGGTGGTCGACTCCTCGGTGCCGGCCGCATCGGCGGTGATCTTGCGCGCACGCGGCGACACCATCGCGTCGGTGAGTCCCTCGGAGAGGATGTTCAGGCACAGCACCGTGATCATGATCAGGATGCCGGGGAAGAACGTCGCCCACCAGGCGCCGGACATCAGCAGGTTGCGTCCGGCTGCGATCACGTTGCCCCAGCTGGGCTCGGGATCGGGAACACCGGCCTGCAGGAACGACAGCGAGGCTTCGAAGACGATCGCGTCGGCGACGAGGACGGTGGCGAACACGAGCACGGGCGCCATGGCGTTGCGGGCCACGTGCTTGATGATGATGCGCGGGGTGCGCGCACCCATCACACGCACGGACGAGACGTAGTCCTCGCCGTACTGGTCGAGCACGTTGGCGCGCACGATGCGGGTGAGCTGCGGCACGTACAGGAACGCGATGGTCAGCACCAGCACGGGCAGCGACTTGCCGAACACGGCCACGAACACGGCCGCGAGGGCGATGCCGGGGAACGACATGATGACATCCATCACGCGCATCAGCGTCTCGGACAGCCACTTGGGCGCCGTGGCGGCGATGGTGCCCAGCACGCAGGCGACGGCCAGGGCGACGAGCGTCGCGCCGATGCCGATCACCAGCGAGTAGCGGGCGCCGTAGACGAGTCGCGAGAAGATGTCGCGCCCCTGCCGGTCGGTGCCGAAGAGGTGGTCGCCGCTGGGCGCCTGCACCGGGCTTCCGGATGCGAGCGGGCCATATGCCGTGACGAGCGGCGCGAGCACGGCGGACAGCGCGATGATCGCCAGGATGACGATGCAGATCACGGTTCCGACGGACAGGCCGCCGAACCGGAGGCCGGGAACGGAGAGTCGTTCAGTGAGTTTGCGTCGCATGGGTCACACCGCCCGGATTCGGGGATTGATGAGCACGTACAGGAGGTCGACGATGATGTTGATCACGACGAAGGCGAGGGCGACCGCGAGCGTCACGCCCTGCACGAGGTTGGGCTCGTTGTTGGTCACGCCGTTGAGGATGAGCGTGCCCATCCCGGGGATGGCGAAGATGATCTCGATCACGACCGCGCCGCCGAGCAGGTAGCCGATGCGCAGACCGAGCACGGTCACGGGGGTGATCAGGGCGTTGCGGAGCACGTTGCGTCCGACCACGACCACGCGCGGGATGCCGGCGCCGAGCGCGGTGCGCACGTAGTCCTTGTCGAGCTCCTCGACCATCGAGGTGCGCACGACGCGGGACAGCTGGCCGATCACCGGCACGGCGAGGGCGACGGCAGGCAGGGTCATGCGGGCGAGCCAGGCGGACGGGTCGGTCCAGAAGTCGGGCAGCGGACCGGATGCCGGCAGCGCGCCGAGCCCGAGAGTGAAGACCTGGATGAGCAGGATCGCCAGCCAGAAGGACGGCGTCGAAAGGGCCGCGACTCCGAAGAAGCGGATGACCTGGTCCGGCCAGCGGTCGCGGTACACGGCGGCGATGACGCCGATCGTGAAGGCGAGCACGACGGCGATGATGAGGCCGAAGAACGTGAGCGAGAGGGTCACGGGGAAGGCGCGGGAGACCTCGTCGATGACGGGAAGGCTGCGCGCCGAGTACGTGCCGAGATCGCCGCGGAACAGCCCGGCGAGGAAGCCGAGGTAGCGCGCGAGCAGCGGCAGGTTGAGCCCGTGCTTCTCACGGTAGGCCTCGAGGGCGTCGGCGGAGGCGGTCTCGCCGAGTGCGACTCTGGCCTGGTCGATGGGCGAGAAGGACATCACGAAGAACACGAGGAACGTGATGCCCAAGATCATCACGGGCAGCTGCAGAAGGCGGCGGCCGATGAGACTGAGCGTGCTGGACACGGGAGCCTTCTTGTTCGAGGGGGATCTCCGGGCGGCGCGGGTCGCGCGCCGCCCGGAGGGGGATCACTTGGCAGCGACTCCGACGTCGAGGAACGACAGTCCGGTGGTCGGGACCGGCTTGAAGCCGACCAGCTCCTGGTCGCTCCACGCGGTGGGCAGCTTGCGGTGGAACAGCGGGTAGAGCACGGCCTGCTCGGAGAGCAGATCGAAGGCCTTGTTCCAGGTCTCCTGCTGCTCGTCGCCATCCTGCTGCACGGCCTGGTCGAGCAGACCGGTCAGCTCGGCGTACTCGGGCGAGTCCGCCCATGCGGTGCGGGTGTTCGACCACACGTTGTCGCCGTACCACCAGTTCATCAGCAGGTCGGGGTCGACACCGAAGACCGACGGGTCGCCAGGGGCGACGGCGACCGTGTAGTCACCGGAGTCGACCTTCTCGTACATGGCCGCGGACTGGCCGATCTCGAGCGTGGTCTTGACGCCCACGGCATCCAGCGATTCCTTGATCAGCGGCGCGACCTCCTTGACCCAGCCGGTGTCGGTGGTGAGCAGCGTGATCGACAGGTCCGAGGCGCCGGCGTCGGCGAGCAGGGACTTCGCCTTCTTGGGGTCGTACGTGTAGACCGTCGACGCCTTGTGGTAGTTCTTGTAGTTCTCCGGCAGGAACGACGTGGCGGCGGTGGCGTTGCCGAGCATGCCGGTCTCGATGATCTTGTCCATGTCGAGGGCGTAGTGCAGCGCCTGACGCACGCGCGGGTCGTCGAACGGCGCGGCCTTGGTGTTGAACATCATGAACAGCAGGCCGAACGACTGCACGCTCTCGACCTCGGCGGCCGACGCGAGGGAGTCGACGTCGATGTAGGGCACGTCCTCCATGGCCTGGATGGTGCCGGTCGACATGGCGGTCACGCGAGCCGATGGGTCGGCCAGCAGGTTCCAGTTCATGCCGGCGGCGAGGGCCGGGTGCGGGCCGTTGTAGTCGTCGTAGCGCTCGAAGACGATCTTGTCCTCGGGCACGGCCGAGACGAGCGCGTAGGGGCCAGAGCCGACGGGCTTCGAGGCGAACGCCTCGGGGTCAGCCTCGACGACGGCCTTCGGCACGATCTTCACGACGCCGAGTCGGTCGTTGATCAGCGAGAACGGGTAGTCCGTGGTGATCTGAACGGTGTCCTCGTCGACGGCGGTGACCGTGTCGATGAAGTCGATGAACGACAGGAAGAGCGAGTTGTTGGCCGGGTCCAGCACGCGCTCGTAGCTGAAGACGACGTCCTCAGAGGTGACCGGGTCGCCGTTCTGGAACGTCGCACCCTCGCGGATGTCGATCTCGTACGTGGTGTCGTCGACCTTCTTGGGAAGGTCGGCGGCGAGCGCCGGCGCGGGCTTCTGGGTGACCGGGTCGAGATCGACCAGGCCTTCGAAGATGTGCCAGTTGGCCGAGACGGTGACGGCGCCGGAGGCGACCATCGGGTCGAAGCTGCCGCTCAGCGAGTACGAGATGCCCGCCTCGATGATGGCGTCGGAGTCGACCTTGCCGGGCTTGGCGCTTGCGTCGTTCTTGTCGGTGGCCGCGGCACCGCAGCCGGAGAGCGCAACGGCGACGGCGATCGAGCCGGCCAGCGCCGCCGCGAATCGGGTCCCGCGCCTGCGAGGGATGTGTCGGGTCATGTGATGCTCCAGTTTCGGGAGGGGACGACATCGTCGAGGACATCAGATGTCTGATGTACTATAACCACAGATAGGCGCTGTTCTCAACAGCAAACGGCCGTTCACCACAATGAGATGATCGACGCGAGAGGAAGTGCGAGTTGAACCCGACCCGATCACGCGCGTCCCGGATGCGCCGCGCCACGACCGCGGATCAGATCAAGCAGCTCATCCTCACGCGGAGCCTGCGGCCCGGTGACCCGCTGCCGACCGAATCCGAGCTGTGCGAGACGCTGGATGTCTCCCGGTCCTCGGTGCGCGAAGCGATCCGCACCCTGTCCACGCTCGACATCGTCGACGTGCGCCACGGACACGGGACGTTCGTCGGCGAGATGTCGCTCGACCCGATGGTTCAGGCCCTGGTGTTCCGCGGTGTGCTCTCGCCCGAGGGGTCGCTGCACGCGCTCCGCGAGGTCGTGGAGGTGCGTCTCGCGCTCGACCTCTCGATGGCCGAGCGCGTCGTCGAAGCCGGCACGGCTCAGGGCGAGCATCCGGCTCTCGCAGATCTCGTCGATGAGATGGTCGACAAGGCCGGGCGCGGCGAGAACTTCCTCGAGGCCGACCGCGCCTTCCACACGCAGCTGTTCGCCCGTACCGGCAACCATCTGGTCGGCCAGCTGGTCGGCGCCTTCTGGGACGTGCACACCGCGGTGCTGCCGCAGCTGGAGATCGCTCCCCCGGCCGACATCCAGAGCACCGCGAAAGCACACGGCGACATGCTCGACGCGGTGCGCGCGGGAGACGTCGAGGCGTATCGCCGCGCGGTCATCGAGCACTACGCGCCGCTGCAGCGCGTGCTCGCCCAGTCGTCCTGACCTGCGCTGCTTCCGTCGGCGGCCCCTGCGCGTGGTCGCGCTGGTCGCCGATGCACAGGATTCCCCGCTCTGCACAGGAATCCCCGGAATTCGTGTGCTGTGCGGGGATGAGTGTGCAACGGCGTACGCAGCGCGCGCCGGCCCTCACCAGGGGCTGGGCTGATAGTCCTTCAGGAACACGCCCTGCAGGTCGACGCCGGCCTCACCCTGCACGATCGGGTCGTACACGCGCGCCGCGCCGTCGACGAGGTCGAGCGGGGCGTGGAAGCCCTCCTCGGCGAGTCGCACCTTCGTGAAGTGCGGGCGCTCGTCGGTGATCCAGCCCGTGTCGACGGCGGTCATCAGGATGCCGTCGGTCTCGAGCATCTCGCCGGCGCTGGTGCGGGTGAGCATGTTCAGCGCGGCCTTGGCCATGTTGGTGTGCGGATGCCCTGGACCCTTGTACCGACGCGAGAACTGCCCCTCCATCGCGGAGACGTTGACGATGTACTTCCGTCGCGCAGTGGATGCCGCCATCGACGCTCGCAGCCGGCTGATCAGCAGGAAGGGCGCGGTGGTGTTGCACAGCTGCACCTCGAGCATCTCGAGCGGATCGACCTGATCCACCGACTGCACCCAGCTGTTCATCCGGTTCACATCCGGCACCAGTCCACCCGCGTCGATCGCCGTGCCGTCGGCGTGCTTGACCAGCGACGATGATCCCGGTGCCATGGCGAGACGCGCCAGATCCTCGGCGGTGAGCGCCTGCCCGCCCTGCTCGGCGACGGTGCCGCCGAGGGCCGCGACCGACAGCAGCGGATGCGCGTCGACCGATGCCTGCAGCGCCTCCGGATGCGGATCGGCGGTGTGGCCGAACGTCTCCATCTCAGGCAGCGGACCGTCGGGAAGCGGCTGCAGCTCGGCATCCGCCAGCAGCGAGTACGCACCCGGCGAGCGCCGCACGGTCTGCGCCGCGTTGTTGATGAGGATGTCGAGCGGCCCCTGGGCCGCGACCGAGTCCGCGAGTCCGATCACCTGTGCCGGATCGCGCAGGTCGATGCCGACGACGCGCAGCCGGTGCAGCCAGTCCGACGCGTCCGGCAGCGACGAGAACCGGCGCACGGCGTCGCGAGGGAAACGCGTCGTGATCGTCAGGTGCGCGCCGTCGCGCAGCAGCCGCAGCGCGATGTGCATGCCGATCTTCGCGCGGCCGCCGGTGAGCAGCGCGCGCTTGCCGGTGAGATCGGTGCGGGCGCTGCGCTTGCCGTGGCTGAAGCGGGCGCATTCGGGGCAGAGCTGGTGGTAGAACGCGTCGACGAGCGTGTATGGCTGCTTGCAGATGTAGCAGTTGCGGGGCTTGAGCAGCTCGCCGGCGCTGGGCGCGTCGACGCTGGATGCCAGGTCGAGGCCGCGGGTCTCGTCGTCGATGCGGTCGGGGGCGCCGGTCGCCGTGCGGGCGACGACGGCCTTGTCGGCGTCGGCGATGGCATCCCGGATCTCCTTGCGCCGTGCGCGCTTGACCGCCTTGAACATGTTCGCGGTGGCGCGGCGGACGGAGAGGTAGTCCGGATGCTGCTGGTCGACCTCATCGAGCGATGCGAGCACCCGCAGGGTGGTGGCGAGGTCGTCGGGGTCGATGCCGGAGGCGAGGAGTCCCTCCTGGGCCCCTCGGCCCGTCGCCATCTGGGTCCCTGAGCCTGTCGAAGGGTCGGTCATTAGGCCGATTCTACGCGGCCCACCTGTGACCCCCTGGGCGTTGTCGGCGCCCCGGCGTATGGTCAGCACATGAGCACCGGAGAAGCTGCGTATACGACTATTCATCAGGGCATCGTGCCGGGATATCTGCTGGCGCAGCTGGCACGATCCGAGCGCTATCCGCGCGCCGCGGAAGCGGCTCGGCAGACCCTCATCGCCGGCCGCCCTGCCTTCCATGCCGCGCTCGAGCTGTCTATCGATGAGAGCGGCGCACTGGTCGCCGAGGTCACCTCTGCTCCCACGCGCACCATCTTCGACGCGCAGAACACCGAGACCCTCCCCGGGCTCATCGTGCGCACCGAAGATGACGAGCCGGTGGACGATGCCACGGTCAACGAGGCGTTCGACGGGCTGGGGGCGACCTTCCGGATGCTGCTCGACGCGTTCGAGCGCGATTCGCTCGACGGTGCGGGGGCGCCGCTGAACGCGACCGTGCACTACGGCGAGGACTACGACAACGCCTTCTGGGACGGCTCGCGCATGGTGTTCGGCGACGGAGACGGCGAGGTGTTCGTCGGGTTCACCCGCTCGGTCTCGGTCATCGGCCACGAGCTGGGCCACGGGGTGATCCAGAGCACAGCCGGGCTCGTCTACCGCGACCAGTCCGGCGCGCTGAACGAGTCGATCGCCGATGTGCTCGGGGCGCTCACCGAGCAGCATCTGCTCGGACAGACGGCGGATCAGGCGTCGTGGCTGGTCGGCGAGGGCATCTTCACGGATGCCGTGCAGGGCCGCGCCCTGCGCTCGATGCTCGAGCCGGGCACCGCCTACGACGACGACGAGCTGGGCAAGGACCCGCAGCCTGCGCACATGGACGACTACGTGCAGACCGTGGAGGACAACGGCGGCGTGCACATCAATTCGGGCATCCCGAACCGTGCCTTCGCGCTGGCGGCTCGGGCCGTCGGCGGCCACGCGTGGGAGGGTGCCGGGCTGGCCTGGTATCGCGCGCTCACCGGAGACTTGTCGTCGACGGCCGATTTCACCGAGTTCGCGCAGAAGACGATCGCCGCGGCGGCCGAGATCGGGTCTACCGTGGAGTCAGCGGTCCGCGAGGGGTGGATCGCGGTCGGAGTGATCGAGGATGCACGAGCACGAACACCGCGCTGATAGGGCGGGAACGGACGATGCGCAGGATCGCATCGTCATCGCTGTCGTGCGCAGCGGCGGCATTGCCGGGCTCCGCCGCCGCTGGCGAGCGGAACCGGCGCCCGAGCAGGCACCGACGTGGATCCAGCTCGTCGAGCGCTGCCCGTGGGATGAGCATCTGGATCCGGATGCCCGTGGCGCCGACCGCTACGTGTGGAGCATTCACGTGCGCGTGCGCGACGAGCAGCTCGAGCAGGTCGTTCCCGACACGCGCCTGGAAGGCGCCTGGCGCGAACTCGTCGACGCCGTGCGCGACGCCGACTCCGACAACGCCACGCACTGACCTCCGACACCACGATGGAGTGGAGATATGACACAGAAGATCGTTCCCAACCTGTGGTTCGCTGGCAACGCGGGTGAGGCCGGCCAGTTCTACAGTGCGGCGCTGCCGTGGGCGGCCGCTCACGTCGCGATGCGGTATCCCGACGAGCTCCCGGAGTTCCAGAAGGGTTTCGAGGGCGAACCTGTCGTCGTCGACCTTGATGTCGCCGGCTTCAGAGTCACGATGATCAACTCCGACGACACATTCCGGCCGACCCCGTCGATCTCGTTCGTGCTGAACTTCGATCCGCTGCTGTTCGAGGGTGACACGGATGCCGCTCGGGCCGCGCTCGATAAGACCTGGGCCGCGCTGTCGGACGGCGGGCAGGCGCTCATGCCGCTCGGCGAGTACCCGTTCAGCCCGCACTACGGCTGGGTGCAGGATCGGTACGGCGTCAGCTGGCAGCTGATGCTCACCGACCCGACGGGCGAGCCGCGTCCGTTCGTGATCACGCAGATCATGTTCTCGGGTGATGCGCAGAACCAGGCCCGCGAAGCGGTCGACTTCTATATGTCGCTGTTCGACGACGCCGCATTCGGCACGGTGGTGCAGTACCCCGAGGCCTCGGGCACCGCGGCGGCGGGCAGCGTCATGTTCGGGGAGTTCCGCATCGGTGAGCACTGGTTCTCGTTCATGGACTCGAACGTCGAGCATCAGTTCGGCTTCACCCCCGGTGTCTCGCTCGAGATCCGCTGCGCGGGTCAGGCCGAGATCGATCACTTCTGGGGCGCTCTCTCCGCCGTCCCGGACGCGGAGCAGTGCGGTTGGCTCGTCGACCGGTACGGAATCAGCTGGCAGATCGTGCCCGAGAACATGGGCGAGCTGCTGGCGAAGCCCGGCGCGTACCAGCGGATGCTGGGCATGAAGAAGCTGGTCATCGCCGACTTCTGAACCCTGGATGAGGGCCGGCGGAGGAGAATGATCACATGGGACTGTTCACACAGAAGCCGCAGGAGCCCAGCGCATGGGCCGCTCTGCCCGGTGAGCCGCTCGACGACACCAATCCGACCGAGCGACTCGACGAGGCGCCTTCGCTCGACCTGATGGATGTGGGGCTCAGCGCCCAGTACTCCACCATCGTCTTCCCGGTGACAGCGCCGGCACCCGAGGCGGCTGACGTCGACGACACGGGCGAGTAGTCGCGGCGGTCAGCGCTTCCGTGCGCGCCGCGACGCGACGAACAGCACCGCGCCTCCCGCCAGCAGTGCCACCACGGCGGCGATCCGCATGGGCAGCAGGTCTTCGGTGTAGCGCGAGGTGAACGACACCAGCGCCAGGAAGAATCCTGCTGCGAGCAGCACCGCCGCTCCCAGCCAGGCGAGCAGGGGCATCCTCCGCACGGCACCCTGCGAACGAGACGCGTCGGGGCTTGGCCGGTGGAACATGCGCGCGACGACGATCACGACCAGCGCGATCATGACCACGATGATCACGGTCTTCAGCGCGAATCCGGTCACTTCTCGAGGGTACCGACTGCGGGCGGTGTCTCACCGACGCCCTACGGTTGAAGGATGACGATCACCGCCGCCGCCGATGGCTCCGCCCTCGGCAATCCGGGTCCGAACGGCTGGGCCTGGTACATCGACGACGACCGCTGGGCCGCGGGCGGCTCGCCGCACGGCACCAACAACCAGGGCGAGCTGCAGGCGGTGCTCGAACTGCTGCGCGCGACCGCCGGCGTCGACGAGACGCTCGTCATCGAGTGCGATTCGCGCTACGTCATCGACTCGGTGACCAAATGGATGCCCGGATGGAAGCGTCGCGGCTGGCGCAAGGCCGACGGCGCTCCGGTGCTGAACCGCGACCTGCTCGAGGGCATCGACGAGGCGATGCGCGGCCGCGACGTCGAGTTCTCGTGGGTGAAGGGGCATGCCGGGCATCCGCTGAACGAAGCCGCCGACCAGCGCGCGAACGCAGCGGCGACCGCGTACAAGGAGAAGCGGGAACCGCGCCGTGGGCCGGGGTTCGTCTCCGCCGCGGATGCGGGCGCCGCCCTCGCGGGCGCGATGGCCGTCTCCGCTGCCGCCTCGGCTCCGGCGCACGCCTCGGCTCCCCAAGCGCTGCTCTGGGCCGAGCCCGCCGATCTGCTCGACGGACTGGACGATCCTTCGACAGGCTCAGGAACCCAGAGGGCGAGCTCAGGAACCCAGAGGGCGGGCTCAGGAACCCAGGCATCCGGCCCACTCCAGCTGACTGTCTCGCTGACGGCAGCCGAGCACGCGAGGTTGCGCGACCGCGCCGACGCGCAGGGCATCTCGCTTGAGGAGGCGCTGCGGCGCCTGATCTGAGTGGGCGTGTCAGACTGACGCCATGTGGATCGGCTGGATCGAGTTCGACATCCTGCTCGGCGATGTCCATTCGCTGAAGCAGAAGCGCAGCATCATCCGGCCGATCATCGCCGATCTCAGCCGGCGCACCGAGGCGGCCGTCGCCGAGGTCGGCCTGCAGGACCTGCACCGGCGGACGATGATCGGCCTCTCGGTCGTCGCAGCGCACGCCTCGCACGTGCGCGACGTGCTCGATCAGGCTGAACGGATGCTGGTCGAGCAGCATCCCGAGATCGACCTGCTCTCCGCGCGTCGGGGCCTGCACTTCAGCGGGGATGAGTGAAGCCGCGGGTTGCGGGGCCTGCGTACACTCGCGGAATGGCTTCCGTTCCACAGACGATCACCCGCATCGCCCTCGCCGGGGTCCTGCTCTTCACCGGAGTGGCGCACCTCACGTTCGCGCGGCGCGGGTTCCGCGTCGCCGTGCCCGACTGGATTCCGGGGGATCCGGACACGACCGTGGTGGCATCCGGCTGGGTCGAGATCGCGCTGGGGACTGCACTGCTGCTCGCCCGCCGGCGCCGGCGCGGCCTCGGCCGGCTCGTCGCGCTGTTCTTCGTCGCGGTCTTTCCCGGCAATGTCTCGCAGTGGACGCATCACCGCAGCGCGCCGGGGCTCGACACCGAGATGAAGCGGTTCGGGCGCCTGTTCCTGCAGCCGGTGCTGGTGCTGCTGGCTCTGCGCTCGACGCGCGGCTGACGACTCAGCTCTCGAGCGAGACGCGCGTGCGTGGCAGCGCGTCCGGATGCTCCTGCTGCAGCCAGGTCATCATCTGCTCGCGGACCGCGCACCGCAGGGTCCACAGGTCGTCCGAATCCTTCGCCGAGACCGTGAAGCGCACGGTGACGAAGCCTCCCTGCGAATCGGTGACGACCGCCCCGCTGCTGCGGTGATCCCACGCCTCGGAGGCGGCCATGATCTCGTCGAACTTGGCGCGCACGGCATCCATCGGCACCCGCCAGTCGAGGTCGAGGAAGACGGTCCCGAGGATGGCATCCGAGCGGCGGGTCCACGTCTCGATGACGTTGGTCGTGAAGTAGCTGCACGGGATGACGAGGCGGCGCTCGTCCCAGAGGTAGACGACCACGTACGAGAGGTTCAGCTCGCCGATCCGGCCGAACTGCTCGTCGATCACGACGACGTCGCCGACGCGGATCGAGTCGGTGAAGGCGATCTGGATGCCGGCGATGAGGTTGCCGAAGATCGACTGCGCCGCGAGTCCTGCGATCACCGAGACGATGCCCGCCGATGCCAGCACGCTCGTGCCCACCACGCGCAGGGCCGGGAACGAGAACAGCGCCATCCCCACCGCGATCACCACGATGACGACGACCGTGAGCCGCTGGATGATGAGGATCTGCGTGCGGCGGCGGCGCAGGTCGGCGCCCGAGAACGTCACCTTCTCACGCGTGAGCAGTCCCTCGAAGGCGAACGAGGTGACCGTGCCGAGCAGCCAGGCTCCGGTGAGGATCGTGCCGATCAGCAGCATGTGCGAGACGCCGGGCCACCACTCCTCGCGCGCGGGCTGCGTGACCGCTGCGGCGATCCAGAGCGCGACGATGAGCACGACCACCGCCCACGGGCGGCGCGCACGGCGGTAGAGGTCGCGCATCCAGGCGGCCCTGCGACCCAGCAGCGACGTGATGGTGTGCGGAGCGAGCACGGCGGCGGTCGCCGCCACCAGGGCGATGCCGACGGCGACGGCGGTTCCGGTCCACGAGGTCCAATCGAGCATCCTTCCACCGTAGGCGGCGCTCCGGGGCCTTCCTGAGTGCGCGGTGACCGGCCCGTCGGCCAGGGCGAGATCATCCGAGCGGATGACCCCAGTACGCCGCTGCGCCGATGCAGCCGACCTGGCCGGTCGCGTGAACTGGGAACATGGCAGCAGTCCTCTCCGAAACCCACCCTGCAGCGCTCTCCACGGCGAGCGCCACAGGGTCGAGTCCCTCCTCGCTCGCGGTGTCCACCGCGGCGATCCAGGCGAACACCTCCCGCATGCGCGAAGTCTGCACGTCGCCCGTCATGGCGGTCGTCAAGGCCGGCGGGTTCGGCCTCGGCTCCGCGCGCGCGGCTCGTGCCGCTCTCGCCGGCGGCGCGACAGAGCTCGGTGTCGCCACCTGCGCCGAGGCGATCGAGCTGCGTCGTGCAGGCATCGAGGCGCCGATCCTGGCGTGGATGCTGCACGACGACGCTCCGATCCGCGCAGCGGTCGCCGCGCACGTGCGCCTGTCGCCCACGTCCACGCCCCAGCTGCGCAGCATCGTCGAAGCGGCGGCCGCGCTGGGCGTCGTGGCCGAGGTCGAGATCGAGGTGGAGACGGGCATGAACCGCTCCGGAGCTCCCCGCGCCGAATGGCAGCAGCTGTTCGACATGGCGGCGGCGGCCGCGGCATCCGGTCTCGTTCGAGTCGTCGGGGTATGGACCCACCTCTCGGGCATATCGCCGGCGCAGTTCAGCGCGCCTCTGACGCATCTCGCGGATGCCGTCGAGCTGGCCCGCGCGGCGGGACTGCTAGTGCGCAGCCACGCCGCCGCCTCTCGTGCGGCGGCGGTCGACCCGCGGACGCGTCTCGATCTGGTGCGGCTGGGGGCCAGCCTCTTCGGCGTCGAACCCGTGCCGGAACGTCCGCTCGAGCTCGCGCCGGTCGCGAGATGGGAGACCAGGGTGAGCCAGACGCGCGACGTGCTCCCGGGCGAGAGTGTCGGTTACGGGCAGACGGCGATCGCCTCCGCGACCCGGCTGGCGCTGATCCCGGTGGGATACGCCGACGGCATCTCGCGTCGCGCGTCCGGCGACGAGCGATCCATGACGGTGGCCGTCGGCGGTCGGCGCTTTCCGCTCATCGGCGCGATATCGATGGACCAGTCGGTGATCGACGTGGGTGACGCGCCGGTGACCGCCGGCGACCGTGTGGTGCTGCTCGGCGATCCGGCTCGGGGAGAGCCGTCTCTTGCGGAGTGGTCCTCTGCCGTGGGCACGATCCCTCAGGAGGTGCTGACCGCGATCGGTCCGCGCGTCGCCCGGACGGAGGTCGGGGCATGAGCCGGGTCATCGTCCTCTCCGGCGGTGAGAGCACCGAGCACCAGGTCTCGCTGGCATCCGGCGCCGATGTCGCGGAGTCGCTCGCGACGCAGCATCCGGTCATGCCGATCCGCATCGACCGCGCCGGCATGTGGTGGATGGAGGGTGTGAACACCGCGTTCACCGCCTCCGACATCCTCGACGAGCTCGAACCGGACGACGTCGTCTTCCCGGTGCTGCACGGCGGGTGGGGCGAGAACGGCGGACTGCAGCACGAGCTCGAGACCAGGGGCATTCGCTATGTCGGATGCTCGGCGGCCGCCTGCCGGGTCGGGATGTCGAAGCTCGCGACGGCCCGCGCAGCCGTGCGCGGCGGTGTGCCGACGATCCCCACCCGAGTGCTGCGCAGGTCGTCGTATCTCGCCGACCCCGATCTGCACGCCGCCGCCCTCGCCCGCGTCGCGGACTGGCCGCTGATCGTGAAGCCCGATGCCGGTGGATCGAGCGTCGGAGTCGCGGTGGTGTCGTCGCTGCGGGAGCTGCGTGCAGCGCTCGACGTCGCCTTCGAGTTGGATCCGGTGGTGCTGCTGCAGCCGCTGATTCGCGGGGCGGAGGTGAGCGTGGGCGTCTGGAACGGGAGCGAGCACGCACTGCGCGCCACGGGCGGCTCGCTCGTGCACCTCCCCGAGGGAGAGACCGCCTTCAGCTACGACCACAAGTACTCCGGCGCAGGCGGCTGGCTGGAGATCCCCGCCACGTTCCCCGCGCCGATCCTGCACGACCTGCAGGCTGCCGCGCTGAGCGTGGCTGAAGCGGTCGGGGTGGCGGGGCTGGCGAGGATCGACTTCTTCGTCACGGCGGAGGGGGTCGTGCTCAACGAGATCAACACGATGCCGGGCCTGCGACGCGAATCTCACTTCCCTCGGCTGGTCAGCGCGGCGGGAACCTCGTACGACGAGCTGCTCGACGGGCTCGTGCGTCGAGCAGCCCGGGCATCCGGGCGCTCTGCCGATGACCGGTGGACCGGCCCCGGCATCCGCACGGCGCGTACCATCGGGGCATGACGTCACCCGCTCGCATGCTCTCCCGTATCGCCCTCGGTGGCTTCCTCGCCTTCGCCGGCGTCAGCCACCTCACCGTCGCACGCAAGGAGTTCCAGGCGCAGGTGCCCGAGTGGGTGCCGCTGGATCCCGACACCACCGTCGTGGCATCCGGTGTCGTCGAGGTCGGCCTCGGCACCGCGCTGCTGTTCGCGTGGCGCCGCCGCCGGCTGGTCGGCGTGCTGACCGCGCTGTTCTTCCTCGCGATCTTCCCCGGAAACGTCTCGCAGTGGACCCACCACCGCGACGGATTCGGGCTCGACACCGACATGAAGCGCTTCGCGCGACTGTTCTTCCAGCCGGTGCTCGTCTGGCTCGCGCTGTGGAGCACCCGCCGCGGCTGATCGAGCCCGATCCGCTCCGCCGAGCTCAGACGCTGAGCACCGACGACTCGAGCCGCTGGTACGAGGCCTCCATGCCGTCGGCCATGCCCGTGGCGAGGATCATGTCGCGGGTCTCCTTATCGGGGTACTCGATGAGCACCGTGACGAGCGTCGCGCCGTCCTCCTCGTAGAGGTTCAGGTCGTTCAGCGTCTCGGGACCGTCGGTGCCCTGCATCCGCTCGGTCGTCACCGCGCGACGCGGCGCGTCGACGAGCAGCGTCTCGCCCTCGAACCCGAACGGCTCGCCCTCGGTGTCGCCGACGGGCGCCCACGAGTTGCGGAACGTCTCGCCGGGCTCGTTGCCGACGACGCACTCTGTCATCTCCCAGCCGTCGGGTCCGAGCATCCACCGCTTGATCAGCTCGGGTTCGGTGTAGGCGCGCCAGACCAGCTCGCGCGGGCCCTCGACGAGGCGGGTGATGCGCACGTGCGTGTCGTCGAGCAGTTCGACCCGGGTGCCCTTGCCCTGCGCGTATTCGCGCAGGTCCTGCAGCACGGCATCCAGCTGCGCCATCGCCATGCGGGTGCCCTCGACGGCGCCCATGGCGACGATCTGCTCGAGCGCGTCGAGCGAGACGAAGTGGCTGGTGTTGCGCATGCGGGTGCCCGTGGCGGTGGGCTCGAAGGTGAACTCCATGCGCATCGTGGGCAGGTCGTCGTTCGGGTCGCCCTGCTCGTCAGCGAAGCCGTCGAGCACCTCGAAGCGGTGCGGATGCTCGATGGCGAGGAACTCCCAGTACCCGGATGCCTTCTCGCCGCGGGGTCCGTGCATCGTGTAGGTGGCGCGGCCGCCGACCTCGTGGTGCCACGAGGTGAAGGTCGCCGGCCATCCGGGAGGGCCCCAGAACCGGCCGAGCTGCTCGGGATCGCTGTAGGCGCTCCAGACGCGTTCGATGGGGGCGGCGAGATCGGCGATGACGGTCATCGTCAGGTTCTCGTGGTCGGTGATGATGTCGGTGACAGGCATTTCAGTCTCCTTTGACGGGGCTTTCGGGGTCTTCTTGGGCTGGTGAGCCTGTCGAACCACTCGCCAGCAGGTCATCGAGCCGGGCGATGCGTGCTCGCCAGAGCTCTTCGTATCGGGCGAGAAGCGCCCGCGCGCGGGCGATCATCTCGGGGTTCGCGCGGACCAGCCGCTCGCGTCCCTCGGCGCGCTTGACGATGAGGCCGGCCTCTTCGAGGACGGCGACATGCTTCTGCACCGCCGCGAACGACATCTCGTAGTCGCTCGCGAGGGTGGAGACGGATTGCTCGCGCTCGATCGTCCGGCGCAGGATGTCACGCCGGGTCGAGATCGCGAGCGCATGGAACACACGGTCGATCTCCGCTTCGCTGAGTTCTGTTTGTACAACCATTTGGTTGTACGTTAGGACGAGCGGATGCCCGTGTCAAGAGCTTTGGTGTCGGACGCCAGGCGGACGCCGGAATGTATCAGGACCGAACGAGTCGAGCGATGGCGTCGCTGGCTTCCTTGATCTTGATCTCGGCCGCCGCGCCACCTTCGCGGGCTGCATCGACAACGCAGTGCGTCAGGTGGTCGTCGAGAAGTCCGAGGGCAACAGCGTCGAGAGCGCTTTTCAGAGCGCTGATCTGGGTCAGGATGTCGATGCAGTACTTCTCGTCGTCGACCATCCGAGAGATGCCGCGCGCTTGACCCTCGATGCGCTTCAGCCGGTTGAGGTACCTGTCCTTCTCGGTGATGTAGCCGTGATGGGTGTGGTCAGCGTGGTCTGCGATATCGGTCATGGCCGATCCTTGTCGTTCGGAGGCGAGGATGCTGCGATGCCGCCCCGCACGTCTCGTGCGGGGCGGCATCAGGCATCAGTTCTTGCTGCTGCAGCAGCTCGAGTCGGTCGTGGGCTCGGACGATGATGCCGTCTCGGGTGCGGCCGTGCTGCAGCAGCTGCCGGACTGCACGACGGGGAGCTCGGTGTGCTCGGTGGTGTTCATGGGTTCTTCCTTTCGGTTGGGGGTCAGGTTGTCGGTGTCGCGGTGCTCGTGAAGCCGCGCAGCCGAAGGCTGTTGCCCACGACGAAGACGCTGGAGAGCGCCATGGCGGCTCCGGCGAGCATCGGATTCAGCAGGCCGAGGGCGGCAACAGGAATGGCCGCCACGTTGTAGGCGAAGGCCCAGAACAGGTTCGATTTGATCGTGCTGAGCGTCTTGCGAGACAGCCGGATGGCGTCGACGGCGCTGCGCAGGTCACCACGGATCAAGGTGATGTCGGATGCCTCGATGGCGACGTCGGTGCCCGTGCCCATCGCCAGGCCGAGATCTGCCTGCGCGAGGGCGGGAGCGTCGTTGACGCCGTCGCCCACCATCGCGACGACCTTGCCCTCGCGCAGAAGGCGCGAGACCACGTCGACCTTGTCCTTCGGGAGAACCTCGGCGATGACCTCGTCGATGCCGACCTCCTCGGCGATGCGGTGAGCCACGGCGCGGTTGTCGCCGGTGAGGAGCACGGGCGTCAACCCCAGCGACTTCATCTGCTGGATCGCCTCCGCACTGGTGGGCTTGACGGTGTCCGCGACGACGAGAACGCCACGAGGTTCGCCGTCCCAGCCGACCGCGACGACGGTCTTTCCGGCCTCTTCCGCCTCGGTCTTGGCGAGCGCGACCGGAGCACTCAGCCGGAGAGACCAGTCCTCAAGAAAGGACTCTCGCCCGACGAGCAGGGCGCGCCCCTCGACGACGCCCTGGACGCCCTTGCCCTCGATGTTCGAGAAGCCCTCCACGGCCGGCAGCGTGCCACTCTGCTGCGTCGCGGCCTTGGCGATGGCCTGAGCGATGGGGTGCTCTGAAGCGTCTTCCAGCGCCCCGGTCAGCCGCAGCAGCTCCTCTGCGTCGACACCGGGCTCGGCGACGACATCGACGAGGGTCATCTTGCCGCTGGTGACGGTGCCCGTTTTGTCCAGCACGATGGTGTCGACCTTGCGGGTGGATTCGAGGACCTCGGGCCCTTTGATCAGGATGCCCATCTGCGCGCCGCGGCCGGTGCCGACGAGAAGGGCGGTCGGCGTGGCGAGCCCGAGCGCGCAGGGGCACGCGATGACCAGGACGGCGACGGCCGCAGTGAAGGCGGCGGCGACGGGGAATCCTGCTCCCAGCCACGCACCCAGCGCGATCACCGCGATGAGGATCACGACCGGCACGAAGATGCCGGAGACACGGTCGGCGAGGCGCTGAACCTCCGCCTTCCCCGTCTGAGCGTCTTCGACGAGTCTGGCCATCTGGGCGAGCTGCGTGGCTGAACCGATACGAGTTGCTCGCACAACCAGGCGCCCGCCGGCGTTCACGGTGGCGCCCGTCACCGCGTCGCCTTCCGCGACCTCCACCGGGACGGACTCTCCGGTGAGCATCGACGCGTCGACAGCGGAGGTGCCGGAGACCACGATGCCGTCTGTGGCGATCTTCTCACCGGGGCGGACGATGAACTCATCGCCCACCTGCAGGTCGTCGACCGAGATCTTCACCTCGGACCCGCCCCGGACGACGGAGACCTCCTTGGCGCCGAGCTCCAAGAGAGCACGAAGCGCAGCACCTGCCTGTCGCTTGGAGCGCTTCTCGAAGTAGCGACCAGCGAGGATGAACATCGTCACGCCGGCCCCGACCTCGAGGTAGATGTTCGCGGCGCCGTCCGAGGGCGCGAGCGCGAACTCGAAGCCGTGGGTCATGCCGGGTACGCCCGCGGTTCCGAAGAACAGCGCGTACAGCGACCACAGGAACGCGGCCAGTGTTCCCATCGAGATGAGAGTGTCCATGGTCGCCGCGCCGTGGCGCAGGTTCACCCACGCTGCACGGTGGAAGGGCAGAGCCGCCCACACGATGACCGGTGCCGCCAGCGCGAGCGAAGCCCACTGCCAGTAGGTGAACTGCAGCGCCGGAATCATCGACATCGCGATGACCGGCACCGTCAGCGCGATGGATACGAGCAGGCGAGTGCGCAGAGACGCGAGCTCGGGGTCGGCGTCGTCACCGCCGGCAGGCGCAGCAGCCGACCGCTTCGGCGCGGGCAGTGCGGCGCTGTAGCCGGTTCTCTCCACCTCCGCGATCAGCTCCGACGGGTCGTAACCCGCTGGGACGGTGATCTTCGCCTTCTCCGTGGCGTAGTTGACGGTTGCCGAGACTCCGTCGAGCTTGTTGAGCTTCTTCTCGATGCGCATGGCGCACGACGCGCACGTCATCCCTCCGATCTCCAGCTCCACGCTGGAACCAGTGGACGCGGTGGTGCTCATCACATTCCTTCTTTCGCTGCTCGTGTCAGGTCGTGCCCAGGGCCAGTCGTCCACTCAGGGAAGCGGCTGGATCTCGCTTTCGACGACCCACTTGTGGTTGGTCATCTTCATGCCGTCCACTTCGAGGTCGACCATGTAGACGGTCTCCGAGGTCGAGCTGAAGATGCTCGCGTCGGCTCCGTTCATCCCCGGCATGTGGTCTGCCGTCAGCACCACCTCGGTGCCGTCCGCCAGCGGAGCATCGCCCGGGTTCTCGAGCTCCTCATGCACGACCCAGCGGTGATCGACAACTGGGTCGCCACCGTTGGTCGGCGTATAGGTCACGGAGTACGTCGTGGTGTCGAACGCGCCGGAGATCGTCGCTTCCGCGCCTTCCATTCCGGGCATGTGATCCGCCGTGAGCCGCACCTTCGACCCGACCGGAAAGGTCGGATCGGCCGCTGCGGCGATGCCGTCCGGCGCCGGGCCGCCGTCGGGTGCGTGGTCGTGTCCCGCCATCGCACCGTCGTCATTGTGGTCGTCTGCATTGCTCATACCGTCGCCTCCTTCTGCGTTGTGCCCATCGCCCATCGCCTCCTCCTGCCAGGCCGCGACGACAGAGGGCGGAACCACGACGCTCGCCAGGGCGTATGCGCCGCCGAAGGCGACGACGAGTCCGGCTCCGTAGATCGCGATCCGCCCCGCCGCGTTCATGCTGACCGAACCGCCGTGTATCCGGCTTCCTCGACGGCGGCGAGCACCGCCGCGTCATCGATCTCATCGGTGCTGTCGACCACGAGCTTGCCGGTCTGGGCGCTCACCTGGATGTTCTGCACGCCGTCGATCTCGCTGACCTCTTCGCGCACCGACATCTCGCAGTGCCCGCACGTCATTCCGGTCACCTGGTACTCGCTGGTTGCCATGTCACTCTCCTCTCATACCCCCGGTGGGTATGCATCGACTATAACGTATACCGGAGGGGGGTATTCCAATAGGCCGGAAAGACGGATGCGATCGGATGCCCTGATGGCCTGCTTCCGCGGGTGCGGGCCCCCGAGAGGGCTCGCCTCAGCGCTTCCCGAACACCGCGTGCAGCAGCGGCACGACCGAGGCGCACATCAGACCGACGCCCCACCCGGATGTCGGCTCGAGCAGCAGCACGCCGCCGATCAGCATCCCGCCGAACAGCACAGCCGACACTGCGCGATACGCGACGCGGATGATGCGGTCGAGGCGCAGCTCGAGGCTCGAGATGTCGAAGGTGAGCGACCCCGAGTCGAGCCGGTTGAGAACTCCGTCGACGCGGGCGGGCAGGCGCCACAGCGTCGACATGTTCGTCATCGCCTGGTCGCGAACGTCCTGCATGAGGTTGCCGCTCTCGTCGCGCAGCAGCTTGGTGGCGTACGGCTCGACCGGCTCCCAGATGTTGAACGCCGGATCGAGCGCGCTGCACACGCCCGAGGTGAGCGACACCGCGCGCAGAAGCAGCAGCAGCTTCTCGGGGAACTGCACGGGCAGCGACCGCACGGTCTCGCCGAACTCCATGCCGAACCGCTGCAGCTCGCGCGGGTCGACGTCGCGCAGCTCGTTGAAGCCCATGCCGCCGAACCGGGCGAACAGCACGGTGAGCGCGCGTTCGAGCTCGGCGGTGTTCGTCGACGGCAGCAGCACGCCGATCTGCTGCGCCGCGACGATGAGGCCGTGACTGTCGCGTGACGCGACGGCGATGACCAGCGTGCGCAGGCCGCCGCGGATGCCGTCGGGCACCTCGGCCATCATCCCGAAGTCGATGAAGGTGAGGCGCCAATCGCGCCCCTCGAGGGGCGTCACGAAGACGTTCCCGGGATGCGGGTCGGCGTGCACGAACGAGTACGTGAAGACCTGGTCGAGCATCACCTGGGCGAACACCTGCGCGACGTCCGCGGGGTCGATCCCGGCCGCGCGCAGCGCCGTAAGGTCGCTGATCTTGATCGCGGTGACGTCTTCAAGCGTCAGCACCTTGCGCGTCGAGCGCTCCCACACGACCGCGGGGGCTCCGACCCGCGCATCCGAGGCGAAATCTGCAGCGAAGCGCTCGGCGCTGGCGGCCTCGTGCAGGTAGTCGATCTCCTCGTGGCAGGTCGCAGCGAACTCCTCGACGAGCGCGGGCGCATCGACGCGGGATGCCACGGCGCGCACCCGCTGGGCCCAGCGAGACACCCGGCGCAGGGCCGCGAGGTCGACCGCGACGATCTCGTCGATGCTCGGGCGCTGCACCTTCACGATCACCCGGTCGAGGCCGGTGTCGGCGGCGTCGGTCGCCGAGAGGGTGGCGCGGTGCGCCTGACCGAGGGATGCCGCGGCCACTGGCTCCGGGTCGAAGGACGTGAAGGCCTCAGCCAGGGGCATCCCGAGCTCGGCCTCGGCCGCCGCGCGGATGTCCTCGAACCTCTCGGCAGGCACCTCATCCTGCAGATCGGCGAGCTCAGCGGTGATCTCCGGCGGCAGCACGTCCAGGCGCGACGACATGAACTGCCCGACCTTGATCATGAGTCCGCCGAGCTCGACGGCGAGCGCCCGGAAGCGGCGCGCGAGGCGCAGCATCCGGGCATCCCGAGTCTGATCGGCGACGCGACCCAACCCGAGGCGGGGCAGCACCAGCTCGAACCACCAGATCTGCGCGAACGCGCGTGCGGCGAAGCGCAGGATGCGGCGATAGCGAGTCCGGTGCATACCCGAACCCCCTTCTGGCGCGGTCACCCCTCGGCGAGGATCGCGTACAGCCTACGCCGGGCGTCTTCGAGGATCTCGACGCCCTCCTTGACCTGTTCGGGTGTGCCCGTGCGCGCGAGCTGCGCGGTCGCACTGGCGAGCTCCATGCCCGCCTTCGGCAGGCCGCCGAGGTGGCTCTGCGCACCGCCGCGCTGACCGGCACTCTCCCACGGGGCGGGCTTGGCGGCGAGCGCCTCCGACTCGGCGATACCGGCGTCGGTGAGCGAGTACGTCTTACGTCCGCCCTGCTCGTCGGCCGTGATGAGACCCTCGTCAGCGAGCAGCTGCAGGGTCGGGTAGACCGAGCCGGCGCTGGGCTTCCACGCTCCGCCGGAGCGCTCGCCGATCTCGCTGATGATCTGGTAGCCGTGCATCGGCCACTCAGCGAGCAGCGAGATGACAGCCGAGCGCACGTCACCGCGCGCCATACGCGAGCCGCCGCTGCGCTGCTCGAATCCGCTGCGCAGCTGCTCGACGGCCTCCCAGACGCCGGCGAGCGGATTGCCCGCGCCGTTGCTGGAGCCGAAGTTGAACCCACTGGAGGGGAACGATCCGTTCATGATGACCTCCTGTTGTTGAACGATGGTTAACGATATGTCGCTTACTGTCGTTCGGCAAGGGGTCAGGGCTGTGAATCCGCTCCACCGCGCTCCGCCGCGAGCTCGGTCAGCTCGGCAGCCGCCTCGCGCAGCGCGCGCACGACCTCGACGACCGTGGCATCGGTGATCCGCGCCGCGGGACCCGAAACCGACACGGCGGCGGGCTGGCCGAGCCCCTGCACCGAGACGGCGATGCAGCGCACGCCCACCTCCTGCTCGCTGTCGTCGGCGGCGAAGCCGCGTCCGCGGGCACGGCGCAGGTCAGTGATGAACGCCTCTTCGTCGGTGATGGTCTGCGGCGTGAAGCGCGGCAGACCGGTGCGCGTGATCAGTGCACGCACCTGGCGTTCAGGCATGGTCGAAAGCATCGCCTTCCCGACGCCGGTCGAGTGCGGCAGCACGCGCCGGCCGATCTCGGTGAACATGCGCATGCGCTGGCGAGAGGCGACCTGCCCGGCGTACAGCACGAGGTCGCCGTCGAGCACGGCGAAGTTCGCCGTCTCGTGGAACCGGTCCTCGAGCCGGCGCAGCAGCGGCTGGGCGGCGTCGGCGAGCGGCGGCACGGCGTGTCTGCCGAGCGAGATCAGGCTCGCGCCGAGCGCGTAGCGGCGGTCCTCCAGCTGCCGCACGTAGCCGAGATGGTTGAGCGTGCCGAGCAGACGGTGCGCGGTCGGCACCGCGAGTCCGGTGCGGGCGGCGATGGATGCCAGCGAGGCTTCGCCTCCGGATGCTGACAGCGCCTCCAGCAGTGAGAAGGCACGCGCCACGGATTGCACCGTCCCGGCCGGCGTCACGCCGGTGGTCGGGGTGCGTCGGCCTGGGGTTGCAGCTGTTCCCTCCATGAGTTCCATCATATGAAATCGCTGCTCCAAAAGGTGCACCCGTGCCTAATCTGGAACTGCACTTTTGGAGGGGAATGACATGACGACCACGCGCCGGATCGTCGCCATCACCTATGCCACGGCGGCACAGGCGGTCGACCTCGCAATGCAGATCGGTGCCGAACGCGGTGTCCGCCCCGTGGTGGCGGTGGCCGACCCGACGATGACGGTGATCGCCTTCGGCATGGCCGACGGCGCGACGCCGCACAGCGTCGAGACCAGTCGGCGCAAGGCCGCGACCTCGGCATCCACCCGCCGCCGCACCGGCTTGATCCCCGAGGCCTTCGCCGTCGCGCTGCCGCTCGGCACGGGCGGCCAGCTGACGACGATCGACGGCGGCGTCCCCATCTACTTCGGCGACGAGCATGCCGGCGGCCTCGGGGTCGCCGGCGGCACCCCCGCGCAGGACGCGGAGATCGCCCTGGAGACCCTGCGCCGCATCGGCGCTCGAACAGAAGGAATGGAACTATGACCTCGCACCTCAGTCGCGCCGATCTCTCGGTCGCCGCTCCCATCGTCGAGTTCGCCGAGGCGGCGCTCGCCGAGAGCGGGCGTGACATCGACGAGTTCTGGGGCGGCGCCAGTGCGATCATCCACGAACTCGGCCCTCGCAATGCAGAGCTGCTTGCGAAGCGCGACGAGCTGCAGCAGAAGATCGACGAGTTCCACCGCGCCAACCCGGGCGTTCCCGACAAGGACGCCTACCGCGCCCTGCTCACCGAGATCGGCTACCTGGTTCCGGTGCCCGAGAACGTGTCGGCGACCACCGAGAACGTCGACCCCGAGATCGCCACCATGGCGGGCCCGCAGCTGGTCGTGCCGCTGCTGAACGCCCGCTTCGCGATCAACGCCGCGAACGCCCGCTGGGGTTCGCTGTACGACGCGCTGTACGGCACCGACGCGATCGACCAGACCGGTGAGCTGGCGCCCGGCAAGGAGTTCAACGTCGCGCGGGCCGCTGCGGTCGTCGAGCGAGGCCGCGAGCTGCTCGATGAGATCGCGCCGCTCACCGAGGGCTCGCACCGCGATGCCACCGCCTACGCCGTGGACGCCGACGGGCTGATCGTGCGCACCGAGGGTGGCGACCGCCGGCTGGCCGACCCCGACACCTTCGTCGGATACACCGGCGAAGCGGATGCCCCGGCCGCCGTGCTGCTCGTGCACCACGGCCTGCACGCCGAGATCGTCATCGACCGCTCCGGGCGCATCGGCGCGACCGACGCCGCAGGTGTGCAGGACATCATCCTCGAATCGGCGATCACGACGATCCTCGACCTCGAGGACTCCGTTGCCGCCGTCGACGGCGAGGACAAGGCTCTCGGCTACCGCAACTGGCGCGCATTCATGGACGGCTCGATCAGCGAGTCGGTCACCAAGAACGGGCGCACCTTCACGCGTGTGCCGAACGCCGACCGCGTCTACACCACCGCCGATGGCGGCGAGATCACCCTGCCTGGCCGCGCGGTGCTGTTCATCCGCAACGTCGGCCACCTCATGCGCACGCCCGCCGTGCTCGATCGCAACGGCGAGGAGGTGTTCGAGGGCATCCTCGACGCCATCATGACCTCGCTCGGCTCGCTGCCCGAGCTCGAGGGCCCGAACAAGGGCACCAACTCGCGCACCGGCTCGATGTACATCGTGAAGCCCAAGATGCACGGCCCGGAAGAGGTCGCGTTCGCCGCCGAGCTGTTCGCCCGCGCCGAGCAGCTGCTCGGTCTGCCCGCGCGCACGATGAAGATCGGCATCATGGACGAGGAGCGCCGCACCTCGGCGAACCTCAAGGCCGCCATCGCCGCGGCATCCGACCGCGTCGCCTTCATCAACACCGGATTCCTCGATCGCACCGGCGACGAGATCCACACCTCGATGCACGCCGGCCCCTTCCTGCCGAAGGCTTTGATCAAGCAGCAGCCGTTCATGAAGGCCTATGAGGACCGCAACGTCTCGATCGGGCTGGAGGCCGGCCTCGACGGTCACGCGCAGATCGGCAAGGGCATGTGGGCCGAGCCCGACCTCATGCACGACATGCTCGAGAAGAAGATCGCGCACCCGCAGTCGGGGGCATCCACCGCCTGGGTGCCGTCGCCCACCGCCGGGACTCTGCACGCCCTGCACTACCACCAGGTCGACCCGATGGCCGTGCGCGCGACCCTCACCCCCACGGGTGACGACGCGCTCGACGCGCTGCTGGTTCCGCCGCTGGCCGGCGAAGGCGACCTGACCTCGGAGGTCGTCGCGCAGGAGATCGACAACAACGTGCAGTCGATCCTCGGCTATGTCGTGCGCTGGATCGACCAGGGCATCGGCGTCTCGAAGGTGCCCGACATCCACGACGTCGGCCTGATGGAAGACCGCGCGACCCTGCGGATCTCGAGCCAGCTCCTCGCCAACTGGCTGACCCACGGAGTGATCACCGAAGAGCAGATCGACGACAGCCTGCGCCGCCTGGCCGTGGTCGTCGACGAGCAGAACGCCGGAGACCCGAACTACGAGAAGCTCGCCTTCGCCGAGGGCGAGAAGCCGGGCATCGCGTTCACCGCCGCCCGTCGCCTGATCGTCGAGGGCGCAGCCCAGCCCAGCGGATACACCGAACCGCTGCTGCACGGCCTGCGCCGCGAGAAGAAGGCCGAGCAGGCCTCGGCCTGACCCTGGTTCGAGGTTTCGGGGGGCGGATGCTGTGGCATTCGCTCCCCCTACCTGGTTGGTGCCGTGCCAGGAGGGGTCCCGACGCGCGTCGCGCCCGGCCGCGCGGAGGTAGGCGAACACGCGAGCGTCGGAGATTCCCGCCGGGATTCGTCCTACCTCGGGTTGTTCGCCTACCTCGGGTGAGCGGCGCAGGCGGGAACGCGGCTTCCTGGCTTCCGTCCTCCCCTCGGCCCGACCGCACCGAGGTAGGCGAACACGCGAGCGTCGGAGATTCCTGGCCGAATGCGTCCTACCGCGGGTTGTTCGCCTACCTCGGATGAGCGGCGCAGGCGGGAACGCGCCTTCCTGGCATCCGTCCTCCCCTCGGCCCGGCCGCGCGGAGGTAGGCGACCGCACCAACGTCGGAGTTTCCCGGCCGGATGCGTCCTACCTCGGGTTGTTCGCCTACGCCGAGTGAGCGGCGCAGGGGGAACGCGGCTCCCTGGCATCCGCCCTCCCCGGTGCCGTGCCGCGCGGAGGTAGGCGAACACGCGAGCGTCGGAGATTCCTGGCCGAATGCGTCCTACCTCGGGTTGTTCGCCTACCTCGGATGAGCGGCGCCTGGGATGAGCGGCGACGGCGGCACAGGGGCTGGCAGACGCTGGCGCCGGCGTCAACCCTTCTGCCACAGCGTTCCGACGAGACGTACTGTCGTCTCATGAGCGAGCTCACCGCCCCGACCGGGCGCGAACCGGCGCTGCGCGCCATTCCGCGAGACGACGGCTCGGCGCCCCGCGTGCTGGTGTTCGGTGCGACCGGGTACATCGGCGGGCGCCTCACCCCGCGGCTGCTGAACGCCGGGTACCGGGTTCGGGTGCTGGCGCGAGATGCGGCGCGCGCGCAGTCGTTCGCGTGGGGTCGCGACGTCGAGATCGTCGAGGGCGAGGCGCAGGATCGGGATGCGGTGGCCGCCGCCATGCGCGACGTCGACGTCGTCTACTACCTGGTGCACTCGATGACCGGCGGCAAGGACTTCGAGAAGCAGGACACCGCGGCGGCCGAAGCAGTGGCGGATGCCGCGGCCGCGGCCGGCGCGAGCCGGATCGTGTACCTCGGCGGGCTGCATCCGGACGATGCCGAGCTGTCACCGCACCTGCGGTCGCGGGTGCGGGTGGGCGAGATCTTCCTCGAGTCCGGTGTGCCGACGCTGGTGCTGCAGGCCGGTGTCGTGATCGGGTCGGGGTCGGCGTCGTTCGAGATGATCCGGCACCTGACCGACGTGCTGCCGTACATGCCGGCGCCGAAGTGGGTGCGCAATCGCATCCAGCCGATCGCGATCCGCGACGTGCTGCACTACCTGCTGGGCGCGGCACGCGTCGACGAGTCAGTGAATGCGGCGGTCGACGTCGGCGGCCCGGACGTGCTGCGGTACGGGCAGATGATGAACGGCTACGCCCTCGAGGCGGGGCTGCGGCAGCGCGCGATCGCGTCGCTGCCGGTGCTGACCCCGCGGCTGGCATCGCACTGGGTCAACCTCGTCACGCCGGTGCCGCGCTCGATCGCGCGACCGCTGGTCGAGTCGCTGCAGAACGAGTGCGTGATGAAGAACCACGCGATCGACGACCTGATCCCCCGCCCGGAGGGCGGTCTCACGCCGTATCGCCGAGCGGTGGCTCTCGCGCTGGGCCGGGTGGATGCCGATGGCGTCGAGACCAGCTGGCAGGATGCCGAGGTGTCGGGCGCTCCGAGCGATCCGCTGCCGAGCGACCCGGATTGGGCCGGCCGCACGGTGTTCACCGACGAGCGGTCGGTGCACACGACCGCGCCGGTGACCGAGGTGTGGCGCGTGATCACGGGGATCGGCGGCGAGAACGGCTGGTATTCGTCGCGGTTCCTGTGGGCGGTGCGCGGGGTGATGGACCGCGTGATCGGCGGGGTCGGGCTGCGTCGGGGGCGGCGCAGCCGCTCGAGTGTGCGTCCGGGTGACGCCGTCGACTTCTGGCGCGTCGAGGCGGTGGAGGAGCCTCTCGTGCTCGACTCGGGTTCCCGCGGCGGGCTGCTGCGGCTGCGCGCCGAGATGATCGTGCCGGGCTCGGCGTGGCTGGAGTTGCGCGCTGTTCCGGATGCCGACGGCACCCGGTACGAGCAGCGCGCCGTCTTCTTCCCGCGGGGCCTGCTCGGCCGGCTGTACTGGCTGGCGGTGCTGCCGTTCCACGGCTTCATCTTCACGGGGATGGCCGCCCGCATCACGGCCGAGGCTGAGCATGGCGGCTCTCGGTGACGAGCGCCGCCTTGCTGACGCACGTGCCTGGGTACTAAGCGCCTGCCACCGCGCTCTCGCTGCGCTCTCGCCGCGCGGACGTACTGAGCGCCCAACACCGTGCCCATTGCCCCCGCCCCGCCGCACTCCAGCCGCATGGACGTAGGCGAACGCACGAGCACAGGTGAACTTCGCGAGAATCGGCCTACCTCGGGTTGGTCGCCTACTTGTGACGAGCGTTAGTTCCGAACCGCTCGCACCATCGAACGATTAACGATAGATTCTCATCGTCAATCAACGAGAGGTGCAGCCATGCGAAACGGAACCATCCTCGCCCTGCGCATCGGGATCGCGCTCGCCCTTGCGGGTTCGCTGGTCGTGCAGGTGATGATCCTCCCGGCGGTCTGGCGAGACCTCGAGGGCGAGGCGCTGTGGGGACGCATCGCGTTCGTGGGCATCGCAGCGCTCGGTGTTCTCACCATGCAGGTCTTCGCGGTCTCCGTGTGGGTGCTGCTGACGCGTGTGCGCCGCGGCTCGATCTTCCAGGACTCGTCGTTCCGGTACGTCGATGTGATCATCGGCGCGATCACGGTGGCTGCCGCGCTGGCGTTCGCTCTCGCCGCGCTGCTGGCGCCGGGCGAGATCGCACCCGGGGTCGTCGGGTTGATCGCCGGCGCCGGGCTGGTGCTCGCCGGCTTCGCATTGCTCGTCGTCGTGATGAAGGCTCTGCTGCGCCAGGCGATCGAGCGCGACGCCGAGGCGCGCACCCTGCGCGATGAACTGGGCGAGGTGATCTGATGCCGGTGATCGTCGACATCGACGTGATGCTCGCCCGCCGCAAGATGAGCGTCGGCGAACTCGCCGACCGCATCGGCATCACCCCGACCAACCTCGCGGTGCTGAAGAACGGCCGCGCGAAGGCGGTGCGCTTCACCACGCTGGATGCCCTGTGTGAGGCCCTCGAGTGCCAGCCGGGCGACCTGCTGCGTTGGGTACCCGACGACGCTTCGGACACCTTCTGAGCACCTCCGCTTCCTCAGCACCCCGGCCCCTGATCACCGCCGACCCCTGAGCACCCTCGACCTCATCGCAGCCCCCCGGTCGTTGAGCGAGCGCCAGCGAGTCGAAACGCGCCCCATCGCAGCCCCCCGGTCGTTGAGCGAGCGCCAGCGAGTCGAAACGCGCCCCATCACCCGAGAGGGTTTGTCAACGGGCATCCGGAGTGCATCCCCGGGATGACACGCTGAACTCCACTGACAGACAGGAGCCGCGATGTCCGACCCCACGCCCTTTCCCACCGACCCGATGAAGCCCGAGGGCAATGACCCCGACCTCAGCCAGGATGACGACGCGAGTCAGGCATCCGGAGCCGCTGACGCCGACCGCCCTGACGACCGCGCACCGACCCGCGACGAGCAGATGCGAGACCGCAGGGCGGCAGAGCAGCAGGACTTCGGCGAGAAGTACACGAACATCGACTGATGCGGCGTCGCCGCGCGCACCCGTGCTCCGGCCCGGGACTCACGACGCGCCGCGACCCGACTTCTGCTGCAGGCGTTCGATGTGCTCGGATGCCTGAGCCTTCGTGAGATCAGCGGGAAGCTCCTCGCCGGCCTCGCGCGCGAGGGTGTCGAGGTAGCTCTGCTGGGGTGCCGTCATGGGCTCGTCGCCCGTCACCCAGTCGGATGGGTCTTTCGCGGCGGGGTTCTGCGGATCTTCGGCGCCGATGGTCTCTTCGGATTCATTGATGTCGGACATGCGCCGAGCGTACGCCGCTCCGCTAACGCTGAGAGCGGGATTGACAATCGACGTCTCCCCGGCCAATGTCGGTGCCTTCCGCCACAATGACGGTGATGAGCGATGACCTGGATGCCCGGCTGCGCCGTATCGGCCAGCATCCGTTCCGGGCGCGCTTCCACCTGCGCGGACGCGACCGAGCGATCGTCGATCTGCGTGGCATCGAGACCGTTCGTCGTCATGCCAGAGAGATCATCGACGATCGGCTCGCACCCGCCGAGCCGCGCAACGACGGCAAGCAGACGCCGTACCGCGGGCATCCGGTCTTCGTCGCGCAGCACGCGACCGCCACCTGCTGCCGCACCTGTCTGTCGCGCTGGCACAGCGTCCCGAAGGGGCACGCGCTCACCGACGGCGAGCGCGCGTACATCGTGGAGGCGATCACCCGGTGGATCGTCTTGGAGTACCTGCCGAAGACGCCACCGCCGTGAGCGGGCCGGCCAGCCTCACTGCTCTTGATCGCGGATCAGCGCGCGCAGCTGCGGAAAGCTGACCGTCACCGTCTGCCACAGCAGGTCCGCATCGACCCGGTCATAGTGGTGTACGACGAAATCGCGGGTGCGCGCAGCCGCGCGCCACAGCGGGTCGGAGAAGCGAGCCTCATCCGCTGCGGTCAGGCGCTTCGCGAGATCCCCGACACGATTGACCAGCGCTTCGAATGCGAGCGGCAGGGCGGGATCACGGTGAAAGGCGTCGGCCCCTCGCTCACTCAGCCGCGCCGCCTGATCGAGCGTCGCGTCCAGATCGCTCAGCCAGCGCCGCACTCGATCTGCGCCTCTCACAGCGGCACCGCGTCGTGCAGCATCCGCGCATCGCGCTCGGCATCGAGTGCGCACAATGAGACGACGGAGACGGGGACTTCGAGGATCAGCTCCAGATCGAGTTCGAACTGCGCCACATCGAACAGCGTGGCTCCGTCCCGCGGCGTGACGAGCAGATCGACATCGCTGCCGGAATTCTCGTCACCGCGGGCGACGGAGCCGAACACGCGGACGTCCGAGAGGCCGGATGCCTCCGCAAGGCGGACGATGACCGGTCTGAGCTCGCGCAAGCGTCTCAGTCCCACCGTGGGGCGCTTCGGCTGATCGGCCAGTCGACGATACCGAGCGAAGGGCATGACGACGGCTTCCGGACGACGGTGGGATCCGATGACGACCTCGAGGTCGCCGTCACGACGGAAGTCGGCGAGCATCCGGGACAGCCCGGCGCGCGCTTCCGCGACAGGCATGACGTCCATGCGCATCCCTTTCGATCATGTACAGATAATCGTACATTTTCTGCCGGCGATGGGGTCAATTAGGAAAGGGGCGATTGCGACGAAGCTCTCGTGATCGCCGATCCCGGGCATCCGCTCTACTCTGGAACGTCTGCCTCATCCCTCTCCGAGGCGTGCTCAGGAGCCTCATGTCCACCGCATCCGTCGATGACCCCGCCCGCTATCGCCCGAACCCGACGGTTCTGACCGCGCTGAAGAGCCCGCGGATGCTGACCCGCGAAGTTCTCGCCGGACTCGTCGTCGGCCTGGCGCTCATCCCCGAGGCGATCGCGTTCTCGGTGATCGCCGGAGTCGATCCGAAGGTGGGGCTGTTCTCGTCGTTCATCATGGCGGTGTCGATCGCGTTCCTTGGTGGACGACCGGCCATGGTGACGGCGGCGACCGGGGCGGTCGCGCTGGTGATCGCCCCCGTGGCGCCGACATACGGCATCGACTACTTCATCGCGACGGTGATCCTCGCCGGGGTGTTCCAGGTGATCCTCGGGGCGGTCGGGGTCGCGAGGCTGATGCGGTTCATCCCGCGCAGCGTGATGGTCGGGTTCGTGAACTCGCTGGCGATCTTCGTGTTCAGCTCGCAGTTTCCGCAGCTGATCGACGTGCCATGGCTGGTGTATCCGCTGGTCGCGCTGGGAATCGCGGTGATGGTCGTCATGCCGCGCATCACGAAGGCGATCCCCGCGCCGCTGATCTCGGTCGTGATCGTGACCGGCGTCGTGCTCGCGTTCGCGATCGCCGTGCCGACCGTGGGCGATCAGGGTGAGCTGCCGCGCAGCCTGCCGTCGCTGTTCATCCCGACCGTGCCGCTGACCTGGGAGACGTTCACGATCATCGCGCCGTTCGCGCTCGCAGTCGCGCTGGTCGGGCTCATGGAGTCGCTGCTCACCGCGAAGCTCGTCGACGAGATCACCGACACCCACTCGCGCAAGGGCCGCGAGGCATGGGCGCAGGGCGTCGCGAACATCCTGTCGGGCGCCTTCGGCGGCATGGGCGGATGCGCGGTGATCGGCCAGACGATGATCAACGTCAAGGAGTCGGGCGCGCGCACCCGCATCTCGACGTTCTGCGCGGGCGTCTTCCTGTTCCTGCTCGTGGTCGTGTTCGGAGACTTCGTCGCGACGATCCCGATGGCGGCGCTGGTCGCGGTGATGATCATGGTCGCGATCGGTGCGTTCGACTGGCACAGCGTGCGTCCGTCGACGCTGAAGCGGATGCCCAAAAGCGAGACCTTCGTGATGGTCTCCACCGTCGTGCTCGTGCTGCTCACCCACAACCTCGCCGTCGGCGTCGTCGGCGGCGTGCTCGTGGCGTCGGTGCTGTTCGTGCGGCGGGTCGCGCACCTGGTGGACGTGACCCGCGTGGTCTCGGACGGTGTGGCGACCTACACCGTGACCGGTGAGCTGTTCTTCGCGTCGAGCAACGACCTGACGACGCTGTTCTCGTACTCTTCCGATCCCGACCGAATCGTGATCGACCTCTCCGGATCGCACGTGTGGGACGCATCGACCGTCGCCGCGCTGGATGCCATCGAGACGAAGTACGCCGCATACGGGAAGTCGGTCGAGATCGTGGGGATGGATGCCGCGAGCGGGGCGTTCCACGGACGCTTGAGCGGCGGGTTCGAGTAGGCCCGAACCACGGAAGCTGTGGAAGAGTTCAGGAACGCTTCACAGGTGCAGAAAGACTCAGCTCGGCAGATGCAGGGGTCGCACACCGTTCACGGACATCGACAGCGCCCAAGGGCCGCCGCCGAGTTTGATGATCTGTCTGCGCAAGTGATCCTCATTGGCCAGGAACAGGGCGGCTTGATCTTGCGGCCTGAGATCCTTCTTCGCGCCGATCCATACTGATCGAATTCCGCTCTCCCTATACGCCATGAGTTCGGCGGGACGAGTCCGAATCCGCCGATCGCGGGTGATGACGATCAGCCCGCGAGCGCCGATGATCGGCATCCACTCGAGGTCCACGCCCCTATGGGAACTTCGGGAAGGCTATGGTGCCCGGGGTACACGAAGTCGTCCCTGCCCATGCTCGCGAGGACCTTAGCCATGCCCAGCGCGTTCTCATCTGCGAAATACCCAGGTGAGAACGCGGGCGTCATCATGCCGCCCTGTCAGTCCCCGCGATGAGCTCGAATCTGATCGCTTCATCGATCTGCGCAAGTGAGAGCTCGTAAAGGTCCGCGAGCTCTTCGCGACTGCTTCCAGCTCGGTAGTTCTCGGCGAGGACCTCGGTCCGAACGCTTCGAATCGCCGGTTGTCCGAATGTCCTCCCTGGGTCCATGAGGACCTCTGGTGTGCGGGGGTCGGGCAGGAACCGGCTGACCACGCCATGGTCGTTGTACTGCACAGCTTTCTGGAAGCGCTCCGTCGCGTCCGCCATCATGCTCTGGCCGTTGCGGATGACCACGAGCTGCAGCGACCGGTCGAGACCGACCTTCTCCTGCACGACTCTCACCAGCTCTCTGCCTTCCACGTCGAGGAAGGGATGCGCCTGCGCCAGTGGATAACGACCGAACTCTTCACGCAGAAGCTCAACAGCAGGGCGAAGCCGCTGAACGGTCACAGCACGATCGCGAAACTCGGCAAGCAGTCGAGCCTCGACCATCTCTCCCCATGTGACCTGATCGACACCGGTCGGATGTTCACGCAGGATGGGTTCGTAGAACTTGCCCGACCTTCTGTACCCCTCAAGCCACCTGCGGGAAGTCCCCGCGCGGACACCGACGAGACGATCAACATCCGAATAGGAGTAGATCGCGCGATCGAGCATGGATACGGCCATGCGCTCAATCATGACAGCAGGTTCAGACGTCGCAAGGATCTCCCACGTCTGTCGTTCGCCGCGGCCGCAGAGGATCGAGCGGGGAGTGCAAGGCCCGTCGACACGTTTCAGCCACGGCCGCCTCGCCCACGGCATCCGCCGGATCGAGTTCCAGCCCGATGTCGACCAGCACGATGCGCCCGCTCAGCCGCGGCCCCTCGCCGCGAGTGAGGCCCGCCTTGACCGCGCCGAACGTCACCGTCGTCGTCGCGGTGAGCACGACCTCGTCGGCGGCGCCGGTGTCCGCGTCGAGACCGCTGGGCAGGTCGACGGCGATGACGACAGCGGATGCCGGAAGCAGCGCGGTCACCGCATCGCGGGGCGCGCCCCGCAACGCGCCGCGCGCGCCGATGCCGAGAATGCCGTCGACGATGACGTCGTAGGCGGCCGGGTCGAGATCGGCGAGACGGATGCTGCGTGCGCCGGCATCCGTCGCCGCCCGCAGCGCCTCGGCGTGGGCACGCTCGGCGGTGCGCAGGACGTCGACGGGCACACCGCGGGCGGCGATGTCTGCGGCGGCGAACAGCGCGTCGCCGCCGTTGTCGCCTGCACCGGCCAGCACGAGCATCCGTTTCGGGTTCTGCTCGGCGATCACCTCGGCAAGCGCGGCCGCCGCACGGCGCATGAGCGGAACACCGGCGGCGAGGAGCGGCGCCTCCGCTGCGCGCACCTGCGCGGCGGTGAAGGTGGGAACGGTCGGCGCCATGCGCTCACGGTACTCCGCGCCGGGCGGCGCAGCGGCCGCATTATCTGCGCGAAGCACGGCTGGATTCGCTGGTGAGGCGCTCGCGGCCCCGGAGGACGTAGAGCGCGGAGGCGCCGTCAGTGCATCCACCGCCGGCGCCCCGCCTGTCTCACTCCTGCGTGGTGCGCCGCCGCTTCACGACCAGGAGGGCGATCGCTCCGGGCACGCCGCCCACCGCGGCCAGCGCGCCGGTCGGTGCCGCGTCGCCGATCAACGGGTTCTCCTCAGTCTTCTCGCCGTTCAGGCAGCGCTTGAGCTCGGTCACCTTGACCCAGTTCGATCCGTCGGCGATGGGACGGCATCCGTCGGCGAAGGCGGTCTCGCGCTCGTTGTACAGCATCCTCACGAGCGGGGTGTAGTCGATGCCGGTCGCCGGGTCGACGCCCGCGCGGGCCACGACATCCCACTGCACGTTGGCCGCCATGGGCGTGACCTCGGCGCCACGCCACGGGTTGTTCTCGTAGTCGTACACGTGGTCTGCGGATGACGGCTCGGTGTCGTCCGGCGCGGCGACTGTGGAGCCGGGCAGGCGCAGCAGCGCCGCGAACGGCACGATCGTCTCGGCGTGACCCAAGCGGAACGTCGCCGCGACATCGCCACCGGCGACGCGCTCGTCGATGGCTGCGAAGAAGTCGTCGAGCAGCGGCTGTGCCACGTCGAACGTCTCGGTTTGCCCGGTCAGGCTGGGGCCCTTCTCGTAGAAGTCCTCGGCGTCGAGCAGGTAGGCGAACCACTCGGCATCCGTCTCCCGCCCTTCGAAGTACTGGGCGAAGTCGAACTCGTGCGGTGCGACGTTCTCCTCCGCCATGTCGACGGCGATGATGTAGAGGTTGTACAGGGTCATGGCCGCGTCGACCGGGCTCTCGATCGACTTCTCGGGGTCGCCGCAGGCATCCGGATCGGCGGCCGCGTCCGCGCCCGGCGCGCAGACGATCTCGCCGTCTTCAGTGCCGTCGACGGTGTTGAACCAGGTGTGTTCCTCGTCGGCGCCGATGGATGCGATGAACTCGGGCGTGAAGATGCCCGAGAGCAGCTCGTCGGCCACCTCGACCGAGCGCGGGAGATCTTCGATGTAGTCCATCGCGGCGGCGATCGTGCCGCCATCATCGGTCTGCTTGTCGATGTACTCGTCGTAGGCGTCGGCGCTCTCGCGCTCGGGCGATCCCTCAGCCTTGTCGGTGCCGTCGGGGTTCTCAACCTTGTGGAAATAAAGCAGCTCGGGGCGCGGCTCGAGCTCGACATCGTCGGCGCCGAAGCCGGCGAGGAAGCTCTCGCCCGACTCGGTGGCACGCGGTTCGCCCGACGTCTGGGCGACGATGCGGCCGTCGGTGGCGTCGAACAGCTTCGCGTTGCGCTCAGAGGCGCGCTGCCCGATGGCCTCGTGCTGCAGCTCGCCCTGGCGGGTGAGCATGCCGTAGCCGTTCTCGACATTCGCCGCTGTGATGCCCTCGAGGTTCGCGATGAACTCCGCGCCGATCTCCGGCGTGAGGAAGCCGTTCTCGGCCTGTGCGGTGTTCGCGAGCAGGTGCAGCAGCGCGTCGTACTTGAAGCTCGACAGCCCGCGCGACCCGTGACGCGCGACGCTCTCGGTCGCGAGAGGCTCATAGCCGTCGGGAGCCGGAGAGTACGCGGCGATGTCGGCGTCGGTCGGCGCGATGTAGGGCTGCTTGCTGCTGTAGAAGCCGTCGGGGGTTTCGTTGTCGGCGGCGTTCGCGGGCCCGCCGATGGCGAGGGCTGCGACGGCGCCGAATGCGATAGCGACGGCTGCGGTCTTGGTGGCGCAGTCGCGGCGGCCGGATGCCGTGGAGCGGCGCGCGAGAAGGGGAGGAAGCAGGGGCAAGGCGGATCTCCTATGAGCGATGTGCCGCGAACGCGGGCCGACCTCCAGGGATATTCGGCTGAGGTGAACGAGGGGTGACCGGCGGGAGTACGGAGGACGAAACGGCATCTGCTCGGGTTTGGTGGACAGGTGGTCGACCTTGCGGTGGATCCACTGCCAGAGCGCCGCCCTGGCTCGCCGACGGGCGTCGCTCGGCTCGCGTCCAACGAGGACGACAGCATCGAGCCGGCGGCCGTTGTTTGAGGATGAGGTGCCTGTGCGCGCGCCCCATAGCCGTGAAGCTCTGATCCAGTGAGATGATGGCGGAACGATAGGTGGTTTCGCCGCTGCCAGAGCTTGTCAAGTTGTGTGTGTAAGGAGTCGGGTCTCGGGGTTAGAGGTATGGCTCGATGCGCTCGGGATAGACGAGTGCGAGTTGTTCGAGGGCTTTCATCCAGTTGGTGACGACTTGCCCTTCAACGAGCCGTCCTTCGGCCTTGCGTTTCGCGCCGCGCCCGAGGCCGCGTTCCTTGACGCGTTCGCGAGCACGTTTGTCCTCGATGTCGCAGATCGCCAGCCAGAGCAGCTTCACGGCCGCCTGATCGTTTGGGAAATGGCCGCGGTTCTTGATGACCTTGCGCAACTGGTAGTTCAACGACTCGATCGCGTTGGTCGTGTAGATCACCCGCCTCAGCTCCGGCGGGAACGCCAGGAACGGCGTGAACCGCTCCCAGGCGTCCTCGAAGACCTGCGCCGATCTGGGGTTCGCCCGTCCGAGTTCCGAGGCTTTGAACGCGTCCAGCGCCGCCTGTGCGGCGTCCGCGGTCGGCGCCTGGTAGATCGGCTTCAACGCCGCGGCGACGGCCTTGCGGTGCCCGTAGGCGACGAATCGCATGGCGTTGCGGATCAGGTGGACCACGCAGGTCTGAACCATCGACTCCGGCCAGGTCGCCTCAATCGCCTCGGGGAACCCCGTGAGCCCGTCAACGCAGACGATCAGCACGTCCCGGACGCCGCGGTTAGCGAGCTCCGCGCAGACCCCGGCCCAGAACTTCGCGCCCTCACTCGCTTGGATCCAGATCCCGAGGACGTGCTTGATGCCGTCCATATCGACGCCCACGGCGATGTGCGCGGCTTTGTTGCGGACATGTCCGCCGTCACGGACCTTGACCACGAGCGCGTCGAGGTAGATCACCGGGTAGAACGCCTCCAGCGGGCGTGACTGCCAGGCCAGGACCTCGTCGGCGATCTCCTCGGTGATGTTCGAGATCGTCTCATGCGATAGGTCAACGCCGAGCGTGGAGACGAGATGATGCTCGATATCGCGGACGGTCATCCCGCCGGCGTAGAGCGAGATGATCATCTCGTCCAGCTGCGACAGCCGCCGGCTCCCGGTCGGGACCAGACGCGGCGTGAAGGTGCCGTTGCGATCCCGCGGGATGGCGAGCTCGATCTCCCCGGCCGTGGTGCCCACCGTCTTCGGAAACGAGCCGTTCCGCGAGTTGTTGTAGAGCCGCGCCTCCGGAACGCCCTTCTCATACCCGACATGCTCGGTCAGCTCGGCTTGCAGGCCGCGCTCGAGGCCGGTCTTGATCAGCTGCTGAATGAACCCGCCATCCCCGTCGAGCTGGACCTCGCCCGCGTCGATCTTCGCGAACAGATCATCCAGCATTCCCGACTCAATCAGACGCTGCGCGCCCTCAGCCTGAGACTTCCGCCGCGCCTCGCGCGACGCCTTATCGATAGCCACCAGTGTGCTTCCTTTCGTAAGGAGACCTCACCCCTTACACACACCATTTGACACGCTCCGCTGCCAGCGCTCCGGGCGCGCCCCGGCGATCACGCAGAGCTGACTGCAGCTCCTGATCATCTGAAGGGGCCGATATGTCTGAACAACACCCTCCGCCCTATGGTGGGCAGCCGAACCCGCCACAGCCGAATCCACAGCCCTATCGGGCGCAGCCACCGTCTCCCCCGGCTTACGGCGCGCAGCCACCGCATCCTCCCTACCCGACGCAGCAGAACCCGGCGCCATACGGTGCGCAACCACTACCGCAGCGGCAGCCCTATCCGACTCAGCCCTATGCGGGCCCACCGTACCCAGTTCAGCCGTCCCCGTGGATGCAGCAAGGCCAGGTACCTCCGCCGGCTGGCTACCCCTACCGAGCACCGACTGGCCAGAAGAGCTACCTGACAACGGCGGCGCTCTCGTTCTTCCTCGGCTTCGTCGGCGCCGACCGCTTCTACCTCGGCAAGACCGGCACCGCCCTCCTCAAACTGCTGACCTTCGGCGGCCTCGGCTACTGGTGGTTCATCGACATCCTGATCACCCTGTGCGGCGGTCAGCGGGATGCCCACGGCTTCCGGCTCGCCGGTTATGACCACTACAAGAAGCGGGTGTGGGCAGCCTTCGGTCTGTTCTATGGTGGGATCTTCGGTCTCGCCATGCTCTTTGGAGCACTCACCTCGACCTTCGGCGCTGGCAGTGCGCCCTACGCAGGGGCTGCGGCCCTGACCATCGTGGGTGCAGGTGGCACGGCGGCCATCCTCTGGTATCGACGCCGACGCAGCAGCCCCAAGCGCCTGCAGTCGGGCGACCCGGTGCCACCGCGTCTGCGTGCCTCACTTACGAAGATCGTGGAGCTGCGGCCGGCGTACACCGCCCATGCGGCCGCCGGCAAGGCATCGGCTGCGGAGATCGCGAGATTGATCGATTCCCTGCAGGCGAACACTCCTGAACTCTTCGCTCGCCTCGCAGCGAAGTCCGACGCAGCGCAGCGGGGTCGCGCTGAGAACGAATACATCGACAAATTCGACAAGCTGGCGACGGCTTTAGGGCAGAGCTACCTGCTCGACATCCTCAGCAACCCGCACCTGTGGGAGGCGCCTGCGCGGCATGCTCAGGACGTGCAGCGCGCTGTCGAAGCGGTCGACAATCAACTGCTCGACAACATCCGGCAGGTCAACGCCCACCACGGTCTCATCTTCCAGGTTTCGATCGATGGGCTCATCGGGCGAGACAAAGAGATGGACAACTGGCAACGCGACTTCGACGAGGCATCCGGCGCCGAGTAGGGGCCGAACGGCCCTCTCGAGCAGATCCGCAAGTCAACCGGTGGCCGCGATCGTTCAGTCAGGTGAGGCGCTCGAACACCATCGTCGCCTGAATGCGATCGCCTCCCCCGAACCCCTGACTGCCGGATGATGCAGTGCTGATCGTGTGCAGCCGGTAGCCGAGGGACGCCTGCTGGTTGATCACGCGCTCGAGCTCCGTGAGATTGCCGGAGCCGCTGCCAAAGAACTTCTCCTTGAGCACGACCTGCAGCACGACGTAGCTCATACCCTGCGGTGCCGGGCGAGGCTGCGCGCCAGCCGACGCGTCAGCGACGGCTCGGTTGATCACGCCGTCCAGCCCGGGCTCGCGCGGCGCCGGCGGCTGCACCGCGTCCGTCCACTGCTGGCCGTCCCACCAGCGCATCGTGCCCGATCCATCGTCATACCAGCCCTCAGTCGCGTTTGCCATGATGGTCGCCTTTCATCGTGGTGCGTTTGAGGTCACCGTAGCGGGCGGTACGCGTGTCCCCGCGCTCTCTTAGACTCACAATTAGCCGGACACGAGGAGCAGCATGGAGAAGGAACTCAAAACCGCTGAGCGCGCGCGGTGCGCCCTCGAGATCCTCGCCGATATGGCCCCGAGCGGTGAATACGTGCCGGTCACCAACATCTGGCAGGAAGCGTCTGCACGCGTGCCCCTTACTGGGTACGAGGCCGAGATCAACACGAAGAATCGCCCGCGAGGCGAGACGAATTGGCGGTTCGCAAGCTCTGATTTCGTTGCTGCCGGATGGCTGCAGAAGAATCCGTCTCTCGCCGGCGAATGGTCGATCACTCCCAGCGGCCTTGCCGCCATCCGCGAACATCCTGGCAACGAGCTGCACCTCGAGGCTCAGCGACTCAGCGCCATGGAACGCGACCGCCGTCGAAACGAAGTCGAGCGGGCCCTACCCGAGCGCTGGGTGAGCGACGACAACAACCAGAGGCGCTTGCTCGCAGCGGCAGAGATCATCGTCGAGGAATGCCTGCGGAAGGGGCTTTCTGCCTTCGCGCCCGGTCGCGAGCTGTGGACGGCGCAGAACATCCGCGACCTCCACGCCCTCTGGGTTGCCTCCGAGAAGCAGGACGGCAGAGGGTTCAACGCCAACCTCGAATTGCAGATCGCGGGCGCGACCGACGACCAGAAGCTGCTCATGGCGGAAGTGCTCGCGTTTCAGCTGCTGCCTATCGCACGCGTCATGGGCCACGCCAAGAAGCGCGAACGAGTGGAATCGGCGTTGAAGCTGATGCAGCACCCTGTCGAGATCCCTCGCGTCTTCGACACGGCTTTCGCCGGTGGCGCCTTCAACCCCGGCGTAGGCATGCAATCTCATATCAATCATGCGGTCACGGTCGTCCTCGACGTGCTCTCGGCATGGACTGAGCTGAGCGACGATGAGCAGCAGAGCGCACTTGCAGATCCACGCCGCTGGCGTGATGTCGTCATGGGCGCGGATCAGGGGTTTCCGACGCAGCGATATGCCCTTCTGTATCTGGTCCACCCAGGCTATTTCGGTCCGGTCGTCTCAACCGAGCACCGCGAACAGATCCGGTCGGCCTTCATCGGCGAGATCGGCGGCGAGTTCTCCGACGATGCGGATGCCGATCTGCAGGCGATAATGATCGCGTTGCAGGTCAAGGAGGGGAAGCCGATCGATCTGTACGATCCCGCGTTCGAACAGCGGTGGAAGAAGCGACCAGCTCCCACCCCCGCCGACCCGCCGACGCACGAGCTGGCAGAACTCGATGCCGAGGTGCTCGATCCACGGGGTTTCACCCTCACCGATCTCGAACTCACCGGGCTGGCCGCTGCGACTCACCTGGACGAGATGTGGTTCCGCAAGGTGACGAGTGCGCTGTACCGCCGAGGTCAGGTCATCCTCTACGGTCCTCCCGGAACCGGCAAGACATACGTCGCACGTGCGCTGGCCGAACGACTCGGGAAACCAGGCAGCGTGATCAAACGCATTCAGTTCCACCCGTCGTACACGTACGAGGACTTCTTCGCCGGCTACCGGCCGGTGACTGACGCAGCCGGGCAGCTCTCGTTCTCTCTCACCCGTGGGCCGCTCCGCGAGATCGCAGATGAGGCGCGAAAGAACCCCGATGTGCCGCACGTCCTGATGATCGATGAGATCAATCGCGCAAACCTGAGCAAGGTTTTCGGTGAACTGTATTACCTGCTCGAGTACCGCAACGACGCCATCGACGTTCTCTATGCCGGTTCTGGAGACGACGGCGGAAAGTCGTTCACGCTGCCGCCGAACGTGTTGATCATCGGCACGATGAACACAGCCGATCGATCGATCGCCCTTCTTGACTCAGCCATGCGTCGTCGATTCTCCTTCTTCGAACTCCACCCGGATGTCCCACCGGTCAAGGGCATCTTGGATCGCTGGACAATCGAGTACCCGCAGTCGCTGCCCGTTGCCGAACTCTTCGAGCTGTTGAATGCAAGCATCCGAGATCGCGAGGACCGCATCGGTCCGAGCCATCTGCTTCGCCCCGACCACTTCACGGAAGAGGATCTTCGCGCCGTTTGGGAAGAGAGCATCATTCCGCTTCTCGAAGAGCGGCACGTCGGCACGGGGGTTGATGTTCACGTCCGGTACGGCGTCGATGCCCTGTTCAGAGCACTCGCTGATAGGAAAGGAGCGTCAGGAGAGTCGTGACCCTGCAGGCAGGTCAGTCGCGAGTCGAGGAGATCAATGAGAAGGGCGAGTCCCTCGTCGCACTCACCTCGGCACAAGCATCCCGCTTACAGGCGGCGAACTTCTGCCGCGTCAGTCCGACGTTCGAACCGGGAACCTGGCGGATCGGAGACATCACGCGGGTCGGTGTCATCGCAATCGATGACGTGCGCCTTTTCATCCGCCCCAAGACGCCATTGCGCAGCCTCATCTTCATGGCGTCATACGCCGGCATCCAGGCGAATGTGGGCGAGTCCGCATTCTCGTTCTCATCCGACGACGATGTTCCGACGGCTCTGGCCGATGCTCTGCTTCGCGCGGTCGAGGCGGCGACGAGACGGGGATTGTTGAAGGGCTATGTGGCAGTCGATGAGACAGGGACCGTGATCCGCGGCCGCTGGGACGTCGCGCGACAGCTAAAGCTTCGTCCCGGCATGCCCGTACCGGTCGAGCTCACTTACGACGACTACACCGAAGACATAACGGAAAACCGCATACTCAAGGCCGCGCTTCGCGCTCTGATTCGAATGGAGCAGTTGCCAGCAGGCATCGTCGACCGCTTGGGCACAGCCCTGATCACTTTCTCCGAGGTTTCAGATCTCCCGCTCGGGAGGCGGATCGCTCTGCCGGCGGAAACGCGACTCAACTCGCGATACCACCCGGCCTTGCTGCTGGCCCGATGGGTGCTCGAAGCGACGTCATGGGCTCACACCGCTGGTACACAAGCCGGCTCTACCTTCCTGCTGAACGTCGCGAAAGTTTACGAAGACTTCGTCGGGCGAGTGCTCCAGGAGCAGTTGCGCAGCGCCGGCTATGAAGTCGACCTCCAGGTGTCCGACTGGCACCTGGATACCGACGGCCGAGTGAGGATGCGCCCCGACATCGTGATCTCACGCGGTGGGAGCGTGGTCACCATTGCCGACACGAAGTACAAGGTGTGGGGCGGCAGCAGCGGCTCGCCGCCCAACGCTGATGTATATCAGGCGCTCGCGTACGCAATCACGGCGGGCGCCCCCGAAGCCCACCTGCTTTACGTGTCCGGCGATGTCGAACCAAGACGATACGAGATTCCCTCGGCAGGGGTGACAGTTGTCGCGCACGCGGTCGACCTGAGCGGCGATCCGACGGAGTTGCTGGCCGCTGCGCGTCGGCTCGGCAATCTACTCCGGTAGTGATGCCGAAGTAATCGACGGTCCGGCCGTCGCCCTAGCTCAGCAGAACCACTCAGGGACGCCCGGGCTGTCCTAAGGCAGAGCAGATCGAGCGTGCTGCGACACTATGGGGGCTCTGCTCGTCTACGCGTAGCGTCGCACTGCTTCTCGAATGCCCTCAGCGTGGACGTAGATCTCATCGAGATCGACGATCGGGTGCCGCGTTTCGGTCTTGTCTTCGTCGAGCAGACCGAGGTACTTCTGCTTGCCATTGAAATGGAGGCGCGCGATCGGCTTGCGGTTGTTATCGTCCAGCAGCACGGCGAAGTAGCTCTTCGCGTCCCTTTGTGTCACCCGCTGTGGCTTTACCTCGCCACAGGCGATCGCCTTCACGATCTGGTACCCCTCCAACTCCTCAAGCGTTGTCTCGATCTCGGTGTCGCGATCGAGATCCGCTTCGACCACCTCCGCGCTCGACGGCGACGGAACAGCCAGAAGCTGGCCGCCTCCGCTCACACCAAGTGCAGCCTTGAGCCTGTCGTTTACACGCTCGGTGAGGAACTGCTGAGCAGCCTTGGCTACGAGTCCGGTGAACTGCTGGCGTACACGCTGGGTGAACGCACCGTCATACACCCTAGAGGTGAAGAACTTGATCCACTCATCTGTCGGCTCTCGGAACTGCGCAGCGATCTCTCGCTTCAGCGCACCGATGTACTTCAGCTCCTCGGCCGCACTGATGATGGACTCGAGATCGAAGCTCTCCTTGCTGAGCTTCTGAATTTCAACGATAAGCGTTTCGTCGATATCCAGCAGGTCCAGAACCAGGAACGGCTTGGCATCCATCCGGTTGGGAGCATCGAGGTCGGTGTAGAAGTGCCACACGACGCCGTTCGTGAGCACCGCGATCCGGGCGTTCGTGACCGAAAAGTATCGAAACAGTTGCGATGCGTGTTCGATCTTCAGGGAGCCCATCGACGGTTTGCACTCAATGAGAATCTGAACCTCGCCATCTCGCACGATAGCGTAATCGATCTTCTCGCCCTTCTTGGTTCCGACGTCAGCGGTGAATTCAGGCACCACCTCGAGCGGATCGAACACGTCGTAGCCAAGAATCGTCGAGATGAACGGCATCACGAAGGCATTCTTGGTCGCCTCCTCGGTGCCGATTGCTGTGGCCTGGTTTCTGACCTTGACGGCGAGAGATTCAAGGCGCTCCGCGAACTCCATCATTCGCTCCGATCTTCAGTGACTGAGTGAGGCCGACTCTCCCCTCAGAGAGTCGTTTCGACCATAGCGGAGGCGGTCCCACTGGAGCCAACCCGGGTAAATGACTACGCACTGTCGAGCGCTGGAGGTTCGGATGGGTAGCCTGTTCTCCAAGAGCTCGAGCTGAGGGAGGTGTCGTGCAAGCACGGTTTCAGCAACAGTCGAGCGGGTTCATCGACGTCGTCGGCGCTGTGATCACACGATCCGGAACTGTGCTGGCCGCGCAGCGCGGCCCCGGTAAGGCACTGCAAGGAATGTGGGAGTTCCCTGGCGGCAAAGTCGAGGCGGACGAAACCCATCACGCTGCGCTAAAGCGAGAGATCCTCGAAGAGCTCGGCTGCGGCATCACGATAGGCGATCACATAGCCACAACGACGCACCCCTACGACTTCGGCGCTGTTCGCCTTTCGACTTACTACGCGGTTCTCGAGAAGGGTCTCCCAAGGCCGTCCGAACACGCCGCGCTCAACTGGGTGGAGATCAGCCGGCTTACGGAGCTTGATTGGGCCCCGGCAGACGTTCCTGCCGTGCGCAAGGTGCTCTCTGACTGGCAGGCGATGCACTGACTACGCAGCGAACTGGTCGTACTTCTCTGCCAGTCGGTCGCGCGAAGGCCAGTCCGCCTTCTTTTGCGGAAGCGTCAGCGGCCGACCGTGCATGTCTTGCAGGCCGTGTCGGAGCATCGGCCCATCTATCTCCTTAAGCAACGCTCGATCGATGCGGACCTCGTACTGCGGCGTGATGCCGAGAAGGTTCCGATCGTACGAAGCGTGGTGAATTTTGCATAGGGCGAGACCGTTCGTGACCTCCGCGACGCCGTGGCTGCTCGCGTCGGGAACGATGTGTGCCGCGTCGAGTAGCTCGGCATGTTTCAACTCGCAGATGGCACAAGCTGTGGCGTACGCGCGCAGCACTCGTGCTCGGAACATGGGCTGGTGTAAGCGCGCCTTCACGAGACGCTGTGCGTACCGACGCTCCATCTCGTTCAAGTGCAGGGGGTCATCGAAGAATCTCAGTGACTCGTCGAGCGCCACATGAACCTCACGCCGAAGCGGATCATCGTGCACGATGTAAGCCGGGTAGAAGGCAACGAAGAACCCGGCACGCACGCCGAGGAAGTAGACCAGCGGGTCTGCATTGTCGTACGCGTTGCGAAGCTTTCGATTGTCGCCACCGTCGCGCGACTGATACGAGTAGCGCACAAGCCCCTCAGCGCTGATTCCGTCGGAGTACTCGGTCTTCTTTGAGCTCGTCATGATGGTCAGGGTCGAGTCGAAGTCGGCCGGATTGCGAATACCGCGACCAGTATCAAGCAATGGGATGCGCTCACCCTGGTACGAATAGCTGATGAGCTCAGCGCGGCTGAATTCATACGCTCCGGCGGCACGCCGATCATCAAGCCAACGGAAAACATCTTCTCGGATTGCCTGCTGCTCGAGCGCGGGACGTGCCATGCGGCTCAATCTACCTACACCGCCGCCTCGGTCGAGCGTCTCAGTTCTGCGCGCACTCTCCTGCTACGTTCTCCCCATGCCGTCCCCCGCAACGCTGCAGGCCCTTCGCGACTTCGCCGTCGAGCGCGAGTGGGATCAGTTCCACTCCCCTGAGAACCTCGCGAAGTCGATCTCGATCGAGGCGGCCGAGCTGCTCGAGCTGTTCCAGTGGGGGCGGACGCCCAGCCAGACTCGGGTAGAAGAAGAGCTCGCCGACGTGCTCACTTACTGCTTCCAAATGGCGGCGAGGCTCGGCGTCGACATCGACGAGATCGTGCTGAGCAAACTCGAGAAGACCCGCGCGAAGTATCCGGTCGAGCTGTCGAAGGGCCGCATCACCAAGTACACGGACCTGCACCCATGACCGAGTTCAGCATCGAGCGACTCCCCTTCGAGCGTCAGCATGTCGACGCGTGGGGACGCAGCGACGCGCAGCACACCGACTGGCCGGTCGTGTACGTGCTCGACAGCTCCGGTCGCAATAGGAAGCTCTACGTCGGCGAGACGGTGAATGCGGCATCCCGAATGCGGCAGCATCTCGCCAGCTCGAAGAAGGACGAAGGTCTTGAGTCGATCCGCGTCGTCCTCGGCGAGCGCTTCAACAAGTCCGTCTGCCTCGACCTCGAATCGCACCTGATCCGCTGGTTCCACGGAGACGGTCAGTACGGCATCCTGAACGGCAACGACGGCCTCAGCGACGCACGCTACTACGAGCGCGAGATCTACCGCGAATCGTTCCGCGACGTCTTCGAAGCGCTGCGGGCCGAAGGGCTGTTCAGCCGCAGCATCCCTCAGATCGAGAACAGCGACCTCTTCAAGCTCTCGCCGTTCAAAGCGCTGACCGACGATCAGGCCATCGCGATTGAAGACATCGTCGAGGGCCTGCTGGCCGATCTGCAGCATCCGGATGCCCGCTCGACACTCGTCGTGCAGGGCGATCCCGGCACGGGCAAGACGATCATCGCGATCTTCCTGATGAAGCTGCTCGCCGACATCCGCGACTACCAGGACCACGACGACGTCGAGCCCGACTCGATGTTCGCCGAGTTCTTCACGACCGAGAACCGCGAGCTGCTGCGCAACCTGAAGATGGCTCTCGTGATCCCGCAGCAGTCGCTGCGGCAGTCGGTGCGTCAGGTGTTCAAGAAGACGCCGAAGCTCGACCCGGCGATGGTGCTCACGCCGTTTCAAGTCGGGGAGTCAGATGCCATGTTCGACCTGATCCTGGTAGACGAGACGCACCGGCTGAGCCAGCGCGCGAATCAGGCGTCGGGTGTGCAGAACAAGAAGTTCCGCGAGATCAACGAAAAGCTGTTCGGCTGGGACGATCCGTCACGCACGCAGCTCGACTGGATCAAGGCGCGCAGCCGTCACCGGCTGCTGCTCGTCGACGGCGCGCAGAGCGTGCGGCCGCACGACCTCGCGCCGGCGACGCTCGAGCAAGAGCTTCGGGATGCCAGGGAGTTTCACCGTCTCTTCCCGCTGACCACCCAGATGCGGGTGCGCGCCGGGGCGGACTACGTCGAGTACATCCGTGCGCTTCTGCGGGGCGAGCATCCGGAGCGCCCGGATCTCGGCGATTACGACCTGCACTTCTTCGATGATCTCGGGGAGATGCGCCGTGCGATCCGCGCCCGCGATCGCGAGGTCGGGCTGTCGCGTCTCGTGGCCGGGTATGCGTGGGACTGGGTGTCGCGTCGAGACCCTTCAGCTTTCGACATCGAGATCGACGGCGAGCCGATGCGCTGGAACAGCACCGACAAGGACTGGATCAACGCTCCGGGGTCGCTGGAGGAGGTCGGCTCGATCCACACCGTTCAGGGGTACGACCTGAACTACGCCGGCGTGATCATCGGGCCTGATCTGCGTCTTGGTTCGGACGGTTCTATAGTCGCGGACCGCGAGGCGTATCGCGATAAGAAGGGCAAGGAGAACACTGGGCACCTCAAGGACGCGTTCGGTGACGAGGACCTGCTCGTGTTCATCCGGAACATCTACGGGGTGCTGCTGACGCGGGGGATGCTCGGGACGTACGTGTATGTGTGCGATGAGGGGCTGAGGAAGCGGCTTGAACGTCAATTTAACGGTGTCAGAGAAACGGATCAGACAAATGAATCAACTTAATGCGGCTCAGGTTCCAACTGTGGCCAGCACGTTCGGTGATAGAAAAAAGTTCTTGAACGAGTTGCGCACCTCCAAGACGGCGGTTTCCGTGCGGGAACTTATCGGGTATTGGGGCGCAAAGGGGCGTGGACGGAACGTACTAGATTCTGTCACGAATGATCTCGCCGCCATGAAGTTGGAGGTGATACCACCGCTGGATACGGGAACACTCGACACGCCTGTTGTCATTAGGAGCGCATCCGACAGCACTATCTCACATCCCGATGAGCACTTGTTGACGCTGGCCCGAATTCCGTCCGCGTCTTTCGCATTGCTCGACGCCAGTAGCACCCACCTGGCCGGCGTCGTCGAGCCTGGAACATCGATTCACGACGCAACAACCATGATGCTTCGTTATGATTTCTCCCAGCTTTTAGTGGTCGATGACGTTACGGAGCGACGACTCATCGGCGTTGTCAGCTGGAAGTCCTACGCCGCCGCTCGACTGCGAGCTGAGGATCCGGCTACGGTCCAGGAGATAATGCAGCCGGCCACCGGCGTTGACCTTCATTCTGACCTGTTCGCGAACATTGGTCCGGTCGTCAAATACGACTTCGTTGCTGTTACATATCGCGGCCGTCTAGCAGGGATTGTGACAGCGACAGATTTGACCGAGCAATTCGAAGATTTGGCGGTTCCATTCCTCGCGATTGGGCGCTGCGAGAGAGAACTAAAGCGAGTCGCAAAAGCGAAGTTCACCAGTGTTGACCCAAGCGAAGTGGATAAGGCCATGCTAGGCAAGCTGCAAAAGCTCTACGCTGACAACTGGGCATCGCTCGGTTGGTCGTTGGGTGCTAGTGCCTTCAACGAATGGGTGAACGCTACCCGCGAATTGAGAAACAAGATCGCCCACTTCGACGATCGAGATCAAGATTTCAGCTCAGAGGTGCGGGCTGTCCATCGACTGGCGACTTGGTTGCGGGAAGTGAGGACCTAACTCGAGCACGATGCGTGCACATTGAAGTCACCCGTCGCATCGTAGGTCTTTTCAGCGACGGTGACAGCGCCGCGATGTCGGACCCCACCCGTACGCTGACTCCATGACCCGGTACCGCCTGCGCGTCGCTCTCGTCGACAGCGATCCCGAGATCTGGCGCGAGTTCGACATCGAGGGGCAGATGCCGCTGCGCATGCTGCACATCGCCCTGCAGACGATCATGGGCTGGCGTGAATCGCACCTTCACGCCTTCACCGACACCGATCCGGATCAGCCGTCCACTCGGGGGCGGCGCTGGGAGTCGCCGGACTTCGCGGACGACAACAGCGCGCTGTCCGAAGACGCGGCCACCGTCGACCAGGTGCTCTCGAGCCTCGACACCCTCTGGTACGAGTACGACTTCGGCGACGGGTGGGTGCACCGCCTCGACGTCGTCGAGCGCCAGCCGGATGCCCCGCTGCTCGCACCCGTGGTGCTGCTCGACGGCGCGAATCGTGGGCCGTTCGAAGACGCTGGTGGCATCCACGGATACCGCGACAAGCTCGCAGCGCTGGCGGATCCGCAGCATCCGGAGCACCGCGATATCGCCGACTGGGTGCGGGCGACCGTGGGGCCGTGGGCGCCGCTCTCGCCGGGCGCGTTCGATCTGGTCGGCGCGCAGAGCGAGCTGAACCTGATGTTCAACCCGCAGGGGTCGGGCCTGTCGCCGTACGACATGTCGGGTCTGGTGAAGAGCGACGAGCTGCGCCGCCCGGGTGACGTCGGCGATGAGTCGCCGATCGTGGAGCTCGCCGCGCAGCTGCCGCCGCCGATCCGCTCCGAGTTGCGCCAGCACCTGCACCTCACCGGCGTGCTCGAGCCGCTCGAGTTCGACGACGAGACGGCGGCGCGCATCGTGCGGCCCTTCGCGTGGCTGATGGATGCCGTCGGCCCCGACGGTCTCGCCCTCACCGACGCGGGATGGATGCCACCTGGCACCGTCCTCACCGGGATGACCGAGCTCGGGCTGCTCGACGACTGGATCGGCACGGGGAACCGGGAAGAGCTGACCCCGCCGATCTCCGAGCTGCGCGGCGCCGCTCAGCGACTGGGACTGATGCGCGTGCAGAAGGGGCGCCTGCTGCTGAGCGCCGCAGCGAAGAAGGCCCTCGGAGACCCCCGCGGCCAGCTGCAGCTGATCACGCGCGGGGTGTACCGCAAGCTCAGCGACGCCGAGTCCGACGCGGCCGCCCTGCTGCTGCTCGCCGTCGCCGACGGGACCGCACCCGACGAGCGCTGGCACGCGATCGCGTTCGGCCTGGCACAGTGCGGCTGGCAGTCGTCGACTCGCCTGGCGTTCACCGAGCGCGACATCGCGCATGCGACTTTCCATCCGCAGCGGGTGCTCGATCTGCTCGGCGACTCGCTGCAGCGCCAGCATCCGGCGAGCGCGGCCGACGACCTGCGGCTGTTCGCGCGGGCAGCGCTGCGCTGAGATCGCTACAGTGTCGCTCGTGAACAGCTTCTCGAAGCGGGATCTGCCGGACGCGCTGCAGCTCATCGAGCCAGACCTGGCGAACAGGCTCACGCCCGAAGACATCGAAGCGCTCTTCGCCGAAGCCCGTGCGCTGAATGTCGCGGGCATCACAGCAGATCCGAGATCCCCGCGCGACGACTCGTCTGTCGTGGAGATCATCACTCCCGACGAGCGGTGGCACATCAACACCACCGAACTCGGTAAGGACGCGCTCTGGCAGCTGCTGGTCGGCCTGGCATCCATCCTGACCGGTCAGGCCTTCCTCTCTCTCGCGGCCGCAGTCGGCCAATTGCGCGACGTGCTGCAGAAGTTCACGCGCTTGACGCCGGACGAGGGGGATGTCGCCGGCACCCTCGTGCGCCTGTCGCGGGAACTCGGTGGGCCGGTGCCGCGCGCGCGTCTGGAAGCGGCCTACCGCTACGACCCTGACCGCGACGGGCCGATGGAAGACGGCTCGGAGCCCATCGACGCTCCCGCGGTCATCGATCGGCTGATCGACAAGAAGGTCATCGCACGCACGGCCGACGGCTCGTTGACCGTCCCGTTCTGACGGCTCGACGCCGCACTGATCGTCGGTCACTAGACTCGGCCGGATGCTCGAGACTCCACCGGCCGCCGGTCCCTTCGTCCGCGTCCGCGGCGCCCACGAGAACAATCTCCGCGGCGTCGACGTCGACATGCCGCGCGACCGCATCGTCGCCTTTACGGGCGTCTCCGGCTCCGGCAAATCGTCACTCGCCTTCGGTACGATCTTCACCGAGGCGCAGCGCCGCTACCTCGAATCCGTCGCCCCATACGCGCGCCGCCTGATCCAGCAGGGCCACGACCCCCACGTCGACTCGATCACCGGCCTGCCGCCCGCGGTCGCGCTGCAGCAGCGGCGCGGCGCGCCCAGCTCGCGCTCCAGCGTCGGCACGGTCACCACGCTGTCGAACTCGCTGCGCATGCTGTTCTCGCGCGCCGGCACCTACCCCGACGGCGTCACCGAACGCCTGGACTCCGACGCCTTCTCCCCCAACACGGCCGCCGGCGCCTGCCCGCGCTGCCACGGCGTGGGCGTCGTGCACGACGTCACCGAGGATTCGCTCGTGCCCGACCCCTCGCTCAGCATCCGCGACGGCGCGATCGCCGCCTGGCCGGGCGCCTGGCAGGGCAAGAATCTGCGCGACATCGCCATCACCCTCGGCTACGACGTCGATCGCCCCTGGCGCGACCTGCCGCAGGCCGACCGCGATTGGCTGCTGTTCACCGACGAGCAGCCCGTGGTGCAGATCTTCCCGCAGCGCGACCGCATCGAGAAGCCCTACAACGGACGCTTCTGGAGCGCGAAGAAGTACGTCTTCCACACGCTCGCCGACTCGCAGAGCGCGATGATGCGCGCGAAGGTGCTGCGCTTCATGCGCTCCGGCCCGTGCCCGGTCTGCGGCGGCACGGGGCTTCGTCGCGAAGCGCTCGCCGTGACGTTCGCCGGGCGCTCGATCGCCGAACTGAACGCCCTGCCGATGACCGAGCTCGCGGACGTGCTGCGCCCCACCACCGAGATCACCGACCCCGGCCCCGCCCTGCCCACCGCCGCCAGCGGCGAGCGCACCGAGGTCGCCGTCGCGATCGCCGCCGACCTGCGCGCGCGCATCGGCGTGCTCTGCGACCTCGGCCTCGGCTACCTCGGCCTCGGCCGCGTGACCACCACCCTCTCCCCCGGCGAGATGCAGCGCCTGCGTCTGGCCACGCAGCTGCGGTCGGGGCTGTTCGGCGTCGTCTACGTGCTCGACGAGCCCTCAGCGGGTCTCCATCCCGCCGACGCCGAGCCGCTGCTCGAGGTGCTGGAACAGCTCAAGCGCTCGGGGAACTCGGTGTTCGTCGTCGAGCACAACATGGACGTCGTCCGCCACGCCGATTGGATCGTCGACGTCGGCCCGGCCGCCGGCGAGGGCGGCGGGGAGGTGCTCTACAGCGGTCCCGTCGACGGTCTCGAGAAGGTGGATGCCAGCCTCACCCGCCCCTTTCTCTTCCCCGACGCTCACGGCGAGCACACCGCAGCGCGCGAGCGCCGCGAAGCGGCCGGGTGGCTGCGGGTCGACGGCATCCGGCTGCACAACCTCGACGGTGTCGACGTGACGATCCCGCTGCAGACGCTCGTGGCCGTGACCGGCGTCTCGGGTTCGGGTAAGTCGACCCTCGTCAGTCGGGTGCTGCACGAGGTGGTGCGCGATCACCTGCATCCGGATGCCGAGGCCGGCGACTCTGCAGAAGACGAGACCGACCCCGACGAGCCCGGGATCGCGGAGGCGACCGCACCGTCCGATGCCGACGCCCTCACGGTCGGGCGCACCGAGGGGCTCGAGCTCGTCGACCGGCTCGTGCGCGTGGACCAGAAGCCGATCGGCCGCACCCCGCGCTCGAACCTCGCGACCTACACCGGCCTGTTCGACGCGGTGCGCACCGCGTTCGCGCGCACGGATCTCGCCCGGGAGCGCGGCTACACCGCCGGTCGGTTCTCGTTCAACGTGCCCGGCGGTCGCTGCGAGACCTGTCAGGGGGAGGGCTTCATCTCCGTCGAGCTGCTGTTCCTGCCCGGCAGTTACGGGCGCTGCCCCACCTGCCACGGCGCCCGGTACAACGACGAGACCCTCGAGGTGCGCTGGCACGGCCACTCCATCGCGGATGTGCTCGCGCTCACCGTCGAGCAGGCATCCGAGGTGCTCGCCAAGATCCCCGCGGCTGCTCGCAGCCTGCGTTCCCTGCTCGATGTGGGCCTGGGCTACCTGCGCCTCGGTCAGCCGGCGACCGAGCTCTCGGGCGGCGAGGCGCAGCGCATCAAGCTCGCCACCGAGCTGCAGCGCGTGCGCCGAGGGCACACGCTCTACCTGCTCGACGAGCCGACCACCGGACTGCACCCCGCCGACGTGCGACGGCTGCTCACGCAGCTGCACGCGCTCGTCGACGCGGGTGACACGGTGGTCGTCGTGGAGCACGACATGGACGTCGTCGCCGACGCGGACTGGGTCATCGACCTCGGCCCTTCCGGCGGCGACGCGGGCGGGCGAATCGTCGCGACCGGAACTCCGGATGCCGTGGCCCAGGCAACCGGAAGCCGCACGGCTCCGTATTTGGCGGCGGCCCTCGCGCGCTGAGGGACGCGCGGCTCGGGGCGCCGAGTCGCCGAGAAACCACGTTCAGCGTGGGAAACCAGCCGGCGCGCGGTTTCTCACGCAGGAAGTGGTTTCTCGCGCGGAACGTGGTTTCTGGCGGGACCTGGTCTCACGTTGGCCGCGGCACCGGCATCCGGTGGCAGGATGCCGGTATGACCGCATCCCGCACCGTCGTCATCCACGTGACCACCGACCCCGCCGACGTCGCCCGTTCGATCAACTCGGCGCGCATTCTGCACAAGGATCGGCCCGAGCATCGCATCCGGATCATCGTCAATGGGCCGGCGATCACCGGCGTCACCCGCAGCGCCGACGCGCTCGCCATCGACAAGCTGCCTGAGGGGGCGGCGATCGAGGCATGCGAGGGCGGCATGCGGGCGCATGAGATCGCCGTGGAGGATCTGCAGGACGGCATCCGCACCGTCCCCGCCGCGATCGTCGCGCTGACCGACGCGCAGTTCGAAGGGGCGGCGTACATCCGGCTGTGATTCTGGCGCCGTAACCCAGCCCGCACGGCACGGCAACCCCCTCCCCGTTGCCGAGAGGTGGCGGCATCGTGGTGCACCACGGCGCCCGCAGTCGGCGGGCGGCAGGAGGGAGCAGGCGATGACCGACACCACCGATGACCGTAAGAAGGTCGCCGAGCTGATCAAGGACTTCCGCTTCGCGATGTTCACCACACGCAAGGGCGACGGCAAGCTGGTCGCTCGGCCGTTCACCGTGCAGGAGGCCGAGTTCGACGGGGACCTGTGGTTCCTGATCTCGAAGAGCTCCTCCCCCGCGGCGGAGCTCGCTGCCGATGCCGACGTGAACGTCTCGATGAGCTCGAACGACGCGTGGGTCTCGCTCTCGGGAACGGCGTGGCTGGTCGACGACCGCAGCAAGATCGACGAGCTGTGGAACCCCGTGGTCGAAGCGTGGTTCCCCGACGGACCCGAGGACCCCGACGTGGGTCTCGTGCGCTTCACCGCGGAATCCGCGGAGTACTGGGACACCCCCGGCGGCCGCATCGCGACGGTGTTCAGCTTCGTCAAGTCGAAGATCACCGGCGAGCAGTACGACGGCGGTGAGAGCGGGAAGGTCGAGTTGTAAGCCGGCTCTTCTTGGCCGCTCGGGCGGCGTGCCGCTCGGGCGCTCGGCCGCTCGGCCGCTCGGCCGCCATGCCGGTGTGCCGCCCGGCCGCCATGCCGGAGGTAGGCGAACGCGCGGAGGTAGGTCCGAACGACGCTGATGCATCCGTCGCTCGCGTGTTCGCCTACCTCCGGTGAGCCGGGGGCCGGGGCGAGCCGGGGGCCGGGGCGAGCTGGCACAGGCCGGTACTGAGCCGGCGCGGGCCTAGGCGACAGGACGCCAGCGCCCGACGTTAATCAATCTGCACAGGATCAGCAGCCGCGCGTCTTGTGCACATTCAGTGCAATACGCGCGTGAAATGTAGGAGGCAGCTCCGAGGATCGACTCAATCGATCGAAGGAGAAGCCATGCACGAATCGAAGCTGGATCTCATCGCCAAGCTGCTGGCGAAGGCCGAGCGCACGACGCCCGAAGAAGCGGAAGCGCTCACCGAGCACGCCGAACGTCTGATGCTCAAGTACGGCATCGACCAAGCCCGGCTGGATGAGAAGCGCTCGCGGCTGGGTCAGGATCGCGAACAGATCGTGACTGAGCTGATGCCGTTCGACGGAACCTACGCGCGCGACATGCGGGAGCTCGGCGCGGGGGTCGTCCACGCGCTCGGCGCGGTGCGCCCGCTGTACGCCAGCGGCCGCAGCGGACGCATCGGACCGTCCCTGCTGTATCTCGTCGGCTACGCGTCGGACGTGCATCAGGCCAAAGTGCTGATCACCAGCCTGCAGATGCAGGCGATGGTCGCGATGCGCGCGTGGTGGGTGGGGGAGCGGCATCGCCGGTGGCACGACACGGAAGGCGACAGGCGGCGGGCCCGCAGCGGATTCATCCGGGGGTTCGGCGTCGGCGCAGCAGAGCGCATCCGCGAGAGCCGCATGCGGATCATCGACGACGCGGGTCCTGGAACCGATCTGGTGCTCGCGTCGAGGCTCGAACGCGTCGATGCCGCTGTCGGTGAGATGTCGACGAGGCGGGCCCGACAGCGGGACGGCGCGGACGCCGGGTCGTTCTACAGCGGGCGCCGGTCGGGGCGAGAGGCGAACACCGGTGGGCGTGCGATGAGGGGGCACGTCGACGGGACCTGAGATCGCCGTCGAAGGTGGCGGAAGAATAAGCGCCTAAACTGGTCTCGCCCCGCCTCCCTCTTCTTCTGGAGCCCGCGTGACCACTCCTGCCTCTCGTCAGCATGTTCCCGACTCGGTCGAGAACGCCATCGCAACTCCTGAGAAGGAGCAGCCCTACGGCGCGCTCGGACTCAAGCCCGAGGAATACGAGCAGATCAAGACCATCCTCGGTCGCCGCCCCACCTCCGGCGAGCTCGCCATGTACTCGGTGATGTGGTCGGAGCACTGCTCGTACAAGTCGTCGAAGAACTACCTGCGCCGCTTCGGGCAGAAGGTCTCCGACGAGATGAAGGAACGGCTCATGGTCGGCATGGGCCAGAACGCGGGCGTCGTCGACGTGGGCGAGGGCTGGGCCGTCACCTTCAAGGCCGAGTCGCACAACCACCCCTCCTTCATCGAGCCGTTCCAGGGCGCGGCGACTGGCGTCGGCGGCATCGTGCGCGACATCATCTCGATGGGCGCTCGTCCGGTCGCGGTGATGGATGCCCTGCGCTTCGGCGCCATCGACCACCCCGACACCCCGCGCGTCGTGCACGGCGTCACCAGCGGCATCAGCTTCTACGGCAACTGCCTCGGCCTGCCGAACATCGGCGGCGAGACCGTCTTCGACGCCGTCTACCAGGCCAACCCGCTCGTCAACGCGCTCGCGGTCGGCGTGCTCCGCCACGAAGACCTCAAGCTCGCCAACGCCACCGGCGTCGGCAACAAGGTGGTGCTGTTCGGCGCCCGTACGGGCGGCGACGGCATCGGTGGCGCGTCGATCCTGGCATCCGACTCCTTCGACGATGCTTCGACTGGCTCAGCAACCCAGGGCGACGCCAGCGTCGCCAAACCGAAGAAGCGTCCCGCTGTGCAGGTCGGCGACCCGTTCGCGGAGAAGGTGCTCATCGAGTGCTGCCTCGAGCTGTACAAGCTCGAGCTCGTCGAGGCCATTCAGGACCTCGGCGCCGCCGGCATCTCGTGCGCCACCAGCGAGCTCGCGGCCAATGGCAACAGCGGCATGCACGTCTCGCTCGACAACGTGCTGCTGCGCGACCCGAGCCTCACCGCCGAAGAGATCCTGATGAGCGAGTCGCAGGAGCGCATGATGGCGATCGTCGCTCCCGAGAAGCTCGATGCGTTCCTCGAGGTCGTCGGCAAGTGGGAGGTCGAGACCAGCGTGCTCGGCGAGGTCACCGGCGACGGCCGACTCATCATCGACTGGCAGGGCGAGCGCATCGTCGACGTCGACCCGTCGACCGTCGCGGTCGACGGCCCCGTCTACGACCGTCCGGTCGCGTACCCGACGTGGATCGACGCGCTGCAGGCGGATGCCGCAGAGGACCTTCCCCGCTCGAACGAGCCCGAGGTGCTGCGCGCGCAGTTCCTCGCCATGCTCGGCTCGCCGAACCTCGCCGACGCCAGCTGGATCACCAACCAGTACGACTACTACGTGGGCGGCAACACCGCCCTCGCCTTCCCGGACGACGCCGGCATGGTGCGCGTCGACGAGGAGTCGGGGCTCGGCTTCGCCGTCTCGACCGACGCCAACGGCCGCTACTGCCAGCTCGACCCGTACGCAGGTGCGCAGCTCGCCCTCGCCGAGGCGTACCGCAACGTCGCCGTCACCGGCGCCACTCCGACCGCGATCACCGACTGCCTCAACTTCGGATCGCCCGAGAACCCCGAGGTGATGTGGCAGTTCGGGCAGACCGTCGACGGTCTGGCCGATGGATGCTTCGAGCTGGGCACCCCGGTCACCGGCGGCAACGTGTCGTTCTACAACCAGACCGGCGACGTGCCGATCCACCCGACCCCGCTGGTCGGCGTGCTCGGCATCATCGACGACGTCTCGCGCCGCATCCCGTCGGGCTGGCAGGATGCCGGCGACAACATCTACCTGCTCGGCGTGACCTCCACGGAGCTGTCGGGCTCAGCCTGGGCCGATGTCGTGCACGACCACCTCGGCGGACTGCCGCCGAAGGTCGACCTCGCCGCCGAGCGTCGCCTCGCCGGCCTGCTCGGAGCCGCCCGCGAGGAGTGGCTGATCTCGTCGGCGCACGACCTGTCCGAGGGCGGCCTCGGCCAGGCCCTCGCCGAGGGCGTCATGCGCTTCGGCGTCGGCGCCCGGGTCTGGCTCACCGAGCTGATGGAGCGGGATGGCGTGGATGCCGCGACCGCCCTCTTCTCGGAGTCGGCCGGCCGCGTGATCGTGACCGTGCCGCGCGAAGAGGACGTGAAGTTCCGCGGACTGTGCGAGGGACGCGACTACCCGGTGCTGCGCATCGGCGTCACCGACACCGAGCCCGCCCTCGAGGTGCAGGACGTCTTCACGGCCTCGGTCGATGAGCTGCGCGAGACCTCGCGTGGCACGCTTCCGGCCGTGTTCGGGCCGACCGTCGCCGAGCTTCCCGTTCGTTGAGCGAGCGAAGCGAGACGAAACGCATGATCGACATCGACGAGGACTACGGCGATCTCGCCGCGCGTCGCAGCCGCCGCATCCGGATCGTCGCCTGGGTGACCATCGTCGCGCTCATCGTCGGCGGTGGCGGGGTGACCGCGCTCACGCTGCTGTTCGGCTGACGCGCGGAATCTCGTTCGCGGGCCGCGTCCGCACGCGCGTCGGCGGGTCCCATATGGTCGCCTCCGCACGCGCGAGCCGGCCATATGGGCCCACCCGGCACAAGGCTCAGGTGCGTAGGGGTGCCCGCGAGGCTGCGTCCCTGCGTCCGCGGGTCCCAAAGCGCCGCATCCACACGACCGACGCGGCCATATGGGCCCACCCGGCGCGAGGCTCCTGTGCAGGGGTGCCCGCGGGGCTGGGTCCCCGCGTCCGCAGGTCCCAAAGTGCCGCCTCCGCACGCCAGACCCGGCCACATGGGCCCACTCGGCACGAGGCTCCTGCCCGCGAGGCTGCGAGCCCGCGTCCACAGGTCTCATATGGCCGCATCCACACGCCCGACGCGGCCATATGGGCCCACCGGCGCCAGGCATCCCGCGCGTGCGGGGGCAGGGCGGGCTGTCAACCCTCTCGACTCCTCTGAAGAGCACGCCGATCGTGGGCTGAGATCCGATCGAAGGAGTCAGCATGAGCGACAGCACACCCGCACACGAGCCCACCGACGACGAGCTGCTCGAGAACGGCCTGGACGACGGCACGGGCGACCCGAATGACGACCGCGCCTACCTGCAGGACACTCCGCCGGCGCAGGTCGACGACGAGGCCGTGCGCGAGCATGCCGCCGAAGAGGAGACCGCCGCCGACGGGGACCGCTTCGACTGAACCCGACGCGGGACGTCCCAAACGACGTGAAGGATGCCGGTCGAGAGAAGCTCTCGACCGGCATCCTTCGTGTCAGTTCCGCTGGCTCACTCGACGGTGTCGGACTGCCCGCTGTCGTGAGACTCCGACTTGCGACCGCCGGCCTCGAGCACGTCACCGGCGGGAAGCTCCTTGTGTCCGCCGAACTGCAGACGCATCGCGGAGAGCACCTGGTTCGCGAAGTGGTCCTCGCCGCGTGAGGCGAAGCGCTCGAACAGGGCCGACGAGAGCACTGGAACCGGCACGCCCACGTCCACCGCTGCCTTGACCGTCCAGCGGCCCTCGCCCGAGTCCGAGACGCGGCCGGCGAGACCGTCGAGGGTGGGGTTGTCGGCGAGCGCAGTCGCGGTGAGATCGAGCAGCCACGACGAGATCACCGAACCGCGCCGCCAGAGCTCCGCGACCTTCCCGGTGTCGATGGGGAACTGGTAGAACTCCGGCTCTTCCAGCGGCGCGACCTCAGCCGAGTGCTCGGCTTCGCGCACACCCGCGTCGGCGTTCTCGAGCAGGTTGAGACCCTCGGCGATCGCCGCCATGATCCCGTACTCGATGCCGTTGTGCACCATCTTCACGAAGTGCCCCGCACCTGCGGGACCGCAGTGCAGGTACCCCTGCTCCTCCGGCGTCAGCTCGCCGGTGCGACCGGGGGTGCGCTCGATCTCGCCGACGCCCGGTGCGATGGTCTTCAGCAGCGGCTCGATGTGCTGCACCGCGGCATCCGATCCGCCGACCATGAGGCAGTACCCGCGCTCGAGACCGAACACCCCGCCGCTCGTGCCGGCGTCGACGTACTCGATGCCGCGCTCGCGCATCGCGGCGGCGCGGCGCACGTCGTCGCGGTAGTTGGAGTTGCCGCCGTCGATGACGATGTCGCCCTCGTCGAGCAGGTCGGCGACCTGCTCGAGGATCGTGCCGGTGAGCCCGGCGGGCACCATCAGCCAGATCACTCGCGGGGTCTGGAGCTTCGAGACGAAGTCCTGCAGGTCGGTGGCGCCGACCGCACCGTCGGCGGCGAGCGCCTGGACCGCCTCCTGGTTGACGTCGAATCCGACGCATTCGTGTCCGTCGCGCATCAGTCGGCGCACGATGTTCGCGCCCATGCGTCCGAGTCCGATCATTCCCAGCTGCATCATGTCTCCCGTCGATTGGCGTTCCCATCGTCACGCACGCACCCGGCGGTGGCAAGGCCTGTGCGGGGCGGGTGCGGATATGGCATCCTTCGCCGCCGTGGTCGCGGGAGACGGCGTCCAGCGCCGCGGCCATGGCGGCCGCAGCGCTCGAGAGTACCGGAGCTAGGGTGGCGGGATGGATGTGATCAGTCGGGAGTCGCTCTCCGCGCAGCGGGCGGAAGCCATCGTGCGCGCCGGGCATGCGGCATCCGCTCTGGCCGAACTCGTGCACGATCGCCAGGGATCGAACGACGACGACGAGCACGATCCTGAGGGCGTGACGCTGTCGTCGGAGTGGTCGCGCCTGTCGGCGCTGGCCGACGCGGCAGCCGACGAGGTGCGCCAGTACGACGAGGCGCTGGAGCGATGGGATGCCGGTGACTACGGCGTCTGCGCCAGCTGCGGCCGGCCCATTCCGGAGGGCCGACTCGAGGTGCGCCCGTTCGCGAGGCTGTGCGTGCCCTGTGCCGAGAAGACCAGGTGACCAGCCCCGACGCATGAATCGGGGGCCGACACGTACGGTGCTCAGCTGCTCGCGGTGTCGCCGATGACGTCGGCCCGCCCGTACCCGCCGAGCTTCTCGATGGCGAAGTCCAGCAGCGCCGAGGCGCGCGGCGTGAGCTGCATGTCCTCTGGCCAGATCCCCACCACATGCGAGACGGTGACCGGCGGGTCGAAGGGCCGGATGACCACTGGAAGTCCCTCGACGCTCACCGGAAGCGTGTTGGGACGCGACATGAGTAGGCCGTATCCGAGCCCTCTGCTCACCAGAGCCACGACCAGCCCGATCTGCGAGACGCGCGCCTGGATCCGCGGCGAGAGTCCGCGCGCGGTGAAGGCGTCGCTGACGTTGCGGATGCCAGGGGTGGCGTCGTACTGGATGAACGGCTCGTCAGCGAGATCCGCCAGGTCGACGGTCTCGGCAGCAGCGAGCGGGTGATCGGGATGCAGGTGCGCCTCGAGCTCGGTCGCGTAGATCTTCCGTCTGCTGTAACCCAGCGGGAGTGACACGTTGTAGACGAGTGCGACGTCGAGACGCCCGGCCTCGAGCGCCGACAGCAGCTCCTCGTTCGTGCCGATCATGATCTCGATGTGCACACCGGGATGCCGTTTCGGAAAGCCCTCGAGCAGCTCGGGAACCACGCTCGTGGCGAAGCTGGCGTAGCAGCCGAGCTTCACCGGCCCGCGCAGTTCGTCGCCGTCACCCGCTGCCAGCACGAGCTCGTCCGTGGCGGCCACGATCTGCCGCGCGCGTCTGGCGAACTGCTGCCCGGCGGGGGTCAGCGTCAGCCCCCGTGCCTTCCGACGCACGCACAGCTGCTCGCCCACCGCCTTCTCGAGGCTGGTGATCGCCTGCGACAGCGCCGACTCCGAGATATGCAGATCCGCAGCGGCAGCACTGAGCGTGGGAAAGTTCGGCAGGGCGGCGAAGAGTTCCAGCTGCCTCAGGCTGACGTGGACCATATCTTCAGGCTAACCGAACTACATCCTCGTATAACTGCGATTTACACACAGTGAGCGCGGCGAGATCATGGGGAGACCCGCTTCCACCGCCCCTCGTCGCCGAGGGCAGACAATGACGTCAGGAAAACCGATGACCTCTTCTTCCGCCCCGAGCGCCCCGGCCTCTCAGCGCCGGATCGCCTTCGCCACCATCGTCGGAACCACCATCGAGTGGTACGACTTCTTCATCTACGCCACCAGCGCCGCCCTCGTCTTCGCACAGCTCTTCTTCGAGCCGGCGGGCAAGGGGCTCGGCCTGCTGTTCTCGTTCGCGACGGTCGGCATCTCGTTCCTGTTCCGCCCGCTCGGCGCCTTCCTCGCCGGACACTACGGCGACATCATCGGCCGCCGCGCGATGCTCGTCGCGACCCTCGTCCTCATGGGCGGAGCCACCACCCTGATCGGCGTGCTGCCCACCTACGCGCAGATCGGCATGGCCGCCCCGATCATGCTGCTGATCCTGCGCATCCTGCAGGGCTTGTCAGCCGGTGGCGAGTGGGGCGGGGCCGTGCTGATGGCTGTCGAGCACGCACCGGCGAACCGCCGCGGACGTGCCGGTTCGTGGCCGCAGCTGGGGGTTCCCCTCGGCTTCATGCTCGCCTCGGGCGTGACCGCCTTGATGACCGGCGTGATCTCCCCCGGTGCCGCCTACCTCGAGTGGGGCTGGCGCGTGCCGTTCCTGCTCAGCATCGTGCTCATCGTCGTCGGCTTCGTGATCCGTCGCTCGGTCGACGAGAGCCCCGTCTTCGCCGAGATCGCCGAGCGCGGCAAGCAGGCGAGCGTGCCGATCATCACCCTGTTCCGCCGCCACTGGAGTCTCGTGCTGCTCGCGGCGTTCGTCTTCGTCGGCAACGGCACCCTCGGGTACATGACCACGGGCGGATTCCTGAACAACTACGCGATCAGCGTGCAGGACCTCGCGCGCACCGACGTTCTCATCGCCGCCGTCTTCGCGGCCGCGGTCTGGTTCTTCTCCACTCTGTTCGCCGGCTACCTCTCCGATGTCATCGGCCGCCGGAACACATTCCTGATCGGCTTCGCCTTGCAGGCCATCGTGGTGTTCCCGGTCTTCTGGCTCGTCGACGCCGGCGGCCTGCTCGGTCTCTACACCGCGCTGCTGCTCATCTCGATCGGCCTCGGCCTCACTTACGGCCCGCTGGCTGCCTGGTACGCCGAGATCTTCCCGGCATCCATCCGCTTCTCCGGTGTCTCGATCACCTACGCGATCGGCGCCGTGCTCGGCGGCGCGTTCGCGCCGATGATCGCGCAGATGCTGCTCGACGCCACCGGAACCACCGTCGCGGTCTCGTCGTACCTGCTGTTCGCCACCCTGCTCGGCGCCGGCGCGACCCTGTGCCTGCGCGACCGCAGCGGCATCGAGCTCGGCCCCGACAACGAGGCAGAGCAGGCAGTTGGCGCGACGGTCTTCTCGCCGACGCAGCCCACAGGCGACCTCGCCGGAGCGCGCTGAGCAGCTGTCGGCATCCGACCTTCCATCCCGCAAGTCAGTCAAGGAGAACCCATGGCACCGCACACCACCAGGATCGCGATCATCGGCGGAGGGATGGGCGGACTCACCGCCGCCATCGCCCTGACGCGCGTCGCCGGCGTGCAGGTCACCGTCTTCGAGCAGGCCAGTCGGCTGGGTGAGGTCGGCGCGGGCGTCACAGTCGCCCCGAACGCGGCTCGGGTGCTCGACCGGCTCGGCGTGCTCGAGAACGTGCGGCGGGCGGGTGCCGTGCCCGATGGGCACGGCGTGTATCTGAACGCCATGGGCGAGATGGTCACGGATGCCGCGTGGGAGGACTCGTCGAAGAAATACCAGAACATCGGCATGTACCGCCCCGACCTCATCGACATCCTGGCGGCAGAGGTCGACTCCGACACCATCCGTCTCGGCCATCGGCTCGCGTCGGTCGAGACAGTGCCGTCGGAAGACGGGCCGGATGCCGTGCGCATCGAGTTCGAGAACGGTGTGAGCGAGGTGTTCGATGCCGTGATCGGCGCCGACGGCATCCACTCCGTCGTGCGGAGGGCCATCGACCAGCATCCCGAGCCGGTCTACTCGGGCTACATCGTCTACCGCGGCGTGGTCGACGCGGCGCGTCTGCCCGCGGACTGGCCGATGATCAGCCAGGTCTGGATGGGCAACAGCCGGCACTTCATGTGCTATCCCCTGCAGCAGCGGAAGCTGTTCAACTTCGTCGCCGGCATCCCGAGCGACCGGCCGCTGCACGGGCCGTGGTCGGGTTCAGCCGACGTCAGCGAGCTCGCGGCCGAATTCGCCGGCGACGACTGGGATCCGCGGCTGCAGCAGTTCATCGGCGCGATCGAGAAGACGTTCTGGTGGGGCCTGTTCGACCACGAGCCGCTCACCAACTGGTCGCGCGGGCCGATCGCGCTGCTCGGCGACGCGGCCCATACGATGCTGCCGCACCAGGGGCAGGGTGTGAACCAGGCCATCGAAGACAGCATGGCGCTGGCGACGTTCGTGGCCGCAGCCAAGACGGTCGCCGACATCCCTGAGGCGTTCCGTCGCTACACGGCGGTGCGGATGCAGCGCACCGCGATCCTGCAGCACGGATCACGCCGGGCCGGCGCGATGTTCGACGCGCAGCACGAGTTCGAGAACCTCGTCAAGCGCGATGCCGACATCAGGGTGGGGCGGGACTTCCGTCGCAGCGCCGTATTCGACTACGACGCGCAGAAAGTAGCCGAAGAGGCGCTCAATCGATTCAGGAGGGACCAGGTCGCATGACCTCGATCAGCATCATCGGCAGCGGAAAGATGGGCGCGGCGATCGCCGAGGTCGCCACGCGCGCGGGCGCTGCGGTTCAGATCATCAAGCGCAGCCCGACGAGCATGTCGGCGGCGCGGGACGGCTTCGCGTACGGCGTGATGGGCGACGAGCTCACCGGCGACCTCGTGGTGCTCGCGGTTCCCTACAACGCCTACGAGGGCATCCTGCAGCACTACCGCGACCAGCTCAGCCGCAAGGTCGTGATCGACATCAGCAACCCGATCGACTTCAGCACCTACGACCGGCTCAAGTCGCCCGCCGACTCGTCGACGGCGGCCGAGCTGGCGAAGATGCTGCCAGAGGGATCGGCGGTGGTGAAGGCGTTCAACGTGAACCTCGGCGACACGCTCACCTCCGGAACGAACGGCACGACCCCGACGACCGTGCTGTTCGCCGGCGACTACGCCGACGCGAAGATCGCGGTTGCCCGCCTGATCGAGGGGGCGGGGATGCGGGCGGTGGATGCCGGACCGCTGACCCGCGCGCGCGAGCTGGAGGCTATGGGCTTCCTGCAGATCATCATGGCCGCCCTCGGCAAGACCAGCTACGAGTCGGGGTTCACGCTGCTGCGCTGAGCCCGTGCAGACCGCCCGCTCGGGAGGAGAACGCACGGTCGGGAGGACTCCTCAGTCTGGAGAGTCCTCCCGAACGTGTGAACTCCTCCCGGGCGGGTTCGATCGTGCCGAGAGCGGATGCGTCACGCGAGGGTGAGGAACAGCTTCTCGAGCTCCGCCATGCTGGGGGCGCCGTCCTCGGCATCCTCACCTTCGATCACGCAGTGCTTGAGCGCCGTGCTGATCACCGCGAAGCCGGCGCGGTCGATGGCCTTGCCCACGGCTGCGAGCTGGATGACGACGTCGCGGCAGTCGGCATCCGTCTCCATCGCGTCGATCACCGCGCTGAGCTGCCCGCGGGCGCGCTTGAGCCGGTTCACGACCTTGCGGATCTCGTCATCAGGTGCAGCGCTCATACGGACTCCTTCTCGAGAGTGGGGCCGGCGACGAGCATCCGGGTGCCCGCCGCCCAGGTGAGATAACCGCCGTCGAGGTTGCGCGCATCACGACCGTGCTGACGCAGCAGGCGCACGGCGGTGTGCCCGCGCTGACCGACCTGACAGTGCACGACCAGGTCGCCTCCGGGCAGCTCATCGAGCCGGTCGCGCAGCTCGTCGACCGAGATGTTCACGCTGCCGGGGATCGCGCCGCCCTCGTGCTCAGCGGCACTGCGCACATCGACCACGGTCGCGCCGGCGGCCACCGCGGCGGAGAGCTGGTGCCATTGCACAGCATCGGTCAGCCCCGTCGCGGCGTTGTCGGCGATGTAGCCGAGCATGTTCACCGGGTCCTTCGCCGAGGCGAACTGCGGCGCGTAGGCGAGCTCGAGCCGGCTCAGCTGCGGCGCGGTGAGCCCTGCCTGCATGGCCGTCGCGATCACGTCGATGCGCTTGTCGACGCCCCGGCGACCGACGATCTGGGCGCCCAGGATGAGATCGGTGTCGGGGTCGACGAGCAGCTTCATGGTCAGCCGCTCGGCGCCGGGGTAGTAGCCGGCGTGGTCGGAGGGGTGCGCGTGGATCACGCGGTGGGCGCGACCGGCATCCCGCAGCCGCTTCTCGCTCCACCCCGTCATGGCGACGACGAGCTCGAAGACTCCGACGATCGCCGTGCCGAGGGCGGGCAGCGCGTCGGCCGGGTGCGCGTCGAGCAGTCCGGCGTCGGAGGCTATCGCGTCGGCGGCCGTGCGGCCGTGCCGGTTCGCGAGGCCGGCCATGGTGACGAGCGTGGGCTCGGCCGACACGGCATCCGACTTCTCGACGCCGTCTCCGACGGCGAAGACGCGCGGGTCGCTGGTGCGCTGCACCCCGTCGACGGCGATGCCGCCGGTCGGTCCTGTCGCGAGGCCTGCGTCGACGGCAAGGGATGCCGCGGGGCGCACACCCCTGGCGTCGATGACGATGTCGGCGGCGACCGTGGTGCCGTCATCGAGGTGGACGCCCTCAGCATCCATCGACTCGACCGATGCGCGCAGCCGCAGATCGACGCCGCGCGCACGCAGCTCGTCGACGACGAGCGCGGCCATCTCGATGTCGAGCGGGCTGAGCGGATGCGGGCCGTGCTGCACGAGCGTGACGGCCAGGCCGCGGTGCACGAGGTTCTCGACCGCCTCGATGCCGATGAATCCGCCGCCGACGACGACAGCGCGGCCGGGCTCGGAGAGGCCGGCCAGGGCGTCGGTGATGCGATCGACGTCGTCGATCGTGCGCAGGGTCGACACGACGGGGGCGCCGGGCGTCTGCTCGAACACGCCACGCGAGGCGGCGCCGGTCGCGAGCACGACGTGGTCGTAGGGCTCGTCGACGATCGTGCCGGTGCGCACATCCCGGATGCTGACGGTGCGGGCTTCCCGATCGATCGCGATGGCCTCGGAACCGGTGCGCACATCGAGGGCGAACCGTGCTCGCAGGGACTCGCGCGTCTGCAGCAGCAGCGACTCGCGCTCGGTGATCACGCCGCCGACGTAGTACGGCAGCCCGCAGTTGGCGAAGCTGACGTAGTCGCCCTGCTCGACAACGATAATCTCGGCGTCCTCGTCGAGCCGCCGCAGGCGGGTGGCCGCCGACATGCCGCCGGCGACGCCGCCGACGATGATCACGCGCACGGTCAGCTCCGCCCGAACAGCTTCGCGAAGAAGCCGGTGCGGGGCTCGTTCTCGTGGCCGCGGCAGCGGTCACTCGACGGCACACCGGCCATCACCATGTCGACGTGCTGGCCGCAGCCGGCCCACGTCGTCTTCCCACAGGTTCGGCAGGTCACTGCTCGGCACATCTTCGCTCTCCTCGGTTCGGGTATGGACAGATCGTAGCGGATACCCCCCGGGGTATAACTGGGCGCGCGCTGAGCGCTGCGGAATGCACCTCGCGCGCGTGAGGTGCAGAAGTAGGCTGGCAACATCATGAACGACGTGTTGATCTGGCTGGGCCACTACTGGTGGCTCGCCTTCCCGCTGATGGGCGTCGCCGGCGGCATCGGCAAGTCGTGGGAGCGCGCGTCCAAGCGCCGGCATGAGCGACGCCTCGAGACGCTGCGCCTGAAGGGCGAGATCAAGGCAGCCCAGCTCGCCGCCCGCGGCGGCACGCCGCCGCCGCAGACCAGGAAGCAGGTGCGCGAGACCGCGGCCGAAGAGCGCGCCTCGACCGTGCAGCTGCTCGAGCGGCTCTTCGCCGAGCACGACGAGATCACCGCTCGGTGGCTGGAGTATGAGCTCGACGTCGCCAAGCTGATCGCGTTCCCTGCGATGAGCGACGGGCGCCAGCCGCTCACCGCCGCGTTCCTGCGCGCGAAGAAGATCGCCGACACCCTGCGGCCTGCGTCGGCGGATGCCAAGCTCAGCGAGGCCGAGATCGCGGAGTACGTGGACGCGGTGGGCGATTACGCCGTCGCCTTCGACATCGCCGAGCGCGATGCCCGACGCCTGCGTGACGCCAACTTCAGCGAGGTGGAGCGCAAGCGTCTCGACCGCGCCCGGCACCTGCTCACCGTCGCCCTCGACGACGCGGCAACGCAGGCTGAGCGCAACCTCGCCTACAAGCGCGTGCGTGAAGAGCTCGACGGACTGATCCTGCTCTCCGATGAGGCGGTCGAGGTGCTCGAGCAGAAGGTCGCCGGCCAGATCGGGTGGGCACAGGCATCCGCATCCCCGGTTGGCACACCCGCGCCCGCAGCGGCTGCCACGCCCCCGCCTGTCCCCGAGGCCGAACAACCGGCCGAGCCCGAACCCGCTGCCGCGCCCGAGCCCGAGCGAATGCCGCTGCGCCGAGAGGAGCCGCGAGCATGAGGGTCGAGAACATCACCGGGCCCATCGCGGGCCATGCGGAGGGACCGGTCTGGGCGGCCGCCTGGGGCGGGCTGCGGTGGGTGGACGGCGCCGCCGGTGACCTGCTCACGCTGCGCGACGACGGCGTGACGCGCCAGCACGTCGACGACGAGTTCATCGCCTTCGTGCGGCCTCGCCGCACCGGTGGTTTCGTCGCCGCCGGCGCCCGCACGCTCTATCTCGCCGACGAGGCCGACGGCGAGACCCGCGCCGTGGCGCAGCTCGGCGACGACCCCGGCGTGCGGATGAATGACGGATGCTGTGACCCAGACGGCCGGCTGCTCGCCGGCTCGATGGCGTACGACGCCTCCCCCGGTCGCGGGTCGCTGCGGCGGATCGATGCCGACCTCTCGATCACGACCGTGCTGCCCGAGGCGACCATCTCGAACGGCATCGCCTTCACATCCGAGGGCTCGCACGCCTACTACGCCGACACCGCGACCGGTCGCGTGGACGTGTTCGACGTCTCGGACGGGGACCTCGTGAAGCGGCGGCCGTTCGTGTCGATCCCGTCCGACACGGGTGCGCCCGACGGGCTCTGTGTCGCCGCCGACGGCAGCGTGTGGGTCGCCCTCTGGGGCGGCTCGGCCGTGCACGGATACGACAGCTCGGGGGCGCTGATCGAGAGCATCCCGCTGCCGGTGCCGCAGGTGAGCGCCTGCACCTTCGGCGGGCACGGGCTGAGCACCCTCTTCATCACCACGTCGGCGCAGGGCCTCGACCCGGATCACGGCACCGAGGCGGGTTCGCTCTTCGCCGTCGATCTCGGCATCCGCGGCCTGCCCACCCTCCCCTTCGGGGGCTGAGGCTCCGTTCGCCCTCACCCCCCTTCGCCGACACCCCTGCTTCGCGCCGACACCCCCACGTGGGCACGTCCGCAGCCGGGGGTCTCGGCAGCACGTGGGGGTGTCGGCGGAAGGGGCGAGGACCGGGCCTAGCCGCGCAGGCCCGGCGTAGAGTCGGGCCATGGAGAGCACGCTGCGGGTGGGGATCGTCGGTGCGGGCGGCATCGCGCCGGTGCACATCGAGGGCTGGCTGGCGCTGGGTGGCGAGGTCGCGATCCTGCGGAGGACGGATGCCGATGTGCTGGCCGACCGGTACGGCGTCCGGATCATCGGCGAACTGGACGAGCTGATCGATGCGGTCGACATCGTCGACATCATCAGCCCGACCTCGACGCATCTCGACATCGCCAGGGCGGCCTTCGCACGCGGCAGGCACGTCGTCTGCGAGAAGCCCCTCGCGGGAAGCGCCGCCGACGCGCGGGCGCTGATCGATGCGGCGGACGACGCCGGTGTTCGCCTCTTCCCCGCGCACGTCGTGCGCTACTTCGAGGGATACCGCGACCTGCACGAGCGCGTCGACGCGGTCGGCACGCTCACCGAGCTCACGTTCCGGCGCACCGTCGCCGCTCCCGACTCCGCCTGGTTCTATGCCGAGGATGCCGGCGGCGGAGTCATCCGCGACCTGATGATCCACGACATCGATCAGGCGCTGTGGCTGGCCGGATCCGTCGTCGAGGTGTCGGCCACTCAGGATCCGCCTGCGGTCGGCGATCGCGTCTCGCCACCGGTGTCCGCGCACGTCACCCTCACCCACGCGAACGGGGCGATCACTCACCTGCGCGCCGACTGGCTGGAACCCGGCACCCCGTTCCGGTCGATGGTCGAGGTGGCCGGCTCCGACGGCATCCTCCGCTTCGACACGGACGTCGACCCCGTCGGCGCTGACCCGTACCGCGCTCAGCTGGCCGACTTCGTCGAGGCGATCCGCACCGGGGGAGAGGCGCGGGTCACCGCCGAGGACGGGCTGGCGGCGGCCGCCGTGGTGGATGCCGCCTATGCATCCCTCGCGGGAAAGCGCCCGATCACGTTCTGACCGGCACGGTGGCGGGTCGTTGACGGGGGTATGGTGACTCGCCCGCTGTCAGCCACCGAAACCGAGCGGACGCACGAGCACGTGCCGCCGGTCCCGCACCCATACGGCGCCCGATTCCCGGTGCTCCGCGCGGGTCGCGAAGCGGTACCGATACGAGACGACGCGCACCCAGGCAGGACGCTCGCCGTCGAAGGGGTCGCGGCGCAGCATCCGCAGCGTCGGGGCGTCGGCCTCGAGAAGTCGCACGAGGAACATCGTGAACCAGTCCTCGAGTGATCGCCCGAGCGGCAGGAACCACATCAGCCAGTCCAGCCGCAGATGGTACGGCGCGAACTGCCGGGGTACGCGGCGCACATCAGTGGGCTTGCCCTTGAACTCGTACTCGCGCCAGTCCGCGGCATCCGGATCGGCGTCGGCGATGCCCTCGACGACGTACTCGATCCGCTGCTTCGTGACAGTGCCGAACGCACCGTAGGCATTGCCGAGCTGCCACCGGTTGAAGCTCGCGTTCATCAGCTGGCGGCGTGCGAAGAGGTTGCGCAGGGCGGGCCAGCTGAGCACGATCAGCAGCAGCCCGACCGCCGAGGTGATGATGAGCCAGTAGAGGGGGATGTCCGCGCTCGGCGCTTCGACAGGCTCAGCGGCCCAGAGGTGAGGGTGCCAGAACGTCGGGAACGCCGAGAAGGCGAGCACGATCGTCGCCCAGTTAAGCCAGGCGAAGTTGCCAGTGAGCACGAGCCAGAGCTGGGTGAGGATGACGATCGTCGCGGCGATCGCGCCGATCACCAGCAGGACCCGGTCGACTGAGTCCGGGGTGAACAGCGATGCCAGTGGCACGAAGAGGAAGAACGGCACCACCAGCTGAGCGAAGTGGTTGCCGAGCACCTCGCCCTTGTGGAACCACCGCGGCAGCAGGTGCGCCTGCCGGCTCAGCGGCCCCGGCATCGGCTGCGTCTCGTGGTGGTACATCAGGGCGGTGAGGTCGCGCCACTCGCTGCCCCCGCGGATCTTGATCATGCCGGCGCCGAACTCCAGCCGGAACACCAGCCACCAGAACAGCACGATGATCGCGGTCGGCGGCGGCTGATCGCGCGAGCCGAGGAACGCGGCGAGGAATCCCGCCTCGAGCAGCAGCATCTCCCAGCCGAACGAGTAGAAGGTCTGCCCGATGCTCGTGATCGACATGTACCCGCCCCACAGCAGCAGGAAGCAGATCATCGGCACCCAGGGCGGCGCCAGCTGGGGGATGCCGACGACGAGCAGCGCTGCGATGACCGTGCCCGTCCAGCACAGCGCGGCCAGACGCCGATCGGTGTACCGGATGCGCGTGAAGAGCGTCGGATGCAGCATCCGGCGCCGCGCGGGAGCCGACGTCGCCCACTCCAGCAGCTCGGGGGCCGGCAGCAGTCCGCGCTCACCCAGCAGCGGACGGAACTGGTTCAGCGTCGAGAGGAACGCGACCAGGTAGAGCGCCGCGATGCCCCGTTGCAGGACCTCGCGGGCGAAGCCGAAGTCGACGGCGGCGAACCCGTCCATGCGCACAGGGTATGACGGCGGAGGGGCAGAGCGGAGGGTGGTTGACACCGTGCATCCGCGCGCCCTTAAGAGGAGAGAGCAGGGATGGGAGGAGCTTCCGCGGGGAAAGCTCCTCCCATCAAGGCGAAGTCCTCCTGACGAGGATCCGCGGTCAGTCCTGCGGCAGCGCGGCGACCACGTCGATCTCGACGAGGATGTTCGCGAGCTGCGAGCCCACGGTGGTGCGCACCGGGAACGGCGCGGTGAAGAACTCCTCGTACGCCGCGTTGAACTCGGCGAAGTCGGCGAGGTCCTGCAGGTGCACGGTCGACTTCACCACGTCGGCCATGGTGAGGTCGTGCTCGGCGAGCACCATCTGGATGTTGCGCAGCACCTGGCGGGTCTGCTCGCCCACGTTGTCGGCGACGGCGTGGTCGTTCGCGGCGTCCTGCGGGCCGAAGCCTGCGGTGTACAGGAAGCCGTTCGCGACGACTCCGTGGCTGTACGGGCCTGCGGGGGTGGGGGCGCCTTCGGCGTAGAAGCCAGTCTTGGGCATCTTTCTCTCCTTCTGTTCGGTCTGGTCTGGTCGGTCGGTCTGGTGGTTCAGGTGAGCCCGCTCAGCTCAGCCGCTGCGCGATCTCGGCCGCCGTCTCGCGCAGCATGGGCACGCGCTGCTCGAGCTGCCTGCGGGTCTGGGCGACTCGCAGCGCCGTGAGCGACAGCGCGCCGACGACGCCGGCGGGCGTGACGATCGGCACGGCGACGCAGCCGACGAAATCCTCGAACTCCGCGTCGTCGAACGCCCATCCCCGCCGGGCGGTGAGCGCGAGATCGGCGTCGAGAGCGGCGCGCGTGGTGAGGGTACGGGCGGTGTGCGGATGCCAGTCCGCGCCGGCCAGCACGGCATCGCGGCGGTCGGTGGGCAGCTCGGCCAGGATCGCCTTGCCGATCCCGCTGCAGTACGGCAGCACGGATGCGCCGACCCGGGAGTACATGCGAACGCCCGCGGCATCCTCAACCTTGTCGACATAGACGATCTCATCGCCGACCAGCGCCCCGACGTGCACGGTGTTGCCAACGATCCGATGCAGCCGCCTGGCGTGCGCGAAGGCCGCGCCGCGCAGGTCGAGCTGCTCCAGTGCCGCTTCGCCCAGCACGGCGAGCTGCAAGCCGACGGCGTAGCGTCCGTCGCTCTGCCGTCGCACGAATCCGACCTGCTCCAGGCTCTGCAGCTCGCGGAACATCGTCGATCGGTGGATGCCGAATTCATCCGCCAGCCCGTTCACCGTCGCAGGCTCCCCGGCGAGGGAGCCCAGGATCCGGGCCGCGCGCGTCACGCTCTGCGACATCACGCGCCGTCCCGGCGCAGGCCGCGCCCGGGCAGCGCGCCGGTCAGCTCACCGTCGGCGAGCACCTGCACCCCCGCGACGAAGACATCGTCGATGCCCGTGGCGAGCGTACGCGGCTGCTCGTAGGTGGCGCCGTCGGCGACGGTCTCAGGATCCACGAGAAGCACGTCGGCGATTGCACCGGCCTCGATCACGCCGCGGCGCCCGAGGTGGAACCGCCGCGCGGGCTGCGCGGAGAGGTGGTGCACGGCATCCACCCATGTCCACGCGCCCAGCTCGCGCACGAACTCGCGCAGGTACCGCGCGAACGACCCGGCGGCCCGCGGATGCGGATGCGCGCCGACGAAGATCCCGTCCGAGCCGCCGATGTGGCCGGGGTGCGCGAAGATGCGTGCGAGCTCGGTGGCCGGGCGCGGACTGCGCACGGCCATCACGGCGCTGCTCTCCATGCGCGATGCCGCGAGCAGGTCGAAGGCCAAGTCCATCGGGTCTGCTCCGGCGCGCTCTGCGGCCGCGCGCAGGGTGAGGCCGTGCGCCCAGCCGTAGTCGGATGCCGCGATATGGGCGAGCGTGATCATCTCGGGCCAGTCGGGGCCGAGGCTCGGGCTGTTCGAGGCGCGCTGCGCGCAGGTGTCGCGCAGCGCATCGCGGCCGAGCGGGTCGCCGAGCAGCGCGACGACCTCGTCGACCGGCAGCGCCGAGATCTCCGGCGGCAGCAGCGGCATGCCCAGCAGCGTGCAGCCGCGGATGTACGGGTAGGCGTCGAAGGTCGCCTCGACCCCGGCCGCCTCGAAGGCGTCGAGCTGCTCGAGCACGATGTCGGCGTCGGCGTGCAGGTGCGAGACGTGCACGGGCAGGGCTGCACCGGCATCCGCCGCCGCGCGGTGCGAGATCTCGACCATCTCGGCGATGCCGGCTGCGGTGTTCGCCTCATACCCGCCGCGCATGTGGCTGACGTACACGCCGCCGGCACGGGCGACGGGGCCGCAGAGGGCCGCGATCTCCTCGGCATCCTGGAAGATGCCCGGCACGTAGTCCAGACCGGTCGACAGGCCGAGCGCCCCGTCGGCTATGCCCTGCTCGACGAGCGCGATCATGCTCTCGCGCTCGGTGTCGGTCGCCGTGGCGCTGCTGCGTCCGCACACCTCGAAGCGCACGGTGCCCGCCGGAACCAGGTAGCCCGCGTTCAGCGCCGAGGCGCCGTCGACGGCATCCAGCAGCGCGGCGATCCCGCCGCCGACGTAGGTCGGGTGCGGGCCGTTGATCGCGGCGAAGTAGCCGCTCGCATAGGCGCCGTCGCCGGGCGCGTACGAGACGCCGTCCTGCCCGCCGATGATCGTCGTGACGCCCTGTCGCAGCAGCGCCCTGGTGACCTCGGAGTCGCGCAGCAGGCCGTCGGCGTGCGAGTGCGCGTCGATGAATCCGGGTAGCACGAGGCGACCGGTGGCGTCGATCACCCGATCGCCGTCGCTCGCCTCGACCTCCCCGACCTCGACGATGAGGTCGCCTTCGAGGGCGACATCGGCGGCCTGGATGCCATCGGATGCGACGATGGAACCGCCACGCAGGACTGTGCGACCGGACATGCTGCGCCTCAGAACCAGGTGCGGATCAGGCCGACGACGACACCGGAGTCGACGGAGTCGACGACCGGCAGCACCCGCCACTTGTCGAAGGCGGTGCACGGGTGCGACAGGCCGAAGCGCACGACCGAGCCGACGTCGAGCGGCTCTGCCGGTCGAACGTAGGAGTGCTGGTCGTTCATCGCCGACAGAGTCGCGTCGAGCGGATGCCAGGGCCCGGCCAGATCGTCAGCCGCGGCGCGCGGGATGGGCAGGCCCTCGTCGTACGGCAGGTCGCGCTTGCCGGCATCCACCAGCGCCAGACCGTCCTCGGGACGGGAGACGACACGCGCGATGCCGTGCATCGCGTTGACGAATCGAGGGCCGTCCGGGGCACCGCCCTCATCGAACGGCGAGATGCCGCGGTAGAACCCGTCGTCGTGCACGATGTACGCGCCGGATCGCAGGACGAACCGCGTGCGCTCGTCACGCTCGACGTTCGACCACACGTCGGCGACGATCTCGAAGTAGGCGCTGCCGCCGGCTGTCACGTAGATCTCGCCGTCGTCGTACAGCGGGGCGATGGTGCGGTGCAGTTCAAGCTGCGCCTCGAGATAGGCCCGCACGGCGTCGAGACCCGGCGCGGAGCGGTCGTGGGCGAGGCTGCCCTCGTATCCCGCGACGCCGGCCAGACGCAGCACGTCGGATGCCGCGAGGCGCTCGGCGATCTGCACCGCCTCGGCGATCGAGCGCGCGCCGGTGCGGCCGCCCTCGGCGCCGAGTTCGACGCAGACGTCGACGGGGCGGGGGACCCCCACCGCACGCAGCCCCTGCTCCATCGCGTCGACGGTGGCGAGCGAGTCGGCCCAGCACACGAACCGGAATGCGGGATCCGCGAGCTCACCGGCGAGCCAGGCGAGCGAGCGCGCGTCGACGGCGGAGTTGGCGAGCATGATCGAGTCGAGTCCGAGGTCGCGGCCGGTGCGCACCTGGCCCATGGTGGCGAGCGTGATGCCGAGAGCGCCGGCGTCGAGCTGGCGCTGCCACAGTTCGGGAGCCATCGTCGTCTTGCCGTGCGGCATGATCTCCAGATCGTTCGCCGCGCACCATTCGGCCATCGTCGCGACGTTGGCGCGCATCGCGGCGTCGTCGAGCACGATCAGGGGAGTCCAGAACTCGTCGAGTCGGGGCTTCGTCTCGAGGAAGGCGGATGCGGTCATCCCGATCGCCCGCTCCGGGATGCCCTTGTCGCGTGCGGTCAGCAGCTCATCGGCCATATGACTCATCTCCCTCTTGTGCGCATGGTGCAACAGCAATTGCAGTGGATGCACACGTCGCCTCATCATGGTAACCATGCCCGACACTTCTGCTCCACGCCTGATCGCGATCGGCGAGACGATGGCGCTCATCGCCCCGGCGCGGCCCGAGCCGCTCGCGACCACGCAGGACGTGCGGCTGCTCATCGGCGGTGCCGAGTCGAACGTGGCAATCCACGCGGCGCAGCTCGGCATCCGGAGTGCATGGGTCAGCGCCGTGGGCGACGATCCCCTCGGCGTGCGCGTGCGCGACGAGGTCGCCTCTCACGGTGTCGACGTCGGCTGGGTCAGCACCGACCCGCACGCACCCACCGGCGTCTACTTCAAGGACCCGGGTCGCGGGGTGCTCTACTACCGCCGCGGCTCGGCCGCGTCGGCGATGACCCCCGATACGGTCGCCGAGGTTCCGCTGGAGCAGGCTGCCCTGGTGCATGTGTCGGGCATCACGCCCGCCCTCTCGAGCAGCTGCGCCGCGCTCGTCGACTCCGTCGTCGATCGGGTGACCGAGGGCGACGGCATCCTGAGCTTCGACGTCAACCACCGCGCCGCGCTGTGGCAGCCCGACGCCGCCGCTCCCGCCCTGCTCGCGCTCGCCCGTCGCGCCGATCTCGTCTTCGTCGGCCTGGACGAGGCCGAGGGCCTGTGGGGCACCGCCGACGCCGACGCGGTGCGCGCGCTGATCCCCGAGCCGGCCCTGCTCGTCGTCAAGGACGGCGACGTCGGCGCGACCGAGTACGAGCGGCGGGACGGCGCCGACGTGCGCACCTTCACGCCCGCGATCAAGACCGAGGTCGTCGAGGCGGTCGGCGCGGGCGATGCCTTCGCCGCCGGCTACCTCTCGGCGCACCTGAGCGGCGCGACGGCAGAGGAGCGCCTGCTCGCCGGACACCGGCGCGCGCACCTCGTCCTGCAGTCCACCGGCGACCTGCTGCCCGATCACGCTGCCGACGACACCCTGACCATCGACCAAGCCTGAAAGGCGATCGAACATGACCGACAACTCCGTCTTCGAAGAGATCTTCCGCGACGTGCCCCTGATGGCGATCCTGCGCGGCATGGGGGTCGAGCGCACGCTCGCCACCGCCACCCGCGCCTGGGACCTCGGCATCACCGCCGTCGAGGTGCCCGTGCAGACCCCGACCGACATCGAGGCGCTGCGCGTGGTGGCCGAGGCCGCCCGCGAGCGCGGCCTCACCGTGGGCGCCGGCACCGTCGTGACGCTCGAGCACGTGCGCCAGGCCGCCGACGCCGGCGCCGCCTTCACCGTGAGCCCGGGCTTCGACGTCGACGTGGTGCGCGCGTCGCACGAGGCAGGGCTCCCGGCGCTGCCCGGGGTCTCGACCGCCACCGAGGTGCAGCGGGCACTCGCCGAGGGGCTCACCTGGCTGAAGGCCTTCCCCGCATCGCTGCTCGGCACGGGATGGTTCCCGGCCATGCGCGGACCGTTCCCGCAGGCGCGCTTCGTCGCCACGGGCGGCATGGACTCGGGGAACGCCCGCTCGTACCTCGACGCCGGCGTGCGCGTCGTCGCCGTCGGCTCGGCGCTGGAGGACGAGTCCCAGCTCCCCGCACTGGCGCAGCTGCTCGCCTGAGCACCGCGGGTTACCCCGCACCAGACCATCGAGGCCCCCTCGTGGCATCCGCGCCCCCTCTGAATCACGTGATTCAGAGGGGGTACGGACGACCGGAGGGGGCCTCGATCGTGCAACTGCACGGAACGCATGTCAGACAGTCGCGTCCTGACGGGTCACAGAGAGCTCGTGCAGACGACCTGCGCCCTCGACATCGGGTCGGATGGATGCCATCAGCGTGGCGATCACGCCGACGATCGCGATCACTGCGGCGTAGACCACGACGGGCCAGAACGCGCCACCCGCGGAGAGGACCAGCGCGGCGCAGATGACCGGCGCGAGACCGCCGCCCAGGGTGTTCGAGATCTGGTAGCCGATGTTGACGCCGGTGGTGCGCGCCTCGGCGTCGAACATCTCGGCGAGCATCGTGGCGAGCGTGGCCTGCATGGCGACGCCGAACACGACGAATCCGAGGATCTGACCGAGCCAGATCAGCCACATGTTGCCGGTCGAGAACAGCGCGAACGCCGGGTAGACCATGGCGGCGAAGCCGATGCATCCGATGATGTACACCGTGCGGCGGCCGATCCGGTCGGAGATGCGACCCCACAGCGGCGCGACGAAGATCTGCAGCGCGCCGACGATCATCGTGCCGGCGAAGCCCATCCAGGCGGGAAGGCTCTTGTTCGTCACCATGAAGCCGAGGCCGTACGTGAGGATCACGTAGCCGGCGATCGACTGCGGAAGGCCGATCAGGATGCCGAGGATCGTGTTCTTCGGGTGACGGAAAGCCTCGACGAGCGGGTTGTGCTTCTTGCCCCGCGCCGCGACCATCAGCGTCTGCGTCTCGGTGAACTCCTCGGACTCCTCGAGGTGGCGACGCAGGATCACGGCGGCGATCGCGAGCACAAGGGAGAACACGAACGGGATGCGCCATCCCCACTCGATGAACCACGAGCCGGGGGTCAGGCCCAGGCCGGCCATCAGGCCGCCCGAGACGACGTTGGCCACGCCGGCGCCGCTGATCAGGAAGGCGCCGTACAGGCCCTTCCTGCCGACGGGTGCGGCCTCGACGACCATGGTCACCGCTCCGCCCATCTCGCCGCCGACGAAGAAGCCCTGGCAGAGACGGAAGAACAGCAGCAGCAGCGGTGCGGCGATGCCGATTGCCGCATCCGGTGGGATGAGGCCGATGCCGGTCGTCGCGATGCCCATGCCGACAACGGTGCTCATCAGCACCACCTTGCGGCCGACGCGGTCGCCGATGATGCCCCAGACGATGCCGCCGACCGGCCGCAGGAAGAACCCGACGGCGAAGGTCGCGAACGATGACAGCTGGCCGATCACCGGGTCTTCGGTCGAGAAGAACACGGCGGGGAAGACCGCGGCCGACGCCAGACCGTACAGGTAGTAGTCGTAGTACTCGATCAGCGTGCCGATCGCGCCACCGGCGACCGTCTTGCGCTGCTTCGGCGTCAAGCCGCGGGATGCGACTGTGGCCATGGGAGCCTCCTTGCTCAGGGGTGAAGAGGGGGGTCGGGTGAGGATGTGACCCTCGACGGAAGAGACCGCCGCCGCTAAGATAGCCCACGGATAGACACAATGTCTACTGTAAAGATTTTTTGTAAAGCTGAGGTGGACGATGGCGACGCAGACTGCAATGCGGCAGGCGGCGGCAGTGCTGGCAGAGGATGCCGCGCGGCAGACATACGAGAGCGCGGAGGAGATCCTTCGGCTGTACCGACCCGTGATGCGCGCGCTCGCCACCGCCGCCGGCCCGTCGGTCGAGGTCGTGCTGCACAACCTCGACGGCGCCGACGTCGACCTCGGGCACACCATCATGGCGATCGAGAACGGACACGTCACCGGTCGGTCAGTGGGCGGACCGTCGACGAACCTCGGCCTCGATGTGCTGAAGGACCGCCAGAAGGATCACGACGCGTTCGGCTATCGGGGTCGCACGAGCGACGGCCGCGAGCTGCGCTGCTCGTCGGTGTACTTCCACAACGCCGCCGGTGACATCATCGCCTCGTTCTGCATCAACGTCGACCTGAGTCCGCTGCAGCAGGCTCGCAACATGCTCGAGGCGCTGCTGCCCGTGGCAGCGACCACCGCCGCCGCGGACGAGCGCCCGCAGGAGCACTTCGGCACCGACCTGGTGTCGGTGATGGATCAGATGATCGCCGAGGCGATCGGCGAGATCGGCCGGCCCGTCGAGCAGATGACGCGTGACGACAAGATCGCGGTGCTCGAGAAGCTCGACCAGCGCGGTGTCACGCAGATGCGCAAGTCGATCGAGACGATCGCCAAGCGGCTGCATGTCTCTCGCGTGACCGCGTACTCGTATCTCGACGAGACGCGCAGTCGTGGCTGACGCCGCGCTCTCCGCCTCCATCGCAGCGCGGCTCGCGCATGTCGACGCCCGCATCGCCTTCGAGATCGACGTGGTCGCGGCCGCGGAGGCCGTCGCCTCGGGCGCGGCGGTGCTCGTCGACACCCGTCGGCAGGAGTCCTGGGATCACGGCCACATCGCCGGCGCCCTGCATCTGCCGACGGCGGATCGGGATGCCCGGATCGCCGAGCTGCCGCGCGACCGCACCCTCATCGTGTACGGCTGGGGCCCGGGATGCAACGGCGCCACCGCCGCTGCGCGCCGGCTCCTGGCATCCGGATTCGACACCCGCGAGCTGCTCGGCGGGTACGAGTACTGGATGCGCAACGGCTTCCCGGTCGAGAAGGACGGCGCGACCACCCGCCCGTCGCCCGACCCGCTGGTCACCGCCGAGACGCACTGACCCTCAACACGTCGAGGCCCCCTCGTGGCATCCGCACCCCCTCTGAATCACGTGATCCAGAGGGGGCGCGGACGACCAGAGGGGGCCCCGGCGAGAAGTCAGCGGGTCACTTGAGGACGTCGGGGTTCTCCTCGAGCCATGCCTTGACGGCCTCGCGCTCCTTGCCCTCGCCGTACTCGTTCACGACCATGTCCTCGAGCGAGCCGTACTGCTCGTCGTCGAGCTTGATGCTCTCGATCAGCTCAGCGGCCTCGGGGTACTCGTCAGCGAAGCCCTTCGTGCCCAGGAAGTGCAGGCCCTCGGCCTCACCCATCAGGCCGTTCGGGTCTTCGAGGTCCTTCACGGGGAAGGCGTCGTTGGCCCAGAACGGACGCCACAGCGTGACGACGAGGTCCTCCTGCTTGTCGGTCGCCTTCTTCAGCTCGGTGAGCATCGCCGCGGTCGACGAGGTGACCAGCTCGTACTCGCTGTCGAGTCCGGTCTCGCCGAGCATCTTCGTGGTCTGCTCGGTGAGGCCGGCGCCCGGCTCGATGCCGATGATCTTGCCGTCGTAGTTCGCGGCCTTGCCCTTGAGGTCCTCGATCGAGGTGAGCTCGGAGTACTCCGGCACCGCGATGGTGAGCTTCGCGTTCTCGTAGTACGTGCCGAGATCTTCGATGTCGTCGCCGTACTTGTCCATGTACTTCTTGTGGGTGAGCTCGGGCCAGGCCGACGGGTAGATGTCGACGTCGCCCTGCGCGAGACCGGTGTACAGCGGGCCCGCGTCGGTGAGGGTCTTCATCTCGACGTCGTAGCCGAGCTCCTCGAGCTTGTTCTCGAGCAGGTACGCCGTGCTGAGGCCGTCGGTCCACGACGGCAGGAAGCCGAGCGTGATGGTGCCCTTGTCGCCCTTCGAGCCGCCGTCGGCGTCGCCGCCGGTGCCGCCGGTTCCGCCGTTGCTCGTGCAGCCGGCGAGGGCGAGCGAGCCGATGGCTCCGATGGCCAGGAGTGCAGTGATCTTCTTCTTCACGATGTTCTCTCTCTGTTGCGTATATGTGATTGCGGGTGCGGGATGCAGGTCAGGCAGGCTGCAGTGCGGCATCCGGCACCGCGACGGATGCCGAGCTGCGGCGCCGCGCCTCGCGGCGACGAGCCAGGATTCCGAGCAGCGATGCGTGATTCTCTGCCGGTGCGCCGAGGGCAGCGGTGACCCGGTCGAGGAAGACGGCGATCAGCACGACGCCGAGCCCCGCCTCGACGCCCTTGGCGATGTTGATCGTCGAGATCGCCTCGACGACCATCTTGCCGAGGCCGTCGGCGCCGGCCATGCCGGCGATGACCGCCATCGACAGGGCCAGCATGATGACCTGGTTGATGCCGGCCATGATGGTCGGCATCGCGAGCGGCAGCTGGATGCCACGCAGGATCTGCCCGGGCTTCGCGCCGAACGCGTGGCCTGCCTCGACGGTCTCGCTGTCGACGCCGCGGATGCCGAGCTCGGTGAAGCGCACCCCAGGAGGCAGCGCGAAGATGATCGTGGCGACCATGCCGGGAACCACGCCGATGCCGAAGAACACGATGGCGGGGATCAGGTACACGAAGGCGGGCATGGTCTGCATGAAGTCGAGCACAGGCTTCAGCAGTGCGCGGACGGTGCCGTTGCGCGCCGACCAGATGCCCAGAGGCACGGCGATCAGCACCGCGATGACCGCGGCGACGAGCACGAGCGACATGGTCTGCATGGCGGGAACCCACAGGTTCATGCCCACGATCAGCAGCAGCGAGGCGGCGGTGCCGATCGCGAGCTGCCACGAGCGCACCAGCCACGCGATGAGCGCGGCGATCGCGATGATCGCGACGAAGTGCACCGACAGCAGTCCGGCGGTCAGCCCGTTGACGAGGAAGCCGAAGACGAACGAGACGCCATCGAGCAGGCCGTCGAGGTTGTCCTTGACCCAGTCGACGATGCCGGCGACCCACGTTCCGATCGGAATGCGGAAATCCATCAGTGCACCTCCTCGGTGTCAGCGGTGCCGGCTTCGTCGTCGGCCGACTCGGCGGCTGCCTCAGCGGCGGCCTCGGTGAACGAGCTCGCCTCGGCGAGCACCTCGTCGATCACGGCCTGCGGCATCGGATTCAGCGGCAGGGTCAGTTCGCCCGTCGCGCCGGGGCCGGGGCCGAGCGCGGCGAGCAGGGTGACGCGCGGGATCACACCGGTCAGGCGCCCCTCGGCATCCGTCACCGCCAGCGGAACCGGCGACTCGACCGACGGGATGAACAGGTTCATCAGCACGTCGTCCTCGTGCACCTTCTGCGGAACAGGCTTGATGATCGACGCAAGCGAGGATTCGCCGCGGCGCACGAGCTTCACGGCATCCCGGTCGGTGACGATGCCGACCAGCTTGCGGTCGCGGCCGACGACGTAGGTCGCCGACATGTAGGCATCCCGCATCTGGCGCAGCGCCGTGCGCGGACCGGCCGACTCGGCCACGACCGGGCGCGGACGCTCCATGACGTTCGCAGCGGTGAGCACGCGCGCACGGTCGACGTCCTGCACGAACTGCTCGACGTAGTCGTTGGCGGGGTCGGTGAGGATGTCCTCGGGTGTGCCGATCTGCACGATGCGACCGTCACGCATCACCGCGATGCGGTCGCCGAGGAACATGGCCTCGTTGAGGTCGTGCGTGATGAACACGATGGTCTTCTGCAGCTTGGCCTGCAGCTCGACCAGCTGCTCCTGCATCTCGCGGCGGATCAGCGGATCGAGGGCGCTGAACGCCTCGTCCATGAGCAGGATGTCGGTGTCGGCGGCGAGCGCGCGGGCGATGCCGACGCGCTGCTGCATGCCGCCGGAGAGCTCGCTGGGCAGCTTGTCGCCCCAGCCCTCGAGGCCCACCAGGGCGAGGATCTCGTCGGCCTTGCGCAGGCGCTCGGTCTTCCCGACACCCTTCAGCTCGAGCGGATATGCGACGTTCGCGGCCACCGTGCGGTGCGGCAGCAGCGCGAAGTGCTGGAACACCATCGAGACGCGGTCGCGGCGGATGTCGCGCAGGCGCGCGCCCGGGATGCCGGTGATCTGGTCGCCGCCGATGGTGATCTCGCCGGCGGTCGCGTCGTGCAGGCCGTTGAGCATGCGGATGATCGTCGACTTGCCCGAACCCGACAGGCCCATGATGACGAAGATCTCACCGCGGTTCACGGTGAAGCTCGCGTCGATCACGGCGGCCGTGCCGACGTCCTGCACCTCGGTGCGCGTCTCACCGGCCTTCAGACGCTTCACGGCCTGCTGCGGATTTCGGCCGAAGACCTTGTAGATATTGCGCGCTTCAAGAGCGGTTTCGGACACGTTTCCCCCGTTGCCCACCGATTCTTCGGGTCTCGGCGGGCCGCTTCGGTTACGCCCGGGTGACGTTCTCAAGGCCGTTTCGACAGAAGCTGCAAGGCGGCGCGGACGGGGATTTCGGATCCCCGCGACAGAACATCAACCGTACGCCCGCGCCTCTTCGTGTACAGCTCAGTCGAAAGAAGGACGCGACCGCGGACTGGTCTCTGTGACCTCGCGGCCACCTATCCACGCTAACGAACGGCTGATCCGGTGGCAAATCCGGGTGGCGGTTTCCGGGCGTCACCGGGGGTTCCTGTGATCGGCTGTGCGTTGTTGCGCCGTGGTGCGGGGATGCGGAGTTGAGGGGCGCGGGGATGCGGAGGTAGGCGAACAACCCAAGGAAGGAGGATTTCGCGCAGATCCTCCTTCCCTCGCGTGTTCGCCTGCGCACGCGAGGCCGAGCGGATGCGCGGGCGGGACCGAGCATGGCGCGTCGCGGAATTCAGCCCCGGCGCACGCTGCGCGTGACGGTGAACTTCGGGGTGCGGGCGACCTGCTCGGTCGGGCCTACGTCGCGGCTCAGCACGCCCCGGTGATCGAGGTGCGAGTTGAACACCGTCCACACCTCGCCGCCCGGCCGCAGCAGCCGCGCGGCAGCCTGGATGAGGCGGTGACCCGCGCCCTCGTGCACACTCGTGCCGAGGTGGAACGGCGGATTCAGCAGGATGAGGTCAGCCGATCCATCGGGCATCTCGGAGCCGGCGTCGTCGAGCGTGACGCTGATGCGTCCGGCGAGGCCGTTCGCGACGACGGATGCCTGGGCCGAGCGCGCCGCGGAGGCGGATCGATCGGTGGCGGTGATCCTGGCATCCGGATGCTGCTGCGCGAACGCGACGGCGAGCGCGCCCGTTCCGCAGCCCAAATCGACGACGCGCAGCGGAGGCGACGTCACAACTTCCGAGAACTGCGCTGGCGTCCCCCCGATCGGCGCGTCGGTCGGGTGGAACGGTGCGGATGCCTGGAGCGGGGAAGGCGGGGTCAGCGCGGACATCACGTCGATCAGCACCCGCGTGCCCATGTCGAGCTTCGCTCCTGCAAATGCTCCGCCATAGGCGCACAGGGTGAAGCCGTCGTGCTGGCGGCTCACCGGAAACGGCGGCTGGTCGGGAACGGGCAGGGCTCCGGATGCCACGATCAACCGCGACTTGCGCTCCGCGCGCTGCGGCTGCACGTGCCCGAAGAACCGCGCGAGCAGCTCGTTCTGGGCGAGCGTCATGTGCTTCACCCGTCCACCCGCGATGAACATCACATCGGGCGCCGCCCAGCGGGCGACCGCGTCGGCGATCTCCTCGAGCTCGGCGAGCCCCTTGGGCAGCTGCAGCAGCACGAGCCGGGTGCCGCTGAGCAGCGAGCTGTCGAGTTCGTGCGCTGCGGGCAGCGGCAGATCGAGCGCCCGGGCGTTGGCGGCGAGCGCACGACGGCCGGTGATGAGGTCCTGATGCACGCGGATGCCGTGCAGCCCGGCATCCGTCAACGCGAGCGCGATCGCGCCGTACTCGTCACCGATCACCGCGATCTCGTCGCCCGCGACGCCGGTGTCGAGGGCGCGCCGCACGAGCAGCTCGTCGGTGGCATCCCAGGCCTGCAGATTCGCAGCCTCGACGTCGGGGAATCGTCGCAGTCGCTGGTAATCGAAGCCCGTCACCCGCTCACACTATCGCCGCCTTTCATCAGGTCTTGACGCCCACTGAACGCGCGTTTAGCATGCTGTACATGCGTTCAGCATCCGATGATCTCACGGCCCGCGCCCGCATCCGCGAGGCTGCGATCCGCGCCTTCGCCCGCGATGGGTTCGACGCCGCGAGCATGCGCGCGATCGCGAGGGAGGCCGGCGTCAGCGCAGCGCTGATCGTGCACCACTTCGGCGACAAGAATGCGCTTCGGACTGCGTGCGACGACTACGTCGTAGCGGCGTTCATCGACGACAAGCACGAGCTGATCGAGGCGCCCACGGCCGATCGCATCCGCGCCGCGCTGCATGATGTCGAGCGCTACGGTCCGTACATCGACTATCTCGGCCGCATGCTCGGCGACAGCTCGCCGGCCGCCGACCGCCTGTTCGATGAGATCGTGCGCGTCACCCGCGACGTGCTCGACGAGCAGCGCGAGGCGGGATTGCTCGTCGGGATGAGCGATCCCGAGATGACGACGCTGCTCCTGGTGATGATGGGCCTCGCGCCCGTGATGATGCGCGCCCAGATCGGCCGGATGCTCGGGCAGGACCAGCTGAGCCCCGCCGGGATGCTGCGCACGACCCTTCCCACTCTGGAACTGCTCACGCACGGCATCTACTCGAGCACGGCCGTCCTCGACGGAGCGCGCCAGGCCATGGCATCCGAGAACGAGTCATCCGGTAACGGGTCATCCGAGAAGCCCACCGAAGGAGGGGCATCATGAGTTCCGTCATCGACATCACCGCGCTGCACAAGCGCTTCGGGCGTCGCACGGCCCTGCACGGCCTCGAGTTGCAGGTGCAGCCGGGCACGATATACGGTCTGATCGGGCCGAACGGCGCCGGCAAGACCACGACTCTGCGCACCCTGGTCGACATCATCCGCCCCACCTCCGGTCAGGTGCGCGTGCTCGGCGAGGACCCGCGGCACGGTGGCGCGCGCCTGCGGCGCCGCATCGGCTACGTGCCGGGTGAGCTGCACCTCGAGGGACGCGTGACGGGGCACCGGATGCTGTCGTTCTACTCCGAGGTCTCCGGCGCGGTCACACGCGGATACGCGTCAGAGCTCGCCGAGCGTCTCGGCGTCGACCTGTCGCGGCCGGTGCGCAGTCTGTCGAAGGGCAACAAGCAGAAGGTCGGGCTGATCCAGGCGTTCATGCACCGGCCCGAGCTGCTCATCCTCGACGAGCCGACCAGCGGGCTCGACCCGCTCGTGCAGCGCGAGTTCCTCGCGATGGTGCGCGAGGCGCGCGACGGCGGGCAGACCGTGCTGCTCAGCTCGCACGTGCTCAGCGAGATCCAGCAGGTCGCGGACGAGGTCGCCGTGCTCGCCGCCGGCCGCGTGGTCGCGACGGGCGACGTCGCCTCGCTGCGCCTCGGCTCGGTGCGGCGGGTGCGGGTCTCGCTCGATGCGGGGGATCCGGATGCCGTGGGGCGGGCCTTCACGGGCATCCCGGGTGTGTCCGAAATCGAGATCACTCCGCAGGGCGATGTGCTGCACCTCACCGCGACGGTGGAGGGCGCGATCGACCCCTTCGTGAAGGCGCTCGCGCAGACGACCGTGCGCGACCTGACCGTCGAGGAGCCGGATCTCGAGGAGAGCGTGCTGCGCCTCTACTCTTCCTCTTCTTCGCCGACACCCCCACCTGCCGCCGACACCCCCACGTACGGACGGCCACACCTGGGGGTGTCGGCGGAAAGCAGGGGCGTCGGCGGGGAGAAGAAGGGAGGCGCGCGATGAAGAGCGTGCTGCCGGTGTTCCGGCGGAGCATCCGGGAGTCGTGGCGCAGCGGGATCGGGTGGATTCTCGGCATCGCCGCCGTGCTGTTCCTGTACCTGCCGCTGTACCCGAGCTTCGGGGCGAACGGGCAGCTCGAAGAGATCATCAAGGCCCTGCCGTCGCAGCTGATCGAGACCCTGGGATACGACCAGATCGCCACCGGTGCGGGGTATGCGCAGAGCACGTTCTACGGGCTGATGGGCTTTCTGCTGCTGACGATCGCCGCCGTGCTGTGGGGCTCGGCCGCGATCGCCGGCGCCGAGGAGTCCGGCCGACTCGAACTCGATCTCGCGCACGGCATCGGCCGAGCGCAGTACGCCGCCGAGTCGGCGCTAGCCGTGCTCGTGCGGCTGCTGTGGCTGGGTGCTCTGTCGGGCGCGATCGTATTCGCGCTGAACGATCCTGCGGAGCTGGGCATCCATCCGCCGCACATCATCGGAGCGGCGCTCGCCCTGACCGGACTCGCGTTCCTCAGCGCGATGGCGGGCCTGTTCGCCGGCGCACTCACCGGCCGCAAGGCCTGGGCGACGGGCGTCGCGGCCGGCGTCGCGGTGCTCGGATACGTGTTCCAGGCGGTGGCGAAGCAGTCGAAGGATCTCGAGTGGCTGAACGCCCTCTCGCCGTACGCGTGGGTGTATCACCAGCCGCCGCTGAAAGACGGTGTCGACGTGCCTGGGCTGCTGCTCGTCTGGGGGATCGCCGTGGCGCTGGCGGTGGCATCCGCCCTCGCCCTGGCGCGCCGCGACCTGCGCGGGTGAGGCTGCGGGCATCCGTCGAGCAGACTTGACCCTGACACAGTGTGAGGCGGTCGGATCAGAACATGTTGTCCATCGGAGCGTTCGCGCAGATCGGCCAGGTGACCCACCGCATGCTGCGGCACTGGGACACTGCGGGTCTGCTCGTGCCCGCGCACGTGGATGAGTTCACCTGTTACCGGTCGTACGATCCGTCGCAGCTCTACCGGCTGCATCGCATCGTCGCACTGCGGCAGCTGGGGTTCGGGCTGGAGCAGATCGGCGACGTCCTCGATGAGGGGATCGGTGCGGATCGCATAGCGGGCCTGCTGCGCTCCCATCGGGATGCCGTGGAGCACGAGCACCGCATCGCCACCGAACGACTCGTCGACGTGGAGCGGCGGCTCCACCTCATAGAGAGAGAGAAGCGCATGTCATCTGTCGAGTTCATCGAGAAGTCCCTGCCTGCCGTCCGCCTGATCGCCCGCACGGCGACTGTGCCCGCCGACGAGGTCGGTCGGCACGTGGGTCCCCTGTTCGGCGAGGTCGAAGACGGCCTGCCAGAGACGGAGGGGATGCTCGAGACGCCGATCGCCGAGTACCGTCCGACCGACGACGGGATGCTGCTGACCATCGGCTACGAGTACGGCGGCGGCCCCGTCGACGGCCTCGAGATCGTCGAGCTCGCCGCTGAGGAGCGCGCGGTGTGCGGCATCCACCTCGGGGCGACGACCGGCATCCCCGACACCTGGCACGCGCTGCACGCCGAGATGCTCGCTCGCGGGTTCACGCCCTCTGGCCCGTGCCGCGAACTCTACGTGCGGTCGTGGCCGCTCGACGACGAGTCCGACTGGGTCACCGAGCTGCAGCAGCCGGTGCGCCGCGCCTGACCCACCCAGTCGAATCTGTCGGGGATGCATTTCTCTGGCTCAGCATCCCTCTGACCAGTCCAATGCATCCCCGCTGCGGGTGCGGGGGGGTGGGATTCACCGGTGCGGGGTCGATTGCGTACGCTTTCGGGGCCACCGGCGTACGAAACTGACCCCGGATGCCCGGCAGCCGGGCGCATCCATCCGCATGCGGGCGCGCCGCCCGGTCGCCGGGGTGCGGGGTCAATCGCATACGCTTTCGGCGCCGCCGGCGTACAGAACTGACCCCGGATGCCCGGTACCCGCGCTCCGGAAGCCCCGAAACGGCGCGAGCGAGGCCCGAAAAACCGGCCCCGGCTCAGCGCAGCGGGTCGAAGGGCTTGATCTCCGGGGCGATGCGGCCGGTGGTGATCTGCTCGGCGAGGAGCTTGCCGGTCGCGGGCCCGAGCACGATGCCCCACATGCCGTGACCGCCGGCGACATACACGTTCGGAGCCTGGGTCGCGCCGACCAGCGGCAGGCCGTCGGGGGTGACGGGGCGCGAGCCGACCCACTCGTCCTGACGATCGTCGAGATCCAGACCCTGGAACATCTCCCGCGCCTGCGCGATGATCGCCTGCACCCGGCGCGGCTGGAAGGGCTCGTCGGGGCGTCGGAACTCCATCGTGCCGGCGATGCGGAAGCGCCCCTGGTACGGGGTGCACGCGATGCGCTGGAACGGGAAGTACACCGGGTGCTCCTGCGGAACCGACGTGGCGACCGTGAACGAGTAGCCGCGGCCGGCCTGCACGCGGGTGCGCACACCCAGCTTGCGGGCGAGCGCAGGCATCCAGGCGCCCGTCGCGATCACGACCGAGTCCGCCTCCAGTCGCTGCCCGTTCGACATCGTGACGACGGGGCGGCGGGTGGACGAGACGTCGGTGACCTCGTACCCGGTGATCAGCTCGGCGCCCCGCTCGACGACGGCAGCACCGAGCGCCTCGACGAACGGCGCGGGCTCGAAGAAGCGCTGCCCGTCGAGCCGGTAGGCGTGCGTCACGGCATCCGACAGCACCGGCGCAAGCTCGCGCGGGTTCTCGAGACGCTCGAACGGCACGTCCTGCCCGTGGCGGATCACGCCCTCGATCTCGTGCAGGAAGCCCTTGGAGTCGGCCTCCTGCTTGAAGCCGATCACGAACGGGCCCTCGCGGGTCCACGACTTCACGCCGCCATCGATCAGCTCGTCGAAGCACTCCAGCGCGATCTTGTCGATGGGCGTGAGATCGGCCATCGTCCGGTCCCACGCACGGTTGGTGCCGTGGGCGGCGAACTGCGCGAGGAACGACCAGAGCCCGGCATCCACCCGGAACGGCACGTGCAGAGCGGCATCCGGATCGAGCAGGGCCTTCGGCCCGTACGTCCACAGGCCGGTGTCGGCGAGCGGGATGGTCTTGCCCGGCGTCAGCCAGCCGGCGTTGCCCCACGACGAGCCGGCGGCGACGCCGACGCGGTCGATGACCGTGACGTCGACCCCGCGCTCCTGCAGATGCCACGCCGTGGCAAGTCCGACCATTCCTGCACCGACGATGATCGTGCGCGTCATTGCGTCCTCCTGAGACAGCTGATCGCGGGCGCGAGAGTAGACGCCCACTACCTGCGATTATGCAGATCTCCGCGATCTGCGGGTCGCCCGCCGAAGATTCTGCGTACAATCGCCTTCGAATGGTGGAAATCTTCACCGCGAGACGAGGAAGCGCCCCCATGACCCCTGATTCTTCGGCATCCGCTCACACCGCTCTGGATGCCGTCGACCGCACTCTCCTGTCGGAGCTGAGCCGCAACGGCCGGATCTCGAACACCGAGCTCGCCGCCATCGCCGGGATAGCCGAGTCGACGTGCCTGAAGCGCGTGCGCGCCCTGCAGGCGAACGGGGTGATCGTCGGCTTCCACGCCGAGATCTCACCCGCCGCGATGGGACTCCATCTCGAGGCGCTCATCACCATCCGCCTGCACGCGCACGCCCGCGGTGACCTGCGGCGGTTCCAGACCTATCTCGAGGGGCTGCCTGCCACGCAGCGGGTGTACTTCCTCGCCGGCGACCGCGACTTCCTCGTGCACGTCGCGGTTCCGGATGCCAGTGCGCTGCGCGAACTCGTCTCCGACACCATCAGCCTGAAGCCGGAAGTGGCATCCACCAGCACCAGCCTGATCTTCGCCCAGGCGGCCGGGTCGCGCGGCCTGTGACGCTCGACGAGTGACGCACCGGGCTTGAGCGCCGGGGTTGTGCGCCCTGCGCAGCGCCGGCCCGGCGAGCATCGCAGGGGTCCATCGTG
>NZ_JBIVGE010000002.1:222573-1061941 GCF_044748505.1 Microbacterium sp. NPDC089987
CGTTGCCGCACTTCAGGCTCCCCAGATCCGGCAGACCGCCCGAGATCCGGACGCCCCAACCGCAGGCATCCGGATCTCGGCACGTCCTCCGGATCTCAGTCAACCGCTCCCCGCGAGCGAACCCCGCGCCGCATACCCGGCAGCGCCGGCCCGGCGAGCATCGCAGGCGTCCATCGTGCCGCACTTCAGGCTCCCCAGATCCGGCAGACCGCCCGAGATCCGGACGCCCCAACCGCAGGCATCCGGATCTCGGCACGTCCTCCGGATCTCAGGCGACGGGATGAGAGCCCGCAGGCCCCGCCCCGCAGCGCAGAACCGCTCGACTCAGTCCTGCTCGATGTTCTTGTACGCCCGCATCGCCGCCTTCTGGGCGTCCTTCAGAGCGTCCTCGGGCGACTTGTCACCGAGCAGCGCCGCGGTGATCGCGTTGTTGAGCTCGTTCTGGATCTCCTGACCGGCGGGCGACGAACCGAACGACTGCCCGTAGTCGACCACGTCGTAGTACGTCGAGATCACCTGATCGAACCCGGCGTTGCCGCTCTCGGTCACCCACTCCTCGCGGATCGCCTTGTCGGCGGCCGGCGAGCCGGTGAACAGGCCGGTGTTCACGCCGCCGTCCTTCTTGCGGGTCTCACCTCGCGCCTTGCCGGCGGCCGCCCACGCGTCGTCCGAGGTGAGGTCGACCATCCAGGCGCACGCCGCGGCCGGGTTCTTCGCACCGGCCGGCACGACGAACGCGGTTCCGGATGCCACCGAGAAGGGGTCGCCGTCCGCACCGCGGAACGGCACGGCCTCGAGCTGCAGCTCGTCCATGTAGGGCGAGAGCACGTTCGGGTACCACTGCGCGTTCACCTGCGCGCCGACCTGCCCTGCGACGAACTGGTTGTTGTCGCCGAAGGTGTCGAACGAATCGGTGAAGCTCTTCACAGCGGCGTAGCCGCCCTGGGCATCCGTGATCTGCTTGAGCATCTCGATGCCGGCGACGTTCTTCGGGTCGTCGAGGGTCGGCTTGCCGTCGTCGTCGTTGAGCTGTCCGCCCATGCCGAGGATCCACAGTCCGCTCTGCCCGGTGGCCTGCGGATCGAAGCCCAGTCGGGTGGGAACGCCGTTCTGCTCCTGGTAGATCTTGCCGACCGCATCGAGCAGCACGTCCGGCTTCGAGGTGTCGATCTGGTCGGCGGTGACCCCGGCCTCGTCGAGCACCTTCTTGTTCACCAGGATCGCCGGCGGCTGGTAGAACTGCGGCACGGCCCAGATCTCATTGTCGTAGGTGACGTCATCGACGACGAAGGGGTACCACTGGTCGCGCGGCGAGACGTCCTGCTCCTTCAGGCACTCGTCGAGCGGCATGATCAGCCCCTGAGCGGCGTAGGTGGTGACGTAGCGACGGTCCATCTGCACGACGTCGGGCACGTTGCCACCGGCCAGTCGCGTGGTGAACTTCTGCGCGTCGAAGGCGGTGGCGTCGAGGTCGACCTTGACGTCCTTCAGCTGTCCCTCGGCGTAGTCGAGGCGGGACTGGCCGACATCGTCGGCGTTCTCGAAGCCCCACGCCTTCAGATCGCCGGTCGCCTTCGCGCCCCAGTCGATGTCTTCAGCCATGTCGGATGCGTCCTTGCCGCCTCCGCAGCCGGTCAGCACGACAGCGGATGCCGCGACGACGGCCGCGACTCCCAGAATGCGCTTGTGCATCTCTCTTCCTCTCGTTCGAGCCGCGACGCCGAAGCGCCGCTGCTGTTCTGTTGTGCAAGTCGTCGATTCCGGATGCCTGGCCCCAGGCATCCGGGATCAGCCCTTCCGCCCCTGGGTGGCGACGCCCTCGATGAAGTACCGCTGCCCGAAGGCGAACAGGATGAGCATCGGCACGGTGACGATGAGCGAGGCGACCATGACGTACTGGTAGTCGCCGTGGCCGCCGGCCGTGGGGCTGTACTTCGTCATGGCGTAGGCGATGCCCAGCGGTGCGGTGAAGTCGTCGACCGACCCGGCGTTCAGGTAGATCAGCGCGGAGTACAGGTTGTTCCAGCTCGCCTGGAACTCGAAGAGGAAGACGATGACGAAAGACGGCACCGACAGCGGCATCGCGATCCGCCAGAAGAGTCCCCAGTAGCTCGCGCCGTCCAGGCGCGCCGCCTCGAACAGCTCCCGCGGCAGTCCGAGATAGAACTGGCGCTGCAGGAAGATGTAGAACGCCGAGCCGAACAGGTTCATGCCCCACAGCGGCACCCACGTGCCGAGCAGCCCGGTCTCCTTCCAGATCAGGTAGATCGGGATCATCGTCACTGCGCCCGGGAGCATCATCGTCGCGAGCACCAGGCCGAAGAGCAGCCCGCGTCCGGGAAACTTGAAGTACGCGAACCCGAACGCGACGATCGAGCTCGACACGGCTACGGCGGTGGCCGCCAGCACGGCGATCGCCACGCTGTTCCAGAGCCAGCTCATGAGCGGCAGCTGGTTCCACACCTCGACGTAGTTCTCGGGCACGAACGTCTTAGGGATGAGCGCGTTGTCGAACACCTCGCCCCGCGGCTTGAAACTCGCCGCCACCAGCCACGCGAAGGGGTAGAGGAAGAGAAGACCGAACCCGATCAGGATGACCGTGAGCACGATCCGCGCGGCGAAGCTGCGCGGCTGGCTGAGAGCCCTACGCCACTTCGAGCGCTTCGGCACGGTGGCGACGACCGTCGACGGGTCGCGGCGCTCAGGATCCTGACGCCGTGGAGTCTGTTGCAGCGACGTCGCCATCAGCGATCTCCCTCGTAGTAGACGAAGCGGTTGCCGAACTTCACCTGGATCACGGTGATCACCATGATGATGACGAACAGCAGCCAGGCCATGGCGGCGGCGAATCCGAAGTTGAACTGGCGGAACGCCTGCTGGAACAGGTAGATCGCGTAGAACAGCGACGCCTCGGGCGACGAGTTGCTCTGATCGCGCCAGAACAGCAGATACGCCTGATCGAAGATCTGGAACGCGGCGATCGAGAGCACGATGACGTTGAAGAACATCGCCCCCGAGATCATCGGCAGGGTGATCGAGAAGAACTTGCGCACGCTGCCCGCGCCGTCGAGCGATGCCACCTCGTAGAGCTCGGTCGGCACGTTCTTCAGCGCCGCGAGGAAGATCACCATGGTGCCCGCGACCGTCCACAGCGTCATGATCACGATGCTCGGCTTCACCCACGCCGGGTCCACCAGCCACTGCGGGCCGTCGATGCCGAACAGGCGAAGGAACTCGTTGATCACTCCGCTGTTGCCGTTCAGCAGCAGGAAGAACACGGCGGCTGTGGCGACGGCCGGCGTCATCTTCGGCAGGTAGTACAGCGTGCGGAAGATGCCGGCGCCCCGGCCGACGCGGTTGAGCAGCATGGCCAGCACGAGCGCGAAGATGATCTCGAGCGGCACGGCCATCACGACGTAGAAGAGCGTGTTGGCCAGAGACACCATCACCCGCGGGTCGTCGAAGAGCTCGGCGTAGTTGTCGAGGCCGACCGGACGTGCGCTGTTGGTGGCGAGGTTGTAGTTGCTGAACGAGATGTACAGGCTGTAGATCATCGCCCCGGCGGTGAACACGAGGAACCCGATGATCCACGGCGTGATGAACAGGTACCCGGCGATCGCCTCGCGCTTGTTGTAGTGGTCACGCGCCGGCTTCGGGCGGCGGCGGAACCATCGCCTCTTCTTCCCGGCCTTCTTCTCGGCCTCCTGCTCGGCGGGCACGAGTGCCTCGGGCGTCGACGTGATGCTCATCTGGCGCCTCCTTCCGGTTGGCGCTCGGGCACCGCGTCGGCGGGACCGTTCGCGTCGACGTGCCTGCGCATCGGTGCAGCGCAGAGAGGGAGCCACTTTCGCATGTCCCTGACACTAGTGACGAAACTCGCCCCGCGAAGCACCCTTGCCAGGGGCCGAGAAGGAGTGCATTATTAGCGGAGTAGCGCCCGGGTGACTTCTTCTCGGGGCTGATCAGACGGCAATACCGTGTCGAGCCCGGTGGCCGGATCAGCAGACGTCAGTCGGTTCGCACCTCGAACCCGGCATCCGCCAGCGCTGCGCGCTGATCTTCCGTGACTGCCGGGTCGGTGATGACGAGCGGGAAGAGGTCGGCGCCGCCCACGTGAGCGAACGCGGTGCAGCCGATCTTCGAGGCATCCGCGACGACCACGGCTTGGTCGGATCGCTGGGCCATCATGCGGTTCACCGCAGCCTCCGCCTCATCGTGCGTGCTGGCGCCGGAATCGGCCGAGAGCCCGTTCACACCGATGAAGGCGACGTCGAGCCGGATGCCGCCGAGCAGCTGCTCGACGAACGGGCCGACCAGCTCGAAGCTGCGCGCGTGGATCACCCCGCCGGTGACGACGACCTTGAACTCGGGGCGCATGGCCAGCTGCGCGGCGATGTTGACGGCGTTGGTGACGACCGTGATGCCCCGGTCGGCGAGGTCGTCGCGGGCCGCGAGCGCCGTGGCGATCGCGTTGGTGGTGGTGCCGCCGGAGAGACCGACGACCTGTCCCGGTTCGACGAGGGACGCGGCGACGGCCGCGATCTGCTCTTTCGCGCCTGTGGCGTGGTGGCTGCGGAAGCGAATCGGCAGCTCGTACGCCACCGACTGCGCCACCGCGCCGCCGTGCGTGCGGGTGAGCAGCCGGCGCTCGGCGAGACTGTCGAGGTCGCGCCGGGTGGTCGCGGCCGATGCGCCGAAGCGCTCGACGAGGTCTTCGACGCTCACCTCGCCCCGAGCGGCCAGCAGGTCGAGGATCGCGGCGAGTCGGGCGGCGCGTTTCATGTCGGGCTCCGTCTGTCAGTCGCGCGGCGGTCAGGCGGATTCGAGGGCGAACAGGCGCAGCATCCGCGCCGCCTCGTCGGCGACCGCTTCGCGGGCGGGAGAGAAGTACTTGCGCGAGTCGACGAGGTTCTCGTCGGCGGCGAGCGTCTCGCGGATCGCGCGTGTGAAGAATCCGTTCAGGTGCGTCGACACGTTGATCTTGGTCATCCCGGCGCGGACCGCCTGCACGATCACGTCGTCGGCGACGCCCGACGAGCCGTGCAGCACGAGCGGGATGTCGCAGCCCGTGCGGCCGATGCCGCGCAGGGCGCTCTTGAGACGGCCGATGAGGTCGATGTCGAGCGATGCCGAGCGGTCGAGCATCGCGTGCGACGAGCCGACGGCCACGGCGAGGGAGTCGACCCCGGTCGCCTCGACGAACGCCCGCGCCTCATCGGGGTCGGTGCGCACACCGGGGGCGTGGGCGCCGTCCTTCCCGCCGATCTCGCCGAGCTCCGCCTCGATGTAGACGCCGGCGGCACGGGCGCGCGATGCGACGTCGGCGGTGAGCTCGACGTTCTGCTCGTAGTCGAGCCTGCCGCCGTCGAACATCACCGAGCCGAAGCCGAGCGCGATGGCCTCGTCGACGAGCTCGGGCCGCTCGGCATGGTCGAGGTGCACCGCGACCGGCGTGCTCGCGCGCCGCGCGATGGCGAGCGTCGCCCAGCCGATGGGCTCGAGACCGCCGTGGTAGTCGGCGCAGTTCTGAGAGATCTGCAGGATGACCGGGAGATTCGCGTGCTCGGACGCGGCGACCAGCGCCTCGGCCGTCTCGAGGTGGATGACGTTGAACGCGCCGATCCCGGTGCCGGCCGACGCGGCCGCCCGCATCAGTTCGCGTGCGGATGCGAGGGTCATCGGGTCTCCTTGGGGTCGGATGCAGGTGAGACATCGGCTTCGACGTGAGAAACCTCGCCGGTGCGGGTGTCTCGTGCCGGAAGTGGTTTCTCGGCGAAGGTCAGTGCGGACTCGAGCTCGGGCCAAGACGGGTGGATCTCGCCGGCGAGGGGCATCAGCACCGCCGCGGCGGACCACGCGGTCGCGCGACGCAGGATCTGCTCGGGGTCGTGGATGCCGGCATCCATCAGCACGGCGCACGCCGCGACCGCGGCATCCCCCGCACCGGTGGGGTTGCCGGCGAGCACCTCGCCCAGCCGTGCGTGGAGGACGTGGACATCTCCGGATGCCGTGGGCGTGACCGCCAGCATCCCGTCGGCTCCGAGCGAGAGCAGCACCAGCTCGGCGCCGCGTCGGATGAGCTCGCGTGCGCCGTCGACGGGGTCATCGAGGCCGGTCGCGTCGCGCAGCTCGTGTTCGTTGGGTTTCAGGACGGATGCCCCGGCATCCGCCGCCGCGAGCAGCGCGGGGCCGGACGTGTCGACGATCACGGTCGCGCCGGCGTTGCGACCGAGTCCGATCAGGGAGGGCAGCACGTCATCCGGGGTGTCCGGCGGGAAGCTGCCGGAGATCACCAGCACACCCGCCCCCGGGACTGCGGTCTTCCCCGATGAGAAACCAGCACCCCCCATCCCGTCGAGTGCACGGTATCTCGCCGGATGCACGGGCTCTTCACGCGAACGAGCCGTGCGCTCGGCGAGGTCCCGTGCTCTCGACGATAAGAGTCGCGCTGGTTTCTCGCCGAGCCCGGCAGCGCGGCCGGCGGCGAGCGCGGCCCGAGTGACACGCCGCAGGACGTCCCACTCCACTTCCTCGAGCGCGGCACCGCGCTCGTTCACGATCGTCGTGTCACCGGCCGTCTCATCCACGAGGGCGATGCTGCGCCGGGTCGCACCGTGCACCGGCACGGTCACGTGGGGGACTCCGGAGGCGACCAGCTCGGCGAAGAACTCCTCGCCGGTCGCACCGCCGTGCGTCACGACCGCGCATGCGGAAGCGCCCTCGGCGTGGGCCACTCGTGCGACGTTCACGCCCTTGCCACCCGCCCGAGCCTGCCCGGTGTCGGCGCGATGCGTGGAACCCGGCTGCAGCGCGGCGACGTGCCAGGTGAGATCCAGCGCCGGGTTCGGCGTGACGGTGACGATCATGCCGGCGCCACCTGCCGTGCGCGCAGCGCCGAGCCCAGGATGCCCGCGTTGCCGGACAGCTCGGCCGGGACCAGGGCCGGGATGCGATGGAAGCTCAGCCGGTCGGCGAGGCGCGCGCGCAGCTCGTCGAACAGCGCGCCGCCCGCGCGCGACAGCCCGCCGCCGATGACCACGGCCTGCGGGGCGATAACGGCGGTGAGCTGGGCGATGGACATCGTCAGCGCATCGAGCGCCTCGTTCCAGACACGCGCCGCGATCTCATCTCCCGCGGCAGCACGGGCGATGACTTCGCGAGCACCGTCGACCACGTCGCCGGTGGCGTCGGTGTAGCGGCGCGAGATGGCGCCGGCCGAGGCGATCGCCTCCAGGCATCCGCGTGCTCCGCACGGGCAGGGCCACTCGCCCAGCGGCGAATGGCCGATCTCGCCGGCGTAGCCACCGGCGGTGTACGGGCGGCCGTCGACCAGCAGCGCACCGGCGATACCGGTGCCGATGATCAGCACGACCGAGTTCGCGTAGTCGCGCGCGCCACCGAGCACGTGCTCGGCCCAGCTGGCCATCCGCACATCGTGGTCGAAGGCCACGGGCATCCCGAATCGGGCGGCCATCAGGTCGCGCATGGGCGCATCGCGCCAGCCGAGGTTGCTGCTGAACACGCCGATACCGCGGTCGGAGTCGACGATGCCGGGCACGACGAGTCCTACGGCCTGCGGTTCCACATCGGGATGCTGGGCACGCAGCTCGGCGGCGAGCTCGGCGAGCCGTTCGATCAGCCGGCCAGGAGTGCCGTCGTCACTGGCCGGGGTCGGAGTGCGGCGCAGCCCGAGGGCGGTGCCGTCGGCGTCGAACAGCGCGGACTTGATGTCGGTGCCGCCCACGTCGAAGGCGAGCACGGGCGCACCGGCGCCGATCGAGACCGCTCGCGCGAGCCGTTCACCGGACTCGTCGCTGACCACCTCGGGGATGTCGCTCTGCTCGGACATGCGCTCTCCGTCGCCCGTCGTCGGTCGTCAGCCGTCAGCCGTCGAGGACCACCGAGCGGGTGAGGTTGCGCGGCTGATCCGGGTCGAGGCCCTTCGCCAGCGCGCGGTCGAGGGCGACACGGTGCAGGCGCACGAGGTCGGCCATCGGGTCGATCGCATGCTGCACGAAGCGAGCGCCGGTGGCCTCCACCTGGGCCTGCAGGCCCTCGGGAGCGGCGCCGAGCTGCCAGGTGATCCGCCCGGGGGCGGCGATCGCGATCGGCCCGTGGCGGTACTCCATCGAGCTGTACGACTCAGTCCACGACTGGGAGGACTCGCGCATCTTCAGGGCCGCCTCGTGGGCGAGGCCCATCGCCCAGCCCATGCCGAGGAAGCTGTACTGCTCGGCCTCGGCGAGGGCGGCGTCATCGTCACCGTCGAGCACGCTCTGGGCGTCGGCGATCGCCGCATCGAGATTCTCGCCGACGGAGGCGCGGAACAGCGCCAGCGCCGTGGTCGCGAAGCGGGTCTGCACCACGGACTGCTCGTCGGCGAACGGGAGGCCGATCACCTCGTCGGCCAGGTCGACGAGCGGCGAGGTCGTGTCGCCCACAACGGCGATCACGGGCGTCGTGCCCTTCACGCGCTCGGTCAGCTCGAGCACCTCGGTGGTCGTGCCGGAGCGGGTGAGGGCGACGATCGCGTCGTAGCCGCGCGCGAAGGGGAACTCGGATGCCGTGAACGCGTCGGTCTCGCCGTGGCCGGCGCTCTCGCGCAGCGCGGCGTACGACTGCGCCATGAACCAGGAGGTGCCGCAGCCGACGACGGCGATGCGGGCGCCGGATGCCGGCAGCACGGCCTGCTCATCGCGCATGGCAGCCGCGCGGGTCCAGGTCTCAGGCTGCGAGGTGAGCTCTGCGCGCATGTGCGCGCCGGCGGTGGTGTGCATGGCAACTCCTGAATGCGTGTTTCTGACGTTTCAAACCGGATATCGCTCACATTCTGGCACATATCCCGGGCATGCTGAAGTCCTCCTCGCCACCCGCCGAGTGGTGAACGCGGCGCTGCGGGCAGAGGCTCAGCGGCCCTCGGCAGCCTCGGTGTGGTGGCGGATGACCTCGGCGACGACGAAGTTGAACCACTTCTCGGCGAACTCCGGGTCGAGGTGCGCCTCTTCGGCCAGCGCCCGCAGCCGTGCGGTCTGCTGCTCTTCGCGCCCCGGGTCCGAGGCGGGCATGTCGTGCTCGGCCTTCAGCCGTCCGACCTGCTGCGTGCAGCGGAAGCGCTCGGCGAGCATGAAGATCAGCGCGGCGTCGATGTTGTCGATGCTGGCGCGCAGGCGCAGCAGTTCAGCGCGCGCATCGCGCGCGTCGGCGTCACTCACGGCGTCAGCTGTGCCGGCGATCGGCGCGCCCTGCATCGCCGTCGTCGGGGTAGCGTCCGTCGGTGTACTCGCCCTCGTCTTCCACGGCGTAAGTCTCTGCTTCCACGGCGTGGGTCTCTGCTTCCACGGCGTGGGCACCGGATGCCTCTGCCCGAGCGCCACCGGAGTGGTCGTCATGACCGCTCCCGTGGTCGGCGTCGGTGTACGTGCCTTCGCCGTGATGCGGCAGATGCTGCTCACGCCCGTCGGCGGAGTAGACACCGTCGGTGTACTCGCCTTCAACCTCGCCGGCATGCCCGGCGTGGTGGCGGCCGGTCGTCGTGCCGTCGCCGTGATCGGCATCCGTGTACTCGCCCTCGGCGGGCTCGGCTGCGTCGTATGCGTGTTCGTCGGGCATGAGATCCTCCAGGGGGTGGTCGCACCTCTCACGATAGTCAAGCCATGGCCGAGAAGGTAGGGTCATGTCAGCGCAGCCGTAGAGTGATCGCCATGAGCACCGAAGACCCCACGTCGCCCGCGCCCTCCGGCCGCGGCGACTCCCGCGCGACAGCCAGGGCGACTCGCGCCGCAGACGCCGCGGAGGCCGCAGAGATCGGTGCGGCCATCCAAGCAGATGCCGCAGCCGACGAGGCCGATGCCGCAGCCGACGAAGCGGATGCCGCGGCCTCATCCGCCGAAGCCGCCGAGGCGGCGGAGCACCCCTCCCCGGCGGATGCCCCCACGCCGCGTCGATCGATGTGGACACGCGTGGACCGTCCGTTCCGGCTCGGCTTCCTGCTCACCCTGGGCGGTCTGTCGGCATTTCTCGTGGCGCTCGCCCTCACCAGCCTCTCCACGGTGCTCATCTACGTCGCCATCGCCCTGTTCGCCGCGCTCGGCCTGAACCCGGCGGTACGGCTGCTCGAACGGCGCGGGCTCTCGCGCGGAATCAGCGTCGCGATCGTCATCGTCGCCCTGGTCGTCGCCGTGGGGCTCGTGCTCGTGATGATCGTGCCGGTGGTCGTCGAGCAGGTGGCGTCGTTCGTGAAGTCGGTGCCCGATGTGGTCGACGACTTCATGCACACCGACCTCTACCTCCTGCTCGAGAAGCAGTTCGGCGACCAGATCAACTCGCTGCTCGCCGACGGGCAGAAGCTGCTCACCGACGGCAAGACGCTCACCGCGCTGGGTGGTGGCGCTCTGAAGGTCGGCACCTCGATCGCGGAAGGGGTCTCTGCCTTCGTCATCGTGTTCGTGCTCACGCTGTACTTCGTGGTGGGCCTGCCCGGCATCATCGCCTCGATGCTGCGCCTGGCCCCGGCCCGCAAGCGCCGGCAGGCCCGCAGCATCATCGATCAGATCGCCGAGTCCGTCGGCGGCTACGTGCAGGGCATGGTCATCCTCGCGTTCGCGAACTCGATGGTGGCACTCGTGCTCTACCTGCTGCTGGGGCTGCCGTTCCCGCCGCTGATGGCGGTCGTCGCTTTCCTCGTGACGCTCATCCCACTGATCGGCCCGCTGCTCTTCCTCGCCATCGGCACGGTCGTCGCGCTGCTCGCCGACCCCCTGCACGCGCTGATCTTCGGCGTCGTCTACCTGATCTACATTCAGATCGAGGCATACGTCCTCACGCCGAAGGTCATGAACCGCACCCTCGAGGTCCCCGGTCTGCTGGTCGTGCTCGGCGCTCTGGCCGGCGGCACCCTGCTCGGGCTGCTCGGTGCGCTCGTGGCGGTGCCGGCCACGGCATCCATCCTCATCATCCTGAACCGGATCTTCATCCCGCGGCAGGACGAGCGGGTCTGAGCCGCCGGGACGCGAACGCGGCCGGGTGGGGGAACCCACCCGGCCGCGCCGGTGTCGCGAGAGGGGTCAGATCAGACCCTTGTCCTTCAGCCACGCCTTGGCGATGTCGGCCGACGACTTCTGGTCGACGGTGCTCTGCACGTTCATGGCGACGAGGTTCTCGGCGCTCAGCTCGGCGCTGATCGAGTCGATGACCTCGCTGACGTCGTCGGCGATGTCGCTCGAGACGAGCGGCACGACGTTCGATGCCAGGATCATGTTCTCGGGATCGTCCAGGGCCACGATGTCCTCGGTCTGGAAGGCGGGGTCGGCGGAGTAGATGTCGGCCACCTGCACCGTGCCGGCCAGCAGCGCGTCGAGCGTGCCCTGCCCGGTGGCCGAGAACTCCAGGTCGATGCCGTATGCGTCCTTCGCACCCGCGGGGCCGTAGGGGCGCTGCTCGAACTCGGGCGCGGCGCCGATCGTGGCCGGCTCGCTGAGCTTCGACAGGTCGGCGATCGAGGTGAGGTCGTTCTCGTCGGCGAACGACTTCAGCACCGTGTAGGTGTCCTGGTCGCTCGCGTCGGCGAACTGCAGCACGGTGAGCCCGTCGGGAAGCGCGTCCTTCAGGGCGGCGTACACGTCGTCGGGGCTGGTGGCCGTGGCCTCCTTGTCGAGGTACTCGAGAAGGTTGCCGGTGTACTCGGGGAAGACGTCGATGCTCCCCGACTCGACCTCGGGCATGTAGGCGTCGCGTTGGCCGATGTTGAACTTGCGGTCGACGGTGAAGCCGGCCTCTTCCAGCCCCTGCGCGTAGATCTCGGCGATGATCTCGTTCGAGTAGTACGCCTGCGAGCCGACGACGATCGTGTCGCCGCCCTTGTCGCCGCTGTCGGCGCTGGGCTTGTCGAGCGGGTTCGAGTCGGATGCGCAGCTGGCCAGCGACAGGGCGGCGACGATGGCGATACCGGCGGTGAGCGCGGTGCGGGTTCTGCTGTGGGTGGACATGGCGGGGCCTTTCGGTGGGGGTCAGGCTGGAGCGGATGCCACGCGGCGAGCGCGCGGCGCAGAGGTCGGTGTTCCGGATGCCGGGGTGCGCAGCCCCCGGGGGACGGCGGCTCGCTGCGCGAGCGCCATCAGCAGGTCGACGACGAGGGCGAGGGCGGCGACGAGGATCGCCCCGCCGAGCACCTGGTCGAAGCGACCGAGCGGGATGCCCTGGATGATGGGCCATCCGAGTCCGCCGAGGTTCACGTAGGCGGCGATCGTGACGGTGGCGATCACCTGCAGCAGAGCCGATCGCAGACCGCCGACGAGCAGCGGCAGACCGAGTCGCAGCTCTACCCTGGTGAAGATCTGCCACTCGGTCATTCCCATCGCCCGCGCCGCATCGATGACCCGGCGGTCGATGGCCTCGAGCCCGGTGTAGGCGCCGGCGAGCAGCGAGGGGATCGCGAGCAGCACGAACGTGATCACCGCGGCGAGTGGCGTCTGCAGGATGCCGAGCACGAGCACCAGAAGCACGAGCAGCCCGAACGAGGGGATCGCGCGCGCGGCGCCCGAGATGGCGACCGCGATCTCGCGCCCGCGCCCGGTGTGTCCGATCAGCCAGCCCGCGGGAAGCGCGATCACTGCGGCGACGGCGACCGAGACGATCGCGTAGATCAGGTGCTGGGCGAGCAGGGTGGGCAGGGCGTAGGTGCCGACCAGCCGGTCGGGCGAGAACAGCCAGGCGAACGCGTCGACGAAGAGGTTCATGCGCTGACCGCCTTGGCCTGTCCCCTGGGTCCCTGAGCCTGCCCCCTGGGTCCCTGAGCCTGCCCCCTGGGTCCCTGAGCCTGTCCCCTGGGTCCCTGAGCCTGCCCCCTGGGTCCCTGAGCCGGTCCCTCCTTGGGTCCCTGAGCCTGCCGAATGGTCGCCCTGCGGGTCCACGGCATGAGCGCCCGCCCCGCGAGGACCAGCAGCACATCGACGAGCAGGGCGATGACGACGACGGCGACGACGCCGGCGAGCACCTCGGGGATGATCCGGCGCTGCTGCCCGTTCGTGAAGAGGTAGCCCAGGTTCTCCACGCCGATCAGGATGCCGACGGTCGCGAGCGAGATCGTCGACACTGCGGTGACCCGCAGCCCCGCGAGGATCACGGGGCCGGCAAGCGGCAGCTCGACGGTGAGGAAGCGCCGCCGAGCGGCGAAGCCCATGGCGGTCGATGCCTGCAGCACATCGGCATCCACCGAGTCGAGTCCGTCGGCGACGGCTCGCACCAGGATGGCGACGGCGTAGATCGTCAGCGCGGCGACGAGGTTCTCCTCGCTGATCACCGAGTACCCGAAGGCCGCGGGCATGAGGATCAGCAGCGCCAGCGAGGGGATCGTGTACAGCAGGCCAGTGAGCACGATGACCGGTCCGCGCACGAGCCGGTAGCGCCAGGCCACCCAGCCGAGCGGCACCGACAGCACGAGGCCGAGCGCGATCGGGATGAGGCTCTGACGCAGGTGGATCACCGTGAGCTCGACGATGAGCCCGAGGTTGTCCACCACCCAGTTCATGCGGTGTCCTCCACGAGGCGGCCCTGCGTGCGGCCCTCCGAGTCGACGAGAACAGCGCCGTTCGGGGTCTGCTTCACGCTCAGGGCCCGGCGGCCGCGCTCAGCGCCGATGAACGCCGCGACGAAGGCATCCGCGGGGTTCTCGATGATCTCGCTGGGGCTGCCGACCTGCACGATCTGCGCTCCGCGATCGAGGATGACGACCTGGTCGCCGAGCAGGAACGCCTCGTCGATGTCGTGCGTCACGAACACGACGGTCTTGTCGAGCTCGTTCTGCAGGCGGATGAGCTCCTGCTGCAGGTCCGCGCGCACGATCGGATCGACGGCGCCGAACGGCTCATCCATGAGCAGGATGTTCGGATCGGCGGCGAGCCCGCGCGCGACGCCCACGCGCTGCTGCTGACCACCCGAGAGCTGGCTCGGGTAGCGATCGGCGAGCGAGTGGTCGAGACCGACCGTGGTGAGCATCTCGCGTGCTCGCGCATGCGCGTCACGACGTGAGACCCCCGTGAGACGCAGCACGGTCGCGACGTTGTCGAGCACGGTGAAATGCGGCATCAGGCCGGAGTTCTGCATGACGTAGCCGATGCGGCGCCGGAGCGTCACCGGGTCGCCGCCCAGCACGCTCTTCCCGTCGATCTCCACCTCTCCGGACGTGGGCTCCACCATGCGGTTGATCATGCGCAGGAGCGTCGTCTTGCCGCATCCGGACGAGCCGACGAAGACCGTCGTCTTCCGTGACGGGATGACCAGGCTGAAATCGTCGACGGCGCGCGTGCCATCGGGGAACGTCTTCGTGACCGACCGGAACTCGATCATCGGCTCACGCCTCCTGCGGGGACAGCTCTCATGCACGTGCCTCCTGGCATCTCTTCGAGGGTAGGCGAGGATCCGGACATTCCGGCGGAATCATCTCACCCACGATCCCGGTTCGGAGCAGCGGCCGCAGCGGATTGGCGGCCGGCGGTCATGCGGACTGCCTGCCGTACTCCTCGAGGAATCGCAGCCAGATCTCGCTCATGGTCGGGTAGGCGGGAACCGCATGCCAGAGCCTGCTGATCGGCACCTCGCCGACGACCGCGATCGTCGCCGCCTGCAGCATCTCGGCGACGTCAGCGCCGACGAAGGTCACCCCGAGGATCACCTCGCGTTCGGTGTCGACCACCATGCGCGCCTGCCCCTGGTAGCCGTCGGCATGCAGCGCCGCGCCGGCCACCGAGCCCAGGTCGTAGTCGACGACGGCGATCTCCCGTCCGGCCTCGCGCGCGGCATCCGCGGTCATCCCCACCGAGGCGACTTCGGGCTCGCTGAACACCACCTGAGGCACCGCGGCGTGATCGGCCGTCGCGACATGGCGACCCCACGCGCCGTCGGCGATCACTTCGCCGCGCGAGCGGGCCGCGATGACGTCGCCGGCAGCACGGGCCTGGTACTTGCCCTGGTGCGTGAGGAGCGCGCGTCCGTTGACGTCGCCGACGGCGTACAGCCAGTCGCTGCCCGGCACGCGCATCGTGTCGTCGACCTCGATGGGGCGACCCGCCGGCAGACCCACCGTCTCGAGGCCGATGTCCGCGCTGCGCGGCGTCCTTCCGGTCGCCACAAGCACCTCGGCCGCCGTGATCTCATGACCGTCGTCGAGCGTCAGCGTCACCCGGTCGCCCTCGCGGCGCACGGCGGTCGTCTGCTTGTTCAGTCGCACCTCGACGCCCAAGCCGCGCAGCCCCTCGACGACCTGCTCGCCGGCGAACGGCTCCATCCGCTCGAGCAGGCCGTGCCTGGCGATCAGCGTGACCGACGAGCCCAGTCCGGCGAAGGCCGTCGCCATCTCGACGCCGACGACTCCGCCGCCGATGACGGCCAGCGAGTCGGGCACCTGCTCGGCGCCGGTCGCCTCGCGGCTGGTCCACGGGCTCACCTCGGCAAGGCCAGGGATGCCGGGGATCGTGGCATCCGATCCGGTCGCCACCGCGACGGCATGCCGTGCCCGCAGCACCCGCTCGCCGTCGCCGGTGGTCACCGTGACCTCACGTTCGCCGGTCAGCCGTCCGTGCCCGCGCACCAGGTCGATGCCGGCGTTCTGCAGCCACGTCACCTGGCCGTCGTCCGACCAGTGCGAGACGAAGTCGTCACGACGGGCGAGCACCTCGGCTTCGGCGATGCTGCCGCCTTCGACTCCCCGCACGTGCTGCGCGGCGCGCAGCGCCTGCATGGGCCGAAGCAGGGCCTTCGACGGCATGCACGCCCAGTACGAGCATTCGCCGCCGACCAGTTCGCTCTCGACGATGACGGCGGTGAGCCCGCCCTGCACCGCTCGGTCGGCCACGTTCTCGCCGACCGGGCCCGCGCCCAGCACGATGACGTCGTATTCGTCGCTCATGCCGTCAGTCTTGCTGAGCGGGGCTCTCGATTCCACTGCTTGACATCGGCGCGCGCCGTGCGCGACGGCGGTCAGGATCAGCGCACGGGCAGGATCACGGTCGGCGTCGGCGCCTCGGTGACGTGGCGCACATCGCGCGGCGCGCCGGTGCGCGCGTCCAGGTCGACGACGCTCACCGTGCCCGACCGCTGGCCGGCCACGAGCAGTGTGCCGTCGTAGACCACGTGGTGGCGCGGCCAGTCGACGCCGGAGTCGGCGAGCGCGAACGGTTCGACCGCGTCGCCGCTTCCGCGCACGCGCAGCGCCGCGAGGGTGTTGCTGCCGCGCAGCGCCGTGTAGAGGGTGTCGCCGTCGCGGGAGACGGCCAGCTCGGCGGGGAAGTCGACACCGACCTGGGCGACGGGCGACGCGATCGTAGCCGAGACGACTCCCCACGCTCCGTCGCGGGCGGATGCCAGGGTGAACACCTCGCAGGAGTACTCGGTGACCACGTGCAGGTGCCCGCTGGGGTGCATCACCATGTGGCGGGGACCCGTGCCGCGCGGCAGCACGACCTCGTGATCCAGCGCCAGGCCCGAGCCCGCCTGGGGCCCTGAGCCCGCCTGGGGCCCTGAGCCCGTCTGGGTCCCTGAGCCCCGCTGGGTCCCTGAGCCCGAGCCCGTCTGGGTCCCTGAGCCCGTCGAAGGGCGCCAGATGCGCACCAGGTCGAACCCGAGGTCGGTGGTGGCGATGCGCCCGTCCGGCAGGAACACCGCGGCGTGGGCGTGCGGTGCGCGTGGCTCCTCGCCCGCCGGGGTCGGGTACGGGTCGCGGGCGGCATGCGGATCGGCGGCCGAGCTCGCATCCTGCTCGCCGAACAGCGCGGCACGGAGAGCTGCGGCCGTGTCGACGCCGGCCGGCACGAGCGCGCCGTCGGCTGCGATGCCGAAGCGCACGACCCGTCCGTCGCCGTAGCAGCTGGCGATCAGCATCCGTCCACCGGGTGCGACGGCGAGGTGACAGACCGAGTCTCCCGCGCGGAGCGGTTCGCCGAGCGGACGCAGCGTCGCCTCCCCTGCGCGGGCGAACGCCTGCACTGCGCCCTGGCCCTCCAGAGCGGCGTAGACGACGTCGAGCGTCGGATGCGCGGCCAGCCAGGACGGGGATGCCACCGGCGCAGCCGTGCCGCGATGGCGCAGTGTCGACGGCCCGCGGCCCTCATCGACGGACAGGAGGCCGATACCCTCGGCATCCCCCTCCATGTCGGCGCCGTAGCCACCCACCCAGAACCGCGTCATGCTGCTTCCTCTCCTCGCCCCCAGATCACCACATCCCGTCGAGTGCACGGGATCTCGCCGGATGCACGGGCTCTTCACGCGAACGAGCCGTGCGCTCGGCGAGGTCCCGTGCTCTCGACGATTAGGAGCCGCGCTCAGTCGATCAGGTCGTGGCGCACGATGACCTGATCACGGGCGGGGCCCACGCCGATCACCGAGATGCGGGTGTTGCTCATCCGCTCGAGGGTGAGCACGTAGTCCTTCGCGGTCTGCGGCAGGTCGTCGAAGGTGCGCGCGGTCGAGATGTCCTCGCTCCAGCCCGGGAAGTACTCGTAGATCGGCTTCGCGTGGTGGAAGTCGGTCTGGTTGACGGGCACCTCGTCGAAGCGGGTGCCGTCGACGTCGTAGGCCACGCACACGGGGATCTGCTCGAGCCCGGTCAGCACGTCGAGCTTGGTGAGCACGAGGTCGGTGATGCCATTCACCCGCGTCGCGTATCGGGTGATCGGGGCGTCGTACCAGCCCGTGCGACGGTCGCGACCGGTCGTGGTGCCGTACTCGAAGCCGGTCTTGCGCAGCCACTCGCCCATCTCGTCCTCGAGCTCCGTGGGGAACGGACCCGAGCCGACGCGAGTGGTGTACGCCTTGACGATGCCGACGATGCGGTCGAGTCGGTTGGGTCCCACACCCGATCCGGATGCCGCACCCGCAGCCGTCGCGGTCGACGACGTCACGAAGGGGTAGGTGCCGTGATCGACGTCGAGCATGGCGGCCTGGCCGGCCTCGAACACGACGACCTCGCCGCGCTTCAGTGCCTCGTCGACGAGGTGGCCGGTGTCGGCGACGAGCGGACGCAGCCGCTCGGTGTACGACAGCAGGTCTTCGACGATCTCGTCGACCGTGATCGAGCGGCGGTTGAACACCTTCACGAGCAGGTGGTTCTTCTGATCGAGAGCGCCCTCGACCTTCTGCCGCAGGATGTTCTCGTCGAACAGATCCTGCACGCGGATGCCGACGCGGTTGATCTTGTCGGCGTAGGCCGGGCCGATGCCGCGACCGGTCGTGCCGATGCGGCGCTTGCCGAGGAAGCGCTCGGTGACCTTGTCGAGCGTGCGGTGGTACGCGGTGATGATGTGCGCGTTGGCGCTGACCTTGAGGCGCGACGTGTCGACGCCGCGGGCCTGCAGCGCGTCGAGCTCCTGGAACAGCACGGCGAGGTCGATGACGACGCCGTTGCCGATCACGGGGTTGACGCCGGGGCTCAGGATGCCGGAGGGGAGCAGGTGCAGGGCGTACTTCTCGTCGCCGATGACGACGGTGTGGCCGGCGTTGTTGCCGCCGTTGAACTTGACCACCCAGTCGGTGCGCTCGCCGAGCAGGTCGGTGGCCTTGCCCTTGCCTTCATCGCCCCACTGGACGCCGACGATCACGATTCCTGGCATGCGTGTACCCCCTGGTGCTGCACGCTTTCGCCGGGTTTGCACCGGCCGATGAGCTGGCCCTGATCGGGCGGCTCCATCCTATCTGAGGCCCTCCGACGCCTTTTCGGATGGACGTCACGCGGCGACGCTCCCCTCCTCGGTCGGCGGCACCTGCGACGATCAGAGGATGCCTGCATCTTCCGAACCTGTGGACGGCGGCCCAGCCGCAGCCACGCCGCCGTCGAGCGGAACGCTCGTGCTGCTCGCAGCCCTCGTGACGGTCGTGCTCTGGGCGTCCGCCTTCATCGGCATCCGCGGCGCAGGACCGCACTACGACCCGGGTGCTCTCGCGCTGCTGCGCATGGCGGTCGGCACCGTCGCGCTCACGCTGATCGCGCTGAGGGCGGGCTTCCGGATGCCGGCCCGCCGTCACCTGCCGCTCGTCGCCCTGTGGGGCGTGGCATGGTTCTGCGTCTACAACCTGGCGCTGAACGCGGCCGAGCTCACACTCGACGCGGGCACCGCGGCGATGGTCGTGAACCTCGCGCCGCTCATGGTGGTGGTGTTCAGCGGGCTCTTCCTGCGCGAGGGCTTCCCCCGCCCGCTGCTCATCGGCGCGCCGATCGCCTTCTTCGGCGTCGTGCTGATCGGGATGACCTCCCGGACGGATGCCGGTCTCGACGTCACCGGGCTGCTGCTGGCGCTGCTCGCCGCCGTCATGTACGCCGGGTGCACCCTGCTGCAGAAGCATCTGCTCAGCGCGGGTGCCGACTCGACCACGCTCACCTGGCTCGGCGCGACGGCAGGGACCGTCGCACTGCTGCCGTGGACCGGGAGCCTCGTCGGAGCGCTGCAGACCGCACCGCTCGACGCGACGCTGTGGGTGGTCTACTTGGGCATCTTCCCCACCGCCATCGCGTTCACGACGTGGGCGTACGTGCTGCAGCGCAGCACGGCCGGTCAGACGTCGGCGACCACCTACGTCGTGCCGGCGATCGCGATCCTGCTGTCGTGGGTGATCCTCGGCGAAGTGCCGACCCCGCTCATGCTGCTCGGCGGTGCGCTGTGCCTGCTGGGAGTGCTGGTCACGCGTACGCGGTGGCGCCGTCAGGGCGCCGTGCGCTGACCCGCTGCCGGTGCAGGCCGGAACCTCGCGAGCACGGGCGAGGCCACATGCTCGGGTGTCGTGGCCACAGCTGCTCGGGCGTCGATGAGCCGCTCGGGCACACGGCCGCCGCGCAGCTCCTCGCGGGCAGACGGCTCGAGACGGTACAGGCGCAGTGCGAGCCAGAGAAGCGTGCCGTCGATTCCCAGCGCGACCGGGTCGACGTCGATCGCGCCCCGCCTGCGGAAGAACGGATGACGCCACTGCTCGCGGTACGACGGGGCGCCGGGCCGTACGCCGATCCGCAGAACCATGACGTTGTTCATGCCGACGCCGTAATCGATGCTGTCGATGTCGTCCCAGCGCACCTCAGCATCGAGATGGAAGGTTGCGGACCCCAGGCCGAGGGGATGCAGGAGAAGACGGCGCGGATGCCGCAGCGAGATGACATGGCTGACGATGGTGCCCAGCAGCAGAAGAGCACCCAGAGCACACACAATCCTCCAGCCGCCGTGGACGGTCACCGCCAACACGGTGAGCGTCAGCGCAGCAGCGACCGCCGCAGCGAGGGTCGTGGAGGGCACCAGCCTCGACCCGCGAAGAAGGATGCCGCCGGGAACCGTCGCGCTCGCTTCGCCGATGCTGGTGGCGCTGGCGCGGCGACGGGACATGGTCGTGAGCAGCAGCGTCAGGGCCATCACCCACCACATCACGGGAACCGCGATCAGCACCCCGAGAAGCGGATGCGGGTGTTCCACGCTCTGCGTCAGAGCTGATGCGCACAGCACTGTCGCCACCGCGGCGAGCAGCAGGTTGAGCACGACGATCGCCACCCACAGCGCACGCCCGAAGCTCTGCTCGGGGAAGCTGCGCGGCATCGTGCTGAGCTTTCTCATCGACGCTCCTGCTGCGGTGTGAACCGGATCGGGAACGGCGAGGTTCTCATGCCGGGAGCATATCCGCGGTCAGAGGACACGCGAGCAGGTGCCGGTCACCTCTCCCGTCACCGCGTTGCCGTCGCCGTTCGCCTGCACGCCGTCGGCGCACTGCAGGTCGCCGCCGACTCTGTTCTTCACCAGCGTCGCGCTGCGCACGCCGGCGATGTCGAGCGAGCCGCCGATCGTGGCGAGCTTGACGACGGCTCCGCCGCGGGCGTCCACGCGGACGCTGCCCCCGACAGTGGCCTCGGTGATCGTCACCTGCTCTGCTCCGGTGACCTCGATGGTCCCGTCGAAGGTGCCGCCGATGATCTTGACGATCCGGAACGATGAGAACGACAGGTCATCAGATGCGGCCGCGCCCTCGAGCACGCAGACATCGCCCTGTCCGGCTGCGGATGCCTGTGCGCAGAGCTCAACGGCAGCCTGCGCAGCGCCCGCCTCGTCGACAGCCTCGGTCGCGTCGGGCTCGTCCGTGGCATCCGGGCTCGCGGTCGCGGCGGACGCCGTCGGCGAGGCGGGCACCGGCGCAGGACCGGTGTCGGATGCCGGGGCCGAGCAGCCGACGAGGCCGAGACCGAGGAGGGCGGTGAGAGCGAGAGCAGCGGTGGTGCGGGACATCCTCCCATCCTCTCGTGCATCGGCTGGGCGGTTACTCTGTACCGGGGGTTCTCGGTCGTGGACGAGCGCCCGACGCGCGCGAGGAGTGAGAGATGTCTGAGTTCCCGAATCCCGGATCGACCTCGCAGGCTCCCCCCGCGGGGGCCGACGATCTGGCTCGAGCGCAGCGCATCCTGCGGGTCATCTCCGACTCCTACGCGACCAAGATGGTCGGGCAGGAGAACCTGCGCGTCAGCCTGCTCATCGCGCTCATCGCCGGTGGGCACATCCTGCTCGAGTCGGTGCCGGGCCTGGCGAAGACGACGGCGGCGAGCACCCTGGCCGACACCGTGAAGGCCAGCTTCAAGCGCATCCAGTGCACTCCCGACCTGCTGCCCAGCGACATCACCGGCAGCCAGATCTACGACGCGGCCACGGGCAGCTTCCGCACCGTCCTGGGGCCCGTGCACGCCCACTTCGTGCTGCTCGACGAGATCAACCGCTCGAGCGCGAAGACGCAGTCGGCGATGCTCGAGGCGATGCAGGAGCGGCAGACCACGATCGGCGGCGAGGTGCATCCGCTGCCGCGCCCATTCCTCGTGATCGCCACGCAGAACCCCATCGAGCAGGAGGGCACCTACGAGCTGCCCGAGGCGCAGATGGACCGCTTCCTGCTCAAGGCGATCGTCGAGTACCCGAGTCCGGCCGAGGAGTTCGAGATCCTCAACCGCATCGACTCCGGTGCGCTCGATCCCGACCGGCACGTGGCGGGAGCGATCAGCCTCGACGACGTGCACGACCTGCAGGACATCGCCTCGCGCGTCTACATCGACCCGGCGATCCGCAACTACATCGTGCAGATCGCCTACGTCACGCGAAATCCTGCGCCGTACATCGGTGAGGAGCGGGCCCGGTTCATCAAGTACGGCGCCAGCCCCCGCGCGAGCATCGCCTTCCTCCAGTCCGCGCGCGCCCTGGCGCTTCTGAACGGCCGCACCCACGTGCTGCCCGAGGACATCCGGTCGCTCCGCCACCTCGTGCTGCGGCACCGGGTGCTGCTGACCTTCGAGGCGGATGCCGAGGGCGTGCGCAGCGAGGACATCATCGACCAGATCTTCGCGTCGGTGCCGACGCCGTAGCGCTTCACTTCGACTCGCTTCGCTCGCTCAGTGCAAGCGACAGCCTCAGAGACCAGGAGATCATGACAAGTCTGATCACCCAGGTGAAGAGCAAGCTCTTCATCCGCTCGTCGCAGAAGTCGATGCACGCGCTGGATGGCGCGTACGCATCGCTGCTGCGCGGGCGCAGCCTCGACTTCGAGGACCTGCGCCCCTACGAGTTCGGCGATCAGGTGCGCGACATCGACTGGCGCGCCACCGCCCGTCACGGCGAGCCGCTGATCAAGCGCACGAAGGCCACCCGCAAGCACACGGTGCTGTTCCTGGTCGACACCGGGCGCGGGATGCGCGCCCTTGCCGAGGACGAGGGCGGCAAACGCGATCTCGCGGTGCTGCTGACCGGCGCCCTCGGCTTCCTCACCGTGCGCCACGGCGATGACTTCTCGGTCGTCTACGGCGACACGGCGCGGGTGCGCCGGCTGCCCCCGGGCAGCAGCGAGGGCGCCCTCGAGCACGCGCTGCGCACGATCAGCGCGGCGATCGACTCGAGCACGGCGGCAGGGGATCGGGATGCCCTGCTGCGCTACACCGCGCGCAACATCGCCCGACGCATGATCGTCGTGCTCGTGACCGACGAGGCGCCGCTGACGCCGGACACCGAGGGGCTGCTGCGCCGGCTCACGGTGCAGCACGATCTGCTGTGGCTGACAGTGCGCGACGCCGACCCGGTCATCCGGCCAGGCAGCGGCGGCACGCGCCGACGCGATGTCGACAGCGGCTGGGCGATCCCCGACTTCGTGCACGGCGATGACGACGTGATGGCCGAACTCGCCGCCGACGAGGCGGCGCACACCGCCGTGCGCGACGCGACGCTGCGGCGGCTGGAGATCACGCACGCCGAGTTCGGCGCGCAGAGCGCTGCGGTGCCGACGCTGCTCGCGATGCTCAACAGGAGGTCGCATGCCCGCTCCTGATGAGCTGTATCCGCCCGCTCAGTACGGCTGGGGGTGGATCGTCCTGGCGATCGGCATCCTGCTGCTGATCGCCGGGGCCGCGTGGCTGCTGATCGCCCTGACCAGGCCGAAGCAGAGCATCACGCTGCCCGGAGAGCCGGCCTACACGCCGCCGACCGCGTCCGTGCTCGATCAGCTGCGCGGCGAGTACCTGGCCGACGTGCAGCGCATCGAAGACGCATACCGTTCCGGGAATGTCTCCCCGCGGCAGGCGAACCTCGAGCTGAGCCGCACCGTGCGCGCGTTCGTCAACGAGTACTCCGGGCTCGAGGCGCCGGTGCTCTCGCTCGACGACCTCGTCGCCCGCGGCGTCGATCCGGCGCTCATCGACGCAATCCGCCGGCACTACTATCCGAGCATCTTCCAGCGGGGGCCCGCAATCGATCCGGTCTATGGCGCAGAGGCCGCGCGCGCCGTCGTCACGAGCTGGCACTGAGGGGTGACGACGTGACACTGAACATCTGGTGGATGCTGCTCGTCGCCGTCGGCGTGCTCGTCCTCGCCGTCGTCATCGGGGTTCTGCTCGGCGTCCGCTCGGGTCGGGGAGGCGAGGCCAGGCCGGCCGCGCTCGTCTCGCGGGCCGAGCGCCTGCGGTCGCTCCCGTCGTTCCGCGCCGCGGTGCGGCGGCGCATGGCGCTGCTGTCCGGCATCGTCGCGCTCGGGGCGATCGCCATGCTGCTCGGCGGTGTCGTCGCCGCGCGCCCGATGGCGCCGAAGACCGTGCAGCCCGTGAACGCCAGCCGCGACATCATGCTCTGCCTCGATGTGTCGGGCTCGATGTCGGACGTCGACGTCGAGGTGCTCGGCGTCTTCGAGAAGCTGCTCGAAGGGTTCGAGGGTGAGCGGATCGGACTGACGATCTTCAACAGCTCGCCCGTGCAGGTGTTCCCCCTCACCGACGACTACGCCTTCGTGAAAGAGCAGCTGCGCAGCGTGCGCAGCAGCTTCGACTTCGAGGACGAGACTCCCGAGCACTGGGTCGGCACGCTCAACGGCCCGGGCGCCTCGCTGATCGGCGACGGTCTCGCCGCATGCACCATGCGCTTCGACCATCACGACGACGAACGCAGCCGCTCGGTCATCCTGGCGACCGACAACGAGCTGGCCGGCGCCTCGATCCTCACGATCCAGGAGGCGGCACAGTACGCGCAGTCGCGGCAGGTTCGGGTGTTCGCCCTGAACCCGGTGGAAGGCAAGGACGCGCAGGTCAGCGCACAGCTGTCGGACGCCGCCGCGCTCACCGGCGGGCAGTCGTACGCGCTGCGCGAGACGACGACCGTGGGCGACATCATCGCCGAGATCCAGAAGCAGGAGGCCAGGACGCTGAAGGGCCAGGCGCAGGTGATCCTGGTCGACAGCCCGACCCTGTGGATCGCGCTGATGCTCATGGCCGTGCTCGGATTCGTGGTGCTGCTGACCGTCATTCGGGATACGGGAAGGGGCCGCTCATGATCTTCCAGCCCGTCCTGCATCCGATCCTGCTCGCACTGCTGTGCGCCGCGCCGGCCTTCTTCGTCGTGCGTGCACTGGTGACAGGGCCGTCCCGCGCGCTCTGGGTGCTGCGCCTGGGGATGATCGTCGTCGTGTTCGCCATGCTGCTGCGGCCCGGCATCCCGGGCGGGACGTCGCGGTCCCTCGCGACCGACACCGATGTCGTGATCGTCGTCGACACCACGGCCAGCATCGTCGCCGAGGACTGGGCGGGCGACCGACCGCGCATCGACGGCGTCCGTGACGACGTGCAGGCCGTCGTCGACGAGTATCCGGGGGCGCGTTTCGCGCTGATCAGCTTCGACGCGGCGGCGCAGCTGCGCCTGCCGCTGACGACGGATGCCACCGCGCTCATCTCGTCGCTCGATGTGATGCGCCCCGAGGTGACCGACCAGTCACGGGGGTCGTCGATCGGCATCGCCAACCGGATGCTCGGCGACACGCTCTCCGCGGCGGCGAAGGCGTCCCCCGAGCGCGCGCGCATGGTGTTCTACCTCGGTGACGGCGAACAGACCGCGTCCAGCGAGCCGGAGTCCTTCGCCTCGAGTGCGAAGTACGTCGACGGTGGCATGGTGCTCGGGTACGGCACCACCCAGGGCGGGCCGATGAGGAAGACGACCGGTCAGGGCAACGAGGGTGACGACTACATCGAGTATCAGGGGCAGCCGGCGATGTCGGTGCTCGATGAGGACAATCTGCGTCGGGTCTCCGAGCAGCTCGGCGTCGAGTATCAGCTGAGAAGCGCGGATGCCGCGATCGACCTGCCCGAGGCGCCGACGAGCACCACCGACTACGCCGCCTCGGGGGAGGTCGGCAACGTCATCGAGCTGTACTGGATCGCGGCGCTCGTGCTGATCGCTCTGTTGGCCGTCGAGGTCGCGCTCGCGACCGCCTCCGTCGTGCGGCTGCGCGGAGTCGCCCGGATCCGGCAGGCCCGAACTCCACGGGCACGGACGAAGCAGACCCGCATGCGGCAGAGCGGAGAGGCCAGATGACCATCCCCTCGCAGGCGGATGCCGCAGCAGCGCTGCTGGCCGTCAACCGCCGGCGCCGCCGCATCCGGCGCTGGGTCGCGATCGCGACCCTCCCTCTCACGCTCGCCGCGCTGCTGTTCGTCGCGAAGCTGCTGAGCATGTACGCGTTCGCGCATACGTCGATCAGCTCGTTCGTCTCGGGCGCGTACGCCGAGTCGGAGTCTGCCGCCCGCGGACAGGATCTGCTCAACTGGTTCGAACCCGTCATCGCGCCGTACAACATCGGCACTGCCCTGGGCGGTGCGGATGAGCTGGCCTCAGCTCGTGCGGAACTCGAGCGCGCGGTTCCGCTCGCCCTGGGTGTGCAGGTCTGCCCTGTGCTGATCAACCTGTCGCTGGTGATGGAGCGCCAGGGCGACGCCGCGCAGGCCGACGGCGATGCGGCGAAAGCCGCCGAGCTCTACGGCGAAGCTCTCGAGATCACCGTCGAGACGCCGGAGGAGTGCCGCAGCGACGAAGCCCAGCAGCAGTCGCCGCAGCCGGACCGCGATATGAGCGACACGCTCGATGAGAACCAGCAGCGTCAGCAGGAGAAGCAGCGCCAGAGCCAGCAGCCGCCTCCCGAACAGCCGCAGCAGCCCGACCAGGGCGAGCAGGGCGAGCAGCCCCAGACCCCGCAGGACAAGCTCGACGATGTCGAGGACCGGCTGAACCAGGGCGCGCAGGAGCGCGAGGACCAGCTCGGGGGCGGACAGGGCGACGACGGCTCCGGCGGCGGAACGGACAAGCCGTGGTAGATCGTCAGCGCAGCAGATACGTGGGCGGCTCCGAGGGAGCGCCTCCCCTTCCCCCGGCCGGCGGCTACGCGGGAGCTGCTCGCGCACGGGGCGGTCTTGATGCCGCGGCCGGCCTGCCCACGGCATCCGGGGTCACCTACACCGATCCGGCGACCGCAGCGAAGCAGGGCGTCAACGGGGTCGGGCTCACCGCCATCTCGGCGACGGTGATCTTCGCCGTGATCCTGCTGCTGCTCATGCTCGCCGGCGGCACGGATGCGCTGTACGGCGTGACGCTGCTCGTGCTGCAGCTGGCGATCGTCGGCGTGATCGTGGCGGCGATGCTGACCCGCCGCGGACGGATGCTGGGAGCGATCGCCCTCGCCGTCTCGCTCGTCTGCAACGTCGCGACCGTGGGCGCCGTGGGCGCCCTGTACTCCTCGGCGACGCAGGCGTACGACGGCACGAAATCTGAGCAGCAGCGGCATGAGGAGGCGTATCCCGGCGTGAAGGACTATTCGCCGCAGGATGCCCTGAGCGGTCCCTCCCTGGAGGGCGTGCAGGCCGAGGGCGACGCCCTGATGGCCGCGATCCGCGAGCGACTGAGCGATCGCTACGGCTACACGTGGGTGCAGAGCGGCGCGGTGGATGTCAGCCCCGAGCGCAACGGGTACGGCGGTGAGTCGATGCTGCGCAAGTACACGTCGACGGTGTGGACGACAGAGCAGCCCGTGCAGGACGACGCGCGCAAGCGGCAGGTCATGCAGGCGATCAGCGAGGTGCTCCTCGAGCGCGGCATGAGTTATCTATACCCGCTGAACGAGATCGACGCCGGCATCTCCCCCGACATGGTCGCGAAGCTGTACGGCTCCACCGAGCCTTCCAGGCAGCACACCTGGGAGTACTACGGCGACACCTACCCCGACCCGATGCGCTTCTACGCGTACGCGTACGACCTCTCCAACGACCCGACGGGGGAGTTCCGCACACAGCGCGAGGCCATCGCCGCGCAGACGGGTGAGCCGCTCGAGGGCATCCAGCTCGTCGTCTTCGCCCGCCGCGTGCTGCCGGACGCCGACCGCGCCGAGTTCGAGGAGCGGCTGCGGGAGTACCCGGGCTTCTGAGCAGCGGCGCCCGTGCCCCGGGCTCCCGGCGCCGGGCCCCGGGCTCCCGGCGCTGCTTCCGGCTCCCGAGATCCGGCGAAGCGCCCGAGATCCGGATGCGCTGGTCGCAGGCATCCGCATCTCGGCGCACCTTCCGGATCTCAGGCGCGCAGGCCGACCTGCAGCTGACCGGCCCTACGGCAGCTCGTCCACCGGCACGTGCTCGTCGCCCGGCAGTTCGGGTTCGTCGATCGCCTTGAGGTCCTCGACCGCGGGGCCCTCGAGCAGCGTGCCGTCGGCGGCGAAGCGCGAGCCGTGCAGCGGGCAGTCCCACGAGCGCTCGGCGCTGTTCCACGAGACGATGCCGCCGAGGTGCGTGCAGACGGCCGAGAGGCGGCATGTGACGCCGTCGACCGTGGAGACGGCGGCCGGCTCCTTCTCCTCGGCGCCCACCACGCCCGTGCCCTCGGCGGGTACGTCCTCCGGCAGCGACCGCAGGCTCGACGCCCATCCGGATGCCAGTTCCCCTGCCACCTGCGCATTCGCGACCACGCTGTTGGCGATGTCCTTCGGCAGGGTGATGCGGTGATGCAGGGTCTTCGCCCACGGGATGTTGCCGTCGAGGATGTCGGCCGTCATGCTCAGCGCCGCGGCGACGCCGTTGGTCATGCCCCACTTGTTGTAGCCCGTCGCGAGCGCGATGTGCTTGCCGGTGCGCGGCATCCATCCGACGAACGGGACCAGATTCATCGACTGGTAGTCCTGCGCCGACCACGCGTGCGTGCGCTCGGCACCGGGGAAGTACCGCTGAGTCCACTGCTCGAGGTCGTCGACGAGGCGCTGCGTGTCGTCCTCCCGGCCGACGACGTGGCCGTTGCCGCCGACGACGAGCAGCTCCTCACCGCCCACCGCCCCGTCGAGGGAGCCGCCCGCCGGTGCGGTGCGCAGCGACCGGCTCGGCGAATCGATCGAGAGGTACATGCCCTGCGGCAGCGCCGCGCCCGGCACGCGATACGCCTGCGCATACGAGCGCATCGGCTTCACCTTGGCGAAGTACAGTCCGCGGTCGAGGATCGGGATGCCCGTGGCCAGCACCACCGTGCCCGCCCACACCTCGCCGAGGGAGGTCGTGACCTTGCTGGGCTCGCCGGTGTCGACGTCCTTGACTCTGGCGCCCTCGATGATCACCCCGCCGCGCTCGCGCAGGTCTGCGGCGAGCGCGCGCAGCACGTCCATCGGGTCGAACTGAGCCTGGTCGGGCAGGCGCAGCGCTCCGTGCGTCTCGAACGGCAGGTCGAGAGTGTCGACCCGCTCGACCTCGAGGCCGGCCTTCCGGCACGCCTCGAACTCGGCATCCAGCTTCTTCACTCCGTCGGCGGTGCCGGCGTACGTGAAGGCGTCGCGGCGCTGCACGGCGACGCCGTGCTCGTCGAGGTAGCGCAGCATCCACGCCTGACCCTCGTGATTGCCCTCGACGTACGCCTTGAGCACGTGGCTCGACCCGCGCGACAGGATGCCCGAGAGCACGCTGCCCTGCAGCAGGCTCAGCTTCGCCGTGGTGTTGCCGGTCGACACCGCCCCCACGAAGCGCGCTTCGAGCACGGCGACCGAGAGTCCCGCTCGCGCCAGCAGAAGGGCGGTTGTGAGCCCGGTGATCCCCGCTCCGGCGACGACCGCGTCGTAGCGCGCGCCGGGTTCGAAGGTGTCGGAGGCGATGCGCTCACGCTGGTCGTCGAGCCATAGGGACGTCACGGTGTTCTCCTTCGCTGGGGGCGGAGTGAGCGACCAGTACATCGTCTTCGCACCTGCGGCGAAGGGGGCTTGACATCTTCGTCTCCCGGACGGGCGGCGGTGTCCTACGCTGGCTTCTGGTCGCGCGGCGCGACCTTCGACGATCAAGGGGACCACTTGCCCGAGCACACGCTTCTCGCCATCGACGCCGGCCAGACGGGTATCAAGACCCGCCTGACCGCGACCGACGCAACGGCCCAGGAGTGGCTGTTCCCGGGTGTGCTCACCGACCGGCCGCTGCTGGCGCAGCTCGCGGCCGTCGTCGCGGAGGTCACGCGCGTGACCTCGCAGGCACCGCACACGGTGACCTTCGGCGTCTCGGGTCTCACCTCCGCCGATGTCGAGGCGGATGCGCTGATGCAGCACCCCGATCTCGCCGAGGTGCACCGCATCGTCGTGACCCACGACTCGGTCACCTCGTTCCTCGGGGTGCTCGGCGACCAGCAGGGCGCTGTCGTCGCGGCGGGCACCGGAGTGGTGACCCTCGGCGTCGGCCCCGAGCACTCGACTCGCGTCGACGGCTGGGGCTACATGATGGGCGATGCCGGCAGCGGTTACTGGATCGGCAGAGCCGCGCTGGATGCCGTGATGCGCGCACACGACGGCCGAGGCCCCTCCACCGCGCTGACCTCGGTCGTGCAGGAGCGCTGGCCCGACCTCGAGACGGCGTACGTCGCGCTGCAGTCGTCCGAGGATCGGGTGCGCACCGTCGCGTCGTTCGCTGCACCGACCGCCGCCCTCGCGGCATCCGGAGACGAGGTCTCGATCCGCATCTGCCGCGACGCCGCCGCCGAGCTCGCGACCGCAGCCCTGGCCGCGCTGCGGGTCACCGACGCGCCTGCCGACGCCGCCATCGGAGCGATCGGCGGCGTGTTCGGCTCCGACGTCATCCGCTCGGCGTTCGAGGACGCCGTGCGCGCCGAGCGCCCGGATGCCCGGTTCGTCCCGCCCGCGGGATCCGGCCTCGACGGCGCCGTGGCCCTGGCAGCGCTCGGCACCGCGCATCCGCTGCACGAGCGCTTCGTCGAGCGCACGCGCTGAGCCCACCATCTGACCACCCGATCGGAGCCGCACCATGACGACCCCCCTGTTCCTCGAGATCGACAACACGCCACGCGACTACGCCTGGGGTCTGGTCGACGGCGTCGCGCACGTGCGCGGCACCGCCCCGACCGGGCGCAAGGAAGCCGAGCTGTGGCTCGGCGCGCACCCCTCCGCGCCGAGCGCGGTCGTCGGCGAGGCACCCTGGCCGACCCTCGACGCGTGGGAGCGCGAGACCGGAGCCGCCCTGCCGTTCCTGCTGAAGGTGCTGTGCGCGGCAGAGCCGCTGTCGCTGCAGGCGCATCCGAGCACCGCGCAGGCGAAGGAGGGCTTCGAGCGCGAGAACGCCCTCGGCGTCCCGGTCGATGCGCCGCACCGCAACTACCGGGACCCTCATGCCAAGCCCGAGATGATCGTGGCGCTGCACGACGGATTCGAGGCGCTGTGCGGGTTCCGCCCCGCCGCCGACGTGCGCGACGACCTGCAGACGCTGGCCGGCCTGATCCACGACTCGGCCGCGTCGGCGGCCCTGTCGACCTGGCAGCAGCATCTGGGGGGAGTCGACGGCATCCGCAGCGCCTTCCTCTGGCTGCTCTCCGGTGATGAGAGCCTGCCCGCGCTGGTCGCCGCGGTGACGGCCGTCGCGGCTCAGGATGCCCGGTTCGCGCTGCTCGCGCGCATCGCCGAGGCCCACCCGGCCGACCCCGGCATCCTCGGTGCGCTCATGCTGCAGCACCTCACGCTGCGCGCCGGTGAGGCGCTGTGGCTGCCTGCGGGCAACATCCACGCCTACCTGCGCGGCTCCGGTATCGAGCTGATGGGTCCGAGCGACAACGTCATGCGCGGCGGGCTCACCGGCAAGCACATCGACACGGTCGAGCTCGACCGCGTGCTCGACGCGCGTGAGGGCGGAGACCCGCGTCTGGTTCCCCAGGTCGTGTCCGACGGCATCCGGGTCCTCCGTCCGACCGAGCGCGACACCGCCGACGATCCCGGGTTCGAGCTCTACACGGTCGAAGCCGACGGCGAGATAGCGCTGGACGGCCCCGCCATCGCCCTCGCGACCGACGGCGAGTTCGAGCTGGCGTCCGGCGATGAGAGCATCTCGGTGCCGCGGGGTCGCGCCGTGCTGATCTCGCGCCCGGCCGCGGTGCGTATCAACGGAGGCGGCCGCCTGTTCATCGCGGCGGGCTGATCATCATGCCTCGCTTCGATCTCTCCCCCGCCGAGCTGCGCTCGTACCGCCCCAGCGTCGCCGAGCCGGACGACTTCGACTCGTTCTGGCAGCGCACCCTCGAGTCGTCGCGCCGGCTGGCCGTGCCTGCCGAGCGCACCCGGATCGATACCCCGCTGACGCTCGTCGACGTGTACGACCTGTCGTTCAGCGGATTCGGCGGCGACCGCGTGCGCGGCTGGCTCGTCGTGCCCGCCGGTGCGACCGGGCCCCTGCCCACCGTCGTGGAGTACAACGGCTACGGCGGCGGGCGCGGTCTGCCGCACGAGCGCCTCGGCTGGGCCGCATCCGGCTACGCCTGGGTGTTCATGGACACGCGCGGTCAGGGCAGCGGGTGGGGCACGGGCGGCGCGACGCCGGACCCGCACGGCACCGGCGCCTCCGCGCCCGGGTTCATGACCCGCGGCATCGACGACCCCGAGCAGTACTACTACCGCCGGGTGTTCACCGACGCGGTGCTGCTGATCGACGCGGTCCGCGCCTTCCCCGAGGTGGATGCCGATCGCATCGCCGTCACCGGCGGCAGCCAGGGCGGCGGCATCGCGCTCGCGGTTGCCGGACTCAGCGAGGGGCTGGTGGGGGTGATGCCCGACGTGCCGTTCCTGTGCCACTTCGAGCGCGCGGTCGGGATGACGGACGCGGATCCGTACCAGGAGATCGTGCGCTACCTCTCGGTGCATCGGGATGCCGTGGCGCAGGCCTTCGAGACCCTGTCGTACTTCGACGGCGTGAACTTCGCCTCTCGCGCCGAGGCGCCCGCGCTGTACTCGGTCGCCCTGATGGATCCGATCTGCCCGCCGTCCACCGTGTACGCCGCCGCCAACCACCACCGAGGCGGGGCCGAGGTGGTCGAGTACCCGTTCAACGAGCACGAGGGCGGTCAGGGCGTGCACTGGCAGCGCCAGGCAGCCTGGCTCGCCGCGCGCCTGGCCTGAGCGCCCACCCGAAAGGGAGGACTTCTCTCGATACGCAGGAGCGATCCGCTGAGATCCTCCTGCGTTTCGAGCGATCTCCTGCGCATCGTGTGCGCCCCCGCCGCGTGCAGAGTCGCGCGACTCAGGCGGCGAGCGCGAGCCAGGCCGCGAACGCGAACCCGATCACCGTCGCGAGTCCGGTCGACTCCGTCGCCTTCTTCTGCGCCTCGGGCACCATCGAGTCCACGAGCATGACAAGGAGGGCTCCCGCCGCGAAGCCATTGGCACCGGCGCGGAAGCCGTCTCCGACGAGGGATGCAAGGGCGAACCCGCCCACGGTCGCGAGCGCGCAGATCACCGTGACTCCCGCCCACAGCAGCACCACGCGGCTGCGCCGCATGCCGCCGGCCAGCAGGTCGGAGGCCGAGCCGATCGACTCGGGCAGGTTCGAGACGAGGATGGCGACGACCAGCGCCACACCGACGCCCTCGCCGGACGCGAGGCCGATGCCCAGCACGAGCTGCTCCGGGATGCCGTCGAGCAGCGCTCCGATCGCGAGCGAGCCGCCACCGGCATCCGTCTTCTTCTTCGCCTGACGCGCATCGAGGATCCGGGCGGCGACGTAGTAGCAGAGCGCGCCCGCTGCGACGCCGATGATCAGCGGCAGATTGCCGGCGAGCTCAACGCCCTGCTCCCACAGCTCGAAGGCGATGGAGGCCATCAGCGCGCCGGCGCCGAAGCCGAGGATGATGCCGAGCAGGCGATCGGGCCATCTGCGCACGAGCGCGAGCAGTGCGCCGACGAGCAGCGGTGATGCCGCCACCGCTCCCCACAGCACCGCCTGACCCATGGCCTCCACGCTACTCGGGTCGCGGGGCCGGCCGAGCGCACGGAACGCAGGAGTCTGCATGGAACGCAGGAGGATCTCGGCAGAATGCTCCTGCGTTCCGCGCGATCTCCTGTGCAGCGCGTGCCTCTGCCACCCGGCAGGGCGACACGCCGCAGCGCCGATAGACTTCAATCCATGTCCAAGGTGCTCCAGTCCCTCCCCGTCGGCGAAAAGGTCGGCATCGCTTTCTCCGGAGGGCTCGACACCTCCGTCGCCGTCGCATGGATGCGCGAGAAGGGCGCCGTGCCCTTCACCTACACCGGCGACCTGGGCCAGTACGACGAGAGCGACATCGCCTCGATCCCCGGCCGCGCGCTCGAGTACGGCGCCGAGGAGTCGCGTCTGGTGGATGCCAGGACCGCACTCGTCGAAGAGGGCTTCGTCGCCCTGCAGTGCGGCGCCTTCCACATCCGCTCGGGCGGCAAGACGTACTTCAACACCACCCCGCTCGGCCGTGCCGTCACCGGCACGCTGCTCGTGCGCGCGATGCGCGACGACGGCGTCGACATCTGGGGTGACGGCTCGACCTACAAGGGCAACGACATCGAGCGGTTCTACCGCTACGGCCTGCTGGCCAACCCCCGGCTGCGCATCTACAAGCCGTGGCTCGACGCCGACTTCGTGACCGAGCTCGGCGGCCGCCAGGAGATGAGCGAGTGGCTCGTCGAGCGCGGATTCCCGTACCGCGATTCGGCCGAGAAGGCGTATTCGACGGATGCCAACATCTGGGGCGCCACGCACGAGGCGAAGACCCTCGAGCACCTGGACGTGTCTCTCGAGACCGTCGACCCGATCATGGGCGTGAAGTTCTGGGACCCGTCGGTCGAGATCGCCACCGAAGACGTGACGATCACGTTCGAGGGCGGGCGCCCGGTCGCCATCAACGGCACCGAGTACAGCGACCCGGTCGCGCTCGTCATGGAGGCGAACACCATCGGTGGGCGCCACGGATTGGGCATGAGCGACCAGATCGAGAACCGCATCATCGAGGCGAAGTCGCGCGGCATCTACGAGGCACCCGGCATGGCGCTGCTGTTCATCGCGTACGAGCGCCTGGTCAACGGCATCCTGAATGAAGACACGCTCGCGACCTATCACGAGCAGGGCCGCCGTCTCGGCCGGCTGATGTATGAGGGCCGCTGGCTCGAGCCGCAGTCGCTCATGCTGCGCGAGTCGATCCAGCGCTGGGTCGGCCTGACGATCTCGGGCACGGTCACGCTGCGTCTGCGCCGCGGCGACGACTGGACCATCCTCGACACCGTGTCGCCGAACCTGTCGTACGGTCCCGAGAAGCTGTCGATGGAGCGCGTGGGCGACGCGGCATTCGGCCCGGTCGATCGCATCGGTCAGCTCACCATGCGCAACCTCGACATCGCCGACTCGCGTTCACGCCTCGAGCAGTACGCGGGCCTCGGCCTGGTCGGCGGCGCCACGGGCGAGCTGGTCGGCAAGGTCACCGCGGGTCAGGCCGCCGAGATCTCCGCGTCCGAGACCGACGACGAGCAGTTCGCCGAGGCGGTCGATCTGGCATCCGAGGGCGCGGCCTTCGACTCCGGCACCGACTGATCCCCACGTCCCCCTCAGACCATCTATGTTGCACACAAGTGTGCAACATAGTTATTCTTGAGGGATGCCCCGCCCTCCTCGTTCTGACGCGCGCGCCAACCGCGCAGGCATCCTCGACGCCGCGCGCAGCACGCTCGCACTCGACCCCTATGCGAGCGTCGACGTCATCGCGCGCAGCGCGGGTCTGAGCCGGCGCACCCTGTACGGTCACTTCGACGACCGCGACGCCCTGATCCGCGAGCTGATCAGCACCGGCGCTCAGCGCTTCAACGCCATCGCCGAGTCGACCGCAGACGCCGACGCCCGCATCGCCCTCGCCCGGCTCACCGCTCGTCTGTGGCAGGAGGCCGCGCACGTGCAGTTCGCCGCCGCGCTCGCCCTCGACGAAGCCCACGTCGAGCACACCGCCGATGCTCTCGCGCCGCTGCGCCGAGCGGTCGCGCAGCTCGTGCAGCGCGGTCAGGATGACGGCAGCTTCCGCACCGACGTCGCGGCCCCGACACTCTCGCGCCTGATCGAAGAGGTTGCTCGCACGGTCGTCTCGCGCACCGACGCCTCCAGCAGCGGGGCCGCGAACCTCGCTGTGCGCACGGTGCTGAGCATCGCCGGACTATCGTGGCGCGAGACCGACGAGCTGCTCACCGCCCACCCCGACATCACGGAGATCCCCGCGTGAGTGATACGAACACCGACGCCAAGCCGAACGCCTGGAGCGTCTACCGCCGCGACCTCGGCCGGCTGGCACGCGTCAGCAAGGCGTGGATCATCATCATCGGCGTCATCGTCACTCCGTCGCTGTACGCGTGGTTCAACATCGTCGCGTTCTGGGATCCCTACTCGAACACGCAGCAGGTGAGCGTCGCGATCGTCAACCAGGACGCGGGGGCGTCCTCCGACCTGACCGGTCACATCGACATCGGCGGCGAGCTCGTCGGCGAGCTGAAGCAGAACGATGAGCTCGGCTGGGACTTCGTCGATGAGGACGAGGCGATGGATGCCGTTCGCAGCGGACGCAGCTACGCGGCGATCATCATCCCGCCCGACTTCAGCCACGACTTCCTCAGCATCACGACCGGCGACTTCACCCGTCCCGAGCTGAAGTACTTCGTGAACGAGAAGGCCAGCGCGATCGCGCCGAAGATCACCGATGTGGGCGCGTCCACCCTCGACAACCAGATCAACAGCACCTTCGTCTCGACGGTCGCCGAGGCGGTCAGCGAGCAGCTGAAGGACGCGGGGCTGGATGCCGAAGACCGCCTCACCGGTGCACGCGACTCCACGGTCAGCGCACTCGACGACGCGGCCGGCAAGGTCTCGACGGCTCGTGATCGTCTCGCGGGTCTGCAGACCGGCTTGGCAGATGCCGCTGGCGGCATAGACCGGGCATCCGCCACTCTCGGCAAGGTCGACCGCACACTCGGCGAGGTGCAGACGGCCGTCGGGCAGGCGCAGCAGATCGCCGCCGAGGCGCAGCAGGAGCTGCTCACCGTCACCGACAGCGTCACCTCGGCGTACGTGTCCGGCTCGACTCTCATCGCCGATGCCGCGGCGAAGATGAACGGGTCGATCGCGACCCTGGCATCCGGGCTGCAGCAGGCGAACGCCGCCGTCGGCACGACGGCCGACGACCTGAACGCGGTGATCAAGACCAACGCCGCAGCCCTCGACGAGCTGCAGGCGGCGCTCGAGAGCGTCGAGCCCGGATCCGACGCCGCGCAGCGCCTCAGCGCGGCGATCGCTGAGCTGCAGCAGCGCAATGCCGCCGATCAGCAGGTGCTCTCGGACCTCACGCAGCTGACCGCCGACGTGTCGAGCACGATCACCGCCGTCACCGGCGCCGCCGACAGTGTGAACGGCGCCGTCGGCCAGGCGGCGAGCTCGGCCACCGCCATCCGCGACGCCCTCACACAGAGCGTCCCGCAGCTGAACCGGGCGATGTCGCAGCTCGCGGCGAGCGCCGACGCGTTCTCGTCGGCCCTCGGCGCGCAGCGCACCCAGGTCGCCCAGGCGCAGAGCCTGCTCGGCGGGTTGAAGACGCAGCTCGCCGGCACCTCCGACGCCCTCACGGCATTCGACGGCAGCCTGGCGTCCGCCGAGACCGCGCTCGGCACCGTGCGCACCGACGTGCTCGCTCTCGGATCGGCGGAGATCTGGAACAAGCTCAGCACGGTCAGCGGCCTCGAGCCCGACGAGATCGCGCGGTTCATGGCCTCACCGGTCGAGGTGAACACGAAGGTGATGTTCCCGACGGCGGCGTACGGCTCGGCCATGGCGGCGCTGTTCACCAATCTCTCGCTCTGGATCGGCGCCTTCGTGCTGATGGTGATCATGCGGGTCGAGGTCGACCGGGAGGGTGTCGAAGGCATCAGCGTGCGCCAGGCGTATGTCGGCCGTTGGCTGCTGTTCGCCACGATCGCCGTGTTCCAGGCGGTGCTGGTGTGCGTCGGCAACCTCGTCATCGGCGTGCAGACGGCGAACGCCTTCGCGTACGTCGGCACCGGGGTGCTGATCGGACTCGCCTACCTCAGCATCATCTACGCCCTGTCGGTGTGCTTCGGCATCGTCGGGAAGGGCCTGTGCATCCTGCTGGTGATCGTGCAGATCCCCGGCGCCTCGGGCCTGTACCCGATCGAGATGATGCCCGACTTCTTCCGCGGGCTGTATCCCTTCCTGCCGTTCACCTACGGCATCGACGCCATGCGCGAGACCATCAGCGGGTTCTACGGCGGCCACTGGTGGGGCTTCATGGGCATGCTGGCGATCTTCGTCGCGCTGGCGTGGGTGCTCGGTCTGTTCCTGCGCGGCCGGCTCGGCAACTTCACCCTCCTCTTCAACCGGCGCCTTGCCGAGACCGAGCTCATGGTCAGCGAAGACGTGCAGATCACCGGACGCCGCCGCACCCCGGAGATCATCCGGGCGCTGACCGACGGCGATGGGTTCCGCGCCGATGTCGCGCAGCGCGCGCGGCGCTTCGGCGAGCACTACACGACGCGTCTGCGCCTCACGCTGCTCGTCGGCGCGGCAGGGCTGGTCGTGCTGGCGCTGTGCGGATGGCTGGTCCCGGATGCCAAGGCGGTCGTGCTCGGTCTCGGCGCGCTCTGGTGCCTGCTGCTGATCGGCTTCGTCGTCGCCCTCGAGTACATCAGGCAGAGCATCGAGCAGGCCGCCGATGTGAGCGAGATGCCGGATGCCGAGCTGCGCCGCGCCCTCGCCGTCGAGAACTCCTCGGAGGGCGAGCTGCTGACCGACTCCGACGGCGACACACACTCATCGGTGGGCCCCGCTGTCTCGGCCGATGCCGCAGCGGCAGCGGTGTCTGCCGACGATGACCCCGCCCCGACGACGCGCACGGCCGTGCTCGAGCATCCGGATGCCCGACCCGACGCACCCCCGGAGCACGACGTCGCCGTCGAGCCCGGTCCGGATGACGACACGATCGTCCTCGACGAGCTGTTCGCCGCGGACGGTCCGGAAACGCCCGGCGACGGTCACGCCTTGGAACCCGAGCGCGCCGATGCAGAGCATCCCGAAACGGTGTCCGATGACCCGGCATCAGATCACTTCGCATCCGATGAACCCGACCAGCCGAACACGACGGAGGACGACAAGTGAGCAACGCCCTCGCCGTCATGCGGCATGACCTTCGACGCGCGATGAGCAGCGTGATGGCCCTCATCGTGCTGTTCGGTCTCGTCGTCATCCCGTCGCTGTTCACCTGGTTCAACGTGATCGCCAGCTGGAACCCGTTCGAGAACACCCGCAACCTCACCGTCGCGGTCGCCAACGTCGACGACGGGTATCAGAGCGACCTCATGCCGCTGAGGATCAACGTCGGCGAACAGGTCGTCTCGACCCTGCGCGCCAATGACGACCTGAACTGGGTCATCACCTCCGAGCACGACGCGATCGACGGCACCCGGTCGGGCGAGTACTACGCGGCGATCGTGCTGCCGACGACCTTCAGCGCCGACATGATGACGTTCTACACGAACGGCGCCGATCGCACGCGCATCGACTACTACCTCAACGAGAAGAAGAACGCGCTGGCGCCGAAGATCACCGGTCAGGGCGCCAGCGAGGTCACGAAGAGGATCAACGAGGTGTTCACCGAGACGCTCAGCGAAGCGGGTCTGAACATCATCACCTCGCTGTCGGACTACCTCGACGACGCCGACACCCAGGCCGCCCTGTCGAGGCTGCAGGCACGGGTCGAATCGGTGGCCGCGCAGCTGCGCGCGGGGTCTGCGACGGCTGACATGTTCACCTCGCTCATCTCCTCGAGCAGACCTCTTGTCGACAGCGCATCGGGGCTGGTCAGCACCTCCGGCGACGCGCTGCGCGACGCCCGCGGCGCGCTCGGTGGCGGGAAAGACGCAGCCGCCTCGCTGAAGGACGTGCTGTCGTCGACCATGTCGTCGCTCGACGCGGCCCTGAAGGGCACGTCCGACAGCTATCAATCGGTGTCCGAGAGCATCGGCCAGGTCTTCGCGACCATGAACTCGCAGTCGGAGAGCGCCGCCCGCACCATCACCGCGCTGGCGGGTCGAGTGCAGACGCAGATCGATCAGCTGCAGACGCTGCGTGACGGGCTGGTCCGCGACGTGCGTCCGCTGCTGCCCGAGAGCGCGCTCGACGCGTTCGACGCGTCGGTGTCCGCCATCGACGCCGCAATCGCCCGGCAAACGGCTCTGCAGCAGCGCCTCGACGCCGCCGCCGCGCAGATCACCGCGTCCAGCACCGTCAGCCAGAGCACCCGCGCCGAGATCGAGCAGCTGACCGCTCAGGCGAAGGCCGCCGTCGACGACGCCCGGCGCTCGTACACCGACAGCCTGCGCCCGAAGCTCGACGCCCTCGCGTCGATGCTCGCGAGCATCAGCGGCGGGGTCGACTCGATCGGCGACGATCTGTCATCGGCCGCGGGGGCGCTCACCGGGTCGTCGTCGACCGGCTCGACGCTGACGGATGCCGAGGGGCTCACGTCCGGCATCTCGGAGTCGCTCACCGAGACCGCCGACCGGTTCGACCAGCTCGCCTCGGCCCTCACGACCGCGATCGACACGGGCGACCTGACCGAGCTGACCGAGCTGATCGGCGCAGATCCCCACGCGCTCGCAGCGCATCTCGCCGAGCCCGTCGAGCTCACGCGGGTGCCGGTGTACTCGGTCGTCAGCTTCGGCGCCGCCATGACTCCGCTCTACACGGTGCTCGCCCTGTGGGTCGGTGCGCTGCTGACCTCGGTCGCGATCCGCGTCGACCCGCCGCGCGGCGGCAGCACCGGGCTTCCCGATCTCTCCCCCACCGAGACCTATCTCGGGCGGTTCGGCATCTTCGCGGTCGTCGGGTTCCTGCAGAGCTCGCTGCTCGGTCTCGGCAGCGTGCTGTTCACGCAGGTGCAGCCCCAGCATCCGTTCCTGCTCATCCTCGCCGGGTGGGTCGCATCGCTCGTGTTCACGCTGATCATCTACACCCTCGTCGTCACCTTCGGCAACGCGGGCAAGGCGCTGGCGGTGCTGCTGCTGGTCATGCAGATCTCCGGATCGGGAGGGGCGTACCCGCTGCAGGTGCTGCCACAGTGGTTCCAGAGCATCAGTCCGTTCCTGCCGGCGACGCACGCGGTGAACGCGATGCGCTCGGCGATCGCCGGCATCTACCAGAACGACTACTGGGTGTCGCTCGGCTGGCTGCTCGCTTTCATCCTGCCGGCGCTGCTGCTGGGACTCGTGCTGCGCCGTCCGTTCATCCGCAGCAACCAGAAGATGCTCGCGGCGCTGGAGTCGACGAAGCTCATGTGATCTCGTTCGGCGAGTGGGTAGGATGCCAGGGCACGCGCTTTCCCGAGACGCGCACCCGGACTACGTGACACGCAGTCCCACCTACCCTTGAGGACTTTCCGCCGATGACGACCGATATCCCCGCTGCTGCGCGACCCCGCAGCCTCGCTGCACGCATCGGAAGGATCGCGTTCCTCGTCGTCGCCGCCATCGTGGTGGTCGCCGTCGCCGCCGCGTTCTTCCTCACCTGGACCATCCAGCGATCGTTCCCCCAGACGTCGGGCGAGCTGTCGATGAAGGGCCTGCAGAAGTCGGTGGTCGTGCAGCGCGACGACCGCGGCATCCCGACCATCACCGCCTCGACAGCAGAGGATCTTCTCTACGCTCAGGGCTTCGTGCACGCGCAGGATCGCTTCTTCGAGATGGACTTCCGCCGGCACGTCACCTCGGGCCGGGTGGCGGAGATGTTCGGCGCCTCTCAGGTCGGCACCGACAAGTTCCTGCGCACCCTGGGCTGGCGCGCGGTCGCCGAGCAGGAGGTCGAGGCGCTCGACGAGAAGACGCTCGGCTACTACCAGGCGTATGCCGACGGCGTGAACGCCTACCTCTCGTCAGGGTCGGGAGCGGAGCTCTCGCTCGAGTATGCCGTCCTCGGCATCCAGACCCCCGGGTACGAGCCCGAGCCGTGGGAGCCCGCCGATTCCGTCGCCTGGCTGAAGGCGATGGCGTGGGACCTCCGCACCAACATCGAGGATGAGACCGACCGCGCCCTGCTCGCGGGCCGTCTCATGGAGGCGGGTGAGACGACCGAGCAGACCGCCGAGCTGGTGAAGAAGCTCTATCCCGACTACCCGTTCGAGAAGAACCCGGTGATCGTGCCCGAGATCTCCGCCGTCGACCCGGTCGCGACCGACGCCGCCCCGGCATCGTTCTCCACCGACGGGGAGGCGGAGATCACCGACGCGCTGCACGCCGTCGAGTGGCGCGAGGCAGACAGCGTAATCGAGGCGGCCAGCATGCTGCTCAGTGGCGCCGGAGAGGGCATCGGCTCGAACTCGTGGGTGGTGTCGGGTGATCTGACTGAGAGCGGGATGCCGCTGCTCGCGAACGACCCGCACCTGGGCGCAGCGCTGCCGTCGGTCTGGTACCAGGTGCAGCTGAAGTGCCGGAAGCTCAGCGAGGCGTGCCCGTTCGACGTCGGCGGATTCTCGTTCTCCGGCATGCCGGGCGTCGTGATCGGGCACAACGCGAAGATCGCGTGGGGCTTCACCAACCTCACCACCGACGTCGCCGATCTGTACGTGGAGAAGCTCGAGGGCGACTCGTACTGGCGCGACGGTGCCCTCGCCCCACTCGAGGTCGAGGAGGACGTCATCAAGGTGGCCGGTGGCGACGATGTGCCGCTGACCATCCGGCGGACCGCGCACGGCCCGATCATCTCCGGCCTCACCGACGACTTCACCGCCATCGGCGAGGATCCTGTGGTCGGCGCCGGCGGCGCCCCACTGCCGCTCGAGGGCGCACCTGGCGCCCCTGCCGGCGACACCGCGGTCAGCCTGCGGTGGACGGCGCTCGACCCCGGAACGACCTCCAGCGCCCTGTTCGCGATGAACCTGGCCGAGGATTTCGCGGGCTTCCGCCGGGCGGCATCCCTCTTCGATGTACCCGCGCAGAACCTGATCTACGCCGATCTCGAGGGCAACATCGGCTACCAGGCGCCGGGTCGCCTGCCGATCCGGGGCGCCGGCGACGGCACCCTGCCGCAGCCGGGCTGGGACAGCAGCTACGACTGGCAGGGCTTCATCCCGTTCGACGAGCTGCCCGTGTCGTACAACCCCCGCGAGGGCTACATCGTCACGGCCAACAACGCGATCGTCGGCGACGACTACGACTACTTCCTCTCGAAGGACTGGGACTACGGGTACCGCGCCGCGCGCATCGCGCATCTGATCGAGCGCCGGGCCGCGGCTGCTCCGCTCACTGCTCAGGACATGCGCGACATTCAGATGGACGACGAGATGTGGATCGGCAAGCAGCTCGCCGCGGTCATGGACGGCGTGCCGGTGCAGCGGAAGGGGCCGAAGGCCGCCGTGGACCTGCTGCGCACCTGGGATGCGCAGAACTCACCGGACTCCCCCGCCGCGGCATACGCGAACGTGCTCTGGTCGAACCTGGTGCACAACGTCTTCATCGACCGGGAGGTCTCGATGCCGGTGGGCGACCAGGGTCGCCTGTTCACGGTCGTCGGCCAGATGCTCGAAGACGAGAACGACCCCCTGTGGCAGAACGAGCGTCTCGATGTCGACGGCATGGAGTCGATGCTCGCGCTGTCGGCGGATCAGGCCTACGACGAGCTCGCGAAGCTGCAGGGCGAAGACGTGACCGCGTGGCGCTGGGGCGACCTGCACGCGCTCTCGCTGACCCACTCGACCCTCGGCACCTCGGGCATCGCCCCGATCGAGATGCTGTTCAACCGCGGACCGTATCCGGTGGGCGGCGGCGCCTCGGTGGTGAACGCCACCGGCTGGCGCCTGGGCGAGTCGTACGCCACGGTCACCGTGCCCTCGATGCGGATGGTCATCGATCTCGACGACTTCGACGCGTCGACGTGGAACCACCTCACCGGCGCGAGCGGTCACGCGTTCAACGCGCACTACACGGACCAGACCGGTGACTGGGCCAAGGGCATCCAGAAGCCCTGGGCGTTCTCGAAGAAGGCGGTGGAGAAGGCGACCGTCGATCGGCTGGTGCTCACCCCTGCCGGGTAGCGGAGAGGATGTCGGTCGGCTTGCGCTCACCCTCGGTTGGGTAGCGTAGAGCGATGCCCGAACGCCTGCTCGCACCCGAGGGCACCGTCGCCGACATCGGCGAGTTCACGTACGCCGGCGCGACGCTGGTCCACGAGGACTTCGGCACCGGCCCGCGCCCGATCGTGCTGGTGCACGGCATCGGCATGGGCCGCAGCGTGTACCTCGACTTCACGCAGCACCTCGACGGGCGCGTGATCGGGCTCGACCTGCCCGGCTTCGGCGAGGCGCCGGAGCCCCCGCGCACCCTCACGATGGAGCGGCACGCCGACCTGATCGCCGCCTACCTGCGCAGTCGTCGCATCGACGACGCCGTGATCATGGGACACTCGATGGGCAGCCAGATCGCGGCTGAGATCGCAGTGCGCCACCCCGATGTCGTCTCCGGGCTCGTGCTCGCCGGCCCGACCGTGAACAGCGCGTCGCGCAGCATCCGGGCCCAAGCCGGCTATCTGCTCTGGGATCTGCTGCGCGAACGACCCGAGGTGCTGTGGCGAGGCGCGCGGGAGTACCTGCGCGGCGGACCGCACCTCGTGCGCAAGATGAAGGCGACGATCGTGCACACACCCGAGAACGCGTACCCGCGCGTGGGCGTGCCGGTGCTCGTCGTGCGCGGGCAGCGCGATCCGCTCGCCCCGATGACCTGGTGCCGGGAGATCGTCGACATGGTTCCGGATGCCCGTTTCGCCGAGATCCCCGATCACGGTCACGGCACGCTGATCAGCGATTCCGGCGGCGCGGCGGACACCATCAAGCGGTTCGTCCGCGGCCTCTGACCCGGGCTTCCCGCGGGCCGACCGGGTCAGCCCGCGGCGGGCGGGGTCTGCTTCGACTCGGCGTACTCGTCGACGACGAGGCTGTGCGCCTGGATCGTGCCGTTGCGGTACGCCTGCCGGCCCACCATGTGCGCCGACAGCGGCGCAGTCGCGAACTGCAGCAGGATCACGGGGATGACGATCAGCAGCCCGAGCAGCATCCCCCCGATCGTGCGCTGCGAGACGGCGATCGCCAGGCAGATCAGCACCAGACCGAGCACCTGCGGCTTGGTGCCCGCATGCAGCCGGCTCGGCACATCGCGGAAGTGCAGCAGGCCCACTGCCGCCGAGAGGCAGAGGATGGCGCCGAGCAGCACGAGGATCAGCGCGATGGTCTCGGCGACCGGCACCGGCACGGCGATCTCGAGGAACGATGTCACGGTCATGGTGTCGTGTTGTCCCTTCGTGCGACGTAGCGGGCGACGGAGATGGATGCGAAGACGCCGACGGCCGCGATGATGAGCATCACCGGGATGTTGCGGGTGTGCCCGTTGAGCGCCATATCGGCGCCGAGCACGCACATCACCTCGGTCAGCAGCACATCGGAGGCGACGGTGCGGTCGAGGATCGACGGGCCGCGGACGATGCGGACCACGCAGAGGATGCCCGCGACACCGAAGAGGACGAAGATCGCGATGAGCAGCGGGTTCATCGTGTGGCTCCACTCTGATCGGCTTTGAGCGCCCGGTACTGCTCGGGTGTGCCGACCGCGCGCACGATGCGCCGCTCCCAGCGCAGCACTCCCTCGCGGAATCGGTCGACCTCGTCGCGGTCGCGCACGCCGATGACATGCAGGTACAGGATGCGCCGGTTGCGGTCGCTCTCGACGACGAGCGATCCGGGGATGAGCGACGCGGTCACGGCGACGTGCGTGGTGAGGATGTCGTCGGCGTAGCGCAGCGGGATCTCGATGATCGCCGCGCCGGGCTGGCGCCGGAAGTCGAACACCTGGATCGTCACGCTGACCGCGCCCATCACCACCGCGCCGAGGAAGAGCGCGATGAACACCAGCGAGTGCCAGACGTTCACGCGGCCGACCAGCTCGACCGTCGGCAGGCGGAAGACGCGGGTGACGAAGATCGCCACCAGGATGCCCGTGACGACCGCGAGCGGCGTGAACTGGTGCCACAGCAGCATCCACAGCAGCACGAGCCAGATCATGAACGGCAGCTGCAGCAGGATGTCGCGGACGATTCGGCGGCGGGTCTCGGTCTTCATCAGCCGGCCCCCTCATCGATCTGCTCGAGGGTCACGGGCTGCAGCAGACCGGTGCCGATGCGGTCGCAGATAGCGTAGAGCGGACCGGCGAAGACGGTGAGCGCGACGGTCACCGTGACCATGCCCGCTGTGGCATACGTCATGATCGGGGGGATCTCGCGCGTCTCACCCTGCTCGTCGGCCGCCGGTGCGTTGCCGAGGTACTCGATGCGTGCGTCGTTCTCGGCGCCCCCGTCGTCTTCGCGCCAGAACGCCAGGTTCCACGCCCGCATCAGTGCGTACAGGGTGAGCAGGGACGTGACGATGCCGCCGAAGATGAGCACGATCATCAGCGGTGTGCCCACCGCGGCCGCGGCCTCGAAGAGCGCGACCTTGCCGATGAACCCCGAGAACGGCGGCAGACCGCCGAGGTTGATGGCGGGCACGAAGTACAGCACAGCCAGCACCGGCGCCGCCTTCATCAGTCCGCTCACCCGCAGGATCGACGTGCTGCCGGCCTTGCGCTCGATGAGCCCGACGGCGAGGAAGAGCGTCGTCTGCACGACGATGTGGTGCACGATGTAGTACACCGTGGCGCCGATGGCATCCTCCGTCGCGATCGCCAGACCGAAGATCATGTAGCCGACGTGGCTGACCAGGGTGAACGACAGGATCCGCTTCAGCTCCGCCTGTGCGACGGCGCCGAGCACTCCGATCACCATGGTGGCGAGCGCGACGATCAGCAGCAGCGTGTTGATGTCGTTGCTCGCGAACAGCTGCGTCTCGGTGCGGATCAGCGCGTACACGCCGACCTTGGTCAGCAGGCCGGCGAACACCGCGGTGACCGGTGCGGGCGCGGTCGGGTACGAGTCGGGCAGCCAGAACGACACCGGGAAGATGGCGGCCTTGATGCCGAAGGCGATCAGCAGGATGAGGTGCAGCACCAGCTGCGTCTCCTGCGGCAGCTGCGCCACGCGCTCGGCGATCTGAGCCATGTTCACCGTGCCCACGGCGCCGTAGATCATCGCGATGGCGGCGAGGAAGAGGATCGACGACACGAGCGAGACGACGATGTACACCGCCCCGGTCCGGATGCGGGACTCGGTGCTGCCCAGGGTGATCAGCACGTATGAGGCGACGAGCAGGATCTCGAACCCGACGTACAGGTTGAACAGGTCGCCGGCGATGAAGGCGTCGAAGATGCCCGCGGCGAGAATCAGGTACGTCGGGTTGAAGATCGAGATCGGCGTCTCCTCGTCGCCGTCCGCGGCGCCCTGGCCGATCGAGAAGAGCAGCACAGCGAGCAGCACGATACTCGAGATGAGCACGAGCAGCGCGGCGAGGCGGTCGACGTAGAGGATGATGCCGAACGGCACGGGCCAGCCGCCCACCGAGACCGCGAGGGGCTGGTCTGAGGCATCCACCGCCACCAGCAGCACCGCGGCGATGATCGAGACCGCCACGAGCGTGGCGGTCGTCACGACGACCTGCAGACGTGGACTGCGGCCGAAGACGAGGGTGATGGCGGCCCCGAGCAGGGGCAGCATCACGATGAGGGGGACGAGCGCGCTCATGAGCGATCCTCGCTCTCGTCGTCCTGCGCCCGTGAGCGGTGCTGTGCCGTTGAGCGCTCTGAAGGGGCATCCGGAACGTTCACCGGGGCGTCGTCGATGATGGCGGGGTGGTCGCGCATGTTCAGCACGGTGATGGGAGCGGTGGTGACGCCGACGAAGTCGGTGGTCGCCTCCTCCTCCTCGACGGTCGACTCGTCGTCGAAGAGGTCCTCCTCGGCATCCGTGCGCTCGCGCACCGCGATGTCGCCGGGGTCGTCCTCGACGGTGTCAGCCTGCCCCAGCTGCCAGGAACGGTAGATGAGGGCGAGCAGGAACGCCGAGACGGCGAAGGTGATCACGATCGCCGTGAGCGTCAGCGCCTGCGGCAGCGGGTCGCTCACCGCCCCCTCCTCGGCATAGAACGGCGCAGACCCCGGCACGCCCATCACTATCAGCAGCAGCAGGTTGGTGGCGTTGCCGAGCAGCAGGAACCCGATGAGCACGCGGGTGAGGCTGCGCTCCATCATCGCGTAGACGCCGGCGGCGAAGAGCACGGCCATGATCACGATGAGGGTGAGGGAGACATCCATCAGATGACCACCCCCCGACTGCGCATCTCCAGGGTCTGACGGTCGACCTCGGCGCCGAGGCTGCGCAGCACGTCGAGCACGAGACCGATGACGACCAGGTAGACGCCGACGTCGAAGACGGTCGAGCTGACGAATTCGAGGTGACCGAGAAGCGGCACCTCCGCCTCCCACACCGCGCTCTGCAGCGGCGCCAGGCCGAAGAACAGCGGCAGCAGGGCGGCTCCCACGGCGAGCACCAGCCCTCCGCCGAGCAGTCGTCCGGCGTCGGCGGGCGCGGCTGCCCCCAGCTCCCAGCGCCCGCCGGCGATGTATCGCATCACCAGCGCCATCCCCGCGACGAGTCCTCCGGCGAAGCCCCCGCCGGGGAGGTTGTGACCGGCGAAGAGCAGATAGATCGACACGAGGATGATCGTGTGGAACAGCACGCGCACGATCACCTCGAGCAGGATCGAGCGGTTCTCGGCCTTCATCTGCTGTCCGCTGACCAGCCAGGCCCGGGGCGCGCCCCGGTTCTCCGCGGTCTGGAAGCGCAGGCCCTCTTCGGTCTCGACCATGGGCCGGCGCGCGGTGGAGCGGAGCTTCGTCTGCGGCAGGTTGCGGGTCGCCGAGAGCAGGTCGGCGCGATGGGTCACGAACACGAGGGATGCCACACCGGTCGCGGCGAGCACGAGCACGCTCAGCTCGCCCATCGTGTCCCACCCTCGGAGGTCGACGAGGGCGACGTTGACGACGTTCCTGCCGTGCCCCAGCTCGTAGGCGAGCTCGGGGAAGTCGATGGAGACGGGGTCGAACATGCGGGCCTGCGTGGCGACGATGGCCACGAAGGCCATCACGACCCCGACGCCCACGGCCAGCACTGCCCGCGGGATCCGCCCGACCGACGCGTTGTGCTCGCCCATGCGCGAGGGCAGCCGGCGCAGCACCAGGGCGAAGGTGACCATCGTGACGGTCTCGACGAGGATCTGCGTGAGCGCGAGGTCGGGCGCGCCGCTCGTCGCGAACAGCACCACCATCCCGAGGCCGGTGACCGAGACGAGCACCACTCCCGTGTAGCGCTTGCGGGCGCGCACGGCGACGATGCCGGCGACCGCCATCACCGGTGCGACGACGATCTGCACTGGAGTGTGCCACGCCGACAGCTCGATCCGATCGGGCATCGCGGCGGCGAGCGCGGTGGCCTCGGCGGCGAGCAGCACGACGAAGATCGTGCCCACGTACAGCGGGAGCGAACCGCGCTGGGTGACGCTCGTGGTCAGCACCGACAGGCGATCCACGCCGCGCATCACGAGGTAGTACGCATCGGCCGCGGTGAAGCGCAGCATGCGGCGGCGCCGGTCCCAGCGGGTGCGGATGCTGAGCACGAACACCCCGATGCCCACGGCGATCGCGCCGAACGAGAGAAGCAGGGCGGGCTCGAGCCCGTGCCAGAGCGCCAGATGACCGGGCTCCTCGGACCCGAGCGTCTTCGCGTACCCCTGCAGGGCGACGTCGAGGGCGGGGGCGCCGATGCCGGCGGTGATCGTGAGGCCGGCGAGCACGATCGGCGCCGACAGGAAGCCCACCGGAGGATCCGGCCATGCCGTTTCGGGAATGTATGCGCCGTCGGCATCCTTCTTCCGCCAGAAGGCACCCCAGAGGAACCGGCAGCCGTAGGCGGCGGTGAGGACCGCACCGATCGTCACGCCCACGAGCGCCACCCATCCCCAGGCCGAGCCGTGCTGGGCATCCTCCAGAAGGGCGGTCAGGGTCGACTCCTTGGCGACGTACCCGATCGTCGGGGCCACGCCCATCATCGACGCCACCGAGATGAATGCGGCGGTGGCCATCACCGGCGCCTGACGTCCGACACCCGACAGCTCGTCGATGTCACGAGTGGACAGCTGGCGGTCGATGACACCGACGATGAGGAACAGCGCCGACTTGAACAGGGCGTGCCCGATGACGAGCGCGAGCCCGGCGAGCGCCGCCGCCGGGGTGCCGTAGCCGACCACCACGGCGAAGAAGCCGAGCTGGCTGACGGTGCCGAAGGCGAGGATGCGCTTCAGGTCGGTCTCGCGCAGCGCCTGGATGCCACCGAGCAGCATCGTGAAGACGCCGAGCGTGATGACGATCGGCCGCCACGGGGCCGAGAGGGCGAAGATCGGCGCGAAGCGCGCGATGAGGTAGATGCCCGCCTTCACCATGGCAGCGGCGTGCAGATATGCGCTGACCGGCGTCGGCGCGGCCATGGCGCCGGGGAGCCAGAAGTGGAACGGGAAGAGAGCCGACTTCGAGATCGCACCGACCAGCAGCATGACGATCGCCGCATCGACGAGCGGTCCGGTCGGGGCGAGCGCGAGCATCTCCCGGATGCTGGCCGTGCCGGCGTCGACGACGAGCAGGATCACCCCGACGAACATGACGAGGCCGCCGAGCGTGGTCACCAGCAGCGCCTGCAGCGCAGAGCGTCGGCTGGCCGCGCGGCGACGGTAGTGGCCGATGAGCAGGTACGACAGGATGCTGGTGATCTCCCAGAACATCACGAGCATCACCAGGTCGTCGGTGAGGACCAGCCCGTACATCGCACCGGCGAAGCCGAGCAGCACGCCGGCGAACTGGCCGACCTCACGCGCTTCGTCGTAGAAGTACCAGCGGCAGTACAGCAGCACGAGCGCTCCGACGCCGGTGACGATCAGCGTGAGCACCCAGCCGAGCACGTCCATGTGCATCGACATGTTCAGCTCGAGCTGCGGGATCCACCGGTAGAGCTCGAAGGGGGCATCCCGACCACCCAGCACGCGCGGCGTCTGCACGAGGGCGTGCACGAAAGCGGCAGCGGGAACGAGAGCTCCGAGCACGAACGCCTGTGCTCCGAGCCAGCGCACCAGGACGGGGAGAAGAAGCGACCCGGCCAGGAACACGGCGAGGAGCAACAGCATAAGCGGCTCCTCAAGCTCGTCGAGGCCTTCCGGCACAGGCGGGCGATGTGACTCTATTCTACGGGGCTGTTGCGCACCGCTGGTCGGGCGGCAGTCTCCCCGGCACGGAATTCGCACGTGAAGTGCACCGATTCACCGGGTTCGCCCTCGAGCATCCGCGTCACCTGCTCCCCTGCCGCGCGACCCTTCTCGAGCGCCGGCTGGGCCATCGTCGTGAGTTCGAGCGAGCCGAGCCCGTCGGCGGCGATGCCGTCGAAGCCGACCACTGTGAGGCCCTCCGGCACGCGCAGCCCGAGCTCTTCGGCTGCGCGGATGGCGCCCACGGCGAGCAGGTCGCTCTGCGCGACGATCGCGGTCGGCCGATCGGCGCGCAGCGCCCCGTCGTCCGTGGCGAGCAGCATGCGGCCGACGAGATAGCCCTCGTCGACGAGGCTGCCTGCCGCCGTGATGGCCACCGCATCGGGGAACGCCGCGCGGAATCCCGCCAGCCGGTCGAGCGTGACGGAGACGGTCGCGCTCGCCTCCCGCGCGGGAGTGATGAGGGCGCGCTCGCGCGCGGAGTCGAGCGGCAGCGTGATCGTCGCCGCGCGTCTGTGTCCGAGCTCGAGCACGTGCCGGGCGATCGTCGCACTCGCCTCGCGGTTGTCGAGAGTGACCTGCGGCACGTCGTCACCTCCGTCGCCCTCGATCACCACCACCGGCAGCCCGCGCTGCCGCACGACGTCGAGCACTTCGCGAGCGCGCGTCGAGCATCCGATCAGGACGACGGCGTCGACGGGCGCCTCGGCGATGGCCGGCGGCTCGTCCTCGCGGGGATCGTCGCGCAGCAGCAGGATGCCTGTGCTGATCGAGGCGAGGGCGTCGGTCAGGCCGTCCATCATCGCCGTGGTGACGGGATCGAGGAAGGCGTGCCGCAGCTCTCCCCCGAGCACGACGCCGACGATGCCGCTGCGACCCGTGCGCAGGGAGGCGGCGCGGGGATCGGGCCCGGTGTAGCCGAGAGCGGCCGCCGCTGCGAGCACCTTCTGACGGGTGGCGTCCGCGACGTTCACCTTGCCGCTGAACACGACGGATGCCGTCGAGGTGGACACCCCGGCTTCCCGCGCGACATCGGCGATGGTCGATCGTCGGATGCCGGTGCTCATGCTCCGAGGATATCCGGCGGCGTCGTCGGCGGTTCTCAGATATCGAATCGTTTCGATACGATGGACGGATGGATACCGCCCTCACTCGCGCGCAGTTCGTCCGCTGGCGCCTCGCGATCTTCGCGATCTTCCTCGCCAGCGGCCTGTCGATCGCGACGTGGGCGTCGCGGGTGCCCAGCATCGCCGCTGCCCTGCAGATCGACAAGGCCCAGATCGGGCTGCTGCTGCTGGGCATGGGCATCTCGTCGATCATCGGCATCTCCACCGGTCCGGTCCTGATGGCCCGCACTGGCGCACGGCTGGGCATGCTCATCGGGATGCTCATGTTCGGCTCGGGTGTCATCCTGATCGGGCTCGGCACGGACGTGTTCGGGTCGGTGCCAGTCGTCATCGCCGGCCTCGTCCTCTTCGGCTTCGGCAACGGCTCGGTCGACGTGATGATGAACGTCGAGGCCACCGCCATCGAGCAGCAGATGGGCAGGACGATCCTGCCGGTGTTCCACGCCTTCTTCAGCTTCGGCACCGTCATCGGCGCCGGTGCGGGAGCAGGGGCCGCCCTGCTGCACCTCAACGTCGCCACTCACGCCGGCATCATCGGGGTCATCATCCTCGCCGGCGCCGTCGCCTGCTTCTTCCAGGTGCCTGTGCGCGAAGCCGCACTCGACCCCGCGCCCGAGGAGAAGCCCTCGGTCCGCCAGCGCATGCACACCGCTCTCGAGGCGTGGCGCGAACCCCGCACGTATGCGCTCGGCATCGTCATGCTCGGCATGTCGTTCGCCGAGGGCGGTGCCAACGACTGGATTGCACTCGGCGTCGTCGAGGGCCACGGCGAGGCAGTCAGCATGGGCGCACTCGCCCTCACGGTGTTCTCCGTGGGCATGACCGTCGTGCGTCTCTTCGGCGGGCCGCTGGTCGACCGCTTCGGTCGCGTCGCGGTGCTGCGCGTGCTCGCCGCGACCGCGGCATCCGGCATCCTGCTGTTCATCCTCGCGCCCAACCTGCCGCTCGTGCTGCTGGGGGCGGCTCTCTGGGGCGTCGGAGCCTCGCTCGGATTCCCGCTGGGCATGTCGGCCGCTGCCGACGACCCCGCGAAGGCAGCCGCCCGGGTGAGCGCTGCGGCGACCATCGGATACGTCGCCTTCCTCGGCGGGCCCCCGGTGCTCGGCCTGATCAGCGAGCACATCGGGCTGCTGAACACCCTGTTCATCCTCGTCGCGCTCGTGGTCATGTCGGGACTGTTCTCGCCGGCTGCGAAGCCGCTGCACGCCGATGAGCCGGCCCTGACGAAGTAGGCTCTTCGGGTGCGTCTCGTCATCGCCCGCTGCTCGGTCGACTACACCGGTCGGCTCAACGCCCATCTGCCCCTCGCCACGCGCCTGCTGGTGCACAAGGGCGACGGCAGTCTGCTCGTGCACTCCGACGGCGGCAGCTACAAGCCGCTGAACTGGATGAGCCCGCCGTGCTCCCTCTCCCCCGAGGTCCCGGGTGAGGAGGAGGCCGGCGCCGGCGTCATCGAGGTGTGGCGCGTCACGCACAAGAAGACCGGAGACGCTCTTCGCGTGCAGATCTACGAGATCATCCACGACTCGCAGCACGAGCTCGGCATCGACCCCGGCCTGCAGAAGGACGGCGTCGAAGCCGACCTGCAGCGGCTGCTGGCCGAGCAGGTCGACCTGATCAGCGAGGGCGCGACCCTCGTGCGTCGCGAGTACCCGACGGCGATCGGTCCCGTCGACCTGATGGTTCGGGATGCCCGCGGCGCCGCCATCGCGGTCGAGGTGAAGCGTCGCGGCGACATCGACGGGGTCGAGCAGCTCACCCGGTACCTCGAGCTGCTGGGGCGCGACCCGCATCTCGCACCGGTGACCGGCGTCTTCGCAGCTCAGGAGATCAAGCCGCAGGCGCGTGTGCTCGCAGAAGACCGCGGCATCCGCTGCGTCGTGCTCGACTACGAGGGCATGAAGGGCATCGAGTCGGGCATCCCCCGCCTGTTCTGACCTCTCGCGACGCGCACCCCCGCCCCCCTGCCCCGTTCCCCGCGTCGAGAGCACGGGACGTCGCCGAGTGCACGGCTCATTCGCGTGAACGTCCCGCTCACTCGCCGAGGTCCCGTGCTCTCGACGCCAGGGGAAAAGGTGGCTCGACGCGACCCGTAGGCTGGTTGCATGCCCGCTTCGCCATACACCTGCATCCTCTGGGACGTCGACGGCACCATCGCCGACGCATCCGCCGGCATCCTTCCGCGACTGCAGCAGGTGTTCGCGTCGTACGACCTGCCAGAGCCGGATGCCGAGGCGCTGTCGCTCTGGATCGGCCCGCCCATGCTCGAGTCGTTCCAGGTGCGCGCGGGAATGGACGCCGCGCAGGCCGAAGAGGCCGTGCAGCGGTACCGCGCCCTCGCCGCAGCAGACCGATACGCCGCCTCGGTCGACCTCTACCCCGGCGTCGCCGATGTGCTGCGCGCCGTTCACGCCGCCGGCATCCCGCAGGCGACGGCCAGCACCAAACCCGAGAACCAGGTGCAGGCCATCCTCGACCACTACGATCTGACGCCGCTGTTCACCGCGGTCTCCGGCGCCAGGGTCGGAAGCATCGGCAACCACGACGGCAAGTCGTTCGTGGTCGGTCAGGCACTCGAACGGCTGCGGGCCGCGGGCGTCGACGTGTCGCGTCCGGTGCTGATCGGCGACCGTCACCACGATGTCGACGGCGCGGCCGAGCACGGCATCCCGGTCATCTTCTCGGAGTGGGGTTTCGGGCAGCCCGATGAGGCCGAGGGTGCGAAGGCGCGCGCTGCCGATGCCGCTGAGCTGCACGACCTGCTGCTCGGCTGAACGGCGCCAGCATCCGCAGACGCAGAACTCCCCGGCGCCGATCGGCACCGGGGAGTTCAGAATCCGCCTCAGAGAGGGCGGATGTTCTCGGCCTGAAGGCCCTTGGGGCCCTGTGCCACATCGAACTCGACGCGCTGGTTCTCGTCGAGTGACCGGTAGCCGCTGGAGGTGATTGCGGAGTAGTGCGCGAACACGTCGGCGCCTCCGTCATCGGGGGAGATGAAGCCGAAGCCCTTCTCCGAGTTGAACCACTTGACCGTGCCCTGGGTGCTCATTTACTGCCGTTCTGCTGATTGCCATGTCGACGCAGGATGCCCCGACTGCGCTAACGCTATCCCAGCGGACCCTTCCGTCAACAGGGCGAAGTGGAAGGTGACCCAAATGTTGCATGAAAACGTGGATGGCCCCCACCGCGGGGGGAGCGGTGAGGGCCGAAGACGACCGGAGGGTGCGTCGGAATTCAGCATACACGCTTTTCGACAGATTTGTCCCCCATATGGGGGACAAATCAGAGAATCAGTGTCATGATGAGAGCGGCGCCCTCGCCTCAGCTTCTGGGGAGATGCAGGCAAGGGACCAACTGCATGCGGAGATCGTCGGAAACTGGGGAGTAGCCGTCACCGAAGGGGAATCGGGAGAACAAGCGATCAGATCCCACCGCATGCACCTCAGGATACGACCTGGGGGATCAGATGGGGATTGCAGGCTCGGAGAGGAATCGTCAGCACAGCGAGGCAGACGTCCTCTCCGAGCCGCTTCATGTCGGCTCGAAGCCGACGGCAGCCTCGAGGGTGACGAGTTCTAACGCGGACAGCTCCGGCTGTCAATCCCTTGGCCGGATTGCCCACCCCGGTGACACGCTGGCATCTCCACGTCAGACAGGGCGGTGACCCCGCCCCGAACGGAGGGAGAACCCATGGGAGCCATGGACGACGCCAAGCACAACACCGAGAAGCTCGTTGGCAAGGCCAAGGAGGGCATCGGTGACGCCACCGACGACCACAGCCTTCAGGCGGAGGGCAAGACCGATCAGGTCAAGGCCGACGCCAAGAAGGTCGGCGACGACGTCAAGGACGCTTTCGACAAGTAACCTTCGCGGCCGTTGCGCCGGACAGCGCGCCGTCGACCCTCGGGTCGGCGGCGCTTGTCGTATCACCGGGGATGAGGAGGAGCCGATGGATGCCACGCGCTTCGGCGTCGAAGAGGAATTCCTGCTGCTCGACGAGTCGGCACTCATCCCGCTGTCGGGCAGCGGGATCGTCGATCGGGTGAAGGGCCCTGCGCCCGGCGGGGGCGTGATCACGTCGGAGTACCTCACCTGCCAGTTCGAGTGCGCCACAGATCCCGTTCGCACACTGGGCGAGGCCGGGTCGCAGCTTGGCGGGATGCGCCGGATGCTCGCAGAGCTGGCCCCCGAGAATTCACTCGTCGCTGCCACCGGCGCTCCGCTCGCGCAATGGAGCGCGCCGCTGATCTCGGCGTCGAAGCACTACGACGACGTGTCGACGCTGCTCGGACAGCTCACCAGGCAGCACGCGGTGAACGGTCTGCACGTGCACGTCGAAGTGGTCGGCGATGAAGAGCGGGTACGCGCACTGCGGCGAGTGCGGGCCTGGCTGCCGGTGCTGCTCGCCCTCAGCGCGAACTCGCCCTTCACGTATGGCGTGGCGTCAGGGCTGGCGAGCTGGCGCAGTGTGCTCATCAGGAGGCTTCCGGTGTCGTGGGCACCTCCGGCCTTCCACGATGCCGACGAGTATCACCGCACCGTCGAGCAGATGGTGACCGTAGGGCTGCTTCCCTCGCGCGGGTCGACGTCATGGGCGGTGCGTCTGTCGGAGAGGTTCGACACCGTCGAGGCCCGCGTCGCCGACGCTCAGTTGCGCGTCGACGACGCGCTGCTGCAGGCCTCGCTGACGCGCGCGATCGCCATCGCCGACGATCTGCCGGATGCCGCTCCCCCGCCCGCCGAGCTCGACGCCGCCATGTGGCTGGCGGCTCGCCACGGCATGGACGCGCGGCTGTTCACCCCCGAGGGCGAGATCGAAGACGCCTGGGCGGCCACCGAGCGGATGCTCGACGGCATCCGCCCCGCACTCGACGCCAACGGCGATGAGACCTTCGTCGACGAGCATCTGGGACGCCTGCGGTCGGAGGGCACTGGCTCGCAGCGGCAGCTGCGCGCGTACCAGACGGGTGGCGCCCAGTCGCTGGGGGCTCTGTACCGCCAGTGGTGACCGGCGGACTCGCCCGGCTTATCATCCAGTATGGGAAGACTGAAGTACGACAGCAGCGAACCCTCGATCGCGATCGACGACGAGACGCTCGCGCATCTCAAGATCGTCATCGGCACCAAGCTGCGCCGCAATGAGAGCTTCCTGCTGACCTGGCTGCGCGGCGACGACTCAGAGGACGCCCGAACCACCATCTGGGTGCATCCGGCGATACCGATCCAGTTCGGCTTCGACGCCGCCGTCCTCCCGCCCGTCGCGCCGGAGCGCGTCACGACGATCATGACGGCGCTGAACGCCACCGGCGAGCTCGTCCTCGACGAGTACCTTGCCTCTCCCGCCGCCGTCATCGAACCGGCAGGATGACTCTTCCCACGACCAGGGACGGAAAAGGCCCCGGATGATCCGGGGCCTTTTCCATTCTGTGCGCGAGGGGGGACTTGAACCCCCACGCCCTTGCGAGCACTGGCACCTGAAGCCAGCGCGTCTACCTATTCCGCCACTCGCGCATCGTCTTGTTCCGGAGAACTCAACCTCGAAAGGCTATCACGATGGGCGGCGTGCTTCGAACCGGCCGACCTCAAGAAGCGGTTATCCAGCCCGCCTGACTACGATGGCCCTACCGGTCGGCATGCCAGAGGAACCTCGTGGGATTACTTGACAGCTTTGAGAAGGGTCTTGAACGCGCCGTGAACAGCGCGTTCGCCAAGACCTTCCGCAGCGGCATCCAGCCCGTCGAGATCGCCTCGGCGCTTCGGCGCGAGGCCGATACCAACGCGGCTGTGGTCAGCCGCGACCGCATCATCACGCCCAGCGACTACCTCGTGCGGCTGAGCCCCGACGACCACCAGCGGATGCGCGCGCTCGGACGCGCATTGAACGAGGAGCTCTTCGCGCTGATGACGAAGCATGCCCGAGCACAGGGTTACAGCTTCGCCGGCCCGCTGCACATCTCGATGGAAGCCGATGAGCGCGTCGCCACCGGCGTCGTGCGGGTCAACTCCTCTTCTGTCGAGAGCACGGTCGAGTGGCAGGGCGTCGTCGAGATCGACGGCCGACGGCATCCGCTCACCAGCGCCCGCACGGTGATCGGTCGCGGCAACGACGCCGACATCACCATCTCCGACGCGGGCTCCAGCCGCCGTCATGCCGAGATCCTCTGGGACGGCGAGCGCGGGATGCTGCGCGACCTGGGTTCGACGAACGGCACCAAGGTCGACGGGCAGAAGATCCGCGAGACCGCACTCACACCTGGCACCTCGTTCACGATCGGCCGCACCGAGCTCACCTTCGACGTCGTGCCCGTGAGCCCTTCGACAGGCTCAGGGACCCAGAGAGGGACGATCCGATGAGCGAACTCGTGCTCCTGCTGCTGCGCATCGGCTTCCTGGTGCTGCTGTGGTTCTTCGTGTTCGGCGTCGTCTACTCGCTTCGCGCCGACCTATTCGGCGTCCGCGTGCGCAAGATGCCTGCGAGTGAGGCGGCCGCTGTTCCCGCCGCCTCCCCTGCCCCCACACCGGCGAAGGTGCCCTCGAACGGGCGGCTCCCCACTCATCTGATCATCACCTCGGGACCCAAGACCGGACTCGAGGTCCCGCTGGGTTCCGCGGATTCGCTGTCGATCGGACGTTCCAGCGAGTCGGGCCTCGTGATCCGCGATGACTACACCTCCAGTCACCATGCACGGCTGTCGAAGCGCGGCGACATCTGGACGATCCAGGACCTCGACTCCACCAACGGCACCTATCTCGACGGGCGGCGCCTCGGCGACAAGCCCCTGCAGGTCGCGATCGGAACCCCCATCAAGGTGGGCGCCACGACCTTCGAGCTGCGATCGTAAGGCTCCGCATCCAGATGGTCTTCGAGGGCTCGAGCGCAGCGATCTCCCACACCGGGAAGGTCCGCTCCAACAATCAGGACTCCGGATACTCCGGGGCGAACCTGTTCGTGGTCGCCGACGGCATGGGCGGCCACGCCGGAGGAGACGTCGCCTCGACGCTCGCGATCGCGCGCATGGAGGCGCTCGATCATCCCTACGCCTCCACCGACGACGCACAGGCCGAGCTGCAGGCGGCCGCCACCACCGCCGCCGGCGACCTCATACAGGCCTCGAAGGAGCGCCCAGAGCTCGCCGGGCTCGGCACCACGCTCTGCGCCATCGTGATGGTCGACGACCACGCGGTCATCGGCCACATCGGCGACTCGCGCATCTACCTCTACCGTGACGACGCGCTCACCCAGATCACCACCGATCACACGTTCGTGCAGCGCCTGGTCGACTCGGGTCGCATCACGGTCGAAGAAGCCAGGTACCACCCGCGCCGCTCGGTGCTCATGCGCGTGCTGAGCGACATGGACATCGCTCCCGACCTCGACATGTTCGTCATGCCGACCAGGCCCGGCGACCGCTGGCTGCTGTGCTCCGACGGCCTGTCCGGCGTCGTCGACGACGAGCACATCGCCAAGGCGATGCGCCTCGGTCTCGCTCCTGGCCGCACGGCCGACAACCTGCTCAAGCAGGCGCTCGACGGCGGTGCTCCCGACAACGTCACGATCGTGCTCGTCGATGTCGGCGGCGCGCATCCGCTCTCGTCCGGCACTCCGACGATCGTCGGGGCGGCGTCGAACCCCGCCGACCTGCCGGTGCCCGCGCCGCGACCCTCGCTCACCGGCTGGCTGCACCCCGTGCTGCAGGCGGCGAACGAGCCCAGCCACTTCGAGCCCGACTCCGACGACTTCTTCGAGGAGATCATCGAGGAGGATCGGCGTCGTGCTCGCCGGCGCCGCTTCGCCTGGCTGTTCGCGCTCTTCCTCGCTGTCCTCGCCCTGGTCGGCGCGGGTCTCATCGCCTACAACTGGACGCAGACCCGCTACTTCGTCGGGGCGGATGACGACAGCGTCGTGATCTACCGCGGTGTGCAGCAGAGCATCGGTCCGTTCTCGCTGTCGACAGAGGTGAAGGACACCGGCATCCTGCTCGCCGATCTGCAGTCGTACCAGCGCTCGTCGGTGGAGCGGACGATCAACGCCCGTTCGCTCGCCGACGCCGAGGCGATCACCGATCGCCTCGCGAAGATGGTGCTGCACGTCGAGCCGCCGCAGCCCCAGCCCTCACCCACCGCGACCACGGAGGTGCCGACGCCATGACTGCCGTCTCGGCCGACACCAGTGTGCTGAAGGCGCTGAAGAAGATCCGGATGCCGCAGAAGCAGCGCAACCGGGAGTTCTGGCTGCTGCTGTTCGCCCTGCTCATCTCGGGTGCCGCGCTGACCCTCGTGCAGCTGGGCGCGCTCGGCACGATCGATCCGATGATCCTCGCGATCGGCGGCGGACTCGGCGTGCTCGTCTTCGCGCTGCACGTGGTGCTGCGCGTGGTGGCATCCGACGCCGACCCGTTCGTCCTGCCCATCGCCACGGTGCTCTCCGGGCTCGGCATCGCGATGATCTACCGCATCGACATCGCCAAGAAGTACACCGGCTGGGAGATGTTCTCGACCAAGCAGCTCGCCTGGACGGCGATCTCGCTGGCCGGCGCGATCGCGATCGTCATCGCGCTGCGCAACTACCGTGTGCTCTACCGGTTCACGTACATCTCCGGTCTCGCCGGCATCGTGCTGCTGATCCTGCCGTTCATCCCCGGTCTGCGTGCCCGCGGCGTCAACGCCGACGTGTGGGTGTCGCTCGGCGGCGTCGTGTCGTTCCAGCCCGGTGAGCTGGCGAAGATCTGCCTGGCGATCTTCTTCGCCGGCTACCTGGTGCGCACGCGCGAGAGCCTCAGCTCGGTGGGCAAGCGGGTTCTCGGCATCACGTGGCCGCGCATGCGCGAGCTCGGCCCGGTGCTCGTCGTGTGGCTGCTCTCGCTGCTGATCATCGTCACGCAGCGCGACCTCGGCACCGGCGTGCTGATCTTCGGCATGTTCATCGCGATGCTCTACGTCGCCACGGGCAAGACGAGCTGGGTGCTGATCGGCCTGGCCGGCGTCGCGGCCGGGGCTTTCCTCGCCACCCGCATCCTCGACTACGTGCAGCGCCGCTTCACCAACTGGCTGGATGCCTTCAACCCCGACATCATCACCCGCGAGGGTGGCAGCTTCCAGCTTGTCGAGGGCATCTTCGGACTGGCCCACGGCGGTCTGATCGGCACGGGCTGGGGTCAGGGCCGCCCCCAGATCACCCCTCTGGCGCACAGCGACTACATCATCCCGAGCCTCGGCGAAGAGCTCGGCATCGTCGGGCTGTTCGCCATCCTCTGCCTGTACATGGTGTTCGTCAGCCGCGGTCTGCGCATCGGGATGGCGGGCCAGGACGACTTCGGCAAGCTGCTCGCCGCCGGTCTGTCGTTCACGATCGCGCTGCAGGTGTTCATCATGGTCGGCGGCGTCACCCGGGTGATCCCGCTCACCGGTCTCACGACGCCGTTCCTCGCTGCGGGTGGGTCGTCGCTGGTCGCGAACTGGCTCATCGTCGCCCTGCTGCTGCGCATCAGCGACGCGGTGCGCCGCCAGCCCAGGGTGGTGATCGGCTGATGACGAAAGAGCTGAGACGCCTGAGCTTCGTGATCCTCGCGATGTTCATCTCCCTGTTCGCCGCGACGAGCTGGATCCAGGTGGTCGACGCCGACAGCCTCGGTCAGAATCCCGCCAACACGCGAACCCGACTGGACAGCTACCAGATCCAGCGCGGATCGATCATCGTCGACGGCACCGCCATCGCGACCTCGGTGCCCGCCGACGACCGCTACCAGTACCAGCGGGTGTACACCGATCCCACGCTGTGGGCGCCGATCACGGGCTACTACAACCCTGTGCTCGACTCGCGCACAGGCATCGAGCGCGCCCTGAACTCCGACCTGTCGGGAACCGGCTCGAACGCGTTCTTCGGCGAGATCGAGCGCATCCTCTCCGGCCAGCCGCAGCAGGGCCTCAGCGTCGAGCTCACCATGGACCCACGCGCACAGCGCGCGGCGTACGATGCGCTGCAGGGTCTGCAGGGGGCCGTCGTCGCCATCGAGCCCACGACGGGACGTGTGCTCGCGATGGTCTCGACTCCCGGCTTCGACACGAACACCCTCGCCGCGCATGACCCGCAGGCCGTCGAGGCGACGTACGACAGTCTGTCGGCCGATTCCAGCAAGCCGCTCTACAACCGCGCCATCGGCGGCAACCTGAACCCGCCCGGCTCGACCTTCAAGGTCGTCGTGGCGGCCGCGGCGCTGGCATCCGGTGAATGGACGCTCGACTCGACGTTCCCGAACCCCGCGCGCTACACCCTTCCGGGCACGACCACGACGGTGTCCAACGCGTGGGGCGGCGCCTGCGGCGACGGCGAGACCACGACGCTGGCACAGGCGCTGAAGCTGAGCTGCAACATCCCGATGGCTGAGCTCGCCGTCGAGCTGGGCGACAAGCGCATCCGCGAGATGGCCGAGAAGTTCGGGTTCAACACCGATCTCGAGATCCCGCTCGCCGTCACGCCGTCGAGCTACCCCTCGGGGCTGAGCGACGACGCGACCGGACTCACCGGATTCGGCCAGGGCAAGGTCACCGCCACCCCGCTGACGATCGCGATGGTCGCCGCCGGAGTGGCCAACGACGGCACCGTGATGAAGCCGCGAATGGTGGATGCCGTGATCGGCGACGACTTCGCCGTGCACAAGCAGTACGACGATGAGGCGTTCGCGCAGGCTCTCGACCCCGAGACAGCCGACGCGCTGACCGCCGTGCTCGTCGAGGGCGTCGCGTCGGGAGCGGCGACGGGTGCAAGAATAGACGGCGTCGATGTCGCCGGAAAGACGGGCACGGCGGAGAACGGCGGCAAGCCGTACACGCTGTGGTTCACAGGTTTCGCGCCTGCGGAGGATCCGCAGGTCGCGGTGGCAGTCGTCGTCGAAGACGGCGGTGGAAGAGGCACATCGGGCAGCGGCAACGCGATCGCCGCTCCGATTGCCAAGAAGGTCATAGAGGCGGTGCTGGGCAGATGAGGCCGACGCAGGGTGTGTCGTTCGGAGGACGCTACGAGCTGTTGTCGCGGATTGCGATCGGCGGCATGGGCGAGGTGTGGGAGGCGACGGATCACGTCATCGGACGCACCGTCGCCATCAAGATCCTCAAGGACGAGTACATGGGCGACCCCGGGTTCCTCGAGCGCTTCCGCGCCGAGGCCCGTCACGCCGCGCTCGTCAACCACGAGGGCATCGCCAGCGTGTTCGACTACGGCGAGGAGAACGGCTCCGCGTTCCTCGTCATGGAGCTCGTGCCCGGCGAGGCGCTGTCGACGATCCTCGAACGCGACGGCGCGCTGAGCGCCGACAAGACCCTCGACATCGTCGCGCAGACCGCGTCGGCGCTGCAGGCCGCGCACGCGGCGGGTCTCGTGCACCGCGACATCAAGCCGGGAAACCTGCTGATCACGCCCGACGGACGCGTGAAGATCACCGACTTCGGCATCGCCCGCATCGCCGACCAGGTGCCGCTGACCGCCACCGGGCAGGTCATGGGCACCGTGCAGTACCTGTCGCCCGAGCAGGCCTCCGGACACGCGGCCTCGCCGGCGACCGACGTGTACTCGCTCGGCATCGTCGCGTACGAGTGCCTAGCCGGCAAGCGGCCGTTCACCGGCGAGTCGCAGGTGGCCATCGCGATGGCGCAGATCAACGAGCAGCCTCCGCCGCTGCCCGACTCGGTGCCGGTGCCCGTGCGCAACCTCGTGATGGCGATGATCGCGAAGAAGCCCGCCGACCGGCCGTCGTCAGCCGCGACCGTGTCGCGCGCGGCGCAGGCGCTGCGCCGCGGCGACCTGAACTCGGCCGCGATCGCGGTGCCGGCCATCGCGGGTGCTGGTGTGGCGGATGCCGATGACGCGACGCGGATCCTCACGGGGATGGGCGGCGAGGACACCACGCGCATTCTGCCCACCACCGCTCAGCTGCCCTCCGGAGCAGCCGTCGCCTCGACGACGACGGCCGAGCCGGAGGAGGAGAAGAAGCGCAAGCGCAGCCCGTGGACGTGGCCGCTCATCGCTCTGATCGCCCTGCTCGTGCTCGTTCTCGGCGGAACGCTGATCGCCATGCTCAGCAACCAGGACGAGGCCAAGCCCGCGGCGTCGAGTTCGACGCCTGCCAAGCCGAAGCCCAAGCCGAGCTCCGCCACTCCGAGCGCGCCGGAGAAGGCACTGGTCAACGTCGGCGACCTCGACCTCGTCGACCGGCCGTGCGAGGACGCCAGGAAGACGCTCGTCGACGCCGGCCTCGACGGCAACTGCGTCGCCGGCAACACCGCCGCCCCTTCCCCCGATCGCGAGGGCTGGGTGCAGAGCGTCAGCGAATCGGGCAACGTCGAAGAGGGCACCCTGATCACCCTCACGACGTACAAGGCCGCGGTGACCATCCCGACGCCCTCATCGGCCCCGAGCCTCAGCGGCACGCCCACCACCGGCGCCACCGTCACGCTGAACTGGACGAACTTCGAGTGCCCGAACGGGGTCCCGGCTCTGTCGGCGTACGAGGTCAAGCTCACCAACGCGACCTTCGACGACGGCAACGCCGATCGCACGTTCGGCCGGGGCCAGCTCAGCGCTCCGATCACGATCACCGGCACCCCCGGTGCCACCGTGACGGCCAGCTACGTGGCCTACTGCGGAAACGACCTGCCCTCCCCGCGTTCTCCGCAGATGGAGAAGCAGATCCAGGCGGCCGCCACGCCGACTCCGCCCGCCGGCGGGGACGACGACGCTGAGGGCGCTGCCCCCAACCAGTAATCTGGAGGAATCGTCCACGAGGTCTGAGGGGAGTCGTCTGTGTCGCCAGAGCCGCGAATCATCGCCGGTCGCTACCGCGTCGATGAGGTCATCGGGCAAGGCGGCATGGCCAGCGTGCACCGCGGATACGACCTGACACTCGGTCGAGAGGTCGCGATCAAGATCCTCGACCCCGAACTCGCGCGCGACACGGCCTTCCGCACCCGCTTCCGTCTCGAGGCGCAGGCAGCATCGCGCATGTCGCACCCCTCGATTGTGCGCGTCTACGACGCGGGCGACCCTTCGACAGGCTCAGGGACCCACTCGACAGGCTCAGGGACCCACTCCACCGCGTCCGGGATGCAGAGTTCCGGCGGCGCTGTGGAGCAGACCGAGCCGTACATCGTGATGGAGCTCGTGCAGGGCACCCTGCTCAAGGACATCATCGCGAAGGGGCCGCTTCCCGTCGCCGACGCGATCCGGTACGAGGACGGCATCCTCGAGGCACTCGAGTACTCGCACCGCGCCGGCGTCGTGCACCGCGACATCAAGCCGGGCAACGTGATGATCACCGACAGGGGCACAGTGAAGGTGATGGACTTCGGCATCGCCCGTGCCGTGTCCGACTCCTCGTCGACCGTCGCCGAGACGACGCAGATCCTCGGCACCGCAGCGTACTTCTCGCCCGAGCAGGCGAAGGGGGAGTCTGTCGATGCACGCACCGACCTCTACTCCGCCGGCGTGGTGCTGTACGAGATGCTCACGGGTCGTCAGCCGTTCCGGGGGGACTCCCCCGTCGCCGTCGCCTACCAGCACGTCAGCGAGACGCCGCTGCCGCCGACAGAGGTCAACGAGCAGCTGCCGCGGTCGATGGATGCCATCGTGCTGCGCGCTCTCGCGAAGGATCCCTACCAGCGGTTCCCCGACGCAGGATCGTTCCGTCTCGCCCTCAAAGCGGTCTCCGACGGTCAGGCGCCGACCAAGAGGGACATCGGCGCGCTCACCAGTGAGCTCTACGGCCCCAATCCACGGCAGGCGCAGGAGACCGCGCGGTCGCTGCGTCAGCTGAGCACCGACACCACCATGACCCGCACGCAGTCCGGTCCGCCGGTCGCGTGGATCTGGGCAGGCGTGGCCCTGCTCGCGGTGCTGCTGATCTCGGTGCTCATCTGGGTGGTCACTCTCGCCATGCAGCCGAACGACGTGCCGACGTCGTCGGTGACCGTGCCGAACCTCGTGAACCTCACAGCCGACGATGCTCAGGATGCCCTCAAGGACAGAGGGCTGGTCCCCGACATGCGCGAAGAGTCGAGCATGGACTTCGACGAAGGGCACGTCATCCGCTCGGCTCCGACCACGGGCGCCAAGCTCACGGCCGGCACCTCCGTGATCGTGTACGTCTCGACCGGGGCCGACACGGTCGAGATGCCCGGGGTGGAGGGGCTGTCGCAGGATGCCGCGAAGCAGGTGCTCGCTGAGGCTGGGCTCGAGCTCGGCACGGTGCGACCGCAGAACGACAAGGACGCGCAGGCGGGAACCGTGCTCAGCGCGAGTGAGGAGGCAGGTGCTCCGGTCGCTCCGGGAACGGCCGTCGACCTGGTCATCGCCAACGGCTACGTCACGCTCGAGGACATGACCGGCTTCTCGATGGACGCGGCGAAGGGCCAGCTCGAGAAGCTCGGCCTCGCAGCGGAGCCCGTCGAGCTGGGCCCGTGCGCCGAGGGGCAGACGCCGAACGTCGTCGCCTCGATGTCGAAGTCGCCCGGTGAGGTGCCCATCCACTCCACCGTCGAGCTGCGCTACTGCGTGCCACCGGCCGCCTGATACTCGAACGCGGTCGGCGGCACCGACGCGAGCCAGTTGCCGAGCAGGCGGTGTCCGTGCTCGGTGAGCACACTCTCCGGGTGGAACTGCACACCGGCGATCGGCAGCATGTCGTGCTCCACCGCCATGATCGTGCCGTGCTCGGCGCGAGCCGTGACTCGCAGCGTCTTCGGCAGCGATGCGTCTTCGAGAGCGAGCGAATGGTAGCGCCCGGCCGCGAACGGCGACGGGATGCCCTCGAACAGCGCAGATCCGTCATGGCTCACCTGCGAGATCATGCCGTGCATCAGCTCAGGCGCTGAGCCGACCGTGGCGCCGAAAGCCTCGCCGATCGTCTGGTGACCGAGGCACACGCCGAGCAGCGGCATCCCCGTCTCGGCCGCCAGACGCGCCACCGCGACGGACGCGCCGGCGTCAGCCGGTGCGCCGGGTCCCGGTGAGATCATCACCGCATCGAACCCGCGCAGGAGTTCTCGCCAGTGGCGGTGCACCACGGCATCCGGAGCAGCGCCCGCGACATCCGCCTCCACCATCACCACCTCGGCGCCGAGCTCGCGCAGGTAGCCGATCAGGGTGTGCACGAAGCTGTCGTGGTTGTCGACCACGAGCACCCGGCGCGTCACTGCAGGTCCACCTCGCCGGGGGTGATCAGCGGACTGATCCACGGGAACACGTAGAAGAACAGGGCGTACAGCACCGCAGCGACCAGCACGAGGGCGATGAACAGGCGCACCCAGCACGGTCCGGGCAGGAGGCGCCAGAGGGCTGCGTACATCAGCGGGCTCCTTCGGCAGACGGACTGGCCTCTTCGACGGATGCCAGCGATGCGGGCGGTCCCTCGGCGCGCGGCTGGAAGCTCTCGAACACTCCGTACGCGACGATGCGCTCCGCGAGCGAGTACAGCGGCGAGCACGCCGTCAGGGTGATGAACCGGTCGGACGGAGCGACCTCCGGCATCTGCGGCACGTCGAGCAGCACGTCGCCGGCGGACGGCTTCACGTACTGCAGATTGCGGAACCGGTACGTGTACCAGCCGACCTCTGTCTCGACGACGATCGCGTCGTCGAGCCGCAGCTTGTCGATGCGGTTGAAGGGCTTGCCCCACGTGGTGCGGTGACCGGCAAGTGAGAAGTTGCCCACCTCTCCCGGCATCTTCGACTGCTCGTAGAGACCGATGCCGATCCTGTCGAGCGTCCGCTCGCGCGTCGTACCGCCGGCGATGTGCACGTTGTAGTCGTCGCCGAAGCGCGGGATGCGCATGTTCGCGAAGACCTGCGCATCCCCCGGGCGCGGCAGCAGGGGTGGCTCGTAGACCGTCTCCTCCCCCTGCTGCACGACGGGTGGCGGTTCGGGGGGCGGCATCTGGGCCCACTGCTCGGAGAGCTCAGCGCCCTTGACGTTGTTCTCGGCGCCGATGATGAGATCGCCGATCCACATCTGCCAGGAGACGAACAGCAGCACGAGCACCCCGGCGGTCAGCAGCAGCTCGCCGACGACGCTCGCGAACGTCGCGCGGGACCGCCGTCGAGCGGGCTTCGCGTCCCGCAGCGAAGCCCGGTACGTCGCGACCGCATGCATATGGGGAAGTCTATTCGCCCGGCTAGAATGATGCGCATGGCACGTGATCGCAACCCCGAAGAGCCCGCCGTCGAGCGTCCTGAGGGCGATGCCGCTCCGAACGCCGTCTGGTTCAAGCCCGTCATGGTCGGCTTCATGCTGCTCGGCCTGGCGTGGATCCTCGTCTACTACATCTCGGGTTCACGCTTCCCCATCCCGGGTCTGGACTCGTGGAACCTCGGCATCGGCCTCGGCATCGCGCTGATCGGGTTCCTGATGACCACGCGCTGGCGCTGACACTTCGACCCGTCGGGCCTCTGCGCCCGTTCTGAGACGCCCTCTCACCGTGCGGTGAGGGGGCGTCGCGCTTTCCCCAGATGGTTGTTAACAACCCTGTCCACCTGTGAATAACACCGGTGTAATTCTCCCCAGGTGTGGACAGATCTGTGGATAACTGCGGGGAATGCTGTGCAGAGCCGTGTGGAGAGCCTGTGCAGAGGGTGTGCAGAAGTCTGCTCTGTACGGTGCCGTCGCCTCAGAACAGGCTTCGCAGCACGACCGGAGTCACGAGGAACGCGACTACCAGAAGCACGACCGCGAGCACCACGAGCAGCAGGATCTGCACCGTGCGCTGGGAGTGCCGGCGCGTGCGGGCGAAGATCAGGCCGATCAGCGCGCCGACGATCGCTCCGCCGATGTGGGCCTGCCACGCGATGTTCAGCGTCTGAATGAACCCGATGGCGAGGTTGATGGCGAGGATCACCAGGATCCCGCGGATGTTGGCGCCGATGTGGCGGCCGATCACGAGAAGCGCGCCCATCAGCGCGAAGATCCCGCCGGAGGCGCCGACGGTGGCGACGACCGGATCGAGCACAGCCATCGCCACGGAGCCGCCGAGTCCGCCGATCAGATAGAGAGCGACGAACCGCCATCGGCCGAGCATCGGCTCGAGGCTGCGGCCGATCATCCACAGCGCGAGCATGTTCAGCAGGAAGTGCGTGATGCCCGAGTGCACGAGCATCGTCGTCAGCAGCCGCCAGGGCTGGAAGGAGAAGTCACCGCCGAACATGTCGGGGAAGAGGTACGGCGTCGCGAACAGCATGGTGCGGTTGACGATCGGTCCGAGCAGCAGCTGCAGCACGCCCACGACCGAGGTGACGGCGATGATCGCGTACGTCGCGACGGGCCGCGATGAGTCGCCCCCGGATCGCCACACGCGACTGGCTCGGCGCTGCGCCGGTGTCTGCGCCTTGCGGTCGGCCTTCATGCACTCGGGGCAGATGACTCCGACGGGCGCCTGAGTCTGGCAGTCGGCGCAGACGGTGCGTGTGCAGCGTTGGCAGAGCACGAAGCTCTGCCGATCCGGATGCCGGTAACAGAAGTTCTCGCGGTTGCGCGTGAAGTCAGGAGAGGTCATCCGGATCGGCTCGAGCGGTCGTGACTCAGTTGGCGACGACGTCGACCGAGTGCAGCACGACGTCCTCGACGGGACGGTCCTGCGCGCCGGTGCGCACCGCCGCGATCTCGTCGACGACGGCCTTCGAGGCGTCGTCGGCGACGACGCCGAAGATCGTGTGCTTGCCCTGCAGCCACGGGGTGGGGTCGGTCGTGATGAAGAACTGCGAGCCGTTGGTGCCCTCGGCCTGGCCCGTGATGGCGTTGCGGCGCAGCCCGGCGTTGGCCATGGCCAGCACGTACGGGTCGTTGAAGTTCAGCTCGGGGTGGATCTCGTCGTTGAAGTTGTAGCCGGGGCCGCCGACGCCCTGACCGAGCGGGTCGCCGCCCTGGATCATGAAGTTCGGGATGATCCGGTGGAAGATGACGTCCTTGTACAGCGGGCCCTCGCCCGGCTTGCCGGTGGCGGGGTGCGTCCACGCCTTCGAGCCGTCGGAGAGGCCGACGAAGTTGGCGACCGTGTTGGGAGCGTGGTCTCCGAACAGGTTGATGACGATGTCACCGTGGTTGGTGTGCAGGGTTGCGACGTGAGATGCGTGAGGCATGGCTCCATTGTCGCAGAGGCGTCGCGTGCGGGCGCGGCGTATTGTGCCGTTTTCGCGCTCGGATCGCCAGACTCTGCTCGTATTCAGTGTGTTGTGGTTGGATGATCAGCGGAACGGACATCGACCGACCGACGGGAGAGCAACGTGAATCTCAGCCGCAAGCGCAAGAAGGAACTGCGTCGACTTCAGCAGGACGCCGGACGACTCTGGGAGTCGCAGCAGGTTCTCGTCGGGCACGCTGCCGACGTCGCCCGTGAGGCCGGTCGCCAGCTCGGGAACTTCAATCGCGAACAGGTCATGCCCAGCGTGCACGACTCGTATGAGCGTCACCTCGCCCCCGCGGTCGACCGCAGCGTGAAGCTCGGCAAGCACGTCGTCGACCATCGGGTCGTGCCCGTCGTGGGTGGCGTCGTCGGCACCGCGATGTCGGCCTGGGATGTCGCGAACAAGAAGCGTCAGGATCTCGGATGGGGCCCGCGTCACGTCGCTCCGCCCAAGAAGAGCATGGGCTTCGGCTCGGTCGTCGCGATCGTGCTCGGCGCCGCCGCGGCGATCGGCGTCGTGGTCGCCGCATGGCAGGCGCTGCGCGCCGACGACGAGCTGTGGGTTGCCGACGACCCGCTGTCTCCGCCCAACGCATGACTCAAGCCGACCCGCATCAGCGGGTGCGTGCTGCTGCGGCCGCCCGCGGACTCGACATCGAGATCCGTGAGCGGCCGCAGGCGCACAGTCTGACGGAGGCGGCCGCTCTTCTCGGTCTGCATCCGTCCGACATCGTGAAGACGCTCGTCGTCAAACGCCCTTCACTTCGACTCGCTGACGCTCGCTCAGTACAGGCGACGGGCTCAGGGACCCAGCCTCAGTATCTCTTCGCGCTGGTGCCCGGTGGGCGCTCCATCTCGTGGCCGAAGCTGCGCGCGGTCGTCGGTGTGAACAGACTGCGTCTGCCTGAGCCGGAACTCGCGCTGGCTGCCACCGGGTACGAGCGCGGCACGATCGTGCCGATCGGCAGCAGGACCGACTGGCCCGTGTACGCAGACGAGAGCATCGTGGGGCGTCGCGTCGCGATGGGGGCCGGTTCCCACGGGTACAGCCTGTTCACCGAGGCCGACGATCTGATCCGTGCCTACGGCGCGACAGTTGCCGACATCTCCCAGCCCGAAGACGCTCGCGACTAACTGTCTTCCGCCGGCAGCAGGCCGGCCATCCGCAGGCCGATGTCGACGAGCTTCACCCGCTGCAGCGTGACGACCTCGTCGAGCGTGAACCAGGCGGCCATATCCGTGGACCCGTTCTTCTCGAACCGCAGCGCACCGCCCGTGATCTCGGCCCGATACACGATCCGAAGCGTGTGCAGCGGCACCTTCTTCTCGTCGCGGCGCACGCGGCGCGACGACGGGATCACGCGTGAGTGGATGCCCAGCAGAGCTGACGTCTCGATCCGGAAGCCGGTCTCCTCGCGAAGCTCGCGACGCACGGCGAGCTCGGGATCCTCGCCCTCCTCGAGTCCCCCGCCGGGAAGCGTCCACGCCACCCGACGCCCCTCGGTCCAGCGGGCCAGCAGCACCCGGCCGTCATCGTCGGTGACGATCCCGTAGGCGGCGACGCGCAGGTCCATGGACTCACAGTAGTCGTGGTCGCGCGCAGCGGAGGTCAGACGGCTTCGAGCGGCTCGATGTGCTCTTCGGTCAGCAGGATGCCCCCGCTGGTGTTGGCGGACTGGGACAGCTCGTTGAGCCACTGCGGACTCAGCGCGGGCGGGATGGGTTCATCGAAGACGAAGCGCAGAGGAATCGACGGGTGCAGCCACAGCGTCGATCGACCCGAGGCATTCGGGTGCCGCCATGACAGGGTGAAGCTCTCGTTCCGCCGCAGCTTCAGGGCGATCACCACCTTGAGGTGCGCGAGCGTGCGATCGTCCACCTCAATCGGATCGGGCGAGTTGCCGTAGTAGATGAGTCCCATTTGTCTTCACCGTACGATGCAGCGACGTGCCGCGCATCTTTGTCGCCTCGAATGGACCGTGGGCGCAGGGTGTCTTCGTTCTGTGGACAAGGGCTCGTCAGCCGCCGCCCAGCGTCTCCTTCGCGCTGCGACCGTATGTCTGCCGATACACGCTGTTGAAGCGGGACGAGTTGCCGAAGCCCCAGCGCCGTGCGACCTGTGCGACTGACTCGTCGCCGGCGCTGTTGCGCAGATCCCGGTGGGCGCCGTCGAGGCGCACCCTTCGCAGGTACTCCGTCGGCGTCGTGTCCAGGTTCCGGCGGAAGGAGTACTGCAGGCCGCGTGTGGAGATATGCGCCGCCTCCGCGACGTCATCGACGGTGATCGGCCGGTGAGCGTGCTCGGCTATGTACGCCAGCGCCTTGCGCACCGTCGCTGCACCGACGCCGCCGCCGTCGCGCGTGATCGCCGAGGAGAACGTCGAGGGGAAGCAGCCGAGAATCGTCGTCAGCGCGTGTCGTGCGAGACCGGCCTCGATCAGCTCGTCGCCGCTGTCGAGCGACATCGCGGACGCGAGCAGGTAGTCGAAGGCGCGAACCCATTGGCGCGCCGCGAGATCAGAGCGGGGATGCACCGAGGTCAGCCGCAGCGAGAGCAGTTCGTCACCGGTGATCCGTCGTGCCAGTTCCTGGGCGCGCACGCGATCGAAGATGAGCGCCGAGACGTCTGCGGCTCCGTCCCATTCCGCTTCGACCTGCGCGCTGTCCGTCGCCCAGGGGATTCCGGGCTCGATGAGCGCCCGCCGGCTGCGGAGGACGCCGTCGGCGACCATAGAACGGCACGCCAGGAGCTGATCCTCGGGCTGCACACGGGAGTGCACTTCGGCGGTGAGCGAATACCGCACGATCGACAGCTCGCTCAGCGTCGCCGAGCGCCACCGGAATGCGAAGTTCTCCGGGTCGATGCGCAGCAGCGACGCCGAGGGCACGAACGTCTTCCAGATCTGCTCGACGTCGGCGACGTCGCCGGAATCCACCCGCAGAATCTCCGCCACAGAACCTCCTGTGCGCGCCGTCGGCGATAGTGCAGCGCACCCTCAGAATAAACCGGGATCGCCGTCTTCACCCGGAACGACGGCACCGCTGTGGGCGCGTCGGCGCTCAGCCGCGAAGTGCGACGAGCGCCGTCTCCAGCCGCCCGACTGCGGCATCGACGTCGTCGAGCTTGTCGAGGCCGAACAGTCCGACCCGGAAGCTCGAGAAGCCCTCCGGCTCGTCGCAGTGCAGAGGCACGCCGGCGGCGACCTGCACGCCATTCTCCTTGAACGCGGCGGCGCTGCGCAGATCGGGGTCCGTGGTGTGCACGACGACCACGGTGGGGGAGGCGAAGCCGGGTGCCGCGACCGACGGCAGACCGTGCTCGGCGAACAGCGCCCGCACGCGCGTGCCGAGCTCGACCTGCGCGGCGCGCAGCGCGTCGAAGCCGCGCTCGCGCGTCTCGATCATCTGCTGCAGGTTGCGCGCGATGGTGTCGGTGGGCATGGTCGAGTGATAGCCGGCCGACCCGTCGCGGTAGCCGTCGGAGATGCCGAGCCAGCGGTTCAGGTCGAGGGCGAAGCTGGTCGCGGTGCCGGATGCCACGGCATCCCTTCCCCTGTCGCTGAGCATGACGTAACCGACGCCCGGTGACCCGCTCCATCCCTTCTGCGGGGCGGAGAGCAGCACATCGACGCCGAGGGAGCGCATGTCGACCCACATCGCACCGGATGCAATGCAGTCGAGCACGAGCACGCCACCGACCTCGTGCACGGCGTCGGCGAGCGCGCGCACGTAGTCGTCGGTCAGGATGATCCCGGCGGCGGTCTCGACATGGGGAGCGAAGACGACCTCGGGCCGCTTCGAGCGGACGGCGGCCACCACGTCGTCGATGGGCGCCGGACTCCACGCGGCCTGCACGTCGTCGCTGTCGGGTCGGGCGAGGCAGACGGTGATGTCGGAGGCGATACCGCCCATCTCGAGGATCTGCGACCAGCGGTACGAGAAGAGACCGTTGCGGACGATGAGGGCGCGCCTGCCTGTGGCGAGATGCCTGGCGACGGATTCCATCGCGAAGCTGCCGCCGCCGTTGACAAGCACGGCGCTCTCGGCGTTGTAGGCCTCGCAGAGGATGTCGATGGTCTGCTGCATGATGCCGATGAAGCGCTTCGACATGTGGTTGAGCGACCGATCGGTGAACACCACCGAGTACTCGAGCAGTCCGTCCGGATCGATGTCAGCGTGCGGCAGAGTCATACGTCCAGCCTGGCACTGTCTGCTGAGGGGGAGGACAGAGCTTCCGTGAAGCGGAAGAACGCCCCGACGATGCCGGGGCGTTCGATCTGTGGAGCCTAGGAGATTCGAACTCCTGACATCTTGCTTGCAAAGCAAGCGCTCTACCAACTGAGCTAAGGCCCCTCAACGGTGCGAGCACCGCGGTCAATGATACATGCCGCAGGGTTGGCCACTGTAATCGCCCGGCCGGCGCCCCGGATCCGCGCGTGTCGCGCAAGGGGGGACGCGGGGTCAAGTCCCTCGCGATGGCCGGGAACGAGGCGGATGCTGGGGAGATGGATCCGGAGAAGACGGCCGACGGCCACCATGTCATCATCGACGGACGGCGGTGGCGGGCGACCGACCCCGCCATTCCCGACTCGTTCCGTCAGGAGCTGGTGGACGAGCTGATGGCCGCGCGACGCGCGGTGAAGGCGGGGGAGAGCGACGCCCGACGCCGGGTGAACGACGCGAAGACCGCACTCGGTGAGCGGGGAGCGCCCTGGTGGGACGAGCGCTCGGGTGCCGACTTCGACGAGCGGATCGCCGCGGCTGTGCGCGCCCTCGTGCGCAAGCGCCAGGCGTCGTCCATCTGCCCGAGTGACGTGGCGCGCACCGTGGGCGCGGATTCGTGGCGGTCGATCATGGATGACGTGCGGCGCGTGACCGCTGGCCTCGCGGACGAAGGACAGGTGATCGTCACGCAGAAGGGCGAACCGGTGCGCATGGCCGATGCCCGCGGGCCTGTCCGGATCGTACGCGGCCCAGAGCTGTGAACTCGACGAAGAAGACCCCGCCGAAGCGGGGCCTTCTTGTTGTCTTGAGTGGGGCTACCAGGACTTGAACCTGGGACCTCTTCATTATCAGTGAAGCGCTCTAACCGCCTGAGCTATAGCCCCGTCAACCTCCAAGACTTTACCGGATGATCCTGGGCAAAAGCGAATCGACGCCCGGCCTGCGCGCAGGCCGGGCGTTTCGGATTCACTGCCCGCTGCCACCAGGACGCAGAGTGGCGGATCCGGCGGAGACGTCGCCCGTGATCCGGTGACGGCTGCCGCTGCTCTGATCGAGGCTGCTGTCCAGCGATCCCGCGCTCGCCTGGCCGCGCAGGTCGTACTCCTGGTCGGGCAGCGTGAGCTCGAGCGCACCCGCCGACACCGTGAAGTCGACGCTGTCGGGCACGCTCAAGAGCGTCGACACCACGCGACCCGCGCTGATCCGGTACTGGGCCTGCTCGACGCCGCGCAGCTCGACCTCCGCGCGCCCCGCGTTCAGCTCGACGTCGAGGGCGCGAGCGTCACCGGTCAGGGTCAGAGATCCGGCGTTCACGTCGATCCCGAGGTCGGCGAACTCACCCGCGACGTCGAGCTGCCCGGCCTGCAGGGTCAGCTCGGCATCCACTCCCTCCAGAGCGAGAGGCAGCACGAGCGTCGCCCGCTCGTCTCCTCGCAGCCAGTCCGGACTCCACCAGTCGAAACCGCGATCGGGGCCGCGGACGTCGAGCTGACCGCCGTCGGCTCGCAGCAGCCAGCCACTCGTCGACGCTCCTTCCACCCGCAGCTCGGCGTCATCGACGTCATCGAACATGACGCGCATGTTCGCTCCCCCGACTTCGACGTCGATCGAGCTCACGCTGCCGACGTCCGCCGTCAGCTGCCCGGACTGCGGTCCGATCTGCTGCAGCCCGGTGACGGCGGCGGATGCCGCGGAGCCGAGCATCACGACCCCGCCGAACGCGGCGACCACCACGGTGATCGCGCCGATGCTCTTCTTCGTGCCGCTCATCGCAGCCCTCCCTGGTCGTTGCGGCCGGCGTCTGCCGAGCCGTGATTCTCGATGTGGGCGAGTGCGGCCAGCACCCGCCGGTTGCCGTCTTCGGGCTCCAGCCCGAGCTTCTGGAAGATCGCGGTGATGTGCTTCTCGACGCTGGCCTCGCTGAGGAACAGCATCCCGGCGATCGCGTTGTTCGACTTGCCCTCGGCGATCAGCGCGAGCACGGTGCGCTCGCGCTCGGTCAGACGCAGCATCCGCTCGTCGCGGTTGCGGCGGGTGAGCAGCTGCGCGACCACCTCGGGGTCGAGAACCGTGCCTCCGGCTGCGATCCGCTCGACCGATTCGACGAACTCGCCGACGTCGGCCACCCGGTCCTTCAGCAGGTACCCGAGGGCACCGCCCTGGTTCTGCCCCGTCTGGGCGGCGATGAGTTCGCTGGCGTAGCGCTCCTCGACGTACTGCGACAGCACGAGGATGGGCAGCGCCGGCTGGACCGCTCGGATGGCGAGTGCCGCGCGGATGCCCTCGTCGGTGAAGGTCGGCGGCAGACGCACGTCGAGGATCGCCAGATCCGGCGCGGATGCTGTGACGGCATCCATCAGCCCGGTCGTGTCCGGCAGGGCCGCGACCACCTCGTGGCCGGCGTCTTCGAGCAGTCGGACGAGACCTTCGCGCAGAAGGACCGAGTCCTCGCAGATCAGGATGCGCATGGCACCGACACCTCCAGGCTGGTCGGACCGCCCGCGGGGCTGTCGAGGCGGAAGGTGCCGCCGGCGGCGAGCACGCGGTTGGTGATGCCGTCGAGGCCGCCGCCGGGCTGCACCTGCGCGCCGCCCATGCCGTTGTCCTCGACGCGGGCCCAGAGTCCACCGTCGCGGCTGCGCACCACGACGCGGCACTCGCTGGCACGGGAGTGCTTGGCCGCGTTGGTGAGCGACTCGGCGATCGCGAAGTAGACGGCCGCCTCGGCATCACGACAGGAGGCGCCGGCACCCGTCGCCGACGGATCGATGCGCACGTCCAGCTGCACGGGGATGTGCGAGCGACCGGCGAGCGCCGACAGGGCGGCGTCGAGGCCGCGGTCGTCGAGCACGGAGGTGTGGATGCCACGGGCGAGCTGCCTGAGCTCGGTGATGGCTGCCTTGGTCGAGGTGTGCGCCTCGTCGATCAGCGCCTTGGCGACTGCCGGGTCGGCGTCGATCTTCTGCTTGGCGAGTCCCAGCGTCATGCCCACCGACACGAGTCGGGGCTGAACGCCATCATGAAGGTCGCGCTCGATGCGGGTGCGCTCGAGTTCGGCTGCGCGCACGGCACCGGCGCGCTGTGCGGTCGTGGTCCGCACCTGAGCGGTGAGCTCGGCCTCACGACTGGGGATGACGAGCGCGCGACTCAGCACGCGGTGCAGCAGCGCCAGGCCGATCAGGCCGGCGACGCCGGCGATGAGACCGAGGATGCCGATCAGCGGGGCCCACTCAACGGCCAGGTAGTTGCCGAACGGGCCCTCGATGCTGCCCTCGGAAGACAAGGGCGCGAACGCGAAGAAGACCGACCAGATCATGCCCCAGAACACCCGCAGGAGGATCGTGCCGAGGATGCACGCGAGAACGAAGTTGAGCATCGTGCGCCACATGCGCCCGTCGACCGACTGGCGGGCGAGGTTGCGCAGCCATCCGCCGAACCCGGGCTTCGTGCGCTCGCGCCAGCGCAGATCGGGAACCTCGGCGCCGTAGAGGCTTCCCACCCGGCGCACCTCGATCCACGCCACACCGTAGATCGCATAGACGACGCCGACGAGGAACAGCAGGCCGATGCCGAAGACGAACAGCAGCGCCAGCCCGACGCCGAGCACGGCGCTCAGCGCGGCCAGCGTCGCCGAGCCGACTGCTCCGAGCGCGGCGAGCTCGAGGACGGTGAGAACGATGCGCAGCGGTGGCCGCGGACCGTCCGCGCTCGGACGAGTCGCCGCGGGGGCAGGCGCCGGCGGCGGCGCGATGTGCGCGTCCGCAGCGCGAGGCGGTGCCGGGGGAGTCGGGTTCGTGGTCATGACTCAAAGCTACGGTTCTCGTGAGCATCCCGACACGGAGCCAGCCCGACACACGCGTTCGGGTTTTCCCTACCGTCTGCTCGGCTCCGCGAGCTCAGGCGCGGGTGACCCTCCCGGTGGTGCCGTCGACCATCACGCGCTCGCCGTCGATGAGCGTCCGTGTGCCGTCGCCGGTGCCCATGACCGCCGGGAGCCCGTACTCGCGGGCGACGATCGCCGCGTGGGACGCGACGGATCCGGTGTCGACGACGACCGCGACCGCCTTGAGGAACAGCGGCGTCCACGCCGGGTTGGTGTAGGGGCACACGAGCACATCGCCCTGGCGCACCCTGTGGAAGTCGTTCGCATCACGGACGACTCGCGCGCGGCCGGTGGCCGAGCCCCCTCCGGCCGGGGTGCCCACGGCGAGCGCATCGCGGCTGCTTTGGCGGGTGAAGACGCCCCGCAGATCGACGACCGGGATGCCCGTCAGCTCGGATCTCTTCGCCGCGCGCTGCGCGACGAGGCTGCGCAGCGCATCGACCTCCGCCGACGGGATCTGCCGCACATCGCGTATCGCGGTGACCTCGTCCCACCGCAGGTGGAAGACGTCGAACGGCTCGTCGACGACTCCGGCACCCCGCAGCCTCTCGCCGACCTCGAGCAGCGCCCGGCGCAGTGCCGGCAGCGTCGCGGTGAAGAAGAAGTGCGTGTCCTCACGCAGGGCCATCCCGCCCTGTGCGGCCCGGATCCACCGGGTCATGACGCCGCGCGCCCACCGCGTGCGCAGCAGCGGATGGGCGAGGAGCTGAGTGCGGGCATCCGCCGAGCGAGAAGACGGGTCGCCTGCGGGGGGATGGTCGACGAAGCCCGCGATCATGCCGACGGCGACGCCCGGCGATTCAGCGAGCGTGGGCGGGCTGACGAGCAGAGGGGAGACGGTCTCCCTGCGACCGAACTCGCGGAGGTACGCGTCGAGCTGCGCGCTGAACTGGGGGAAGCGCCCTGCGTGGAGTCCGGTCACGATCTCATCGGGTGAGCGGGCGGCGAAGAGCGCGCGCAGCTCGGCATCCGCGCGCACGGAAGCGGCCAGCGCGACAAGCGCCCTCTCAGCTGCCGCCGTGCGCGTCGGAGCACCGCCGGTGAGATCACCCAGCATCCGGCGACGGCCGAGCAGCGTCGTCGCGATCGCGAGGCGGGCGATCGCCACACCGGCGGCGGGAAGATAGTCGATGCGCAGGTCGCGACTGATGTCCATCGCGGCGAGTGCTCGAGGCGGCACCTGCAGCAGCTCGCGCCAGGGCATCCGCGGCAGGTCCAGCTGGTCGAGCGCATCGGCACGACCCAGCAGCACGGCCAGACGGGGATCCTGCTGCCACGCGTCGATCGGGAACCGGCGGGCTTTCGACGCGACCTGGAACGGGGTAAGAACAGCGGCGACGCCGAGATGCGGGTTCGGCGGCACGAATTGCACCACGACGCCGTCCTCCTCACGCAGGTAGTCACGGAACGCGCCGCGCAGTCCGTAGTGCTCGGTGATCTGCCTCATCATCTCCGCGGGCCCGTGGCCGAGCCAGGTGGTGACGTCGAGCGGATAGGGGCGCACCGGCAGATACTCGCTGAAGATCGTGCTCTGCAGACGCTGACGGCGATTGAGCTTCTGCGGCGGGGGCGGAAGCGCCGTCATCGGTCGCGCCTGGAGGATGAAGATCCGCCCGTCGGCGACCGCCCACTCCATGTCCTGCGGACGCCCGAAATGCTCGGCGGCGGCGCGGGCATGCCGAGCGAGAGCGCGCAGCAGATGCGCAGAGAGCAGCGGGTTCTCGGATGCCCTGACCTCCGCCTCTTCTTGCACACCGCCGCCCGCCGCGGGGCGGATCGCGACCTCGGCGCGGCCGGCGCGGAACTCGAGCTGCTCGCCGTGCTGGTCGAGAACATGGTGATCGGGCGTGACCAAGCCGGAGACGACGGCCTCCCCGAGCCCGGCGGCCGCGTCGACGATCACGCGGTCTCGAGCACCGCTGACCGGATCGGCGCTGAACATCACCCCGGCGATCTCGGCGTGCACGAGCTGCTGCACCACCACGGCGATGCGGACGGTGCGCTGGTCGACTCGTCGCTCCCGTCGATACGACACCGCGCGGTCAGTCCAGAGGGATGCCCAGCAGTCGCGCACCGCGTCGACCACGGCGTCCACGCCGACGATGTTCAGGTAGGTGTCCTGCTGCCCCGCGAATGCCGCGCCCGGGAGGTCTTCCGCGGTCGCGCTCGACCGCACCGCCACCGGCACCTCGTCACCCAGCGCCCGATAGGCCTCGGCGATCTGCACCCGCAGCTCTTCCGGCAGCGGCGCGGATGCCAGCATGCCCCGCAGTTCCGAAGGCGGCGCATCCGCCAGCCGCGACGCGAGCCCGACAGCGCCGGCCGCCTGCGCATAGGCATCCGTCGTCACGACGAATCCGCCCGGCACGGGCATCCCGGCTCGGATCATCTCCCCGAGGTTCGCACCTTTCCCGCCCGCGACCTCCAAGTCATCCCGCCCGACCTCCTCGAGCCCCACCACCCACCGCATGCCGACTCCTCGTGAACTCCCCTTCCCTCCCCATCCTCCCCGCCTCTGCCGTCGGCACAAGAGCAGATTCACTGAGGAGAGGACGCAGAAATCCCCTTTTCGAGAGCATCGGGGAGGGACCCGCGAAGCGGGAGGGGCATGGGCCGTGGTTCCTGAGCGAGCGCAGCGAGTCGAAGGGCTGCGAACGAAAAGGGGATTTCGGAGTCCGGCAAACACCGGAGGAGAGAGATCAGTTCGACATGAACCCGACGAGCAGCCCGCCGGTCACCTTCACTGCCAGGTTGTAGATTCCCGCGATGACCGCGCCGAGCACGGTGAACACGATGAGGTTCAGGATCGAGACGACGGCGCCGAAGGCCATGATCTGCGGCAGCCCGATCAGGCTCGACAGATCGATGGCTCCGTCGGTGAGGGTGTCGAGGATCTTGCCGACCTGCGCGATGACGTTCGTGGCCTGCAGCACGAGGTACACCAGGAAGAACGAGACCATGGTCACGATCGCCAGTGCCACCGCTCCGAGGAACGACAGCTTCACGGCCGACCAGAAGTCGACGTAGACCAGCCGCAGGCGCACCTGCTTGCCCCCGGTCTTCCGTGTGGACTTCTTCGCCAGCTTGTCAGCGACTGTACTCATCTATCGGTGCTCTCTTCGGATCAGGCTTCGGGGGTGTCAGCGGGTGGCGTGGCGGGCTCGGAGACCTCGATCTCGCCGAGAGACTCGTCATCCTCCTCGATGCCGCGCTCGCTGTTGCGGGCCACGGCGAGGATGCGGTCGTCACCGGACATGCGGGCGAACACGACTCCCATCGTGTCCCGACCCTTCGCCGGCACCTCGGCCACGGCAGAGCGTACCACCTTGCCGCTGGAGAGAACCACCAAGACCTCGTCGTCCTCTGAGACGACCAGACCACCCGCGAGAACCCCTCGTTCGTCGCTCAGCTTGGCGACCTTGATGCCCGTTCCGCCGCGCTTCTGCACCTTGTACTCGACGATCGACGTGCGCTTGGCGTACCCGCCGTCGGTGACGGTGAACACGAACGAGTCGTCGTGGACGATGGATGCCGAGAGCAGGCAGTCGTGGTCGTCCCTGAACTTCATTCCCCGCACGCCCTCGGTCGCGCGGCCCATCGGACGCAGCGCCTCGTCGGTCGCGTGGAAGCGCACGGACATGCCCTTCGCGCTGATGAGGAGGATGTCCTCGTCGGAGTCGACCAGCTTCGCGCTGACCAGCTCGTCGGTCTCGCGCAGGCGGATGGCGATGACGCCGCCCTGGCGGTTGGTGTCGTAGTCGCCGAGGCGGGTCTTCTTCACCAGGCCGCTGCGGGTGGCGAGCACCAGGTAGTCCTTCGCCTCGTAGTCGCTGATGGCGAGCACCTGGGCGATCTTCTCGTCGGGCTGCAGCGCGAGCAGGTTGGCGACGTGCTGGCCCTTGGCGTCGCGGCCGGCCTCAGGCACCTCGTAGGTCTTGGTGCGGTAGACGCGGCCCTTGTCGGTGAAGAACAGCAGCCAGTGGTGCGTGGTGGTGACGAAGAAGTGCTCGACGAGGTCGTCGGCGCGCAGCTGCGCACCCTTCACGCCCTTGCCGCCGCGGTGCTGCGAGCGGTAGTTGTCGCTGCGCGTGCGCTTGATGTAGCCCTCGCGAGTGACGGTGACGACCATCTCCTCGACGGGGATGAGGTCCTCCATCGACATGTCGCCGTCGAAGCCGTGCAGGATGTGCGTGCGACGCTCGTCGCCGAAGCGGTCGACGATCTCGGTGAGCTCGTGGCGCACGATGCCGCGCTGACGCGACTCGGTGGCGATGATCTCCTTGTAGTCCGCGATCTTCAGCTCGAGCTCGGTGGCCTCATCGATGATCTTCTGCCGCTCGAGTGCGGCAAGGCGGCGCAGCTGCATCTGCAGGATCGCCTCGGCCTGATCGTCGTCGATGTCGAGCAGCGTCTTCAGACCCTCGCGAGCCTCGTCGACGGTGGGCGAGCGCCGGATCAGGGCGATGACCTCGTCGAGCGCATCGAGCGCCTTCAGGTACCCCTGCAGGATGTGCATGCGCGCCTGCGCCTTGCGCAGCCGGAAGCCGGTGCGGCGCACGATGACGTCGAGCTGGTGATCGAGCCAGTGCGTGATGAACCCGTCGAGACCGAGCGTGCGCGGCACGCCGTCGACGATCGCGAGCATGTTCGCGCCGAAGTTCTCCTGCAGCTGCGTGTGCTTGTACAGGTTGTTCAGCACGACCTTGGCGACGGCGTCGCGCTTGAGCACGATCACCAGGCGCTGACCGGTGCGGTCGGAGGACTCGTCGCGGATGTCGGCGATGCCCGTGATCTTGCCGTCGCGAGCCAGGTCGCCGATCTTCACCGCGAGGTTGTCGGGGTTGACCTGGTACGGCAGCTCGGTGATCACCAGGCAGGTGCGGCCCTGGATCTCCTCGACCTCGACGACTGCGCGCATGGTGATGGAGCCGCGGCCGGTGCGGTACGCCTCGTGGATGCCCTTGGTGCCGAGGATCTGGGCGCCCGTCGGGAAGTCCGGGCCGGGGACTCGCTGGATGAGACCCTCGAGCAGCTCCTCGCGGGGGAGCTGCGGGTTCTCGAGCGCCCACAGCGCTGCGGCCGACACCTCGCGCAGGTTGTGCGGCGGGATGTTGGTCGCCATGCCGACCGCGATGCCGATCGAGCCGTTGACGAGCAGGTTCGGGAACCGCGCCGGCAGGACGTCAGGCTCCTGGGTCTGCCCGTCGTAGTTGGGCGAGAAGTTGACCGTGTCCTCTTCGATGTCGCGCACCATTTCGAGCGCGAGCGGGGCCATCTTCGTCTCGGTGTACCGGGGAGCGGCGGCACCCATGTTGCCGGGGGAGCCGAAGTTGCCCTGGCCGAGCGCGAGCGGGTAGCGCAGCGACCACGGCTGCACGAGGCGGACGAGGGTGTCGTAGATCGCGGTGTCACCGTGCGGGTGGTACTGACCCATCACCTCGCCGACGACGCGCGCGCACTTCGAGAACGACTTGTCGGGACGGAACCCGCCGTCGTACATGCCGTACAGCACGCGGCGGTGCACGGGCTTGAGACCGTCGCGCACGTCGGGCAGCGCGCGACCGACGATGACAGCCATCGCGTAGTCGAGGTACGACCGCTGCATCTCGGACTGCAGGTCGACCTGGTTGATGCGGCCGTGCTCGTGGCCCGCGGTGATGTCGGGGCGTTCTTCGTCAGTCATGGTGTTCTTCTTCTCCGGATACTGCCGGACTCCGGAATCCTCCCTTCGTTCGCAGAGCGGGGGCCCCGGCGCTGGCGCGCCACCCCGATGCTCACTCCGGGAAGATTCCTCCGTCCTACGTGCGTGTGTTGTTGTCCGAGATCAGCTGTGTGGGGGAGGGATGTGTCAGATGTCGAGGAAGCGGACGTCCTTGGCGTTGCGCTGGATGAAGGTGCGTCGCGACTCGACGTCCTCGCCCATCAGCACGCTGAAGATCTCGTCCGCCGCGGCGGCATCGTCGATGGTGATCTGGCGGAGCGTGCGCGTGGTGTGATCCATCGTGGTCTCCCACAGCTCCTTGGCGTTCATCTCGCCCAGACCCTTGTAGCGCTGCACACCGGCATCCTTCGGCAGACGCTTGCCGTTCTCGGCCCCGTGCTGCAGCAGCGCATCGCGCTCGGCGTCGGAGTACACGTACTCGTGGGGTGAATTCGACCACTTCAGGCGATACAGCGGGGGCATAGCGAGATAGACGAAGCCGGCCTCGATGAGCCCGCGCATGTAGCGGAAGAGCAGGGTGAGCAGCAGAGTGGTGATGTGCTGGCCGTCGACATCGGCATCCGCCATCAGCACGATCTTGTGATAGCGGGCCTTCTCGATGTCGAAGTCCTCGCCGATGCCGGTGCCGAAGGCCTGGATCATCGCCTGGACCTCGCGGTTGCCCAGCGCCTTGTCGAGGCGAGCGCGCTCGACGTTCAGGATCTTGCCGCGGAGCGCGAGGATCGCCTGCGTGTGCGGGTCGCGGCCCTGCACGGCCGAGCCGCCGGCCGAGTCGCCCTCGACGAGGAAGATCTCGCTGATCGACGGGTCCTTGCTCGTGCAGTCCTTGAGCTTGTCGGGCATCGCGGCCGACTCGAAGACGCTCTTGCGACGCGCGGTCTCGCGGGCCTTGCGTGCGGCCATGCGGGCCGTCGCCGCGTCGATGGCCTTGCGGATCACGTTCTTCGCCTGCTGCGGGTTGCGGTCGAACCAGTCGCCGAGCTGGTCGTTCACGATCTTCTGCGTGAACGCCTTCGCCTCGGTGTTGCCCAGCTTGGTCTTGGTCTGACCCTCGAACTGCGGCTCGCCGAGCTTGATCGAGATGACCGCGGTGAGGCCCTCGCGCACGTCGTCGCCGGAGAGGTTCTCGTCCTTCTCCTTGAGCAGGTTGTTCGCGCGGGCGTAGCGGTTGACGAGGCTGGTGAGCGCAGCGCGGAAGCCCTCTTCGTGCGTACCGCCCTCGTGGGTGTTGATCGTGTTGGCGTACGTGAACACGTTCTCGGTGTACGAGGTGGTCCACTGCATCGCGAGTTCGAGCGAGATCTTGCGCTCGGTGTCCTCGGACTCGAACGCGATGATCTCCTCGTTGACGACCTCGGCCTTGCGCACCTTGTTGAGGTACTCGACGTAGTCGACCAGACCGCGCTCGTAGAGGAAGACATCCGCGGGCTGACGTGTGACGACGGTGCCGTCGACCTCGTCCTCGAGGGCGGATGCCGGACGCTCGTCGCGCAGCGCGATGCGCAGCCCCTTGTTCAGGAACGCCATCTGCTGAAAGCGGGTGCGCAGGGTGTCGTAGTCGAACTCGATCGTCTCGGTGAAGATCTCGGGGTCCGGCCAGAAGGTGATGGCCGTGCCGGTCTCATCGGTCGGCTCGCCCTTCTCCAGCTTCTGCTGCGGCATCCCGCCCTCGCCGAACCTGTGGCGCCAGACGAAGCCCTTCTGCCTGACCTCGACGTCGAAGCGGGTCGAGAGCGCGTTGACCACCGAGGAGCCGACGCCGTGCAGACCGCCGGAGACGGCGTAGGCGCCGCCCCCGAACTTGCCGCCCGCGTGCAGGATCGTGAGCACGACCTCGACGGTCGACTTGTTGGGGTCGGAGGAGTGCGGATCGACGGGGATGCCGCGGCCGTTGTCGACCACGCGCACGGCACCGTCTTCGAGGATGGTGACGTCGATGTTGTCGGCGTAGCCGGCCAGCGCCTCATCGACGGAGTTGTCGACGATCTCGTACACGAGGTGGTGCAGACCGCGTGGCCCGGTGGAGCCGATGTACATGCCGGGTCGCTTGCGGACCGCCTCGAGACCCTCGAGGATCTGGATCTGTTCGGCTCCGTAGTCGCCGGATACCTTCGCGGAGCTGTTCTCGGTCGCGTCGCTCATCGAAGCGTCGTCGGCGTTTTCTTCAGGCGTCATCAGAAATGGTTCTCCACATCGAAGGTACGACCCGATTCTACTGCGTTTCGCCGGTCGATATGCGCCTCAAACGCCGTGTGACGGCTTCTGAGCGCTTGGAGGTGCGGACGTGGTGTCCTACCCGTAGGTATCCCGTGGGCCCCGTCCCGGTACAACACGCGGACCCCATTTCCACGAGGGGACGTCTGGTCCGATGAAGCGGATGTTCTGCACACCGGCATCCGGATAACGATTGCCGATCTCGGTCATGATCACCGCGCGCATGAACTGCAGGTTCTTCGCCCACGCCGTCGAGTCGCACTTCACGGTGAGCACACCGCGCTCGAGCGACACCGGCTCGGAGTGCTTCGCCGTGTCCGCGCCCGCCAACTCGGCCCACTGCCTCACCAGGTCCTCGGCGGCGAGGGTCTTCTCCCAGCCGGAATCCCTGGTGAGCTTCGCCAGAACATCGCCGAGCGTGCCCGGGTCGCGCCCCTTGGTGAACGGCGCGTTGTCGTCGTCCACCTCGATGCGCTTCTTGCGCTTCCAGTTCTTCGCGCTCGGCTTCAGCCCGCGCAGGCGCAGATAGGTGGCGATGGTCTCGGGGGGCTGCGGCCCTTCGACGGGCTCAGAGACCTGGGTCATCGGCATCCTCCTCCGTCTCCCGGTCATCGGTGATCGCGCCGGCGCTGATCCGCACGACATGACGGTGCAGCGGCTCGGGGATGTCGGCTTCGACCGCCGCTGTGACGATCACCTGCTCGTATCCCGCGGTCAGCGCCGCAAGGCGCTGCCGGCGGTCGGCATCGAGCTCGGCGAACACGTCGTCGAGGATCAGCACCGGGTCACCTGCCGGCGATTCGGCTCGCAGCAGCTCGGCGGATGCCAGTCGCAGCGCCAGGGCCACCGACCAGGACTCGCCGTGGGAGGCATAGCCCTTCACCGGGAGGTCGCGGACGCGCAGGATCAGATCGTCGCGATGCGGACCGACGAGCGTCAGGCCGCGCTCGATCTCCTTGCTCCGCTTGGCCTGCAGCGCAGAGCGGAACTGATCGGCGATCTCGCCGCGCGGATCGGCGTCTGCATCCCCATCATCATCGGAGTCGTCCTCGGGATTCGCGCCACGCACCGACAGCGCCCATTCCAGCTGCGGCCGGTGATCCGCACCCGCGATGGCCGCGTAGGCGTCGGTCACCGGACCGTGCAGATCGGCGGCGAGCCGAAGCCTCGCGTGGATGATCTCCGACCCCAGTGCGATGAGCTTGTCGTCCCACACGTCCAGGGTCGACAGACCCTCACCGCGCACTCCGCGGGCGCGCGCCGACTTCAGCAGCGCCGTGCGCTGGCGCAGCACGCGCTCGTAGTCGGCGATCACGCCGGCCATGCGAGGGGTGCGCTGAATCAACATCTGATCAGCGAATCTTCTGCGGGAGGACGGGTCACCGCGCACGATCTGCAGGTCTTCCGGGGCGAACAGGACCACGTGTGCATAGCGGGGCAGCTCGTTGGTCTTCGACGGGGACCCGTTGATGCGCGCCTTGTTCGAACCCTGCCTGTTCAGCTGCACCTCGACGAGCACCTTGCGCTCACCGTGCACGAGACGCGCACGGATGACCGCGAAGTCCTTCGCGTCCTTCACCATGGGGGCATCGGATGACACCCGATGGGAACCGAGTGTGGCGAGGAACACGATCGCCTCGGCGAGATTCGTCTTGCCCTGTCCGTTGCTGCCGACCAGCACGTTGGGACCGCGGTGAAGGGCCAGATCAGCGGTCGCATAATTGCGGAAGTCGACCAGGTTCAGGTGCTCCACGATCACCGCTACAGCCTACCTTCGAGCCCCGACATCGGCCCTGGAACCCCGTCGTCTGGGTCCCCGAGCCGGTCGCCGGGTCACCGCAGCAGGAGGTTCGGCTGCAGCAGGTACTTGAACGAGTCGAGCCCGGCCTGGTCGACCGAGGTCTGACTCGTGATGAGCACCGGGCTCAGCTTGTTCGCGTTGTCGCTCGAGGTGAAGGTCACGCGGGTGAACTCGCTCTTGACCGCACCGAGAGCCTCGAGCAGGTACTGAGGGTTGAGGCCGAGGGTCACGTCATCGCCGCCGTTGAGATGCGCGTCGACCGACTCGGATGCCCGTGCCTGCTCGCTGCCCGAGGCATCCATCGTCACGCCGTCGGCGCCGAACGTGAACCGCAGCGGCGCCGAGCGATCGAGCACCAGCGCGACGCGGCGGACAGCCTCGATGAGCTCTGCCGTGTTCACGACGGCATAGTGGTCGGTCTGCTCGGGGAACAGCCGGCGCACCGGCGGGAAGTTGCCCTTGATCAGGAGAGAGGTGACGGTCTTGTTGCCGGCGGTGAAGGCGATGATCTCGCGATCTCCGGCTCCCGAGAAGGCGACCTCGATGGTGCCGGCATGAGCGAACGTCTTGCCCACCTCGGTCAGGGTGCGCGCGGGAACCAGGGCGGACTGCTCGGCCACCTCGCCGTCCCACGGCACGTCGCGGAGCGACACGCGGTAGCGGTCGGTGGCGACCAGGCTCAGGTTGTGATTCGCGACCTCGAGCTGCACGCCCGTGAGCACCGGAGTGACGTCGTCGCGGGACGCGGCGAAGGCCACCTGGGCGATCGCCGTCGCGAAATCCTCGGCCGGAACAACTCCGGTCGAACCCGTGACCTCGGGGATCGAGGGATATTCCTCGACGGGCATGGACGCGAGAGTGAAGCGCGCTGAGCCGCAGGTGACGGCGACGCCCCCGTCGTCTTCGACCGCGATCTCGATCGGCGCATTGGGCAGTCGGCTGGCGATGTCGGAGAGCAGACGCCCGTGCACGAGGATCGTGCCGGGTTCGTCGACGGTCGCCTCGATCGTCGTGCGAGCGGACGCTTCGTAGTCGAATGCCGAGAGGGTCAGTCCCTCACCGGATGCCTCGATGAGCACACCAGCGAGGATCGGCTGCGGATTGCGCTGCGGGAGCAGCTTGACGACGAAGGACACAGCCTCGCTGAACACATCGCGGTTGACCTGGAACCTCACGGGCGCTCCCTCGTTGCCTCGGCGCACTGCAGCGGGCGCACTGCAGGCGATCCCATGCTAGCCGCAGGTGACGAGCGGTCCACTACCCGGATCGGGTCGATCGGGTCGGTTCGTCCACATCCGTCTGGTCATCGGATGAACCCTGACATGAAGAATTTCTCTTAACGGTGTTAACAACTGTGGATTCTGTGGATAACTCGGTGGATATCAGCCAGGAGTAGGAAACTACACACGTGTCACATGTGGAATTCGTGAGGAATCCGCGGGATACCGAGGTGTGGGCGTCTGGCCGGCTCTCGCCAGTTATCCACAGGCGGGTCGTGGGGCGGGCATCCGGAACCCGATGTTTCCACAAGTTATCCACAGGGGCTGCGGAGAACCTCTCGGATTTTGCCTGGGATCAGGCGTGTCGCTGTGTCAGCGCCGGCTGATCTGAGTGGTGATCTCGGTGACCTGGTTGTACAGCGATCGACGCTGCTTCATCAGCTCGCTGATCTTCTTGCAGGCGTACATCACCGTCGTGTGATCGCGGTTGCCGAAGAGCTGACCGATCTTCGGCAGCGACAGGCTCGTGCGCTCGCGGCACAGGTACATCGCGATCTGCCGGGCGGTGGCGATCTGCTGGGAGCGGCTCGAACCGTACAGGTCGTCGACCGTGAGCTTGAAGTAGGCCGCCGTCGCCGTGATGATGTCGGTCGGCGAGATGATGTTGTCCTCGGTGGTGTCGACGATGTCGCGCAGCACCGTCTGCGCCAGCGAGATGTCGAGCATCGAGCGGTTCAGGCTGGCGAACGCCGAGACGCGGATGAGGGCGCCCTCGAGCTCACGGATGTTCGACGAGACGACCGTCGCGATGTACTCGAGCACCTCATCGGGGATGTGCAGCGACTCGCTCTGCGCCTTCTTGCGCAGGATCGCGATGCGCGTCTCAAGATCCGGCGCCTGCACATCGGTGATCAGGCCCCACTCGAAGCGGCTGCGCATGCGGTCCTCGAAGCCGGTGAGCAGCTTGGGAGCCACGTCGCTCGTGATCACGACCTGCTTGTTGTGGTCGTGCAGCTGGTTGAAAGTGTGGAAGAACGCCTCCTGCGTCTCGGCACGACCCTGCAGGAACTGGATGTCGTCGATGAGCAGGATGTCGACCTCGCGGTACCGGCTCTGGAACGCCGCGCCGCGGTTGTTGGCGATCGAGTTGATGAAATCGTTCGTGAACTCCTCACTCGAGACGTATCTCACCTTCACACCCGCGTAGAGCGACTGGGCGTAGTCGCCGATCGCGTGCAGCAGGTGCGTCTTGCCGAGGCCCGAGTCGCCGTAGATGAACAGCGGGTTGTACGCCTTCGCCGGTGCCTCCGCGACGGCGACCGCTGCGGCGTGGGCGAAGCGGTTGGACTGGCCGATCACGAAGTTGTCGAAGGTGTACTTGGGGTTCAGTCGCGACTCGTGCCGCAGGGGAGCGGGCTGCTGCTCCATCGGCGACTCGACGCGTGCCGTCTCGGCGATCGGGAATTCCGGAACGGCGATCGCGGCGGCCGGCTGATCGATGAGCTCGTGGTTCACGACCGTTCGGTACGAGGTGACCTCGTCTCCGAGCGCTGAGAGTCCCTCCATCATCGGCACGCGCAGCCGCTTGTTGATCTGCGCTGCGGTGAGGTCGTTGGGAACGTCCAGGTAGAGCACGCCGCCCATGACGCCCGCGGGCACGACGAGGCTGAGGAACCCATGAAGCTGCGGGCTGACGCGATCGTCTTCGGCGAGTCGCTCGAGCAGGGATGACCAGATGGGCACATCGGGATGGGCGGCAGAGGTCATGGTGCTCCGGGCGAAGTTGTGGAAAACGCGCCGTCAAGCGTGATCTTCCCCTGTGGATAACGTCGGATGCCACGGTAGTCATCGGTGCGATGAACAGCAAGCCGCCCGCGGAAACACGCGGGTGTGTCGCATGTGAACCGGATCTCCACAGTTGTGGATAATGGGTGTGCGCAACTTGGCGGCCGCGGTGCCGGAATCCGGTGCGGGCGGCCGTGGGCATCCGGGCGCGCATTTGCCCTGCGCCGTGGCAGGTCGTATCCTTAGTCGGTTGACTTATGCCATTACGGCAGTACCCCCCGTCTCCGGATGTTCAGACCCGGTGACACCATCCCCGGAGTGATTCCATGAGCAAGCGCACTTTCCAGCCCAACAACCGTCGTCGCGCCAAGAAGCACGGTTTCCGCGCCCGCATGCGCACCCGCGCCGGCCGTGCCATCCTGGCGGCCCGCCGCTCGAAGGGCCGCACCGAGCTCTCGGCCTGACCGCCCAGTGCTGGCCCGACCGAATCGACTGACTCGCGGCGTCGACTACCGACAGGTGGTCCGTCGGGGAACACGATGCGGCGGGCCGCGCCTGATCACCTCGGTGCTTCGCAGCGCGGAGGATCGGGCACCCCGGTTCGGGTTCATCATCAGCAAGCAGGTAGGAACCGCTGTGGTTCGCAACACCGTTCGCCGACGCCTCAAGGCAGTGTGCGCGGAGTTCATCGACATGGTTCCTGAGGGCACGGATGTCGTCATCCGTGCCCTTCCTGCATCCGCCGACGCGGACTTCGCCTCCCTTCGCACCGATGTCGAGCGCTGTCTGCGTCGAGTGCTCGCCGGATCGGCGCGGGCATGAGCGCGTTGCCCTCTTACGCCTTCGGAACGGCGCAGTTCCGGGCATCCGACCTTCTGCGTGGCACCCTGCTCGTTCCTCGCAACGTCGTTCTCGCGATTCTCGCGCTGTACCGCGCGGTGATCTCCCCGCTCTATGGGGATGTGTGCAGGTACTACCCGTCCTGTTCCGCGTACGCTGTAGGAGCGGTTCAGCAGAACGGCGCCCTGTGGGGAGCAGTGCTCTCCGCCTGGCGCATCCTGCGTTGCAATCCGTGGAGCGCGGGTGGCGTCGACGACGTCAGACCTCACGCTCATTTCCGATACGAACTGACCCCGCGCGGGTTCGTCGTACCCGCTCGAAAGGACTGAACAGTGGGTCTTGACCTTCTGCTCGCGAACTCACCCTCGCCTGACCCGAACGCCGGCGGTTTCGACCTGTTCGGCATCATCCTGTGGCCGCTGAAGTGGGCCGTCGAGCTCATCCTCGTGGCCTGGCACTGGCTGCTGACGGCGATGGGACTGCCTGCCGCAGATGGTCTGACCTGGGTGCTGTCCATCGTCGGTCTTGTGATCGTGGTGCGCGCGGCGGTCTTCCCGCTCTTCGTCAAGCAGATCAAGAGCCAGCGGAAGATGATGGAAATCGCTCCTGAACTGCGAAAAGTTCAGGAGAAGTACCGGGGCAAGAAGGATCAGCTCTCTCGTGAGGCGATGAGCCGCGAGACCATGGCGCTGTACAAGAGGCACGGCACGACGCCGATGTCGAGCTGTCTGCCGCTGCTCGTGCAGATGCCGATCTTCTTCGCGCTGTTCAGCGTGCTGCGCGACGTCAAGATGCACGCCGAGGCCCAGGTCGGCGGCGTGGGACTGCTGAGTCCCGAGCTGACCAAGGAGTTCTACGACGCCAAGCTCTTCGGCTCGGTGTCGCTGCACGAGACCCTCGGCGAAGCGTGGAACTCCGGCAACACGCCGGCCATCGTGCTGCTGGTGATCCTCGTGGTGCTGATGATCGGGTCGCAGTTCTTCACGCAGCTGCAGATCATCTCGAAGAACCTGTCGCCGGAGGCCAAGACCGGTCAGGCGTACCAGATGCAGAAGATCATGCTGTACGTGCTGCCGCTCGGCTTCATCTTCTCGGGCGTCTTCTTCCCGCTCGGCGTCGTCATGTACTGGTTCGTGTCGAACCTGTGGACCATGGCTCAGCAGTTCCTCGTCATCCGTGAGATGCCGACTCCCGGTTCTGAGGCCGCGAAGGCTCGCGAAGAGCGTCTGGCTCGCAAGGGCAAGGCGATCAACGCGCAGGGCAAGGTCGTTCCGATGGCCATCTACGAGGCGGAAGAGCAGCGAAAGTTCGAGGAGCTCGAGAAGGCGAAGGCGGAGACGCCCAAGCGCGAGCAGCCGATGAGCAAGAAGCGTGCGAAGAAGAAGGGCTCGAACTGATGACCGATGACGTGAAGACCGCCCCGTCGGTCGAGGAGCTCGAGAACGAGGGCGACGTCGCCGCGGACTTCATCGAAGAGCTGCTCGACATCGCCGACATCGACGGCGACCTGAACCTCGATGTGCGTCAGGGCCGGGCCTATGTCTCGGTCGAGGCGGAGGGCGACGCGCTTTCGGTTCTCTCCGAGCCCGACACGGTGCAGGCCCTGCAGGAGCTGACCCGTCTGGCCGTTCAGAGCAAGACCGGAACCTTCTCGCGACTGATCCTCGACATCGGGGGGTCCCGCGACACGCGCCGGCGTCAGCTGGAGCAGCTGGTGGATGCCGCGGTCGCCAAGCTCGACGCGGGGGCCACTCAGGCTTCACTGCCCTCGATGTCGAGCTACGAGCGCAAGCTCGTGCACGACATCGTGTCGGAGCGAGGCCTCACCTCCGAGTCGTACGGAGATGGTGCTGACCGGCACACGGTGATCTCCCGCGGCTGATGTTTCACGTGGAACGGTCGGCTTCCCGCTTCTCCGGTCGTTGAGCTCGCACTCCCCGGTCGTTGAGCTCGCACCCCCGGTCGTTGAGCTCGCACCCCCGGTCGTTGAGCGAGCGAAGCGAGTCGAAACGCACCCGCGACCAGCCTCCCCGCCACCGCTGCGCTCTCCGCGCGTCGAACCCTCCACCCACCGCATCCCTCGATCCCTAGGATTCTGTTCATGACCACTCCCATCGTCGAGCCCGAACCAGCGGTGGCCGCCGAGCTGTTCGGCGATCGTATTGATCTGGCTCGGTCCTTCACAGCAGCCCTCGTGGCCGAGGGCGAGCTGCGTGGTCTGATCGGACCGCTTGAGCTGCCGCGAATCTGGACACGGCACATCCTGAATTCTGCGATCGCTGCGCCTCTCTTCTCCGGGTCGGTCGCCGACATCGGTTCCGGTGCGGGCCTTCCCGGTCTGGTGCTGGCAATCAGCCGTCCCGACGTGCAATGGACTCTGATCGAACCGATGGACCGACGTGTCACCTGGCTGCACGAGCAGGTGGACTCGCTCGGGCTCGACAACGTGAAGGTCATGCGCGCACGTGCAGAGGATGTGGGCCTCGAGTTCGATGTGGTCACGGCGCGCGCGGTGAGTGCGATGCGCACTCTCGTGCCGATCACCGCTCCGCTGGTCAAGGACGGTGGCGAGCTGATTCTGCTCAAGGGGCACAACGTGCCGGCCGAGATCGAGTCTGCGCAGAAGGTGCTGAAGAAACACAAGGTGTCCAACGTGTCCGTTGAGGTCCTGGGGGAGGGCATCCTCTCCGAGCCCACCCGCGTGGTCCGGGCCCGCGTCCGCGCCTGATTTCGCCCCATTCCGGGACGCATCCGGCCCCCCGGTCGTTGAGCGAGCGCAGCGTGTCGAAACGTACCGCAACGCGGAAGGATCGCCTGGTACAGGTACCCGATCCCCCCCGGTCGTTGAGCGAGCGAAGCGAGTCGAAACGGCATACCGATGCGGATGCCCCATCCCCCCGGTCGTTGAGCGAGCGCAGCGAGTCGAAACGCACCGCCACGCCGAAGGATCGCCTGGTACAGGTACCCAATCCCCCCGGTCGTTGAGCGAGCGCAGCGAGTCGAAACGCTCCGACGGCGAGAGGGTCGCCCGATACGGGTCCCCGATCACCCGGTCGTCCACCCGGCGAAGCGATTCGAAACGCACCGTCGTGTCTGGGCTCAATCCGATTACGCCCTCCTCTCGGGCGATGCGGCCCACTGTGTTTCACGTGAAACCCCCGCAGAACGCCCGACTATCGGGCGGCCAGAGCCGATATTGCGGGTGCGCAGCGAGTAGTCGCCGGAGTGCGAGGATGTGAAGGGCGGGTAGAGCTACGGGTCCGCTCGCGCTTTGGTGCCGGTGAACTGCGCGGCCCCATGCGCCAGGGCCAAGGGCGCGTCACGCGATTTGCCTGCCAAGCGCAGGGACGGGCGGCCGTACCGCTTGATGTGCACGCAAGCGGGTTCGGTCCGTCTGCCGTCGACATCTCTGGGTCCGTTTCACGTGAAACTGATGCCATGTCCTCGCGACTGGCTGACTTCCCGCGCTCAGCGGAAAGCTCCCGGCCGTTGAGCAAGCGCAGCGAGCAGAGAAGCGCATTCGCGCCGACCTCATGAGTGTGCGCGCTTCGAAAACGACGATCCCGACTGCCGGTGCACGCGAAACGCCTAGAACCGCCACCTCGCCGTAGACGGATACTTCCGGTCCTTGATCAAGGGAGCGGCTCCCAAGGTAAGACGCAGACCGTCCGCGCTTACCCACCGAGTCCGCTGCGGGAACCCTTGAAGCTGGACGGCGGGTTCGCATCGCTGAGCGCGTTCGCTCCACACAGGCGGGTGTTGAACAGCAGAGGGGTCGAGCCAGGAACCGACGGCGGGTGCTCATCACGAAGCCACCCGATGTCTGCGCGACTCGTCCTGCACACTGCTGCGTACCAGCACCGCTCTCCCCAGCGCCGTACTTCGAGGAGCTGACCCGCCAGGACGCCTCACTAGATTCTCTAGATGACCGGATACACATACATCCTCCGATGCTCTGATGGAACCTTCTATGCGGGCAGCACCAAATACCTTGAGGACCGACTTGAAGCTCACCAGCAGGGCCTGGGGAGCAACTACACGACCAAACGCCGGCCGGTCGAACTGATCTGGTCAGCGGAGTTCGAGCGCATCGACGAGGCCTTTGCGTTGGAGAAGCAGATTCAGGGATGGAGTCATGCCAAGCGCTTGGCGTTCATCGAGGGTGGCTTCGACGCCATCAGGGGCTGGAGCGCTCGCGAGCGTGCACTTCGGTCCTCGACGAGCGCGTGAGCGTTCCACGTGAAACGGGATTTCGGCTCTTGGGAGTGGCGTAGGTTAGCGCCCAGGAACGCACGGTCTGCGAAGACGGCGGTGTCGAGGCTTTCGTTTGGCGCGGGGTTGGGCAGCACGTTGAGAGCGCGGGGGAGTCGAACGATACGGTTCTGCACTCGTCCGCAAGTGATCAAGCGCGCCACACTGCGCGTTACCGCGTGTTTCACGTGGAACGGACTGCATACGCTCAAACGGGGTACCTCGTGACTGCGCCTGTGTGCCGTACGTGTCGCAGGTGGGGCGACGGTCCAACTGTGCCGACTGCGAGCAGGTAAAGACTGAGGCAAGCGTTTCACGTGACACGCGAATCGCCGGGAAAGCCGGACTCCGTCGATCCGGTGCTCTCGGTCGTTGAGAGAGCCAGTGCGTCGAAACGCCTACGCTTCCGTCGGTGCTTCCAAATCTCGTCAGCGGCGCGGGGCGGCACCCGCCTCATCGTGGCGTGCGTTTCGCGTGAAACGCGGTGCCCGGGTGTTCTGGGCATTTCGACTCGTCGCTTCGCTCCTCGCTCAATGACCGGGGGTGCAGCGTGGGCGCATTTCGACTCGTCGCTTCGCTCCTCGCTCAATGACCGGGGGTGCAGTGGGGGTATTTCGACTCGTCGCCTCGCTCCTCGCTCAATGACCGGGGGTGCGGAGGGCATTTCGACTCGCCGCTGCGCTCCTCGCTCAATGACCGGAAGCACGCAGCGGAGGGGCATTTCGACTCGTCGCTGCGCTCCTCGCTCAATGACCGGGGGCGCGGAGGGGCATTTCGACTCGTCGCTGCGCTCCTCGCTCAATGGCCGGGGAGGGGTGGCGGGGGAGTGGGGGAGGGATCACGTAGAGTGGAGGACGGTCCCGAAAGGAGTCGATGTTTCACGTGAAACCATCCGACAACGCATCGCCGAACCAGAATTTCGGGATGGATACCCCGCTCGCTCGGGAACTCGCAGACCTCTCGTCGCGACGCAAGGCGCTCAAGGACGTCGAAGTGCAGTTCAGCAGCGACACTCGGGTCTTCACCGTGTCCAACCAGAAGGGCGGAGTCGGCAAGACCACGACGGCCGTCAATCTGGCATCCGCTCTCGCCGATCTCGGCGCGAAGGTACTGGTGATCGATCTCGACCCGCAGGGCAACGCTTCGACCGCTCTCGGAGTGAGACACTCCGCTGACACGAAGAGCATCTACGACGTCCTGATCAACGACCTCCCGTTCGGCGAGATCGTTCAGGACAGCCCCGAATCCGAGAATCTCCGCTGCGCCCCCAGCACGATTCACCTCGCCGGCGCCGAGATCGAGCTGGTGTCGCAGGTCGCACGAGAGTTCCGGCTGCGGCGGGCACTGGAGGAGTACCTGAGCGACAACCCGGTGAACTTCGTCATCATCGACTGCCCGCCATCGCTCGGACTGCTCACCATCAACGCCTTCACGGCAGCTTCCGAGGTGCTCATCCCCATCCAGTGCGAGTACTACGCGCTCGAGGGCCTGAGTCAGCTGCTCGGCAGCATCCAGATGATCCAGAAGCACCTCAACCCCGAACTTCACCTCTCGACCATCCTGCTCACGATGTACGACGCGCGCACGCGCCTCGCCCAGCAGGTCGCCGACGAGGTGCGTACCCACTTCCCGCAGCAGGTGCTCAACGCCGTGATCCCGCGCTCGGTGCGGGTTTCTGAGGCGCCCAGCTTCGGACAGACGGTCATCTCGTACGACGGAACGTCGGCGGGAGCGGTCGCCTACCGGGAAGCAGCAGTCGAGATCGCGCAGCGCAAGGAATCCGCCGCGCAGAACAAGGGAGCATGATGGCCAAGCGCACTGGACTCGGTCGGGGAATCGGCGCACTCATCCCGACGACAGATCAGGCGGAGCGCCCGGTCGATGTCTTCTTCCCCGGCGCGGGGAAGGCGAAGGCGGATGCCGCACTCGCAGAGCCCCAGGAGAGCATCGCCGCCCCCGACGAAGCGGAGCTCGCGCAGGTGCCGGGCGTGCGTCTGATCCAGGTCGACCCGAACAGCATCGTTCCGAACCCGCGGCAGCCGCGCACGCACTTCGACGAGGACCACCTCTCGGAGCTCGTGCACAGCGTGCGCGAGTTCGGTGTCCTTCAGCCGGTGATCGTCCGTCAGAACGCCGACGGCGAGTACGAGCTGATCATGGGTGAGCGTCGTACCCGCGCCGCTCGCGAGGCCGGTCTCACCACGATCCCTGCGATCGTGCGCGAGACGGCGGACGAAGACCTGCTGCGCGACGCGCTGCTCGAGAACCTGCACCGATCCCAGCTTAATCCGCTCGAAGAGGCATCCGCTTACCAGCAGCTGCTGGAGGACTTCGGCATCACCCAGGAAGAGCTTGCCACCCGCATCGGCCGCTCCCGCCCGCAGATCAGCAACACCATCCGTCTGCTGCGTCTGCCCGTCGCCGTGCAGCAGCGCGTCGCCGCCGGGGTTCTCTCCGCGGGCCACGCTCGTGCGATCCTCGCAGTCGAGACGCCGGAGCAGATGCAGCGCCTCGCCGACAAGGTCGTGAACGAAGACCTGTCGGTGCGCGCCACGGAGGCCGCTGCCAAGACACTGTCCACGACGCCGACCCCGGCGACCAAGCCCACGGCCGGCGCGCGCCGCGCGTACCTCGATGAGGTGTCGCACAAGCTCGGTGATCGCCTCAACACCCGAGTCCAGATCGCCCTCGGTGCGCGAAAAGGGCAGGTCAAGATCGAATTCGCGTCGATCCAGGATCTCAACCGCATTCTCGCCGAACTCGGCGAGGAGGAGTTCGGCTCGCGCTGACGCGAATCCGCCTCAGCAACGACAGATGAGCACCGGGGAGCGCCCGGTGCTCATCTGCCGTTCAGGCCTCAGCGAACCGGTGCATTCCCGGCCACCTGCCCTAGCGTCTCCCGCTCCGCGGCGCACGCCCCTTTCTGAGCGCGCAGGGCTCCGCTAGCATCCGGAGCACCGGAAGAGGAGGGGGCACCATGACACACACAGCAGGCACAGGCCCGGCGAAGGGCATCCGCGGACGCGTCATAGGGGTGAGCATCGCCGCAGCGCTGGGAGGATTCCTCTTCGGCTTCGACACCGCGGTGATCAACGGCGCGGTGGATGCACTTGCCGGGGCGTTCGATCTCGGCGTGGGCCTCAAGGGCTTCGCCGTGTCGTCGGCGCTCATCGGCTGCGCGGTCGGCGCGTGGTTCGCAGGCCCCCTGGCCAACCGGTTCGGTCGCATCCCCACGATGATCGTCGCGGCGGTGCTCTTCCTCATCTCGGCGGTCGGATCGGGCCTCGCCTTCGGTGTGATCGACCTCATCATCTGGCGCGTCGTCGGCGGATTGGGCGTCGGGGCCGCATCGGTGATCGCCCCGGCGTACATCGCCGAGGTGTCGCCGGCGCATGTGAGAGGACGGCTGGGCTCGCTGCAGCAGCTCGCGATCGTCACGGGTATCTTCGTCGCGCTGCTCTCGGATGCCCTGCTCGCCAACGTGGCGGGTGGCGCAGCGGAGCCGCTGTGGGGTCTGGATGCCTGGCGCTGGATGTTCATCGCCGAGGCCATCCCCGCGGTGATCTACGGAATCATGGCGATGCGGCTCCCGGAGTCGCCGAGGTACCTGGTCGCCCGCGGCAAGGTAGACAAGGCGGCCGAGGTGCTGACCCTCGTCACCGGCACCGTCGACGTGAAGGCCAAGATCACCGAGATCACCGGCACGATCAACACCGAGCGCACCGAGTCGCTCAGCGATCTTCGCGGTCACCGGTTCGGGCTCAAGCCGATCGTCTGGGTCGGGATCCTGCTGAGCATCTTCCAGCAGTTCGTCGGCATCAACGTGATCTTCTACTACTCGACCACGCTGTGGCGCTCGGTCGGCTTCGACGAGTCGGATGCCCTGACCATCACCGTCATCACATCGGTGACCAACATCGTCGTGACCATCATCGCGATCCTGCTCGTCGACCGCGTCGGTCGCCGCCTGATGCTCATGGTCGGCTCGATCGGCATGGCGGTGACGCTGGGACTGATGGCGGTCGCCTTCTCGTTCGGAACGCTGGATGCCGAGGGCGCGGTCACCCTGCCCGACCCGTGGTCGACGATCGCGCTCATCAGCGCCAACGCCTTCGTGGTGTTCTTCGGAGCCACGTGGGGTCCGCTGGTCTGGGTGCTGCTGGGGGAGATGTTCCCCAACTCGATCCGCGCCGGCGCCCTGGCAGTGGCTGCGGCCGCGCAGTGGGCGGCGAACTTCTTCATCTCGACGACGTTCCCGGCGTTCGCTGAGATCGGCCTCACCTTCGCCTACGGCTTCTACGCGTTCTTCGCGCTGCTGTCGTTCTTCTTCGTGTACTTCAAGGTGGCGGAGACCAAGGGCAAGGAGCTCGAATCGATGACGGAGGATATGAAGGTCGAGCGCCGTCCACGCCAGCCGCGCTCGTAGAATTGTCTGGTGATCCCCTCCTTCCCCCGCCGCGCGAGTCTTGAGGTGCTGCGCGCGGAGGCGGGGGACGAGCGCTCCGTGCTGGTGCACGAGCGGCTGCGGAGCGGGGAGGATCCCTGGGACTTCATGTCGGAGCTGCCCTCGGTCGACGAGCTCGTGGTGCTGCTGCTGCGCACCGACGTGTACGAAGACAGAGGCGGGAACCCGCGCGACCCACGGTGGAATGACAGCGTGCTGCGCAGCATCGCACACGAGTACCCGGAGCTCAGCACGACGGTCTGGCGGATGCTGGCGGCGTGAGACGACGAAGGGCCTGTCATCGCGGATGGTGACAGGCCCTTCGACAAGCTCAGGGACCCAACTTGGGGTAAGACCCTTCGACAGGCTCAGGCTTCGACAGGCTCAGCCGATGAACGGCGCGAGGTCCTGCTCGAGGGCGAACTTCGGCTTGGCGCCGATGATGGTCGTCTTGACCTCACCGCCCTGGAACACCTTCATCGCGGGGATCGAGGTGATCTGGTACTTCATGGCCAGATCCGGGTTCTCGTCGACGTTGAGCTTGAGAATCGTGATCTTGTCGGGGTTCTCGGCCTGGATCTCGTCGAGCACGGGCGCGACCATGCGGCACGGTCCGCACCACGCGGCCCAGAAGTCGACCAGCACGGGTCCGTCGGCCTGCAGAACGTCCTGCTCCCAGGTTGCCTGAGTGGTTGCCTTGGCAGTCATGGATTGTCTCCTTGTTCGGTGTCCACCTGATCAAACGTCAGAGGGGGCGATTGTGTTCCCGGGGTCGCGAATGCGCCGCGTCGAGGCCGTCAGCCGGCGATGATCTCCGCGGCGAGGGCCGCCGGCTCTTCGACCGACACGTCCTCGAGGTCGGCGATGAAGTGCTCGGCATCGAGCGCCGCCACGACGCCCGAGCCCGCGGCGGTGGCCGCCTGACGGTAGGTCGGGTCGATCACGTCACCGGCGGCGAACACACCCGGAACCGAGGTGCGAGATGAGCGGCCGTCGACCCAGATCGTGCCGGCATCGGTGAGCTGCAGCTTGTCGTGCACGAGGTGGGTGCGCGGGTCGTTGCCGATCGCGACGAAGACGCCGTCGACGGCGAGCTCGCGGGTCGAGTCGTCAACCGTCGAGCGCAGCCGCACGCCGTTCACCGAATCGCCGCCGAGGATCTCGTCGACCGTGCTGTTCCAGATGAACTCGATCTTCTCGTTGGCGAAGGCGCGTTCCTGCATGATCTTCGAGGCGCGCAGCGAGTCCTTGCGGTGGATGACGTAGACCTTCGAGGCGAAGCGGGTGAGGAAGGTCGCCTCTTCCATTGCGGAGTCGCCGCCGCCGACGACTGCGATCTCCTTCTCGCGGAAGAAGAAGCCGTCGCACGTCGCGCACCACGACACCCCGTAGCCCGAGAGACGCTCTTCGCCCTCGATGCCGAGCTTGCGGTAGGCGGACCCGGTGGCGTAGATGACCGTCGACGCCTCATGCTCTGCGCCGCTGCCGAGGACGACCTTCTTGACCGGTCCGTCGAGCTGAAGCTCGGTGACATCGTCGTACAGCACCTCGGTGCCGAACTTCTCGGCCTGCGCCTGCAGCTTCGCCATCAGGTCGGGACCCTGGATGCCCTCGGGGAACCCGGGGAAGTTCTCGACATCGGTCGTGTTCATCAGCTCGCCACCGACCTCGACGCTGCTGGCGACCAGCAGCGGCTTGAGGTTGGCGCGTGCCGCGTAGATCGCGGCGGTGAATCCGGCCGGGCCTGAGCCGATGATGATGACCTGACGCATGTGCTCTCCTAAGGCTGCGGATGTCCAGCAGGCGCGGGATGGCCCGCGTCGTCTGCTTCAACCCATGGTAACCGCGCGACATTCCCGCGCGCTGTGGGCACCGCACCGCGGAATGTCGCTCCGGATGCCCGATGCCGGGCGGGGGCGAGGGCGCTCAGCGTCCGGGCAGGAGACGCGTGACGAGCCTGCGGGCGGCGCTCATCTCCGGCGCACGCAGCACCAGCAGAACCAGCGCGTAGACGACGACGGCGACCAGCCCGATGACCCCGGTGCCGGCTGCACCGAGCAGCTTGTCGATGAACGTGGAGCGGGTCTGACCGGCCGTCCATCCCCGGTCAGCGCCGAGCAGCAGGTACGTTCCCCAACCCGCGAGTCCGGCCGGCACGGCAGCGATCAGGAAACGGCCGAGAGACAGCAGCGTCTGCGGCAGCTCGAGACCGCCCAGCCGGCGGCGCAGGATGAGCACGGCGATCACAGTCTGCACGAGACCTGCGATCGACTGTCCGAGCGCAACGGCGGCGGCGAGCTGACTGAGCGGAGCCACCGCGGCCGCGAGATACGAGAAGCCGATGATCAGGCCGACCTGCACGAGCGTGAAGACGAACGGGGTGCGGGTGTCGCCGAAGGCGTAGAACGCACGCTGCACGATGAACAGCACCGACAGCGGCAGAAGACCCACGAGGTAGCAGACCAGGACGGGCGCTGCGGAGACGGCATCCGCGGGGCTCTCGGTGAAGATGCGCGTGGCCGGCACAGCGGCGACGGCGAGGGCGATGCCCGAGCCGACGATGAACAGCGACACGACCCGGATGCAGCGAGCGACGTCAGCGCGCACCTCGTCGCGCCGGTTCGCGTGGGCGTGCTCGGCGATCTGCGTGAAGTACGGGGTGCCGATGGAGATCGCGAAGATCGAGTAGGGCAGCATGAACACCAGCCAGGCGGCCTGCATCATGAACACCGAAGGGTGATCGCCCGAAGAATCGGTGACCACGCGCGTCTGGATGAGTCCGGCGATCTGACCGGCCATGACCATCAGGAAGGTCCACCCGGCGAGCGATCCGATCTGACCGAGACCCACTCCTCGCCAGCGGAAGTCGGGGCGCAGGTGCAGCCCGGTGCGGCGCCAGGCGAACAGCAGCAGTGCGGCCTGCACGGCGATGCCCAGAGTGGCGGTGCCCCCGAGCACGGAGATCATCGTCGGATCCCAGACCTCGACGCGGCGCTGGTTGTCGCCGAACAGGGCGATGAAGACGAGGAAGCCGGCGATGGAGACGATGTTGTTCGCGACCGGCGTCCACGTGTACGGTCCGAACACGCGCTTCGCATTCAGCGTCTCGCCGATGAGCGCGTACAGCCCGTAGAAGAAGATCTGCGGCAGGCACCAGAACGCGAAGGCCGTGCCGAGGGCCAGCTGATCGGGGGTGAACTCCGGCCCGTAGAGCGCGACCAGCCCGGGAGCGGCGAGCATGGCCAGCGCCGTCGCACCGAGGAAGACGACCGTGCCCAGAGTGAACAGCTTCGAGATGTACGCGCCGCCGCCGTCGGTGTGACTGGCCGACTTCACGATCTGCGGGATGATCACCGCGGTGAGGATGCCCGTCTGGATGATCGTGAAGACGTTGTTCGGCAGCTGGTTCGCGACGCCGAACGCGTCACCCGCCTGTCCGATCGTGCCTATGGCGGCGACGAGCACGATCGTGCGGATGAGACCGGTGATGCGCGAGATCAGCGTCCCTGCACCGAGTATGGCGCTGGCGCGGCCGAGACTTGTCACTGCTCTCCTTCTGCTGGCTCGTGCGGCGCGTGAGCCTGGTGCAGGGCATCCGCTCTGCGGCGACGCACCATGCGCACGCTGCCGACGATCAGCAGCACGACGATGACTCCGCCGAGGATGCCGAGCCCGATGCCCTCCCAGTCGGCTCGCAGCGTGACGTCGGCGACCTCCGGCTGCCCGATGGGCACGCCCGTCGGGCTCTCGAGCCAGAAGCGCACATCGACGCGTCCGCTCGCGACGCGGGCCTCGATCGGGATGTCGACGCGGGTCGAGCTCGAGGCGAGCGCGGTCACCTCGGTCGCCGGCTGGATGTCGAGCCGATTGTTGGACGGCGTGCTGAACAGGGTGACCGTGACCGGCCAGGGCAGGTCGTTGCGCACCCAGACCGGAAGAGGTGCAGCCGACGTGAACAGCTGCACGGGCTTCGGCTTGACGACGTTCACAGAGGTGAGGGTGGTGTTCACGCGCTTCGTGTGGTCGGCGGCGCGCTCGGCGAACTCGTCGTCGCTGAGGCCGGCCCCGATCACACGCAGCATGCGGATGCGGTCCGGGACGAGCAGCACGGCCGGCTCGTCGAGGATGCTCGCGAAGGCGGTGAGCCGGTCGGCCCCGGCCATCATGCTGTTCAGCTCTGCCACACGCGCACCGGCGGTCGTCTCGGCGAGGGAGACGGAGGCCGATTCCCCGCCACGCAGCGCGCTGAGCGTCGCCCCGGGGCTGGCGAAGGCGACGAGGGCATTGCGCAGCGCTTCGGGGGAGCGGGTCTCGGATCTCTCGAGCGCGACAGCGGTGAGAGAGCTGCGCTGCCCGGCGAAGAAGAGATGCCCGGCGACCGCAGCCATCTCGGAATCAGCGGCGGCGGCGGATTCCGTTCCCTCCACGGCGGCGGACAGACGTGCCGACGCCGACGCGTCGGTGACCAGCAGGTCGCGCGCGTCGACCGCACTGTGCACGCTCGCGTCGCCCTGAACAGACGTGGAGGGGAGGATCGTGGTCACCTTGTCGCCGAGGTACGCGCCGAAGGTGGCGAGATCCTGCTCTGTCACGGTCGGCCGAGGCCAGAGGATGCCGCCCTGCGCACCGCGCACGGCCGTCAGCTCGCTGTTCGCGGGCAGGTCGGGCTCAGCCGTGGGGATCGGCGTCGGGGTGGGCTCTGACGTCGACTCGAGCTTCGGTTCCACGGCGGGGAAGTCGGCAGGGTCGAGGAGCGGGGTGAGATCGGGCGTTCCCAGCAGTTCGGTGCGGCCGGCCTGGGCCTGCACCGTGGCATCCGCATCGCCGAACTGCAGGGTGAACATGTCGTTCGGCAGCGCCTCGAACTGCTCGAGCCACCGGGTCGAGCTGGCGGGAGCGCGGTCGCCGAGCACGCGGATCGACGCGGGGATCGCCGGGTCGATCGCCAGGATCGCGCTGGTGCCGGAGACGGCATCGACCAGCTCGGCGAGGTCGCCGCCATCGGAGGTGAGGGTGGTCAGCTCGTCGGCGGTGAGCAGCGCGCCGTTCTCGGGAGTCGCCGTGACCGGCACGATCACGGCCGTTCGGGCGTCGGAGGGGGCGGGAACGACCAGCACCGATCCGGCTGTGACGCTCAGCGGGACGGTCTTGCCGGCCGAGTCCGTGGTGGTGGCGCCGGTGAGGCGGGCCTTGAGCGGATAGACACCGGGTGCGAGCTCACCCAGCGCAGCGGGTTCGACGGTCAGGTCGATCGTCTCGTCAGACCCGTCGGCGACCGCGGGGGAGCTCTCGACGGCCACGCTGCGGAAGGCGCCGTCGACAGCGTCGCCGTCGAGCCAGGCGTCGAGCGCAGCGCCGTCGGGAAGGGGAGTGCTGTTCAGCTCGACGCTGACACTGCCCGCGGTGAGGTCGCTGTCGGTGGGATTCTCGATCGTCACGCTGCTCGGCAGCGGCGCCCCTGGCGTGACCTGCCCGGTGTCGCCGACCGACAGGAACATCTCCACGGCCGCGTCGGCCGGCTGCTCGGCATCCGCATCATCGGCGACCGCCGCCGGGGCGGCGCCGAGGCCGAGAGAGCCGACGACGAGCACCGCGGCGAGGCGGCCCAGCAGCCGCCGCGCGCGCGGGCGTCGGCCTTCGCGATGGAGTGTCGAGATCATGAGTGCGGGTCGCCGGATGCCAGCACCGACGACGCCCCCGATTCTAGGGCGCACCGCGCCGGGAACCCTGAAGGCGCGTAGAGTGACCGCCGTGCCTGATCGCGCCCAGCCCCGCCCCGACGCCCCTCTGACACAGGCGCTCGCCGCCGATCTCGACGCCGCCGACTTCCGTTCCGAACCGCTGCGGTCGCTGTGGGGCGAGGAGGCGGACGACGCGCTCGGCCGTGGCCTGCGCGAGCCCGTCCTGCGTGCGCTGCACGCGCGCGACGACGAGCTCGCGACGCTGGGCCGCCTGTGGGTGCTCGGGATGCCGCAGCCGCAGGACGCCGTCGAGCGGGCGCTGCCGAAAGCGGGCGTCGCAGGAGTGGTCGCGCTGGGCCTTGCCCGCGTGGAGGGGGCGATCGTGCATCCGCAGGCGCTGATCCGCCCGCAGTCGTTCGTGGATGCCGACGGTGTCGGCGAGTGGTGGATCGCCAGCGACCTCGACGAGGCCGCCCTCGGCGCGGCCCTGCCCGCCGATCACGTGCTGGGCGTCGGCGGCGCGTCGCGAACGCTGGCCGAACTGATCATTCCCGTGCCCGTCGAGCGGGCGCTCGATCTCGGCACCGGATGCGGCATCCAGGCGCTGCTCGTGTCGCGGCACGCGGCCAGGGTCGTGGCGACCGACATCTCGGCGCGCGCCCTGGCCTTCGCGGAGCTGAACGCGCAGCTGAACGGCGTGCACGACATCGAGTTCCGGCTCGGCAGCCTCTTCGAGCCCGTCGCGGGGGAGACGTTCGACCTGATCGTCTCGAATCCGCCCTTCGTGATCACGCCGCGCGCCACCGACGTGCCCGAGTACGAGTACCGCGACGGCGGCCTGGTGGGGGATGCCCTTGTCGAGGAGTTTCTGAGGCACGCGCCCGCGCATCTCGCTCCCGGCGGCATCGCGCAGCTGCTCGGCAACTGGGAGTCGCGCGCGGACGCTTCTGGTCTCGATCGCGTCCGCTCATGGGTGGGCGACGATCTCGATGCGTGGGTGATCCAGCGCGAAGAGCTCACCCCGCTCGGCTATGCCGAGTTGTGGATCCGCGACGGCGGCACCCTGCCGCGCGACGCGGAGTTCACCAGCCTGCTCTCCGCCTGGCTCGACGACTTCGCCGAGCGCGGCGTGACGGCGGTCGGCTTCGGGTACATCCTGCTGCGGCGGCCAGTGACGGGTGCCGCGGTGCTCCGCCGGTTCGAGACCGTCTCGCAGCCCGTGTCGAACCTCGGCCGCGCCCTCGGTGCTGGACTTGCCGCACACGACGCGCTGGCCACGGGCATCCCGGACCGTCTGGTGGTCGCTCCCGACGTGACCGAAGCTCGCCACCACATGCCCGGCGAGGACGACCCGAGCGTCATCGAGCTGCGCCAGGGCGGCGGCTTCGGGCGCACGATCGGGGTCGACAGCGCGCTCGCCGGGTTCGTCGGAGCGTGCGACGGCGAACTCACCGTGGGGCAGATCGTCGCCGCGCTCGCCGATCTCTTCGATGTGCCGCTCGCCGCCCTGTGGGCAGACATCGAACCGCGCATCCGCCAGCTGGTGCTCGACGGACTGCTGCTGCCGGCTGCGGAATAGCATCCACCTTTCATGCGTTTGCATACGACATGAAGGCATTCGGCTTCCTCTCCTTCGGGCACTACGCAGACGTGCCCGGCTCCCTGACCTGCACCGCCGGCGACATGCTGCGCCAGACCATCGAGATCGCCGAGGGCGCCGATGAGATCGGCGTCAACGGCGCCTACCTGCGCGTGCACCACTGGGCGCGCCAGGCCGCGTCGCCCATGCCGCTGCTGTCGGCCATGGCGGCGCGCACGAAGCGCATCGAGGTCGGCACCGGTGTGATCGACATGCGGTACGAGAACCCGTTCCAGTTCGCCGAGGAGGCCGCCGCCCTCGACCTCATCGCCGACGGCCGCATCGCGCTCGGCGTGAGTCGCGGTTCACCCGAGACGGCGCTGCGCGGCTACGAGACCTTCGGCTTCCACGACGAGCAGGACACCGAGCGCGGCAGCGTGCTGGCGCGCGAGAAGTTCGACCTCTTCCTGCGGGCGATCGACGGAGAGCGCGTCGCGCCCGGCGACCCCCGGATGGTCGGCGAGGGCCAGTACCTCGCCATCGAGCCGCAGTCTCCGACGCTGCGGGACCACATCTGGTGGGGTGCCGGCTCGCGTGCGACCGCCGAGACGACCGGACGCATGGGTCTGAACATGATGAGCTCGACTCTGCTCACCGAGGCGACCGGCCAGCCGTTCCACGAGCTGCAGCGCGAGCAGATCGACCTGTTCCGCACGGCGTACAAAGAGGCCGGGCACACCGGCACGCCGCGTGTGTCGGTGAGCCGAAGCGTCTTCCCGCTGGTCAGCGACCGCGACCGTACCTACTTCGGGCTGCGCTCACGGGAGAACAGCGACCAGGTCGGCATCATCGACGGATATCGCTCGACGTTCGGCAAGACCTACGCGGCCGAGCCCGACGAGCTGATCGAGCAGCTGCGGGCCGACGAGGCGGTCATGGCGGCGGACACCCTCATGCTGACCATCCCGAACCAGCTCGGCCCCGAGTACAACCTGCACGTCCTGCAGGCCTTCGCCGAGCACGTCGCCCCTGCGCTGGGATGGAAGCCCAACACCGAGGGGCCGGTCGAGGGGCATCCGATTCCCTGACTTCTCGTCGTGGACTCAAGACCCGTCGGGCGGGCCGAACAGTCCTTCGCCGTGCTCGTGCAGCAGGCGATAGGCGTCGGCGAACGTCTGCGGCTCCGGCTCATCCGCTCTGCCGTAGCGGGCGATGAGCAGACCCAGCAGCCCCCGGGCGGGAGGAGTGAGCGGCTTCAGCTTCCGGGCCTCATCGGGTCCGGGCGCTGTGCTCTCGGGATTCGGTGGCGTGTAGGCGGGTCTGGTGATGGGCCAGTCGGCCGGATGCCGTGGCTGCTCGAGATTGACGATGTTGAACAGCGCGTTCGCCGAGGCATCGCGGTCGTTGAGCGGCTGCAGCCCGTGCAGCCGGCTGAGCGTGGCCGTCACCGACCCGTGATGCATCTCGTCGTGGACGATCGTCCCGCGCTTGGTGTACGCCGACACCGCGATGGCGGGCACCCGGCATCCGAGACGGTCGAAGGTGAAGCCCATCTCGCCGGGACCGGTGTCGCGGGTCGGCCTGGTCGCGGGCGGCGGCGGCACGTGGTCGTAGCATCCGCCGTGCTCGTCGAACGTGATCAGCAGCAGGGTGTTGACCGCGTTCGAACCGTCAGGCGACGCGCTCGTGCGCACCGCCTCGTAGACGTCATGGACCAGTCGGTCACCCGCGCGCACGTCGGAGATCGCGCTGTCGAACACCTCCTCGCCGTCGGCCGTGCTCTCACGCGGCGCGCCGAAGGGCGGATGGAAGTCGTTGTGGTCGTAGACCATCCGCGGCTCGATGAACGCGTACGCCGGCAGAGTGCCGTTCTTCGCGTCGGCGTAGAAGTCCTCCATCGTGCCGAAGTGGTCGGTGCGCCAGTACTTCTCCAGCACGGAAGCATGCAGCATGCCGGTGAACGAGACCAGCTGGATGCGGTCGATGTAGATCCGCCAGCCGAGCTTCTTCTCCTCCAGCCGGTTGAAGATCGTGGGGGCAGCCGGCGCGCCCAGCCATTTGAGGTAGCCGCCGCCGGCCTGATTGGTGACGAAGCCGTGCGAGGTGGACGCATGAAAGAACGAGCGGTTGCAGAACGTCTGGGAAGGAACCGCCGCATACCAGTGATCGAAGACGGCGAACTCGGCCGCGAGCGTCGACAGCACAGGCAGCATCTCGGGCGAGAACGAGCCCATGATGTGCGCGGCCTCCTCGGACGTGGGCTCGGCGCCCCGACGCAGCCGCCGGATGTTGATGAGATAGTCCTCGAGGAACCCCGACATCGTGGCCTTCTCGCCGTGTGTCGGAGTGTTGAACGGCGCCTCCATCTGGTCGACGAAGAGCTCGGCGTTGGTCCTCGGATCGACGGTCCCGAAGATCTGGGTGTTCACATGCGGATATTCCTCGCCGGGGTCCGGATCGGGAAGGCTCATGATCCGGTCGGTGCCGCCGTCGTAGACGTGGGCGGCCACCACGGTGCCGTCGGAGGCGGTGTTGCTGTGCGTGCCGAAGGCGAGCCCCTCGAACCTCTCGCCGTCGGGCAGGTTCTCGGCCGAGTACAGGTAGCCCAGCAGGTTGTCGAAGGAGCGGTTCTCGCCCATGAGCACCACGATGTGGTCGAACCCGGGCTCGTGGCGAGGGGTGAGGGCGGCGAAGGGATCGGGCGCACTGGCGAAGCCGCTTCCCCGGCCGGATGCCAGCGACGCGCCGATCGCCGCTCCGCCCGCTCCGCCGATGACCGCACCGGCGAGAGCGGCCCCGCTCAGCTTGAGGAAGCCCCGCCGGGAGGGATCCCCAGTGGGTTCGTGCGCGGGTGCGTCGTCGGCCACGAGGCGATCATAAGCGCGCGGGCTCAGCAGGGGAATGCCTTCGGTGCTGAGCGAGGGCTCGAGAGCGCAGCGCGGCGCGCATCACGCAGAAGGGCGTCGCCCGGAGGATCCGGACGACGCCCTGTGCCGATGCCCTCGGCTATGCCTTCTCGATCTCGGAACGAGCGCGACGTCGGCTGATCGCGACCACTGCCGCGCCGGCCAGAAGCAGCACGACGGCCGCGGTGATGTACGGCGCGGCCTCGGCACCGGTCGTCGCGAGGCTGCCGCCGGCGGCGTTCGCCCCACCGGCATCCGCCCCACCGGCATTCGTCCCGCCCGCATCGCCCGAGCCCGGCGTCGCACCGTCGCCCGCCCCAGCGCCGCCGCCCGGCGCCTGCGCGGCGGTGACGGTCAGAGCCGCCGTGACCTCTGCGCCGCTCTCGCGGATCGCCGCGAGCGTGTGGCTGCGGGCAGGGGTGGAGGCTGGAATGGTGAGGGATGCGCGAAGAGCCCCATCGGCATCCGCGGTCGCCTGCCCGAGCTGCACCGGCTCCGAGCGCAGCTCGATGCGCACCTTCTCGCCCGCGTTGAAACCGGTGCCCGAGAGGGTCACCGTGTCACCTGCGCGCACGGTTCCGGCATCCACGGTCACCGATGCGGGAACCTTCTGCGCCGGCGGCGTCATTCCTGCCTCGGTGACCCACTTCTCGCCGTCGTCGTACTTCGTGACGGTGAACTGGTCGTAGACCTCGCCGACCTGCTTGTCGGTGGTCGCTCCGACGACCTTCTCGGCGACGTACGAGCGGTAGACGAGCTGATCCTTCGACACATCGACAACCTGGTAGGTGGTGATGTTCTCGCCGCGCAGCACCTGCGTGGCGCCGTTGTTGGTCCACACGTTCTTCGCGTCGGTCTCGAGGTCGTAGTGCTTCGCGCCCGAATTCGACACCATGTACACCGGACCGGTCGTGAGGCCGGGGGTGTCGGTCGCGGTGGTGTTCTTGTAGCCGCGCGCGTAGGTGTGGTCGTGGCCCATCATCACCAGGTCGATGTCGTTGCGCTCGAAGACCGGCACCCATTCGTCACGCAGGATGGGCTCGTCGCGTCCGGCGGAGGTCGAGTACACCGGCTGGTGGAAGGTGACGACGTTCCACTTCGACGGGCTGGTGGTCAGGATGCCGTCGAGCCATGCCGCCTGGAAGCGGGTCCACAGCCGGGAGACGTCGTTCTTCGGGCACTCCGCGACCGTGCACTCGGGCAGGTTCGACGGGGTGAGGAAGGTCGTGTCACGGGTCGCGTTGAGGGTGATGAAGCGCACGTCCTGGTAGTCGGTGTAATACGCGGTCTCCTGAGCGAAGGCGCTCCAGTGCTCGAAGTACGCCTTATACTGACGTGCCACCGGATCGTCTCCCTGGGCGAGGTTCGCGAGCTCGCCGACCGATCCGATCGTCGGGTTGTTGTGCGGGTACTCGAAGTTGGCCTTCCACGCCGTGAGCAGCTTGTCGCCGCTGTACTCGTGGTTGCCCGGGGCGGCCATGACGTTGGTCGTCGCGGCGGAGTCCTTCATGCCTGCGAACCAGTTGATCCACTCCGTCTCGTTCGACGAGGTGTTGATCAGGTCGCCCGCGTGCACCGACCCGATCGACCGCGGGGCGTTGGCCTCGGCCTGCTTGACCACCGATGGCCAGGTGGAGTCCAGCCCGATCTGCGCGTCGCCGTAGTAGACGAACTGGAAGTCGGATGCCTGCGGGTCGGCGGTGGTGAACTCGCGCCATTCGCTCCAGCTGCCCTCGAGGCCCACGCGGTAGCGGTATGCGGTCGCCGGGGTGAGACCGTCGACCGTGGCGGAGAAGTGCTGCAGCGGGTTGCCGTTGACGACTCCGGCGGAGTATCCGTCGACCGTGCGCACCGCGCCGCCCGCGACCGGGGCGATCTGCACCTGACCCGTGGCGTGCGACGCATCACCGGCCTGCCACGAGAAGGCCTGCGAGGTCTCGGGCGTTTCGGTGGGGGTGAGGATGACGCGGCTCGGCGGGGCGGCCACGGGCTCGATGCTCTCCGAGACGAGCGTCAGCTCGGAAAGGTCGAAGTAGATGTCCGAGCTCGACTCGCGATCCTGGTAGAGCGCGACCGCGATGGTGTTCTCGCCGTCGACGAGCAGGTCGCCCGTGGCCGAGAACGTGCTCGTCAGGGGGTCGCTCTTGCCCTCGCCGGCGTATTCGAGGTTGGTGGTCTCGGTGATGCGGCCGTCGGCGTAGCTCGCCACCTTCTTGCCATTGATCCACACGACGAGCGCGTCGTCGTACGTGACCTCGCCGGCGAGGGACGCCACCTGATCGGCGACGCCCTTATCGAGCGTGAACTCGGAGCGGAAGAAGTAGGTGGGGACGGCGGTGGTCGTGCCGCTGATGTAGTGGTTCAGCAGGGTGCGCGGAGTGTGCGGTCCCACCGTGCCGAATGCGCCGCGCTTGGCGCCGAAGGCACCCTGAGCGCTCTTCCATGCGCTGTCGTCGTACGACGGGGTCGTCCATACGCGCAGGTTCGCGTCGCCGCGCGCCGGGTCGGTGTTGTCGTCGAGGTACCGCCAGGTGCTGTCGGTCGTGAGCAGCGGTGTCGTCGGCACCTCCGCCGGGGCGGCGGCGCTGGCTGCAGCCGGGGCGAGGAGGATGCCGCTGAGCAGCGTGACGAGCGCAGCGGCGGTCACCGGTGCGGTGCGCCGTGCGACGGGTCGAGATTGCATGTCGATCCTTTTCTGCGGGGGGAGGTCGTGCTGAGCGCACGCGCCCCTCAGGCAATCGAGGTCAGGTGACGGGCGGGTGGCCCCGCAGGGGCCGGAGAGTGAACGATGCGGGAGTTCACCCAGGTGTCGCTCGCAGCTCAGCCCGTCAGAAACCACTTCCTGCGTGAGAAACCAGCGCAGAGCGCGTTTCTCATGAGGAATGTGGTTTCTCAGCGTGCGGTGTCGCAAGACGAGGTGCTGCAGGTGGGCATCCTGCTGCGCGGGCTGCTCCTCCCTCGCGGCGCTCGCCGTTTGCGGTAGGTGCGCGCCCGGCTCAGGGGGTGGCGGCGTGCAGCACGCGGAATGCCTCGCAGACCACGGGCATGTCAGGTTCGAAGCCGCGGGGGCTGTCGGAGTACCTCCGCCAGTAGCGCTCGTGCACCTCGCGCCAGTACTCGAGTGTGCGATCACCCTCGCCCTCGGCGAAGGCGTGTGCCGCCGAGACCCGGTCGAAGGGGACGACCTCGACGGCCGTCGTCTCGATCAGCGCGCGGGGCGCGCCGCCCCCGTCGAGGACGATGCTGAGCCACCCGACTTCGGGCAGCGGCTCGCCGGTGTGCTCGTAGTCCCACAGCGACGAGGCAGTCGCCGTCTTCGTCCCCGCCAGCATAAGCGCGAGGAGGCCGTCGGCGTGCTCGGCCGTCGCGCCGAAGGCCCAGGCCTCCGGCGCCGCCTCCGGCAGTCCGGGCACGACGGCCCGGCATTCGCTCCAGAACTGCTCGAGGGCTGCGTCAGCATGCATCCCCTCACCGTATGCGAAGCCCACCGCTGCGCTCGGCTCAGAGTGCGCCGCCCGGCCCCGGTACCCTTGAATCCATGCTCAATATGGCCGAGGGCCTGTCCCGACTCGGCGCTCTCGCCGCGAATCCCGTCGTCGCCACCCTCGCGACCGCCTTCGCCGATGCGGGCTTCGACCTCGCCGTCGTCGGCGGACCGGTGCGCGACGCGCTGCTCGGCCGCGAGACGCACGACCTCGACTTCACGACGAACGCCCGCCCCGACGACATCCTGGCGATCGTCAAGCCGATCTCCAGCACCCAGTGGGATATCGGCCGTGCCTTCGGCACCATCGGCGCCCGCGTGCAGGGCGAGCAGGTCGAGATCACCACGTACCGTGCCGACAGCTACGACGGCGTCACCCGCAAACCCGTCGTCGAGTTCGGCGACACCATCGACGGCGACCTGTTGCGGCGCGATTTCACCGTCAACGCGATGGCCCTGCAGGTTCCCGCCGTGAAGCTGATCGATCCGACGAGCGGAGTCGAGGACCTCGTCTCTGGCATCCTGCGCACCCCGATCGACCCCGAGATCAGCTTCGGTGACGACCCGCTGCGGATGCTGCGGGCGGCGCGCTTCAGCGCGCAGCTCGACTTCGCGATCGAGGACGCCACCTTCGCCGCCATCGAGAAGCTGCGTCAGACGCTCAAGATCGTCAGCCCCGAGCGCGTGCAGGGCGAGCTCGTGCGGCTCATGCAGACGGACGACCCGATCCGGGGCATCCGGGTGCTGGTCGAGAGCGGGCTGATCGAGGAGTTCCTGCCCGAGGTGAGCGCGCTGCGACTCGAGGTCGACGAGCACCACCACCATAAGGACGTCTACGAGCACTCGCTCACGGTGGTCCGCCAGGCGATCGATCTCGAGAAGGCGCGCAACCCCGAGGCCGCCCCCGACGTGCCGCTGCGCCTGGCCGCCCTGCTGCACGACATCGGCAAGCCGCGCACCCGCAAGCTCGAGAACGGCGGAGCGGTCACCTTCCACCACCACGATGTCGTGGGTTCGCGAATGGCGCGAAAGCGCCTGCAGGCTCTGCGGTTCGACGGTGACACGATCGATGCGGTCGCGAAGCTCATCGAGCTGCACCTGCGCTTCTTCGGCTATGCCGAGGGTGCGTGGACTGACAGCGCGGTGCGTCGGTACGTGCGCGATGCCGGAGACGTGGTCGAGCGCCTGCACATCCTCGTGCGCGCCGACGTCACCACCCGCAACAGGCGCAAGGCCGCTCGCCTCGCCTCCGCGTACGACGACATCGAGCGGCGCATCGTCGAGCTGCGCGAGCAGGAGGAGCTCGACAGCATCCGTCCTGAGCTCGACGGCAATCAGATCCAGCAGATCCTCGGCATCACGCCGGGCCGCGACGTCGGCGAGGCGTACCGGTTCCTGCTGGAGGTGCGCCTGGATGAGGGTGTGATCGGCGTGGATGCCGCCGAGCAGCGTCTGCGGGACTGGTGGGCCTCACGCGGTTGACCCTCACGGGGCCGGCGTGGCCGCGCCGCCGTCCTCGGTCGGCTCGGACGCGTCCGGCGTCGGGGACGGCTGCGGGACCGAGGGACCCGGCAGAGGGGACGGGTCGCCCGGTGCCGCCGGGTCGAACCGCTTCGGCGCACGGAGGAAGGGCGCTGCGTCCTTCTCGATCGTCGTCTCGCGCAGGGTCTCCGTCGCCGGGTCGAGCTCGCCGATGCGAAGCGGGTAGACGTTCCACACGTCGTCGCCTCTCGCGTCCTGGTAGGGCACGCGCACGGGATGCTCACCGTCCCATCCGAGGCCCCACCACCCTTCCTGCTCGATGCTGCGTCCACGTCCGAACAGGTTCAGCTGCGTGCCGCGGTCGGTGTAGAGCTGCACGCCGTCGAGCAGTTCCCCCTGCTCGTCGTAGGCGAAGATGTTCCCGACCTGCTTGCCATCCAGCAGCAGACCCCGCTGCTCGGATGGTCCTTCATAGACGTACTCCACGCGGGGCAGCAGCATGGATGCGAGCAGGAAGGGGAGCGCGAGCACCGCGACCACGCTGAGCACGCCCCGAACGGGTTGCAGCGCGGTGTGCGGAAGCCAGCGACCGCGGCCCCATTGCACGCTCAGCAGCACGAGGCCGATGCACAGCAGCCAGCCCAGAAGGGTGTCGGGTGTGGCGGATCCCATCGACGATCCGAACACGCTGTGCAGCAGGAAGTAGAGGGCGAGACCCCGCAGCACCCACCAGACCGGGCGCAGCGCGTTGAAGAGGTCGAGCAGCCACGCACCGAACTTGTGGCGCCGGATGCTCTCGGCCAGCTCCTGCAGGTTGCCGCGCATCCGGATGCCCAGCGGTTCGCCGCGCGCGGGTTCGCCGCGCTCGGGCAGGCCAGCGGCCGATCGAAGCTCGGCAGCGTACGCCGCGGGGTCGCCCAGATCGAGGACGCCTCCGCCGTCCGACGCCTGCTCGGCGAGGTCGGCGGTCAGCCCGTCGATGATGTCCTCGACCTCGTCGGCGGGAAGATCATCGAGATGCGAGCGCACCGCGTCGGCGAAGGTGCGAATGCGCTCGCGCAGCGGAACATCTGTGGCGTTCATGACTTCTCCCCGGTGGTGTCGGATGCAGAGCGGGTCGCGGCGAGCAGATCGGTCATCGCGTGCGAGAAGGTCGTCCAGCTGGCGATCTGCTCATCGAGGGATCTGGCTCCCTGCGCGTTGAGGGCGTAGTACTTGCGGTGCGGACCGCCATCGGAGGGCACGACGTAGCTCGACAGCGAGCCGGCCGCGTACAGGCGCCGGAGGGTGCCGTACACCGAGGCGTCGCCGACGTCGCCGAGTCCGGCGTCTCGCAGTCGTCGCACGATCTCGTAGCCGTACCCGTCCTCCCGCCGCAGCACTGCCAGCACCGCGACGTCGAGCACGCCCTTGAGCAGTTGAGTGGTGTCCAATCGGGACTCCCTTCCGTGCACCGCACGCTACCACGCAATGCACAGTACCGCGCGCAACACGCCACCGCCGATGCCCACGTCGGAGACAGGAGTCAGCGAGCGAGCTCCGCAACGACGGCCGCACGGAGCCACTGCATGTAGGTGTCCCGCTCCCACCCCGACTGCGCGACGAGCTGCTGATAGCTCTCGGGTGACAGCAGGAACGACAGCGTGGCCGCGGTTCTCCGGGGATCGTCCTGGGCGACGGCGAGGCCCCGGGCCATGAGCTCGTCGACCAGGCGGCGGTAGTCGTCGGCGCGACGGCGCAGGATCTGCGCGAGCACTTCATCGACGCGCTCATCCGACAGCGCGGCGCCCAGCAGAACCGTCCAGAGCCGGTGTCCTCGGGAGTTGGCCTCGGTGATCTGGGTCAGCACCGTATCGAGGAAGGCATCGTCCGGCAGGTCGAGCACGCCGCCGGCGACCTCGGTGTCGGTGAGCGACTCAGCGCCCTCTCGTCCCGAGAACGTCATCTCGAAGGCGGCGATCAGCAGCTCGGCCTTCGACGCGGCCGACTTGACGGTCTCGCCTGAGACGCCGGCCACTCGAGCGATTGCGGCGATCGTCGTCGCCTGGTACCCCTGCTGGGCGAACAGCTCTCCGGCCGCGGCGATGATCCGCGCGCGTGTCTCCCTCGCCTGACGCGCGCGGAGTTCGGAGCGGTAGACGCGAGCGGTGGATTCAACCATTGACTTTCCTCACGAGCAGATGAATACTTTCTCGGTATATCGATCTTAGAGAAGGAGCGCCATGTCCAGCCACCTCATCGCCTGCACCCCGGCTCACGGCCACGTCATGCCGCTGCTGCAGGTCGCCCGACATCTCATCGCGCGCGGTGACGACGTGACGTTCCTCACCAGCGCCCGCTACGCCGATCGCGTCGTCGGCACGGGCGCTCGGTTCGTGGCTCTTCCCGCCGCCGCCGACGTCGATCTCGACGACGCCGACGGCGCGTTCCCCGAGCGCGTGGGACTGACCGGAACAGCAGCCCTGCGCTTCGACATGAGCAATCTGTTCGTCAGGCCCGGAGTGGCTCAGCTCGCTGCCGTGCGCGCTGTGCTCGCAGAGCGACCTATCGACACCATGCTCGCCGAGCCTCTCTTTCTCGGCGCAGCGCTGCTGCAGCAGCTGCCACGGGGCGAGCGGCCGCCGGTGATAGCCCTGGGAATCTTCCCGCTCGGCGTCCGCAGCCGCGATGCTGCACCGTTCGGCCTCGGGATCACGCCGATGTCGGGACCGATCGGGCGCCTGCGCAACGTCGTGCTGCGAACCGTCGCCGAGCGCGTGATCTTCCGCCGCGTGCAGGAGGAGGCCGACGCGTTGGCCGCCCGGGAGACCGGCTCTGGCCTCGGGGGATTCATCCTGGACTGGACAGGACGAGCAGACGCGTACGTGCAGTTCACCGTTCCGGAGTTCGAGTACCCCCGATCGGACCTCCCGTCGACGGTGCATTTCGCCGGACCGCTTCCCGGCTCGTCCTCTGCGCACGCGCTGCCCGCGTGGTGGAGCGATCTCGATGCCGGCGCACCGGTCGTGCATGTGACCCAGGGAACCATCGCGAACAGCGACTTCTCACAGCTCCTGCTGCCGACCATCGATGCGCTGCGCGACAGCGATGTGCTCGTCGTCGCATCCACCGGCGGGCGTCCCGTGGGCGACATCGCATCCGACCTGCCTGCGAACGCCCGCATCGCCGAATATCTCCCCTACAACCTGCTGCTGGCGAAGACCGACGTCATGGTGACCAACGGCGGCTACGGCGGGGTTCAGCAGGCGCTGGCGCATGGAACACCACTGGTCGTCGCCGGGCGGACCGAAGACAAGGTCGAGGTCTGCGCGAGAGTGGGGTGGTCAGGTGCCGGCATCGACCTGCGCACGCAGACACCCGGTGCGCCGACGATCCGAGCCGCGGTGCACCGGGTGCTGAACGAGCCCTCCTTCCGGGCGAACGCATCGCGAATCGGCGGGGCGCTGCAGGCCGCCGACGCCTGGCAGACGCTCGACCGGGTGATCGACGCGGCCGCGCTGCAGCGCACGACCCCCGCCTGAATGCGCGCGTGACCGACGCGCGTCCCAGACGTACACTGGGCACACCCATCAGCGCCGATCGGAGCACGTGTGCCGTCCCCGTGGTCGTCATCGCGCGATGCCTCGCCGGAGGTCTCGCGTCTTCTGATCGAGCGAGCACATGAGGAGCTCGTGGCCGGCAACCTCGACGACAGTCGCCTTCAGCAGGTTCGGCCGCTGGTGCGAGCGTCGTGGGAACGAGCGTGGCAGAGTCGCGTCGGCGCGGAAGGACTGCCTCCCCTCGAGCTCAGTCAGGACGCGCTCGAGGCGTATCGCACCGGGCATCCGCTCGCCGGGGTGATGGACCTCATCCGCTCGCTGCTGCTGCCCGGCAGCGCAGAGGACTCCGGCGTGGTGGTCGCCGTCGGCGATCATGCCGGCCGTCTGCTGTGGGTCGAGGGTGACCTGCGCCAGCGGGTGCTGTCGGGGGAGATGGGCTTCGTCGAAGGCGCCAACTGGTCGGAGCAGACGGTGGGCACCTCGGCACCCGGCACCGCGCTCGCCGTCGGCGAGTCGGTGCAGATCCACCACGCAGAGCACTACAACCGTCTGGTGCAGCCGTGGTCGTGCACCGCCGCACCCGTGTTCGATCCCGAGACGCGTCGCATTCTCGGCGTGATCGACGTGACGGGTGGGGCCGAGGCGGTCACGCCTCAGGCCCGGATGCTGGTGGATGCCACGGTCCGAGCGGTCGAATCCCAGCTTCTGGTCGCCAGGCTGAGGGCGCGCAGCGAGTCCCCCCGCGTCACAGAGCGATCGCCGAGACGAGCACCCCGCGACACCCGTCAGGCCCGACTGCAGGTGCTCGCCCGTGATCGTGCGCGGCTCGAGCTCATCTCCGAAGACGGCGAGACCGTGGTGGAGCTCAGCGCCAGGCACGCCGAGATCCTGCTCATGCTCGCTGTGCACCGCCACGGGCTCTCGGCCGAGCGGCTCACCGAGCTCGTCTACGGCGAATCCGCTTCGCCCGACACCCTGCGGCCCGAGATGGTGCGGCTGCGCAAGGTGCTCGAGCGCGTGTCACCGGATCTCGCGCCGCAGTCGCGCCCGTACCGGCTGCCCGCGCCGCTCGAGACCGACGCGCACAACGTGCTCTCTTTGCTCGACCGAGGAGCGCACCGCGTCGCCCTGAGCGCCTACGCCGGTGCTGTTCTGCCTGAATCGACGTCGCCCGGTGTGGAGGAGTTCCGCGACACCGTGCGTGCAGCGCTGCACGAGGCGATGGTCACCGAGGCCAGCCTCGACGTGCTGCTCGCGTACGCGGAGATACCGGAGGGGAAGAACGACCCCGAAGCGCTGCGGATGTGCCTGGAGATGCTGCCCGCGCGCTCGCCGCGGCGTGCCGCTCTCGTCAGCCGGATCGAGAAGCTCGAGGGGCGCTGATTCGGGCATCCGGTTCGGGCATCCGATTCGGGCACCCGATTCGGCCATCCGGATCGACGCGCGTAGCGGCGCAACCCGATGCAACGTTGCGCATCGAGGTGCAACGTCACGCCACCTACTTTCGAACCCAACAGCCGCGCAGCATCGAGGCCGCGGCCCGTCGAAGGAGTCACCGATGACCATCGTCGAAGAAGACGTGTCCACCGCCTACGTCGCTCCCGGCCAGCCCGGAGCCGTCGCCAACTACCGCGCCCGCTACGGCCACTACATCGGCGGCGAGTTCGTCGAGCCCGCCAAGGGCCAGTACTTCGAGAACGTCAGCCCGGTCAACGGCAAGCCGTTCACCGAGGTCGCCCGCGGCACCGCCGAAGACATCGACCGCGCCGTCGACGTCGCCTGGAAGGCGTTCGAGTCATGGAAGCGCACCTCGCCGGCCGAGCGATCCGTGATCCTCAACAGGATCGCCGACCGCATCGAGGAGAACCTCGAGATGATCGCCGTCGCCGAGACGTGGGAGAACGGCAAGCCGGTGCGCGAGACGCTCGCCGCCGACATCCCGCTGGCGGTCGACCATTTCCGCTACTTCGCCGGCGTGCTGCGCGGGCAGGAGGGCGGCATCAGCCAGCTCGACGAGAACACCGTCGCGTACCACTTCCAGGAGCCGCTGGGCGTGGTCGGGCAGATCATCCCGTGGAACTTCCCGATCCTCATGGCCACGTGGAAGCTGGCTCCCGCCCTCGCCGCTGGAAACTGCGTGGTCATCAAGCCCGCCGAGCAGACCCCGGCATCCCTCCTCTTCCTCTTCGAGATCATCGGCGACCTGCTGCCGGCCGGTGTGGTGAACATCGTCAACGGGTTCGGCATCGAGGCCGGCGCTCCGCTCGCTCAGCACAAGCGCATCCGCAAGGTCGCGTTCACCGGTGAGACGACGACGGGCCGGCTGATCATGCAGTACGCGTCGCAGAACCTCATCCCCGTCACCCTCGAGCTCGGCGGCAAGTCGCCGAACGTCTTCTTCGAGGATGTCGCCCGCGCCGATGACCCGTTCTACGACAAGGCTCTCGAGGGCTTCACGATGTTCGCGCTCAACCAGGGCGAGGTGTGCACGTGCCCGTCGCGTGCTCTCATCCAGCGCTCGATCTATGACGGATTCCTCGCGGATGGACTCGAGCGGGTCGGCAAGGTGGTGCAGGGCAATCCGCTCGATCCTGCGACGATGATCGGCGCGCAGGCGTCGAACGACCAGCTCGAGAAGATCCTCAGCTACATCGACATCGGCAAGCAGGGCGGCGCGAAGCTGCTCACCGGCGGCGAGCGCGTCGACCTCGGCGGCGATCTCAGCGAGGGCTTCTACGTCGCGCCGACCGTCTTCGAGGGCACCAACGACATGCGCATCTTCCAGGAGGAGATCTTCGGCCCCGTGCTCTCGGTCACGAGCTTCAGCGACTTCGACGACGCGATCTCTATCGCCAACGACACGCTCTACGGCCTGGGCGCCGGGGTGTGGAGCCGCAGTGGCGACACGGCCTACCGTGCCGGTCGTGCGATCGAGGCGGGTCGCGTGTGGACGAACACGTACCACCAGTACCCGGCGCACGCCGCGTTCGGCGGGTACAAGCAGTCGGGCGTCGGCCGCGAGAACCACAAGATGATGCTCGATCACTACCAGCAGACGAAGAACCTGCTCGTGTCGTACGCGGAAGGCCCGATGGGCTTCTTCTGATCGGCATCCGGGCGGGCGTCGCGTGACGCCCGCCCGAGACCCCATTCGAGAGGAGCGGATCATGGTGAGCATCGGCAAGTACCAGCGGGTGGACGTCACGGATACCGCGGCCGAGCTGCTGCGCGAGCTGACAGCCCAGCACGGGCCGCTGATGTTCCATCAGTCGGGCGGATGCTGCGACGGCTCGTCGCCCATGTGCTATCCGATCGGCATGTTCATCACCGGCCCCAGCGACGTGCTGCTGGGGCGGCTCGAGGTCGAGGGTCTCGACCCGATCGAGGTCTTCATGTCGGAGGCCCAGTTCGAGTACTGGAAGTACACGCACCTGACGATCGACGCGGTGCCCGGCCGCGGAGCGGGGTTCAGCGTCGAGGGCCCGACCGGCATGCGGTTCCTGACCAGGTCCCGGATGCTGAACGACGCCGAGCTCGAGTACTTCGGTCTCGCCCCGGCATAGGCATCCTCCTAACTCGCGGTGGTCCCATATGGCCGCCTCGCGCGTGAGGATGCGGCCATATGGGACCCGCGGGGCTCGAGGGTGCGGCGGGCGCGGCGGATGCTGCGGCTGAGTGGTCCCATATGGCCGCGTCGGGCGTAGGGATGCGGCCATATGGGACCCGCGCGGCTCGAGGGCCCGCCCCGCGTCAGCGCAAGAACAGGAACGACAGGATGCCGATGAGCTGGGGCAGCAGCGTGACGCCGACGACGACGAGGATGATCACGAGCGTCACCCACGAGAAACCCCTCCGCAGGCGCCGGCCCTGAGGCGCGACCCCCGGAGGCGGCCGCAGCATCCCGGCCGGCGGGGCGAAGGGCAGCGCCGCCGCGGACGTTGCCGGGGCGTGGCCCGCGAGAGGCGACGCGGGCTGCGCTGCCGGATGCCGCACCGCAGTCTCCTGCGCGAGCCGCAGCCGGTCGTCGCGCCAGCGCGCCCACTGGTCGAACTTCGTCATCAGGGCGCCCACGGTGCCGAACAGCCACGCCCACGTGCTCGCATCGGTGGTCGACGCCGGGCGGCGCATGTAGAGGAAGAGCCAGTCATCGACGATCTCGACGTCGAGCTGCGCGGCGTGATCGATGAACCGCGCCATGATGTCGGGGGTGAACAGGTAGAGCGCGTCGGCCTCGTACCCGCTCGGGCAGTACAGCGTGAAGTGCTGGTCGAAGTCCCCCTCGAGCGAGAGCCGCTGGTCCTTCGAGAAGGTCGCGGGCAGGTTCGAGCCGAGTGCGTTGTTACCCAGCGCGTCGAGCACGATGTTCGGCAGGGGCACGTCGAGCTTCACGGCCACATAGCCCCAGCTGTGGGTCGTCTTGTTCTTGCCCGAGCCGGTCGTGTACTTGTAGTTGCCGAACTCGACGAAGCGCGGATTCTGGCCGCGCACGAGCTCAGAAGCCACCCGCGAGTGGCCGCGGTGGAAGATCATGCCGGGAAGCGGCGGGTCGTTCACGAGCGGGCGGAAGGTCATCGCGTTCGCCTGAGCGAAGCGGGAGATCCGGTAGGCGCTCTCCCGCGAACGGCGCCTCGAGACGATGAACAGCGGGATGCCGACGCCGGCGAGCGCGAGCGGGATCAGCACGGGGAGTGTGAACAGCGCCCCGAACCCCGCGTTTCCGGATGCGATGCCCGCGACCAGCCCTATCAGGGTCAAGCCGACCGTGGGCAGGAACACGAGGGCGAAGACCACCCCGATGACGAGCGCGATCGCGACCTGGGAGCCCGGAGCGGGGTTCTGCGCCTTGACCACCCGCCAGAACTCGTTCACCGCACGCGGATCGACGGGCTCGGTCAGCGGTCTGGTCTCGAACGGATACGGCCGCGGTGACAGGGGCGTCGTCATCGGCCACCCCCTCGCTCGGCGATCCACTCCATGCCTAAACGCTACCTGCCCCGCTCCCCGTCACCGGGTGTTCACTCGACGGACGCGTGTGCGTAAGAGCCACCCGGCACGATGACGCAGTGCCTGCACCCTCGATGACCGTGATCCTCCCCGCGAAGGACGCGGGCGGGTTCATCGGCACGGCGCTCGAGACCCTCACCCGCCAGTTCGCGGACGATCGCGTGCTGAAGCTCGTCGCGATCGACGACGGCTCGAGTGATGACACCGGGGCTGTGATGCACCGGTACGCCGAGCGGTTCGCGCACGCCGAGATCATCCGCAACGACACCCCCAGGGGCCTCGCCACCGCCCGCAATCAGGGGCTGGCGCACGTCGAGGGCGACTCCTTCTGCTTCCTCGATGGTGACGACTGGATGCAGCCCGGCCGGCTGCCCGTCCTGCAGCGAGCACTGCACGACCTCGGGTGCGACTTCCTGCGCACCGACCACGTCACCGTCCAGGGCGCGGAGCGCCGTCTGGTGCGCGCGCCGTTCACGGACCGCGGCGTCGCCGCCGATCCACGCGATGCGATCCTGCCCGCCGAGGATCGCACGATGGTCGACTATCCGTTCGCGTGGGCGGGTCTGGTGCATCGTCGGCTGCTCGATCAGGGTGTCGCCGATTTCAGAGACGGTCTGTTCACCGCCGAGGACCGCCCCTGGGTCTGGCGGCTGCACCTCACCGCACGCTCGTTCGCGGTCGTCGATGCTCCGCACCTGCTGTATCGACGTGGGCTGCCGGACTCGCTCTCGAAGACCCTGGATCGCCGCCAGCTGCATTTCACACGGGCTCTGAGTGAGGTCCTCGACCTCGTCGAGGCCGACCGGGAGGCCGATCGGCTGCTGCCCAAGGCCGTGTTCAGCGTGCTGGCGCTCAGCTCGCACCATCTCGTGCGCGCTCGCCGCATGCAGCCGGCCGTGCGTGGAGAGCTGCGCGTCGGCATCCGAGGTCTGCTCGCCCGCCTGCCGCGCGGCCAGGCGCAGACGGCGATCCAGCGGATCGGGGGTCCGCGCCGTCGTGTGCTCACGCGGGTGCTGCGAGAGGCGCACCGCGCATGAGCCGGCCGATTCAACTGTTCGCCCTGCACAGCGCATACGGGCTGATGACGGCAGTCGCCGCGATCGACGCAGGGCTGCTCGGTGGTGAGGACGACGACATCGAGCGCATCCTCGTGCCGATGAACACCGCCGCCGTGCCCGAGACCGCGCCCGATCTCGGGAGCGTGCCCCGACTGGCTTCGCTGCGCGCGCGATTCGATCGGATCGAAGCGCTGAACCCGCTGCTCGATCCGCTGCACCCGACGGCCTGGCGGCCCGATGACCACGACCTTCCCATCCTGGAACGGCTGTTGCGGCGGGCATGGGGCCTCGGCGACGCACGGCTCGAGCTGTTCGTGCAATCGCCGCAGGTCGCGCCGGCGCGCACGCTGATGACGCTGTTCTCACAGGCGCAGCTGAACGTCATCGGCGACGGGCTCATGACGTACTCGCCGATCCGCAGCGCGCTGCCACGGCAGGTCACCGAGCGCGTCGCACGCGTCGTGCACCCCGATGTCGTGCCTGGCGTCGCACCGCTCGTCTTCGTCGAGACCGGTGCGATCCGCGTGCCGGTCTCCGCTGCGGACCTCGGGCGAGTGCTGCGCGAGGCCGGGCGGGCGCAGCCGGATGCCGCTCTCGACACCCTTGTCACCCCCGGCGTCAGGACGGCGCTGGTTCTCGGGCAGTACCTGTCGGCCCTCGGGCTGATGAGCGCAGACGACGAGACCGCACTGCAGATGCGGATGATCGACCGAGCGGCGGATGGCGGCGCGCAGCGCGTCGTGTTCAAACCGCACCCCTCTGCGCCGCCTGCTCTGTCGGATGCGCTGGCGCAGCGGGCATCCGCTCGAGGGCTCGACTTGGCGACCTACGCGGGCGACCAGCCGGGCGAGTACGTCGCGCACCATTTGGGAGCGGCGGCCGTCATCGCCGGCTTCTCGACCGCTCTGCCGACCGTGCGGGCGGTGTTCGGCATCCCCGTGCACGCCGTGGGAGCCGACACCGTGCTCGCGCGACTGACGCCCTACGAGAACAGCAACCGAGTGCCCGCGGTCATCGTCGACGCTCTCGAGCGCCGCGTCGCGGCGGATGAGCTGCAGGGCGTCGTCAACGCCGTCGGGTACGCCATGCAGCCGGACATCGCCGCGCATCTGCGACCGAGCGCGATCGCCGCGCTCGCCGCCATGACCGCTGCCGACCGCGAGCGGTACGTTCCGCCCCATCGTCTGCGCGCCCTCGATCTGCCGGGAGCGCCCGCGCCGACGCGATGGCAGCGGACGGGCGACCAGGCCGGGGGAGTGGGGCGCTGGGAGGAGCTTCGGCTCACAATGGAGGGTGCGAAGCGCCGCGCCCGCAGAGTCTGGAAGGCGGCGTCCGGCCGATGACCGAGAACGAGCTCACTGTCGCCATCATCCCCGCCCGCGGCGGGTCGAAGGGCGTGCCGGGCAAGAACCTGCGGAGGGTCGGCGGGATACCGCTGGTCGAACGGGCGGTTCGCGCTGCTGCCGAGGCGCGAGGGGTGGACCTGGTGGTCGTCAGCACCGATGACGCCGAGATCGCACGAGTCGCCGCCGCGGCAGGTGCGCGGGTCATCGTGCGCCCGGCCGACCTGTCAAGCGACAGCGCGACTTCCGAGAGCGCGGTGCTGCACGCCCTCGACGCGCTCGCCGCCGACGGCGCTGCGGTCGGCACCGTGGTCTTCGTGCAGGCGACGTCCCCCTTCATCCCGAGTGAGGGCATCTCCGAAGCCGTCGCGCTCATCGTGACCGACCGATACGACAGCGTCTTCTCCGCCCACGAGACCTATGGCTTCCTCTGGCGACGGGATGCCGATGAGCTGGCGACCGCGATCAACCACGACGCCGCGCGTCGGCCGCGCCGACAGGACCGCGAGCCGCACCTCCTCGAGACCGGAGCGTTCTACGCCTTCACCGCCGATGGGTTCCGCGCGGCGCGTCACCGGTTCTTCGGGCGCATCGGCATCGTCCAGGTGCCCGAGACCGCTGCCATCGAGATCGACGACGAGCGCCAGCTCGCGGTCGCATGCGCTCTCGCGGCGCTCGAGGAGGCACCGGATGCCCCGATCGCAGCATCCGTGCTCGTCACCGACTTCGACGGGGTGCACACCGACGACACGGCCACCGTCGACACCGACGGCCGCGAGTCGGTGCGGGTGAGCCGGGAAGACGGCATGGGCGTCTCGCGGCTGCGCCGCGCGGGCATCCCGATGCTCATCCTCTCCACCGAGCTGAACCCCGTCGTGGCGCGCCGGGCCGAGAAGCTGCAGGTGCCGGTGCTTCATGGCGTCGATGACAAGGCCTCCGCTCTGGACTCGTGGGCCGCCGAGAACGGCGTCGCGCTGGCCGACATCGCCTACGTCGGCAACGACGTGAACGACCTCGGCGCCCTCGGCATGGTCGGCTGGCCGATCGCGGTGGCGAACGCGCACCCCGCCGTGAGGGCGGCCGCGCGCGTCGTGCTGACCCGTCGCGGTGGTGAGGGAGCGGTGCGTGAGGTCGCTGAGCGCATCCTCGCGGCCCGGTGAGTGAGCGGTCCTTGCCAGCCACCCCGGTTCGTCGCACCCGTGTCGGCAGAAGGTCACCGGCCCGACGCCACCGGTTCACCTGGCGCGCGTAGACCGGGAGGACACGACCGGAAACGGAGGGTCCTCATGACCGTCACCATCGCAGACCGCGTGATCGGCGGGGGCCGACCCACGTACGTCATCGCCGAGATCGGCTTGAACCACAACGGCGACGTCGAGATCGCCAAGCAGCTCATCGACGTGGCCCGCGCCGCCGGCGCCGACGCCGTGAAGTTCCAGAAGCGCACGCCCGAGATCGCCACGCCCGAGCACATGCGCGATGTGCCACGGGAGACGCCCTGGGGCACCATGAGCTACCTCGACTACCGTCGCCGTGTCGAATTCGGCCGCGAGCAGTACATCGAGATCGGCGACCACGCGACCATGGCCGGACTGCACTGGTTCGCATCGCCCTGGGACGTGCCGAGCGTGGACTTCCTCGAAGACCTCAACGTGGTCGCCCACAAGGTGGCATCCGCCAGCCTCACCGACACCGAGCTGCTTCAGGCGCTGCGCGCCACCGGCAAGCCGGTCATCCTCTCCACCGGCATGTCGACCATCGAGCAGATCGATCTCGCGCTCGACACGCTCGGCACCGACCGCACCATCCTCATGCACGCCACCTCGACGTATCCGATGGAGTCGGCAGAGGCGAACCTGAAGATGATCGCCACTCTGCGCGATCGCTACGCGGGCGTGCCGGTGGGCTACTCGGGACACGAGCGCGGCCTGCAGATCTCGCTCGCATCCGTCGCGCTCGGCGCGGTGGCCGTCGAGCGTCACATCACGCTCGACCGTGCCATGTGGGGCTCCGATCACGCAGCATCCCTCGAGCCGGCCGGGCTCGAGCGGCTGGTGCGCGACATCCGCGTCATCGAGGAGGCGCTCGGCGACGGAGTCAAGCGCGTCTATCCCGGCGAGCTCGCCCCCATGGCCAAACTGCGTCGCGTCGGCGCATGACCTTCCCCGGCAGCCGGCCGCCCCGGCTGCGAGTCGTCGTGATCGGCGATGCCGACTCGTTCGTCAAGTGGGCTGCGCACCTCATCGACCAGGTCGACGACATCAGCCAGCACCTGCTGCTGGTGCACACGCCGCTGGTCGTGAGCGATGCGCAGCGCGATGCCGCGGTCGCCGGAACCCGGTTCGCTGACCGCCCCGCGTCGATCACCCGGATCCCCTTCGACGACGTCGCCGACTGGCTCGCCAGAGACACCCCCGACATCATCGTGCTGGCCGGCCGCGCGCCCTTCGTGCGTCTGCTCGGACGCGAGATCGACCGGCTGACCCGCCGCCCCATCGTGGTCAGCGGTCTGCCGGGCATGTCGATCCCGGCGCTGCGCGGCGCGCTCGAGTACCGCCGGCACTGCGACCTCGTCGTCGTGCACTCGCACCGCGAGGTCACCGCGTACGCCCGCCTCGGTCGGGCTCTCGGACTGACGGTGCCGGTGGCGCTCGCGACCCTTCCCTTCGCCAAGCCGTCTCGTGCGGCGAGCACCGGCAGCGACCTCGTCTTCGCCGCGCAGGCGCTCGTTCCGGCGGATCGTGCGGAGCGGCGCCGCATCGCCGAGATCCTGCGCCTGGCGGCGGTCGCCGACCCGTCGCGCCGCGTCGTCGTCAAGCTGCGCTCGCGTCCCGGCGAGGTCGAAGCGCATCAGGAGCGCGACGGGTACACCGACCTGCTCGAGAACGCACCGGAGAACCTCGTCTTCTCGTTCGCGCCGATGGCGGAGGCGCTGGCGACTGCCGAGGGCCTGGTGACGGTGAGCTCGACGGCTGCGGTGGAGGCGCTGGCAGCCGGCATCCCGGTGATCGCGCTTGACGACTTCGGCGTCAGGCCCGACCTGCTCAATCGCGTCTTCGAGCGCAGCGGCCTGCTCGGCGGCGTGGACGATGTCGTGGCGCGGCGCTTCCGGCATCCGGATCCGCAATGGGCGGCGGCCAACTACTTCCACGATTCGCGGGATTCGCGGTGGTGGGAGCAGGTGCGCGCGCTGGTCGCGCAGCGACGCCGCGGTGCCCTGCCCGCGCGCACCGTGCCGGCACCGCGCGGCGGTGCGCTGCACGCCGCCTGGCACCGCCGCATGGTGCTCGGCGACGCCGACCGCACGCTGTCGGGTCGCATCGCGGCCGTGGTGGTGACGCCGGCGATCGCAGCTCTGGCCGCGCTGAAGCGCCGCCGCCGACCGGCTGTTCCGGATGCCCTGGCAGCCGACTTCACGCTCGCCCCGAGTCCGCTCGCGGAGCCGGTGCGACGCCATGCGGCATCCGCGTCGATCCGGTAGACCGCCGGTGTCTGCGAACTCGCCGGTCCGGTTCAGAACTCGCCGGAGCGAAGCAGGGCGACGGTTCCCGCGCCGATCTCACGGCGGGATGCCGGGGTCGCGGCGTAGTGCGCGATGAGCTCGGTGAGCAGGATGGGGTCGCTGGCGAGATCGCGCGGTGCCCAGCGCAGCTCACGGCCGTCGCGCATGCGCACCACGGCGTGCTGCTCAGCGAGCCCGGCGAATGCCACGTCGCCCCACGGGGCGGAGACCTCACGCCCCTGGCATCGCAGCCCCACCTGTTGCGGGGTCATCGACAGCACGGACCCCACCGGTCCCCTCCAGCCGCGGATGCTGCAGACGACCGCTGCTGCCGCGGGCACGAACATCACGGCCGGACCATAGCGCGTGGTCGAGGCGAGCTCACCGGTCGTGAGCACCCACACCACCGATGCGGCCAGCGCGAGGCCGGGGATCCCGAGCAGTCGCAGCGGCAGTCGCGTGCGCGTTGGGGGGCCGAACTCGACCATCTCGCCCTCGACCCGCAGGCGCAGGATGCGACGGCGCTGCACGCCGAGTTGCGCCACGACCGCCCACGCCGTGCAGGCGATCAGCGCCATGAGGCTCAGCGCGAACGCGAACACCGCCGGCGAGGGCGATGACAGCAGCAGGGATGCCAGCCATCCGCCGCCGACGAGTGCGATGATGCCGAAGCAGGTGAGCGCGATGCCGGTCGCCGCCGGGTTCGACCCGCGCCCTGTCCACCCCGAGCGGCCAGGCACCCAGATGCTCTGCGTCACTTCCAAGAGTCGCTCCACGCCTTCGTCGAACCGATCCTAGCGAGCGCCCGCGCCGGATGCGGCAGGCAGCAGCGGACGCGACGCACGATGCTGACCGCTCGTGTTTCCCAGGGAGCTCGGCTTCCGGTAGACTGTTGTGGTTGTCTGCCTGTCGGCATCCATTCGGGAAGCTGCGACAGACGACGTGCTACACACCCTCCTGCTTCCGGGAAAGTCCCGGGAGCCGTTCTAGTCCGAAGGAGGTGGGTAAGTGACGCACCAGTACGAGCTCATGGTCATTCTGACCCCCGAGCTGGACGAGCGCCAGGTTGCCCCCAACCTCGACAAGTTCCTGAAGGTCATCACCAACGATGGTGGCTCGATTGACAAGGTCGACATCTGGGGCAAGCGTCGTTTCGCCTACGAGATCAACAAGAAGAACGAGGGCATCTACGCCGTCGTCAACTTCACCGCCACCAGCGAGGCCACGGTCGAGCTCGACCGTCAGCTGAAGCTGAGCGAGCTCGTGTTCCGCACCAAGGTCCTGCGCGCCGAAGAGGCACAGGCCATGGTCGCCGCCGAGGCTAAGCGCGCTGCCGAGAAGGCCGCTCGCAAGCCCAAGGTCGCGAAGGCCTAAGGCTCATGGCCGGCGAAACCGTCATCACCGTGGTGGGCAACCTCACCGCAGACCCCGAGCTGCGTTACACGCAGAACGGCCTGCCGGTGGCGAACTTCACCATCGCCTCGACCCCGCGCACGTTCGACCGTCAGGCCAACGAGTGGAAGGACGGCGAAGCGCTGTTCCTCCGCGCGTCGGTGTGGCGCGAGTTCGCCGAGCACGTGGCAGGCTCGCTGACCAAGGGCATGCGCATCATCGCGCAGGGCCGTCTGCGTCAGCGCTCCTACCAGGACCGCGAAGGCAACCAGCGCACGTCGATCGAGCTGGAGGTTGACGAGATCGGTCCGTCGCTGCGATACGCGACGGCACAGGTCACGCGGGCCGCATCCAACGGCGGTGGACAGTCCCGTCCGCAGCAGCAGCAGCAACAGCAGGTCTCGGACGAGCCGTGGTCGACCCCCGGCTCCTCGAGCGCTGACGCCTGGAGCGCTCCGGGCAGCTTCGGCGACGACACCCCGTTCTGAATCTCAGGCCAGGGCCCTTCGACAGGCTCAGGGACCCAGGCCGATCATCTCTTAAGGAAGAAACATGGCTGGAAAGTCGAGCGGCGATCGCCGCAAGCCGCGGAAGGGTGGCAAGCCCACCGCTCCCGCGAAGTCCATCCGCGTTGGCGTCATCGACTACAAGGATGTCGCGACGCTTCGCAAGTTCATCTCGGAGCGCGGGAAGATCCGTGCCCGTCGTATCACCGGTGTCTCGGTGCAGGAGCAGCGTCTGATCGCCAAGGCGATCAAGAACGCTCGCGAGATGGCTCTCCTGCCTTACGCCGGCGCTGGCCGCTGAGGGGTACCGACATGGCAAAGCTGATTCTCACGAACGAGGTCGCCGGGCTCGGAAGCGCCGGTGACGTCATCGAGGTCAAGAACGGGTACGCCCGCAACTACCTCGTCCCCAAGGGCTACGCCGTGGCGTGGACCCGTGGTGGCCAGAAGCAGGTCGAGTCGATCCAGGCAGCCCGCAAGGCCCGCCAGATCCACGACCTCGACGAGGCGACCGCACTCAAGAACAAGCTCGAGGGCACCAAGGTCCGTCTGGCCGTCAAGGCCGGCGCCGAGGGTCGCCTGTTCGGCTCGGTGAAGACCGCCGACGTGGCCGACGCCGTCGCCGCTGAGGGCCTCGGCTCGATCGACAAGCGCAAGGTGCACTTCACCTCGCCGATCAAGACGACGGGCGAGCACGAGGCGACGGTTCGTCTGCACGACGACGTCACCGCCGCGATCACCCTTCAGGTCATCGCCGCGAAGTAATTCCGCTGCACCAGCAGGCCCCCGACATCTCCGGATGCCGGGGGCCTTCTGCATAGTGCGGCTGCGGTCCTTCGTCTGTCCAGCCTGCCGACGGCCGACGGCGATGCTGCGGGGTCGAAAGTGCACGCTTTCGGGGGCCCTTCTGTACACGATTGGCCCCGGCCAGTGGCCGCTGAAGTATTGCAGCGATACGCGATCCGTTGCGAATGCTGCGGGGTCGAAAGTGCACGCTGGGCGGGGCTCTTCTGTACTTTTTCGACCTCGCAGCGGCGCGTGGGCGGATGCTGAAGGGCATGCCTCTGCGGCGGATGCGACCGCAGAGGTCGCATCCGCCGCAAAGGCTGACATCAGGCCGTTGCGCGAGCGCGACGGACCAGCGCTGCACCGATGAGCAGCATCAGGCCGGCGAGCAGGGCGAGGACCGGAGCCATCTCACCGCCACCGGTCATGGCCAGCGCCGGGGTCCCGGCCAGGGCCGCCGATGTCGCCGAAACACGCGGCGACGTCACGAGGGCCGCGGTGACCACGCCGAGACCCGGCGCCTGGTCGATGCTGGGCCGCGTGCTCGGGTCGGTGCCCGGCTCAACGCCCGGGTTGGTGGTGCCGGGCTCAGTGCCCGGGTCGGTGGTGCCAGGCTCGGTGCCGGGCTCAGTGCCTGGGTCGGTGGTGCCAGGCTCGGTCCCGGGCTCGGCGCCGGGAGTGACTGCCGGCACCTCGACCGTGCTGTCGCCGATCAGGGAGATACCGTTGCCACCGATGGTGATGGGTGCGGTGATAGGCAGCAGCACCTGGGTGCCGCCGAGGATTCCACCGTTCCCGCCCGTGGTGGCGTCCGACGCAGGTGCACCGGACGCTGCGGTGCCGTCCGACCCCTGAGCGACGGTGGCGTCTCCGAGGAGGGAGATGCCGTTGCCGGTCACGGTGATCGGTGCGGTGACGGGTGCGAGCACCTGGGTGCCGCCGAGGATGCCGCCGTTGCCGCCGGTGGTGGCATCGGTCACGGGTGCCTCGGCGGGTGCGGATGCTCCCTGGGTCCCGTTGGAGGAGGTGGCGTCTCCGAGGACGGCGATGCTGTTGCCCCCGATGGTGATCGGCGCCGTGATGGGTGCGAGCACCTGGGTGCCGCTGAGGACACCCTCGGTTCCGTCAGTGGTGGCATCGGTTGCGGGTGCCTCGGCGGGTTCGGATGCTCCCTGGGTCCCGTTGGAGGCCGTGGCGTCTCCGAGGACGGCGATGCTGTTGCCCCCGATGGTGATCGGTGCGGTGATGGGTGCGAGCACCTGGGTGCCGCTGAGGATCGCGTCGTCGCCGCTGGTGCTGGCATCGATTGCGGGTGCCTCGGCGGGTTCGGATGCTCCCTGGGTCCCGTTGGAGGAGGTGGCGTCTCCGAGGAGGGAGATGCCGTTGCCGCCGATGGTGATCGGTGCGGTGACGGACACGAGGCCCTGCGTGCCCGACAGGATTCCGTCCGAACCCGAGGTGCTGGCTGGTGCCGGCGCAGGTACCGGTGCAGGTGCGGGCGCCGGTTCAGGCGCATCCGACTGAGCGGCGGTCGACCCGAGAACGCTCACGGCGTTCCCCGACACGTTCACCGGAAGGACCACGTCGATGACGGCCTGCGTGCCCGAAGCCACACCGCCGTCACCGGTGGTCTCGGCTGACGGAGCCGGTGCAGGAGCCGATGATCCGGCATCCGTCATCGATCCGGTGGTGGTTCCGCTGCCGAGCACCGAGACGGCGTTGCCGACGATGTCGATCGGCGCGGTGACCGGGGCGAGGATCTGGGTCCCCGAGAGGAGACCTTCGTCTCCGTTCGTTTCAGCCGCGTTCGCGGCCGTGGCGCCGAGCAGCGAGACGCCGCCGGCGATGAGCGCGCCCCACATGGCGTGCTTGACGATAGTGCGCATGAGAATTACTCCTGATCTGTGCGAGAGGAAGACCACACGGTCGCGTGGTCCGGCGTGCCGATACAGGATCGGCCGCCCTCTCGTCAGTCAGGAGAGACGTCGGTGCTGCCCGCCGGCGAAGCCGGCAGAGCGGCATCCGCGGGGATGCCCGTTCGCGATGACACGTCGAGATCAAGACGGTCGGAGGAGGGACGGTCAGAGCTGGTGCCGGGCGCACCCCCGCTGCCGCCCGCGGCGGATGTCGGGGCCACGACTCCCGGAGAACTGGCGGGCGCCCCGTGCGGATCGCCGGAAGGCCCGGTCTGCTGAACGCTGGAGTCTCGCGGAAGCGTGACGACGGCTGCGCGCTCAAGGACGAGCGGGACGGATGCCCAAGACTGCGCTGTGGAAGCGGCCGCGGGAGGTGCCGTGGCGGGCACCGTGGGCACCGCCTCGGGCTCGACAGCGAGTCCGGCAGCGCTGTCGACTGCGGGGTTCGCAGCCTCGGCGAGCGGAAGATCCAGCTCGGGACGGTCGGCACCACCGGTGCTCGGGATGCCGGGCTTGAGCCCGTCGACGACAGGGTCGACCGTGCTGTCGATGACGGGCGGCACGACATCGAGAACCGTGTCGACACCGGTCGCGACCTCGTTCACGAGGTCCGTCGCGCCGAGTCCGTCGACGATCGAGCCCACCACGGGAACGCTGCTGACAGCATCCGTCACCGGGGTCACGATCGCACTGACCGGAGCCGATGCGACGACGTCCTCGACGGTCTGCGTCGCGCTCGAGACCGTGTCGCCGACCTTCTCGACCACCTGCGCCGCCGGAGCTCCGACGACGGGAACCGATGCCACGGTGGACGTCGTCTTCGTGACCGCCTTCTCGACGGTCGAGACGACCGGAGAAGCGACCTGCTCGACGGTCGAGGTCACCGTCTTCGCGACCGGAGTGACGACACCGCCCAGGGTGTCGCCGACGAGTGACGTGATTCCTGAAAGAGGCGCAGGGGGCTCGTCATCCGCTCGAGCCTCACCGGCTCCGAGCACGGCGCTGAGAAGCGCCCAGGCGAGCACGAAGAGCGCGCCCCAGAGGTACACCGCAGATCTGCGGACCCCTGTCGTCTCCACGTTCATGCTCAACCCCCGTGCAATCTGAGAAATCTCTGATCGTGTCCAGGACGATACCTCACGAGTGGGACATCGTCCACCCTCGCGCATCCGATGAGCGACGCGCTGGACAGAGGTGCGTTAGGTTCAGGACTCATGAATGCGCCTGCCCTCACCATGCCCGCTCCGCGCATCGCGCCGCTGAAGGGCGGGCCGGTTCTGCGATGGGGTGTCGTCGCGCCGGGCGGTATCGCGACCGACTTCGTGCATGCGCTGCACACGCACACCGACCAGCGGGTGATCGCGGTAGCCTCGCGATCGGTGGACCGCGCCCGTGAGTTCGCCAGGCGGCACGGCATCCCACGCACGCACGACGACTATGCCGCCCTCTACGGCGACGAGCAGGTGCAGATCGTCTACATCGCGGCTCCGCACAGCGAGCACCGGCGACTGGCAATCGACGCGATCGCCGCAGGCAAGCACGTGCTCATCGAGAAGCCGATCGGGCTCTCCGCCGATGAGGCGCGCGAGATCGCCGCCGCTGCCGGGGCTGCCGGGGTCTTCGCCATGGAGGCGATGTGGACCCGCTTCCTCCCGCAGACGGATGTCATGCTGCACCTGCATGAAGACGGTGTCATCGGAGACCCGCGGCTGGTCATCGCCGATCTCGGGTTCGCCGCCGACCCGAGCGAGGGCGGACGACTCTTCGACCCCACCCTCGGCGGCGGCGCGCTGCTCGACCTCGGCGTGTACCCGGTCTGGCTCAGCCACCTGTGGCTGGGCGTGCCGACCGGCGTCACCGCGCTCGGCACCCTCACCGACTCCGGCGTCGACCAGCAGAGCGCGCTCGTGCTCGACTACCCCGCCGATGCTCAAGCGGTGCTGAGCACGAGCGTCCGGGTGACGTCGCCGGGCGCGGCATCCGTCTCGGGATCGGGCGGCATTCTGCAGATCGACCCCTCGTTCGTCTTCCCCGGTGGCTTCTCTGCGCAGCGGGGCGATGCTCGAGGGCACTTCGCCGATGACTCCGGTCTGCGCCACCGCGACGGGATGGCGTGGCAGGCCGCCGCCGTCGCGCAGCACATCGATGACGGGCTCACCGAGTCGCCGCTGCATCCGCTCCGGACGTCGATCGAGGTCATGACGAGCATCGACGAGGCCCGTCGGCAGCTGTCCGCCGCAGGCTGACCACGACAACGGCCTCCCTGAGCGGGTCCGAAGTGGGCGCCATGGGAGCGCGCCCATTTGCCTCTTGACAGTGTCGGAATCCCCGGCGTAACGTGAACGCCGAAGCTGCTGGGAGCGCTCCCACGAGAACTGTGGGAGCGTTTGCATGCTTCGCCCGAAGCGCACACAAGGGAGTGACCGTGAAATCAGCACGAAGCAGGATCGCCGCATCCGTCGCCGGCGTCGCAGCCGTGGCCCTCATCGCCACCGGATGCTCGAGCGGAGGTGGAGCCGAAGCGAGCGACGACCAGATCACCCTCTCGATCACGACCTTCGGCACCATGGGCGTCGACGCGAAGTACGCCGAGTACATGAAGCAGAATCCGAACATCAAGATCGAGGCGACCAACCTCGAAGGCGGTGGCGCGGCCCGCGACGACGCCTACGCGAAGATCGCGGCCGGCACCGGCCTCAGCGACATCGTCGCGATCGAGGAGGGCTGGCTCGGCACGATCGCCGAGGTGTCCGACGCGTTCGTCGACCTGCGCGACTACGGCATCGAGGACGTCAAGGACTCGTGGCTCGACTGGAAGTACGAGCAGGGCACCACGGCCGACGGAAAGGTTCTCGGCGCCGGCCTCGACATCGGCCCCCAGGGCCTGTGCTACCGCGGCGACCTCTTCGAGGCCGCGGGACTGCCCAGCGACCGCGACGAGGTGGCCGCATACTTCGGCGGCGAGGATGCCACGTGGGATCGCTTCTTCGAGGTCGGCAAGGAGTACGTCGACAAGTCGGGCAAGGCGTTCTATCACAGCCCGCGATTCTTCTGGAACTCGTTCGTCAACCAGCAGAAGGAGGGCTATTACAAGAAGGATGGCGAGACCCTCAACATCGAGGACAATGATGTGCTGAAGGAGCACTTCGGCAAGATCGTCGAGGCCGAGAAGGCGGGCCTCGGTGCAGGTCTTCCCGGCTGGGAGGTCGGGCCCGAGGCCAAGGCCGGTGACTTCGCCGTCTACATGTGCCCCAGCTGGATGCTCGGCATCGTGCAGGGCTACTACGACGAGGGCACCACCGACAGCGGCTGGGACTTCGCGAACGTGCTCCCGGGTGGCGCGGCCAACTGGGGCGGCGCATTCCTCGGCGTCGCAGAATCGTCCGAGCACAAGGAGGAGGCGGCCAAGCTCGCGCTCTGGCTCGCATCGCCCGAACAGCAGGCATCCGCGTTCGAGAAGGCCGGGCCCTACCCCAGCACGATGGAAGGCCAGAAGCTGGTCGCCGATACCACCAGCCCCTTCTTCAATGACGCTCCGATCGGCCAGATCTTCGCCGAGCGCTCCCAGGGCGTGGTCGCTCAGGTCAAGGGACCGGAGGACTCCAACATCCAGGACAACGTCTTCGGACCGATCTTCGACCGCGTCAGCCAGGGCGAGGTCACCGATCCCGACAAGGCCTGGGATGCCGCCATGGAACTGCTCGGCCAGATCCCGAGCTGACTGACTGCCGGGCGGCTCGACGCACGCCGTCGAGCCGCCCGGGCATCCACCCGCACCTCACCCCGTGATTGGTTCAACGATGAGCAGCACAACCGGCAGAGCCGCCCGCACGGAACTCACGTTCCGGCAGAAGGTCAGTCGCTTCGACCACACCTTCTCCCCGTACCTCTACATCGCGCCGTTCTTCATCCTGTTCGCGCTGATCGGCGTCTTCCCCATCGCCTACACCTTCAACGTGTCGCTCTACGACTGGCACCTGCTGAAGGGCCAGGGCGACTTCGTCGGGCTGCAGAACTACGTCGACGTGCTGAACGACCCGTTCTTCTGGAACGCCTTCGGCAACACGTTCAGCATCTTCCTGCTCTCGGCGATCCCGCAGCTCGTCATCGCCACGCTGGTGGCCGCGCTGCTGAACCAGGCCCTCCGCGGGCGCACGTTCTGGCGCATGAGCATCCTGCTGCCCTACATCGTCGCGCCCGTCGCGGTGACGGTCATCTTCCTGCAGGTCTTCAACCAGTACCACGGGCCGGTCGCCGGCCTGCTCGAGCTGCTCGGCCTCGATCCGATCCGCTGGGCCTTCGATGTCTTCCCCTCGCACGTCGCGATCGCGAGCATGGTCAACTGGCGCTGGACCGGGTACAACGCCCTGCTCCTGCTCGCCGCCATGCAGGCCGTACCGCGCGACATGTACGAGTCGGCCACCATCGATGGCGCCAGCAGACTGCGCCAGTTCTGGTCGGTCACGATCCCGCTCATCCGTCCGACGCTGATCTTCGTCGTGATCACGGCGACCATCGGTGGACTGCAGATCTTCACCGAGCCGAAGCTCTTCGACGGCCGCACCTACGGCGGCAGCGACCGGCAGTTCCAGACGATCGTGCTCTACCTGTACCAGCTCGGCTTCCCCATGCGCGACTTCGGCCGCGCCTCCGCGACGGCGTGGATCCTCTTCCTCGTCATCATGCTCGTCGGGCTGCTCAGCTTCTTGATCACCCGAGCCGTGCGCACCGCCGACGAGAAGACCTCGAAGGTGCGCAAGAAGCGAGTTCCGTCCCCGACCCCGGTTCCGGTCAACACTCAGCAGGGAGCATCATGACCGCCCTCCTCACCCCCGCGCCGGCGCCGGAGACGGATGCCGGGGCAGAACGCCAACGCCGCACCGTGGCATCCGAACGACGCGCTCGTCGCGTGCGCGCCTATGAGCGCCCGGGGATGCTGACCTATGCCCTGCTCATCGCGTACTTCGCCGGATCGGCGTTCCCGCTGTGGTGGTCGTTCGTCATCTCCTCGCGGCAGTCCTCCGACACCAACCTCGTGCCGCCGGCGATCCTGCCGGGACCGAACTTCGTCTCCCACGCCGCCGAGGTGTTCGAGACCGTCCCGTTCCTGCTCTCGCTGGTCAACAGCGCGGTGATCTCCGGTGCGATCACCATCTCCGTCGTCTTCTTCTCGACTCTCGCCGGGTACGCCTTCGCCAAGCTGCGCTTCCGCGGCCGCAACGGCCTGCTCGTGACGGTCATCGCCACCATGGCCGTCCCGACCCAGCTGGGCATCATCCCGCTGTTCATGCTGATGGCGGAGTGGCGCTGGATCGGCACCCTGCAGGCCGTCATCGTCCCCGGGATGGTCACCGCGTTCGGGGTGTTCTTCATGCGTCAGTACCTGGTCGACGTCATCCCCGACGAGCTCATCGAAGCCGCGCGCGTCGACGGCGCGAGCATGTGGGGCACGTTCTGGCACGTCGCCCTGCCCGCCGCTCGCCCCGCGATGGCCGTGCTCGGCCTCTTCAGCTTCATGGCCGCGTGGACCGACTACCTGTGGCCGCTGCTGGCCTTGAGTCCGCGGAATCCCAGCGTGCAGACCGCCCTCGCGGCGCTGAGCGCGGCCGGAGGACAGAACCCCGACAACGCCCTGGTGCTCGCCGGAGCGGTGCTCTCGGTCATCCCTCTTCTCATCCTCTTCTTTGTCGCGGGCCGTCAGCTCGTGACCGGAATCATGCAAGGCGCAGTGAAAGGCTGATATGACCATCCAGATGCAGGCGCACACCAGAGACAGCCCCGACTACCGGGACGCAGGACTCGACTTCCCCGCCGACTTCCTGATCGGCGCCGCCACCGCTGCGTACCAGATCGAGGGTGCGGCCACCGCAGACGGTCGCGGGGCGTCGATCTGGGACACCTTCAGCGCCACACCGGGCAGGGTCGTCGACGGCGACACGGGCGATGTGGCCGTCGACCACTACCACCGGCTCGAATCCGACCTCGACCTCATGGCAGAGCTCGGCATCGAGGCCTACCGGTTCTCGATCTCGTGGCCGCGCATCCAGCCGACCGGGTCCGGCCCGGTGAACGAACACGGCCTCGCCTTCTACGGTCGCCTCGTCGACGGGCTGATCGCCCGCGGCATCCGCCCGATCGCCACTCTCTATCACTGGGACCTGCCGCAGGCGCTCGAGGATGCCGGCGGATGGACCAACCGCGAGACCGCCTACCGGTTCGCCGAGTACACCCGTCACGTCGCCGAGGCGCTCGGCGACCGCGTGCCCGTGTGGACGACCCTGAACGAGCCGTGGTGCAGCGCGTTCCTCGGTTACGGGTCCGGCGCGCATGCTCCCGGCCGCACCGACGGCGCCGCAGCGCTTCAGGCCATGCATCACCTGAACCTCGCCCATGGCCTCGCGGTGCAGGTGCTGCGAGAGGTCGCGCCGCACGCGCAGGTGTCGGTCACCCTCAACTTCCACGTCGTCCGCGGCGCGGACGGTCAGGACTCCGAGGCCGTGCGACGCATCGATGCCCTCGCCAACCGGTCGTTCACGCAGCCCATGCTCGTGGGCGGCTATCCCGCTGATCTCATCGAAGACACGGCGCAGGTCACCGACTGGCTGTTCGTGCGACCCGGCGACGCCGAGATCATCCGTCAGCCGATCGACTTCCTCGGGGTCAACTACTACTCGACCACTCGCGTGCGGATGTGGGACGGCGTGGCCCCTCGCGAGCGGGCGGACGGGCACAAGGACGTCGGCGGCTCGGCCTGGCCGGGCAGTGACGTCGTCGAGTTCCTCACGCAGGACGGGCCGTACACCGCGATGGGGTGGAACATCGCCCCCGACGGACTCGAGGAGCTGCTGCTGAGCCTCAGCCGCGAGCATCCGGGACTGCCGCTGGTCATCACCGAGAACGGCGCGGCCTTCGACGACGAGCGCATCGGCGACCGCGTGCACGACGACGCCAGACTCGACTACCTGCGCCGTCACTTCACGGCCGCGCACCGCGCTCTGCAGCAGGGCGTCGACCTGCGCGGATACCTGGTCTGGTCGCTGTTCGACAACTTCGAATGGGGCTATGGGTACAGCAAGCGCTTCGGCGTCGTGCACGTCGACTACGACACGCAGGAGCGCACCGTCAAGGACAGCGGCCTGTGGCTGGCGCGGCTCATCGAGGAGCACCGGATCCCGGAGTGAGACCCCGCGCCGCCGTGGCGTACGGTGAAGAGACCCACCCTCGACAGCGAGGCGCCCACGATCGCGCGGGATGCGCAGCAGGAGACGAAGAGTGACCATCAGAGCGTCTCGCAGCGCGCAGCCCTGGGTCCCGACCCTCGAAGAGGTCGCGGCGCTCGCCGGAGTCTCGAGCTCGACCGCGTCGCGCGTCATCAACGGGTCGCCTCGGGTCACCGAGAACACCGTCGCGCGGGTGAACGCGGCGATCGCGAAGGTCGGGTACGTACCCAATCGCGCGGCACGCAGCCTCGCTCGCCGCAGCACCCAGACCGTCGCCATGATGATCCCCGAGCGCACGGCCGAGTTCTTCGCAGACCCGTACTTCGCCGAGGTGATCCAGGGCGCCGCGATGTACGCGTCATCGACCGAGTACTCCCTGACCCTGCTCATCGAGTCGGAGAAGGATCCGGAGAAGACGCATCAGCTCCTCCGCCGCGGCAACGTGGATGGAGCGCTGATCCTCTCGCATCACAGCGCCTCGTCGTCATATCGCGAGCTGGCGCGCACCCTGCCTGTCGTCTTCGGGGTGCGCCCGCCGGGTGAGACGGGGGAGGAGATCCACGTCGTCGATGTCGACAACATCGCCGTCGGCGCGCTCGCCACCCAGCACCTCATCGATCGTGGCCGCCGGCGGATCGCCACGATCAGCGGTCCTCTCGACACCTCTGCTGGCCAGGAGCGGCTGCAGGGCTGGCGCGACGCGCTCACCGCGGCGGGGCTCGAGGGCGCCGGCAGCGAAGAGGGGGACTACACGCCGACAGGGGGAGCAGCGGCGGCACGCCGGCTGCTCGAGAGCGGCGGAGAGATGGATGCCCTGTTCGTCGCGTCAGCGCAGATGGCGGCGGGTGCGCTGGGCGTGCTCAAGGAGCAGGGGATCCGGGTTCCGGACGATGTCGCCGTCGCCACCGTCGACAACAATGTCTTCTCGACGAGCGCGTCTCCGCAGCTCACCACGGTCGATCTGCACACTGCGGGGAAGGGCGCGGCGATGATGGCCACCATCGTGCGTCTGATCCGCGGCGAGCAGCTCGGTGCGGAGTCGGCGCTGCCGTTGGACCTCGTGATCCGCGAGTCCACTGGGTCATGACGCGCGCGGCGCGCCCGAGCCGCATCCGCGCTTGACTTTCCCCAGGTTCTGCACATCAGGGCCGAGGCGGGCAAACCTTCAATCTCACGTTGAGGCGGAATTTCGTCCACAGGGTGGGGAACCGAAGAAAACCTGATCAGGTGCAATAAAATTCGTTGATGTTAAAACTGTCCACTGACTTATCCACATCCGTTCTGCACAGACACTCCAGAGTTCTTCGCACACTCTCCACAGAGTTATCCACAGGCCTGCTTGCATGGGGATAACTCGGCTCCTACCTTGGGGGAGACCGGATGTCGGTGGCGCGTGTTCTGCTTGTGCCCGAGGCCGACTACCCGCCGGTCGCAAGCGCCGGTGACGTGTGTTCAGTCGTGCCGGCCGGGAGGAGCACCGTGTCGATCGCAGATATCTCGAACGAGCGTCTGGGTAACTCCCGCGCCCCCGAGCGCACGCCCCCGCACGACCTTCTCGCCGAGCAGAGCGCCCTGGGCGGCATGCTGCTTTCGAAGGATGCTGTCGCCGATGTGATCGAGATGCTCAAGGGTGCCGACTTCTACGTGCCCAAGCACGAGCTGATCTTCGAGGCGATCCTCTCGCTGTACTCGCACGGCGAGCCCACCGACGTCGTCGCCGTCACGGATGAGCTGATCAAGACGGGTGAGCTGGGGCGCGCCGGCGGGGCCGACTACCTGCACACCCTCACCTCGATCGTTCCGACCGCGGCGAACGCCGGCTACTACGCCGGGATCGTGGCGGAGCGCGCCATCCTGCGTCGCCTGGTCGACGCGGGCACGCGCATCGTGCAGCTCGGCTACGCGGGTGAGGGCGATGCCGCCGACATCGTCAACAACGCCCAAGCCGAGATCTACTCGGTGACCGGCTCCGAGACGGCCGAGGACTACGTGCCGCTCACCGTCGCCGTCGACGCGGCTGTCGAGGAGATCGAGGCGGCCAACGGCCGTGACGGCACGATGACCGGCATCCCCACCGGATTCCGCGAGCTGGACGAGCTGACCAACGGTCTGCACGGCGGTCAGATGATCGTCGTCGCGGCGAGACCGGCTATGGGTAAGGCGCTGGCGCTCGACACCCGGCTGCCCACCCCTACCGGGTGGACCACGATGGGTGACGTGCAGGTCGGCGATGATCTGTACGACGCGCATGGCCGCCCCACACGGGTGGTGGTGGCGACGGAGATCATGGTCGAGCGTCCTTGCTACGAGGTCGAGTTCTCGGATGGCTCGGTCATCGTCGCTGATGCACAGCACCAGTGGGTGACCGAGACGCGCGCGACCCGTCGTTCGCCCGCTGGCGGATCGGTGACGGTGACCACCGAGCAGATCCGCGACACCCTCACCGTCGGAGCTGACGCACGAGCCAATCACTCGGTGCAGAATGCGGCCGCGCTGCGTGCGCCGGATGCCGAGCTGCCGATTCCTCCCTACGTGCTGGGCGCGTGGCTCGGCGACGGGCACAGCGACGGTGCGCGCATGACCAGCGAGACTGCGGAGATCCCCGGGCTCATCGCAGCCACTGGCATCCGCGCCGAAGCGCGCGGCAACATGCTCTACGCGCTGAAGCTCCCCACCCAGACGCTCGTGCGCGACTGCGAGGTGTGCGGCACTCCATTCACTGCACGTCATCCGCACGTGCGCACCTGCGGGCGCACCTGCGGACCGAAGAACAAGGGCGCCCACCCCGAGCGCCTGAGCTGCCCCGACTGCGGTTCGCCGTTCTCGGGAGAGGCGCAGCGATGCGCTGAGTGCTACCGCGACCACGGCTCATTCACGGCCCTGCTGCGCGGCCTCGGCGTGATCGGCGACAAGCATGTGCCCGCGCAGTATCTGCGCGCCTCCGTCAGCCAGCGCCGCGAGCTGCTCGCCGGTCTGATGGACACGGATGGCACAGTCGTCCGTGGCGTCGGCTCGTGCCAGTTCGCGGTGACGAACAAGCGGCTCGCCGACAGTGTGTACGAGCTGATCGTGAGCCTCGGATACAAGTGCGGGCGCACGTCCAAGCGAGTCCACGGGCGCTCCGAAGCGTCGTCGACCTGTTACATCCTCAACTTCTCCACCGTGGACGACGTGTTCCGTCTGGAGCGCAAGCGCCGTCTGCACGAGCAGGAGCGGCCGGTCAGCATCGCCCGCATCGGCCGTCGCTACGTCAAGGCGGTGCGTCCGATCGCGAGCGTGCCGGTGCGATGCGTGCAGGTCGACAACGCCGAACACCTCTACCTCGCCGGCGAGTCGATGATCCCGACTCACAACTCGACGCTCGCCCTGGACTTTGCGCGCGCGGCAGCCATCGGCCACAACGAGCCATCGATCTTCTTCTCCCTCGAGATGGGCAAGAGCGAGATCGCGATGCGCCTGCTCAGCGCCGAAGGCGCGATCCCGCTGCAGAACATGCGCAAGGGAACCCTCGACCCGCGCGACTGGACCACGGTCGCCGCGACCCGCGGCCGCATCAACGATGCGCCGCTGTACATCGACGACAGCCCGAACATGACGCTCGTCGAGATCCGGGCGAAGTGCCGCCGGCTCAAGCAGCGTGAAGGCCTGCGGCTGGTCGTGATCGACTACCTGCAGCTGATGACGAGCGGCAAGCGCGTCGAGTCGCGTCAGCAGGAGGTCTCGGAGTTCTCGCGTGCGCTCAAGCTGCTCGCGAAGGAGCTGCAGGTGCCGGTGATCGCGCTGTCGCAGCTCAACCGTGGTGCCGAGCAGCGCTCGGACAAGAAGCCCGCGATCAGCGACCTGCGTGAGTCGGGCTCGATCGAGCAGGACGCCGACATGGTGATCCTCCTGCACCGCGAGGCGGCCTACGACAAGGACATCCGTCCCGGTGAGGCCGACCTGATCGTCGCCAAGCACCGCAACGGCCCGACCGCGACGATCACCGTCGCCTTCCAGGGCCACTACTCGCGGTTCAAGGACATGGCTCCTGGTGACTTCGGTGGCGGAGGCGGCGACTTCAACTGATCGTCCCGAGCGAGTGACGCAGGTCGTCCGGAGTGGTTGACTGGCGCGATGGCAGCCACTGCGATGTTTCCGCTCGAGACGGTGCTGTTCCCGTACACGCCTCTCGCCCTGCGCGTCTTCGAAGAGCGCTACCTGAAGATGCTCGGCGCGGCCCTCGAATCGCACGACCCATCATTCGGCGTCGTGCTCATCGAGCGCGGATCCGAGGCCGGGGGAGGAGACACCCGTTTCGCCACCGGCACGATGGCGCGAATCGTCGAGGTCGCGGCGACCGAGCGCGACATCGAACTGCTCGTCGTGGGCGCGGAGCGCATCGAAGTGGGCGCCTGGTGGAACGACGAGGTCTACCCGACCGCCGAGGTGCACGCGGTCCCGGAACTGACCTGGGACCCGATGCTCGCACCGCTGCGCGATGAAGCCGAGAAGCACGTCCGCCGCGTGCTCACCCGCAGTGCGCTCACCTCCGGCAGCCGGTGGGATCCCAGCATCGAGATCTCCGACGATCCGCTGGAGTCCTCGTGGCAGCTCGCCGCGATCGCGCCGCTGGGGCCGATCGACCAGCTCGAACTGCTGCGCGCGACCTCCCTCGCCGGGCTGCTCGCTCGAACCATCGACCTCACGCTCGAGGCCGAGCAGATCCTCACCGCGACATTCGACGGCGGGGACGACAACGACGATCCCGGGCTCACCGCCTGATCCGAGGGGTCACCACCCCATCGAACCGGGTTCGCCCTTGAAGGGACCCCGGATGCTCGAGGTGATCCAGCCGCCGTAGAAGCGACCCGGTTGCGGTGTGACCAGCTCGTCTCCGACGGTGCAGGCATCCATGTCGCCCGCGTAGACCGCGACCCCTCCGGTGAGCGACTCGAAGCCACGCGCCGGGCGCGGGTAGGTCCACGCCCCTCTGCGCACAACCCGCCCTCCACCATGCACGTCGAAGTACGCCGCCTCGCCCTTGAACTCACAGAACGACGACCCCTCCGTCGGTATGAGCGCTCCGTCGACGAACGATTCGAAGGGCAGGTAATACACGGGAGGATGGCTGGTCTCCAGCACGCGTACCGCCCCAGTGGTGTCCGCGATCAGCACGCCGCCCAGGCGGATCGTCACCCGCTCGGGCACCGGCTCGACGCGCGGTGGGCGTGGGTAGTCCCACACCGACTCCTCGCCGGCGTGGATGGGATCGGGTACGGGCCGTCTCATACCGCGAGGGTACTCGTCCACCGCGGCCCGACCGCCCGTCAGACCCGCTCCGCGATGACCCGCGCGGTCGCCACCGGATCCGGGCGGTGCATGACCGACTCGGGCACGATCACCAGCTCGGCGCTCTCGATCTCCGCGGCGAGCCGGTCGGAGGACCCGACGAGGAACGGGAAGGTCTGCGCGCCGCGCAGCACGGTCACCGGCACATCGACGTCCAGCAGAGCGGCATCCGGATGCCGATAGCGCAGCGTCAGCCGCGCGTCGTACACCGTCGACTGCGCGAGCGGGGCGAGGGCGGTCAGCTGGCCGCTTGCACGGCCCGCCTCGATCATCTCGGCCGGCAAGCCCACGGCGTCGCGCTGGAACATCGCGATGGCGTCCTCGTGCCGCTCGGTGTCGACCAGCTCCTGCAGTCGTCGCGGCAGCTCCTCGCCCCAGCCCTGCCCGTCGAAGTCGATCGGCGGCTCCGACAGGAACAGCGCACCGGTCGGCACCCCGCGTGACGCCGCGAACAGGGCCAGGATCGCGCCCGAGGAGTGGCCGAGAACAGCTCCCACTCCACCGACCCCCGCGATGACGGCCGCCAGATCGTCGGCCTCATCGGTCGGCGCCGAATCCGGGCGATCACCACTGCCGCCGCGCGCGCGACGATCCCAGGTCACTGCGCGGAACCCCGCTTCAGCCAGCGCCTCCGCCAGCGGCGCAGCATCCGCCGCTGTCGACAGCGCGCCGTTCACGACGACGACAGCCGGTCCCGCCCCGGTGGTCGTGTAGGAGGTCTCGGTTCCGTCTGCAGAGGTCGCGATGCTCATGACGCCATGCAACCACCTGGGCGAGCCCAGCGCGACGGGTTCTCGATGCCCGGCCTCAGGCGATCTCGACCGCGGTGCTCTCCGAGGCCCGCGGCTCACGCGGCTTCCGCCGCGCCCACTTCACCGGCAGGTTCTCGCCGTCCCACACCTGGATGATGCCCCAGACGGCCGCCGTCACCGGCACGGCGAGCACGGCGCCGACGAGGCCGCTCAGGGCGGTGCCCACGGCCAGGGCGACGAGGATGACGAACGCGTGCAGCTTCATCGTGCGGCCCATGAGGAACGGCTGCAGCAGGTTGCCCTCCAGCTGGTTGACCAGCACGACGACGCCGACGACCAGCAGGGCGCTCACCCAGCCGTTCGCGACGAGGGCGACCAGCGCCGCGAGCACGCCGGCCAGCGTCGCACCGACGATGGGGATGAATGCCAGCAGGAAGACGAGCACCGCGAGGGGGATGGCCAGCGGCACCTGCAGGATGAGCAGACCGATCAGGATGCCGACGGCATCCACCAGCGCGACGGTCGCCGTGCCGCGGACGTACGACCCGAGGACGCCCACCGTCTTGTGGCCGATCCGGCGCGCGCGGCGCTCGCTCTCGCCGTGGAACGGTCGCAGCAGGAACTCCCACATCTGCGGGCCGTCCTTGAGGAAGAAGAACAGGATGGTGACCAGCAGCACGAGTCCGGTGACGAAGCTCGCCACAGCGCTCACGCCCGCGAGCGCACCGGAGCCGAACTGCGCGCTCGTGACGAAGTCGGTGAGCGTCTTGGTCCACTCCTCGATCTGGTCGGGGGTGAACAGCTGGAACGGCAGCGTGTCGGTCCAGTCGATCAGATGGTCGACGCCCTGCTGCGCCTGCGAGTACAGGTCATCCCACTGATCGCGAACGGCCCAGACGATCAGCCAGCTCAAGCCGCCCAGCACGATGACGATCGTGAGCAGCGTGATGACAGTCGCCAGCAGGTCGGGGATATGGTGCCGCCGCAGCCATTTCATCGCCGGGGCGAAAGCGCACGCGAGGATGAGCGCGATGGCGAGCGGGATCGTCACCAGGGTGAGGTACTGGATGACGAACACGATGCCCGCCGCGACGGCGACCACCAGGAGGATCTGGATCGAGCGGATGCCGAGGCGTCCGAATCCGTCGGCCCACAGGCTCCACGGGGCACGCGTCGCCCGGGGCTCCACGGTCGTCTGATCGAGCTGGATGCGACGGGGACGATCGCTGCGGAACAGGGCCATTCCGCGAGCCTAGATGCCGCTCACGTCGCACGGCGAGTGCTTGACCGCGCGCCGCTCATGCGGCACACTGCCGGACGCCCCGCACACCGGCCGCCGGGCGCTGTCTTCAGCGGACGCTCGGGTCGATCGCATCCGTGGTGCGCGCGACCAGCATCCAGGCCAGAGCGCTGGCCGCGATCCAGAGAACATCCCCGGCGATCGACACGTTCAGCGCTGCGCTCAGCTCAGGCACCGAATCCGCGGCGTTCATCATGTTGCTGGAGGCTACATAGGTCAGGCTCGAGGCGATCCACAGCGCCCACCACCCGCGGAGCAGCCCGGAGCTCACCGGTGCCTGCGACCCTCGGACGATGTCCTTGACGTTCTGGAACGGGAACCACAGCGCCACAACGGGGATGAACCACGACCCGACATGCCATCCGGGTGAGCGGCGCAGTGCTGCCGGCGGCACCGACGAGGCCGCGCGGTGCTGCCAGATCAGCCAGCAGACACCCGCGCCGATCATGGTGAGGCCGGTGACGCCGGAGAGCAGCAGCGTCACGGAGTCGTACATCTGCAGGCTCTCGAAGCCCGTCCTGCCCGACGCGAGCCCCCCGAGCAGCGAGATGCCCCACAACTCGACGGCGGCCGCGAGCAGCGTCACGACACCGGATGCCAGGATGAGCCAGCGCGTCGCAGCGCCGATGCCGCGCAGCGGTCGCAGACCGACCGGCTGAAGCATCCCGGGCGCAGCGTAGGGCGACGGGCTCGGTGAGCCCGGGTGAGCAGGAGAGCCGTAGACGGGGCCGGGCATCTGCGGGTATCCCGGATCGCCGTACCCGGGCACGGACGGCTGCGGGTGCGAAGAGCGGGAGGGCTCGCGTGACGGAGGAGGGGGAGTGACGTTGCTCATGGGGTCCTTCGGCTCGACGGTGCTCGAACAGTATCAGTCGGCCACGCGACGAGAAGGGCGCTCAGGACTCGGCGGGCTGCATGGGCAGGTGCGGGCCGTGGTTCCAGGCGAGGATCGCCGGCTGCTCGCGGGCGAACCCCAGCACCGAGACCGACCCGGCGTCGAGCGAGATCGACGCCGCGAACCGCGGCGCCTGGCGCAGGAACACCGCGGTGAGGATGCGCAGGTAGTGACCGTGCGCGACGAGCGCGACATCTCCGGATGCCATCGCAGGCAGCACCCTCGTCAGCACGCGCGATGCCCGGGCGGCGACCTCCTCGACCGTCTCACCCGGCGTCTCGCCGCGGATCACACCGTGCGCGAAGGTGGTCCAGTTGTAGCCGAGCTCCGCGCGGATCTCCTTCGTGGTGCGGCCCTCGTATCCGCCGTAGTCCCACTCCACGAGCAGCGGGTCGATCCCCGCCTTCAAGCCCGCCAGCTCCGCCGTGCGGCGCGCGCGCTGCAGCGGCGAGCTCAGCACGAGCTGGAAGTCGTAGCCGGTCACCAGCTCGCCGGCCGCCCGGGCCAGTTCCTCGCCGTGCGCGGTGAGCGGGATGTCGGTCAGTCCGGTGTGCCTGCCCGTGCGCGACCACTCGGTCTCGCCGTGGCGCAGCAGCACGAGCTTGCCCGACGGGGCATCCGGAGCGGGGTGATCAGGCATCGGGTCGACGGCATCCACGCTCTCACCGTAACCCCCACGACCAGATCCCGGCACGGGCACCCGGTGCTCCCTCGCGCGACATCACGGCGAGAGCACGCGCACGCTGTGCGTCAGGCGGCTGCGGACGTCGAAGGCCTCGTTGCCGCCGAGCACCCGCGCCCCAGGCACCCCGCCGCGCAGCACCGTGCGCAGCGCGCTGCGGCGCACGACGACGACCGGCACGCCGCGAATGGCACCCAGTGGCGTCACGGCGTCGTCGAGGTCGTCGTCGGGGAGGATGAGGATCGCACCGCCGAAGCGCACCCGCGCAGCGCGCGCGACGGTCCGCATGCCGGCGAGCAGATCGCGGATCGGCGTGGCCGCCCCGACGGCGCTGCCGATGACCTCGCCCTGCCGGAACCGGACCGGCCCGCCGAAGTCCTCGGACATGAGACCGTACAGCCCGCTCGGGCTGAGCACGACGTGGTCCAGCTTCCCGCCGTCGTCCTCGCCGGTGGCGACGTCGTGCCAGGCCGTGAACCCGATGCCGAGCTCCTCGATCGCCGACGCCGTGACCTCCTCGGCCAGTGCGTCGGCCAGCATCCGTCGGGCCTCCCATGACGCCGCGCGCACCACGAGCGGGTCGTAGGCCTCGGCCTCCGTCACCTCGTGGCCGAGCTGGTCGGCGAGCAGCGCCCGGTAGCGGCGACGGCGCCACGCGCCCGCCTGTCCGTGGGACCGTCCTCGCGGGTGGGTGCCGGTCGCGCCAGGGGCCGCGGGGCGTGCGGCCCAGGATGCCGCTCCTCGTCCCCGGTCGTACGCGGCGCGGGCTGCTGAGGTGCCGACGAGCTCCCAGGCCTGCTGCACGCGGACGAACACCGCCGCATCTCCGCCGGTGTCGGGATGCGTCTGGCGCAGTCGGAGCCGGTAGGCGCGGCGCAGCTCGTCGTCCGAGACGGTGGCTGCGACTCCGAGAAGCTCATACGCGGATGCCGAGAGCGGGCCGTCGAAGGTCACCATCACACGTTAGACGCATCTTCTAGGCTGAGGACATGACCAAGAGCACCCTCTGGACCATCGTCGGCGTCGTCGTCTCGGTCGTCATCGCATTCTGGATCGTGAACGTCCTCTTCTCGCTGATCTGGTTCATCGCCAAGCTCGCGATCGTCGCGGTGGTCGCCGTGATCGTCTTCGCGGTCATCCGCACGCTGATGGCGCGCTCGAGCGGCGAGCGGCGCTGAGCGCTCAGCCTCTGAGAAACTCCAGCGCGGCCAGGCGGAACGCCTTCGCCCCCGGGGCGTTGAAGTGGTGTCGACCGGGAATCTCGAAGAACGTCGCCTGCGCAGCGGCCTCGGCAAGCCGCCGCGAGCCCTCGAGCACTGCATCCTGCGCACCGGTGGCGAACAGCACCGGCTGCTGCGGAGCGTGGGCGGGATCGGGGTCGATCGAGCGCGAGTCGCGCATGCCCTCGGCCAGCGCGAGCAGCGCGTGCATGTCGTTGCCCGCCACGCGCTCGGCCAGCGTGATGTAGCTCTGCGTCACCGGGTCTGCGACGGGAGTGCCGTCTGCGGCGTACCGGCGCACCTGGTCGGTGTCCAGCCGATCGAGCGGGATGCCGTCGGGCACCCCGCCGAGCACCGCCCGCTGAATGCGATCGTCGAGATCCAGCGCCACCTGCCAGCCGACCCGCGCTCCCAGCGAGTAGCCCGCATACAGCGCCTCGTCGACGAGGAAGGTGTCGAGCACCGACTCCACGTCGCGGGCGAGGTTCCGCACCGTGTAGCCCGCGGAGTCGTGCGGCTTCTGGCTGGCGCCATGCCCGCGCTGGTCGATGCCGAGAACGCGGAATCCTTCGCGTTCGAGCATGCGCACCCAGCCGGTGTGCACCCAGGTGTCGGCCGTGCTCGATGCGAATCCGTGCACGAGCACGACCGTCGGCCCGTTGGCATCACCCCACGAGTACGTCGCGAGGGCGACGCCGTCACCCACCTCGACATACTGGGGCTCGGGCGTCGTAGAGAGCGCGGAGAGGATGTCGACCACCCCTCCATCATGCTCCTGCCGGGCCGTCGACGGCCCGCTGCGCTGCGGCGGCGGGTCTCAGCCCTCGGCCGGAGACGGGTGCCCGGTGGTGTCGGGATCCGGCCGCGTCGTCGGGTTGTCCGGGTCCTCGCCCTCGGCCTGGCTGGGGTGATCACCGCCGCCCGAGCGGCCGCTCGTGTCGGCGTCCTCCGTGCCCTCATCGCGGTGGCCGAGTTCCTCGGTGCCGATTTCCTCGGCGGACATGTCGTCGTTCATCGCTCCTCCTTCGTATGCGGACTTGTGCAGGCGACGTTAGCCTCGGGCATCCGGCGTCGCCCACCGGGTTGACAGCCTCAGGAGAACAGCGTCACGAGCTGTCCTTCGACCCGCCGAGAAGGGTCGACGACGACACCCTCGTCGTACAGATCGAACACCCGTGGGTCGATGTAGCTTGCGCGCGCGACGGTGGGAGTGTTGCCCAGGGCGGATGCCGCGACACGCACCGCCTGGGCGGCCGCACGAGAGCGCGCGGTGGCGGTCGGCTTCAGGCCGATCTCGGCCAGTGCCACCGCGGCGGAGATGGTGCCGTGCAGCGTGCGGAAGTCCTTCGCTGTGAAGTCGCCTCCGGTGCGCAGCCGGACGTCGGCGTTGATGTCGGCGGCGCGAAGCGCGTGCCAGGCGGCCGTGCGGGCCGTGTCGTCCTGCCAGCTCAGCAGCAGCGAGCGACCGCCGCGGCGTTTCAGTCCGGCGATCAGCACGGCGAGATCGGGGTCGTCGACCTCGGACTCCCAGGGCTGGCCGCTCTTCCCCGGGAAGCGCAGCTCCACGATCCGGCCGCCGCGCACCCGGGCGTGCGATCCGCGAAGCGTGACCAGCCCGATGCTGCCGTGCGCCTTCGCGTACTGCTCCGACCCGACCCGCAGCAGGGCCGAGTCGAGCATCCGGAACGCTCCCGCGAGCACCCGAGGCCGGCCGAACCCGTCCGTGCGCAGGTCGCGGGTCACGCCGCCGCGGGCGGCGGGAAGCACCTCGGCCAGCTGGAGCATGCGATCGAACTTCTCCCGCGCCATCCGCTCATGCCACGCCGGGTGATAGATGTACTGGCGCCGCCCGGCGGCATCGATTCCGGTCGCGAGGATGTGTCCGTTCGCGTAGGGGCACATCCACACGTCAGTCCATGCGGGCGGCACGACGAGCGCGCGCAGCCGCTCGAGCATCGCCGGGTCGTCGACAGCGGCACCGTCAGGGCCGAGGAACCGATAGCCGCGCCCATGACGCAGGCGCCGGATGCCGGGGGCGTGCGGATCGCTTCGACGCAGGCGGGTCATGCATCCGGATTACCCACCGAAGCCGACCGTCGGCAAGCCCCTGGCGGCGCATCACGGAAAGAAGTAGACGCCTCCGTGTCGATCTTGTCGAAACGATTCGATAGAGTATCGGAGCGGCGCCGTGACGATCCATGGTGCCGCCCTCTTTTTGCCGGCACCTCCTCATCCCCCGGATCATCATGGCCACCACCCTCATCACTGGCCGCCCCTGGCGCGTCATCCTCCTCTTCTCCGTTCCCCTGCTCATCGGCAACGTCGTGCAGCAGCTCTACCAGTTCGTCGACACGATCGTCGTCGGACGCCAGCTGGGCGTGAGCTCGCTCGCCGCCGTGGGCGCGACGGGCAGCCTGATCTTCCTCGTCATCGGCTTCGCGTGGGGTCTCGCGAGCGGCTTCGCCATCCCCACCGCTCAGGCGTTCGGGGCGGGGGATGCCCGAGGTGTGAGCCGCTCGGTGGCCACGGGCACGGCGCTGACCGCGGCCACCAGCGTGATCCTCACGGTGCTCGGACCGCTCATCGCACGACCGTGTCTCGAGCTGCTGCAGACGCCGCCCGAGCTGATCGCCGAGGCCACCGCCTTCACGCAGGTGACCTTCATCGGCGGCAGCACGATCATGTTCTTCAACTATCTGGCGGCCATCATCCGCGCGGTCGGCGATTCGAGGACCCCGCTGGTGTTCCTCACCATCTCGTGTGCCCTGAACGTGGGGCTCGTGATCGTCATGGTCGGCCCGCTGGGCTGGGGTGTCGCCGGTGCCGCCTGGGCGACCGTGGTCGCGCAGGCGATCTCGGTGGTGCTGTGCCTGGCGTACCTGTGGCGCAGGCTGCCCGTGCTGCACGTGCACCGCGACGACTGGAGGATCAGCCGCGCCGACGTGCTCGAGCATCTGCGGCTCGGCCTGCCGATGGGATTCCAGGCGTCGATCATCGCGATCGGCACCCTCACGGTGCAGGTGGCGCTGAACAGGCTCGGCGCCGATGCGGTCGCCGCGTACACCGCTGCCTCGCGTATCGACGGCATGGCGGTCGCCGTGCTCGCCTCGCTGGGTCTCGCGTCGTCGATGTACGCAGCGCAGAACCTCGGTGCGCGCCGCCCCGACCGCATCCGCAGCGGCACGATCCAGGCGCTGGGGATGGCGATCGTCGCCTCGGTGCTGCTCGGCGCCTTCATGATCGCGTTCGGCGCATCGGTGGTGCGTCTGTTCGTCGGCGAGGGATCCGACCGCGTCGTGGACCTCGCGCATCAGATGCTGATCATCAACGGGGTGAGCTACTGGACGCTCGGCACGCTGTTCGTGCTGCGTGGCGCGCTGCAGGGGGTCGGACGGGTCGCCGTGCCGACGATCACCGGAGTGATCGAGCTGGTCGCGCGCGTGATCGCTGCCCTCGCGCTGGGTGCGATGTGGGGATTCGTGGGTGTGGCGCTGAGCAATCCGCTGGCCTGGATCGGTGCGGTGGCGCTTCTCGTGCCGGCCTATCTCTCCGCGCATCGCGCGTTCGCCCGCATGCCGGTCGAGCCGGTCGAGACCACACTGACCACGCCGGTCGCGGTGGTCAACCCCGCCGAGGGTGCTCAGCTGGTGGATGCTGTGTTCACCGGCCCGGCGCCGGTCGCCGCCGCACGTCTGAGCGCGCTGCGTCTTCCCAGGAGGATACGGCGCCCGCGCTGACACGGGCCGTTCACCCGTCATCCCTCAGGATGATGCCGAATCGTTCCCCGGGGGGACGCACAATCCGAATCTCCGCGCGTAACCTGGCTGTCACGAGCACGCCGCGACGCGGGGTGCGGATGACCGGGGGGTCGGGGAATGTCCAGTCTTGCAGTGGCCAACACGCTGGCATCGGTGCTCGTGCCGATCGGCAATGCCGGTGCGGTTCTCGCCATCGTCTGCTCGCTCGTCACCGCCTTCGCGCTGGCGCGCGGCGCCGCAGGGCTGGCGGGCGGTGGCGGGGGCGTGTGGATCCTGGGTGCGATGCTGAGCCTCTGCGCATCCTTCGCGTCGGTGTGGACTCCGGTCATCGTGTCGGTGGGCGCGCTCGCCGCGGCCTTCGTGGTCGGCACCGTCGTGCGCGTGCTGCTGCGCCGCGTGACACGCGCAGCCACGCCGGCATCGGTAACCGCCGCACCGGTCATCTCCGCAACGGCCCAGTCCGCGCCGGCCGAGCCGGCTCGGCACGACTCGGCACTCCCGGTGCGCGGCATCCAGACGCGAGCGATCACCGAGACGGTTCGCGTCGCCTCCTGATCGTGCGCAGCGCCGGCTATCGGTGATCGCGATCGAAGCGCTGCCCGGCGCTGTCGCCGGATGCCACGCGCTCGGCTTCCCGCGCGCGCAGCTCCACCCGGCGGATCTTGCCCGAGATCGTCTTCGGCAGCTCGGGCACGAACTCGATGACGCGCACCCAGAGATGGGATGAGAGGCGCTCGCGCGCGAAGGCGAAGATCTGCGCGGCGGCGTCGCGCTCGGCATCCGGACCCTCGACGGCGTCCGCTCGCAGGCAGACGTACGCCTTGGGCACCGCCAGCCGCGTCTCATCGGGGCTCGGGACCACGGCCGCCTCGACGACGAGATCATGCTCGAGCAGCACGGACTCGAGCTCGAACGGCGAGATCTTGTAGTCGGATGCCTTGAAGACGTCGTCGGCACGGCCGATGTACGTGAGGTAGCCGTCGTCGTCGCGTACGGCGATGTCGCCGGTGTGGTGATAGCCGCCCGCGCGGGACTCGGCTGTCTGATCGGGGTCGTCGTAGTAGCCCGCCATCAGGCCCAGCGGGCTGTCGGCGAGATCGAGGGCGATCTCGCCTTCGCGCTCGGTCGGCTCGCCGGTGACCGGGTCCAGCAGCACCACCGGGTACCCGGGCAGCGGCCGTCCCATCGATCCGTCCTTGACGATCTGACCAGGAGAGTTGCCGATGCACGCGGTCATCTCGGTCTGCCCGAATCCGTCGCGGATGGTCGAGCCCCACGCCTCGCGCACGCGCGCGATGACCTCGGGGTTCAGCGGCTCACCGGCTCCGACGAGTTCGCGCGGCGGGTGGAGCAGGCGAGTCAGATCGGCCTGGATCAGCATCCGCCACACCGTCGGCGGAGCGCAGAACGTCGAGACGTGATGGCTGTCCATCACCTGCATGAGGGTGTTCGCGTCGAACCGCTCGTAGTTGTACACGAACACGGTGGCCTCGGCGAGGAACGGCGAGTAGAAGCTCGACCAGGCGTGCTTCCCCCAGCCGGGGGAGGAGATGTTCAGGTGCACGTCGTCCGGCTTCACCCCCAGCCACCACATGGTGGAGAGGTGCCCGATCGGGTAGGACTCGTGCGTGTGAGCCACCAGCTTGGGCCGGCTGGTGGTGCCGCTGGTGAAGTAGAGCAGGGCCGTGTCGGATGCCGGGGTCGGTCCGTCCGGCTCGAAGCTCCGGTCGGCATCGCGCGAGGCGGCGAACGCGTGCCAGCCGTCCGCTGCCTTCCCGACGCAGATGCGCACGACCTCCGTGCCGCTCGTGCGCACGGCGTCCGTCACCCGTTCGGTCAGCGAACCGAGCGCGATGACCGCACGGGCGCGGCCGTGTGAGATGCGGTACGCGAGATCGGATGCCGAGAGCAGGGTCGACGTGGGGATCGCGATCGCCCCGATCTTCGTGATCGCGAGCATGATCTCCCACAGCTCGATCGTGTTGTCCAGCATCACGATCAGATGATCGCCGCGCCGGATGCCGAGGGTGCGCAGCCAGCTGGCGACCTGGTCCGAGCGGGCAGCGAGCTCTCCGTAGGTCCAGCTGCGCAGGGAGAGGTCGGCCGACACGATCTGCACCGCCGGCCGGTCGGGCCTCTCGCCGGCGACGACGTCGAACCACTCGAGAGCGAAGTTGAACTCGTCGACCTGCGGCCACGAGAACCCGGCGCGCGCTCCGTCGTAGTCGTCGCCATGCGCGAAGAGGAAGTCGCGCATCTCGCGCACTGCCATGGTGGCGGCGGTTGCGGCTCGGGTCATCGGAGGCTCCTTCGCTCGGTCGGCCCTTCCATGATGGCGCGACTGCGAGGCTGCGCAAAGGTGGCGCGACGTAGACTGGTCGGGTCACCGATCCGAGGACTGTCATGCCCGCCGCTTCCCACACGCGCACCGCGCGTCCCGCTACGGGGCGCCCTTTCACCGTGCGCACCGTGCAGCTCGCGCGCGCCCTCATGGCGGCTGTCGCCGCGATCATGATCACGTTCTCGCCCGATCACTCCGCCGCCGTCGGCCTGTCGTTGTTCGGCGGGTTCGCGATCGTCACCTCGCTGGTGCTGATCGTCGCCGCGATCATCGTTCACCGCGCGGGCCAGCGCTGGCCGTCGGTGCTGATGGGCGCGATCACGCTCGTCCTCGGCATGGCCGCGAGCATCTCGACCTGGCGCACCGACGCGCTGTTCTTCGTGCTCGTGATCACGTGGGCCGCGCTGACGGGTCTCGTCGAGCTGATCTCGGGCATCCGCTCGCGAGGCCAGGAGGGCTCTCGCGACGCGATCACCATCGGAGCGCTGGGACTGCTGCTCGCGGTGCTGCAGCTGTCCGTTCCCGTCGGATTCGTGCAGGACTACGCGGTCGAGGGGCACGAGATGTCGCTCACCGGCATCATCATCGGCGTGGGACTGTTCGGCGGCTACGCCGCCATCGTGGCGGTGTTCCTCGGCATCGCGGGGCTCGCACCCGCCGCGAAGAGCACCGCGACGACGGGCGAGACGACTGCCGGGGCCGACCGCCTGGCCGACCACGGAGGAGAGGCATGACCGACAACAAGCCGACGCGCAAAGAGATTCTGCGCCCGCTGCACCTCGTGGGCATCGCCCTCGCCGCCGGCGTCTTCGCGACGGTCGTCACCCTCGTCTCCACCGGGGCCTTCACCCAGCGCGTGAACCTGTCGATCGCCAAGGGCACCTATGAGGGTCTCACCCCGATCGGCTTGGGCCTGGTCATCGGCGGCGCCTCGTTCATCGTCACCCTCCTCGGTCTCGCGATGCTCATGCTCGCGGTCGACCCTGCGGATGTGACCAAGACCATCGATCGCCCGGTGCTCTTCGACCACGACGAGGCATCGTCGTCGCCGAAGACCGGCCAGACCGGCGCTTCGAACACCGGGCAGACCGGCGCGCCGAAGAGCGGGGAGCGCCGGGATGCCGGCGACGGCCCGGCCACGGCATCCTGACCCGCTTCATCCCTCCGGCAGCGTGAGCTGCAGCAGCCGATCGTCGTCGCGTCCGGGTGATCCACGACCGTCGGTGTTGTTCGTCAGCACCCAGAACGTGTCGCCGGGACCGGCGATGACGTCGCGGAGCCGACCGAACTCGCCGGTGTAGACCGGCCAGGGCTCGATGCTCGGCGTGGCCGTGTCATACAGCCAGAGCCGCCCGCCGCGCAGCCCCGCGACGTACACGACGTCGTCGATCACCGCGATCCCGCTGGGACTCGCCTCGCCGGGCGCCCAGACTGCGACCGGATCGATCGCGTCAGCCGCCCGCGCGAATCCCTCGTGGTCGGGCCAGCCGTAGTCGCCTCCCGCGTCGATGCGGTTCAGCTCATCCCAGGTGTCCTGCCCGAACTCGCTCGCCCACAGGGTGCCGTCGTCGGTCCACGCGAGACCCTGCACATTGCGATGGCCGAGGCTGTACACCGCGGTGCCGAACGGGTTCCCGCGCGCCGGCTCCCCCTCCGGCGTCACCCGCAGGATCTTCCCGCCGAGGTGGTCGCGGTCGCGAGCACGCTCGCGCTGCCCGGCATCGCCCGTGGCGATGTAGAGCATCCCGTCCGGGCCGAAGGCGATCCGTCCGCCGTCGTGGGTCGACGCACGGGGGATGCCTGAGACCACCACCTCGACTTCGCCGAGGGTCAGTGAGCCGGGCTCGCCGGCGAGCGGCATCCGCACCACCCGGTTGTCGTCCGCGGCACCGTGATAGGCGTAGAGCCAGCGCGTCTCGCCGTCATCGAGCAGCGCGAGCCCGTGCAGACCGGACTCGCCGCCCGAGACGACCCCGGGCACGACGCCCGCCTCGCGCAGGTCTCCGGATGCCGTCAGCTCGAGCACCTCGCCTCCGTCGCGCTGTGAGATCAGCGCCCCGCCGGCGTCGAGCCGCACCACCGACCACGGCGCGGCCAGACCCGATGCGAGAGTCACCGGCTCTGCGTTGGCCGTGTCGATCGGGCCCACGGCGGGCGGCCGCGGGATGCCGGGAGCCGAGCACCCCGCGAGAACGAGAGCGCCGAGCACGATCGCGGGTGCGACGCGTCGTCTCATCGGCCGCTCCTCTCAGGCGTGTGCTCTCCAGCATCCGCCACTTCGCGCCGCCGATCCACCCGCAGCGGGAATAGATCGGTCGTGGTCCGGCTTGGCCTTGTCATGACCGTCTCCGTCGATCGCGCCTCCGTCGGTCTGCGATCAGAGCGCGGCCCCGTGCTCGGCGCGCTCATGCTCGCCACCGGGCTCATCGCGATCGACACCACGATCCTCGCCACCGCCGTCCCGACGATCGTGCGGGATCTCGGCGACTATCAGCTGTTCCCGTGGCTGTTCTCGGTCTACCTCCTCGCGCAGGCGGTGAGCGTGCCCATCTACTCGCGCTTCGCCGACACGATCGGCCGCAAGCCGATCATTCTCATCGGCATCGGGCTGTTCCTCGCCGGATCTGTGCTGTGCGGGTTCGCATGGAGCATGCTCACGCTCATCCTGTTCCGCGTCGTGCAGGGTCTCGGCGCAGGCGCCGTGGGCCCGATGGCCATGACGATCGTGGGCGACATCTACACCGTCGCCGAGCGGGCCAAGGTGCAGGGCTACATGGCGAGCGTCTGGGCGATCTCATCGGTCGTCGGCCCGTCGCTCGGCGGGATCTTCGCGCAGCTGGATGCCTGGCGATGGATCTTCTTCGTCAACGTGCCGCTGTGCCTGCTGGCCGGATGGATGCTGATCACCAGGTATCACGAGCAGGTGGAGCGGAAGCGGCACCGGATCGACTACCTCGGTGCCGTTCTGCTGACGCTCGGGCTCACCGGCATCATCCTGGGACTGCTCGAGGGCGACAGCGCCTGGGCCTGGCTCTCGTGGCAGAGCGCGATCTGCTTCGGCGGAGGTGCGCTGCTTCTCGTCGCCTTCGCCTTCGTCGAGAAGCGGGCAGCGGAGCCGATCATCGACTTCGCCCTCATCACGCGGCGGCTCATCCTCACGTGCACGGCCGTCGCCTTCGGCGTCGGGGCGCTCACCATCGGCGTGACCAGCTTCGGCCCTGCCTACCTGGAAGGCGCGGGCGGGGCCATCCCGCTCATCTCCGGGCTCGCGGTCGCGGCATTGAGCATGGGCTGGCCGCTCGCGGCATCCCTCGTCGGCCGGCTGTACCTGCGCATCGGCTTCCGCCGCACGGTGCTGATCGGCATGTCGATCACGACCGTCGGGGCGGCCGGTCTGGTGCTCATCGCACCCTGGCCGAATCCGCTGCTGTTCGCCGCCGTCGCCTTCGTGCTCGGATTCGGGCTCGGCTGGACGGCCGCGCCGACGCTCATCGGCGCCCAGGCGGCCGTCGGCTGGGGAGAGCGCGGCGCCGTGACGGGCATGAACGGCTTCGCCCGATCCGCGGGAAGCGCGGTCGGTGTGGCCGTGCTCGGAGCCATCTCGAACTCGCTGCTCGACGCCGGCAAGGGCGCGGGTGACCCCGCCACCGTCGTCTGGGCGTCGACGTGGGTGTTCGTCGGCGCCGCCGTGTTCGCGGCACTGACGCTGCTCGCCGCGGTGCTCATGCCGCGCGACGACGTGCCCGAGCCGGACGCGGTGTGACGGCGCTCAGCGCGCCAGGCGCTGACGCTCAGCCGTCGCGGCGCTGGCCGAGGTTCTTCTTGATGTCCTCGAGCATGCCGCGCAGCCTCGCCTCGTCCCGCGCGTCCTGAGCAGCGCGCACCTGCGTCTGCTGACCGTTCTGTCCGCGACGGTTCAGCTGCGCGGCGACTCGGTCGAGCAGGTCGTCCACAGCGTCGGCGTCGTACCCGGAGCCGAGTAGACCCACCGCAGGGAACTGCTTCCGCGTCACGTCATCCGGTGCGAGCGTCGTCGTCAAGCTCGATTCCGCCTTCTTCAGCGAGGCGACGGCCTCATCGAGGAAGGCGTCGACCGCGTCGACCGCGTAGCGCTGACCCGACCGCCGCCGCCGAATCCGCACGTCGGCCAGCTCTGCGGCGGTGATTCCGGTCATCGCGCCAGGCGCTCGGCGATGCCCGTGTAGCTCGCCGGCGTGAGCGCGAGGAGGCGCTGCTTCGCGGCATCCCCGATCTCGAGCTTCTCGACGAACTCCGCCAGCTCCGCGCCGCCGACTCGGTGACCACGGGTGAGCTCCTTGAGCAGCGCGTACGGGTCGCTGATGCTCGAGCGGCCGGCGACGACCTCGGCGCGGATGACGGTCTGGATCGCCTCGGCGAGCACCTCCCAGTTGTGGTCGAGGTCGTCGAGAAGCACGTCGCGCCGCAGCGAGATCGCGTTCAGGCCCCGGCGCAGGTTGTCGAGCGCGAGCAGCGAGTGCCCGAACGCGACGCCGATGTTGCGCTGGGTGGTGGAATCGGTGAGATCGCGCTGGAGACGCGAGGTCACCAGCGTCTGCGAGAGCGAGTTCAGCAGCGCGCCCGACAGCTCGAGGTTCGCCTCGGCGTTCTCGAAGCGGATCGGGTTGATCTTGTGCGGCATGGTCGACGATCCGGTCGCGCCGGCGACGGGGATCTGCGCGAAGTAGCCGAGCGAGATGTAGGTCCAGACGTCCGTGGCGAGGTTGTGCAGGATGCCGCCGGCGTGACGCACCCGGTCGTACAGCTCGACCTGCCAGTCGTGCGACTCGATCTGCGTGGTGAGCACGTTGAATCCGAGGCCCATGCCCTCGATGTACTCGCGGGCGATGGTCGGCCAGTCGGCATCCGGGTCGGCCGCCAGGTGTGCAGACCAGGTGCCGGTCGCGCCAGAGAACTTCGCCAGGTAGTCGGATGCCGCGATCTGACCCCGCACGCGCTCCAGGCGCCACGCGAAGACGGCGAGCTCCTTGCCCATGGTCGACGGCGTCGCGGGCTGACCGTGCGTGCGCGACAGCATCGCGGCGTCGGCGTGCTCGACGGCCAGCTCGCGCAGCTTGGCGATCACGAGGTCGAGGGCGGGCAGCCAGACCTGCTCGACGGCGCGCTTCACGGTGAGCGCGTACGAGGCGGAGTTGATGTCCTCGCTGGTGCAGGCGAAGTGGGTGAGCTCGGCGATGGCATCCAGGCCCAGCGTCTGAAGCCGGTCGCGCACCAGGTACTCGATCGCCTTCACGTCGTGCTGGGTGACGGCTTCCTTCTCAGCCAGCCAGTCGATCTCGGCCTGACCGAAGTCGCGGTACAGCGCGCGGAGGCTCTCCTTCTCGGCATCCGGCAGCGGCGTCGTCTCGAACAGCGACCGGTCGGTGAGAGCGATCAGCCACTCCACCTCGACCTCGACGCGGGCGCGGTTCAGGCCCGCCTCGGAGAGGTAGTCGGCGAGACCTGCGACGGCGGCCTGGTAGCGGCCGTCGAGAGGGCTGAGCGGCTGGGTCGGGAGCGAAGGCAGAGAAGTCAGGGCAGGTCCTCCTGCTCAGGGTCCCGCGTCACGCGAGACGGCGATGGGATGCCCGCACAGCCGGCTCCAGCTGTGCGAAGAGGCCGCGGGTGGCGGTCTCAATCATACCGAGCACCGAATCGAACATCGCGGGGCCGGCGTAGTACGGATCGGGTACATCCATGCTCGACGCGTGCGGATCGTAGGCGCGCAGCAGCGTGACCTTGCCCTCGTCGTCCTCGCTGCGCGCCCACGCCCGCAGGATGCGCTCGTGGGTGCGATCGAGGGCGACGATCAGATCGTTCTCCGCGAAGGATGCGGCGCTGAACTGCTTCGCGCGGTGCGTCGACCCGTCGAGCCCGCGTCGGCTGAGCGCGTCGAGCGTGCGGCCGTCGGCGCGCTCGCCGACATGCCAGTCACCCGTACCGGCGCTGCGCGAGATGACGCGCGCGCCGAGTCCGCGCTGCGCGGAGAGCGCGCGAAGCACCACTTCGGCCATCGGGGAGCGACAGATATTGCCTGTGCAGACGAAGATGACGCGGAAGGGATCCGGGTCGGTCATCACACCATTCTGCCCGCAACCACTTCCGTCCCCAATCGCTGATCTCGTCGACTTGTGCACAGCGCCCAGGATCCCGGTGGGGCGGGGCTCGCAGAGTCGCGCACGCTGGACGCATGCTCACGATCTCCCCTCCCGGTGCACCGTCGGCCGATGAGATGGCAGCGGTGCTCACCGGGGTCCGCCTGCTCGACGATGCGCTCGACACCCTCGCGCAGGTGCGAACGGAGCTGGCGCGGCTGGTCGCCGACACGCACTGGCGAGCGGACGCCGTGGAGATCCTGCGTGCGTCGCTCATCGAGCGGCGGCACCGCGTCGACACGTACTGCTCAGAAGTCGCCGCGCAGCGCGACGCCTGCATGCGAGCGATCGCATGAGCAGCGACCTGCAGATCACCGGCGGGGGAGCCATCGCCGTCGATCCCGAGCAGATGCGAGCGGTATCGGATCGCATGGCCGCAGTGGCCGCGCGGCTGACCGATGCCGGGGAAAGCGTTCGCCGAGCGCACGGGTCTCTGATCGCCGCGTGGAGCACGGCGACGCGCATCGAGCTGTGGGCGCTCTGGGCGACCGCGCAGAGGCTCGCAGACGAGGGCGAAGCTCTCGCGTCCGATGCCGCAGGAACGGCGATCATGGCGGATGCCTTCGAACTGGCGGACCTGCGCGCGGAGCAGGACATGCTCTCGACCCAGCTGCCCGCCGCGGCGGACCGGCTGCAGGCGCGCATCGATGCGCTGCTCGACTCGAACCCCGAGCTCGACGCCATGGCGTCGACCCTCACCTCGACGTGGCAGAGGTCATCCACGGCCGGTCTGCTCGCGCAGCCCCTGGATGCGATCGCCTGGGGCGCGCTCAGCATGCAGGCCGCGGTGCCCGTGTGGATACTCGCGGGGCTGCTGCGCAGCGGCACGAGAGTGATGGGCACGGTTCCGAGCGGCACAGGCATCACGGGCGGAGCCCCGCCGGTCGTCGTCAGGCGGGTGTCGACGGCGTCTGTCGACGGTTCGGCCGTGACGTTGAAGCAGCTCGTCACGCGCCTGCCGGGCGGCAAGGCGCAGGTCGCTGTCGAGAAGCGCACCCATGCCGATGGGGCGGTTTCGTTCGTCGCCTACATCGACGGCACGCGCAGCATGACCAGTGGCGGGGACGACCCGTGGGACATGGGGTCGAACTGGGACCTCTACGTCGATCGCGAGCAGAGCGCGGCATATGCGGCGACTCTCGAGGCGCTGCAGCTGGCCGGGGCGGAGGAGGGAGCGCGGGTGGACCTGGTCGGATACTCGCAGGGCGCGGCGATCGCGGGGGCGGTGGCGATGAGCGGCATGTACGAGACGCCCCGGGTGATGATCGTCGGCAGCCCGGCCGTCCCATCGCTGGAGACCGATCAGACCCTCATCCGCGTCTTCCACACCGATGACCCGGTCGGCGCCGGCCTGACTGCGGGTGGGCCGGCGTATGCGACCGGTTCGCCGGAGAGCATCACGGTCTCTCGCGAGTATGCGACGAGGAGCGAGCTGAGTTCGGTGCCGTCGCACTTCCGCGACGCCTACGACGAGACGATCGCCCAGGCCGAGACCTCGGGCGATGCGCGAGTGAAGAGCCTGCACGAGAGTCTGCGTGCGGAGGCGCACGACATCGTCTCGGTCGAGCGGATGGAGTTCCAGGCGACGCGGCCGTGAGACCCGTCGACGGCGTCGCGTCAGCCGCGCTTCTTCTTCTCCTGCGGACGCAGGATGCCGCCGAGGATCGCGTTGATGACCGAGATGAGGAAAGCAGCGACGACGCCCCACCAGAACGACTCGACGGTCAGTCCCCAGCTGAACGCGCTCGTGATCCATGCCGTGATCCATAGCAGCAGCCCGTTGATGATGAACGAGATCAGACCGAGCGTGAGGATGTACAGCGGGAATGCCACGATGCGGATCACCGTGCCGATGATCGAGTTGACCAGCGCGAAGACCGCACCGACGGCGAGCAGAGTCAGCACGACCTGCAGGTCCTCGCCCGGGGCGAACGGCCGGATGCCGATACCGAGGACCGGGATCAGCGTGACGACCCAGATGGCGAAGGCGTTGATGACGACGCGGATGAGGAATCGCATGTGCCGATCCTGTCACGTCGGGGGTGTGCGCGCTCGAGCTTCAGCGGATGTGGGATCGGAAGACGTCGGCGATCTCATGCAGCTCGAGCCTGCTCTGCGACACGGCGAGAACGAGGTCGAACGCCTCATCATTCGTGAAGGTCACCTCGTACCCGTTCAGTTCGATGAAGATGAAGGAGAGATACAGGGAGAGGCGCTTGTTGCCATCGAAGAGCGAGTGGTTCTGAGCGACTGAACTGATGAGAGCGGCGGACTTCTCCTCGAGCGTCGGGTACGCATCGACCCCGAACATCCCGGCCGAAGGGCGTGCCAGAGCAGAGAAGAGCAGACCTTCATCCCGCACGCGCAGGCCCAGTGAGGCGACGAGAGCGAGCGCTTGCTGGGGCTCGATGTATTCCGTCATCGGCTACGCGTCTTCGAGGCGCTTGAGCACGCCGGCGTACCGCTCCGTGACGCCATCGGCGATCCGGAGGACGCGATCAGTCTTCGATTCGCTGTCCGCAAAACGGGCAGCGGCTTCGATGATGATCGCGTGCTTCGACGTGTGCCGGCGCGCCGCAATCTCGTCGAGCTTCGCGTCGAGGTCAGAGGGAAGTCGCAGGTTCATCGCCATACCAGAATGGTACTGCCTTACGCATCGTCGTCGGGGCCGATGCCGCCGCTCATAGACTGATGCCGTGACCGAGCCGATCCTGCCCCGCATCCGTCCTGAGATCGCCGCCCTGCCGCCGTACCGCCAGGGCAAGCAGGCAGGTCCTGACGCATTCAAGCTCTCCAGCAACGAGAACCCTTTCGAGCCGCTTCCGTCGGTGCTCGAGGCGCTGCAGTCGACCACGCCGGTGAACCGCTACCCCGACGCCTCCGCAGCGGCGCTGCGCGCCCGCCTCGGGGTGAAGTACGGCGTCGAGCCCGATGCGGTGCACGTCGCCGCGGGATCGGTGTCGATCCTGCACCAGCTCGTGCTCGGCACCGCGTCCGTCGGCGACGAGGTGGTCTACGCCTGGCGCTCGTTCGAGGCGTACCCGAGCCTTCCGCTTGTCGCGGGTGCGACCGGCGTGCAGGTGCCCCTTCGACAGGCTCAGGGACCGAATTCCGGGGGGCGGCACGACCTCGACGCGATGGCGGATGCCATCACCGAGCGCACCCGCGTGGTGATCGTCTGCACGCCGAACAACCCCACCGGGCCGATCGTCACCAGCGCGGAGTTCGCGGCCTTCGTCGCCCGCGTGCCGCAGGACGTGCTGATCATCCTCGACGAGGCGTACGCCGAGTTCGTCACCGCGCCCGATGCGGTCGACGGTCTCGCCGAGCGGATCTTCCAGCGGCATCCGAACGTGGTCGTGCTGCGCACCTTCTCGAAGGCATACGGGCTCGCCGGTCTGCGCGTGGGCTATGCCATCGGGCATCCGCGCGTGCTCGACGCCGCGCGCACCACCGGCATCCCGCTCTCCGTCACCAGTGCGGCCGAGCGCGCGGCGATCGCCAGCCTCGACGCCGAGGCCGAGCTCCGCGAACGGGTGTCGGTGATCGTCGAGCGCCGCACCCGCCTGCTCGGCGGCCTGCGCGCGCAGGGCTGGCAGGTGCCCGACTCGCAGGCGAACTTCGTCTGGCTGCCCGCGGGCGAGCGCACCGACGAGGTCGCCGCGGCCTTCGACGCCGCCGACCTCATCGTGCGTCCTTTCTCGGGCGACGGCATCCGCATCTCGGTCGGCGAAGAGGAGTCGATCGACCGCGTGCTGGCCGTCGCGAAGTCGCTGCTCTGACAGCGGAAGTCCAGGTGCCGGGCACTTACTAGGGTGCCCTAGGTATGCGTGACCTGGCATGCCGACGTGGGTAGCGTGGTCGGGTGACCCCGATCGAAGCACCCCTCGTCCGCGTCCTCGCCGACGACGGCAGCTATGCGCCATCGGCCGAGGCTGAGCGCTACCTGCCCCTCATCGACGCGCTGACCGACGCCGAGCTCGAGCAGTTCTACCGAGACATGGTCGTCATCCGCGCGATCGACACCCAGGCGACCAACCTGCAGCGCCAGGGCCAGCTCGCCCTGTGGCCGCCGAGCCGCGGGCAGGAGGCCGCTCAGGTCGGCTCCGCACGCGCCGCCCGCACCCAGGACACGCTGTTCCCCTCTTATCGTGAGCACGCCGTCACCCGCATCCGCGGCGTCGATTCCGTCGACATCCTCAAGGTCATGCGCGGCACCTCGCACGGCGGCTGGAACCCCACCGATCCCAAGAACGGCAACACCCGCATCTACACGCTGGTGCTCGGATCGCAGACCCTGCACGCCGCCGGTTATGCGATGGGCCTCACCTTCGACGGCCGCACCGGCACCGGTGATGTCGAGCGCGACGAGGCCGTCGTCGTCTACTACGGAGACGGTGCCTCCAGTCAGGGCGATGTGCACGAGGCGATGGTCTTCGCCGCCAGCTACGACGCTCCCGTGCTGTTCTTCCTGCAGAACAACCACTGGGCCATCTCGGTGCCCGTCGAGACCCAGTCGAAGGTGCCGCTGGTCGGCCGTGGCGCGGGGTACGGCATCCCGTCGGTGCGCGTCGACGGCAACGACGTGCTCGCCAGCTACGCCGTCTCGCGCACCCTGCTCGACGAGTCGCGCAGCGGCCTCGGCCCGCGTGCGATCGAGGCGGTCACCTACCGCATGGGCGCGCACACGACCAGCGACGACCCCACCAAGTACCGCCACTCCGACGAGGAGCAGCAGTGGGCGCAGCGCGACCCGATCGCGCGCATGCGCGCGTTCCTCGAGGGTCGGGGCGCGCCGGCATCCCTGTTCGAGGAGACGGATGCCGAAGCGGCGGACGCCGCCGAAGACCTGCGCAGCCGCGCCGTCACCCTCACCTCACCCGAGCGGCCGCTGATCTTCGACCACGTGTACAGCGATCCGCACCCGCTGATGGTCGAGCAGAAGGCGTGGCTGAACGCGTACGAGGCCTCGTACGAAGGAGGGGCGCACTGATGACCATCGAGTCGATGCCCATGTCGAAGGCGCTCAACGCCGGTCTGCGCAAGGCGATGGAGGACGACCCGCGCGTGCTGCTGATGGGGGAGGACATCGGTCGCCTGGGCGGCGTCTTCCGCATCACCGAGCACCTGCAGCGCGACTTCGGCGCTCGCCGCGTGCTGGACACCCCGCTCGCCGAGTCCGGCATCGTCGGCACCGCGATCGGGCTCGCCATGGCGGGATTCCGACCGGTGGTCGAGATCCAGTTCGACGGCTTCGTGTTCCCCGCCTTCGACCAGATCACCTCGCAGCTGGCGAAGATCACGAACAGGCACGAGGGTGCGCTGTCGATGCCCATCGTCATCCGCATCCCGTACGGAGGGCACATCGGCGCCGTCGAGCACCACCAGGAGAGCCCGGAGGCGTACTTCAGCCACACTCCCGGCCTGCGGGTGGTCGCGCCGTCGACGTCGAACGACGCGTACTGGATGATCCAGGAGGCGATCCGCTCGAACGACCCGGTCATCTTCCTCGAGCCGAAGAGCCGCTACTGGCAGAAGGGCGAGGTCGAGCTCGAGGCATCCGCTCTGCCCCTGCATGCCTCGCGCGTGGTGCGCCGCGGCCGCGACGTGACCCTTGTGGGTCACGGCGCCATGGTCACCACGCTGCTGCAGGCGGCAGCCCTCGCCGAGGCCGAGGGCACCAGCTGCGAGGTCGTCGACGTGCGATCGCTCTCGCCGGTCGACTACGGCCCGATCCTCGACTCGGTGCGCTCCACCGGCCGCATGATCTATGCGCAGGAGGCGCCGGGTCACACCAGCGTCGGCAGCGAGATCGCCGCGACCGTCATGGAGCGTGCGTTCTATGCCCTCGAGGCGCCGGTGCTGCGGGTGTCGGGCTTCGATACGCCGTTCCCGCCCGCCAAGCTCGAGGGCACCTACCTGCCGGATGCCGACCGCATCCTCGAAGCCGTCGACCGCTCGCTCGCCTACTGACACAACCCGGTCGTTGAGCGAGCGCAGCGAGACGAAACGCACAGCCGAAGGAGTTCTCATGACCACCGAAACCTTCACCCTTCCCGACGTCGGCGAGGGCCTCACCGAAGCCGAGCTCGTCGCGTGGAAGGTCGCCCCCGGCGATGCCGTGGCGATCAACGACGTCATCTGCGAGATCGAGACCGCCAAGTCGCTGGTCGAGCTGCCCTCGCCGCATGCGGGTGTCGTCGGCGAGCTGCTGGTCGCCGAGGGCGTGACGGTGGAGGTCGGGTCGCCGATCATCACCTTCGTGTCCGAGTCCGAGGCGGCGGATGCGGGTGTCGCGGCGAACCCGAAGGATCCCGCTGCTCCGCCCGCGACGGACGAGGGCGGCGGTTCAGTGCTCGTCGGATATGGAACCGGGGGAGGGGCGACCTCGCGCCGGCGCACCTCTCGACAGGCTCAGGGACCGAGTGGCAGGGTTCAGGGACCGAGCGGACAGGGTCTGGTGCGCTCGTCGGTCGGCGTGATCGCGAAGCCGCCGATTCGCAAGCTCGCGCGTGACCTGAACGTCGAGCTCACCGAGGTCACGCCCACGGGCGCCGACGGCGAGGTCACCCGCGACGATGTCGTGAAGCACGCGGAGCAGGCGAGCGTGTTCCGCAACATCGAGACTCCGGCGTGGGGCGCGGTCCGCGAGGAGAAGCTGCCGGTCCAGCCGCAGGTCGATGACGGGCGCTCCGAGTCGATTCCGGTGAAGGGCGTGCGCAAGGCGACCTCGTCAGCGATGGTGCAGAGCGCGTACTCGGCGCCGCATGTGACGGTGTGGAAGGAGATCGACGCGACCCGCACGATGGATCTCGTGAAGCGTCTGAAGGCGTCGCCGGACTACGCCGACATCCGCGTCTCGCCGCTGCTGGTCATGGCCCGTGCGGTGATCTGGGCCGCTCGCCGCACCCCGATGGTCAACGCCGCCTGGGTCGACACCGACTCGGGCGCCGAGATCGCGGTGCGTCACTACGTGAACCTCGGCATCGCGGCCGCCACTCCCCGCGGGCTGCTGGTGCCGAACATCAAGGACGCGCAGGACCTGAGCATGAAGGACCTCGCCCGCGCGCTGAACCGCCTGACGCTCACGGCGCGCGAGGGCAAGACGAGCCCCGCCGACCAGCAGGGCGGCACCATCACGATCACGAACATCGGCGTCTTCGGCATGGACGCCGGCACTCCGATCATCAATCCCGGCGAGGCCGGTATCGTCGCCATGGGCACGATCGCCCAGAAGCCGTGGGTCGTCGATGGCGAGGTGCGCCCCCGCTGGGTCACGACGGTGTCGGGCTCGTTCGATCACCGCGTGATCGACGGCGACGGCATGAGCCGCTTCATCGCCGACGTCGCCTCGATCCTCGAAGAGCCCGCCCTGCTCGTGGACTGACGCACCCCGCTGGTGCGGGGTCACTTGCGTACGCGAGAGTCCCCGTTTCCGTACGTTCCTGACCGCGCACGCTCCGGCGCTGCTCCGCGGGGGTCGCCCGTGGCAGGTGCACGTGTGCGGGGTCAGAAACGCACGCCATCAGGGCTGTGTCCGCACCCAACTGGCCTCGCAGGCGCGTCGGTGCTCGACGTCACGCCCGGGCGGTGAGCCTGCGCTCCGCCAGCAGGGGCACGGCCCGCTCGCGCGCTGCGCGCCGCGCGGTCGCCACCGCGCCGAGCGAGACGACCTCCGCACCCAGCGACGACGCGAGCAGCTCGGGCGCGGGCAGGTGCAGCTGAGTGGGCAGCACGGTGCGCGCAGCGGCCAGCACGGGCTCGATGCTCTCGGCGATCGCCCCGCACACGATGACGCGGGCGGGGTCGTACATGCTGCCCAGCACCCCGACCACGCGAGCGAGCGTGTCGCCGAGCCGGCTGGCGACGAGCAGTGCGTGGGGATCACCGGCTGCGGCGAGCTCGAGCATCAGACGGGTGTCGATGCGGTCGGTGTCGACCAGGCGTCCCACCCGGCTACCGGCATCGATCTCGCCCGACTCCACGGCGGCCAGCAGCTGATGGTGCAGTGTCGGGCCGAGCCCGAAAGCACCTGCCACCCCGATGATGTGGTCGAACACGATCCCCTCGCCCACGCCGCCGTGCGCACCGTGCAGCAGGTGCCCGTCGACGACGACCCCGCCGCCGAAGCGCTCGCCCGCGAGCAGCGCGACGTAGTCGCGGCATCCGACGGCAGCGCCCAGGCTGCCCTCCGCGACGGCGGCGAGCACCGAGTCGTTCTTCACGTCGACGATGGGCGCCCACCCGTGGAGTGCTGCGGCCAGGCCGGGATTGGTTCTCTCCCAGAATCCCTCCGGATGCGGCGGCGAGACGCCGTCGCGGTTGACGGGAGCGGCGACGCCCGCGCAGATCGCCAGCAGATCCTCACGAGTCCGACCGGCATCGCGCAGCGCCTGCTGCAGCTGCTCGACGATGATCGCCCGGCGCTCGGCCGGGGTCTCCTCCGGATCGATCTCGGTGCGGCGCTCGGCGAGCGTCGTCTCGAGCGGGTCTGCGATCGTCACGGCCAGGTGCGTGTCGCCCGCGTCGATTCCCGCGACCACGCCGAGGTCGGGGGAGAGTGTGAAGCGTCGTGCCGGCCGCCCGGCGCGATACGCTCCGGCGGCTCTCGCGTTGGGCAGCTCCGTCAGGATCTCTGCGCTGACCAGCGTCGCCAGCGCCTCTATCGCGGTCGACCGGGTGATGGCGGTGGATGCCATGGCATCCGTCGCCGTGAACTCTCCTGCCGTCCAGGCATAGTCGAGGACTGCTCCGACACTGGCCCTGCCCGTGCCGAGGTCTGCGGGGATATCGCTCACAGCTCTTGACCTCGTCCCTTCCCTCTGAGAGAGTACCGGCAAGCGATTAAATCTAGTCACTAGATTTACTCTCCGGATGTTCAGATCGGAAGGACGACGGTGTCTGTGAAATCTTCCCGCGCGGTGCGCTTGGCGGCGAGCACCGCGATGCTCGCGCTGCTCGGCTCCGCCCTCGTCGGCTGCTCGTCAGACGGCCGCGAGACCATCCGCTTCACGTTCAGCAAACGCGAGGCGATCGAGTTCATGACGGACCTCGTCGCCGACTACAACGCGTCGCAGGACGACGTTCGCGTCGAGATCGACACCTCGGGTGTCGACGTCGTCTCCGCGAGCTTCGTGCGGGGCAACCCGCCCGACATCATGCTCGCCAACTACAACTACGAGGTCGCGCGGTTCGTGCAGCGCTGCGCGCTCAGCGACCTCGGCGGCACCGACGCCGCGAAGAACGTGCGCGACGACCTGCAGCCGCTCATGGCGCAGTACGGGTCGTGCGAGGGGCGCACCAGCGCACTGCCCTACTCGGTGATGGCCGCCTCGGTCATCTACAACAAGCAGATCTTCGCCGATCAGGGACTCGAAGTGCCGCGCACCTGGGACGAACTGCTGCAGGTGGGCGATCAGTTGAAAGAGGCCGGGATCACTCCGTTCTACGCGACGTTCAAAGACGACTGGACCGTGGGCCAGGGCTGGTACGACTACTCAGCCGGCGGGTCGCTCGACGTCATCGACTTCTTCGACGCGCTGGCGAAAGAGGGCGCCGAGGTCGGCCCCGATTCGAAGGTCTCGTTCGAGAAGGACTTCGCCGAGCCGATGGAGCGGATGCTGCAGCTCGCGCAGAACTACACGAACGACGACGCTCCCAGCCGCGGCTACGGCGATGGCAACCTCGCCTTCGCGAAGGGCGAGGCGGCCATGTACCTGCAGGGCCCGTGGGCGTTCAGCGAGATCGCCAAGACCTCGCCCGACCTGGAGCTCGGCACCTTCCCGCTTCCGATGACCGATGACCCCGACGACCTCGCTGTGCGCGTCAACATGGACCTCGCGGTGATGATCCCTGAGGAGTCAAGTCACAAGAAGGCTGCTCGGGACTTCCTCGAGTTCCTCTACGAGCCCGAGAACATCGAGTCCTACAACGCCTCCCAGCTGGGGTTCACCCCGCTCACGGATGCCCCGGCACCCGATGATCCACGCGTGGAGGGCATGATCGAGTACTACGACGAGGGCCGCATCTACCAGGGCCCGTCGGTGCTGGTGCCCCGCGTCATCCCGACCAACGGCTACGCGCAGTCCATGGTGCTCGGAGCCGAGCCGGCAGGCGTGCTGCGCACCATGGACGCCGACTGGGCTCGCATCGCCTTCCGCGCCCCGGCGCCCACCAGTCAGACGAAGGAGTCGGCAGAATGAGCACCTCGAACGTCGTCACCGCGGGCGACGGCACCCGCCGGCGCAGCTCGCGCCGTGTCGAGCCCATCTACTACTTCTTCCTCGTCCCCACCCTCGTGCTGTTCACTCTGGCGATCACCGTTCCCGGCGTGATCGGCATCTTCTTCAGCTTCACCGACTCGATCGGGCTCGGCGAGTGGAACTTCAACGGACTGACGAACTACATCGCCATGTTCAGCGACCCGGCGATCCTGCAGAGCTACCTGTTCACCTTCGGCTTCTCGATCGCGACGGTCATCCTCGTCAACATCACGGCGTTCCTGCTCGCGGTGGGGCTCACCTCGCGCATCCGGTTCAAGACCGGCCTGCGCACGATCTTCGTCATCCCGATGGTGATCTCGGGCATCATCATCGCGTACGTCTTCAACTTCCTGTTCTCGAACTCCATCCCTGCGGCGGGAGCTGCGACGGGCATCGAATGGCTGCAGACGAGTCTGCTCGCGAACCCCGACCTCGCGTGGGTCGCGATCGTCATCGTCACGGCGTGGCAGGCCATCCCCGGCACCATGCTCATCTACGTCGCCGGCCTGCTGTCCGTGCCGGGCGACGTGTACGAGGCGGCGTCGATCGACGGCGCGACCAAGTCTCAGCAGCTCACGCGCATCACTATTCCGCTGGTCGCGGGCTACGTGGTGATCAACATCATCCTCGGCTTCAAGGGCTTCCTGAACGCCTACGACATCATCGTCGGCCTCACCAACGGCGGACCCGGCACCTCCACCCGCAGCGTCGCGATGACGATCATCGCGGGCTTCAACGGCGGCGACTACGCCTACCAGATGGCCAACGCGACGATCTTCTTCATCGTCGCGGTGCTCATCTCCCTCCTCCAGCTCTCGCTGACGCGCGGAAGGAATGCGCTCTGATGACCACTCAGCCCGCCATCACCACGGCATCCACCACCGCCATCGTCCTCGGCCCGACCGGCCGCCGGCCCCGTCAGAAGATGGAGCGCGTCAACTGGTCGGGAACGATCATCCTCATCCTGTGCGCGGTCACCGTGCTGCTGCCGCTCTACGTCACGATCTCGATGGCGTTCAAGACCACCGGGCAGGCCGTCGACGGCAACGCGTTCTCGCTGCCGGCGCCGTTCAGCATCGACGGCTTCGTGCAGGCCTGGACCCTCACGAAGTTCCCGGTCGGTGCGGCCATCTCGATGCTCGTCACCGCAGGCACGGTGATCGCGACCATCGTGCTGGCGGCCTTCGCCTCCTACGCGATCGTGCGCAACTGGGACCGCCGGTTCTTCCGGTACTCCTTCTTCTACCTGCTCGCGGCGATGTTCATCCCGTTCCCGGTGGTGGCGCTGCCGCAGATCCAGCTGACCGGCCGGGTAGGGCTCGACAACCCTCTCGGCGTGATCATCCTCGCCACGATGTTCCAGCTCAGCTTCAGCGTGCTGCTGTTCACCGCGTTCCTGCGCTCGATCCCCATCGAGCTCGAGGAGAGCGCGCGCATCGACGGCGCGTCCACCTGGCAGACCTTCTGGAAGCTGATCTTCCCGCTGCTCGCGCCGATGAGCGCCACGGTCGGGATCTTCGCGTTCCTCTACGCCTGGAACGACTTCATGATGCCGTCGCTGATCATCTCGGACCCCAACCTGCAGACTCTTCCGGTGCGGCAGAACCTGTTCCAGAACCAGTTCAGCAACAACTACAACGTCGCCTTCGCCTCGTACCTCATGGCCATGGCACCCGCGATCGTCGCCTACCTGTTCACGCAGCGCTGGGTGATGGAGGGCGTCACGCAGGGCGCCGTCAAGGGCTGATGCTTCGGCAGGCTCAGCAACCCAGGGGGCAGGCTCAGCACCCCATGAGACCGACCACGACCACCCGCAAGACAAGGAGCTTCATGACCGACCCGTCCCTCGCCGAGCAGAACGCCATCGACCCCGCGGCCTGGTGGCGCCAGGCCGCCGTCTACCAGATCTACCCGCGCAGCTTCGCCGACGCCAACGGCGACGGGATCGGCGACATCGCCGGCATCCTCTCCCGTGTCGACTACCTGGCCGAGCTGAGCATCGATGCGGTCTGGCTCAGCCCCTTCTACCCCTCGGCGCTCGCCGACGGCGGCTACGACGTGGCCGACTACCGTGACGTCGACCCTCGCATCGGCACCCTCGAGGAGTTCGATCGGATGGTGACGGCGCTGCACGAGCGCGGCATCCACGTGATCGTCGACATCGTCCCGAACCACTCCTCCAACCTGCACGAATGGTTCCAGGAGGCGCTGTCCGCCGGACGCGGCTCGGCCGCCCGGGAACGGTACATCTTCCGCGAGGGCACCGGTCCCGACGGCAGCGAGCCGCCCACCGACTGGGTGTCGGTGTTCGGCGGGGGAGCCTGGGAGCGCGTGGAGGACGGGCAGTGGTACTTCCACCACTTCGCCGTCGAGCAGCCCGACCTGAACTGGTCGCACCCCGAGGTGCGCGCCGACTTCCTGAAGACGCTGCGGTTCTGGTCGGATCGCGGCGTCGACGGCTTCCGCATCGACGTCGCCCACATGCTCACCAAGGACCTCACCGAGCCGCTGCCCAGCCGCGCCGAGCTGGAGGCTATCGACACCACCACCGGGCAGCATCCCATCACCGATCGTGATGACGTGCACGAGGTGTACGCCGAATGGCGCCAGGTGTTCAACGAGTACGACCCGCCGCGCACCGCGGTCGCCGAGGCCTGGGTGCAGACGCCTGAGCGGCGAGCCCGATACGCCTCGGCGGAGGGTCTCGGTCAGGCGTTCAACTTCGATCTGCTGGAAGCCGACTTCGACGCCGAGCAGTTCCGCAGCCTCATCACGGTGAACCTCGCGCAGAGCGAGCTGACCGGCTCGTCGACGACGTGGGTGCTCTCGAACCACGACGTCACGCGGCACGCCACGCGCTACGGGCTGCCGCCGCTGAACGGCCGCCACGTCAAGCAGGGCACCGAGTGGGTGGCCGCGGGCGGCCCGGAAGACCAGCTCGACCGCGAGCAGGGACGCCGGCGCGCAGAGGCCGCCACCCTGCTGCTGCTCGGTCTGCCCGGCAGCACCTACCTCTACCAGGGGGAGGAGCTGGGCCTGCACGAGGTCGCCGACATCACGCCCGAGCAGCGTCAGGACCCCGCCTTCTTCCGTGGCGCGGAGTTCGACGGCCTCGGCCGCGACGGATGCCGGGTGCCGCTGCCGTGGAGCGCCGAGGGGTCGTCGTTCGGCTTCGGCTCCGACGGCGCCCACCTGCCCCAGCCGTCGTGGTTCGCCCAGTACGCGGTGGATGTGGAGGAGGCGGATCCGGCATCCACCCTCGCGCTCTACCGGAAGGCGCTCGGCCTGCGTCGTCAGCTGCAGACCGAGGAGAAGCTCGACTGGCGCGAGACGGGGCGCGCCGACGTGCTGCACTTCGTGCGCCCGAACGGCTGGCAGGTGGTGACGAACTTCGGCACGGAGCCGTTCGATCTCGGTGCCGACGCGGATGCCATGGTGCTGAGCAGCCAGCCGCTTCGCGATGGCGCCCTGCCGGCGGAGGCGACGGCCTGGCTGAAGGCCTGACGCGCACCGCAGCTGCGTGAGTGGTCAGAAACGTACGCGAACCGTCCCGTTCGCGTACGTTTCTGACCTCCGAGCGGCTCACGGCACGGCTTGGCGGCAGGCCGACCGTCGTCGAGTTGAGAATGGTTCTCATTAGCAATTAGAGTGGACGCATGCACAAGCGCCTCTCCGCCCTCGCCCTCGCCGCAGCATCTGCTCTCGTCCTCAGTGGATGCACGACTTCGGCCGATGACGGTGAGACCGGCGCACTGCGGGTGGTGGCCTCGACCAATGTCTACGGTCAGCTGGCGACCGAGATCGGCGGCGACCGGGTGGAGGTCACCAGCCTGATCGACTCCGCCGCGAAGGACCCCCACGGATACGAAGCCTCCGCCCGTGACCGTCTCGCTGTGCAGAAGGCCGACCTCGTGATCGAGAACGGCGGCGGCTACGACGCGTTCATGGACGAGCTGATCGACGGGTCGGATGCCGTCGTCATCACCGCCGCGGAGTTCTCCCATGATTATCCGGATGCCGTGGTCGACGACCACGACGAAGACGACGCGCACGACGAGCACGCGGACGACCACGCGGCCGACCACGACGGCCACTCGCACATCAACGGTTTCAACGAGCACGTCTGGTTCGACGTGCACACCGTGTCGCACGTCGCCGAGCAGATCGCGGCCGACCTCACCGAGCTCGACCCCGCGGGTAAGGCGCAGTACGTCGCCGCCGCGGAGAAGCTCGCCGGTGAGCTCGAGGCGATCGAGGGCGAACTCGACGCCCTGCACGCGACGCTCGAGGGCACGCCGGTATTCATCACCGAACCGCTGCCCGGCGCGCTCGCCGCGGCGGCGGGTCTCGACGACGTCGCACCCGAAGGCTTCGCATCCGCGGTCGAAGAGGGCAACGAAGTCGCCCCCGCGATCCTGCTCGAGTCGCTGTCGCTCGTCGAAGACGGCGGAGTGCGCGCGGTGCTCGCCAACGCGCAGACGGGCGGAGCCGAGACGAGCCGCATCGAAGACGCCGCGAAGGACGCGGGCATCCCGGTCATCACCTTCCACGAGCTGCTGAGCGCCGACCAGTCGTACGCTGAGTGGATGCGCTCCGCGATCTCCGACCTCGCCGCGGCTCTTCGCGGATGAGCGCGGCCCCGATGAGCGACGCCGGATCGAGCGTGCTCGAGATCCGCGGGGCGGCTCTGCATCGCTCGGGCCGCGAGCTGTGGTCGGGACTCGACCTCGATGTCGCGCCGGGGGAGTTCCTCGCCGTGCTCGGCCCATCCGGATCGGGCAAGACGACGCTGCTGCGCAGCATCCTGGGCCTGCAGCCCCTCTCGGCCGGAAGCATCCGGGTCGGGGGCGGCCTTCGACAGGCTCAGGCACCCAGAAGGGGCGACCGCCGGATCGGCTACGTGCCGCAGCAGCGACCGCTGCCCCCCGACACCAGCATGCGCGCACGCGACCTCGTCGCGCTCGGCGTGAACGGCAGCCGCTTCGGCCTGCCCATCCCGCACCGCGGCGATCGCGCGCGCGTGGACTCCCTGCTCGAGGGCGTCGGCGCCGCACACTACGCCGACCGCCCGGTCGGACTGCTCTCGGGCGGCGAGCAGCAGCGCCTGCGCGTCGGCCAGGCTCTCGCCGACGACCCCACGCTGCTGCTCTGCGACGAGCCGCTCTCGGGTCTCGACCTCGCCAACCAGCGCGGCATCACCGGCATCATCGACCGTCAGCGACGCCAGGGCGCCGGAGTGCTGTTCGTCACCCACGACGTCAATCCGATCCTGGGCCTCGTCGACCGCATCCTGTACATCGCCGGCGGCCGCTTCGTGCTCGGCACCCCAGACGAGGTGCTGCAGAGCCGCGTGCTCACCGAGCTGTACGGCACGGCCGTGTTCGTGCTGCGCGCCGGCGACCGGCTGGTGGTCGTCGGAGCGCCGGATGCCGAGGGCACGCACGCCCACGAGCACTCCGACGACGGCCCCTCGCACCAGGGAGCGCACGCATGAGGCCGCTGCTCGACTGGGGCGACGTCTTCTCGTTCCAGGACTACGGCGAGCTGCTCGCCCTGCTCTCGAACTCGCTCATCGCGGGCGCCGTCCTCGGCATCGTCGGCGGGCTGATCGGCGTCTTCGTCATGCAGCGCGATCTCGCCTTCGCCGTGCACGGTGTGAGCGAGCTGTCGTTCGCCGGCGCCGCGGCCGCGCTGCTGTTCGGCGGCAGCGTGGTCGTGGGCTCACTCGGCGGGGCGCTGGTGGCCGCGATCCTCATCGGCGTGCTGGGCGCGAAGGCGCGCGACCGCAACTCCATCGTGGGCGTGCTGATGCCGTTCGGGCTGGGCCTGGGCATCCTGTTCCTCTCACTCGTCGACGGGCGCACGGCCAACCGCTTCGGTCTGCTGACCGGTCAGATCGTGTCGGTCTCGAACCCGGATCTCGGCTGGCTGATCGGCATCTGCGCGGTCGTCCTGATCGGACTGCTGCTGATGTGGCATCCGCTGCGCTTCGACTCGCTCGACGCGGAATCCGCGGCGGCGCGCGGTGTGCCGGTGCGCGCGGTCAGCCTCGTCTTCATGGTGCTGCTCGGACTGATCGTCGCGGTGAGCGTGCACATCATCGGTGCGCTGCTGGTGATGGCTCTGCTGGTCACCCCGGCAGCGGCGGCGATGCGCCTGTCGAGCGGGCCGGTCGCGGTGCCGCTGCTGTCAGCGCTCTTCGGATTCACGGCTGCGGTCGGGGGCATCCTGCTCGCGCTCGCCGGAACGCTTCCGGTGAGCCCGTACATCACCACCATCTCGTTCCTGATCTATGCGGGCTGCTGGATCACGCAGCGGGTCAGGTCGCGGGTTCGCCGAGTGGGTCGCTAAGCGAGATACCCGCTGACCGCCTGCACAGGCGCCCGGCCTAGACTCGAGGCATGGCTCAGCGGAACACCTGGCAGCGCGAACGCGTGCGCGATGCGCTCGCCGACGCGCGCGGTTTCGTGAGCGCACAGTCGCTGCACGCCGAGCTGCGTCAGGCGAACACCGGCATCGGGCTCGCCACCGTGTACCGCGCGCTCGCCGGGCTCGCCGCCTCGGGTGAGGCGGACTCGCTGCAGAGCCCCGAGGGCGAGGCGCTCTACCGGGCCTGCTCGACGGAAGGGCACCACCACCACCTCATCTGCCGGTCATGCGGTCTGACCGTCGAGATCGAGGCGAAGGATGTCGAGCAGTGGGCTCAGCGCACGGCAACCCTGCACGGGTTCCGCGACGCTGAGCACGTCGTCGACATCTTCGGTCTCTGCGCCAGCTGCGCCAACAGGCAGGATGCCTCGCCCGAGGCGGCGCAGTGACATCCACGGCCACGCCGACGGTGCCGCACGCGCATCGCCAGCCGCCTCGTCGGGTGCCCACCGGGAAGGCCGTCGTGGCAGGCGCCGGTGTCGTCGCCGTGCTGGTGCTCATCGACCTGTTCGCGCCCGCGCTCTTCTCCGACGCCCTGCCCGCCCGCGCTCAGGACGGACTGACCCTCGCGCTCAGCGTGCTGATCGAGGCGCTGCCCTGGGTGATCCTCGGTGTCGTGCTGTCGATCGTCGTGCAGGTGTGGCTGCCGTCGGACGCCGTGCAGCGGTGGCTGCCGCGGAATCCGTGGGCGCGGCGCGCTGTGCTGTCGCTGCTGGGCATGTTCATCCCGGTCTGCGAGTGCGGCAACGTGCCCTTCGCCCGTGGGCTGATGATGCGCGGCCTGGCGCCGGCCGAGGCGATGACCTTCCTCATCGCCGCTCCGATCGTGAATCCCATCGTGATCCTCACCACCCATGCCGCGTTCGGCTGGGACGGCGGGATCCTCGTCGCGCGTCTGCTCGGCGGCTTCGTCATCGCGAATCTCATCGGGTGGATCTTCAGTCTGCGCCGCGACCAGCAGGCGCTGCTCACCGAGAGATTCGTCGACACCTGCGCGCACGTGGCGCATGAACCGGGCAGTCCCGCACGTCGCAGCCTCGTGCAGTTCCTCATCGAGCTGCGCGCCGTCATGCCGGCTCTCGTGATCGGATCCGCGCTCGCCGGCGCCGTCCAGGTGCTCGTGCCGCGGGACGTGCTGCTGGCGATCGGCTCGAACCCCGTGCTGTCGATCGTCGCCATGGTCGTGCTCGCGATGACCGTCGCGATCTGCTCGAACGTCGACGCCTTCTTCGCCCTGTCGTTCGCCTCGACCTTCTCATCGGGTGCGATCATCGCGTTCCTCATCGTCGGCCCGCTGGTCGATGTGAAGATGCTCGCGCTGCTGCGCACCACCTTCACCGGTCGCGTGCTGGCCGCCGTGGTCGGGGTGGTCGTGCTGTCGGCGTGCGTGATCGGAATCGGGGTGAACGTCCTTGGCTGAGATCGCGAGCGCACGACGCGACCTCTGGCGCGCTGTCGCCACCCGCTGGCTGGGCGTCGGCCTCGCCGTCATCATCTCGGTGGTCACGCTGGTGCTCGCCGTGACCGGCCGGCTCACCCTGTACATCAGCCCCGAGACGGTCTGGTTCGCGGGGGCCGCGGCCGTGCTCACGCTGGTCCTGGCCGTCTGGTCGTGCACCCTCCCGCTGGGCGCGGAGGGTGAGCACGACCACGCGCACGATGCACCGGATGCCCGGGCGCAACGTCGACGCCGGATGCAGACGGTCGCCGCGGTGAGCGGAGGAGTGATCGCCTCGGCGGTCGTGCTCGCGGGACTCGTGCTGCCTCCGGCCTCCCTCTCAGCGCAGATCGCGCTGTCGCGCGCCGGCGAATCGCCGACGCTGTTCGCCGGTGCCGATGACGTCACGCTGGGCGTCGCCGACACCACCAGCTTCGGAGTCGGCGACTGGTCGATGGCGTTCGCCAACTCCACCCGCCCCGAGAAGTACGACGGTGCGGCCGTCACCCTCACCGGCTTCGTCACCCCTGCGGAGGACGGCGACGTGAACCTCACCCGCATGGTGATCTCGCATTGCGTGATCGATGCTCAGCCGGCATCCGTCCCCATGAGCGGTGGCGGACTCGACGGCGACTACGAGACCGGGCAGTGGGTCGAGGTGACGGGCACCGTTCGCGCCGGCGACGGCGGCGCGCTGAGCATCGAGTCGGCGACGGTGAAGAGGATCGACGAGCCGAAGGACCCGTATGAGTACTGACGGTCCGGACGCCGGCGGCTCGGGCGAGCAGCCGCTCACCCGCGCCCAGCTGCGCGCGCTGCGAGCTGCGGAGACCCATGACGAAACGGAGGCCGCGCTCGAGGCGCCCCCCGCGCCGGACGCGCCCCCCGCGCCGGACGCGGCCCCCGCGCCGGACGCGGCCCCCGCCCTCGACGCCGCACCCCGCACTCCGGACCCCGCGGCCGCGCCACCGCGCGAGCGCCGGTTCACCCTCACTCTGCTGTCGGTCCTCGGCATCCTGACGCTGGTCGCCGGTGCACTCGCGGTCGTCAGTCTCGTGCAGGGGCCCCGTCTCAGTCAGGTGCAGGTCGATCCCGCACAGGCGATCGAGGCATCCGGCAGCAGACTCATCCTCACCGCCAACCAGAGCCTCGACGCCGTCGACGCGGAACAGATCTCCGTCGAGCCGGCCGTGCCGTTCACGGTGGATGCCAGCGGACGCAGCATCGGCATCCGATTCACCGTTCCGCTGCACGACGACACGACCTACCGGGTCGCCGTCGCCGGTGTCACCGCCTCCGGCGGGGGCACCGAAGCCGACCTCGAGACGAGCTTCCGCACGCCCGCGTCGAGCATCATGCTGCTGCAGCGCTCGGCCGACGGCGCCGACAAGATCTTCCTCTCCGACCTGAGCGGCGAGAAGGCCGCGCCGGTGTTCGAGCATCCGCGCATCAGCGACTACCGCGCCACGAGCGACGTGCTCGTCGTCGCGGTCGAGGAAGAGGAGGGCTCGCATCTGCTCGTGATGAACCGCGACGGCTCCGATCAGCGCGAGCTGCCGCTGCCGGGCGAGGGGTACGTCTCGTCGGTGCAGGTGTCCGACCGCGCCGGCCTGGTCGGCTACAGCTACTCCGACCGCGATCTCACCGAGACGACCGGCCGCGCGAGCGTGCTCGTGACCCAGGCTCTCAGCGGCACGGACGAGCCGCGCATCGTGCAGATCGATGGCAAGGACGCGAATGTCGCCGAGTGGCGCTTCGTGCCCGATTCGACATCGCTGCTGTTCATCGACTTCAACGGCTCGCTCACGGTCGAGGACCCCACCGGCGACGCAGGAGCGCAGCCCATGGGCACCGCGGCGAGCATCCTCGGTGTGAACCGCGGCACGTACACCGCGCTCATCGAGCGCGCCGACGGCAGCTTCGTCGTGCTCGACCTCACCGACGGCGCCGAGCAGCCGCTGCCGGCTTCCGACCCCGACTACGGCGACGCTGTCGGCATCGAGGCGTTCCCCGGCGGCACCCTGCGGCACGTCGTGCAGCGCGATGAACTCGGCATGCCGACCGGCCAGGCGGTCGTGCGGGTCGACGACCAGGGCGTTGCCTCCATGATCGCGGAGGTGAGCGGCGAGGACTCGATCCTGCAGACCTGCGTGTCACCGAGCGGCCAGTACGCCGCCGTCACCATCGCCCCCGACCTCGCGAGCAACGACTACGACGACCTGCTGCTGCCACTTCCCGTCACCCTGCACACCAGCCTCATCGACCTCGTCGGCGATCGCGAGCTGCCCACCCTGAGCGGCTTCGACATCTCGTGGTGCCGCACGGCTCCGCTGCCATGACGATCGACCGCGAAGACCTGCTCGGGCTGCCGATCGACGTGGCCCCGCGCCTGCTCGGCGCCGAGCTGCGGACGATCGTCGCCGGCGTCGAGACAGCCCTGCGCATCACCGAGGTCGAGGCGTACCACGGTCGTGGCACGGGCGATGTGCCCGACCCCGGCTCGCACGCGCGCATGGGCCCGACAGCGCGCAACGCCACGATGTGGGGCGAACCCGGGCACCTGTACGTGTACCTCAGCCATGGCATCCACTCGTGCATCAACGTCGTCTGCGGGCCGGAGGGAACGGCCGGCGGGGTGCTGCTGCGCGCCGGCGAGATGGTCGATGGAGTGGATGCTGCGGCGCACCGCCGCGGCATCGCGACCCCGCTCTCGCGCATCGCGCTGCGTGACCTCGCCCGGGGGCCGGGGCGGCTCGGACAGGCGCTCGGTCTGCGTCACGCGCTGCACGACGGCATCGACTTCGTCTCGGGCGAGGAGCAGAACGGCGCCATCGCACGGCTGACCTGGGGTGAGCCGGTGGCCGGAGTCTCAGCCGGCCCGCGCGTCGGAGTCGCAGGAACGGCGGGCACGATGGCGTTTCCCTGGCGGTTCTGGATCACCGGCGACCCGACCGTGTCGCCGTTCCGCTGGGGGCGCGGCGCTCGCGAGGCGGCCGAGCAGGGCTGAGCCTCGGCAGGGGCGAGACCGGGCAGGGGGCGACCGAGGGGAGGGCGTCCCGTCGTGGGTCCGTCAGACGACGGTGCACCCGCAGGACTCGCGCACCCGCAGCTCTGTGGAGAACTCATGGTGGCGGCGCTGGTCGCCTGCCTTGAGCAGGATGCTCACCGCTGCATGCGCCATCTCCTCCAGCGGCTGCACGGCCGTCGTCAGGCGCGGCCACACGAAATCGGCCGAGACGGTGCCGTCGAACGACGCGACGGCGATGTCGTGAGGCACCCGCACGCCGTGCTGACCGAAGGCGGCGAGCATGCCGATCGCGATCTGGTCCGATGCCGCCATCACCGCGCGCGGTCGACGTGGACCCCGCATCAGCTGCATCCCTGCCTCATAGCCGCCCTGATGGGTGAACGGCACGTGCACGAGCGGCCCGAGCGGCAGCCCGGCAGCGCTCAGCGCATCGCGCCAGCCCCGCTCACGCTCGTCGTACCGTGCGGCGCTTCCCGCGAACGCGATATCGCGGTAGCCGTGGCCGATGAGATGCGCGGCCGCACCGCGGGCCCCGACGGCGAAGTCCACTCCGACACTGTGCAGACCGTCCGTCTCGCCGAATTGGCCGATCACGACAGTGGGGATGCCGAGCGCCTCGACCAGTGACTGCTCGCGCGCGGTCAGCACGTCGGCGATGATCAGACCGCCGATCTGGCGCGAGACGAGATCGCGGATCTGCTCGGAGGTCGACACCTGCTCGCGGTCGGAGTTCACGATCAGCAGCGAGCGGCCGTTGTCGGCACTGGCCTGATCGAGGGCATGGCAGAGCTCGGCGAAGAACGGGCTGCGATTGTCATGCACGAGCAGGCCGAACATGTCGGCGGAGCCCATCGACAGCGCCCGTGCCGCCGCGTTCGGGCGGTAGCCGAGCACGCGCACCGCGTCGAGCACTCGTTCCCGGGTGAGCGGCGCGACCGCCTTCGGCCCGTCGTTGAGCACGTAGCTGACGACGGCGGTGCTCACCCCGGCGTAGCGGGCGACGTCAGCCCGGGTCACAGACCGCGGTCGGCGGTCAGCGTGCATGCGGTTGTCCCATATCGGGAATCATAAGCCGCTCGCCGCCTCGACGCGCGGACTCGTGCGCCATCACGCCGGGAAGCGTGAACCTCGCCGCTTGCCAGGCGTTCACCGGCGGCAGGGTCTGATCGGTCACCGCGCGCACGAAGTCGTCCACGAGGAAGTGGTGGCTGCCCTCGTGCCCGTTCGGCAGCTTCTGCAGCTCAGCCGGGATGCGCGCGCGCTCCTGCTCATGGATCGCCGCGTACCCCGAGATGAAGGCGTCGCGCAGCGCCGGTGCGACCGTCGACAGGGCGGGGTCGTCGGCGGATGCCGAGGGATCGGTGTCGATGAGGTGCGAGATGTCCTCGACGCCCTGACGGGTCTGCCAGACGGTGGTGCGGGCGAGCTGCTCGAACGAGCCCTCGGTCCCGAACCAGCGGAAGCGCGACTCGCGCAGGTGCGTCGGGTAGCCCACGCGGCGGAACTCGTTGATGCGCATCGAGCCTCCGCCAGCCACCTCGAACAAGGCGGTGGCGTTCGAGAAGTCGTTGTCGAACTGGCTGACTCCCCGCTCGAACACCCCGTCTCCTCGCTGGTCGGTCACGCCGATCGCCGACACCGCGACGGCGTGCGTCGGCCATGCGCCCAGCACGCCGCCGATCGAGTGGGTGGGATACAGCAGCGGCGGATAGCTGGCGGTGCTCTTCCAGCCCGCACCGCCGGAGTACTGGTAGGCCTCGTAGAAGCCGAGGTCCATGTCGTGGATGTAGTCGCCCTCGCCGTAGAACAGCCGGCCGAACTCGCCGGACGCGAGCTTCTGCCTGGCGTAGACCGTGGCCGGGTTGTAGAAGCTCGTCTCGCCCATCATGTAGGTGAGGCCGGTCTCGCGGACGGCATCGATGATCGCACCGATCTCGTCGACGGTGATCGCCATGGGCACCGCGGAGTAGACGTGCTTGCCGGCGCGCAGCGCCTCGACGACGAGCGGGCCGTGCATCCAGCGCTGGGTGAAGATCGCGATCGAGTCGACAGCCGGCGACGCGATCATCTCGTCGAAGCTGTCGAAGGTGCCGGCGAGGCCGGCGGATGCCACGAGCTCAGCCGCACGAGACGGCACGACGTCCGTGACATGGACGGCCGAGATCCCGGGGTGGTGGTGGAAGAGGGTGGCGAACTGACCCGCGAACTGGCCCGCGCCGACGAGCCCCATGCTGAACGCCATATGCCGCAGTCTTCCATCGGTCGTCAACGGGTGTCAACAAAGGGAGGGGGCCTCGGAACCGTGCCCCTCAGTACGGCTCCGAGACCCCACGGTTCCCCAGTGATCTACGCGGGTAGAGTATCACGATTCCCGCACTTCTGCACTGATTTGTTCGTCCTGGTTCGCGGGTGCCGCGGTTGCAGTGTTCGCGCCGTGCTAAACTGACTCCTTGTCTGTGCACACTCCTGTGCGCAGTTCGTATCCCACTTCCCTCTCCTCGGTCTCGAGTCCTGTTATGGGGCCCTGAGCCTGTCGAAGGGTGGGATGCAGACAAGGGATCTTGGGTGAGGCCGTCCGGTCTCACGGTAATGAAGGAGTCACAACATGGCAGCAGTGTGCCAGGTGACCGGAGCTGTTCCCGGCTTCGGTCACAACATCTCGCACTCGCACCGCCGGACGAAGCGCCGCTTCGACCCGAACGTGCAGAAGAAGACCTACTACGTGCCGTCGCTCGGTCGTAAGGTCACCCTGAACGTGTCCGCCAAGGGCATCAAGGTGATCGACGCTCGCGGTATCGAGAAGGTCGTCGCGGACCTCAAGGCGAAGGGTGTGAAGCTCTAATGGCCAAGAAGGCTCAGGACATCCGTCCGATCATCAAGCTGCGCTCGACGGCGGGCACCGGTTACACCTACGTGACCAAGAAGAACCGCCGCAACACCCCGGACCGGCTCGTGCTGAAGAAGTACGACCCGGTCGTTCGCAAGCACGTCGAATTCCGCGAGGAGCGTTAAACATGGCGAAGAAGAGCAAGATCGCTCGCAACGAGCAGCGCAAGGTCATCGTCGAGCGCTACGCCGAGCGTCGCGCCGAGCTGAAGAAGACCCTGGTCGACCCGACCGCCACCGACGAGGCCCGCGAGGCCGCTCGCGTCGGCCTGCAGAAGCTGCCGCGCAACGCGTCGCCGATCCGCGTGCGTTCGCGTGACGCCATCGACGGCCGCCCCCGTGGCGTGCTCACGAAGTTCGGCATCTCGCGTGTCCGCTTCCGTGACATGGCTCACCGTGGCGAGCTGCCCGGCATCACCAAGTCGAGCTGGTAAGCATCCCTGAGCTCGTCGAAGGGTTGTGAGGGGCGAGGATCTTCGGATCCTCGCCCCTTTCGCATCCCCGTCCCCTGGCCTCGCTTGATACGCAGGAATTCGCTCGAAACGCAGGATGCCTCCCCGCAGTCGCTCCTGTGATCCGTGAGAATTCCTGCGTTCCGGATGCCCTGCACAGACTCGCTTTTCACGACTGTGTCCCCAGATGCCGGGCGCGAGGACCGCCGGCCGCCGTGCGGCGGTGGAAGCTCCTCACATGGATCTGTTCGAGGAGCTGCGTCGTCGCGGCGGGATCGCTCGTACGCGCACTCTGCGTGACGCGGGAGTATCGGAGCACGCCATCCGCCGAGCGAAAGCTGACGGCTCTGTCATCAGGCCGCGCAACGGCTGGATCGCACTGCCGGATGCGGACTGGTTCGCGCTGGCGGTCGTACGCAGAGGACTCGTGATCAGCTGCGTCAGCCTCGCGGAACGTCGGGGGCTCTGGGTTCCCGAGCCGCATCAACGGCACGTCGTGGCGTCGCCGCACTCCTCTCGCTTCTCCGTACCCGAGCACGCCGTCGTCCATTGGACGCAGCCGGTCATCCCTCGAGAACCGGATGCCGTGGAAGACGACCTGCGCAACGCGCTGGTCCTCGTCGCGCGCTGCCAGCCATTCGAGACGGCATTGATCATCTGGGAGTCCGCGCTGAACAAGGGGCTGGTCGACAGGGCATCCATGGCCCGGCTCGGGCTTCCCGCTGCGGCCCGGGCGGTGCTCGACCGGGCTCGTCCCTACGCCGACTCCGGTCTCGAGACGATCATCATCCACCGGCTGGGCTGGCTGCGGTTGCCGATGCTCCCTCAGGCGTGGGTGTACGGGCATCGAGTCGACCTGCTGATCGGGAAGCGCCTGGTGATCCAGCTGGATGGCGCCACGCACACCGGTCCGCAGCGCACGAGTGACATCGCACACGACGCACTGCTCGCGCTCCACGGCTTCCACGTGCTGAGGTTCAGCTACGAGCAGGTGATGGAGCACTGGGAGCAGGTGCAGGCAGTCATCACCGAGGCCGTCGCCCAGGGTCTGCATCTCGCCGACTGATGACCGCGCAGATCGCAGGAGATCACATGAATTGCAGGAGCGAACATGGCATCCGCTCCTGCGTTTCGTGAGAACTCCTGTATTCGCGGCGCCCGAGCGCCGCGCAAGCGCTGCGCGCAGGGCATCCGCACCACTCGAATCTGTGACTGAAGTGACCAAAGTGACCGAACTCGCCGGGTAATCCGGCCAAAACCCGCGAAATGACGCGGAATCACACGCTCCGGTTGGTACATTCAAGGCGGTCGAACGACCGACGGGGGTCTCCCTCGAAATCAACACGATGCGACGGACCTTCGTCGCTGGAGGAGTGACATGGCTGACAAGTCCATCACCAAGACCGAGCTCGTCGCGAGCATGGCTTCCGCCACCGGCGAGAGCCAGGCCACCGTCTCGCGCGTGCTCGACTCGCTGTTCACCACCGTCTCGGACGCCGTTGCCAAGGGCAGCAAGGTCTCGATCCCGGGCTGGATCGCGTTCGAGCAGGTCGACACCGCCGCTCGCACCGGCCGCAACCCGCAGACCGGCGCCGAGATCAAGATCCCGGCCGGCAAGCGCGTCAAGGTCACCGCTGGCTCCAAGCTGAAGGCAGCAGTCAAGTAAGACCGCTCGCCATGAGTGAAGGCCGTCCCTCCGGGGGCGGCCTTCACTCGTATCGGCCGTAGGCTGGAAGGGTGAATCCGTACCGTCTCGCTGGCCTGGCGATCCTCGTCATCAGCGGGGCCGCTGGCCTCATCGCGGCTCTGGTCGTCGGCGGCGGCGCGGTGCCTCCGAAGCTGCTCGACCCCGGTCCCATCGTCATGTGGGGGCTGCCAGCCGCGAAGCTCATCGCCAACCTCGGCGCCGCCGCGATGCTCGGCTCGCTCGTGCTGGCGCTCTTCGGCCTGCGCAGCGAGACCCGGCCTTTCGACCTCGCGATCGACACGGCATCCGTCGGCGCCGCCATCTTCACCATCGGCTCGGGAGTCACCGCCTTCCTCACGTTCATGGCGGCCTTCAACCCCAAGCTCACCGCAGACCGCGGCTTCGGCGAGCAGTTCGGCCGCTACCTGCTCGAGCTGCCCCTCGGCCAGGCTTGGCTGATCACCACCGTGATGGGTGCCGTGGTCACGCTGCTGCTGTTCGGCTGGCGCAGCTGGACCGGCATCATGCTCACGGCAGTGCTCGCCGCGGCATCCTTCCTGCCGATGGCCACTCAGGGCCACTCCGGCGACGTCGCCGGCCACACGGTCGCGGTCAACGCGATCCTGCTGCACACGATCGGCGCCGCGGTGTGGGTGGGCGGCGTGATGCTGCTCGTCATCCTCCGTCACGTCGGCACCCGACAGACAGGGCAGGCGAAGACGAAGAAGACGGATGCCCGCATCGACCTCCCCGTGCTCGTCGCACGCTACTCGTCGCTGGCGCTGGCCTCGTTCGCCGTCGTGGCGTTCTCGGGCATCGCGCGCACCGTCGTGGCTCTGGGGGAGTGGAGCGAGCTGCTCTCGCCGTACGGCCTGATCGTCATCGCCAAGGCGGTCGCACTGGTCGGCCTCGGCCTGTTCGGCGCCTGGTACCGCCGACGGCTCATCCCGCGCCTCGGCGGCGACCGCGAGAAGCGCGCCTTCTGGTCGCTGATCCTCGGCGAGCTCGCCCTGATGGGCCTCGCCTCGGGTGCCGCCGCCGCGCTCGCCCGCACCCCTCCGCCGCTCGGCGAGCAGGCACCGGCCGTGCAGACGCCCGCGGAGCGCCTCACCCGTGAGCCGCTGCCACCCGAGCTGACGCTGGACCGCTGGTTCACGTCGTTCGACATCGACGTGCTGTGGATCGCAGCCGTCGGCTTCGGGGTCTTCCTCTACGTCGTGGGGATCGTCCGGCTGCGCCGCCGCGGGGATGCCTGGCCGGTGCATCGCACGATCTTCTGGATGCTCGGCCTGGCGCTGCTGCTGTGGGTCACGAGCGGTCCGATCAACGCGTACCAGGACTACCTGTTCAGCGTGCACATGGCAGGGCACATGCTGCTCAGCATGGCGATCCCCGTGCTGCTCGTCGCGGGCGCTCCGATCACGCTGGCGCTGCGCAGCATCCACAAGCGCGATGACGGCACCCGCGGCGGACGCGAGTGGATCCTGTGGGCGGTGCACTCGCCGTACTCGCGGTTCATCACGCATCCGTTCGTCGCCGCCGGCATCTTCGCCGTGTCGCTGTGGGCGTTCTACTTCACCGACCTGGTGCGCTGGGCGATGTACGACCACTTGGGTCACGAGTGGATGATCATCCACTTCCTCATCTCGGGCTACCTGTTCGCGATGACGCTGATCGGCGTCGATCCGATCCCGTACCGGCTGCCGTACGCGGGCCGGCTCATCACCCTCATCGCGGTGATGGCCACGCACGCGTTCTTCGGCATGGCGATCATGATGCAGGAGGGCCTGTTCGTCGCCGACTGGTTCGGTGCGATGGGCCGCACCTGGGGCGCGACCCCGATGGAGGATCAGTACATCGGCGGCGGCATCGCGTGGTCGGTCGGCGAGATCCCGACGCTGATCCTGGCGATCACGGTCGCGATCCAGTGGTCGAGATCGGATGCCAGGCTGCAGCGTCGCCGTGATCGGCATGCCGACCGCACCGGGGATGCCGAGCTCGAGGAGTACAACGCCCGGCTCGCGCGCATGGCAGAGCGCGACAGCGTGCGCTGAGCGGTCAGTCCTCGAGCGTCGGCTGATCGCCGTCAGGCGAGCCGACCCGGATCGACACCGATCCATCCGGGAGGACGGTCGCGGTGCCGTTCACCTGGAACGGCACGTCCTGCGAGACCTTGCGCACCGAGCCGTCGAAGAGCGACTGAATCCGCACCTCGATGTGCGCCATGGCATCGGCGGGCGGCAGCGCCCAGGCGGCGCCGTCGGGCACGAGGCTGATGACGGGCTGCGCGGTGATCGACCACTTCGGCACCGTGTCGGGGGCGAGCCGGTTGTGCAGCTGCAGCCCGAACGGGCAGCGAGTGGGCTGCAGCACCTCCTGCGTCGCGCAGTCGGCGAGGAACTGCTCGACCTGCTGCTGCACGACCTCGACGAACTTCTCGGTCGGCTGCGCCTGCACGTCGACCGGGGTTCGGGCGAGTGCGGTGTCGGCGAGCACGCTCACGCCCGGTGACGACGAGATGGCCGTGTCGACGGTGACCGAGTACCGGCCCGGAGTGAAGACCAGCAGGTGAAGCGGGTCGAGGGGAGCGGCCTCCGCGCCGTCGACGGACACCTGACGCCGGTCGATCGCGAAGCCGTTCACGGCGAACACGTCGGCTCCGCGCACGGTGAGCTCGATTTCAGCCAGCGGGCTGGCGGTGAAGCGCCAGTTCGGCGTGACCCCGACCCAGCCGTCCTGCGCGACGGTGAAGGTCGAGGTGCCTTCGACGCCGCCGGCACGGTAGTCGACGACGATCTCGTGCACGCCGTCCCTCGAATCCTTCTCGGTGACCGTCACGTCGGTGAGCGGGGCGAGGGCGGCGCGGCGCAGCAGCGCCTCGGAGGCGGCCGCGTCGATCCCGGCGTCCTGCAGCACCGCGAGGTCGAGCGAGACGCCCGGCACCTGCAGCGCCTCGACGGCGTGACCGCTCGAGAGCAGATCCATGTACCGCTGCACGAAGGCGGAGGGGCTGTAGAACGACTGGTACAGCGACATCCCTCCGGCGCCGATCGCGGCGAACAGCAGCACGCCGATGACGGCCAGAAGAGTGAGGTCGGACCGCAGGCTGGAGCGCGCGCGCGGGCGCGCTCGCCCCGGTGATACCCGCCCCTGCATCATGGCGCAAGTCTAGGCAGTCGGCGCTGGGACGATGCCGTACGAACCCGACGTGGACTTAACATAGGGTCGTGTCCGTCACCCTCTCCGAAGAACAGCACGCGCTGTTCCGACTCATCGAGGACACCGACGAGCACGTCTTCATCACCGGTCGCGCCGGCACGGGGAAGTCCACCCTGCTGCAGCACTTCGCGTGGAACACGAAGAAGCAGATCGCGATCTGCGCACCCACCGGCGTCGCCGCGCTCAACGTCGAGGGGCAGACGATCCACTCGCTCTTCCGCCTGCCGATCGGCCTCGTCGCCGAGAGCGAGATAGAGCAGTCGGACGCGACCCGGCGCATCCTCAACGCGATCGAGACGCTCGTCATCGACGAGATCTCGATGGTCAACGCCGATCTGATGGATGCCATCGATCGGTCGCTGCGGCAGGCGCGCGGCAAGCGCGGCATCCCGTTCGGCGGGGTGCAGGTCGTCATGTTCGGCGACCCGTACCAGCTCGCGCCGGTGCCGCCGCGCGGTGATGAGCTGCGCTACGTCCAGGATCACTACCGCTCGTTCTGGTTCTTCGACGCCAAGGTGTGGACCGGCGGGAGCGACGGCGCCGGGGGGATGCTGGACATCGGCACCTATGGCGCGACGCTGCACGTGCACGAGCTGGTGCACATCCATCGTCAATCCGATGACGGGTTCAAGGCGATGCTGAACGCCGTGCGGTACGGACGCGTCACCGCCGACATCGCCGGCGTGCTGAACGAGAAGGGCGCGCGCACTCCGCCCGAGCCGGAGCCGGGCGAGGTTCCGATCATCACGCTCGCCACGCGCAACGACATCGTGAACAGCATCAACCGGCGCCATCTCGCAGCCCTTCCCGGCCGGGAGCAGACCGCGCACGCGGAGGTCTCGGGCGACTTCGGCCGCGGCGAGGCGAACTACCCCGCCGACGCCGAGCTGAAGCTCAAGGTGGGTGCCCAGGTGATGTTCCTGCGCAACGACGTCTCGATGCAGGGCGAGCCGCCGCGATGGGTGAACGGGTCCATCGGCACGGTCACGCGCATCCTCGGCGAGACGGTGCGCGTCGATGTCGACGGCGACGAGTTCGATGTCGAGCCGGCGGTGTGGGAGAGGTTCCGCTACGCCTACAACCCGGGCACCAAGACCCTGACCCGCGAGGTCGCCGCGGAGTTCACGCAGTTCCCTCTGCGCCTGGCCTGGGCGGTCACCATCCACAAGTCCCAGGGGAAGACCTACGACCGCGCGGTCGTCGACCTCGGATCCGGCGCCTTCGCGCCCGGTCAGACGTACGTCGCGCTGTCGCGGCTCACCTCGCTCGACGGGCTGTACCTGTCGCGGCCGCTGCGGCCGAGCGACATCCGCGTCGACGAGGATGTGCGCCGCTTCATGCGCGAGGCGTGGGAAGCCCGTCAGGCCGAGCGAGCCGAGAGCGCCGGAGCAGACGAGAAGAAGGAAAAGGGCATCCGGATGCCATGACGGGCGGCCTTTCAGTCTCGTCGCCCTAGACTCGGAGAGTCCATCCCCGGGGAGTCTTCTATGCATCTTCGTTCGTCGCGCCGTGTGCGCGCAGCCGTGGGCGGCGCACTCGTCCTGGCCCTCGCACTGACCGGCTGCACAGGGTCGGATTCCGAGTTCAGCTACACGCCGCCGAAGCAGGTCGACGCGAAGCTGCCCGACGACGTGACCGGGCAGCTGCAGGCGGCTGTCGAGCAGGCGATCGTCGCGAGCGGATCATCGGGCGCGATCGTCGGCGTCTGGGTGCCGTGGAGCGGCGAGTGGATCACGGGCCTCGGCACGCAGGGCCCGGGTGGCGATGCGGTGACGACCGACATGTCGTTCCGCGTCGCGGACGTGACCCGGCTGATGACCTGCGATGCGCTCTACGGCATGGCCGACGACGGCAAGCTCGAGCTGGACGCGCCCGTGCCGAAGTACGTCTCGGGCGTCGCCGACCTCTCCGACATCACCCTGCTCGACCTCTGCAACGGCACGAGCGGAGTCGGCTCCTCCGAGGCCGTCGTGAAGCCGTACTGGTTGAACACGCCGGGGCGGGAATGGGCCCCCATGCAGCTGGCGAGCTTCGGGCTGGGCACCGGCCGCACCCCCGCGCACACCGAGTACCGGGAGTCGGACGCCGGGTACCTCATACTCGGCATGGCCCTCGAGCGGATCTCCGGACGCAGCGCCTCCGAGCTGATCGCGAAGTACGTGACCGAGCCGCTCGAGCTCTCGTCCACCTCGCTTCCGCCGCGCGAGTCGGCTGCACCCGCTCCATCGCCCGCGCTCAAGGGCACCTTCCTGCCCGCAGCCGAGGGCGGCGGCTACGACTGCGCGGCTCCCATCGACATCACGAAGAGCTCGTCGAGCATCGGCTTCACCGACGCGGGTGTCGTGTCGACCATCGCCGATCTCGGGCGCTACGCCCAGGCCGAGGCTCGCCAGGCGCTGCGTGAGAAGAACGCCGAGCCTGCGCGCTTCGGGGCGCCTCTGCCGGTCAGCGCGGACGCGCCGAGCTGGTACCAGGCGACGGGCGGCGGCTACCTGGTGGGATCGCTCGTCGGGCAGCACGGGTGGGTTCCCGGGTACGCGACCGCGGCGTACTCCGACCCGGCCACCGGCTTCACCGTGGCGGTCACCCTGAACGGCTCGTCCGCGGGCGGTTCGATGGCGGCATACCTCGCCTGGGAGCTCGCGGCGATCGCCTCGAAGGCCCCCGCGGCCGAGGGGCAGTCCGCTCCGGAGTTCGGACTGCCGTTCACGGCTGAGCAGTACGCGCAGAGCATCGCCGATGCGGCCATCTGCGCGCCGCCCGCCGGGGAGTGAGCCGCGCGGCCATCAGAGGTGACCTGGCGTCATCCGGTCTCAGCGCAGTCGGGCTGGTCGCGGTCGGCCTGATCTGCCAGGAGGTCGGGGCGTCCGTCGCCGTCCTGCTCTTCCCGCAGGTGGGCGCGCTCGGCATGGTCATGCTGCGACTGGTGTTCTCGGCGCTGATCCTGCTGCTCATCACCCGGCCTGCGATGCGCGGCCACTCGGCTGCGGCGTGGCGCTCCGCTCTCATGCTCGGTGGCATCCTCGCTCTCATGAACGGGCTGTTCTACCTCGCGCTGCGTGAGCTGCCTCTCGGGGTGACCGTGACGATCGAGGTGCTCGGCCCGCTCGCGCTCGCCGTCATCGTCGCACGCACCCGCACGGCATGGCTGTGGGCGGCCGTGGCCCTCGTCGGCATCGCAGCCCTGGGCGGCGGCGGGTGGGATCGCCTGACGGTGACCGGCGTGCTGTTCGCCCTCGGCGCGGCGGCCAGCTGGGCGGCGTATATCCTGTCGTCGGCACGAGTGGGGCGGGACTTCGCCGGTCTCGACGGCCTCGCGCTCGCGATGGCGTTCGGCGCGCTGCTGTCGCTGCCGTTCGGCATCGTGGATGCCGGCGCCGCGCTGCTGCGTGTCGAGCTGATCGCCCTGGGTGCCGCGGTCGCCGTGCTGAGCTCGACCATTCCGTATGCCCTCGAGCTCATCGCGCTGCGCCGGCTGTCACCGGCGGTCTTCGGCATCCTGATGAGCCTGGGTCCTGCGACGGCGAGCGTCGCAGGGTTCGTGCTGCTCGGCCAGCACCTCTCGCCACTGGAGGTCGCGGGCGTCGTGCTCGTCGTGCTCGCGAGCGCCGGCGCCGTGTGGGCGGGGCGAAAGCGGCGCTCTCGCGGGATCGACGCCGACGTTCCGCCCACGCCATGAAAGAATCGATGGGTGCGCTCGTCTGGTAGATCTCGGCTCCTCCGCGGCTTCGCGGGCGCCTCGATCTCGACCTTCGTCGCCCTCGCCTCCCATGTCTGGGTCGGCGGTGATCTGCCGGGGATGCTCGGCATCGCCGTCCCGTGGCTGCTGTCGTTCATGGTGTGCACACTGCTCTCCGGCATCCGGCTGTCGGCCATCCGCCTGACGCTCTCGGTGCTGGCATCGCAGGCGCTGTTCCACGCGCTGTTCGTGCTCGGTGCGATCACGCCACGCGGCGGCATCGCGCCCCACGTCCACGGACCCCTCACGCTCTCCGCCGGAAGCGCCGTGATCGTGCCCCAGGACGCGGGGATGTGGGCCGCACACGGCGTCGCAGCGGTGATCACGGCGGTCGCGCTGCATCGCGGTGAACGGCTGATCCAGGCGCTCGCGGCCCTGGCATCCTCCGTCGTGCGGTGGCTGACCCGCACCGTCGCCGGCGCGCCCTGCCTCCCGGCGATTCCAGCCCGGCCGCGCTGGGCGGTGCTGTCGGCGCCGTCTTGCACCGAGCTGCACCTGTCGTCCGTGCACCGGCGCGGGCCGCCTCTTCGAGTCGTCTGATCCATCGCAGCCGAGAGGCCGCGCGGGCGCTCGTGCGCCCCTTGAAGATGACTCGCCGCTCCGCGGCATCCAGAGAAAGAGGTTTCCCATGTTCCGCATCCGCATCACCCTCGCCGCCGTCGCCGTGGCGACCATCGCCGCGCTCGCCGTCGCCGCACCTGCATCGGCGCACGACGAGATCGTCTCGAGCACGCCGGCCGCCGACGCGCAGCTGACCGACGCTCCGAGCGAGGTCGTCCTGACGTTCTCGAACACCCTGCTCTCGCTGGACGAGAACAGCGGAACCGCCATGACCGTCGTCGACGACTCGGGCGAGGACTGGGTCGCCGGGCCGCCCGCGGTCGCCGCTGACACGGTCACGGTCCCGCTGGCCGACGGGATGCCCGGGGGCGCCTACACGGTCACCTGGCAGGTCGTCTCCAGCGACGGCCACCCGACGTCGGGGGAGTACTCGTTCTCGCTGACCGCGGCCGAGGAGTCCGCAGCGCCCAGCGCCACACCCGCCGAGACGGCTGCGGCGGAGCCGACCGACCAGCCCTCCGACGCGGCGCAGCCGGCTGAGCAGTCGGATTCGATGCCCTGGCCGCTGCTGATCGGACTCGGAGTCGTGCTGCTCGTCGCGATCGTCACGGCCATCGTGATCGTCGTGCGCCGCAAGCGCTGACATCGGCTGTGGACGGGCCTCGCCGTGCACCGGCGGGGCCCGTTCCCGGTGATACGTTCGGCGACAGCGTGCATTGCACGCGTTCAGGAGGCATGGCATGGCGATCGTCGACAACGGCATCTACGTGGGCGGCGCGCGCACGGCGAATCCCGACAGCATCGACGAGACGTTCGAGCTGATGCGCGAGCGCGGCGGGATGGGCTGGATCGGTCTGTACCGGCCGGATGCCGAGGAGCTGCAGGCGGTCGCCGCGGAGTTCGGACTGCACGAGCTCGCCGTCGAAGACGCCCTCCGCGGCCATCAGCGCCCCAAGCTCGAGCAGTACGAGGATCATCGCTTCGTCGTGCTGCGACCCGCCCGCTACCTCGACGCCGAGGAGGAGGTCGAGTTCGGCGAGGTGCACGTGTTCGTCGGACGTGACTTCGTGGTCACCGTCCGACATGCCGAAGAACCCGACCTCGGCCGCGTGCGCCGTCGCCTCGAGGGAGAGCCGGCGCTGCTCGCCCACGGCCCCGAGGCGGTGCTGTACGCCATCCTCGACGAGGTCGTCGACCGGTACGCGCCGGTGCTCGCCGGACTCGAGAACGACATCGACGAGATCGAGAACCAGCTGTTCGTCGACGACGTCGACGCCACGCAGCGGATCTACGAGCTGTCCCGCGAGGTCCTCGAGTTCCAGCGGGCGGCGCAGCCGCTGACGGAGATCGTCGGCGGACTGCTGCGCGAGGGCTCCAGGCAGGGCGCGGATGCCGAGCTGCAGCGCCGCCTGAGGGACGTGCACGACCACTCCATCCGGGTCGCCGAGCGGGCCGCGACATTTCGGGCAGTGCTCGAGAACGCGCTGACCGTCGAGTCGACGATCGTCGCGCGCCGGCAGAACGAGGCGATGCGGCGGATGACCGAGGAGAGCATCCGGCAGGGCGACCAGATGAAGCGCATCTCGGCCTGGGCGGCGATCCTGTTCGCGCCGACGCTGATCGGATCGATCTACGGGATGAACTTCCGCGACATGCCCGAGCTGGACTGGGCGTACGGGTATCCGCTCTCCATCGGGGCGATGGTCGCGCTCGGCGGTGGCCTCTACCTCGCCTTCAAGCGCAAGGGCTGGCTGTAGCGTCGTGTGACGCTGCACGGCACGGGTGCCCCGGATGCGGGGCGCGCACACCAGAATGGATGCATGAGCCCCGCCGACCTCACCGCCACGCACCCGTACGACGCGATCACCGAGGACGATCTGCGGACGGCCGGCAGCGTGAAGTGGACGCGCTTCCCCGGGACCATCGGCACGTTCATCGCCGAGATGGACTTCGGGGTGGCTCCTGCGATCTCGGATGCCATCGCCGACGCGCTGCGCGCCGGCTTCACCGGCTACCTGCCCGTGCCGACGGCGCGCGCTCTGCAGGAGGCGGTCGCGGACTGGCATGCCGACAGGTACGGCTGGGCGGTGCCGAGCGACGACGTGCGGCTGGTCGCCGACGTGATCGCCGCATACGAGTTCGCGATCACCACCTACACGAAGCCGGGAGATGCGGTCATCGTCACCACCCCGGCCTACATGCCGTTCCTCGACGTGCCGCTTCGGCACGGACGCCGAGTGATCGAGGTGCCCAGCCTCGAGGTGGACGGCCGCTGGACCATGGATCTCGCGACGGTGGCATCCGCGTTCGCCGACGGCGGGGAGCTGCTCGTGCTCTGCAACCCGCACAACCCACTGGGAACCGTCGCCACGCGAGAAGAGCTGCTGGCGATCGAACAGACGGTGTCGGATGCCGGTGGCCGCGTGTTCTCCGATGAGATCCACGCCCCGCTCGTGTACGCACCCGCCAGGCACATCCCCTACGCGTCGGTGTCGGATACCGCCGCCGCGCACACGCTGACGGCGACGTCGGCGTCGAAGGCCTGGAACCTGGCGGGCTTCAAGTGCGCCCAGCTGATCCTCTCGAACGACGAGACGCGTGCCGCGTGGGATGCCGACGGCGGCTGGGCCGGGCACGGCACGGCGACGATCGGCGTGATCGCGCAGCTCGCGGCCTACACCGGAGGCGCCGAGTGGCTGGCCGAGGTCACCGACTACCTCGACGGCAGCCGGCGGCTGCTCGCAGAGCTGGTGGCCGAGCACCTCCCCGGCGTGCGGGTGACCGTGCCGGAGGGGACGTACATCGCTCTGCTCGACTTCCGCGCCACGCGGCTGTCGGACGATCTCGGCGCGGACGCCGATCTCGGCGCCTGGTTCCGCGAGAACGCCGGCGTCTCGATGACCGACGGTGCGCTGTGCGGCCAGGCGGCGATCGGATGCACGCGATTCGTGTTCGCCACCCCGCGGCCGATCATCCGCGAAGCCGTGCTGCGGATCGCGGAGGCGCTGAAGAGCTGAGGATCGGCGACCGACAGGACGGGATCAGCGCAGAGCGGGCACGCCGGCGTCATCCATCGCGCCGGTGAGCCTGTCGAGGAAGCGGACCACGGCAGCGTGCTCGACATCTGTGAGATCCGCTGCGATCTCGCGGGTGGCCTGCTGGAAGGCGAGCACCGGGGCGCCCACCGTCTGCTCGGCGAGTGGTGTGGCGCTGATCACGAGACTGCGACGGTCGGAGGGGTGTCGTACGCGCTCGATGGCGCCTGCTCGTTCCAGACGGTCCAGCAGTGCAGTCATCGACGCCGACGTGACGCCGAGATGCTTTGACAGTGCGGTGGGGGTGACGGTGTGGCCATTCCCTGCTGCCGTCAGCAGGAACTGGATGATCCTGATCTCGTTGTCAGACATCGATGACGAATCGCGAGCACGTGCGTGCATCGCATCGTCCGCCTCCTGATATCGGCGAAGTGCGTCGATGATCTGGTTCGCGGAATCCACCTCAACGGTCATGGACACCTCCTTGCTCCGATCATAGCCCAACATGAAGTGTGACAGATATGTAGTTTGACAAACTACTTTTGACCTGAGTAAGTTTTCTCACATCGGATACCCCCGACCTGAGGAGTTGAAATGGGCACGCTGCACTACGGAGCCACCGGCGAAGCGATCGAGATGCCGGACCGCATCCTCGCTCACCTGAAGGTTCTCGTCTCTACCAAGCTGCGCCGCAACGAGAGCTTCTCGCTCTCGTGGGACCGCCTCACCGACGGCACGGTCGAGCGGTCCAGCATCTGGCTGCACTGCTCCATCCCGCTGCAGTTCAAGATGGACGCCGAGGCTGCCAAGCAGCTCGACCGCGGCTACCTGCAGCAGCTCGCCGACCAGGCGAACTCGTCGGCAGGTGTCGTCATCGATCTCTGCGACCAGGTCGCCGAGCGCGAGATCTCCGAGCTCGACATCCGCACCCCGGCACTGGCGCGTGTGGCATGACCATCGCCGAGCACCCCGCAGGTCGCCTGTACGTTCCCGGAGCAACCGCCACCGCTGAGCCGCTCACGCCGACGGTCACCGTCATGCCGCGTGCGGTGACGTGGAGCAAGGTGGACACCGGCTTCTACGTCGCCTCGAAGGCGGGCGAGTACGTCGGCTCTGTCGACACGACCCCGGACGGCCACTTCGTGGCCTTCGACGCGACGAGCGCCCCCATCGGCCGCTACACCGAGCTCTCCACCGCGAAGAGCGCTGTGCTGTCGTGGAAGCCCGAGCGTACTCGCATGCGCGATCGCCGCGTCGGCCGGATCGTGCACCCCATCGCCGCATCGGCGGGACTGGTCGCCGGTGTGACCGCCGCCTTCGGCGCGCTGCTCACCGTCTTCCCGGCTTGACGCCCCGTCCGAGGCTCGTCAGGCCGAGGCAGGTGGGCCGAGGTCAGTGGGCTAGAACGACCGCGTCCGTCTTCTCCTGCAGGAATGAGCGGAGTTCGGCGAGGGCCGTGACGTCCTGTGCGAGCTGGCGAAGGGCGACGTCATCGAGGTCGAGCGTCTCGCTGCGGCCCTCGAAGGTGACCACCCAGGTGGGCTGGCCCTGGCGGATCTCGGGGTGCACGAACGTGATCGTGCTGACAGAGCGCAGCGTGACGACCACTATTCCGGAGTTGGGTCCGGCCTCGAAATTCTTGTCCAACACAGCGACATCCAGCGAATCCGCGCTGTGCGACGCGATGTACTCGTTGACCCAGCTTTCCACCCTGGTCCGGTCGCGATATGGCATTAAGGCACCTGCATTCGTTCGATGAGCGCACACGCGCTCTCTCTGAACCGTAGTCGACTGTTCTGACCGAGGGGCACAACGCCCCCCGGCAGTACATATTACGCATCCTTGTTTCGCCACTTGTCAGAAGCGGCGGGGTAGAATCACGCGTTCACGGGTTCCCTCCGCGCCAGTCGCAGCCAGGTCTCGATGACGGTGTCGGGATTCAGCGAGAGGGATTCGATGCCCTGCTCGACCAGCCATTCTGCGAACTCGGGGTGGTCGCTCGGTCCCTGGCCGCAGATTCCGATGTACTTGCCATGGCGTCGGCACGCCTCGATCGCCATCGACAGCAGCTTGAGCACCGCGGGGTCGCGCTCATCGAAGGTCTCTGCCACAAGCGAACTGTCGCGGTCGAGTCCCAGAGTCAGCTGGGTCATGTCGTTCGAGCCGATCGAGAAGCCGTCGAAGTGCTCGAGGTAGTCGTCGGCCAGCAGGGCGTTGGTGGGCACCTCGCACATCATCACGACCTTCAGATCGTTCTCGCCGCGCTGCAGGCCGTTCTGGGCCAGCAGCTCGACGACTGCCTCTCCTTCTGCGACCGTTCGCACGAACGGCACCATCACCTGCACGTTGGTGAAGCCCATCTCGTCGCGGACGAATCTCAGCGCCTCGCACTCCATCTCGAAGCACTCGCGGAAGTCGGGTGAGATGTAGCGGGAGGCGCCGCGGTACCCGATCATCGGGTTCTCCTCATGCGGCTCGTAGCGCTCACCGCCGATGAGATTCGCGTACTCGTTGGATTTGAAGTCGCTCATCCGCACGATCACCGGTTCAGGGGCGAACGCGGCGGCCAGCATCGAGACGCCCTCGACGACCCGCTGCACGAAGTAGTCCCTCGGCGACGGGTACGCGGCGATCCGAGCATCCACCTGCCGGCGCAGGTCGTCGGGCAGCGAGTCGTGCTCGAGCAGGGCGCGGGGGTGGATGCCGATCTGGCGGTTGATGATGAACTCGAGCCGCGCGAGGCCGACGCCTCGGTGCGGCAGGCGAGAGAACGAGAAGGCCTGATCAGGGGTCCCCACGTTCATCATGATCTTGACCGGCGCCTCCGGCATGCTGTCGAGCGCCGTCTCCTCCTCGGCGAACGGCAGGATGCCTTCGTAGACGACACCGGTGTCTCCCTCGGCGCACGAGACGGTGACCGGCTGTCCGTCGGTCAGCACGCGAGTCGCGTCGCCGGTGCCGACGACAGCGGGGATGCCGAGTTCGCGGGCGATGATCGCCGCGTGGCAGGTGCGACCGCCGCGGTTGGTGACGATGGCCGACGCGCGCTTCATGATCGGCTCCCAGTCGGGATCGGTCATATCGGCCACCAGCACGTCGCCGGTCTGGAACTCGCTCATCTGCGTGGCATCCCGCAGCACGCGAACCGGGCCTGCGCCGATGCGCTGACCGATCGCACGACCCTCGACGGCGACGGGGCCCTTCTCCTGCAGGCGGAAGCGGCGCATGACGTTCGCCGACGCCCGGGACACGACCGTCTCAGGGCGGGCCTGCAGGATGTACAGCTGACCGTCGACGCCGTCCTTGCCCCACTCGATGTCCATCGGTCGGCCGTAGTGCGTCTCGATCACGAGCGCGTGCTCGGCGAGTTCGGTGATCTCGGCATCGGTGATCGAGAACAGGGGGCGGTCTTCGGCAGGCACGTCGACGAAGGCGGTGCTGGCGCCTGCTTCTCTGCTCTCGGTGTAGCGCATGGCGATCGCCTTCTCGCCAACCGAGCGCTTGAGGATCGCCGGACGGCCGGCGCGCAGCGCCGGCTTCGACACGTAGAACTCGTCGGGGTTCACGGCGCCCTGCACGACGGCCTCGCCGAGCCCGTACGAGCTGGTGATGAACACGGCCTGATCGAAGCCGGACTCGGTGTCGACCGTGAACATCACGCCCGACGAGCCGACGTCCGAGCGCACCATGCGCTGCACGCCGGCCGAGAGCGCGACCTCGTCGTGGTCGAAGCCGTGGTGCACGCGGTACGCGATCGCGCGGTCGTTGTACAGCGAGGCGTACACGCTTCGGACCGCGGTGAGAACGTTCTCGATCCCGCCGACGTTGAGGAAGGTCTCCTGCTGGCCGGCGAACGAGGCATCCGGAAGATCCTCCGCCGTCGCAGACGAGCGGACGGCCCACGTGACGCCATCGGGATCGGCGTCCTTCGCCACGAGCCGGTCGTAGGCGTCACGGACATCGCGCTCGAGATCAGCGGGCAGCGGGTGCTCGATGATCCACGCGCGGATCTCGGTGCCCACCAGGGCGAGACGCGTGACATCGTCGGTGTCCAGCCTCGCGATCGCGTCGCGGATGCGCTCGCGAAGCCCGTCGTGAGCGAGGAAGCGACGGTAGGCATCCGCCGTCGTGGCGAAGCCACCCGGCACCCGCACGCCGAGCTCGGCGAGATTCGAGATCATCTCGCCGAGCGACGCGTTCTTGCCGCCGACCTGGGGGAGGTCGGCCATTCCGATCTGATCGAACCAGAGGATGTTGGTCACGAGGAGCTCTTTCGTCTTGGTGAGCGGCGAAGGCCGAGGGCGTGCAGGATCACTGCGGACATCTCCTCGACGCTCTTCGTCGAGGAGTTGAGGAACGGGATGCCGTTGCGCGCGTAGAGCCTCTCGGCGCGGCGCAACTCGGTGGTGCACTGCGCGAGGCTCGAGTAGCGCGAGTCGGGGCGGCGCTCATGGCGCACCTGGCTGAGGCGCAGCGCGGTGGTGGTCAGGCCGAAGCAGCGCGAGGTGTACTTCCTGATGAGCGGTGGCAGCTCGTCGGTGGGGAAGTCGTCGTCGGTGAGCGGATAGTTGGCTACCAGCAGGCCGTACTGCAGGGCGAGGTACATGGTGGTGGGCGTCTTGCCGCAGCGGCTCGGGGCGACGATGATCACGTCAGCCAGGTCGAGGGCGCGGCTGCTCTGGCCGTCGTCATGCTCGATCGCGTACTCGACGGCCCGCATGCGGGCGAAGTACTCCGTCGCATCTCCCAGGGTGTGGAACTGGCCGAGCTGCTCGGACGGGGGTGTGCCGAGAGCTTCGGCGAGTTCGCTCAGGTGGCCGCTGAGCAGGTCGATATGCGTGGCGGGCACGGCGGTGAGCACCGTGCGGACAGCGGGATTCTTGGCGGTGGTGAACACGAGCGGCTCGAGCCCGTTGGCCGCATCCTGTGCGATCTGCTCGGCGACCGTCGTGGCGGCATCGACCGAGTCGACGAACGGCACCGTGTGCTTGACGAAGACCATGCCGGGGAAGTTCGCCAGCAGGGCGTTGCCCAGTGTCTCGGCGGTGATGCCGGTGCTGTCCGACACGAAGTACGCGGCGCGCACGCTGCGCGTCGTCATGTCGGTGATGGTCGTCTCGGCCATGAGGCGACTCTATGGGGAGGAAGTGCCGAACCTTCAGGGGCTGTGCCCGCAAAGATCGCAGGAACTTAACTCTCCCGCAAGAGTGGTGCTCCGCTCTCGGATTCACCTGCGGCGGTCGCTAGAGTGCGGATATGAGCGAGCAGAACGCGGAAGACCTGGACGGCCTGGACGAGGCGCTCATCGAGCGGCTGCGCGACGGCACCGCCACCCGAGCCGACGAGATCGCCAAGCTGCAGCACCTGCGGCGTCTCGCGCTCGAGCGCGACGACGCGGATCGCATCGAGGAGCTCGACATGCGACTGAGCGTGCTGCGCGTCGGCGAATAGCGGTTCCGACCCGGGATCTCAGCTCAGCGCGGCGATGGCCTCTCGCAGGATGCCGCCGGTGCGCTGCAGTGCGTCGGCAGCGGATTCTGCAGAAGCGCCGGTCAAGAGCGTGAGCAGCGCCAGCTTCACCGAGCCGCCCGCCGCCTCGAGCGCGGACGCCGCTTCGTCGACCTCAACCCCGGCGAGCCCGGAGACCGTGCGGATCGAGCGGGCATGCAGCTTCTCGTTCGTCGCGACGAGGTCGACCATGACGCCTCGGTAGGTCTTGCCCAGCTTGATCATCGAGAGCGTGCTGAGCATGTTCACCACGAGCTTCTGCGCGGTGCCGGCCTTCAGGCGCGTGGATCCTGAGACGAACTCCGGCCCGGTGACGACCTCGATCGCGATCTCGGCCGCTGCACCGATAGCCGAACCGGCGTTCGAGGCGATCGCCACGGTGAGCGCTCCTGCTGCTCGCGCGAAGGTCAGGCCGCCGACGACGTAGGGGGTGCGACCGGATGCCGAGATGCCCACCACCGTGTCGTCCGCCGAGAGCTCCAGCTGGCGCAGCGACGCCTCCGCGGCCTGGTCGTCGTCCTCGGCGTTCTCCACTGCCGAGCGGATGGCGGTCTCGCCTCCCGCGATCAGTCCGACGACCATCGACGGGTCGGTGCCGAACGTCGGCGGGCACTCGCTGGCATCCAGCACGCCGATGCGCCCTGCTGTTCCCGCCCCGATGTAGATGAGCCGGCCGCCCCGCCGGAAGCGGTCGACGATGCCGTCGACCGCTGCGGCGATCTCGGGCGCCTTCGCGGCTACCGCGTCGGGCACCCGGCGATCCTCCGCGTTCATGCTGCGTACGAGCTCTTCGGTGGCGAGCAGGTCGAGGTCACCGCGCTCGGGCGTCGAGGCCTCGGTGTCGAGGCTCGAGAGCACCCCGAGAAGGGCGGCGAGGGAGCTGTCGTCATTCGGCACGGTGCACGAACCTTTCGTGAGGCAGATCGCGGCGGGTCATCAGAAGCTGGGCTCCGGTCAGGGCATCCCCGACCGCAGGCGCGACGCGGCGATCGGCGCTCGAGAGAGCGTCGGTGAGCCGCTCGCGGAACCACGGGTGCTCGGTGAGGCCGCCGTGCAGGGCAACCTCACGGGCTGATGCGGAGGCAGCGACGGCGGATGCCGTGAGCAGGCGGACTGCTTCGAAGGCGATTTCGAGGGCGACAGCGTCACCCTGTTCCGCGCAATAGAGAACCAGCGGCGCGAGGGTTGCCAGCGCTCGCGGGAGTGGATGTTGAGCGAGGGTCCACGACAGAGGGTCAGAGGCCGGCGCGATGTGCGCGGCGACGGCATCCTCGAGCGCGGTCGACGGTCCGAGCCCGACCGCGGCGCGCTGCACGGCGCGGATGGCTTCCCGGCCAAGCCACGACCCGCTGCCGAAGTCGCCGATGTCGGGTCCCCATCCGTCGACGAGGCGGATGCCGTCGGAGTCGACGCCCAGTGCGACGGCGCCCGTGCCCGCGATCAGCAGCACGCCTGGAGCGCCATCCAGCGCACCGATGTGCGCCGTGACCACGTCCGATGCGACGGCGACTGCCGCGCCGGTCGCCGCGGCCAGCGTCTCGGCGAGCTCTCTCGCGGCAGCCGGGGCGGTCCAGGCGCCGGCGGCACCGACTCCCAGGGAGTGGGGCATGGGCCCGGGGTCGAGCAGCGCGAGGATCGACTCTGCGGCGGCTTCGACGCCGTCTGGCGCTGCGAGGCCGGGGGTTCCGTCTCCCGCACGAGTGACGTGTCCTGACTCGTCGCTCACCAGAAGGCGGCATCGGGTCTTGCCCAGGTCGATCGCTGCGATCGCGCCCGCAGTGCTCATCTTTCCCCTTGGCCCGTGGCTCATTCAGGAAGACTCTATCGATGGAGGGGCTGACGGGAATCGAACCCGCGCTGTCTGCTTGGGAAGCAGAAGTTCTGCCATTGAACTACAGCCCCGCACGCCTCACGGCGCGTGGCAAGCATAACAAACCCGCGGCGAGTGCCCGCGCTACGTCTGCGACCCGCCGAGCTCGCCGATCTCGGTGACCGTGCGGGTCGCGGCATCCCAACGGCGGATGGCGCGTGCGGTGCCTCGGATCTCGCCGCCGACGAGGCCGAGCGCCCTTTCGAGGTCTTTCGTGCGGACGCGGCGGGCGAGGGTGACGTGCGGCGTCCACGCGCCGGGAGCCGTGTGAGCGCCGTCGTCCGCTTCTGCGGCCGCCGATCCGATCGCCGCGTGCACGTCGCGGTGCAAGCTGAGCAGGTCGTGCGACGGGACGACACTGCGCGCGAGCACCCGTCGGTCGCCGGTGCCGAACAGCAGGGGAGCACCCAGGCGCACCTCGAATGCCGTGCGTCCGGCGAACGCGCGCGGGTCGAGCGCCGGCAGGTCCACGCCCACGAGCAGCGTGATGTGCGGCCGGTTGGTGGCGGACCGGTGTGCGGCGAGACTCGACAGTCCGGCGGCGGCGAGCGCCTCCCACTCCGTGCGCACCGCCGACTCGGTCGGGCCGTCGAGCAGCAGTTCGATCGAGACCACCGGCGCCTGCCTCATGAGCAGAGAATAGTGCGGCTGCACGGACGACAGCACCGTTACGCTGAACACGTGCTTCTCAGCGACCGCGACATCAGAGCAGAACTCGCAACGGGCCGCATCGGACTGGCTCCCTACGACGAGCAGATGGTGCAGCCGTCGAGTGTCGACGTGCGCCTCGACCGCTACTTCCGGCTGTTCGACAACCACAAGTACCCGTTCATCGATCCCTCCGAGGATCAGCCCGAGCTGACCCGCCTGATCGAGGTCGCTCCCGACGAGCCGTTCATACTGCACCCGGGCGAGTTCGCCCTCGGTGCGACGTTCGAGCAGGTCACCCTGCCCGACGACGTCGCCGCGCGGCTCGAGGGCAAGTCGTCGCTCGGACGCCTCGGCCTCATCACGCACTCGACAGCCGGGTTCATCGATCCGGGATTCAGCGGGCACGTCACGCTCGAGCTGGCGAACGTCGCGACCCTTCCCATCAAGCTGTGGCCCGGAATGAAGATCGGCCAGTTCTGCTTCTTCCGCCTCACCTCGCCCGCCGAGAACGCGTACGGCTCCGGCCCGTATGGCAATCGGTATCAGGGGCAGCGCGGGCCGACGGCATCCCGCTCCTTCCAGAACTTCCACCGCACCGACGTCGGCACCACCGACGCAGGATCACTAGGAGGCTGATGTGAGCGACCCGTCGAGAGACGCCGAAGACACGGCGCGGGCGATGCCGGCGCAGGTCGTGCCGGAGCCCGTCGCGACGGACTCGACCGCGCCGGAGCACGATGCACCCGAACCGGTCGTCCCTGAGCTCGATGAGCCGGAATCGGTCGTGCCCGACCTCGACGTGCCCGAGGCGTCGATTCCGGATGCGGTGATCCCAGAGGTCGCCCTGACCGAGCCGGTGATCCCGCCCGCGCCGCCTGAGGAGCCGCTGACGCGCGCCACCCGCCGCCCACCGGTGGCCGAGAAGCTCGCCGCGTCGGCGTCCGCGTCTGCCTCGGCGCCGACATCCGACCCTCGACGGACCGCCCCGCCGCCCGATCCGGCCGTCGTGCCGCCCGCGGCGGGAGCGACGCCAAGCGACTACCGCGGCTGGACCGTCGCGATCTTCAGCTTCCTGGCGCTGCTCTTCGCCGGCGCCGTCGTCACGATCGGCGTGCTGCTCAGCTGATTCGTCGCTGCGGACCTGATCGCTGAGCGCAGCGCAGACGGAAAACTCCGGTGAGCGGCAGCCGCCGCCAGCGTTTCCCCCCTCATCGCACGCTGCCAGGTCAGTTGTGTACGGCCACCGGCTCCGGCGCGTACATAACTGACCCGCGGGGGTGGCGGATGCCGGACCAACCGCCGGTTCCCGTCGCCCGGCACGGTGCCGCGGTCGAATACGTACGCCTACGGGCTCCGCGGCGTACGTAAGTGACCCCGCAGCGGAGGAGGGATGCCCACCGTCCAGCCCGTACGTCGTCCAGGGCGGTGCCGGGTCAAGTACGTACGTCTACTGGCCCCGTTGCGTACGTGAGTGACCCCGCACGGGGGATGGGCGCGCCGGCCAGCCGCTTCCCGCCGCCCGAGGCAGTGCCGGGTCAACTGCGTACGTCTACCCGGCCCGCGGCGTACGCAACTGACCCCGGACGAGGTGCGCCGGACGACGGACCTCATCGCCGGGCGCTGTCAAGGCCGTCGTCTCGCCCGGCAGGGCCGCCTACGGTCGGCTTCCATGAGCGCCGAGCACACATCCACACCTGACGGACACGAGCGGACACACCAGGTTCTCGTCGTCGGCGGCGGCAACGGCGGACTGTCGGTCTCGGGGCGACTGCGCCGTACCGGGGTCACCGACATCGCCGTCGTCGAACCGTCGCAGACCCACTACTACAAGCCGCTCTTCTCGCACATCGCCGGCGGCACCGCCCGCGCGAGTGAGGCGGTGCGTCCGCAGGCAGATGTCTTCCCCGACGGGGTGGAGTGGATTCCGGATGCCGTGAGTGCCGTCGATCCTGAGAACAGACGGGCGCACCTGGCATCCGGTGACACCGTCTGGTACGACCAACTGATCCTCGCCCCGGGCATCCGGAACGACTGGGATGCCGTGCCCGGCCTCGACGAGGCGATGAACTCGCCGCACGGCGCCTCGAACTACGAGTTCGGGCTCGCGCAGAAGGCATCCGGGCTGCTGCGCTCGGTGCGCTCGGGCACCGTCGTCTTCGTGCAGGCGCCCGGACCGGCCTCCTGCGCGGGAGCTGCTCAGAAGCCGATGTACCAGGCCTGCGCGTACTGGCGCGCGACGAACGTGCTGCACGACATCCACGTGGTGCTGCTCGTGCCCACGCCGACGATCTTCGGCATCCCCGAGATCGATGCCGAGCTGCAGCGCAGCATCGACGAGTACGACATCGACGTGCGCACCGGCGCGCGGCTGCACGAGGTCGACCCTGAGAGCCGCACGGTCGTGTTCGATGCCGACGACGGCGATCGGCAGCAGCTGCGCTACGACCTGCTCATGGTCGAGCCGCCGCAGAAGGCTCCCGAGTGGATTCGCGCCAGCGGCCTCGCCGATGATGACGGCTTCGTCGCCGTCGACCCGCACATTCTGCGATCCACCCTGCACCCCGAGATCTGGGCGCTGGGCGACGCGGCGGGCACGACGAACTCGAAGTCGGGCGGTGCGCTGCGCAAGCAGGCGAAGGTGCTCGCCGAGAACGTCGGCGCCGTGCTCGAGGCTCGCGACCCGGCATCCGCCTACGACGGCTATGGCGTCTGCCCGTTCACCGTCTCGCGCTCGACGGCGGTGTTCGCCGAGTTCGACGACCAGCTCCGTCTGAAGCCCACGCTGTGGCGCAGCTCGTACCGCGAGAGCCGGATGAACTGGATCATCGACCGGCAGATCTTCCCGGAGGTCTACTGGCGCCTGATCCTGCAGGGCCGGGCCTGAGGCGCAGTCAGGTCTCGGCGCCTGCTCGCCGCGGCTCGCGTCCCCGCGGCTGCGACGGGCGCGGTCCGGGATCGGGCAGGGCCGGGATGTCCAGGCGGCGGGGCTGTCCGGCTTCCAGCGTGATCTCCTCGTCGAAGTGCCGGATGCCCAGCGCGGGGCCGTCTGCGAGCCGGTAGGTGACCGCATCACGCTGCACCTCGACCCGGAGGGTGCGGCCGCGCACCAGCATCCCGAACGAGAACGCGGTCATCGGCGGCGCGACCCGCGGCGCGAAACGCAGCATCTCGCCGTCGTCGCGCATGCCGCCGAAACCGCACACGAGCGCGTTCCACACACCGGCGTGCGCGGCGACGTGCAGCCCCTCGTCGACGTCGTCCTGCAGATCGTCGAGGTCGATGGTGGCCGCCTCGGCGAAGTAGTCCATCGCCAGGTCGAGCTGACCGACGCGGGCGGCGACGGTGGACTGCACCGATGCCGACAGTGACGAGTCGCGCACCGTCAGCTCGTCGTAGTAGGCGAAGGCGCGCGCCGTCTCCTCCGGCGTGAACGCGTCCGGTGCGATCTGCAGGGCGAGCACGAGGTCGGCCTGCTTCACGACCTGCTTGCGATACAGGTCGAAATAGGGGAAATGACTCTGCAGCGGATACTGGTCGTCGCGGGTGCCCTCGAAGTCCCACCGTTCCTTCGCGTTGAATCCGGCGGACTGCTCCGGGATGCCGCGGGCCGCGTCCCAAGGGAAGGCCATGGCGTCGGCGGTGGTCGTCCACCGGGCGATCTCCTCCGGTGTGACGCCGAGAGCGGATGCCGGATCGCGGTGCCGCCGCGAGGCGTCCGCCGCCGCGCGGAGGTTGCGCTGCGCCATGAGATTGGTGAAGAAGTTGTCGTCGACCAGGGCGGAGTACTCGTCGGGCCCGGTCACGCCGTCGATGTGGAAAGCTCCGTCGTCGTCCCAGCGCCCGAGGGTGCACCACAGTCGCGCGGTCTCGATGAGGATCTCCACACCCTTCTCCCGCTCGAAGTCCTCATCGCCGGTCGCCCGCACGTAGCGCACGACGGCAGCCGCGATGTCGGCGTTGACGTGGAAGGCGACGGTTCCTGCCGGCCAGTAGCCCGAGCACTCCCGGCCGTCGATCGTGCGCCAGGGGAACGCGGCCCCGGCGAGGTGCAGCTGCTCGGCTCTGCTGCGGGCATGGTCGAGAGTGGAATGCCGCCAGAGCAGCGCGTCTCGCGCCGCATGCGGCGCGGTGTAGGTGAGCACGGGCAGCACGAAGGTCTCGGCGTCCCAGAAGGTGTGGCCCTCGTATCCGACACCGGTGAGCCCCTTGCCGGGGATCGAACGCACCTCGGCGCGCGCGGCGGACTGCAGCACCTGGAAGAGCGAGAAGCGAGCGCTCTGCTGCAGCCGCTCGGCACCCTCGATCATCACATCGGCCCGGCCCCAGAACTCGTCGAGGTACTGCCGCTGCTCGTCGACCAGCCCGTCCCAGCCGATCTCGATGGCCGACTGGACAGCCGCCTCCGCGCGGTCCCGCAGGGCGACGTCGTCGAGCGCGGGCGACCATTCGTGACCGACGCACTTCACCAGCCCGATGCTCTCACCGGGCTCGAGCCTGGCCCGCATGGTGGTGCGGGCGAGATCGGCGGTGACCTCGGTGTGCGGCTCGGGTGCGTTCGCCTGCGACGCCGTGACGAGGTGATCGGCCGCGACCGCGACGGCGATGCGGCTGCGCCTGGTGCGCTGCACGAGGGTGGCACGGCCACCGGCCCCGTGATGCGAGACGGGCTCGAAGGGGTCACGCAGAGCATCCATCACCCGAGGATCGGAGTGCACCTCGGGCAGCGGCTCATCCGCGATGATCTCGGACAGCAGCGTCACCTCGACGGCGGCGTCGCCCGCGGTGACCTCGTACCGCACGGCCGCGATTGAGCGGTGGGTGAACGACACCAGGCGCTGCGACGCGATGGTCACCGTGCGGCCGGCGGGAGAGGTCCAGGTGGCCTCGCGATGCAGGATGCCCGTGCGCAGGTCGAGGTGCTGCCGGTGCTCGACGAGCGCTCCGGTGCGGATGTCGAAGGGCTCGTCATCGACGATCAGGCGGATGACCTTGCCGTCGGGCACGTGCATCACCGTCTGGCCGTGCTCGGGGTATCCGTAGCCGTCTTCGGCGTAGGGCATCGGATGCTCTTCGAAGACGCCATTGAGGTAGCTGCCCGCAGCCGCGCTCGGATCTCCCTCGTCGAGAGTGCCGCGCCACCCGATGTGCCCGTTCGACAGCGAGAAGACCGACTCCCGATGAGCCTGTCCGCGCTCCTCCCAGCCGCTGTTCTGCACGCAGGACCAGCCGATGCCCCACGGGTGCACGTCGAAGCGGTGGGTAGTCATATCGCTCCTGTCCTCGCCTCGACCGACGCCGGCGCGTTCAGGCTCCGACGTCCTTCGGGAACCGCACGCACAGCAGCAGCACGAGTCCGATCAGCAGCACCACGGCGATGCCCAGCACGCCGTAGACGATGCCGCCGAACCAGGCGAGGAAGAGCGACCAGGCCAGCGGCGACAGGAACGACGCCACGCGACCGGTCGTCGCGTACAGACCGAAGATGGTGCCCTGCTGGCTCGGCGGGGTGAGGCGGGTGAGCAGGCTGCGGCTGGATGCCTGGGTCGGGCCGACGAAGGCGCACAGCAGCAGGCCGCAGATCCAGAACACGATGGTGCCGTAGTCACGCAGCGCGTAGACCACGAACGCCATCACGACCAGACCGGACAGGGCGAAGATGATGAGGCGGCGCGGGCCGATGGCGTCGTCGATGCGCCCGGCGAGCAGCGTCGAGACGCCCGCGACGAGGTTCGCCGCGAGCCCGAAGATGATCACCTCGAGGAACGAGAAGCCGAAGCCCTGCGCGGCGAGCACCGCACCGAACGCGAACACCCCCGCGAGGCCGTCGCGGTAGACGGCCGCGGCGAGCATGAACCAGAACGTCGGGCGGTTGGTGCGGTAGAGCCCGGCGATGCTGTGGGCGAGCACGACGTACGAGCGCAGGAAGCCGACCTTCTCGGCCGTGTCGTACGACGGGGACTCGGGCACGTTGCGGAACATCGGGATCGAGAACACGATCGTCCACACCGCGCAGATCACCGCGACGAGTTTGAACGAGAGCGCGTTGTCCTGCCCGACGAGGAAGAGCACCGGGATGCACACGACCAGCGCGACGACGCCGCCGATGTACCCGAGCCCCCAGCCGAGGCCGGATACGCGGCCCACGTTCTTCGGCGTCGACACCTCCGAGAGCATCGCGTAGTAGCTGACGTTGCCGATCTCGCTGACGACGGCCGCGATCGCGACGGCGAACGCGCCGAACCAGAAGAACTTCGGGTCGGCCTCGACGAAGAAGAGCGAGAACTGGATGAGCGCGATCGCGATGGTCGCCCCGATGACCCACTTCTTCTTGCTCCCGCGCGCGTCGGCCTGCTGACCGAGCACCGGTGCGAGCAGCAGGATCAGGATGCCGGCAGCGAAGTTCGCCCAGCCCCACCACTCCGACAGGTCGGTGAGCCCGTGGCAGTACTCGGATGCCGCGTACTCCGACTTGTTGCAGTTCATGTACGAGCCGTCGGACAGCATCCCGGATTCGCGCACGGACGGCTCGAGGAACATGCGCGAGGTCAGGTACAGCGCGATCCAGACGAAGGTGAGGATGACGGTGTTGAACGGCTGCAGCGCCCAGTCCCACATCGCCCACGAGACGACCTGCTTCTTGGTGGCTTGGTGCGCCGAGCCATCATGCTCTCGGCCGAACGCCGCGACGGCTCCCGTTCTGGCGGTCGGCGGGGGTACGGCGGCGGCATCACGACCGGTCATGGCCGTCACGCTACCGGATGCCGGTGTCGCGTCCATCTCTGAGCCTCGGTGCGGCGGGCCGGGTCAGCCGATGCGTGACCGGGCGTTCGAATGTCGGTGGCCAGCGCGATACTCGACATATGAACGGAATGTCGATGGCGACCAGCGAGGACATGGCGAATCTCGACGCGATGGTGTCCTCCCTGCAGGCCGTCGAGAAGACTCTGCAGGGCGTGCTGGCCGCACGAGACGGGCTGCTCGCGATAGCGAACCGGCTGGCCATGTCGATCGCCGAGCGGGGCGGCGGCATCGAGGACTCCGATCTCACCCTGCGCGCCGTGGCCGCCGAACTCGCGACGGCGCTGCGCGTGAGCGACCGCACCGTGCAGCGGCGCATGGTCGCGGCCGAGGTGCTCGTCGAGCGGTTTCCGCAGGTGTGGCAGGCACAGGGCGCGGGGCTGATCACGGCCGGGCATGCGCGCGTGATCGTCGACGCCGGTTCGCACATCGACGACGACGCGGCGCGTGCCGCCTACGCCGCGCGCGTGCTGGAGTTCGCGCAGGACGAGTCGCCGAACCGGGTGCGAGTGATCGCCGAGCGGATCGCCCAGCAGTATCAGTCGCGCACGCTCGATGAGCGACACGAGGATGCGCGCGGGCGTCGTGACGTGTGGGTGACCGATGGTCCGGATGCCATGTCCGAGCTGCATATCTATGGCCCGTCGGTGTTGATCCACGGCACCCACGAGCGATTGACCGAGATGGCGAAGGAGCTCGCTCGCGCTGCCGGTGCGGCATCCGGCGGCGATGCGACCGACCGGCGCACGCTCGGACAGCGTCGGTTCGACCTGGCGATGGATCTGCTGCTCAGCGGCGCTCCCACCGGTCACGACACCGTGGATGGGCTGCTCGGGTCGATCAGCGCGCAGGTCGCCATCACCGTGCCGGTGACCACGCTCATGGGCGCCGGCGGTCCCGCCGCAGAGCTGTCCGGCCGGGCTCCGATGGATCTCGCCTCCGCGAGGGCGCTGGCCGGGGCTGCCGCCGGCTGGGATCGGATCCTCACGCATCCGGTGAACGGCGGGGTGCTGTCCGTCGACAGGTACCGACCTCCGGAATCGCTGCGCCGTCGCCTGCAGTCTCGGGATCAGCGATGTCGCTTCCCGGGATGCGGGATGCCGGCCCGCGACAGCGACCTCGATCACACCCGTGACGCTGCTTTCGGCGGCGAGACCAGCGAGGAGAACCTCGCCGCTCTCTGCCGCCGACATCATGTCCTCAAGCATCAGACGCCGTGGCACGTCGTTCAGCTCGGCGACGGCCTTCTGGAGTGGACGAGTCCCACCGGGCGCACCTATGTCGACCGGCCGCCGCCTCCGAACACCGTCACCTTCACGGAGCCTCCGTTCTGAGGACGGTCGCGACCCAGAGCCGGTACTGCATCGCAGGCGTGTCAGCCTTTCGATTGATCTTTGGCCCTTCAGGCGCGGATCGGTGCGCACCTCGGGCATCCGCATAGGCGCGCTCACCTACCGTGGAAGCACACCCACCGTAGGAGACCCGTGTTCACCACTCCCGCCCGCCTGTTCCGCGTGCTCGCGATCGCCGAGGCGATCACCTGGACCCTGCTCATCAGCGCGCTCATCCTGCGCGCCGTCGGGCAGCCCTCGGTGCTCGTCACGATCGCCGGCGGCATCCACGGCTTCGTCTTTCTCGCGTACGGCGCGACCGCTGTGCTCCTCGCCTTCCACCAGCGCTGGCACGCCGGTGTCGCCGCGGCCACGATCCCCAGCGCGATCGTGCCCTACGCCACCATCCCGGTCGAGATCTGGCTGCACCGCAGCGGACGACTCGAGGGGCAGTGGCGTCTCACCGAGACCGACGACCCGCGCGACCGCACCTGGTACGACCGCACGATGCGCTGGTTCCTGCACCGCCCCTGGGTGCTGGCCGTGCTGATCGCGGTAGCCATCATCGCGATCTTCAGCATCCTGCTGCTGATCGGACCTCCCGGCGGTCGCTGAGCCTGCCGGCGTGAGGCTCCTTGCACTCCGACGCGCTCAGGTCAAGAGGCGCACAAGCCCCTAGCCAGCGCCCGTCTCGTGTGACAGGTTGGGCGCATGCTCGGACGAAATCCGATGGTGAGGGAGCCCGTATGACCGATGAGCCCGCCCCGTGCACCGCGTCGATCCCTGTGCTCACGCAGGAGCCGTTCCCCGACACCCCGGGCAGCCCTGCGCCCGAGTGGTTCAAGACGGCAGTCTTCTACGAGGTCCTCGTCCGCTCGTTCAAGGACGGCGACGGCGACGGTGTAGGCGATTTCCGCGGCCTCATCGACAAACTCGACTACCTGCAGTGGCTGGGCGTCGACTGCCTGTGGATCCCGCCGTTCTTCCCGTCGCCGCTGCGGGACGGCGGATACGACGTCGCCGACTACACCGGCGTGCAGTCCGACCTCGGCACGACCGACGACTTCCAGGAGTTCCTCGACGCCGCGCACGCGCGCGGCATCAAGGTGATCATCGACTTCGTCATGAATCACACCAGCGATGAGCATCCGTGGTTCCAGGCCAGTCGCAACGATCCCGACGGACCCTACGGCGACTTCTACGTGTGGAGCGACACCGACCAACTCTACGAGGACGCGCGCATCATCTTCGTCGACACCGAGCCGAGCAACTGGACGTGGGACCCGGTGCGCAAGCAGTACTTCTGGCACCGCTTCTTCAGCCACCAGCCCGACCTGAACTTCGACAACCCGAAGGTGCACGAGGCGATGCTCGACGCCATGCGCTTCTGGCTCGACATGGGCCTGGACGGGTTCCGCCTCGACGCCGTCCCCTACCTCTACGAGCGGCCGGGGACGAACGGCGAGAACCTGCCCGAGACGCACGAGTTCCTGAGAAAGGTGCGTCGCTTCGTCGACGAGAACTACCCGGGCCGGGTGCTGCTGGCCGAGGCGAACCAGTGGCCGGCCGACGTGGTGGACTACTTCGGCGACCCCGAGGTGGGCGGCGACGAGTGTCACATGTGCTTCCACTTCCCGGTGATGCCGCGCATCTTCATGGCCGTGCGCCGCGAGTCGCGGTACCCGATCAGCGAGATCCTCGCCGACACCCCCACCATCCCGGCCGGATGCCAGTGGGGCATCTTCCTGCGCAACCACGACGAGCTGACGCTCGAGATGGTCACCGACGAAGACCGCGACTACATGTGGAACGAGTACGCGCAGGATCCGCGCATGAAGGCGAACATCGGCATCCGGCGCCGCCTCGCTCCGCTGCTCGAGAACGACATCGACCGCATCGAGCTGTTCACCGCCCTGCTGCTGTCGCTGCCCGGCTCGCCGGTGCTGTACTACGGCGACGAGATCGGGATGGGCGACAACATCTGGCTCGGCGACCGCGACGGCGTGCGCACGCCGATGCAGTGGACCTCCGACCGCAACGCCGGCTTCTCGACCGCGAACCCGGGCAAGCTCAGCAAGCCGGTCGTGCAGGACCCTGTCTACGGCTACCTCGCCGTGAACGTCGAGGCGCAGCAGGAGGACCGCTCGTCGCTGCTGCACTGGACCCGGCAGATGATCCAGGCCCGCAAGCGGCATCCGGCATTCGGCCTGGGCGGCTTCAACGACCTCGGCGGCTCGAACCCCTCGGTGCTGTCGTACACCCGTGAGCACACGAATGACGACGGGACGTCCGACGTCATCCTGTGCGTCAACAACCTGTCGCAGTTCCCTCAGCCGGTCGAGCTGGATCTGCGGCGCTTCGAGGGGATGATCCCGGTGGAGCTGGTCGGCGGTGTGCCGTTCCCGCGCATCGGCGAGCTGCCGTACCTGCTGACGCTGGGCGGGCACGGCTTCTACTGGTTCCAGCTGCATGCGCCGGCGGAGGATTCGGAGGAGGTGGGGTTGCTGTGACCTCGATCGATCATGCCCTTCTGGAGGGCTACCTGGTGCGCACGCGCTGGTTCGCCGGCAAGGGCCGCCCGTTCCACGTCTCCCAGGCGCGCCGGCTCGCCGAGTTGCGCGGGCCCGGGGACGATCCGCGCGTGATCGTCTACCTCGTCACCGTCGACTACGGCGATGACGAGGGCGGCAGCGAGCTGTACCAGGTGCCGCTGTCGGGGTACGACGAGTTCGACGACCGGCACAGCTACGCCTACGTCGGCGCGATCGACGTCGACGGGCGGGAGCGACACCTGTACGACGCCGTGCACGACCGTGACGCCATGGCGGTCTGGCTGGAGAGCTTCGTCGCCGCCGAGGCCGACGGGAACGTGGATGTCGGCGGCCTCCGCTTCCGCCGGATGCCGGACAGCCCCGCGCTGGACCCGAAGCTGCGCTCCTCGCCTCTCACCGGCGAGCAGTCGAACTCGTCGCTGCGCTTCGACGACACCGCGATCATGAAGCTGTTCCGCAAGGTCAGCCCTGGAGTGAACCCCGACATCGAGATCCACGAGGAGCTCACCAGCGCCGGCTCGGAGCACATCGCCGAGCTGTACGGCTGGATCGAGACCGAGCTCGACGGAGAGGTGCTGCACCTGGGGATGCTGCAGGAGTTCCTCAGCACGGCCGCCGACGGCTTCGAGCTCGCGACCGGGAGCGTGCGCACCGCGCTCGCTGACCCTGAGCTGACGGTTCCCGAATCCGGCGGCGACTTCGGCGGCGAGGCCGCCCGGCTCGGCGAGGCGCTCGCTGAAGTCCATTCGGCGCTGCGCGAGAGGTTCCCGTCGGAGCGCCGCGGCCACGAGGCCACTGCCCAGCTGGCCAGCGCCATGTCGGAGCGGCTGGAGAGGGCGTTGCCCGTCGTCCCCGAGATCCAGCCCTACGCGGACCGCCTGCGTGCGCTCTACGATGCGGTGGCTCAGCTGGACGGGTTCGACGTGCAGCGCGTGCATGGTGACCTGCACCTCGGCCAGACGCTGCGCACCTCGCACGGCTGGCGGATCGTCGACTTCGAGGGCGAGCCGGGGCGGCCCTTCGCCGAGCGGGCGCTGCCCGACTCGCCGTGGCGCGACGTAGCGGGAATGCTGCGCTCGTTCGGCTACGCCCCAGGCGTCGTGGAGATGTCTCTGGCGGGCCGACCGGCCGAGGACGATCAGCAGGAGCTGCGCGGCGAACGCGCGAGGGAGTGGTCGGCGATCGCCCGGGAGCACTTCCTGCACGCGTACGCGGGGGCTCTCGATCCCGACTCGGAGATCGCCGAGGCGGAGCTGAGCCCGCCGCTGCAGACCCTGCTCGACGCCTACGAGGCCGACAAGGCGGTGTACGAGGCGATCTACGAGAAGCGCAACCGTCCATCGTGGGTCGCGATCCCGCTGCTGGCACTGGAGCGCATCGCAGCGAGGTGAGCCCGCTGGCGTGATCAGTGCGCGGTGGCGACTCCGATCGCGTCGTGCGTGATCACCGCCGCCACGCGTGCGCCGGCACCGGCCGCGACGATCAGCTGCTGCGGTCCGGGAGCCGCGACATCGCCCGCCGCGTACAGACCGCGGATGCTCGTGCGACCCGACCTGTCGGTGACCAGATGTCCATACGCATCGCGCTCGGGCAGGATCCCGTCGAGGAACGACAGATCCGCCTCCCACTCCGGCCGCACGAACCCGCCGTCGATCGCGTGCTCATCCCCGTCGACGGTGCGCACCGCCTCGATGCGGCCCCGCTCGCCGATCAGCTCGGCGATGGGCGAGCGGACGACCGTCGCGCCGGCAGCCGCGAGCTCCGCCTCCTCGGCGGTGCTCAGCGTGTCGGAGCCGTTCGTGAACACGGTGAGCCGCGGCGTCCAGTGCGCGATCAGCCGCGCGCGGTCGGCGAGGTCGGCGGATTCGCCGATCAGCGCCAGGCTGCGCCCGCGCAGCTCCCACGCGTCGCAGGCCGCGCAGCTGAACAGGCTCATGCCGTAGAAGCCGCGCAGGTTGGGGACGTCGGGCAGCGTCTCGCGCAGCCCGGTCGCGAGCAGCACCGAGCGCGCGGTCACGTGCTCGAACGGTTCGCGTCGTCCGATGCCGGCGGTGAAACCGGCATCCGTCGTCGTCAGCCCGCCCACTCGCACTCGCGAGCGGATCTCGACGTTCGAGTATGCGGCGAGCTCTTCGCGGGCGATGCGCCGCAGCTCGAAAGGCGGCACCCCGTCACGCGTGAGGAAGCCGTGCGAGTTCAGCGTCGCCGCGTTGCGCGGCCGGTCGGCGTCGACCACGAGCACGCGAGCCAATGAGCGCCCGAGGTTCAGCGCGGCCGACAGCCCCGCCGGCCCGCCGCCGACGACGAGCACGTCGTAGTCAGTCATTCACGAGCCCCCGAGCTTGTCTGGGCCCCTGAGCTTTCCTGGGCCCCTGAGCTTGCCGAAGTGCCCTGCGCTTGTTCCTGGGTCCCTGCGCTTTCCTGGGCCCCTGAGCTTGCCGAAGGGCCCTGCGGCGCGAGCGCGGCCACGAGCGGGTGATCGAAGTCGTAGACGCCGACCTTCGATGCGCCGCCCGGCGAGCCGATCTCGTCGAAGAACTCCACATTCGCCCTGTAGTAGTCGGCCCATTCCTCGGGCAGGTCGTCTTCGTAGTAGATCGCCTCGACGGGGCAGACCGGCTCGCACGCCCCGCAGTCGACGCACTCGTCGGGCTGGATGTACAGGGATCGCTCGCCCTCGTAGATGCAGTCGACCGGACACTCGTCGATGCAGGCGCGGTCCTTGACGTCTACGCACGGAAGTGCGATCACATAGGTCATCGGGCCAGCACCCCCGGCCGCGAGATCTCGACCTGCTCGTCGCGCGCGACGACCTTGACGCGCTCGCGCACGTGCTCGTGGTTCTCGCCGAGGGCGCGCTCGTGGGCATCCAGCGCCTGCCAGCCGTCCCAGGTCGTGTACGCCGTCTCGCGCTCATCGAGCAGGTCGAGCACATCGCCCTGCGACCCGCTCCGGAACCCCGGTGCGGAAGGCGCGGTCAGCACACCCGCCTGCGCATCGGCGACGAGGTGACCGATGGTCTCGAGGGCGTCCGACTTCGTGTGGCCGATGAGCCCGACCGGGCCGCGCTTGATCCATCCGGTGGCGTAGAGCCCGGTCTGGCCGAGCACCCGGCCCTCGTCGTTCGGCACGACGCCGCGGCGCTCGTCGAAGTCCGCACCGTCGACGCGGGTGCCGAAGTAGCCGACCGCGCGGTACACGGCCTGCACGTCGTACTCGCGCACCTCGCCGGTCGGCACCGGGGCGCCGGCGGCGTCGGGGGCCGTGCGGGCGAACCGGATGCCCTCGACGCGGCCGTCGCCGGTGATCTCGATCGGCGCGTGCCAGAAGTGCAGGTGCAGACGGCGCGACGCCCCCGTCGACTCCTGACCGCGCCACGAGTTCAGGGTGCGCAGCATGACCTTCAGCTGGTTGTTCGACGCGGTCGTCGGATCGACGCCATCGAAATCCTCGTCGTACAGCACGATGTCGACGTCGCGCACCTCCCCGAGCTCGCGCAGCTCGATCGGGGTGAACTTGATGTCGGCAGGGCCCCGTCGGCCGAACACGTGCACATCGGTGACCGCCGACGACTCGAGGCCCGCGAGCACGTTGTCGGGCACCTCGGTGGTGCGCAGGTCGACCGCGTGCTTGGCGAGCACCCGCGCCACGTCGAGCGCGACGTTGCCGTTGCCGATCACGGCGACCGACGTCGCGTCGAGCGGCCAGGTGCGCGGCACGTCGGGATGCCCGTCGTACCAGGCGACGAAGTCGGCCGCGCCATACGAGCCGGGCAGGTCCACGCCGGGGATGTCGAGGACCGCATCACGCAGCGCACCGGTGGCGAGGATCACCCCGTGGTACCGCTCGCGCAGCTCATCGAGAGCGATGTCGCGCCCCACCTCGACGTTGCCGATGAACCGGATGGTGCGGCGATCCTTCGGCAGGCCCAGGGACCCAGGCTGAGGAGCGTCGAGCATCTCGTGCAGCGACGTGACGATCCCCTTGATGCGCGGGTGGTCGGGGGCGACGCCGTACCGGATCAGCCCGTAGGGGGCGGGCAGTGACTCGAACAGGTCGATCTCGACCGCGTCGATGGAATCGGTTCCTTGAGCCGGGGCCACGCGGCCCCGAGGCTCGACGCAGTGCGAAGCGATGCGTCGAGTGGGTCGTGGGGATCGAAGGGTTTTGACGGCCTGGGCGAGCAGGTTGCCCGCATAGATGCCGGCAGGTCCGGCGCCGACGATCGCGACACGCAGCGTGGAGAGGGTCATGACAGGGAGGCCTTTCGAGACGAAGAGGAGTGGGAGGAGCGGATGCTCGTGTCGATCGCCCGCACCAGCCCGGTGTCGACCGCGAGTCCGGCGTCCAGCGCGGCGGCCAGGCGGGAGCGGCCCCGCCTGCGCGGCGCTGCGGATGCCGGAGGCGTGGCGTCTCCAGCATCCGCCGATGCGGGCGCGAGCGACACGGCGAACGGACTCAGCCGCACCACCTCGCCGATCACGACGACGGCGGGGGAGCGCACCTGCGCTGCAGCTGCGAGCTGCGCGATCGTGCCGAGCGTTCCGACGGTCACGCGCTCACCGCTGCCGTAGCCGTCCTCGACGATCGCGACCGGGCAGTCGGCGCCGCGCGCGCCGGCGGCGAGCACGTGCGCCGAATGGCCGAGCGTGCTGACGCCCATGAGCAGCACGAGCGTGTGGTCGGCGCCCGAGGTGCTCACCGACCCGCCGGGCTCGATCTGATCGTGCGCGCTGACGACGCTGAACGACGCGGCGACGCCGCGATGGGTGAGCGGGATGCCCGCGACGGCCGGCACCGAGACCGCGCTGGTGACCCCGGGCACCACCTCGACCCGGACGCCCGCGGCCTCGCAGAACAGCTGCTCCTCGCGGCCGCGGCCGAACACGAACGGATCCCCGCCCTTCAGGCGCACGACCTCGCGGCCGGCCCGCGCCAGCTCGACGAGCAGCTCATTGATGCCGTCCTGCGGCACCGGGTGATGACCGGGCAGCTTGCCGACGTCGATCACCTCGGCGGCGATGACCGCGCCTTCGGCTTCCAGCTGGGCGAGCACGCTGCGCGCGCCGAGCCGGTCGGCGACGATCACGTCGGCCTTCTCGAGGGCGCGCAGCCCGCGCAGGGTGAGCAGGCCGGCGTCACCGGGGCCGGCGCCGACCAGAGTCACTGTTCCGGTCATCGGGTGCCTCCCAGCAGCAGTCCGCGATTGCGCAGCATCCGGCGCTCGAGCGGTCCGAAGAACACCAGCTCGATCACGATGCCGATCGCGAGGATCAGGATGATGGTGCCGAGCACGCTGGCCAGATCCGCCAGCTCGCGCGACTGGTTGAGCAGCGTTCCCAGGCCGAAGCCCATCGAGCCGCCCATCGTGATGATCTCGGCCGCCATCAGCGAGCGCCACGAGAACGCCCAGCCCTGCTTGAGGCCGGCCACGTAGCCGGGCAGCGACGCCGGAAGCACGACAGCGGTGGCGAGCTGCCAGCGACTGGCCCCGAGCACGGTGCCGACCCGGCGCAGCTGCGGTGGCACCTGGTCGATGCCGGAGAGCAGGCCGTTCACGATCGACGGGATCGCCCCCATCAGGATCACGAAGTACGCCGTCGCGTCGGTCAGGCCGAACCAGATGATCGCCGCAGGCACCCAGGCGACCGAGGGCAGCACGGTCAGCCCCGAGATCAGCGGGCCGGCCGCGCGACGCAGCAGCTTCCACTCCGCGAGCGCGAGCCCCAGCGGGGTGCCGATCGCGATGGCGATGAGAAAGCCCAGCCCGCCGCGCTCGAGGCTGGTGAGCACGGCCTGCTGCAGACGACCGGTCTCCCATGCGTCGCCGAGGGCGGTCAGCACCGCGGCGGGGCTCGGCGCCTTATCGGGGCGAGGAGCGGCGACGGTGATGTAGAGCTGCCAGACGGCCAGCAGCACGAGCAGCAGGGCGATCGGCGGCAGCGCTTTCGCGATGATCTCCCGCCAGCGGGGCGTCGTCTGCGCCGACTCGGACTGCAGCCGGTCGAGTCCGGACGAGAGGGTGTGCAGATCGTCGTGCTCGCCGGAGGCGGGGATGGATGGCGGCGCTGTCGTCTCAGGAGGCATTGCGGGCCAGCTCCTTCCGCAGCTCCGCGGTGATCTCGCTGGCGAGGGCGGCGACCTCGGGCGACTCGATGCGCCGGCCGATGGTGTTTCGGATGCGCCATTCGCCGGCGATCCGGCCCGGCCTGCTCGAGAGCAGCACGACGCGCTGACCGAGACGCGCGGCCTCGCGCACGTTGTGCGTGACGAACACGATGGTGCGGCCGGTCGCGCGCCACACCCGCTCGAGCTCCTCGTGCAGCAGATCGCGGGTGATGGCGTCGAGGGCCGCGAACGGCTCGTCCATGAGCAGCACCGGACGATCCTGAGCCAGCGCCCGCGCCAGCGCGACCCGCTGGCGCATGCCGCCGGAGAGCTCGTGCGGGCGCTTGTCCCCGGCTTCGGCGAGGTTCACGGTCGCCAGCAGCCGGTCGGCCTCGTCGCCGCGCTCGCCGCGCGGCACGCCGCGCAGCCGCAGGGCCAGCTCGATATTGCGGCGCGCGGTGAGCCAGGGCATCAGCGCCGATTCCTGGAACATCACCGCAGATCCGCCGTCGGGCGTCTCGATCGCTCCTGACGTGATCGGCTCGAGGTCGGCGATGAGGTTGAGCAGGGTCGACTTGCCGCATCCGGATGCCCCGAGCAGGCACACGAACTCGCCGGGGGCGATGTCGAGCGAGACGTCATCGAGCACGAGCGGCCCCGACCCGTAGCGCTTGGTGACGTGCGAGATGCGCACCGCGGGGTCGACGCCAGGGCGCTCGCCGGGCAGCGGGCTGACGCCGTCGAAGCTGGGCGCGAGATGCGCTTCGCTGACGGTCGGGCGCGCGAGGGTGTCGCGGGTCGTCATCACTGCTCCCCGAGCCCGGACGCCGAGACGGTGTCCTCGCCGGCATCCGACAGCTGTGCGTTGAGCGCTCGCAGGTCGAACAGACCGTCGATCGAGCCCTTCTTCTGCGTGCCCGCTGCCAGCCCGTTCGCGACGAGCGCTTGGAAGGTCTCGGCGTGCGGATCGACCGTGAAATCGACGTTCTCGAGCGCACGGGCGAGCACGTCATCGGGCAGGCGTTTCCCGGTCGCCTCCTCGAGCTGAGCGTTGATCACCGCGCCCGCCTCGGGCTCGTTCTCATCGAGCCACTGCACCGAGGCGATGTGACCCGCGAGCAGCTTCTCGACGATCTCCGGATGCTCGTCCGCGAACTCCTTGCGCACCAGCAGCACCGTGGTCGGGAACGCCCCGTCATCCCAGAGGTCGGCCTCATCGACCAGCACATGCGCGCCCGCCTCGACGACCAGCCGCGATACCCACGGCTCGGGCAGCCAGGCGCCGTCGAGCTGCCCGTCCTGGAAGAGCGTGAGCGTCTGAGCGTTCTCGGTCGGTGTGATGCTGACGGCGCCGGCGCCGGAGGTGGAGGTCTCGTACCCCTCGTCGGCCAGCCAGCTGCGCAGCGCCACATCCTGCGTGTTGCCGAGCTGAGGGCTCGCGATGTTCGCGCCCTGCAGGTCTTCCGGTGAGTCGATGCCGTCGCGCACGACGAGCGCGGCCCCGCCAGAGGTCGCCCCGGCGATGATCCGTGCGGAGGCGCCGCCCGACTGGATGAAGGTGTTGATCGACGGGTTGGGCCCGATGTAGGTGGCATCGATCGCGCCCGCGGAGAGCGCCTCGATCGCGGCCGGGCCGGCGTTGAAGATCTCGGTCTTCAGGTCGACGTCGCCGAGAGCGTCGTCGAACAGCCCCTCCGAGAGCCCGACCAGGGCCGGTGCGTGAGTGACGTTGGCGAAGTAGCCCAGGCGCAGCTCGGTCACCTCGCCCTCGGCGGCGGACCCGGATGCCGGGGCGCAGCCCGCGAGCACCAGTGCGGTGACGCCCATCGCCAGGGCCCCCAGTGCGGTGAATGTCCTGTTCTTGCGGGTGATGTTCACGGTTTCGCCTCCTTAGGCTCGTGGTGCTTTTCGGTCGTGCAGATCGGATCAATCAGGTCAGTCGATGACGGTGCCGGCGGCGAGCGTGGCGCCGTCGGCGGGGTGGATGAGCAGCAGCGAGCCGCCTTCGCGGCTCTGCGCGTACGGCTCGAGCGGGAGGTCGGATGCCAGGCGCAGCCGCACCCGCCCGATCTCGTTCTCGGCCAGGGAGGCATCCGCTCCCGCGGTCAGATCGGTGTGCGCGAGGGTTTCCAGGTCACGGCGGGTGAGGACTTCCGCGATGATCGCCTGCACGGTCGCCGTGCCGTGCTTCACGAGCACGCGCGCGCCGGGGGCTGTGGCTCGGGGGTCGAGCTGGAACAGCTCGACCACGGCATCCCGGCGCAGTGCCGGAGCCGAGCCCTCGGCGACGATCAGCGCGCCGCGGGCGGCGTCGATCTCGTCGGCCAGGGTGAGTGTCACCGATTGCCGCACCTCGGCGGCGCCGGTGTCGACGCCCGCGACGTGCACACCGGTCACCTCGGTGGCGCGCCCCGAGGGCAGCACCTGCACGCGGTCGCCGACCGATACGGCGCCGGCGGCGATCCGCCCGGCGAAGCCGCGGAAGTCGCGCAGCCGCTCGACCTCGCGGGCGGGGACATCGGGCGACAGGCCGCCCTGCGGTCGCAGCACGAGCTGCACCGGCAGCCGCAGCGGGGCGGCCGCATCGGTGCGCACCGGCAGCGTCTCGAGCAGCTCGAAGAGCGTCTCTCCGCGATACCAGGGGGTGCGCTCGGAGCGGTCGACGATGTTGTCGCCTTCCAGCGCCGAGACCGGCAGCACGCGCACCGCGGGGATGCCGAGCTCGTCGGCCACCCGCAGCGCCTCGAGTTCGATGTCGACGTAGGTCTGCTCGTCGAAGCCGACGAGGTCGATCTTGTTCACGGCGACGATCACGTGCGGCACCCGCAGCAGCGACGCCACGGCCAGGTGGCGCCGCGTCTGCTCGACCACGCCCTTGCGGGCATCCACCAGCACGATCACGGCGTCGGCCGTGGCCGCTCCCGTGACCATGTTGCGGGTGTACTGCACGTGCCCGGGGCAGTCGGCGAGGATGAAGCTGCGCTGATCGGTAGCGAAGTAGCGGTAGGCGACGTCGATCGTGATGCCCTGCTCGCGCTCGGCGCGCAGGCCGTCGGTGAGCAGCGCGAAGTCGAAGGCGCCGAGGGCGAAGCCCCGCGCCCTAGAGGTTGCGGCGACCTGGTCGAGCTGGTCGGCGAGGATCGCCTTCGCGTCGTGCAGCAGCCGGCCCACCAGGGTGGATTTGCCGTCGTCGACGGAGCCTGCCGTCGCGAACCTGAAGAGAGTCGCACCCATCAGAAATACCCGTCCTTCTTGCGGTCCTCCATGGCGGCCTCGCTGATCCGGTCGTCGGCCCTGGTGGCGCCGCGTTCGGTCAGGGTCGTGCGGGCGACCTCGTCGACGATGGACGCCGTGTCGGCGGCATCCGACTCCACCGCGCCGGTGCAGCTCATGTCGCCGACGGTGCGATAGCGCACTGTGCGGCGCACCACCTGCTCGTCGTCGCGTGGCTGCGAGAACTCGCCCACGGCCCACCACATGCCCGAGCGGTGGAACACCTCCCGCTCGTGCGCGTAGTAGAGCGGCGGCAGGGCGATGTTCTCGCGCTCGATGTAGCGCCAGATGTCGAGCTCGGTCCAGTTCGAGATCGGGAAGGCGCGCACGTGCTGGCCTGGCAGGTGCCGGCCGTTGTACAGGCTCCACAGCTCGGGGCGCTGATTGCGCGGATCCCACTGCCCGAACTCGTCGCGCAGCGAGATGATGCGCTCCTTCGCGCGGGCCTTGTCCTCGTCGCGGCGCGCACCGCCGAAGACCGCGTCGTGCCGTCCGGCCGCGATCGCGTCGAGCAGCGGCTGAGTCTGCAGCGGGTTGCGCGTGCCGTCGGGGCGCTCGAAGAGCCGGCCGTCGTCGATGTAGTCCTGCACGCGGGCGACCTCGAGGTCGATGCCGAGGCGGGCGACCGTCTCGTCGCGGAAGCGGATCACCTCCGGGAAGTTGTGCCCCGTATCGACGTGCAGCACGGGGAACGGCACCCGTCCCGGCGCGAACGCCTTGGCGGCGAGGTGCAGCACGACGACCGAGTCCTTGCCGCCCGAGAACAGCAGCACGGGGCGCTCGAACTCGGCGACCACCTCGCGGATGATGTGGATGCCCTCCGCCTCGAGCAGGTCCAGCGTGCTCAGCGCAGTGGGACGCGCCTCACCGGTCGTCGAGCGGGCGGAGCGAGACGAAACGTCGTGAGTGTCCAGAGTCATACGTGCAGCCCGCATTCTGTCTTCGTCAGACCGGCCCAGCGGCCGGATCGAGGGTCTTCACCGGGGGCGACGGGCTTCGTGCACGGCGCGCAGCCGATCGACGGATATCCGTTAGCGATCAGAGGATTCACCGGCACGTCGTGCACGGTGGAGTAGCCGATGAGCTCGTCGAAGCTCCACGCCGCGACCGGGTTCACCTTCACGAGCCCGTTGCGCTCATCCCAGACGACCAGCTCGGTCGCGGCGCGCGTGGGCGCCTCGTCGCGGCGCACTCCGGTGAACCACACCTCGTAGCCGCCGAGCGCTCGCTGCAGCGGCTCGACCTTGCGCCGCGCGCAGCACAGCCCGGGGTCGCGGGCGAACAGGTCGGCGCCGAACTCGGCATCCTGCTCCCGCACGCTCTGGACGGGCTTCACGTCGACGACGGTCACGTCGAGACGCGACGCGACCTCGTCTCGGGTGAACCTCGTCTCGAGGAAGTGGTAGCCGGTGTCGAGGAACAGCACGTCGACACCCGGGATGCTCTGCGAGACGAGGTGGGGGAGCGCGGCATCCGCCATCGAGCACGCGACGGCGGCCTGCGAGACGGCGAAGTTGGCCGCGACCCATGCGACAACCTCGGCCGGACTCGCCTCGTCGGGCTGGCGGCTGCGCAGCTCGAGGTTGCCGCGCTCCGCGAGGGCGCGCAGCTCTTGCGCAGAGCGGCGACCCTTCGGCAGGCTCAGGGGCCCACTTTCCGCGGTGCTCACTCCTTCTGCGGTGCTCACTCCGTCCGCGCGGGTCACTGCAGCGCCTCGTCTTCAGCCCGGTGCGCCCAGGTGGCGAACCTCTCGCCCTCGGTGCGGTCAGCGAGGTAACGGCGGATGACCCGCTCGGCGTAGTCGGCGATGCCGTCGGCGGGAACCTTCAGCCCGCGCACGGTGCGCCCGAGGCCGGCCTCAGCGCGCCCCTCGGTGGCGAGTCCGCCCCCGAGGTGCACCTGGTAGCCCGGCACCTGCTGACCGTCGATCATGACGAGCTGGCCCTTCAGGCCGATGTCGGCCGTCTGGATGCGCGCGCAGGAGTTCGGGCATCCGTTCACGTGCAGCGTGATGGTCTGGCCGATCTCGGGCTCGAGCTCAGCAAGACGCTGCTCGAGCTGATCGATCGCCTGCGCGGCGTTCGCCTTGGTCTCGACGATCGCGAGCTTGCAGAACTCGATGCCGGTGCAGGCGATCGTCCCGCGACGGAACAGGCTCGGGCGCGACGGCAGACCGAGATCGTCGAGACCGGCGACGACGTGCGGCACGCGGTCCTCGGGCACATCGAGAACGAGGATCTTCTGGAAGACCGTCGGACGCAGCCGCTGCGATCCGTTCGCCTCGGCGAGATCGGCGAGGCGCGTCAGAGTCGTGCCCGACAGGCGGCCGACAGTGGTCGCGGCGCCGATGTAGAAGCGGCCGTCCTTCTGGCGGTGCACGCCGACGTGATCGGGCGCCCCGACAGGCGCGGCGGGGGCCGGACCGTCGGGCAGGGGAGACGTGAGGTACTCGGTCTCGAGAACCTCGCGCATCTTCTCGGTGCCCCAGTCGGCGAGCAGGAACTTCATGCGGGCCTTGTTGCGCAGTCGGCGGTAGCCGTAGTCGCGGAAGATGCTGGTGACACCGTGCCACACCTCGGCGACGCGCTCCGGCGGCACGAAGGCGCCGAGCCGCTCGCCCAGGCGCGGGACCGCGGCGAGAGCGCCGCCGACCCACAGGTCGTAGCCGATGCCGAGCTCGGGATGCTCGACGGCGACGAACGAGCAGTCGTTTATCTCGTGCACGACGTCCTGGCTGGGGTGGCCGGTGATCGCCGTCTTGTACTTGCGTGGCAGGTTCGAGAAGCTCGGGTCGCCGAGGTAGCGGTCGATGATCTCGCGCAGCTGCGGTGTCGGGTCGATGAGCTCGTCCTCGGCGATGCCGGCCACGGCCGAGCCGAGGAAGGTGCGTGGCACGTCGCCGCACGCCTCGGTGGTGTTCAGCCCGACCGCCTCGAGGCGTCGCCAGATCTCCGGCACATCCTCGATGCGCACCCAGTGCAGCTGCACGTTCTGACGGTCGGTGATGTCGGCGATGTCGCGCCCGAACTCGGTCGAGATCTCGCCGATGACACGCAGCTGCTCGCTGGTGAGCTGTCCGCCGTCGATGCGCACGCGCATCATGAAGTACTCGTCCTCGAGCTCGTGCGGCTCGAGCTGCGCGGTGCGGCCGCCGTCGATGCCCGGCTTGCGCTGGGTGTACAGCCCCCACCAGCGGAACCGGCCATGCAAGTCAGATGGATCGATGCTCGCGAACCCGCCCTTCGCGTAGATCGTCTCGATGCGCTCGCGCACGTTGAGGCCGTCGTCGGCGAGCTTGATCTCCTCGTTGGTGTTCAGCGGTTCGCGCCCGTCGACTGCCCACTGGCCGTGCGGTTTGGTCGGCGTGCGACTGGTGCGGGTGCGTGCCCCGCGGATCGTCGTCGGCTGCTGAATGGTCATCGAGCCCCCCTCGGATGAATGGCTGGGGATCAACGTACGGACTGCCATCCACGCCGGGAACCTTCCATGACACGGAAAGACCAGGAGCGAAACACGGCGTCATGTGACGTGAAACATGACGCGGGAGGGGTGGCGCGATCGTCGGATCTGTGCGTGGCCGGCGAGAGGGCCGCGCGAGCGCAGGCGAATCACCCGACGTAGGACGGAATGGAGCGAGCTCGTCCTACGCCGGGTGGATCGCCTACCTCCGATGAGTCAGGCCGGATGCGCGGCCGCGTAGCGCCCGACGACCAGGTCGACGAGGGCCTCCGGGATGCCTCCATCAGGCAGCAGATCGTCGAGCAGCGGCGGCGTGATGGGGTGGGCGCCGGCATGGCGGACGGCGAGATCGAAGAAGAAGCCCCGTCCGAGCAGGTAGGTCGCGACGACGGCATCCGGTGCCGCGCTCAGCGCCGTCCGCAGATCCGGATGCCGGGCGGCGAGGTACGCGAGGTCGACGCGCCGGCCCGTGCGGGCGCGCAGCAGCGCCGCCATGCCCTCGGCATCCGCAACCGAGCGCTCGTCGCGGGAACCGGCGACGGCGAGCACGACCGGCGCGTCGGGATGAGGGATGCCGTCGAGCCGCATCGCGAGCACCTCGGCGAGCAGGGCGTCGGGGCCGAGCGGGTCGGTGACGACGACATCCGGTCTGTCCACGGCGATGCCGTGCAGATCGTGATGCACATGGAACCCCTGCGAGAGCAGCAGCGGCACCACGACCACCGGCCTGTCGATCGCAGCGAGCGCGCTCGCCGCGTCGGGCTGCTGCACGTCGACGAACGCCGCACGCACGTCGACATCGGGCATCCGCTCGGCCACGCGATCCACGAGAGCGGCGATCGACCGCGCCCCATCGGCGTCGGACGTGCCGTGCGAGACGGCGAGCAGCGCGGGTCGGGCCATGCGGGCGACTCTAGAGCGGGCGAGGGGGATGCGCCGGAAGCGGCGTCAAACAGCGAAATGCGATGCGCAAGACTCAAACCTGAGTCGAGTCATATCAACTTCGTTTGACAGCATCCGGGGGCGGGTTTACACTTGAGTCATCACGACTCAGGTTCACATCTGGTCGTCCGCAGACTTTCACCAATGCAAAGGAGAAACACATGGCACGTGCTGTCGGTATCGACCTCGGAACCACCAACTCCGTCGTCAGCGTCCTCGAGGGCGGCGAGCCCAAGGTCATCGCCAACGCCGAGGGCTTCCGCACCACCCCGTCGGTGGTCGCGTACACCAAGGACGGCGAGGTGCTCGTCGGCGAGACCGCCAAGCGCCAGGCCGTCACCAACGTCGACCGCACCATCGCATCGGTCAAGCGCCACATGGGCACGGACTGGTCGTTCGACGTCGACGGCAAGAAGTGGACGCCGCAGGAGATCTCCGCGCGCATCCTCCAGAAGCTCAAGCGCGACGCCGAGTCCTACCTCGGCGACACGGTCACCGACGCCGTCATCACCGTTCCCGCGTACTTCAACGACGCCGAGCGTCAGGCCACCAAGGAGGCCGGTGAGATCGCGGGCCTCAACGTCCTGCGCATCATCAACGAGCCCACCGCGGCGGCACTCGCGTACGGCCTCGACAAGGGCAAGGAGGACGAGCTCATCCTCGTCTTCGACCTCGGTGGCGGAACCTTCGACGTCTCGCTGCTCGAGGTGGGCAAGGACGACGACTTCTCGACGATCCAGGTGCGCTCCACCGCCGGTGACAACCGCCTCGGTGGCGACGACTGGGACCAGCGCGTCGTGGACTACCTGATCAAGCAGTTCAAGGAGACCACCGGCGTCGACGTCTCGGGCGACAAGATCGCCCTGCAGCGCCTCAAGGAGGCCGCCGAGCAGGCAAAGAAGGAGCTCTCGTCGTCGACGAGCGCCTCGATCAACCTGCCCTACCTCTCGCTGACCGATCAGGGCCCCGTCTCGCTGAGCGAGAGCCTCACCCGCGCGAAGTTCGAGGACCTCACCAAGGACCTCCTCGACCGCACCAAGAAGCCCTTCGAGGACGTCATCCGCGAGGCGAACATCAAGGTCGCCGACATCGACCACATCGTGCTCGTCGGCGGTTCGACCCGCATGCCGGCTGTGGCCGAGCTCGTCAAGCGCGAGACCGGCAAGGACGCGAACAAGGGCGTCAACCCCGATGAGGTCGTCGCTGTCGGCGCCGCGCTCCAGGCCGGTGTCCTCAAGGGTGAGCGCAAGGACGTGCTGCTCATCGACGTCACCCCGCTGAGCCTCGGCATCGAGACCAAGGGCGGCATGATGACCAAGCTCATCGACCGCAACACCGCGATCCCGACCAAGCGCAGCGAGACCTTCACCACCGCCGACGACAACCAGCCGTCGGTCGCGATCCAGGTCTTCCAGGGCGAGCGCGAATTCACCCGCGACAACAAGCCGCTCGGCACCTTCGAGCTCACCGGCATCGCGCCGGCTCCCCGCGGCATCCCGCAGGTCGAGGTCACCTTCGACATCGACGCCAACGGCATCGTGCACGTGTCCGCGAAGGACAAGGGCACCGGCAAGGAGCAGTCGATGACCATCACCGGCGGCTCGTCGCTGTCGAAGGAGGACATCGATCGCATGGTGCGCGAGGCCGAGGAGAACGCGGCTGAGGACAAGAAGCGCCGCGAGGCGGCCGAGGTCCGCAACCAGGCCGAGACCCTCGCGTACTCGATCGACAAGCTCATCAAGGACAACGACGACAAGCTCCCCGAGGACGTCAAGACCTCGGTGCAGGGCGACGTCGACGCGCTCAAGACGGCTCTCGCCGGCGATGACGACGAGGCCGTGAAGACGGCGTTCGACAAGCTGAACGAGTCGCAGACGAAGCTGGGCGAGGCCATCTACGCCCAGTCGCAGGCGGATGCCGCCGCCGGCGCCCCCGCAGGTGACGAAGCCCCGGCTGACGCCGCCTCCGAGGAGGACGTCGTCGACGCCGAGGTCGTGGACGACGAGGACGACCCTTCGACGGGCTCAGGACAGGGAAAGTAAGAGATGACGGACAAGAACTTCGACGACAACAGCGCCGAGGTTCCCGGCGAGGGGTCGGATGCTCAGGCATCCGGCCCCGCGTCGCAGAACCAGAGCGCTTCCGACAGCCCCGACTCGACCGAGGCCGCAGCGGCCGAGGGCTCTGACGACGACCTCACGGTCGACGACATCCTCGGTGCCGAGCAGACGACCGATGCCGCCGCCGTCGATCCCGTGGCGGATGCCGAGAACGCGCTGCTCACCGACCTCAAGCGGCTGACCGCCGAGTACGCGAACTACCGTCGCCGCACCGAGGAGCAGCGCCACGTCGAGATCGACCGCGCAAAGGGCGAGGCCGCCAAGGGCCTGCTGCCCGTGCTCGACGATCTGGACCGCGCCCAGCAGCACGGAGACCTCGTCGAGGGCTCGGCCTTCGCCGTGATCGCCGGCAAGCTGCGCGCCGTGGTGGAACGTCTCGGCGTCGTCGCCTACGGCGCGAAGGGCGACGAGTTCGACCCGCAGCAGCACGAGGCGATCTTCCAGCAGCCGACTCCCGGTGCCACCACCTCCACGATCCTCGAGGTCGTCGAGGTCGGCTACCGTCTCGGCGATGTCGAACTGCGTCCGGCCAAGGTCGTTGTCGCCGTCCCCGCGGAGTAGGTGATCGATGGCTAGCCAGGACTGGTTCGACAAGGACTTCTACAAGACGCTGGGCGTCTCGAAGGACGTCTCGGACGCCGATCTCAAGAAGACCTATCGCAAGCTCGCCCGCAAGTACCACCCCGACTCCAATCAGGGTGATGCCGCGGCCGAGGCGAAGTTCAAGGAGATCAGCGAGGCGTACAGCGTGCTCAGCGACGCCGAGCAGCGTCGTGAGTACGACGAGATCCGCGCGATGGGCTCGGGTGCGCGTTTCACCGCTCCCGGTGCCGGTGGAGCAGGCGGCTTCGAAGACGTCTTCAGCCGGTTCGGGCAGGGCGGGCGTGCGAGCCAGGCCGACTTCGACGACATCTTCTCGATGTTCTCGCAGGGCGGCGGAGGCTCGTTCGGCGCCGGTCGCTTCGGCCAGCCCACCGGCGGGTACCGCGGCTTCGGCGGCCCGCAGAAGGGCGCGGACCTCACGGCCACCACCACCCTCGACTTCGCCACCGCGGTGCAGGGCGAGACGATCTCCCTGCAGGCCGGCGACGGCAAGCCGTTCAAGGTGAAGGTGCCCGCGGGCGTGAAGGACGGGCAGAAGATCCGTCTGCGCGGCCGCGGGCGCCCGTCGCCCGACGGCGGCGAGGCCGGCGACATCGTCGTGCAGGTGAAGGTGCGCCCGCATCCGGTGTTCACACGCGACGGACTGAACCTGCGCCTCACGGTGCCGGTGACGTTCACCGAGGCGACCCTCGGCGCGACGATCGAGGTGCCCACCCTCGCCGGCGACACCGTCAAGCTGCGCGTCGCGCCCGGCACGCCCTCCGGGCGCGTGCTGCGGGTCAAGGGCCGCGGCGTGACGACGGCGAAGGGCACCGGCGACCTGCTCGCCGAGCTGCAGATCGCGGTTCCCACGCACCTCGACGACGCCGCCAGGGAAGCGCTGGAGCGCTTCCACGAGCTCGGTCCGAAGGAGAACCCGCGCGCCGAGATGATGGCCAAGGCGAAGGCCTGACGATGGATGCCGATTCGCCCCTCTTCGCGATCGCGGTCGCCGCGGAGCTGGCCGGGATGCACCCCCAGACGCTGCGGCAGTACGACCGCATCGGTCTGGTGGTGCCCGGCCGCACCCGCGGCGGCTCGCGCCGCTACTCGATGCGCGACATCGAGCAGCTCCGCGAGGTCGCCCAGCTCTCGAGCGACGGGATGAGCCTGCCGGCCATCGCCCGTCTGCTCGATCTGGAGGACGAGGTGCGGATGCTGCGGCGCCGCGTCACCGAGCTCGAAGGCGCTCTGCGTGCCGAGCGCGAGAACCGCCCCGGTGTGCGCGTGTTCGCCGCTGGGGCGACCGGCTCCATCGTCACGCTGCCGTCCGGTCGGCGCATCCGCCGCTCCACGGAGGTCGTGCTCTGGCATCCGCGTGGCGCCGTCGAGGCGGGCGACGACACGGCGGGCGACGACCCGGCCGGCGACGACCCGGCCGGCGACGCGTCCGAGTCATAGAGCGCCGCTCAGATCCCCAGAACGGCCTTCGCGATCAGGAAGTAGATGATCAGGCCGGTCGCGTCGACGAACGTCGTGATGAACGGGTTCGAGAAGACCGCCGGGTCGACCTTCATGGCCCGCGCCGCGAGCGGCATGATCCCGCCGATCGACGCGGCCACCGTGCAGACGGCGGCGAGGGTCAGCCCGATCACCACGCCGATGTGCCAGTCGTAGACGAGTCCCGCGATGGCGAACCCGAGCGTGCCCAGCAGCAGCCCGAGGCAGAGCCCCACCCGTATCTCCCGGGAGAGCACCTTGCGCACGTCCCGCGGCGCGATCTCGCCCAGGGCCAGCGAGCGGGTCACTGTCGTCGCGGCCTGATTGCCGGTGTTGCCGCCGGTGCCGATCAGCAGCGGGACGAACAGCGCCAGCACGGTCATCTGCGAGAGCGTCGCCTCGAACGTGTCGAGCACCTGCACGGTCAGTGTCGCGCCGACCGCGAGCACCAGCAGCCACACCACTCGCGAGCGCACGAGGCGGCGGATCGGGGTCGACAGGTACGAGCGGCGCAGCGGCTCGACACCGCCCTGACGCGCGGCATCCTCGCTCTCCTCCTGCTTGAGGATGCGGGCCGCGTCATCGATGGTCAGGATGCCGACGAGCCGCTGCTCGCCGTCCACCACCGGCAGTGCCAGCAGGCTGAAGTCCGTGGTGCGTCGCGCGGCGACCTCCGCGTCCTCCGTCACCTCGGCGACGTGCGGGTCGCTCATGATGCCGGCGATCAGAGCATCCTCATCCGCCATCATCAGATCCCGCAGGCTCACGATGCCGACCACGCGCCGCGCGTCGGTCACCGGCAGGGTGTAGACGGTCTCGGCGCTGTCGAGGGCGGCGCGGATGCGCGCGAACGTCTCGCGCACCGTGAGCTGCGGATGGGTGGTGACGAACTCCGGGCTCATCCGCCTGCCGACGGAATGCTGCGGATAGCCCAGCATGCCCGAGGTCAGATCGCGCTCCTGGCGGGTGAGTCCGCGCAGCAGCTGCGGAGCGACGGATGCCGGCAGCTCGTCGAGCAGCCAGACCCGGTCGTCGGGGTCCATCTCCGCGAACAGCGAGGCCACCTCGGCGCGCCGCAGCGCGCCCACCAGGTCGCCCCGAGTTCCGGGCGAGAGCGCTTCGAACACGTCGAGCGCCCGCGGCTTCGCGAGCAGCCGATAGACGATGGCCGCGTGCTCGATGCCGAGACGATCGACGAGTTCGACGATCTCAGGTACCGACAGGGGCGTCAGCGTGGCCGATGCGCCCGGGAGGTCCTGCTCGGAGATGAGACGGCGGATGTCGTCGGCCGCGTCGGAGACGGACTGGAGCTGAAGAGGAGTCATGGCGTGCCTTGAGTGAGGCACCGCACTGAGCGCGTGTCAGAGAACGCCGGGGCGTGCGTCGCAGCAGACGCCGCCGCTCAGCCGAGCGGTGCGGAAGCGGAGGGGATGACGTGTCTGCGACTATGACTGTCACTCGACATGGTGAACCACCTCGCTTCCTGGTGCTCGGGGAGGGCGTACCAGACGATCGTACCCGGGATACGAGGACGGGCTGTTCCGGCATCCGGCTCAGCCGGCAGCGACCTCGACCAGCTCTCGGGCGAGGCCGTGCAGGTCTCGAGGGCCGCCCCGCCAGAGGGCGGTGATCGGCCGGCGCAGCGGCACCGGCGCCAGCTCGAGGGCGTGCAGACGCCCGAGTGCCGTGTCGTCGGCGACGGCGAGCTCGCTGAGAACCGCCGGGGCGATCCCGGCGATCGCCGCCGAGCGCACCGCGGCTTCGGTCGACAGCACGGATGCCGGCGGCTCGGCGGTGTAGCCGGCGGCGCTCAGCACCTGATCGAGAGCGGCGCGGGTGCCGCTGCCCTGCTCGCGGACGATGAGAGGAGTGGCGGCGACCTCGGCGAAATCGACGCTGTCGCGGCCGGCCCAGGGATGCTGCAGACCCACGGCGACGACCATCGAATCCCAGTGCACGACGCGCGACCCCAGACCGGTCGGCACGTGCGGGCTCTCGATGAAGCCCAGTGCGCACTCGCCGTCGTGCACCTTGCGGATCACCTCGTCGCTGTTGGTCGTGTCGAAGACGACCGAAGACGGGCGCTGACCACGGCCGATCTGCCGGCCCTGAAGAGCCGCCACCCAGCCGGGCAGCAGGTGCGCCGCCACGGTCTGGCTGACGGCCACGACCAGGTCGGTCGCGCTGTGCTGGCGCAGCGAGCCGACGGCCGCGTTGAACCGGTCCGTCGCCGCGAGCGCCTCCCGTGCCCACACCACGACGAGGTCGCCCTGAGGGCTGAGCACCGTGCCGCGCGGTGAGCGCTGCAGCAGCTCGACGTCGATCTCGCGCTCGAACGCCCGCAGCCGTGCCGAGAGGGCCTGCTGAGTGAGGCCCAGCGTGCGGGCGGCGCGCGAGATGCTGCCGTCCGATGCCACCTGCGCAAGCGCCCGTAAAGGCCGGATGTCGACGATCTCCATGGTCACAACTCCTCGTTGTAACCCTACAAGAATGCGCCCTCTACTCCCGTCGTCGCCACCGCCGAAGACTGGATGCATGGAACGAACAGCACTGGCATCCGCACCACCGTCGCACACCGCCGACAGCCGGCGTCGGGCCCCGCGATCGCTCCTCGGAAAGCTGCCCGGCCTGCTGCTCTGCATGGCGATCGCGGCGGTGGCGACGGTGATCGGCCATGCCGTCCCCGTGCTCGGTGCGGCGATCCCGGCCGTGCTGATCGGCGTGCTGCTCGCGGTGCTGCGCCGGCCCTCGGGTCGTCTGATGCCTGGCGTGAAGCTCGCGAGCTCCTTCGTGCTGCAGTGCGCCGTCGTGCTGCTCGGGGCCGGGCTGTCGATCGACTCGGTGCTGCGGGTCGGGGCTCGCTCGCTGCCGGTCATGCTCGTCTCGCTGGCCGTGTGCCTGTCCGCCGCCTGGCTGCTCGGACGAGCGCTGCGGATCGACGCCGGGCTGGTCACGCTCATCGGGGTCGGCACCGGGATCTGCGGTGCGTCGGCGATCGCCGCCGTCTCGCCGGTGATCCGCGCGAAGAGCTCCCAGGTCGCCTACGCCATCTCGACGATCTTCCTGTTCAACATCCTCGCGATCGGCGCCTTCCCGCTGATCGGCCACCTGCTCGGGATGCCTCCGGAGACGTTCGGCCTGTTCGCCGGAACCGCCGTGAACGACACCAGCTCAGTGGTGGCCGCAGCCACGGTCTACGGCACGGCAGCGCTCGAGTTCGCCGTCGTGGTGAAGCTCGTGCGCACGCTGATGATCATCCCCGTCAGCATCGGCCTGGCCGTCATCGATGCGCGCCGTCGTCAGGAGCGCAGCGGCTTCTCGCTCGCCCGCGTGCTGCGGCTGGTGCCCTGGTTCCTGGTCGGATTCGTCGCCCTCGCACTGGTGAACTCGACCGGGATCATCCCGCCCGCCGTCGCCGGTGCGCTGGGGCAGGTCAGCGCGTCTCTCGTGGCGACCGCGCTGGCCGGCATCGGCCTGTCCACCGATCTGCGGGCGATCCGCACCGCCGGCTGGCGGCCGCTCGCGCTGGGCGGGATGCTGTCGGTGCTCGTCGCCGCGACCACCCTCAGCACGATGGCCTTCGCCGGCTACCTCTGAGACGCGTGTCGTTCAGGTCGGCGGCAGGCGCAGGACGTCGCCCTCGCCGCCGGTGATGTCGCCGGCGATGCGGATGCTGCGAGCGAGATCGTCCAGCGCACCCTCGAGGGTGCCGAAGCGCTCTCGGTCGCTGCACACCGCTGTCAGGGTGACGAGGTGCGTGCCGGTGTCCCAGGTGTAGGTGGCCGACGCAGGGGATCCCGGCTTCGCCGGCGCCGGCATCAGCAGCTTCTCGCCCTGACCGAGCGGCGTGCGGAAGTCTTCGGTGTCGTCGTACTCCATGGGCATCATGGCGCGCGCGGTGCGCAGCTGGGGCGTGAGCTGCTGCACGGTCGCCATCGCGACCACCAGCTCGGGCTCGGCCTTCCAGGTCCACGCCAGCACACGGCCATCCGCCTTGCGCATGGCGAACGGGATCGCCTGGCTGGCGAGCCAGCTGCCCAGGCGGGCGCCGGGCAGCGTCTCGCGCCCGAGTCCCGTGCCGGCCTGCGCCAGCAGCATCCGGATGGCGGCCTTGCGATGGCGACGGCCGCTGAATCCCAGCGACCCGGTCACCGGGATCCACAGGGCGCGGTCGGCAGTCGAGATCAGGCGCATGACCCCACGGTACGCGGCTCGCCTCCCCGAATGACACAGTGCGCTCGGGTAGAGTGACGGGCGCCCAGAGCTAGAGATAGGCAGCAGACTTCACGTGACCTCCGGACGCCCCCTGAAGATCCTCATCGGCTGCGACACGTTCGCCCCCGACATCAATGGAGCAGCGCGCTTCGCCGAGCGCCTCGCCGCCGGCCTCGTGCAGCGCGGTCACGACGTGCACGTCGTCGCGCCGAACACCGCGTACCGCCGCTCACCCGCGCACACCGAGATCATCGAGGGCGAGCCCATGATGATGCACCGGCTGCCCGCTCTGCGCTGGCTGCCGCACGACTGGGTGCGCTTCGTGTGGCCGTGGCGCTCGAAGCACTGGGCGCGCAAGGTGCTCGACCAGGTGCAGCCCGACATCGTGCACATCCAGTCGCACATCATCATCGGGCGCGGGCTCACCCGCATCGCCCACCAGCGGGGCATCCCGGTGATTGCGACCAACCACGTGATGGCCGAGAACATCCTCGACCACAGCACCTTCCCCAAGTTCATCGACGACGTCGTGCTGAAGCTCGCCTGGGCCGACGCGAAGCGCACCTTCGACATGACGCGCGCGGTGACGACGCCCACGCGCCGGGCCGCCGACTTCCTCGAGCGGACGGTCGACATCCACGGCGTCGTGCCGATCAGCTGCGGCATCGATCGACGCAACTACGATCCGGTGATCGCCCCGCGCGACGCGAACCGCATCCTCTTCGTCGGACGGCTCACGGGCGAGAAGCAGGTCGATGTCGTGCTGCGCGCGGTGCAGCAGCTCGACCCCGCGCTCGACGTGCACTTCGACATCGCCGGAGGCGGAGATCAGCGCAAGGCGCTCGAGGCTCTGACCGCCCAGCTGGGCATCGAGGACCGCGTCACCTTCCACGGCCGGGTGACCGACGAGCAGCTGCGCGCGCTGTACTCGCGCTCTTCGGTGTTCGCGATCGCCTCGATCGCCGAGCTCCAGTCGATCGTGACGATGGAGGCCATGGCATCCGCCCTCCCGATCGTGGGAGCGAACGCCGTCGCCCTGCCGCACCTGGTGCACGACGGCGAGAACGGACACCTCTTCGAGCCCGGCAACGTCGACGACCTCGCCGACAAGCTGACTCGGGTGCTGACCGCGTCGCCGGCGGAGTACGAGCGGATGCAGCGCGCCTCGCTCGACGGGGTCGCCGTGCACGACATCAACCGCACGCTCGACACCTTCGAGGCGCTCTACCGCGACGAGCCGCTTCCCGCCTGACGGCTGCCGAGCTCGCTCGCGGTTCCGCGGTGCGCGGCGCTGGCCTGCTGACCGCACGGAGGTAGGCGGACACGCCAAGGTAGGACGAATGACGCGAGTTCAGTCCTACGCTCGCGCGTTCGCCTACGCCCACACGGCCTCGTGCCGCAGACTCGTGCCGCGGCACGAGGCGGTCAGCCCGCGGCCCGGGCAGCCGCAGCAGAGCCGCGTCAGGCGTTGGTCATGCCGCGGCGCAGCAGACGGCCGCGCGGGTTCTCGAAGTCGATGACCTCGCCGTGCAGCCAGGTGCGACGGACGACGCCCGCGAGCGCCTTGCCCTGGTACGGGGTGATCGGGTTCTTGTGGTGCAGCTTCTTGACGTCGACCACGTAGGCGTCGTCGGCGGCGAAGATCGAGAAGTCCGCGTCGTAGCCAGGCGCGATGCGGCCCTTGCCGGTGAGCCCGGCGAACTGCGCGGGGCGCTCGCTCATCCATGCCACGACCTGCTCGAGCGACAGCCCGCGCTGACGCGCCTCGGTCCAGATCAGCGACAGGCCGAGCTGCAGCGACGCGACGCCGCCCCAGGCCACGCCGAAGTCGCCGTTCTCGAGATCCTTAAGATCCAGGGTCGAGGGGGAGTGGTCGGACACGATGAAGTCGATCGTGCCCTCCTCCAGGCCCTGCCAGAGCAGCTCGCGGTTGCCGGCCTCGCGGATCGGCGGGCAGCACTTGAACGCGGTCGCGCCGAGCGGGATCTCCTCGCTGACCAGCGTGAGGTAGTGCGGGCACGTCTCGACGGTGATCTTGAGGCCGTCGTGCTTCGCCGTGCGCAGCATCGCCAGAGCATCCGACGACGACAGGTGCAGGATGTGTGCGCGAGCGCCCGTCCAGCGGGCGCGCTCGATGACCTCGGCGATCGCGAGGTTCTCGGCACCGCGGGGGCGGGATGCCAGGAACTTGCCGTAATCGTCTCCGTCGGGCTGCGGGGCGCGGTCGATGGCCCTGGAGTCCTCGGCGTGCACGATCATCACCGAGTCGAAGGTCGCGAGCTCGCGCATGTCCTTCTCGAGCTCCTCCGGGTCGAGCGGGGGGAACTCGTCGACGCCGGAGTGCAGCAGGAAGCTCTTGAAGCCGAAGACGCCCGCATCGTGGAGGGGGCGCAGGTCGGCGGTGTTCCCGGGGATGGCGCCGCCCCAGAAGCCCACATCCACGTGGGTCTGGCCGCGTGCCACCGAGCGCTTGGTCTCGAGCGCGTCGACGCTCACGGTCGGGGGGATGCTGTTCAGCGGCATGTCGACGATCGTCGTCACGCCGCCGGCCGCAGCGGCGCGGGTGGCGGATGCGAAGCCCTCCCACTCGGTGCGCCCCGGCTCGTTGACGTGCACATGGGTGTCGACCAGGCCCGGGATGAGGGTCTCGTCATCGGCGAGCTCGATGACCTCGTCGCCATCGAGGTTGTTGCCGAGCGGCTGCATGGCGACGATGACGCCGCCGCGCACCCCGACCTCTCGGGGGCGGATGCCGGAACTGGTGAGCACGCGCTCGCCGCGGATGACGAGGTCGTAGCGCTCGCCCGTGGGGTCGAGCGAGGCACGTGCTGATTCCTGGTGCTCGGCGTCCTGCGACATCTCGACCGCCCTTCCTAGTGCTTTCATCATGCGAGAACAACATTTCGCACTAAGGGATTCCATCACGCGCGCGAAGCGCTGTCAACACCGAGCGAGTGTAGTCCGGCATAGGCTGGGCGGGCCCGGCGACTGCTGGCGGGCCAGGGAAGACCGCGCTAGGCTTTTCGCATAGCAGAAGCCGGATTTCATTGATCGGAACTCAGATGAACGCTCCACTCCCGTCCTCCACTCGACGAGAGGTCACCGCCGAACTCGCCCGCTCCTGGCTGCTCGTCGCCGCCACGCGGCCCGAGACCTTCGACGACGCCGCGGCCTCGCATGCCGACGCCGTGGTGCTCGACATCGAGGATGCCGTCGACGCCAGCAAGAAGGAGTCGGCGCGCGCGGATGTCGTGCGCTGGCTGAGCGAGGGCGGACGCGGATGGGTGCGCATCAACGATGCGGGCAGCGACTACTGGGCTGACGACATCGAGGAGCTGCGCGCAGCTCCTGGGCTGCAGGGCGTGATGCTCGCGAAGACCGAGCTCGGCGGGCAGGTCATGGACACCTTCAACCGCCTCGGCGCCCGCGTTCCCATCGTCGCGCTCGTCGAGTCCGCGGTCGGCATCGAGAACGCCAGCGAGATCGCCCGAGCCAAGGGGGTGTTCCGCCTCGCCTTCGGCAGCGGTGACTTCCGTCGCGACACCGGCATGTCGGCCGATCGGGAGGCGATGGCCTACCCGCGCGCCCGCCTGGTGATCTCGAGCCGCGTCGGCGGCCTGCCGGGCCCGATCGACGGCCCGACCGTCGGCTCGAGCCACCCGATCCTGCGCGAGCAGTCCGCGATCACCGTGTCGATGGGCATGACCGGAAAGCTCTGCCTCCAGGCCGAGCAGACGCCCGTGGTCAACGAGGTCATCAGCCCCACCCGCACCGACGTCGAGTGGGCGTCCGAGTTCCTCGCCGACTTCGATGCCCGCGGCCGCATCGTCCGCGACGGCAGCGATCTGCCCCGCCTGGGGCGCGCCCGCAAGATCATGCAGCTCGCCGAGGCCTTCGACGTGCTGCCCGTGGCCCGCTGACGACGCTGCCCTCAGCGGCGCCGATCGCGGCATCCATCCCGAAACAGAACGGAGTCATCATGACCGACAAGCTCACCCCCGGCGTCACCGCACCCGACTTCGCCCTCGGCGATGCCGAGGGCCGCACCGTCGCCCTGGCCGACTACCGCGGTCGCAACGTGGTCGTGTACTTCTACCCGAAGGCGGCGACTCCCGGATGCACCACGGAGGCCTGCGACTTCCGCGACAGCCTCTCGGCGCTGGATGCCGCCGGTTACGCCGTCATCGGCGTCTCGCCGGACTCGATCGATGAGGTCCGCGCGTTCGCCGAGGCGGAGGGTCTCACCTTCCCCCTGCTCGCCGACACCGACGCCTCCGTGGCGAAGGCATGGGGCGTATGGGGCGAGAAGACCGTGGGCGACCGTACCTTCGACGGCGTGATCCGCTCGACCTTCGTGCTCGACGGCGACGGCGTCGTGCAGCGTGCGGAGTACGGTGTTGACGCAGAGGGTCACGTGGCCCGCCTGCGCACCGAACTCGGCGCCTGACTCCACGATGCGAAAAGGGCCGCCGGGGATGTTGACAAACGGATCCGGCGGCCCGCACAATATTTACACATGCTGAAATAACAGTTCCGGCATACGGAAGTAGCCTTCTTGTGAAGACTCCGTCAGGGGTTTCCGTATAGCCTTCACGCCGGATGCCAGCATCTGCTTGAGGATCGAAGATGTTACTCGAGAAGTTCAATTCGGCTCCCCGTGAAGAAGCCGTGGCCGTCGTGAAGCCGGCTCTGGACATCCCCCGGTGGATCGACGCGATTGTTGACGGCCGCCCGTACCAGAGCGTCGACCAGGTCGCCGCCGCCGCCGCTACGGTCGCCGCTCCGCTCTCCGAGGCCGAGCTGGACGCCGCGCTGGCGCACCACCCGCGCATCGGCGAACGCCCGCAGGGCGAGACGGCGGAAGCCGCGCTGTCGCGCAAGGAGCAGCCGGGCGTCGACGCGGATGCCGCTGCCGCGCTCGCCGCTGGCAACAAGACCTATGAGGAGAAGTTCGACCGCGTGTACCTGGTGCGCGCTGCCGGGCGCTCCGCCGAGGAGATCCTCGCCCTGCTGCAGCAGCGGCTGGGCAACACCCCCGAACAGGAGCTCGCCGTCGTCGACCAGCAGCTGCGTGAGATCGCGGCGCTGCGTCTGACCGGAGCCCTCGAGACCTGAAGGAGCGCACCATGAGCGTTTCCCACGTGACCACCCACATCCTGGACACCTCGATCGGACGCCCCGCGCCCGACGTCGCCGTCGCACTCGAAGCCCGTCAGGGCGACGAGTGGGTCGGGATCGGTTCAGGATCCACAGATGCTGACGGGCGGGTGAAAGAACTGGGCCCCGAGCGGCTGGAGAGCGGCGCATACCGTCTCCGGTTCGACACAGCGGCCTACTTCGCCGGCATCGACACGGACACCTTCTTCCCGGAGGTGGTGTTGACCTTCCAGGTCGACGCTGAGCAGGCGCACTACCACGTGCCGCTGCTGCTCAGCCCGTTCGCCTATTCCACTTACCGAGGAAGCTGAGTTGAGATCATGACCAACATCATTCTGGGCAAGAACCAGTACGGCAAGGCAGAGGTCAGGGTCGTCCGCATCACGCGCGACACCGACCGTCACGAGATCGAGGACCTGAACGTCACCTCGCAGCTGCGTGGCGACCTCGACAGCGCCCACTTCGAGGGCAACAACGAGCACGTCGTCCCCACCGACACGCAGAAGAACACGGTCTACGCCTTCGCCAAGGACGGCGTGGGCAGTCCCGAGGAGTTCCTGCTGCGTCTGGGCCGCCACTTCACCGGCGAGTTCGACTGGATCACCGGCGGTCGCTGGGAAGCCGAGCAGTACACCTGGCAGCGCATCCAGGGCGACGACGGCGAGCACGACCACTCGTTCGTCCGCGGTGGCACGGAGACCCGCACCTCTGTGGTGCAGATCGACGAGGACGACACGGTCGTCATCGCCGGCCTCCAGGACCTCAAGGTGCTGAAGTCGACGCAGAGCGGGTTCGTCGGCTACCCGAAGGACAAGTACACCACCCTGTCCGAGACCGAGGACCGCATCCTCGCGACCTCGGTGACCGCCAAGTGGCGCTACAACCGCACGGACATCGACTTCAACGAGGTCTTTGCGGACGTCCGCCGCCTGCTGCTCGCGGGCTTCTCGCGCAACTACTCCTACGCCCTGCAGCACACGCTGAAGGAGATGGCGGAGGCCGTTCTCGAGGCGCACCCCGAGATCGACGAGATCCGCTTCTCCACCCCGAACAGCCACCACTTCGTGGTGGACCTGTCGCCCTTCGGCCTCGAGAACCCCAACGAGGTGTTCTACGCGGCCGACCGCCCCTACGGCCTGATCGAGGCGTCCTTCCTCCGCGAGGGCGCCGACACCGACCACTGGTCGTGGGACGGCATCGCCGGCTTCTGCTGATCCAGCGCCAGGCGGCACGGAACACACACCGGGGCTCGTCGGTCACACCGACGGGCCCCGGTGCCACCAGGGCGGGGAAGCCCCCGTCCGTCGTCCCCATCTCACATACGCCCACCCCGAACAGCGGGTCCTGGACAAGGAGGTCCTCTCATGACTGCTGCGCGCAGCAACACCAAGGCCAAGCGCCCATCCGACCGTCCTGAGGACGAGCGCCTCGGCATCGGCCCATCCATCGCCTACGGGCTCCAGCACGTCCTGACCATGTACGGCGGCATCATCGCGCCGCCGCTCATCATCGGCTCCGCAGCCGGTGTCAGCCCCGGCGAGATCGGCCTGCTGATCGCGGCCTGTCTCTTCGTCGGCGGCCTCGCCACCCTGCTGCAGACCATCGGCTTCCCGTTCTTCGGATCTCAGCTTCCCCTCGTGCAGGGCGTCTCGTTCGCCGGTGTCGCCACGATGCTCGCGATCGTGAACGGCAACGGCAAGGACGGCCTCACCAACGTCTTCGGCGCGGTGATCATCGCCTCGCTGATCGGCCTGGTGATCGCCCCCTTCTTCGCGCAGATCGTGCGGTTCTTCCCGCCGGTGGTCACCGGCGTGGTGATCACCTCGATCGGCCTGTCGCTGATGCCGGTCGCCGGCCGGTGGATCGTCGGGAACGACCCGACGGCCGCGTCCTTCGCCGACCCCGTCAACATCGGCATCGCCGGCTTCACCCTGCTGGTCATCATCGTGCTCAGCAAGGTCGGCAACGCGTTCGTCTCGCGCCTGTCCATCCTGCTCGCGCTGGTCATCGGCACGATCTTCTCGGCGGTGATCGGCCGCGCCGACTTCTCGAAGGTCTTCCAGGGCGACTTCTTCGCCTTCCCGACCCCGCTCGCCTTCGGGGCGCCGACCTTCGACCTCGCGGCCATCCTGTCGATGCTCATCGTGGTGCTGGTGATCCTCACCGAGACGACGGCCGACATCCTGGCCGTCGGCGAGATCGTCGGCTCGAAGGTCGACCGCAAGCGCATCGCCGCCGGTCTGCGCGCCGACATGCTCTCCAGCGCCGTGTCGCCGATCTTCAACTCGTTCACGCAGAGCGCGTTCGCACAGAACGTCGGACTCGTCGCGGTCACGAAGATCAAGAGCCGCTACGCGGTCGCCGCGGGTGGTGTGGTGCTGATCATCCTCGGACTCTGCCCGTTCCTCGGCCGCGTGGTCGCCGCGATGCCGACAGCCGTGCTCGGCGGCGCCGGCATCGTGCTGTTCGGCACGGTCACCGCGTCGGGCATCCGCACGCTGGCGAAGGTCAAGTACGAGAACAACATGAACCTGATCATCGTCGCCACCGCGATCTCGATCGGCATCCTGCCCGAGCTGATCCCTGCAATTTACTCGAACTTCCCGAGCTGGTTCCAGGTCATCTTCAACTCGGGCATCAGCTCCGCCGCGGTCGCCGCGATCCTGCTGAACCTCGTCTTCAACCACTTCACGCGGGGCAACTCCGACGACCCGTCTGTGTTCGCGGCGAGCCCGGTGCGCATCATCCGCACCGACGTGATCCGGGTGCTCAAGGAGGGTGACCGTTACGTCGACGGCAAGCTCGTCGGCGCTGACGGCAAGGTCGTGCAGATCGTTGACGACGAGCCGGGCGGATCAGCGCACTGAGATCCGTCTCGAGGCCCGCGCTCCTGAGGGGTGCGGGCCTCGACGCGTGATCACAGGGAGCGCAGCGCGGAGATCGCTCAGCCGCGACCGCCGAACGGCATCCCCGCCGCGGCGACGGTCAGCGAGGAGATGTTCGCCTCGGGCGGCAGCTGCGCCATGAACAGCACGGTCCGCGCCGCATCCGCCACATCGAACGTCGGCTCGACCAGACGGGAGCCGTCGGCCTGGAGGGCGCCCGTGCCCACTCCGATCTCGGACATGATCCGCGTCGCGGCGTTGCCGATGTCGATCTGGCCGCAGCTGATGCCGTGGGGTCGGCCGTCCAGGTCGATCGACCGGGTCAGGCCGGTGATGGCGTGCTTGCTCACGGCGTACGCGACCGAGAGCGGTCGCGGCACCTGGGCGGAGATCGACCCGTTGTTGATGATGCGGCCGCCGGACGGTCGCTGCGCGATCATCGTGCGCATCGCGGCGCCCGCGCAGAGCAGGGCGCCGGTCACGTTCACATCGATCGTGCGCTGCCATTCGACGGGGTCGATGTCGGCGGCGGATGCCACGGGGCCGAAGATCCCGGCATTGTTGAACAGCACATCCACCCGGCCCCACTCGGCGACCACGCGATCGAACAGCGCGTCGACCTCCGCGGGCACGGTGACGTCGGCGGGCACGACGAGCGCGTCCGGATGCCCGGCGGCGGTCTGCTGCAGGGCATCCGCCCGCCGCCCTGCGAGAGCCACCCGAAAACCCGCCCCGAGCATGGCCACGGCGACCGCGCGCCCGATGCCCGAGCCCGCTCCGGTGACCACCGCGACGCGTTTGCTCGTCATCACTGTCCTCCTGAAGTGGGTCCCTGAGCCTGAAGTGGGTCCCTGAGCCTGTCGAAGTGTCAGGACGCCAGCTCGGCGCTGATGGCCTGGGCCGCCGTGCGCAGCATGGGCACGGCCCGCTCGCCGAAGGCCTCGTCCACGCGCGAGATCGGACCCGACACCGACACCGCGGTGGGCGTCGGCGCGTCGGGCACGGCCATCGAGAAGCAGCGCACGCCGATCTCCTGCTCCTGGTCGTCGATCGCGTACCCCCGCTCGCGGATGCGGTCGAGCTCGGCGATGAGCGAGTCGACATCGCCGATGCTGTGCTCGGTGGGGGTGGGCATCCCGGCGCGAGTGACGATGCCCCGCACGGTGTCATCGGGCAGCTGCGCGAGGATCGCCTTACCGACGCCGGTGTCGTGCGTGTGGGCACGACGGCCCACCTCGGTGAACATGCGCATCGAGTGCAGCGACGGCACCTGGGCGACGTACACGATCATGTTGCCGTCGAGCACCGCCATGTTCGCGCTCTCGCCGAGCTGATCGACGAGGGTCTTCAGCTGCGGGCGGGCCAGGGCGCCGAACTGGCGCGAGGCGCCCTCGCCGATGCGGATCAGCCGTGGGCCGAGCGCGTAGCGTCGGTTCGGCAGCTGACGCGCGTAGCCGAGTGAGACGAGGGTGCGCAGCAGCCGGTGGATGGTCGGCAGCGGCAGGTCGGTCGACGATGCGAGTTCGCTGAGGGTGACATCGCCGCCGGCGTCGGTGACCAGTTCGAGCAGTTCGAAGACACGCTCGACGGACTGCACTCCGGATCCGCTGCCGCGCGTGGTCTTGCTTTCAGCCATCAAGTCCTCCTAGGTACCGACACGATTCCATCATGCGAGAAGTGCGAGCGAAAATCCTGGGCGATCCCGCATCGTTGATTGCATCGGACTTTCGTAAGATAGACAATAGTCTCCACGATGCGAAAGCACGAAGAAGTCCACCAGCAAATGTGAGTCGGCGCCGCGGCGTACGGCGCACCTCAGGGAAGAGGAATCATGGCCAATCCCGGTCCCGGCAACTCGATCACACTGCGCATCGACGCCCCCTCCAACTTCAGCGTCACCAGCGAGCTCGCCGCTGCCGCGGCATCCGCCGGCGCTGCGATCACCGCGCTCGACGTGGTGGAATCGCACCCCACCTCGATCGTCGTCGACCTCACCTGCAACACCATCGATGACGAGCACGCGACGCGCATCCGCGACGCCGTCGAGGCGCTCGAGGGCGTGCACGTGCGCCAGGTCAGCGACCGCACCTTCCTCATGCACCTCGGTGGCAAGCTCGAGGTCGTGCCCAGCGTGCCGCTGCGCAATCGCGACGACCTCTCGCGCGCCTACACCCCGGGTGTCGCCCGCGTCTGCATGGCGATCGCCGAAGACAAGAGCAAGGCACGCAACCTCACCGTCAAGCGCAACACCATCGCCGTGGTCACCGACGGCACCGCCGTGCTCGGTCTCGGCGACATCGGGCCCGAGGCTGCTCTGCCGGTGATGGAGGGCAAGGCTGCGCTGTTCAAGCAGTTCGCCAACGTCGACGCGTGGCCGGTCTGCCTCGACACGAAGGACACCGAGGAGATCATCAAGATCGTCAAGGCGATCGCTCCGGTCTACGGCGGCGTGAACCTCGAGGACATCGCGGCCCCCCGCTGCTTCGAGATCGAGGCGCGTCTGCGTGAAGAGCTCGACATCCCCGTCTTCCACGACGACCAGCACGGCACGGCCATCGTCACCCTGGCCGCCCTCGTCAACGCGCTCAAGGTCGTGAAGAAGAAGATCGAGGACGTGCGCATCGTCGTGTCCGGCGTCGGCGCTGCCGGCAACGCGATCATCCAGCTGCTGCTCGCCGAGGGCGCGAACGAGATCGTGGCCTGCGGTCGCGACGGAGCCATCGTCGCCGGCGTCGAGTACGCCGACGCGCACCGCCGCGAGATCGCCGCGACCACCAACCCGCGCGGCTTCCAGGGCAGCCTCAAGGAGGCCATGGTCGATGCCGACGTCTTCATCGGCGTGAGCGCGCCCAACGTGCTCGACGAGAACGACATCGCGAACATGGCCGACGACGCGATCGTCTTCGCGATGGCCAACCCGACTCCCGAGGTCGACCCGGTCGTGGCATCCAAGCACGCCGCGATCGTCGCCACCGGCCGCAGCGACTTCCCGAACCAGATCAACAACGTCCTGGCTTTCCCCGGCGTCTTCCGCGGCCTGCTCGACGCGGGCGTGTCCGACATCACCGCACCTATGCTGGTCGCGTCGGCCTACGCCATCGCGTCGCGCGTCGAAGAGGATGAGCTCAACGCGAGCTTCATCATCCCGAGCGTGTTCGACCCGCTGGTCGCCGGTGCTGTCGCAGACGCGATCGTGCGGGCCGTCGAGTCCGCCGCCGCGGGCAAGTCCGCCGCAGAGAAGGAGTGAGCCGGGTGTCAGCCAACACGTCCCTGCGCGAGGACGACTTCGCAGACATCGACGAGCGCCTCGCGCAGACCGACGCTCTTCTCTCCGGCTCGTACCCGGGCGATGACGGCAGCCGGCAGCCCGTGCACACCCTGTACGTGCCGGCGGACCGCTTCGACCGCGACCTGCCCGCACGCTTCGGCGCCGACGCCATCGCGGCCGTCGAGGCGGCCGGCGGCACCGCCGCGCTGGCCGAGTCGGTCGGGCTGGGTCATCTCGCCGACCAGCTCGCGCCGCTGGTGGATGCCAAGCTGCGCCGCGAGCCCATCGAAGACCTCCGCCTCGACTTCGAGGACGGCTACGGCACCCGCGACGACGACGAGGAGGACGCCGACGCGATCCTCGCCGCCGAGCGCGTCGCCGAGGCCGTCGCCGCAGGCTCGGCGACGCCGTTCATCGGCATCCGGTTCAAGTGCTTTGAGGCGCCGACCAGGCGCCGCGGCATCCGCACCCTCGACCGTTTCATCACCACCCTCGCCGCCGCAGGAGACCTGCCGGACGGGCTCGTCCTCACGCTGCCGAAGGTCACCACCGTGGCGCAGGTCGAGGCGATGGTCGCGCTCTGCGAGCGCTTCGAGGAGCGCCTCGGTCTGGCATCCGGGCGTCTGCGCTTCGAGGTGCAGATGGAGACGCCGCAGCTGATCGTCGCCGCCGACGGCACCATCCCGGTCGCGACGCTGCTGCACCGCGCCGAGGGACGCGTCTCGGCCCTGCACTACGGCACATACGACTACAGCGCCTCGCTGCAGATCGCCGCCGCGTACCAGTCGATGGAGCATCCCGCCGCCGACTACGCCAAGCAGGTCATGCAGGTCGCGGTCGCCGAGACCGGCGTGCGTCTGTCGGACGGGTCGACCAACGTCATCCCGGTCGGCGAGAAGGCGCCGGATGCCTGGAAGCTGCACGCCCGCCTGGTGCGGCGCTCACTGGAGCGCGGCTACTACCAGGGCTGGGATCTGCACGCCAACCAGCTGCCCACCCGGTACCTGGCGACCTACGCGTTCTACCGCGAGGGGTTCGAGGCCGCCGCCCGACGTCTCGACAACTACCTGCACGGCAGCGACGCGACGATCATGGACGAGCCCGCCACCGCGCGCGCCCTCGCCCGCTTCGTCGTGCGCGGCCTGGAGTGCGGCGCGCTCACCGAAGACGAGGTGCGCTCGTCGACCGGCGCCTCGCCCGCCGAGCTGACGCGGCTCGCGCATCCCAAACTCGCCACCAAGGAGGACAACTCATGAGCGCCCGCACCTACTACACCCCGGCAGGCGGGCTCCCGCCGCAGAGCGACCTGCTCACCGACCGGGCGGTCGTGAAGCTCGCCTACACGTTCATCCCCAAGGGCGTGCTGCGCGACATCGTCACCAGCTCGCTGCCCGGCTTCACGGACACCAGGGCGTGGATCCTCGCCCGCCCGACACCGAGCTCGGCGCAGACCTTCTCGCAGCTGATCGTCGAGATCGCCCCGGGCGGTGGAGCAGCGAAGCCGGAGCTCGAGGCCGGCGTCGAAGGCGTCGTGTTCGTCACGACTGGCAGGCTCACCCTCACGCTCGAGGGTGAGACGCACGTGCTCGAGGCGGGCGGCTACGCCTTCCTCGCCCCCGGGGCGACGTGGTCGCTGAAGAACGAGGGCGACGAGGTCACCAGCTTCCACTGGATCCGCAAGGCCTACGAGTGGCTCGAGGGCGTCGACGCACCTGCATCCTTCGTCACGAGCGACGCCGAGGTCGAGCCGGTCTCGATGCCCGACACGGACGATGTGTGGTCGACGACCCGCTTCACCGACGCGAGCGACATGGCGCACGACATGCAGGTGAACATCGTCACCTTCAAGCCGGGCGGCTCGATCCCGTTCGCCGAGACGCACATCATGGAGCACGGTCTGTTCGTGCTGCAGGGCAAGGCTGTCTACCGGCTCAACGACGACTGGGTGGAGTGCGAGGCCGGCGACTACATGCTGCTGCGCGCGTTCTGCCCGCAGGCCTGCTATGCCGGCGGTCCCGAGGACTTCCGCTACCTGCTGTATAAGGACATGAACCGTCAGATCTCGCTGACCTGAGCGGTCTGGCCGAGAAGGCGCCGTCCCTGCAGAGGGGCGGCGCCTTTCGTATCGTGCGAGAGAGTATTCCGGGTCAGTTCCCCGCGCCGCCGAAGAATGCGTATGTCGCGACCGCGACGACGAGAACGCCGACGCTGATCGAAGTCCAGACCCAGCCCCACCTGGACGTGTCCTGCGGCGCAAGGTCCCGAAAAGCAGGACCGAGCGGGCTGTCGTTGACGCCAGGCATCTGGCCGAACTCTAGGTGCAGAGGCTCTTCAGGATCTTTATTCAAAGAACCCCTCCTCTACCAGGGGAAGATCAATGGAAACACTGCGTCGCGCCTCCGGTTGAGACTGACGTGACTCACCAGATGGGATAGTCAAGCTACCTCGAATCGGATTTGCGGTGTTGACGGCCACAGAGCTCGACAAAGACACCAGTCCAGCTTCCCCGGCGTTGCGCTTCGTAATTCCGCCCGCTGGCGAAAATGCTACCTGAATGCTTTGCTCGTGGCTCGCGCTCAATGCGTGCAATGAAACTCTGCGCTCGTTGGCTACCAGGGTGGGGTTGCAGCTCGAGGCCACATAATCTCCTTGGGCAACGAATATGCAGTCGAAGCTATTGTTGGTTCCCGTCCAAAGCTCACCGCCATCGGTGTGCCCGTAACTGGTGAGCGCAAAGTCTCCTGCTCTGCCCGTGCGCAAATCTCGGGCGGTGATTTGGGCAACCGAGGGAACGTCCGTGGGATCTTCCGTGAGAAGACTTTGCGACTCGGTCTTGGCGGTGCCGCTCAGCTGTGCGTAGAGCAGCCAGGCCTTAACTGCGGTCTTATCGCCCGGTGCATAGAGGTTGTAGAGAAACTTCGCCTCTGTCTTCCCCCATCCTCGAGGCCCGTTCTGCGTCGCGATGCTGTCGCCGGAACTGGAGTATCCGTTGAACCAAACGGTGGTTTTCGAGGTATAACCATCGGCTTTTGGGATATGCGCCGTAATTCCGGTGCGGGAGAGATTCCCAGCAGCTACGGTTTCCGTGTAGGTGGTTCCGTCCGGAGCGATGGTTTTGTTCATCCAGACCTACGTTGCGGATGACGCGGACAGCGCGCCGCCTAGCACGATGCTTGATGTGAGGAACGTGGTAGCAAGGCCGCGACCGAACTGCTTTTTCTTCAATTTCCCCCCTAGGACTTTGAGTCGCCCCGCGCTGAACTGGATCTCAGCTCGTGGAGAGTGTTCTTCTGAGGGATGATCTCGCGCAACGGTGGCTACGTCAAGAAATGTTTCATCCAGATCTCAGACAAGTCGGGGCGAGGAAGATGGGAAACGCCGGACAGGCGAGGCTCTCGCCGGCGATCCTCACCCCCTGACGCGCGAGCCCATTCCGGATGCCGGAATCCCGGACGCCCTTCGTTGACACGTCTCTCACCCCGGCCTAGCCTTCCATTACTAGAAACTTGTCTTCCGCAATACGAAACCAAGGACGATCATGAGCTACACCGTCAACGCGTCGATCCTGCTGACCGACCTTCCCGTCAACGAGCGTCCCGCCGCCGCCAAGGCTGCCGGCTTCGACGCCGTCGAGTTCTGGTGGCCCTTCTCCTCTGCTGTCCCCGAGCAGCAGGAGGTCGACACGTTCGTCGCCGCCATCGAGGACGCGGGGGTGCAGCTCACCGGCCTCAACTTCTTCGCCGGCGACATGCCCGCCGGCGACCGCGGACTGGTGTCGTGGGTCGGACGCGAGGGCGAGTTCCGCGACAACGTCGACGTCGTCGTCGGCATCGGCGAGCGCACCGGCACCAAGGCGTTCAACGCCCTCTACGGCCTCCGCCAGGACGGCGCCGACGAGAAGGCTCAGGACGACCTCGCGGTCGAGAACCTGGCGATCGCCGGGAAGGCTGTCGCCCGCCTCGGCGGCATCGTGCTGCTCGAGCCGGTCTCTGGTGCCGACGCCTACCCGGTGAAGACCGCGGCCGACGCGCTCGAGATCATCGCCCGCGTCAAGGCCGAGCACGGCGTCGACAACGTGCGCCTGCTCGCGGACTTCTACCACCTCGCCGTCAACGGCGACGACGTGGCGGCTGTGATCGCCGAGCACGCCGGCGAATTCGGTCACATCCAGATCGCCGACGCCCCCGGTCGTGGCGAGCCCGGCTCCGGCGAGCTGCCGCTTGCCGACTGGATCGAGGCGGCGCGCGCCGGCGGCTACGACGGCGCCATCGGCCTCGAGTACAAGGCCACCCAGGACGACCCGTTCGCCTGGACCAAGAACTGACATCCCACTTCCGCGAAGGAGCGACGACATGACCAGCATCACCATCATCGGTCTCGGCATCATGGGCCTGCCCATGGCGAAGAACCTCGTCAAGGCCGGCTACACCGTCACCGGCGTCAACCGCAGCCCCGAGGCTGTGCAGAAGCTCGTCGATGCGGGTGGCAACGGCGCCGCAAGCATCGCCGAGGGCGTCAAGGACGCCGACGTGATCATCACGATGGTGCCCGACTCCCCGGATGTCGCCGGCGTCGTGCAGGGCCCCGAGGGTGTGTTCGCCAACGCGAAGAAGGGCGCCCTCTGGATCGACAACTCCTCCATCCGCCCCGACGTCGCCAAGGAGCTGGCCGAGGAGGCCGTCGCCGCAGGTCTCGGCGCCGTGGATGCTCCGGTCTCCGGTGGCGAGCAGGGCGCCATCGACGGCGTGCTCTCGATCATGACCGGCGGGTCTCCGGAGGACTTCGCGAAGGCGGAGCCCATCCTGCAGGCCATCGGCAAGACCATCGTGCACGTGGGCCCCGCCGGTGCCGGTCAGACCGTCAAGGCGGCCAACCAGCTCATCGTCGCCGTCAACATCCAGGCGCTCAGCGAGGCGATCGTGTTCCTCGAGGCCTACGGCGTCGACACGGACGCGGCCCTCAAGGTGCTCGGCGGCGGTCTCGCCGGCTCCAAGGTCCTCGACCAGAAGGGGCAGAAGATGCTCGACCGCGACTTCGCCCCCGGCTTCCGCCTGGCCCTGCACAACAAGGACCTCGGCATCGTCACCGCCGCAGCCCGCGGCGCCGGCGTCACCGTGCCTCTCGGCTCGGCCGTCGCCCAGCTCGTCACCTCGCTCGTCGCCCGCGGCGACGGCGGCCTCGACCACTCCGGCCTCTTCAAGCTCACCGCTGAGCTCTCCGGCCGCGACAAGAACTAAGGACAGAACATCATGACCCGCATGCGTGCAGTGGACGCCATCGTCCAGATCCTGATCAAGGAGGGCGCCGACGAGGCGTTCGGCCTTCCCGGCGCCGCCATCAACCCCCTGTACTCCGCGATGCGCGCCGGCGGCGGCATCCGGCACACCCTCGCCCGCCACGTCGAGGGCGCGTCGCACATGGCCGACGGCTACAGCCGCACCGGCGACGGACGCATCGGCGTCTGCCTCGGCACGTCGGGCCCCGCCGGCACCGACATGATCACCGGTCTGTACGCGGCGATCGCCGACAGCATCCCGATGCTGTGCATCACCGGCCAGGCGCCGGTGGCGAAGCTCGACAAGGAGGACTTCCAGGCCGTCGACATCGCGTCGATCGCGAAGCCGGTGACGAAGTTCGCCAAGACCGTGCTCGAGGGCGCGCAGGTTCCCGGCGTGTTCCAGAGCGCCTTCCAGATCATGCGCTCGGGCCGCCCCGGCCCCGTGCTGATCGACCTGCCGTTCGACGTGCAGATGACCGAGATCGAGTTCGACATCGACACGTACGAGCCGCTGCCGGTCGCCAAGCCCGTCGCGACCCGCGCGCAGGCCGAGAAGGTGCTCGACATGCTCACCGCGTCGAAGCACCCGGTGATCGTCGCCGGCGGCGGCATCGTCAACTCGGGCGCATCCGACAAGCTCGTCGAGCTGGCCGAGACCCTCGGCGTGCCGGTCGTCCCCACCCTGATGGGCTGGGGCGCCATCGCCGACGACCACCCGCTGGCCGCAGGCCTGGTCGGCATCCAGACCTCGCAGCGCTACGGCAACGCGAGCTTCCTCGAGAGCGACTTCGTGCTCGGCATCGGCAACCGGTGGGCGAACCGCCACACCGGTGGCCTCGACACATACCGCAAGGGCCGCACCTTCGTGCACGTCGACATCGAGCCGACCCAGATCGGCCGCGTGTTCGCCCCCGACTACGGGGTGGTCTCCGACGCCGGCGCGTTCATGGACGTCCTGCTCGATGCCGCGCGCGACCGCGTCGCCGAGCTGCCCGACTACAACACCTGGGCGGAGGAGTGCCGCGACCGCAAGGCGCGCCTGCAGCGCAAGACCAACTTCGACAACGTGCCCATGAAGCCGCACCGCGTCTACCAGGAGATGCTGACGGCGTTCGACCGCGACACCACTTTCGTCACCACGATCGGCCTGTCGCAGATCGCCGGCGCGCAGCTGCTGCACGTCTACGGCCCCCGCAAGTGGATCAACGCCGGCCAGGCCGGCCCCCTGGGCTGGACCGGCCCCGCCGCCCTCGGCGTCGTGCGCGGCAAGCCTGGCGAGCAGGTCGTCGCGCTCTCGGGCGACTACGACTTCCAGTTCATGATCGAAGAGCTCGCCGTGGGCGCGCAGCACAAGCTGCCGTACATCCACGTCGTGGTCAACAACAGCTACCTGGGCCTGATCCGTCAGTCGCAGCGCGGCTTCGAGATGGACTACGAGGTCTCGCTCGCGTTCGACAACGTGAACACCCCGCTCGATCCCGACAGCGTCGCGAGCGGCTACGGCGTGGACCACGTCAAGGTCGCCGAGGGTCTGGGCTGCAAGGCGATCCGTGTGGAGCGCCCCGAAGAGCTCGCCGCCGGTTTCGCCGAGGCAGCGCGCCTGCGCGACGAGTTCCAGGTTCCCGTGGTGGTCGAGGTCATCCTCGAGCGCGTCACGAACATCGCGATGGGTGCCGACCTCGACACCATGAACGAGTTCGAGGACCTAGCCGCGTCGCCCGCCGACGCCCCCGAGGCGATCTACGCCCTGCTCGACTGATCGACATGCGCATCCTCATCGCCTCTGACAAGTTCAAGGGCTCGGCGACGGGCTCCGAGGTGGCGGCGGCGCTCGCCGACGGCATCCGGGAGATCACTCCGGATGCCGTCGTCGATGCGGCCCCGGTCGCCGACGGCGGCGAGGGCACGGTCGACGCGGCCGTGGCGAGCGGATTCACGCCGGTGACGGTCTCGGTGACCGGCCCCACCGGCCTCCCGGTGGATGCCGTCTTCGCCGTCCGCGATGAGCAGGCGATCATCGAGATGGCTGCGGCCAGCGGACTGGAGGTGCTGCCGGACGGCGAGAAGGATGCCCTCGGCGCGACCAGCCGCGGCACCGGCGAGCTCATCGCCGCGGCGCTCGACCGCGGCGCGACCTCGATCGTGCTCGGTGTGGGCGGCAGCGCGTGCACCGACGGCGGCGCAGGCATGCTGCAGGCGCTGGGCGTGGCACTGCGCACCGAAGACCGACCGGTCCGCCCCGGCGGCGCGGGCCTGACCGATCTGGTCTCGGCCGACATCTCGGGACTCGATCCCCGACTCGCCGGGGTCAGCTTCGTGCTGGCCGCCGACGTCGACAATCCTCTCCTGGGAGACCGGGGGGCCGCCGCGGTCTTCGCACCGCAGAAGGGGGCGAGCGCCGACGATGTCGCCGTCCTCGAGGCGGGCCTCTCGCGGCTCGCGGAGCTCGTCGACGTGCTGCCCGGCGTGCGGGCTTCGGCATCCGCGCCCGGAGCGGGAGCGGCCGGTGGCGTCGGCTATGCCGCGCTGGCGGTGCTCGGCGCCGTGCGCGAACCCGGCATCGACGTCATCCAGCGCCTCACGGGTCTCGAGGCGCGCATCGCCGACGCCGACCTGGTCATCACCGGCGAGGGCAGCCTCGACGATCAGAGCCTGGGCGGCAAGACGCCGTTGGGAGTCTCGGCGGCTGCCGCGAGAGCGGGCAAGCCCGTCGTGGCGGTGTGCGGTCGCACGACCCTGGATGCTGCGCAGGCCGCGTCTGCAGGCTTCGCGAAGGTCTATGCGCTGAGCGACATCGAGCCCGAGCCGGCGAAGAGCATGGCGAACGCCGTGCCGCTGCTGCGCGAGGTCGGTCGCGCGATCGCCGCCGACCTGCCGGAGCTCCTCGCCCGCTGAGCGGCGCGGCTGTTCATCGGCGATCCGGGTGGTCTCATGTGGTCGCCTCGTCGCTCGTGATGCGGCCATTCGGGCCCACTGGGCGCGGCGGCGACGCGGGTGTGGATCGCGGCGGCGACGCGGGTGGTCCCATGTGGTCGCCTCGCCGCGCGTGATGCGACCGTTCGGGCCCACTGGGTGCGGTGGCGACGCCGGCGCGGAGCCGGGCCCCGAACCGGGTGGTCCCGTGTGGTCGCCTCGCTGCGCGTGATGCGGCCGTTCGGCCCCACTCGGCGCAAGGGAGATGTGCGCGATGCGGCCGTTCGGGCCCACTCGACCCCACACATGACGAAGGGGACCGGGTCGCCGGTGGGCGGACCCGATCCCCTTCTCTCGCGCGTGGGTCCTCAGGCCGCCTTCGGGAAGAGGACGCGGAATGCGCGGACGAAGCCATTGCCCTGGTCGGCAGGCAGGTGGAAGTCCGGGTCGATGTTGACGGACGTGTTCTCTGCGGACGGGACGTACCCGCTCGCCTCAATCGGATGTGCGCTCATGTCCCTCTCCGTTCTTGTTTCCATAAAGTGAAAGAATCGTCTTGCTCTATGAAAAGAATAAGCGCAGAGTTGCCGAAGAGTCAATACCCTCTTCGCGCCTGTGACCGCAAGTTGCGCCGACGCGCGGGCGAGTCGTCAGCTCCAGTGTCCCGGATCGGCGAGCACCCGAGAGCTCACCTGCAGCGACCCCGCCGCCACCTCGGCCGTGCAGAACAGCAGCGACATGGTCGGATACCCGTGAACATGGTTGTCGCGCACGATCGCCCGGTCGTCTTCGGGGGAGAGGCGGGCGCTCTCGGCGAGCACCGCGACCCAGCGCTCGTCCCACGCGTCGGCGGAGGGGCTGCCGGCAGTCGCGGCGAACCGCGGCAGCCACGCGTCGATGCGCGCCGTGCGCGGATCGTCGAGGTCGTCGTGCGCGATCATGTGCACGCCCGCGGGCACCGGCGTCTCGCGCAGCTCCGCACCGTCCCACGAGAGCACGCGGGATCCACTCGGGGTCACCTCGAGCAGGTTGAACCCGTGCATCGGCAGCGGCCCCTGTGGCGAGCGGCCCGCGACCGATTCCAGCGCCAGCGATCCGCGTGAGCGCACCGCGTCCTCCGGCAGATCGAGCACGTCAGCGCGGTTCAGCAGCACGGCGAGGCGCCCGGCAGCGGGGGCGGCCGCGAGCCACGCACCGCCGGCGCGGCGGTCGCGGATGCCGATCACACCGGGGTGCACGTCTGGCCACCACTCGCCGAGGTCGTCCCAGGGACGATCCGGATCCTCGTCGCGCACGGCCAGCAGCCGCGCGCCTTCGCCGGGGGAGGGGGCGACATCGATCACGACGGTGCACACGAGCACGAGTCTAGGCGGGCCTCGCTGCCCCATGGCCGGCAGCCAGATGCGCCGAGCCGGACGCCCATGGCCCTGCACCCTGGGGCAGAATCGAACGCGTGAACATCGTCGTCGCCGTCACCGGCGGAATCGCCGCGTACAAGAGCGTGTACCTGGTGCGCCTGCTGATCAAAGCCGGTCACGAGGTCACCGTCGTGCCGACCGAGGACGCGCTGCGCTTCGTCGGCCTGCCCACGTGGGAGGCGATCAGCCGCAGACCCGTGACGACGAGCGTGCACGAGGACGTCGCCCAGGTGCGCCATGTCGCCCTGGGGCAGGCCGCCGACCTCGTGATCGTCGCGCCCGCCACGGCGAACACGATCGCGAAGATGACCGCGGGCCTCGCCGACGACCTGCTCGGCACCACTCTGCTCGCGACGACGGCGCCGGTCGCGATCGCTCCGGCGATGCACACCGAGATGTGGCGCCACCCGGCCACCCAGGCGAACATCGCCACGCTCCGTGAGCGCGGCGTCGCCATCCTCGGCCCAGGCGAGGGCGAGCTGACCGGCGGGGACTCAGGACCGGGACGGATGCTCGAGCCCGAGCAGATCATGGCCGAGGCGCTCGCCCTGATCGATGGCGAACAGCAGCGAGCGGATGAGCAGCAGGATCTCGACGGACTGCGCGTGGCCGTCTCGGCCGGCGGCACCCGTGAGCCCCTCGACCCGGTGCGCTTCCTGGGCAATCGCTCCAGCGGACGCCAGGGCACCGCGCTCGCGCTCGCCGCGGCCGACCGGGGCGCGGACGTGGTGCTCGTCGCGGCGCACGTCGACGGCGCGGTGCTGGCGGATGCCGAGGGGCACCCGCTCATCCGCATCGAGCACGTCGGAACTGCGGCGGAACTCGGCGACGCGATGCGCCGAGCGTCGGAGGAGGCGGCGGTCATCGTGATGGCCGCCGCGGTCGCCGACTACCGCCCGGCCGAGGTGTCCGACCGGAAGCTCACGAAGGAGTCCGGTCCGCTCGAGAACATCGAGCTGGTGCAGAACGAGGACATCGTGGCCCATCTCGCCGCTCGGCGGCATCCCGGCCAGGTGATCGTCGCGTTCGCGGCCGAGACCCCGGCTGACGGCGACGAGCTGCTGGGGCGCGCGCGGCGCAAGCGCGAGCGCAAGGGCGTCGACCTGCTCGTGGTGAACGAGGTCGGCTGGGACCGCGGGTTCGAGTCGGGGGAGAACGCCGTGCACGTCATCGGCGACGGCGGTGCGGTGGTGGCACGGGCATCCGGAACCAAGCGCTCGGTCGCCGACGACGTGTGGGACGTCATCGCCGACATCCTGTCCTGAGGCGCGGCGGTTCAGCCGCCGATGTACGACATCTCGATCCGCTTGCGCTGCGTGCGCAGCGCCGGGGTGAGGCCGGCGCGGATCTCGGAGTAGCGGTCGTCCCGGCCGCCCCAGATGGATGCCATGGCCGCCGCCAGCTCGACGTCGTCGGCGCCTCCGCGCATGAGCGCACGCAGGTCGTGACCCTGCGACGCGAACAGGCAGGTGAACAGCCGGCCCTCTGTCGAGACGCGGGCGCGCGTGCAGGTGCCGCAGAACGCGTTGGTGACGCTGGAGATCACGCCGATCTCACCGCTGCCGTCGGCGTAGCGCCAGCGCTTCGCGGTCTCGCCGTGCACGGTCGGCGCCACCGGCTCGAGGGGGAACACCGCGCCGATGCGCTCGATGATCTCGGCAGACGGCACGACCTCGTCGAGCGACCAGCCGTTGGTGTTGCCGACGTCCATGTACTCGATGAAGCGCAGGGTGTACGGGGTGCCCTTGAAATGCCCGGCCATGCTGAGGATCTCGTCGTCGTTGACCCCGCGCTTGACGACCATGTTGAGCCGGATGGGTCCGAGGCCTGCGGCGTGCGCGGCGTCGATGCCGTCGAGCACCCGGCTCACCGGGAAGCGCACGTCGTTCATGCGCTGGAAGAGTTCGTCGTCGAGCGAGTCGACCGACACCGTCACGCGCTTCAGACCCGCGGCCTTCAGGGCCGGTGCCTTCATCGCGAGGGCGGAGCCGTTGGTGGTCAGGGCCAGGTCGAGCGGCTGACCTTCGGGAGTGCGGATGGCGGCGAGCTGCTCGATGAGCTGCTCGATGCCGCGGCGCAGCAGCGGCTCGCCTCCCGTGAGGCGCAGCTTCTGCACTCCGTGGGCCGCGGCGACGGTGGCGATGCGCGTGATCTCCTCGAAGCTCAGCAGCTCGTCGCGGTCGAGGAACGCGTAGTCGCGCCCGAAGATCTCCTTGGGCATGCAGTACACGCAGCGGAAGTTGCAGCGGTCGGTCACCGAGATGCGCAGGTCACGCAGCGGACGGTCGAGCCGGTCGGTGAGCGCGGCCGACGCATTCGCGGGACGGCCGTCGCCGTCGATGCGCCTGCTCGCCATGATCACGTCCTCTCGCGTTGAAACGCTAGCACCGGATGCCGGGGTGCGGACCCGCTGAAGCCCGTGTCAATTCCCCGCAACGGGGATGCGCCGTGGATTTCAAGAATGCGCGCCGGAATTCTCTGGACGCCGGCAAATGATGTTGCTATTCTTGCAGCAGCCGCATATCCGAGAAGCGGCGCAATTGAACAGTCAGCGGTTCGACGTATATCTCGCAGAACGATCCCATCCGGATCCGACTCGATAAGCCGTATCACTGCTACGACAGCAAGGAAGCTCTCGTATGAACAGCAGCGCTATGCCGATATCCGAATCGCAGACCGACCCGACGACCAGACCAGACCCGGCCGAATACCTGGCAGAAGCCGTGCGCATCGCCGTCGAGAACGTCCGCAACGCGGGCGGACCCTTCGGGGCCGTGGTCGTCACGGCCGACGGGCAGGTCTTCGAGGGCGTGAACCGGGTCACCGCCGATCTCGATCCCTCCGCGCATGCCGAGGTCACGGCGATCCGCAACGCGTGCCGCGGCCTCGGCACCTTCGACCTGTCGGGAGCGACGCTCTACACGAGCTGCGAGCCCTGCCCGATGTGCCTCGCCACGTCGCTGTGGGCGCGGATCGACCGGGTGTACTTCGCCGCCGACCGGCACGATGCCGCTGACGCCGGCTTCGACGATGCGGCGTTCTACCGCTACTTCGAAGGCGACGACTCCGATCGGGCTGTCATGCCCGTGACCGACATCGCGCTGCCGCCCGGGCAGCGCGTCGCCCCCTTCACCGAGTGGGCAAGCACGCCCACCCGCATCGAGTACTGAACCCCTTCACCCTTCTCCGGAGCCGATGATGTCTTCACCTGTCCCTCCTTCCGCGCGCCCATCCGAGGCCGACACATCCACGACCGAGGTGGTCGGCAACGACGCCGCCGAGCACTTCGCCCGCGGCGGTGAACAGCTGCCGCCCCTGGCCACCGGCGCGACGAGCACCGTCGACGCCACACCGAAGAACGGATTCGACCGGTTCTTCGAGATCACCCGACGAGGGTCGACCGTCGCACGGGAGATCCGCGGCGGCGTGGTCACGTTCGTGACGATGGCATACATCGTCATCCTCAATCCGCTGATCCTCGGCGGCGTCACCGACGTGACGGACGGGGCGCTGGATGCCGCGCAGATCGGCGCCGCCACGGGCCTCACGGCCGGTGTGATGACGATCCTGTTCGGCGTGGTGGCAAGGCTGCCGTTCGCACTCGCGGCGGGGCTCGGCATCAACTCCTTCCTCGCCGTCTCTGTCGTCGGCCAGGTCACCTGGCCCGAGGCGATGGGGCTCGTCGTGATCAACGGGCTGCTGATCGTGCTCTTCGGCGCCACCGGCATCCGCACCGCCATCTTCAAGGCGGTGCCGCAGGCGCTGAAGGCGGCGATCACCGTCGGCATCGGCCTGTTCATCGCCTTCATCGGCTTCGTCGACTCGGGCTTCGTCAACCGCACCGCCGGCGGACCGCCTGTGCAGCTCGGCGACAACGGCTCGATCACCTCCGTGCCCACGCTGATCTTCCTGTTCGGGCTGGTGCTGATCGGCATCCTCGTGGCGCGCAAGGTGCCGGGCGGCATCCTCATCGGCATCGTGGTGAGCACGGTCGTGGCGCTGATCGCGCAGTCCGTGCTCAAGCTCGGGCCGTCTTTCGAGGATCCGAACGGCTGGCACATGACGATCCCCGAGCTTCCTGCCGCGTGGATCACGGTGCCCGATTTCGGCCTGATCGGCCAGTTCGACCTGTTCGGCGCCTTCGGCCGCGTCGGCGTGCTCTCCGCCACCATGCTCGTGTTCACGCTCGTCTTCTCGAACTTCTTCGACGCGATGGGCACGATGACCGGTCTCGCCAAGAACGCCGGCCTGGCCTACAAGGACGGCACCTTCCCGCGACTTCGCGCCGCGTTCGTCGTCGAGGGCTTCGGCGCGGTGGCGGGCGGCGTGACCTCCACGTCATCGAACACCGTCTACGTCGACAGCGCCTCGGGCATCGGCGAGGGCGCTCGAACGGGCCTTGCCTCGCTCGTCGTCGGCGTGCTGTTCCTGCTGTCGATGTTCGTCACCCCGCTCACCCTCGTGGTGCCGATCGAGGTGGGCTCGGCAGCCCTGGTGGTGGTCGGGGCGATGATGATGTCGCAGATCCGCGAGATCAAGTTCACGAAGTTCGCGGTGGCGCTGCCGGCGTTCCTCACCATCGTCACGATGCCGCTGACCTACTCGATCGCCAACGGCATCGGGGTGGGGTTCATCTCGTGGGCGCTGGTGAATGCCTTCTCCGGTCGCGCCAGGAAGGTGCACTGGCTGATGTGGATCGTCGCGGCCGGCTTCGCGCTGTATTTCGTCCGCGGGCCGATCGAGGCGATGCTCGCGGGCTGAGGATGCTGGTCGGAAAGGTCCCGATTCTCGATGTCGAGGATCGGGACCTTTCTGCTGTGCGGATCCTTTCCCTGCGGGCACAGGAATTCCCGTAGCGCACGATTGCAGCGTGAATGAATGCACTCATTCACGCGTTTGCGGATCAGCAATAGCCGGAATGCGTTTCGCGCATTCCGGCTATCCGAAGAATGTCATTCGGATGCCCGCGGTGCCGCCTCCTCGATCAGCTGGAGAATGCGGGCGGCGACGCTCACCGCGATGACCGCGGGCTGCTTGCCCGACACCTCTGGGATGCCGATCGGAGTCGTCACCCGGGCGAGCTCCGCGTCGGTGTGGCCGAGCTCGCGCAGCCTCTTGCGGAACCGCGCCCACTTCGACGCCGAGCCGATCAGGCCGATCGACCCGATCCCCGGCGAGCGCAGCGACTGGTCGACGATCGCGAGGTCCTCGACGTGGTCGTGCGTCATGACGAGCACGTGGGCGCCCGCGGGGATGTCCAGCAGGGCGGCCTCGGGCACCGGCGCGTGATGCACCTGGATGCGCGCTGCGGCGTCGGTCGTGGCGGGGGCGAGGCGCGCCGGGTCGAGCATCTCTGCGCGGGAGTCGACGAGGTGCAGCGACAGCTCGTGCCGCGAGAGGATCCGCGTGAGCTCGAGGCCCACATGGCCCATGCCGAACACCGCCACGGTGGGCACGACGCGAACCGGCTCCAGCATGATGGTGACTTCCCCTCCGCAGCACTGCACGCCGTACTCGGTCGTGGCCTTATCGCTGAGCGTCAGCGTGAGCAGCTGGGGCTCGGCCGTGCCCGAGGCGAGCATCTCGCGGGCGCGGTCGGCGGCGGTCGCCTCGAGGTTCCCGCCGCCGATCGTGCCGAACTGGTCGCCAGGCGAGATGACCATCTTCGCGCCGCCGTTGCGGGGCGCGTGCCCGCGCACCATCGCCAGGGTCACGATCACCGCGGGCGTGCGGCTCTCGCGCAGCGCGCGCAGGGCATCCAGCCAGTCGACCATCTCAGACCGCTGCGAGTTGGGGCGCAGGCTCCGCCGCGCCCAGCGCTGCGCGCGCGGTCTCGACCGCCCAGTACACCGACTCGGCTGTCGCCGGAGAGGCGAGCTCGACAGAGTGCCCTGCCGGGCCGAAGGCCGCGACCGCTTCGCGCAGCGCCTCTCGTGCGCTGAACGCGAGCATGAACGGCGGCTCGCCGACGGCCTTCGAGCCGTAGACAGCGCCATCCTCACGGGCGTTCTGGAACAGGCGCACGTTGAACTCCTCGGGCATCTCCGAGAAGCTCGGCAGCTTGTAGGTCGACGCCGACTGCGTCTGCAGGCGGCCGCGGTGCGGGCCGTCGGTGGCATCCCAACGCAGATCCTCGAGCGTGAGCCAGCCCATGCCCTGCACGTACGCGCCCTCGATCTGGCCGATGTCGAGCATCGGCGAGAGCGAGTCGCCCACGTCGTGCACGATGTCCACCCGGCGGATGCGGTACGCGCCGGTGAAGCCGTCGATCTCGACCTCGGTGGCCGCGGCGCCGTAGGCGAAGTACTTGAATGGCGAGCCCTGCATGGTCTCGGGGTTCCAGTGCAGACCAGCCGTGCGGTAGTAGCCGGCGGCGAACAGCTGCACGCGCTGGAAGTAGGCGGCCTTCGCGACCTCGGCGAAGCTCACGCGCTCGGGCTTGCCGAGGGCGGTCACGTAGCCGCCGCCGAAGCGCACGTCGCGTTCGTCGACGCCCAGCAGGCGCCCGGCGACAGCGGCCATGCGGTCGCGGATCTGCTCGCAGGCGTTCTTCACCGCACCGCCGTTGAGGTCGGCACCCGATGACGCGGCCGTGGCCGACGTGTTCGGCACCTTGTCGGTGCGAGTGGGGGCGAGACGCACCTGGTGCAGCTCCAGGCCCAGGGCGGTGGCCGCGATCTGCAGCATCTTCGTGTGTAGGCCCTGACCCATCTCGGTGCCGCCGTGGTTGACCAGCACCGATCCGTCCTTGTAGACGTGCACGAGCGCACCGGCCTGGTTGAACGCGGCGAAGTTGAATGAGATGCCGAACTTGATCGGCGTCATCGAGATCGCGCGCTTCACGTCGGGGCTGGCCGCGTTGAACGCGTCGATCTCGGCGCGACGCTGGGCGATCGACGCCTCGTCGGCGAGCTGGTCCCAGATCGTCGGCATCCGCTCGGCGTCCTTCACCAGCTGGCCGTACGGGGTGTGCTGACCCGGCTGGTAGAAGTTGCGGCGTCGCAGCTCGAGCGGATCGACGCCGAGTGCGGGGGCGACCCGGCCGAGGATGTCCTCGATGAGGAACACGCCCTGCGGACCCCCGAAGCCGCGGTACGCGGTGTTCGACTGCTTGTTGGTTTTCGCGATCTGCCCGTAGGCGTGCACGTTCTGGATCCAGTAGGCGTTGTCGAGGTGGCAGAGCGCGCGGCCGAGCACGGGCTCTGACAGGTCGATCGACCAGCCGCCGTCGGCGGTGAGCACGGCATCGAGAGCCTGCAGCATGCCGTTCTCGTCGAGACCGACCTTCCAGCTGATGTGGAAGGGATGCCGCTTGCCGGTCATCGTGAGATCCTGCGTGCGGTTCAGGCGCACCCGCACCGGGCGTCCGGTGAGCTTGGCCCCGAGCGCGGCGATGGCGGCGAAGCCGTGCGGCTGCATCTCCTTGCCGCCGAAGCCGCCGCCCATGCGCAGGCACTGCACGGTGACCTCGTTCGCGTGGATGCCCAGCACGTGCGAGACGAGGTCCTGCGTCTCGGTCGGGTGCTGCGTGGAGCACTGGATGAAGTACTGCCCCTCGGAGTCGCGCACGGCGAACGACGCGTGCGTCTCGAGGTAGAAGTGCTCCTGCCCCGCGAACTCGGTGACTCCCTCGAACACGTGCGTCGAGGCGGCGAGTCCCGCAGCCGCGTCGCCGCGGGCGACCGTGCGCCGGGTGCCCATGAACGATCCGGCCTGGATGGCGTCGTGCACCGTGATCAGCGAGGGGAGCTCGTCGTACTCGACCTTCACCCGCTCGGCGCCGAGGCGTGCGGCCTCGGTCGTCTCCGCGAGCACCCACACCAGCGCGTGACCGTAGAACATGGCCTCGCTCGGAAACAGCGGCTCGTCGTTGCGGATGCCGGCGTCGTTCAGGCCGGGCACGTCGTCGGCGGTAAGCACGCGCACGACGCCGGGCACCTCGTAGGCGCCCGAGACGTCGATGCTCACGCGAGCGTGCGCGCTGGCGGACTGCACCGGCCAGGCGGTGAGCACGCCGGCGGTCTGCGCGGCGATGTCGTCGGTGTACATCGCCGCTCCGGTCACGTGCAGCGCTGCACTCTCGTGCACGGCGGGGCGTCCGACGACGGGGTTCTCGGGGCGGTCGGCGAGCGTGTTCACACCGACACCTCCTTCGACTGGATGACGGTCTGGCTGTAGAACTTCAGCAGGGCGGAGCCCAGCATGTGCGCGCGGTAGTCGCCGCTGGCGCGGTGGTCGGACATCGGCGTGCCCTCGGACTGCAGCACGGCGGAGGCCGCCTTCACCGTGGTGATGTTCCACGGCTTGCCGATCAGCGCCTCCTCGGTGGCGGTGGCGCGCAGCGGGGTGGCGGCGACGCCGCCCAGGCCGATGCGGGCAGAGGTGACCGTGCCGCCGGTGATGTCGAAGGCGAAGCCGAGCGCGACGGAAGAGATGTCGTCGAAGCGGCGCTTCGAGATCTTGTGGAACGCGGTGTACTCCGACAGGGGGAGGGGGATGCGCACCGCGGTGATCAGCTCGTCTTTCGCGCGCACGGTCTGCCGGTAGCCGGTGAAGTACTCGGCCAGCGGCACCTCGCGCTCGCCGTCAGCGGATGCCAGCACCAGCCTCGCGTCCAGCGCGAGCAGTGCCGGCGGGGTGTCGCCGATCGGCGAGCCGGTGCCGAGATTGCCGCCGATGGTCCCGCGGTTGCGGATGAGGCGCGATGCGAACTGGGGGAACAGCTTGGCCAGCAGCGGCACACGGCCATCGAGGCGGCGTTCGACGTCGGACAGCGGCAGCGCCGCTCCGATCTCGACCATGTCATCGGTGACGGTGAGTGCGCGCAGCTCTTCGAGCTGGTCGATCGCGATGACGAAAGGCGCGCGGCGACCGCGGAGGTTGACCTCGACGCCCCAGTCCGTCGATCCCGCCACGATCAGGGCATCCGGCTCATCGCGAAGCAGACGCAGGGCGTCGGCGAGGCTGGGGGGACGGACGAAGCGCGACCCGGCGACCTCGGCTTCCGTCGCGACGGCTGAGGGAGCCGGCTGCGACAGGCGCTGCTGGAGCGGGTCATCCTGCTCGGGCGAGCCGAGCGAGTAGGCCGCGTCGCGGATCGGTCGGTAGCCTGTGCAGCGGCACAGGTTGCCGCTGAGCGCGTGCAGGTCGAACCCGTTCGGGCCGGCCTCGAGGCCGTCGTCATCCGGGCCCTCGCCGTGCTGCTGCTCGCCGTCATGAGCGGGGCAGCCGGTGCCGCGCTCGGGACGGTAGTACTCGGCCGCCATGCTGCATGCGAAGCCGGGAGTGCAGTACCCGCACTGCGAGCCGCCGGCCTCGGCCAGCTTCTGCTGCACCGGATGCAGGTTCTCGACCCCGCCGAGCCCCTCGGCCGTCACGATCTCCTGCCCGTCGAGGGCGTAGACCGGCACGAGGCACGCGTTCACCGGCGTCCAGCGGGTGGTGCCGTCATCGTCGGGGGTGGCGATCATCATGGCGCAGGCGCCGCACTCGCCCTCGGCGCAGCCCTCCTTGCTGCCGGGGAGCCCGCAGTCGCGCAGCCAGTCCAGAGCGGTCGTGTGGGTGGGCACACCGTCGAGCGGGCGGCTCCGCCCGTTCACGGTGACCGTGATGTCAGTCATTGTCTCTCCTCGGGTATGACGCGTCGGCGTCGGCGCACGCTGCTCGCGTGCCGGCGGGGATTCCGAGGGGTGGGCGCCGCTCCGATCGCATGATGCGATCGCGACGTCGCGCGCGGGCGCGCTGATCTCAGGCGAACCGACGGCGAGGCCTCGGAATCGTCGGGAAGGGCGATTCCGTGGGCGGCTGCTCAGGCGCCGTGGGCGTACCAGTTGCCCCAGGCGGTGGAGCTCTCGACGGGGGCGGTGGCGTGAACGTGAACGTACTGCAGCATCGCGACCCCTCTCTGCGCTGAGTTGAGGAGAATCCTCATGATGTCGGTCAGTGTAATCGGCCGTCCGAGCTTCGGTCAAGAGCGACGGGTTGCCCTTCCGTGGCGCAGGATCTAAACTTGAGTCAACACAACTCAACTTTGAAGGAGTCTCCCTCCAGGAGGAACGAATGACCAACCCGGCACAGAGTGAAGAGCAGCAGAGCGCCCTCGAGCAGTTCGGCATCAACCTCACCGATCGCGCCCGCCAGGGCAAGCTCGATCCGGTGATCGGCCGCGACAGCGAGATCCGTCGCGTGAGCCAGGTGCTCACCCGGCGCACGAAGAACAACCCCGTGCTCATCGGCGAGCCCGGCGTCGGCAAGACCGCCGTCGTCGAGGGGCTCGCGCAGCGCATCGTCGCGGGAGACGTCGCCGAGTCCCTTAAGGACAAGGAGCTCGTCTCGCTCGACATCTCCGCGCTCGTCGCCGGTGCCATGTACCGCGGTCAGTTCGAGGAGCGGCTGAAGAGCGTGCTCAAGGAGATCACCGAGTCCGACGGCAAGGTCATCACGTTCATCGACGAGCTGCACGTGCTCATGGGCGCGGGCGGCGGCGAGGGCTCGGTCGCGGCATCCAACATGCTCAAGCCCATGCTCGCCCGCGGCGAGCTGCGCATGATCGGCGCCACCACTCTCAACGAGTACCGCGAGTTCATCGAGAAGGACGCCGCGCTCGAGCGCCGCTTCCAGCAGGTGTACGTCGGCGAGCCGACCGTCGAGGACACCGTCGCGATCCTGCGTGGACTGAAGGGGCGGTACGAGGCGCACCACGGGGTCACGATCTCGGACACCGCGCTCGTGGCATCCGCGGCGCTGTCGAACCGCTACCTGCCCAGCCGCCAGCTGCCGGACAAGGCGATCGACCTGATCGACGAGGCCATGTCGCGGCTGAAGATGGAGATCGACTCCTCGCCCGTCGAGATCGACGAGCTCAAGCGCCAGGTCGACCGGATGAAGTTGGAAGAGCTCGCGCTGAAGAAGGAGAAGGACGCCGCGTCGAAGGAGCGCCTCGCGGCGCTGCGCGAGCAGATGGCCGGGCTCGAGAGCGAGCTCGACGCGCTCGAAGAGCGCTGGGCGCGCGAGCGTCAGGGGCTGAACCGGGTCGGCGAACTGAAGAAGCAGCTCGACGAGGCCACCACCCAGCGTGACCTGGCGATGCGCGAGGGCGACTACACGAAGGCATCCAAGCTCGAGTACGAGACCATCCGGCGCCTGAACGCCGAGATCGCCGAGGCCGAGCAGGCCGAGGCGGCCGTCTCGAACGAGGGCCGCATGGTCAACGAGCAGGTCACCGAAGAGGACATCGCCGCCGTGATCGCCGCATGGACGGGCATCCCGGTCGGCAGGCTGCTGCAGGGCGAGAGCGAGAAGCTGCTGCATCTCGAGAGCGAGCTCGGCCGCCGTCTGATCGGGCAGAAGGAGGCGGTGAAGGCCGTCTCGGATGCCGTGCGGCGCTCGCGCGCCGGCATCAGCGACCCCGGTCGTCCCACCGGCTCGTTCCTCTTCCTCGGACCGACCGGCGTCGGCAAGACCGAGCTCGCCAAGGCGCTCGCCGCGTTCCTCTTCGACGACGAGCACGCGATGGTTCGCATCGACATGAGCGAGTACGGCGAGAAGCACTCCGTGTCGCGCCTCGTCGGCGCCCCTCCCGGGTACATCGGCTACGAGCAGGGTGGTCAGCTGACCGAGGCCGTGCGTCGGCGTCCGTACTCGGTCGTGCTGCTCGATGAGGTCGAGAAGGCGCATCCCGAGGTGTTCGACGTGCTGCTGCAGGTGCTCGACGATGGCCGGCTGACCGACGGGCAGGGGCGCACGGTCGATTTCTCGAACGTCATCCTCATCCTCACCTCGAACATCGGCTCGCCCATCCTCATCGACCCCGTCATGTCGCCCGACGAGAAGCGCGAGGCGGTGATGGCGCTCGTGCGGCAGTCGTTCCGCCCGGAGTTCCTGAACCGTCTCGATGACATCGTGATGTTCTCGGCGCTCTCGCACGACGACCTCGCGCAGATCGTCGAGCTGGCGGTCGACGGACTGCAGCGTCGGCTCGCGGATCGCCGGCTGACGCTGGCCGTGACCCCGGATGCCAGGGCCTGGCTCGCCGAGCGCGGCTACGACCCGGTGTTCGGCGCCCGGCCGCTGCGCCGGCTCATCCAGACCGAGGTCCAGAACCGCCTTGCGACGGCGCTGCTCTCGGGCGGCGTGCGCGACGGCGACATGGTGCGCGTGGACGTCGCGGCCGACGGCAGCGGACTGGCGCTCACGGCCGCCGGCGCCTGACCCCTCGGGCCCGGTTTCGCGCCCTGGGCCCGCGAGACTTCACTTCCAGCATGAGAAACGCGTTCCAGCGCGGTTTCTCATGCTGGAAGGTACGTCTCGTGGGTTTTCCGTGCGTTCGAGCGCGCGGGACGACCCGTCGAGTTCCGACATGTGAAATAGTTCATTCGCGTTTCGGAAAAAATCGTTGACGGTGCGCGGTCTGCGTGGTTGAATCTGAACTACTCCGATGACGGAGCACCCGGATCCGCAGACATGCGCACTGAGCCCACTCACCCGTGAGCACACCTGCGAGCCCCGCACTCGACGAAGAGGTCAGGAAATGAGCAAGCAGAAGAACGACGTCCTCCGCCCCGAAGATGAACGCCTGTCCATCGGCGCCACCTTCGGGTACGGACTCCAGCACGTGCTGACGATGTACGGCGGCATCATCGCGCCGCCGCTGATCATCGGGCAGCTCGCCGGACTCAGCCCGGCAGAGATCGGCGTGCTCATCGCGTCGTGCCTCTTCATGGGCGGCCTGGCGACCATCCTGCAGACGGTCGGCATCCCGTTCTTCGGTTCACAGCTGCCGCTCGTGCAGGGCGTGTCGTTCGCCGGTGTGGCGACCATGGGCGCGATCGTCACGAACGGCGGCGGGCTGCCGGCCGTGTTCGGGTCGGTGATAGCGGCATCCGTCCTCGGTCTGCTGATCGCACCGATCTTCGCGATGGTGATCCGGTTCTTCCCGCCGGTCGTCACCGGCGTCGTCATCACCACCATCGGCCTGACCCTGCTGCCCGTCGCCGCGCGCTGGGCCATGGGCGGCAACGCGACTGCCGACGACTACGGCTCGCCGCAGAACCTGCTGCTCGCATTCGTGACGCTGCTGTTCGTGCTGATCCTCAGCAAGGTGCCGATCGGGGCCGTCTCTCGCCTGTCGATCCTGCTCGCCATCGTCGCCGGCACGATCTTCGCCGCCTTCCTCGGCCGGGTCGACTTCTCGCAGGTCGGCGAGGGCGCCATCTTCGCCTTCCCGACGCCGTTCGCGTTCGGCTGGCCGACGTTCGAGATCGCCGCGATCATCTCGATGTTCATCGTGATCCTCGTGACCCTCACCGAGACCACGGCCGACATCCTCGCTGTGGGCGAGATCGTGGGCACCAAGGTCGACAAGAAGCGCATCGCCGACGGCCTGCGCGCCGATATGCTCTCCAGTGCCGTGTCGCCGGTCTTCGGCACGTTCACCCAGTCGGCATTCGCGCAGAACGTCGGCCTGGTCGCCATCACCGGTGTGAAGAGCCGTTTCGTCGTCACCGCCGGAGGCGTGGTGCTGGTCATCCTCGGTCTGCTGCCGGTGCTCGGCCGCGTCGTCGGCGAGATCCCCTCCCCGGTCCTGGGTGGCGCGGGCATCGTGCTGTTCGGCTCGGTCGCGGCATCCGGTGTCCGCACGCTGGCCAAGGTCGACTACCGCGGCAACATGAACCTCATCATCGTGGCGGCGTCGATCGGCATCGGCATGCTGCCGATCGCCGCTCCGACCATCTACGACCAGATGCCCGACTGGTTCAACACCATCTTCCACTCGGGCATCAGCTCGGCCGCGGTCGCCGCGATCTTCCTCAACCTGCTGTTCAACCACGTCGGCGCCCGCCGCTCGAAGAACGCCAACAGCTTCGTCGCGGCACCCACGCGCAGTATCCCGGTGCAGTACCTCGACGCGTTCGAGGACGGCGACTCGATCGTCGACGGCCGGATCGTCGACCGGGAGGGCAAGGAAGTGCCGGTGCAGGTGCCCGAGCACTGAGTCCGCCGCCCTGACGTACCGCGAGACTTCACCTCCGGCACGAGACCTGCGCTCCGGCGCTCGGTCTCACGCTGGAAGGGAAGTCTCGCGGCGTCTTCGCGGGTGCGGGAAGGCTAGTCGCTGTGCGAGGTCTGCCAGGACGAGGGGCCGGTGGAGCCGGCCGGATACTCGTCGAGCGGCGTCTCGCCGCGAGCCCAGGCATCCCGAACCGGCTGGATGATCCGCCAGCACTGCTCGGCCTCATCCGCGCGCACCGACAGGGCGACGTCACCGTCGAGCAGCTCTTCGATCACCTCCTCGTACGACCGCTGCTGCCCAGCACCCAGGCCCGCGACGAGATCCTCGTCGCGCAGCGCGAACGGATCGTCGCCTCCGGTCACGTGCAGGCGCAGGTGCATCTCATCGGGTCCGAGTGAGAAGGTGAGGCGGCCGCCGTCGGCGGGGACGCCGTTCAGCCCCGGCGGCACGTGCCGCACCGGCTTGAATGTCACCACGATCTCGGAGTGCTTGCGCTCGAGCGCCTTGCCCGAGCGCAGGATGAACGGCACCCCGGCCCAGCGGTCGCTGGAGACCTCGAAGACGACCTCGGCGAGCGTCTCGGTCTGCCGGGAGACGTCGATGCCCTCCTCATCGCTGTACGAGGGCAGCTTGCGGGATCCCCCATCGGCGAGCTGCTGGTTGCCGGCCGTGTACTGCGCGCGGCGCGAGAAGCGAGCCGGGTCGTCGCCCATCACGTGCGTAGCCCGCAGCACAGCCGCCTTCGCGTCGCGCAGGTCGCGCTCGTGCAGCGTCGCGGGCGGATCCATCGCGAGCAGCGCCAGCACCTGCAGCAGGTGACTCTGGATCATGTCGATGAGCGCGCCGGCCTTGTCGTAGTAGCGGGCACGGCCTTCGAGCGCGACCGATTCGTCGAAGCGGATCAGCACCTCCTGGATGTGCTCTGCCGACCACACCGGCTCCCAGATGCGGTTGGCCAGGCGCACGCCGAGCAGGTTCAGCAGCGTCGACCGCCCGAGGAAGTGATCGACGCGGAAGATCTGCTTCTCGGGCACGAGCGCCAGCAGCTTGTCATTGAGCGCGCGCGCGCTCGCCTCGTCCTGGCCGAACGGCTTCTCCATCGCGAGCACGGTTCCCTCGGGAAGCGTGAGCCCGGCCATCGCGTCGATCGCCGCGGCGGTGACGGCCGGCGGCAGGGCGAAGTAGAGCACGGTATCCGGGTCGAGCGTGTCGACGAGGGCCGCTACGGCCGAGGCATCCGTCACATCCGCCTGAGCGTAGTCCGCGAGGTCGACCTGGTCGAGTGCCTGGGGGGAATCGGCGAACGCCTTCTTCACGGTGGTGCGCCAGGTCTCGGCATCCCAGTCCTCCGTGCCGGACCCGCGCAGCACGACCCGGCGGTTCTGCTCTTTGCCGAGCAGAGACGCGAGCGAGGGCAGCAGCAGGCGTGAGGTGAGGTCGCCGGTGGCGCCGAGGATGAAGAGTGTTCTGGTCGTCGACATGGCACCGAGGGTAGTCGTCGTCGAACCGAGCGCAAGGGGGGTGGAGTGGGTTCGGCTCCGATGACAGACTGCGCTCGTGGTGACGCGAATCGAGGACTACGCCCTGCTCAGCAACTGCCGCACTGCGGCGCTCGTGTCGAGGGAGGGCAGCATCGACTGGCTGTGCCTGCCGCGGCTCGACTCCGCCAGCACGTTCGCGGCCCTGCTGGGTGACGAATCGCACGGGCGGTGGATGCTGCGCCCCGACGACCCGGATGCCACCGCCACCCGTCATTACGATCGCGACACGTTCGTGCTGATCACCCGGTGGCAGAGCGGTGACGCGGTCGCCGAGGTGCACGACTTCATGCCCATCGACCCGGACCCCGGCGTGCAGATCCGGCGGACGGATGTCGTGCGCCGCGTCGTCGGGGTGGCCGGTGATATGACGTTCACGCAGCGGCTCAGCATCCGGTTCGACTACTCCCGTGCCATGCCGTGGATGCGGCAGACCGGGACCGACGACCAGCCGCAGCTGGTCGCCATGGCAGGGCCGGATGCGCTCGTGGTGCGCGGTGCGCGGCTGAAGGCCGTCGACCACGAGCACCGCGGCGAGGTGCGCGTGGGAGCCGGCGATGTGCACGACCTGCAGCTGTCCTGGTTCCCGTCGCACCGCCCGGCACCCGACCCGCTCGACGTCGATCACGCGCTCGAGGTGACCAAGACGTGGTGGCAGAGCTGGGCCGACACCGTCGAGCACGCCGGACCGCACCACGACAAGGTGGTGCGCTCGCTGCTGATCCTGCGCGCTCTCACGAATCACGAGACCGGCGGCATCGCGGCAGCCGCGACCATGGCGCTGCCCGAGCAGCTCGGCGGCGAGCGCAACTGGGACTACCGCTACGTCTGGCTGCGCGACGCCGCGCTCACGCTCGAGGCGCTGCTCGATCACGGCTTCCTCGGGCTCGCCGACAGCTGGCGCGAGTGGCTGCTGCGTGCGGTCGCGGGAGACCCTGCCGATCTGCAGATCATGTACGGGCTCGCGGGGGAGCGCGATCTCACCGAGAGCGTGCTCGCCGCGCTGCCCGGGTACGCCGACTCCGGACCGGTGCGCGTCGGAAACGGCGCATGGGGGCAGTACCAGGCGGATGTCGTGGGTGAGGTGCTCGTGACCCTGTCGGCTGCGCGGAAGGCGGGACTCGCCGACAGCGAGTTCTCGTGGCCGCTCGAGCGCAGCCTGCTGCGCTTCGCGTCGGATCAGATCGATCATCCCGATCAGGGCCTGTGGGAGATCCGCGGGCCGGCACGCATGTTCACGCACTCGCGGGTGATGATGTGGGCGGCGTTCGATCGGGGTGTGCGGGCGGTGGAGGAGTACGGGCTGCCCGGTGCGGTCGACACCTGGCGCAAGCTGCGCGACCGGATGCGCGAGGAGATCGACACCCGGGGCGTGCGCAACGGGCACTTCACCCAGCACTACGACACCGATGAAGTGGATGCGTCGCTGCTGCTGCTGCCGCAGGTCGGCTACTGCCGACCCGACGACGAGCGGATGCTGGCGACGGTGGCCCGCATCGAGCAGACGCTCATGCACGACGGGCTGCTGCACCGCTACCGAACGGAGAGTGGTGTCGACGGCCTGGCGGGTGAGGAGAGCCCGTTCCTCGCATGCTCGTTCTGGCTGGTCGAGCAGTACGCCAGCACCAGCCGGCGAGACGAGGCGGCGGAGCTGATGGACCGGCTCTGCGGGCTGACCAACGACGTCGGGATGCTGGCGGAGGAGTACGACCCGGTCGCCGGTCGGCAGCTCGGCAACACTCCGCAGGCGTTCTCGCACCTGGCGCTGGTGCGCGCCGCAGACGCGCTGAGCGACAGCGAGAGCAAGCCCCGCTGACGCGAAGAGCATCGCGCGACGGTCGCATCGCTGTCCACAGGGAAGAAAGTGCGGTGCGAAGCCGTTCTGCCGTCGTGCGACCATGGGTGCATGAGACGGCACCTCAAGTGGATCGTGCTCCTCGTCAGCGCGCCGCTGTCATACCTCGTCGCGATGCTGCTGATGATGGCGGCGCGTGAGGCCCAGACGAGCGCCGAAGGCAGTGGCATTGCCGGGCTCGTGCTTGCCCAGCTGCTGCTTATGCTGCTGGCCGTCGGCGTGCCGATCTGGATGCTCGTGTGGTCGATCGTGGAGATGACTCGTGTGCACCGGCGTGCGCAGCGTGCGAAGGGCCGGTTCACGCCATTCGAACAGCAGCAGCTCGCTGCAGCTCGCAGTTCCGCCGCGGCATGGGAGCATGCCCGCGCTGTTCGGACATCGATCATGGCGGGGCAGATGCCGCCCGCACTCCCTGCGCAATGGGATGTCGTGCCGGATCAGGGAGAGGTGTTCTTCGGGCACGTGCCCGTGACGTACGCCCGGTACTACGGTCAAGACATCACGTACCGGCAGTCGTCGACCGTCGCGCTCGGGAGACCAGCCTTCATCGTCGGAGCGCTGGCGGTGACGGCGATCGCGAACGCGGCAGCTCGGTCGCAGGCAGATAAGCAGGCGGCCACCCAGTGGCGCGAGTGGCAGAACACCGGCGCCTACGTGACGTCGCATCGGATCGCCGTCCACGCGAGTGGTGAGTGGCTCTCGTTCGACTACGCCGCGATGACGGCCGTGTACCCCGAGGTGGCCTCCCAGACACTGGTGTGCCAGTTCTCGTCGACATCACCGCTGCTGCTCAGCGGCGACGGCGCGGCGCTGAGCGCAGTGATCGCCGTCGCGCAGGCGTATGGGCGGGATGCTGTAGGGACTCACCCCGCCCTGACCGCCCTCGATCGCCCGGCTCCCGAACCCGCGCTCCGACCGATCGGCAGGACGGGCACCCGCTGACGGCGAGAGCGCCGCCCGGACGGGACGGCGCTCTCGAGGAGGGATGCGCGGCTCAGGCGTTGGCGAGCAGCGTCTCGTCGATCGGACGACGAACGCGGGGAGCCGACTCGCGCTCCTGCAGCACCTCGGGCAGCGCGCCCGCATCACCCAGGTCGCCCAGGGCGATGACGGTGATCGGGGTGAAGCGCTCGCCGAGGCCGGTGAGCTCGCGGATGTCGTCCGCGTCGAAGCCGCTCATCTGGTGCACGACCAGGCCGTCGTGGTGTGCCTGCACCGACAGGTGCGCGACCGACTGGCCGAGGTCGTACACGGCGTGCGAGATCGGGGCGCCCTCTTCGTTCGCGGTCTCGGCGACGGCGACGATGAGCGCCGCGGCGTTTCCGGCCCACGCCTGGTTGAAGCCCATCAGCGCCGAGTGGATGCCGCGGTGCAGCTCCGAGCCCCGGCGCGCGACGATGAAGCGCCACGGCTGCGAGTTGTTGGCGCTCGGGCTCCAGCGGGCGGCCTCGAGCGCGGAGGAGAGCTTGGCCTCGTCGATCGGCGCCTCGGAGTCGAACGCGCGGGGGCTCCACCGGTCGGCGAGGACGTCCAGGACGGGGTGCTCGGTCTGCGCGGTGCGATCGAGGATGGGGTTGCTCATCAGGTGAGGCCTTTCGCTGTTCGGGAGTTCGGGCGGACCTCATCGTCCAGGGATGCCAACGAGTCTATGCGCACGCATATTCCCACATCCGGAAGTCGGGCTTCATCAACGCGAGAAACCACTTCCCGCATGGGAAACCACGCGTAACGCGGTTTCTCAGGCAGGAAGTGGTTTCTCGAGCGGAGGCGGCGACGAAACGGGTCAGCCGCGCAGCGCCTCCCCGAGCTTGACCCGCGCCCCCATCCGCAGCAGCGAGTTCTCGTAGATCTTCGCGGCGACGACGATCGCCGCGATGCACGTCGCGAGCAGGATGAGCAGCGACAGCGCGCCCTCCCACCACTGCGCCTCGCCGACGAACATCCGCACCGGCATCGCGACCGGTGCCGAGAACGGCACGTACGACATGATCGTCAGCACCAGCGGGTTGTCGTTGAAGAAGATCACCAGGAAGTACGGCGCCATCACCAGCATCATCAGCGGCATCGTGGTCGAGCCGATGTCCTCCTGCCTCGACACCATCGCCGCCGCCGCGGCGTACAGCGCCGCGAGCAGCACGAACCCGAAAAGGAAGAACACCGCGAACCAGAGAATCGGCGCGCCGATGCCGCTGAGCACGTCCTCCTGCCCGGTCACGATCAGCCCGACGATGGCGATCACCGACAGCGCGATGATCTGCCCCATCGCCAGCACCGTGTTGCCGAGCACCTTGCCGGCCAGCAGCGTCCGCGCCGGGATCGCCGAGATGAGCAGCTCGACCACCCGGGTCTGCTTCTCCTCCACCACGCTCTGCGCGATCGTGCCGCCGAAGGTCGATGCGGCGATCAGGAACACGATGCCGAAGCCGAGTGCGACCAGGTAGCGCAGCAAGGGGTCGGTGTCGGCCGGCTGCAGCACCTCGACGGTGGGCGACTGAGAGAGCATCATCATGAGACTGGACGGCGCCCCCTCCTTCGCGAGCACCACGTACCCGAAACCGGCCGGGTCCCCGGGGACCAGAGCGGCCTCCACCTCGTCGCTCGTGACGAGCTCTTCCGCCGCCGCACGGTCGGCCACCTCGCGGGCCTCGACGCCGGGCATCCCGTCGAGCACCGCCGAGGTCTCCGAGGTGACGGCGATGGCATCCGCACTCGGGCTCTTACTCATGAACCCGCCGATGAGAACTCCCGCGAGAGCGATCAGCAGCAGGATGCCCGTGGCGATGACGAACGCGCGACTGCGCAGCTTCGCCGTGATCTCGCGCTCGGCGACGAGCCAGACAGCACTGTTCATGCGATGACCTCCTTGAAGATCTGGGCGAGGGAGGGACGCTGCGGGGCGAAGCTCGACACGGCTCCGCGGTCCATCGCCTGGCGCAGCACGCGCTGCGCGGTGTCAGGGGCGTCGACGTCGAACAGCGCCGATCCGCCCTCGAAGTCGAGGACGGCCACGCCCGGCTCGCCGCGCAGCCAGCCCGCGTCGCCGCTGGAGTGCAGCTGGTATCGCAGTGTCGAGTGCGCCGCTCGCAGCTCCTCGCGCGACCCCGCCGCGCGGATCGTGCCGTCGGCGATGATGATCAGGTCGTCGCACAGCCGCTCGACGACGTCGAGCTGGTGCGACGAGAACAGGATGGCGGCTCCCGCCGCGGCCCGGCGCTGCAGCACCTCGGCGACCACGTCCACGGCGAGCGGGTCGAGGCCCGAGAACGGCTCGTCGAGGATGAGCACCTGCGGGTCGTGCACGAGCGCCGCCGCGATCTGCGCGCGCTGCTGGTTCCCCAGCGACAAGGCCTCGATCTTGTCGTCCAGCCGTTCGCCGAGTCCGAGCTCCTCGAGCAGTGCCGTGCCGCGCGCCGTGGCGTCCGCCTTGCTGAAGCCGTGCAGGCGACCGAGGTAGACGACCTGCTCGAGCACCTTCATCTTCGGGTACAGCCCGCGCTCCTCCGGCATGTATCCGAAGCGCTGCCGGTCGTCTGCCGTCGCCGGCTGCCCGTCGAGCGTCACGGTGCCGCCGTCGGAGGCGAGCACGCCGAGGATGATGCGCATCGTGGTCGTCTTGCCCGCGCCGTTGCCGCCGACGAACCCGGTCAGTCGCCCGGGGGCGACGTCGAACCGGATGCCGTCGAGCACCCTGCGCGAGCCATAGCTCTTGGTGATGCCGTCGAGTTGGAGGAAGCTCATGACTTCACGCTAGGCAAGGGCGGTGGCATCGGGCATCCCCCCTGCGGCGGATTCGGGGGTCCGCCTAGCGGCCGGCGTGGCGGCCGAGGTGGAGGGCTGCGCGCACGATGAGTCCGGCGACGAGCGCCCAGAACGCGGCGCTGATGCCGAGCAGCGCGATGCCCGAGGCGGCGACCAGGAACGTCACGACCGCGGGCATCCGCTCGCCGGGGTCGTCGATCGCCTGCTGCACAGCCGAGCCGAAGGCGCCGAAGAGCGCCAGGCCGGCGACCGCGGGGATGACGGCGGCCGGTGCGAGCAGCACCAGTGCCGCGAAGACCGCCGAGAGGCCGCCGAGCACGATGTACGAGACGCCCGTCGAGACCCCGGCGATCCAGCGGCGCGCGGGGTTCGGCTCCGCGTCGGGAGCCGCGGCGAGAGCGGCGCTGATCGCAGCGAGGTTGATCGCGTGGCCGCCGGCGGGCGCGCCGAGCGCGGCGCCGAGGCCGGTGACGAGCATCGCCGGACGCCACGGCACCTCGTATCCGAAGCTGCGCATCACCGCGATGCCGGGCACGTTCTGCGACGCCATCGTCACGATGAACAGCGGCAGCGCGATGCCGACGATCGACCCGACCGTGAAGGTGGGGGCGGTGAAGGTGAGGGTGGGCAGCAGCACGGCCGGGTCGACGTCGGTTCCGGATGCCGCGATGCCGACCACCACGACGACCGTCGCGATCGCGAAGGCGGCGGGCACCGCCCAGCGCGGAGCGAGCCGCGTGACGATGAGCCAGGTGAGCACCACCGGCACGACGCCCCAGGGATTCGCCACGACGCCGGTGATCGGCGCGAGGCAGAGCGGCAGGAGGACCCCCGCGAGCATCGCCTGCGCGATCGACGGCGGGATCGCCGCGATGAGAGTGCCGAGGCGCGGCACGAGGGCGGTGAGCAGGATGAGCGCGGCGACGACGAGGAAGGCGCCGACCGCGGCCGGCCAGCCGCCGTCGACGACGCTGACCGCGGCGAGCAGGGCAGCTCCCGGCGTCGACCAGGCCGACGTGATCGGCATGCGGTAGCGCCAGGCGAGGATTATGCAGGCGGCGCCCATCGTGAGGCTGAGCGCCAGCAGACCGCTGGCGGCCTGGGCGGGGGTGGCGCCCACCGCGTCGAGCCCGGTGAGCACGACGGCGAACGAGCTGGTGAAGCCGACCAGGGCGGTGACGATCCCGGCGGTGATCGGGCGGGATGCGTGGGGCTTCTGTGCAGCGGTGGACGCGGTGGTCATCGGGTAAGCCCGTGGCGGTGAGCGAGCACGATCGCCTGCACGCGGTCGCGGGCGCCGAGCTTCTGCAGCACGCGCGAGACGTGGGTCTTCACGGTGGCCTCGCCGATGAAGAGCTCGCGGGCGATCTCGGCGTTGCTGCGGGCGTCGGCCATGAGCGTGAGCACCTCGGACTCGCGGTCGGTGAGCGGCTCGGCGAGGACGCTCTCGCTTTGGGTCGCTGAGCCTGCACTCTGGGTCGCTGGGCCTCCACCCTGGGTCGCTGAGCCTGCACTCTGGGTCGCTGAGCCTGCCGAAGCGCCGCCCGACATCGCGAACCTCGACAGCACGCGACGGGTCACCTCGGGCGCGAGGATCCCGTCACCCGCTGCGAGCGCTCGCACGGCGGCGATCAGCTCTTCGGGTCCGGCGTTCTTCAGCAGGAAGCCGCCAGCACCGGCATCCAGAGCCTGGAACAGGTACTCGTCGCGGTCGAAGGTCGTGACGATGGCGATCGTCGCCGCGACGGCGGGGTCAGCGACGATGCGCCGGGTCGCCTCGATGCCGTCCATGTCGGGCATCTGCACGTCCATGGTGATGACATCGGGCTGCAGGTCGGTGGCGAGCCGCACACCCTCGGCTCCGGTCGCGGCCTCGCCGACAACCTCGATGTCCGGCTGGGTGCTGAGGATCGCACGGAAACCCGCACGCAGCATGGCGTGATCGTCGACGAGCAGCACCCGGATCATCGCGTCGCCGCCTCGGCGATCGTGGGCGCGGCCTGAATCGGCGCGCCGGTCGGGGCGGGCGTCGGGACGGTGACCCGCACCCGGAAGCCGCCCTGCGGCCGTGGCTGCAGCTCGATCTCTCCGGCGGATGCCAGTGCGCGTTCGCGCATGCCGAGCTGCCCGAGGCCCGGCCGCAGCACGCCGACCGTGCGCCCGGTGTTCACGACCTCGAGCTCGACGGCATCCGGGTTCCAGCGCAGTCGCACATCCGCCGTCGCATCCGCCCCGGCGTGCCGGCGGGCGTTGGTCAGCGCCTCCTGCGCGATCCGGTACAGATTGACACCGACCGTCGACGGCACCGGAACCGCGTCGCCGATCTCGGTGTAGGCGGTCGGCAGACCGGCATCCGTCGAGGCCTTCGCGAGCCGCTCGATGTCGGCGATTCCGATGGCGGACGGCTCATCGTCCCGGCCGTCGCCGGGGTCGCGGAGCGTCTCGAGCAGCTGGCGGAAGTCGCCGATCGCCTCCCGGGAGGCGTCCTCCACGCCCGACAGCATCCGCTTCGCCTCGTCGGGATCACGGTCGATCACCAGACGAGCCGCGCCGGCCTGCACGCCCATCACCGACACGTGATGCGCGACGACATCGTGCAGCTCGCGGGCTATCCGCACCCGGTCGAGGGCGACGGCCTGCGCCGCGGTGATCTCGCGCTCGGCCTCGAGCTCGCGGGTGCGCTCTTCCAGAGCGAATCGCTGAGCCGCGGCGTGGAACGAGCGCTCGCCGAAGTAGTAGGCGCCGCCGAAGTACAGCACGTTGATCAGCAGGTTCAGCATCATGAACGCGACGAACGGCGAGAACACTCCGGCGGCGACGTCTGCCTTGTCGGCTTCGTCGATCGCATCGCGGTACATCACGATGATCAGCCAGACGAACATGCCGAGGATGATCCCAGCGCGTACGAAGAACGCGCGGCGGCGGTCGTTCATCCAGGCGCCCACCGTGTACAGCGCGATGAACATGGCGATGTTGGTCGCGTACACCTCGGGGATGCGCAGGGTGACGCTGGTGAACATGACCAGCGCGATGACGACGGCGACCAGAGCCGGATACCGCCGGCGCACGATCAGGGGAGCCGAGACGCCCACGGCCACCAGCAGCGCCCAGGAGAGCGGTGCCTGCTCGTCGTGGTAGAGGCCCGAGATGCTCGACAGCGCCGCGCTGATGACCGCCCCGACCAGCATGACCACGGCGAGCAGCAGGTCCTGTCGCCGGTCACGGTCGGTCAGGGTGCGAGTGAAGACGGCGGACTCGGGCATCTCTCCAACTTAGGGACGGGGGGATGCCCCGGCATCCCCCTCGCGGCGGATGGGGCAGGCCAGGGCGGAACGCGTCAGTGGTTCCGGTCGGCGGGAAGCAGGTCCGCGACCGACTGCACGATCTCGTCGGGGCGGAACGGGTACCGCTCGATCTCGGTGCGGTCGCTGATGCCGGTCATGACCAGCACGGTGTGCAGGCCGGCCTCGATGCCGGCGACGATGTCGGTGTCCATGCGGTCGCCGATCATCCCCGTCTTCTCGGAATGGGCGCCGATCTTGTTCAGCGCCGAGCGGAACATCATCGGATTCGGCTTGCCCACCACGTACGGCTCGCGCCCCGTGGCCTTGGTGATCAGCGCCGCAATCGCACCGGTCGCGGGCAGAGGGCCCTCGGCGCTGGGACCGGTGGCGTCGGGGTTGGTGACGATGAAGCGCGCGCCCCCGCCGATGAGCCGGATCGCCTTGGTGATCGCCTCGAACGAGTAGTTGCGGGTCTCGCCGACCACGACGAAGTCCGGCCGGGTCTCGGTCATGATGAAGCCGGCCTCGTGCAGAGCCGTGAGCAGGCCGGCCTCGCCGATCACGAAGGCCGAGCCGCCCGGCAGCTGCTGCGCGAGGAAGTCGGCGGTAGCGAGCGCGGACGTCCAGATCCGCTCTTCGGGCACGTGCAGTCCGCTGGCACGAAGGCGGGCCGACAGGTCACGCGCCGTGAAGATGGAGTTGTTGGTCAACACGAGGTACGGGACGCCGTCGCGCTCCCAGCCCGCCAGCAGCTCGGATGCTCCGGGGATCGCGTCGTTCTCGTGCACGAGAACGCCGTCCATGTCGGTGAGCCAGCATTCGATCTCAGAGCGATCAGCCATGGCATCAGGCTATCGGCCGGATGCGCCCGCGCAGACACCGTGGCGAGGGGTTCCGGAGTCGTCTGCGCAGGCGGATGATGAACTGCATGACCGGACGCATCATCATCGACCTGTTCACCACATTGGACGGCGTCGCTCAGGCTCCCGGCGCACCCGACGAGGATCCGAGCGAGGGATTCCCGTACGGCGGCTGGCAGGCGGGCTACCCCAGTCGAGCGGTCGGCGAGAGCGTGATGGCGGGGATGCAGACGCTCGACGCCCTGCTGCTCGGTCGGCGCACCTACGACATCTTCGCCGCATACTGGCCACAGCACACCGATGGCGAGGCAGGGTGGATCGGGCTGCTGTTCGACAGGGTGCCCAAGTACGTCGCGTCGCGCGACGCGGCCCTGCGGCTTGACTGGCAGGGCTCGACCCGCATCGGAGACGACCTCGCCACCGAGATACCGCTGCTGCGTGAGAGACATCGCGACGTGCACGTGATCGGCAGCGTCGACCTCGTGCAGACACTGCTCGCCGAGCAGCTGTACGACGAGCTGCAGCTGTGGGTGTATCCGGTGGTGCTCGGTCGCGGCAAGAAGGTGTTCCCCGACGGCGCGACGCCGCACAGCATGCGCCTGCTCAGCGCAGAGGCCGGTGACGGCGGCGCGCTGATGCTCCGCTACGCGCCCGAGCTCGGCGACGTGCGCACCGGCACGATGGAGAGCTGAGCGTCCCGGCGAGGTCGACTGGTCAGCCGTGAAGCATCCGCTCGATCACCGCGGCCACGCCGTCGTCGGCATTCGCGGCGGTGACCTCGTCGGCGGCATCGCGCACGACGTCGATCGCGTTGCCCATCGCGACGCCGTGCCCGGCCCACTGCAGCATCTCGAGGTCGTTGAGCGCGTCGCCGAACGCGAGCACCTCGTGCGCCTCGACACCGACCCGTCGACACACCTGAGCAAGCCCGGTCGCCTTCGTCACGCCCTGCGCCATCACCTCGACGAACGGCGCGCCCGACAGCGTGGCGGCGAAGCCCGTCAGCCCGAGGGCGTTCAGCGCCGCGAAGATCTCGTCGATCGGCACCGAGGCGTGCCGGATCACGAGCTTCAGACTCGGCGAGCCGAGCACCTCGTCGAGCGCGACGCCGCCCATCGTCTCCGGGGCGCGCTTGTGGTCGCTCAGCTGGGCGAGCGCGGCGTACCCGTGCTGGGCGACGAATCCCTCGCCGGCATCGCGCACGCTCGCGAAGACCAGATCCGGGATGCTCTTCAGCAGCGCCCGCGCCAGCTCGCCCTGCACGTCAGCAGGGATCTCCGCGGCGAACAGGTGCTCGCCGGTCGTCAGGTGCAGGCCGTATGCGCCGTTGCCGCACAGCGCCCACGAGTCGAACCCCGCCTGCTCGGCGATCGGCCGCAGCCCGATCGGCTGGCGGGCGGTGACCGGGATGGTCTCGATCCCGGCATCCCGAGCGGCGTCGAGAGCCGCGCGCGTGCGCGGCGACACCGCTCCCGACCCGTCGAGCAGGGTGCCGTCGAGATCGGTCGCGATGAGGCGGATGCCCGAAAGCCCGGTCACGAGAAGATCATCGGCATGTCGCCGTCGTCGTCACCACCGCCGAAGTCGAGGTCGACGACGACGGGCACGTGGTCGCTGGGCTGCTCGCCCTTGCGCTCGTTGCGGTGGATCGACGCCCCGGTGACGGCGTCGGCGAAGGGCTTCGAGCCGAGCACGAAGTCGATGCGGATGCCCTCGTTGCGAGGGAACTTGAGGCGCTGGTAGTCCCAGTAGGTGAATCCCTCGGGGATCAGCGGTCGGACGACATCGGTGACGCCCGCCGACTCGAGGGCGAAGAACGCCTCGCGCTCGGGCTGGGACACGTGCGTCGAGAAGCCCTGCACGATGCCAGGGTCGCCGTTGTCGTGGTCGAACGGGATGATGTTGAAGTCGCCGACCAGGGCGAGCGGCAGGTTCGGGTCGGCGGCCAGCTCGGCGGCGGTCGCGGTGCGCAACGCCTCGATCCAGTGCAGCTTGTAGTGGTAGTGCTCATCGTTCAGCGAGCGACCGTTGGGCACGTAAAGGCTCCACACCCGCACGCCGTCCACCATCACGCCCAGGGCACGCGCCTCGAGCGGGGCGTCCGGGCCCTCGTGCCCCTTCGCGAACCCGGGCTGGCCGGCGAACGACGTGCGCACATCGGTCATCGGCAGCCGGCTCGCGATCGCGACGCCGTTCCACTGATTGAAGCCGTGCACCTCGACCTGGTAGCCGGCCTCTTCGAACGGCTCATAGGGGAACTGCTCGGGCTTGCACTTGATCTCCTGGAACGCGAGCACGTCGACGTCCTCCCGCACGGCGAAATCGACGGCGCGCGAGACGCGGGTGCGGATCGAGTTGATGTTCCAGGTGGCCAGACGCATGCATCCAGCCTATTCGCGGCGGCGGACAGCCGCCGTCTGATGCGGTTACAGGCTTTAGATGGCTTTATGTGATAAAAATAAAGAGGACTAACAGAGATAAACCGACTAACCGAGGAGAGTCATTGGACAGCGTGTCCAACCCGTACACACCTAACGCCGGCGCATCCCCCGACATCATCGTTGGTCGTGACGAGCAGACAAAGGCGTTCCGGACGCTGCTACGACGGCTCGCGCGTGGGCGAACTCATCAATCCATGATCGTTACGGGTCTGCGCGGAGTCGGGAAGACGGTGCTTCTGAACGAGTTCGCTGAGATCGCCCGCGCTGAGCGCTGGGAGATCCTCGAGTTCGAAGCGAGTAAGCACGACGACACGAAGTTCCGGCAGACGATGGCATCGTTGCTGAAAGCAGCATTGCTGCGCCTTTCTCCTCGCGCCAGATGGACTGAACGCGCTAAGCGAGCGGCCAGTGTGATTTCTTCGTTCGCGCTGTCTGTCGATCAACAGGGAACGTGGTCGTTGGCTTGGGATGTGGAGGCGGCTGAGGGGCATGCAGATCACGGTGATCTCGGGCTCGACCTCACCGACGTGCTGGTCGCCGTCGGAGAGATGGCCCAGGAGCGAGAACGTGGAGTTGCCATCCTCATCGACGAGGTGCAGTTTCTCAGTACTCGGCAGCTGGAGGCGCTGATCCAGGGGATTCACAAGACCGTTCAGCGGCGCCTTCCCGTGACGTTCGTCGGTGCCGGCCTGCCGCAGATAGCGGAGTTGGCGGGGGACGCCAAGTCCTATGCTGAACGCCTGTTTCAGTTCCCGAAGATCGACTCGCTCGATGACGAGGACGCCCGTGAAGCGCTGACCGAACCTGCGGCGGGCGAAGAGGTGGCCTACGACTCGGATGCCGTCGACCTCGCAGTGGAGATCACACAGGGCTACCCGTACTTTTTGCAGGAGCTCGGGTACCAGGTCTGGGAGACGGCGGAGAAGTCGCCGATCACCCGAGTCGATGTGGAATCGGCGAGGGAGGGTTACGAGGCGAAACTCGATGCGTCCTTCTTCCGCGTGAGATTGGACCGAGCGACGCCGTTGCAGACCGCGTACATGCGGGCGATGGCGGAACTTGGCCCGAACGCGCAGAAAGCGTCGGAGGTGGCGCGGGTCATGAACCGAGAGTCCACGCAACTGGGTCCGACCAGAGCCGAACTGATCGACATGGGGCTGTTGTACACCCCCGAACACGGCTTTGCCGCGTTCACTGTCCCGGATTTCGACAAGTTCATGCTTCGTGCGGTGCCCACGCTGGTGATACCCGAGGTGCAGAAGCGCCGTCCGAAGTCGAAGAAGTCATAGCGGCGGACAGCCGCCGTCTCACGGCTACCGCTCCGCAGGGTCTGCCGTGCCGATGAGCACACCGCGGGCGAGCGTGTGGAAATGCCTGTTGAAGCCGAGCACGCCGGGAGTGGACCCCGGCTCCAGTTCGAGGTGGTCGACGTCGAGCGCGTCGACGACGAAGAAGTAGCGGTGGATGCCCGTTCCCGCCGGGGGAGCTGCGCCGATGAAGCGCTCCTTGCGGGCCTCGTTCGGCAGCACGATCGCGCCGCCGGGAAGATCCGCCGCGGTGCCGTCGCTGCTGTCGAGGCGGCGCACGTCTCGAGCGATGTCGTAGGCCGCCCAGTGCCAGAAGCCCGACCCGGTGGGGGCGTCGGGGTCGAAGCACGAGACAGCGAAGCTGAGGGTGCCGGCCGGTGGATCCGACCACTCGAGCGTCGGGTGGCGGTCTTCGCCCGCGCGATCCGACGACCAGGCAAAGCCGGGCAGCGGCCCGCCGGCGGCGAAGTCCGGGCTGGTCAGCTCGAGCGGGGCGACCGGACGCAGCTCGGCGAGTTCGGCATAGGGATCGAATGAGAACATGTGTGACCTCCTCGTCCCACGTTAGGCGAGCAGCGGGGATCCGGCCAGGCGGCGAACGGCGAGCGGTGAATACACTGGATGCCGTGACCCACCTCGCCGAAGACCGCCAGGCCCTGCTCGATCTCATCAAGGACGAGGCCGTGTTCCACGGCGACTTCACCCTCTCGAGCGGCAAGAAGGCGACGTACTACGTCGACATGCGCAAGCTGACGCTCGATCACCGCGCGGCTCCCGCGATCGGGCGCATCATGCTCGATCTCATCAAGGACTTCGACATCGCCGCGGTCGGCGGGCTCACGCTCGGTGCCGACCCGATCGCGAACTCGGTGATGCACGCCTCGGTGGCGACCGATCGGCCGCTCGACGCCTTCGTCGTGCGCAAGGAGCCGAAGGACCACGGCCGCGGCCGCCAGGTCGAAGGTGCCGACATCGCAGGCAAGCGGGTCATCGTTCTCGAAGACACCTCGACCACCGGCCAGTCGGCGCTGAAGGCCGTCGAGGTGCTGCGCCGGGAGGGCGCAGAGGTGCTGGCTGTCGCCGTGATCGTCGACCGCAAGACCGGCGCTCAGGCCGCGATCGAGGCCGAGGGCCTGCAGTGGCTCGCCGCTTACGACCTCGACGACCTCGGCCTCGACCCCCAGTAGCCCATCAGGGGCGCTTGCCGACCGCGGCGTCGGCGACGAGCTTCGCGATGCGGGATGCCCGTGTCTCGGGGCGCTTCGCGGTCGCGATGTGGGTGAGGCCGAGCTTCTTCACCGACTTCGGGAAGCCATTCCAGTTCTCGCGCGCAGCGGGGACGGCATCCAGGGCTGCGGCGAAGTCGTCGGGCTCGATGCCGGCCTCAGGACCGTCGAGCAGGGTCCACGATCCGTCGTCCTTCGCCGCCTTGATCGCGCGGATGCCGGCCGGCGCCAGCAGCCCCGCCGCCGCGAGCTCCGCGAGCCGGGCCTTGTTCGTCGCCGCCCAGCCGCTGCCGCGGCGGCGGGGCGAGAACCACTGGCCCACGGCGCCGTCGTCGAAGGTGCGCACGGGGCCGTCGATCCAGCCGAAGCAGAGCGCCTGGCGCACAGCATCCTCGTATGAGATGCCGTCCTGATGGCGGCGACGCACGTGCAGCAGCCACACGCCGCCGGCTCTCGTGTGGTTCTTCTCGAGCCAGTCGCGCCAGGTGGCGGCATCCTGCGCCGAGAGGCGCTCGCCGTCGTCGAGCGCTCCCATCACCGCTTCCCGCGGGGGTGGTCGTCGTCTTCGCAGGGGCCCTCGTACCACTCGCCGGCGTTGTCCTTGCGCCGCGGCTTGAGCAGCTGGATCGTCACGAGTGTCAACGACGCGAGGCCGATGCCGATCAGCACCAGAAACAGCAGGTCGCTCTGGTTCATGTCTCTCCTCCGCCGCTCAGCCTAGGCTGAGCCACACGGCGTCCGCCGCTCCATCCGGAAGATCGGCAGGGGCGGTGATCTCGGCACCGACGCTCACGCCGGCGTCCTCCAGTCGCTGCAGCAGCTCGGGGTCGCGATCACTCACGCGCAGCACGCGCCCGGTGTGGCCTGCAGGAGCGTCGCCGAGCAGCACGAACGGCTCGCGGATCACGTCGCCGTTCGCGTCGGGGATCGCGTCGCCGTGCGGGTCGAAGCGCGGGCGTCCGAGGCGCTCGTCGATGGCATCCAGCAGCCGATCGCTGATCGTGTGCTCGAGCACCTCGGCCTCGTCGTGCACCTCGTGCCACGCATAGCCGAACTCGCGAACCAGCCAGGTCTCGATCAGCCGGTGCCGGCGCAGCATCTGCAGGGCGCGCTCACGCCCGGCATCCGTCAGCTTCACCGCGCCGTACGGCACGTGCGACACCAGACCGGCGGCGGCGAGCTTCTTGACCATCTCCGTGACGCTCGATGGGGCTATGCCGAGAGCGCCGGCGAGCTGCGACGGGGTGATCGGCGCGTCCTGCCACTCGGTGTGGGAGTAGACCGTCTTGAGGTAGTCGTCGAAGGCGGGGGATGCCACGGTCAGCTGCCCAGAGCGACCAGCACGTTGAACGCCGCGTTGCCGGCGAAGAAGAGGATCGCGAACCCGGCGAGCGCCGCAAGCAGCGAGAGACGCCCGTCGTAGTCGTTCACTCCCCGGGTGCCGATCGCGCGGGCGCGAAAGGCGAGGAACAGGGTCAGCGCGCCGAGCGCGAGCTGCACCCAGGGGCCGCCGGCCGGAAGCAGATCTGGCAGGGCGATGAGCAGCACGCCCAGGGCTCCGGCACCCAGCGCGAACCAGGTGCTGAGCTGCATCGCGCGGCGCGCCTCGGAGTCGTCGCGGTGCTTCTTGACGGGGGAGGAGGGCATGATGTCGAGCCTACCCGGGGCGGGTATGCGCTCCCTCTCCGGTCAGGGTTGGGCTGTGGTCGTGGTCGTGGTCGTGCTCGTGGTCGTGGTCGTGCTCGTGGTTGCGCCGAGAGCACGGGATCTCGCCGAGCGCACGGCTTATCGACGTCGATAACGGGGACACTCGGCGAGATGTGGTGCTCTCGGCGCAGGAAGGTGGGGTGACGAGGTCACGCGCCCGTCGCGACCAGCCAGAGCAGCACGGCGTTCAGGGCGATCAGCAGCGCGGCGAAGACCACGCCGAGCACCGTGGTGATGGTGCGGTTCGCGTGCTCGCCCAGCGTGCGGCGCTGAGCGGTGAGCGCGACCAGAGGGACGAGCGCGAACGGGATGCCGAACGACAGCACCACCTGGCTGAGCACGAGCGCGAGAGTCGGGTCGAATCCGACGCCGAGGATCACCAGCGCCGGGATGAGCGTGACCAGTCGCCGTGCGAGCACGGGAACCCGCACCGTCAGCAGCCCGTGCATGATCTCCGCGCCCGCGTAGGCGCCGACCGACGTCGACGCGAGACTGGATGCCAGCAGTCCGATCGCGAACAGCGTGCCGATGATGGACCCGAGAGTCGCCGTGATCGCGGCGTGCGCGCCCTCCAGCGAGTCGGTGCCCTCGACGCCCGAGAGGTTGGCGGCGGCGAGCAGCAGGATCGCCAGGTTGACCGAGCCGGCGATGATCATCGCGATCGTCACATCCCAGCGGGTGGCGGTGAGCAGCATCCGGATGCCGGGACGACCGGCCTCGGAGGCGAACCGGTCGCGCGTCAGCGCACTGTGCGCGTAGATCGCATGCGGCATGACGGTGGCGCCGAGGATGGATGCCGCGAGCAGCACCGATCCGCTGTCGGTGAAGCGCGGCAGCATGCCGCCGACGACGCCCGCAGGGTCGGGTGGCGCGACGAAGAGCCCGGCGATGAACCCGATCACGATGACCGCCATCAGCCCGATGATGACGAACTCGAAGTGCCGAGGGCCGCGGCGGGTCTGGATCGCGAGCAGCGCGATCGAGACCGCGCCGGTGATGGCTCCGCCGAGCAGCAGGGGGATGCCGAAGAGCAGGTTCAAGGCGACGGCTCCGCCGAGCACCTCGGCGATGTCGGTGGCCATCGCGACGAGCTCGGCCTGCAGCCAGTACGCGCGCCGGGCCCAGCGGTTGCGGATGCGGCTGCCGAGCACCTCGGGCAGGCTCTGGCCGGTGACGATGCCGAGCTTCGCCGAGAGGTACTGGATCAGCCAGGCCATGATGTTGCCGGCGACGACCACCCACACGAGCAGATACCCGTAGCGGGCGCCGGCGGTCATGTTGCTCGCGACGTTGCCGGGATCGAGGTACGCGACCCCGGCGACGAGCGCAGGTCCGAGCAGCCAGACGCTCCGCATCCATGAGGCTGACCGCAGATTTTTCGGCATGCCTAAAAATAGCACCTCGAGCTGTCGCGGCTACGCTGGAAGGCGATGGAAGACACGGGCTCACAGACGCAGCCGGGGTACGGCGTCGGCCCGTGGCCGGGCGAGTGGCCGACCGACGAGCACTACGACCCGGAGCTGCTCGCGCACGGCGACACCCGCAACGTCATCGACCGATACCGGTACTGGCGGATGGATGCCATCGTCGCCGACCTCGACACGCACCGGCATCCGTTCCATGTCGCGATCGAGAACTGGCAGCACGACATGAACATCGGCTCGATCGTGCGCAGTGCCAATGCGTTCCTCGCCGATACCGTGCACATCATCGGCCGGCGTCGCTGGAACAAGCGCGGCGCGATGGTGACCGACCGGTACCAGCACGTGGTGCATCACCCCGACGTCGAGTCGTTCACGGCGTGGGCGGCGGGGGAGGGCATCCCGATCATCGCGGTCGACAACGTCGGGGAAGCCGTGCCGGTCGACCGGGCGGATCTGCCCGAGCGCTGTGTGCTGCTCTTCGGTCAGGAGGGGCCCGGGCTTTCGGATGAGGCGCTGGCGGCGGCATCCGGGCACATCGAGATCACCCAGTACGGGTCGACCCGCTCGATCAATGCGAGCGCAGCAGCGGCGGTCGTCATGTACGAGTGGTGCCGCCGGTACGCCTGAGTGGATCACCTGCGCTTCCACTGAGACGCAGTCTCGCGTAAAATGGGCCTGAGTCTCACCCGAATGGAGTGCACCATGGCATCCGACTACGTCCCCCCGGTCGACGACTACCGCTTCCTGTTCGGCGAGGCATTCGGCCTCGACCTTCCCGCGCGGTCGACCGGCGGCGCATTCACGGCCGAGGACGCCACCGAGATCATCGCCGGGGCCGGCGAGTTCGCGGCATCCGTCCTGGCGCCGCTCGAGACCAGTGGCGACCGCGAGGGCGCACGTCTCGAAGACGGTCAGGTGCGCCTGCCTGCCGGGTTCGCCGAGGCCTACCAGGCGTTCGTCGAGGCGGGCTGGGTCAGCGCCGAGGCGCCCGACTCCGCGGGCGGAGACGGCCTGCCCGGATCCATCCGCGCCGGTCTCGGCGAGATCTGGAACGCCTCCAACGCGGCCTTCGCGCTGTGCTGGCTGCTGACCGCCGGCCAGATCCACGCCCTCGACGCCGCGGCATCCGACGAGATTCGGGAGATGTACCTGACCAAGCTCGTCTCCGGCGAGTGGACCGGCACGATGAACCTCACCGAGCCCGAGGCCGGCACCGACCTCGGCGCGATCCGCACGATCGCCACCCCTCGGGCCGACGGATCGTGGGGCGTCAGCGGTCAGAAGATCTTCATCACCTGGGGCGACCACGACGTCGCCGAGAACATCGTGCACCTCGTGCTGGCGCGCACGCCCGACGCCCCGGCCGGCGCCAAGGGCCTGTCGCTGTTCGTCGTGCCGAAGTTCCTGCCAGACGCCTCCGGCGTGCCGGGGGAGCGCAACGCCGTCACCACGGTCGCGCTCGAGCACAAGCTCGGCATCCACGGCAGCCCGACCTGCGTGCTCGCCTACGAGGACGCGACCGGATACCTCGTCGGCGAGGTGGGCGGTGGGCTTGCGGGCATGTTCGTGATGATGAACTCCGCACGTGCCGGCATGGGCTTCCAGGCGACGGGCATCTCCGACCGCGCCTATCAGCAGGCCGTCGCCTACACGAACGACCGTCGCCAGGGCGCGGTGCTCGACCGTCCGGCCGGCGCGCCGATCGCCGAGCATCCCGATGTGCGCCGTCTGCTGCTGTCGATGCAGAGCCGGCTGTTCGCCATGCGCGCGCTCGGCGTGTACGTGGGCGACCTGTTCGACCGGGCGGAGGCCGACGGCACCGGGGCGCTCGCCGAGTTCTTCGTGCCGATCCTCAAGGGCTGGGCCACCGAAGACGCTGTCGCGCTCACCAGCGATGCGATCCAGGTGCACGGCGGTATGGGCTTCATCGAGGAGACCGGGGTCGCACAGCACTACCGGGATGCCCGGATCATGCCGATCTACGAGGGCACCACGGCGATCCAGTCCAACGACCTCATCGGACGCAAGGTCATCCGCGACGGCGGGGCGACCGCCGAGACGCTGTTCGCATCGATCCTGTCGACTGTGGACCAGCTGCGCTCCCTCGATCACGAGGTGGCGACTCGCACGGCCGATCGCCTGGAGCGTGCGGTGGATACGGCTCGCCGGGCCACGGCATCCATCGTCGGCTTTGGCGCGACCCGCGACGCCTACGGCGTCAGCGTGCCGTACCTCATGCTGCTCGGCACCCTCGCCGGCGGATGGATGCACGGTCTTGCCGTGACGGCCGTGCTGGCGCACGCGACTCCGGATGCGTCGGACGCGGCGCGCCTGGTCTCCGCCGACTTCTACGGTGCCCACCACCTGCCGCGCGTGCACATGCTGGCGGAGACGGTCGCCGCGGGCGAGGTGGGCTGACCCGCACCCCGCGTGAGGGAAGGGGTCAGGCCGCGATGCGCGTCCACGCGTCGGTGCGCACGCGCCAGCTCAGGGTGCCCAGCCGCGCGAGCAGGTAGACCCCGAAGAACGCGACGGCGAGCCAGACGAGGCCGGCGGAGCCGTCGACTCCGGTGGCGGCGATGATCCCCAGCACGGGCAGGAACGGCAAGAGGTTCAGCAGCCCCGCGATGGCGAGGTAGCGCGCGTCGTTCGCGCCCATCAGCACGCCGTCGAGAACGAACACGATCCCCGCGATGGGCTGCGCGACCGCGAGCACGAGGAACGCGGGCTGAACGAGCGCGCCGATCTCGGCATCCCCCGTGAAGACGATGCCCATGACCCCCGACAGCGCGGCGATGACGGCACCGACGATGACTCCGAACCACGCTCCCCAGGCGACGGTGCGGCGCAGCACGCGGTCTACCTGGGCGACATCGCCCGAGCCGAGGCTCCTGCCGATCATCGCCTGCGCCGCGATCGCCAGCGCATCGAGCGCGAATGCGGCTGTCGAGAAGATCGTGAAGGCGATCTGCCAGCCGGCGAGCTCCTGCGTGCCGATGCCGGTCGCGACGCCGACGGTGGCGAGCAGGGCGACGCGCAGGCTGACGGTGCGCAGGAACAGCCATCCGCCCGAACGGGCCGTGCCCCGGATGCCGTTGCGCTGTGCCCGCATCGATGCGCCGTGCTTGAGGGCGAGGCGTCGGATGACGACCACGTACGCCGCAACCATGCCCCACTGCGCGGCGACCGTGCCGAACGCGGAGCCGGCGATGCCCCAGCCGAGCCCGTAGATGAAGATCCAGTTGAGCAGCGCGTTTGCGCCGAAGCCGAGACCGGCGATCCACAGCGGGGTCATCGTGTCCTGCATCCCGCGCAGCAGTCCGGTGGCGGCGAACACGATGAGCATCGCGGGCAGGCCCCACATGGAGATGGAGAGGTAGGTCTGCGCCTCGGCAGAGACGGCGTCGGATGCCCCGAACGCGGCGACCAGCGCCGGGCTGGCGAGGGAACCGGCGACGGCGAGCACGGCGCCCAGGCCGAGCGCAAACCACATGCCGTCGATGCCGACGGAAACGGCGTCGCCAGGCTTGCCGGCTCCGAAGCGGCGGGCGACGGCGGGGGTGGTGGAGTACGCCAGGAAGATCATCAGGCCGACGATCGTCTGCAGCACGGCGCTGGCGATGCCGAGGCCGGCGAGCGGTGAGGTGCCGAGGTGGCCGACCATCACCGAGTCGAGGATGAGGAAGGCGGGCTCGGCGACGAGGGCGCCGAGCGCCGGCACGGCGAGCCGCAGGATCTCGCGGTTCAGTGAGAGCGCCGGGGAGGGGGATGCGGTGGATGCCACGTGACGAGCCTATGGGGTGGTGTGGACGGGCTGTCTCGGTGCCGCGTGGTCTCGCGGTTAGGCTGGTGACTTTGAGTGAGGGGACACCACATGACGTCTGCATCCGCATTCCGCACGCTCGTGCCGATGGCCGCCGTGATGCTGCTCCTGGCGGGATGCAGCGCCGAGCCGACGGGCACGCCAGCCAAGGAGCCCGCCGCCAGCACCGGCAGCACCGCCGCTCAGGATCCCTCATCGGACGCTGTGCTGGCGGAGGGCACCACCGACCTCGGCGAGAACGGTGTGATCACCTCGGTGGTCCGCTCGATCACCGCCGACGAGAAGGTGATGCACCTGCGGTACGCGCTCACGCGCGACGGCGGCGACGAGCCCCTGAGCTTCTTCAGTCTCGGCATCGGCCACGCCCCCACGGTGACGGACCTGGCGAACCTCAAGGCCTACCGGCCGTTCTGTGCGGAGGGGAGCTGGACCGGCGATGGCAAGCAGAAGTGCACGTACACCGTGCTCGGCTCGGTGCCGCACTACGCGAACACCGACCTCGCGCCGGACGCGACGATGGAGATCGGCGTGCTGCTGCCTGCGCCCGAGGGCCAGCCCGAGACGGTCGATGTCATCCTCGGAGATGGCCTGCCCGGGTTCTCGGCGATCCCCGTCACCTATGTCGACGACGCGCGATGACGCGGATCGGCGCCATCGCCCTGGCGGCGATGCTTGGGGCGCTCGTCGCGACGCCCGTGCACGCCTCCACGGATGAAGACTCCTACCTCGACGCCGAGATCACGCAGGCCATGATCGCGGCCTCGACGATCGATCTCGATGCGCGCGCCTCGACAATCGATCTCAACGCGGCCGATGCCACGATCGAGCTCGAGCAGACGATCGAGGAGCGCGAGCATCGCACCGTGCGCCTGACATCGGACCTGCTGTTCGCGTTCGATTCCGCAGACCTCACCGAGGCCGCCCGCGGTGCGGTCGCCGACCTCGCGGCCGGCATCCCCGACGGGGCGGCTGTCTCGGTCGACGGACATACCGATTCGATCGGCGACGGCGCCTACAACGACGACCTTTCCCGGCGTCGGGCCGACGCTGTCGCCGCTGTGCTGGCGGAGGCCCGACCGGATCTCGGACTCACCGTCAGCGGGCATGGCGAGCGGGAGCTGCTGGTCAAGGAAGGCGACGGCGACCAGGCCCCGAACCGGCGCGTCGAGGTCGGTTTCGATGCGCCGCGACGCTGATCTCTCCGCGGGCCAGCACAGCACGGGCCGGCGGCACTCGCGAAGCTCCGCACGCAGGCCCGACAAGCGCGAATAAGGTGTGATCGCCCCCGGTTGGCGCCAGACCCCGCAACTCGGAGAGCCATCGCTTGTCGCGCCGCCCGCGTACCCTGGAACGACGGAGGTGCCCGCCATGTCCGAGGCGATGAGCAATGCCGGCCGATACCGCGCCCGCCGCGATAGCGGCGACAGGGCCGAGATCGAGCCTGAGACCGAAGCACCGATGGTGCTGAACTCACAGAACAAGGCGGAGTTCGTCGAGACCGCCATCCAGCTTGCGATCCGCCGCGGCGAGTTCGACAACCTGCCCGGCGCCGGCAAGCCCCTCGAGGGTCTCGGCACGCACCACGATCCCGACTGGTGGATCCGCCGCAAGATCGAGAACGAGAACCTTTCGGGGCTGGGACGACCCGCCCTCATGCTGCGTGTCGAAGACCGTGAACTCGACGGCGAGCTCGATCTGCTCGGCCGCGAGGAAGACGTGCGCACCGTGCTCGAGGACTTCAATCGTCGTGTGATCGGGGCGCGCCGTCAGCTGCTGGGTGGCCCACCGGTGGTGACGCAGCCCCGCGATGTCGATGCCGAGGTGGCGGCGTGGCGAGAGCGCCGCGCGGCGCGGCAGACGGATGCCCGTGCCGAGACGCCCACGGATGCCGAGCCGCGACGCGGCCGGCGCTGGTGGCGGCGTCGCTGAGCGGCGCTAGCCGATGACGATGATCTGCTCGGGCGTGCGAGCCTCGATCTGCACGAACTCCTCGTGCGCGCGGATCTCGCCGGACACGCAGATTTCCGTGTGGTCGTACTCGAGCGCCGGATCGAACGGGAACGCGCTGCGGTGGTCGTCGAATATGACCGCCGTGAACCCGGCAGCGTCAGGGTGATCGCGTCCGAGATTGAGGAACGTCGGTTGGCCTTCGCTCTTCACCGCAGTGAAAGTGCTCACGACCGAGCCGCAGACCGTGGCGGTGCTGCCGACGTTCGCTCGTGCCTCCGACCAGTCGAGCGCGCCCTCCGGCCGTTCTGACGGCGTCGTCTGCTCGACATCGGCATCGATCGCAGCGGGTTCCGAAGGCGAATATGCAGCCTCGAGCACCGTGCACGCGCAGAGCGGCAGCGGCAAGAGGAGAATCGCGAGGAGGCGGAGCTTCACAGCCTGTAACAGTAGCGGCTTGGCTCGGAGCCACGTCGCCGCAGATGCGAGGCGTCGGCGGGGACGCCCTCCCGGGCCTGATGTCGCCGCAGCGAATAGGCTGAACCGCATGACTGACGTTCTGCCCTCCGGCCTTGCCGTCTCCGAGTTCAGCTCCGACATCCGTCCGCAGGACGACCTCTACCGCCACGTCAACGGCGCGTGGCTCGAGGCCGCCGAGATCCCCGCCGACAAGGCACGCTGGGGGTCGTTCCACATGCTCGCCGAACAGGCCGAGAAGGACGTTCGCGAGATCATCGTCGAGTCGCAGGATGCCGCCGAGGGAACCCTCGAGCGCAAGGTCGGCGACCTGTTCCGCAGCTTCATGGACACCGAGCGCATCGCCGAGATCGGCCTCGCGCCGCTCGAGGCCGAGCTCGCGAAGGTCGACGCGATCGACAGCATCCCGTCGTTCCTGCACACCGTCGGCACCCTCGACCGCGACGGCATCGCCGCGCTGATCGGCGTGTTCATCGAGCCCGACCCGGGCAACCCCGAGCGCTACGTGCCCTTCGCCGTGCAGGCGGGCCTGTCGCTGCCCGACGAGAGCTATTACCGCCTCGAGAACTTCGAGGGCACCCGCGCCGCCTACCGCGCGCACCTCGAGCGCATCCTCACTCTCGCCGCGGTCGCTGACGCTGCAGGCGAAGCCGACCGGGCCTTCGGCCTCGAGCACGAGATCGCCGGTCATCACTGGGACAACGTCGCCTCGCGCGACGCCGTGAAGACCTACAACCTGAAGACCTGGGACGAGTTCCAGCAGCTCGTCGGCATCGACCTCGCCAGGTGGCGGGACGCGGTTGCCGTCGCCAACCCGAGCGCATTCGACGAGCTCGTGGTCTACCAGCCGAGCTTCTTCGAGGGCCTCGGTGCCCTGCTCGTCGACGAGCGCCTCGACGACTGGAAGGCATGGCTGCGCGCCAAGGTCGTGCACGGCATGGCCGCCTACCTCACCGACGACTTCATCGACGAGAACTTCTCGTTCTACGGCACCGAGCTCACCGGCACCCCGTCGATCCGCGAGCGTTGGAAGCGCGGCGTCTCGCTCGTCGAGGGCTCGCTGGGCGACGCCGTCGGCCGCATCTACGTCGATCGTCATTTCCCGGCTGAATCGAAGGCCGCGATGGACGAGCTGGTCGCCAACCTCATCGAGGCCTACCGCCAGAGCATCCAGAAGCTGGAGTGGATGAGCCCCGAGACGCGAGAGAAAGCCCTCGCCAAGCTCGACACCTTCCGCCCGAAGATCGGCCACCCCGACGTCTGGCGCGACTACGACGGCGTCGACATCGACCCGACCGACCTCGTCGGCAACGCCCGCCGCGCGACGGTCTTCGAGCACGACCGTCAGGTCTCGAAGGTCGGCAAGCCCATCGACCGCGACGAGTGGTTCATGCCGCCGCAGATGGTCAACGCGTACTACAACCCGCTGATGAACGAGATCGTCTTCCCCGCGGCGATCCTGCAGTACCCGTTCTTCGACCCGAAGCGGGACGCAGCCGCCAACTACGGCGGCATCGGCGCGGTGATCGGTCACGAGATCGGTCACGGCTTCGACGATCAGGGCAGCCGGTACGACGGCGACGGCCGTCTGCAGGACTGGTGGACGGATGCCGATCGTGCGGCGTTCGAAAAGCGCACCAAGGCGCTCATCGCCCAGTACGACGCTCTCGTGCCGCTGGGTCTGAGCGACGAGAACCACGTCAACGGCGCGCTGACGATCGGCGAGAACATCGGTGACCTCGGCGGTCTGGGCATCGCGCTGAAGGCGTACGAGCTCTCGCTCGGCGAGAAGTCGGTCCCTGAGCCTGTCGAAGGGCCCGTGATCGACGGCTACACGGGCATCCAGCGTCTGCTGCTGTCGTGGGCGCAGGTGTGGCAGCAGAAGAGCCGCGACGCCGAGACCATCCGTCTGCTCACGATCGATCCGCACTCTCCGAACGAGTTCCGGTGCAACCAGATCCTCAGCAACATCGACGCCTTCTACGAGGCGTTCGACGTCAGCGAAGGCGACCGGCTGCACCTGCCGGCGGAGCAGCGCGTCACCATCTGGTGAGCGCGGTTCCGCCTCCAAGGGCCGCGGGTTACGATGACCGGGGCGCCGCCGATAAGGCCTGTGAGGGTGTGCTGAGCGCCCGGCCGGATTCCCCTTCTCTCGGATAGGACACCGCGCGTGGTCTCGTCGCCCGCTCCCGAACCGTCCTCCGGTGTGCCCGCAGCCCGCCGCCGAACACAACGGAGCCTGCGGCGCGCTCCACGGCGCGCGGCCACCGGACGGCGATCGTTCGCACCGAGCCTGCGTCGTCTGGAAGAGCTGGCGCAGAGCGGAGCGCAGGTCTCGGTGCACGTCGTCGAGCTCGACTCGGGTCGCGTCGTGCTGAGCGGAGACGACCACGTTCCCCTGCCGATCGCGGGGCTGGGGGCCGTTCCCGTGCTGGTTGAGACCGCCGCGTGCTTCGAATCCCGGGCCCTCGACCCCCTGCAGATCGTCGACCGGTCCGACGATCAGGTCATCGGCTCGGGTCTGTGGCGGCATCTGCTCGCGCCTGCTCTCCCGCTGGTCGACCTGGCTGTGCTGGCCGCGGCCGCGGGCGACCCCAACGCCGCCAACGCCCTGCTCGACGCGGTCGGTCATGAGCAGGTCCGCGCGCGGATGGTGTCGCTCGGGATGCCGCGCAGCGCCGTGCTCGACCGGTTCCGCGACAAGCGCGGTCCCGACGATGCCCCGCACGTCGCCGTCGGCACGACCCGCGAGTTCGCGAAGCTGTTCGCGGCGCTCGTCGATTCCCGCGCTGTGGACGCCGCTGTCAGCGCCCAGGTCGCCGAGTGGCTCAGCCTGAATCAGGACCTCAGCCTCGTGGCATCCGCGACGGGACTCGACCCGTTCGCGCACGACGACGATGCGCACGGCCTGCTGTTCATCAACAAGACCGGCCGCGACCGAGGGGTGCGCGCCGAGGCGGGGGTGCTCGTCGGGCCGCGCACCGGAGTCGCCTACGCCCTGACCGTGTGCTTCGATGACCTCTCGATCAGCCACAGACTGCGCGCGCATGACGCGTTCCGTGTGCTCGGCACCGACCTGATGGAGTACACCCACTGAGATCGGCTGGCGGTTGCGGCGCGCTTCGGGCGGGAGCCCGAGATCCGGCAGGGTCGCGCGGCGGCGTCCGAGATCCGGACGTCGGCCTGAGACCCGGATGCTTCGGCCTCGGGCGTCCGGGTCTGGGGCGGTCTGCCGGATCTCGGCAAGCTTCCTGGCGGTGGCGACGCGTCTCGACCGGTTCGCGCGGCGGCGTCCGAGGCCCGGCAAGCTGCGCGGCGACGCCCGAGATCCGGACGTCGGGCTGAGTTCCGGATGCTTCGGCCGCAGGCATCCGGATCTGGGGCGCTCTGCCGGATCTCGGCAAGAAGCCCGGAGCTTCGGACCCGGCAAGGCGGCCGGGTCAGCGGGGCAGGGCGGGGTGCGCCTCCGCTGCCGGATGCCGGGGGATCAGGAAGGTCAGCGCGAAGCCGATGATCCCGGCGACGATCGACAGCCAGAAGCACACCTCGAACGCAGCTCGGGTGGGGATCGCCCGGCCGTCGACCTGGATGCTCATCGCGGCGAGCACTCCGCCCATCACCGCGGAGGCGGTGGATGTGCCGACCGATCGGAACAGCGCGTTGAGCCCGTTCGACGCGCCCGTCTCGTGCGCGGGGACGGCGCGCATGATGATCATCGGCATGGCGGCGAAGGAGAAGCCGATCCCGATCCCGATCAGCACGTTGGCGACGACGAAGTGCCAGATCTCGGTCGACCAGATCAGCACGAAGGCATAGGCGAGCACGATCGCGGCCGTGCCGACGGTGAACAGTGGGCGCGGACCGACGGTGCGCTCCAGCCACCCGGAGAGGGGCGAGATGATCATCATCATGACGCCCGAGATCGCCACGATCATCGCGGCGGTGAACATGTCCAGACCGAGTCCCGACCCGGTCTCGCGAGGCAGCTCGAGCATCTGTGGAAAGGTGACGTTCGACGAGAACAGGGCGAAGCCCATGCCGATCGCGGCGATGTTCGTGAAGAGCACGGCCGGTCGGGCGGCGACGCGCAGGTCGAGCAGCGGCTCCTTCGCCTTCATCTGGTACCACCCCCACACGGCCAGCACGACGAGGCCGGCGATCAGGCATGCCAGCGCGAAGGGAGAGCTCCACCCCCACTCCGCCCCGCGTGAGACGTAGAGCAGCAGACCGGTGAGGCCTGCTGCCAGGCCTACCGCGCCGAGGATGTCGAGACGTCCTGGTGCGAGCAGCACGTCGTCCGGGACCACGAGCAGCACCAGCACCAGACCGATCACGCCCAGCGCGGCGGCGAGCCAGAACAGCCCGTGCCAGTCGGCGTTCTCGGCGACGAACGCCGCCACCGGCATCCCGACCGCTCCGCCCACGCCCATCGTGGCGCTCATCAGTGCAACCGCAGTGCCGAGCCGTTCGGGCGACAGCACGTCGCGCATGATCGCGATGCCCAGGGGAACGACGCCGGTCGTCGCGCCCTGCAGAGCGCGACCGATGATCACGCCGATGATCGACGACGACAGCGCCGCGACGATCGAGCCGACCACCAGCAGGGCGAGCAGCGCGATCACGACTCGGCGCTTGCCGTACATGTCGCCCAGACGGCCTGAGATGGGCGTAGCCACGGCGGCCACCAACAGGGTGATGGTGACCACCCAGCTGGTGTCTTCGCGTGAGGCGTTCAGCAGTCTCGGCAGCTCCGCCTGCAGCGGGACGACCAGGGTGAACATGAATGCCGAGCAGAGGCCGACGAAGGCCAGCACGGCGATGATCGCCCCTCGGCGAGGGGTGCGGGAGAGCCGCCTTCTCGCTCTGTCATCCGCACCGCTCACCGAAGAAGGCTACCGGTGCTGGGCGGTGCGGCGGCGCGCCGCGACGAGGAAGCCTGCGGTTGCGATGGAGCACACGATGATCGCGACGATGCTCGCCTCCGGCCCGAAGGCGCCGCCGGAGAGCCAGTCCGGACCGCTGGTCGTCGCCGTGACGAGCGAACCGCGCTCATCGGATCCCGAGACGACCGTGCCGAAGATGCCTCCGATCGCTACGTTCCAGCCGAAGTGCACGCCGATCGCCAGCCACAGGGAGCCGGTGAGCAGGTAGGTGGCTCCCAGCAGGAGGCCGGCCTCGGTCGCGATCGCCAGAGCTCCGGCGAGGGTGGCTCCCGGGTTCAGCAGGTGCAGCAGTCCGAAGAGCGCCGACGATGCGACAAGTGCGACGACCGCTCCCCACCGACCGTTCAGCAGGCGGAAGACCACGCCGCGGAAGAAGACCTCCTCTGCGACAGCGACGGCGGACATCATGCCCACCGCCGTGAGTGCGCCGGTGATCGACCCCCAGCCCGTGATCCGGTATGCGCCCAAGAGCGCGAGGATGCCGATGGTCGCCGCCGCGAGCCCGGTGCCGAGGGCGATTCCCCAGAGCACGTGCCGGGCGCCGCCCGGCTGGGTGACCTCCATCACCTCTCGCTTCTCTATGCGTCGACCGACCCACGCATAGAGGGCGATCATGCCAGCGGCGAGCGCGGGGCCGATGATCAGACTGGCGATCGGGTTCTGCACGGCAGCCGCGACGGCGTTGGCGGCGAGCATGGCGACCGCCATGCCCACGACCAGGAATGTCGTGCGGAGGCGCTGTCGAGTGCGGTCGCCGGACGGGGAGGGCGCGGCGGGGCGGTGGACGGATGCGGGGGTGGGACGAGTCTGATTCGTCATGGCTGCTCCTCGTTGTGGGTGTGACAACGACGCTACGGAGCCGGCATCCGGCGCGAATCGCCCGTGTGAGGACACTTCGGATCCCTCGCTCGGGGGACCCGGCAGCCGGATGCCGACCGCAGGCGCTCAGCGTGAGGCGAGACCCGCCCGGTGCGCGAGCACGACGGCTTGAACCCGATCGCGCACGCCCAGCTTCATCAGGATGCGCGAGACATACGTCTTCACTGTCTCGTGGCTGATGACGAGCTGCGCGGCGATCTCGGCATTCGACTGCCCGTCGGCGAGCAGCACCAGCACGTCGCGCTCGCGAGCGGTGAGCGCGTCGAACGTGGTGCTGTCGCTCTCGGACGGTCGCAGGCGCTCGCCGTAGCGACCGATCAGCGCACGTGTCACGGCGGGGTCGAGCAGGGATTCGCCTGCGGCGACCGTTCGGATCGCGGCGGTCAGCTCCGCCGGACGAGCGTCCTTGAGCAGGAACCCGCTCGCGCCGGCGCGCAGGGCGTCGTACACGAGCGAGTCCAGCGAGAAGGTGGTCACGACGAGCACGCGAGCGGCGATCTCGGCATCCGGACCGGCGATCCGTCGGGTCGCTTCGATGCCGTCGAGAAGCGGCATCCTGATGTCCATCACGACGACATCGGGGCGCTCGCGTTCGACGAGCTTCACCGCGTCGATGCCATTCGTCGCCTCGCCGACCACCACGAGGTCCGGCTGGGCGTCGATGATGGTGACGAATCCGGCGCGGATGAGATCCTGGTCATCGCAGACCACGACGCGCAGGGGGGCGCCCGACGGCTGAGCGGTCACAGCGGGATCCTCGCCCGCACCACGAACGCGTCGCCCTGGGCTGCGGCCTGCAGATCCCCGCCGAGCGACTCCACCCGCTCCCGCATGCCCACGATCCCTCGCCCTCCCGCCGTCGACGTCGGTTCAGGTCCTGTGCCGGAGCTCACGACCTCGACCAGGATCGCATGCTCATCGTGCGTGACGTCGACGGTCGCGGCGCCGTCCGTTGCGTACCTGCGGGCATTCGTGATGCTCTCCTGGATGACCCGCACGACAGCCAGCCCGGCTGCGCCCTGCAGTCGGCGCGGCTCACCGTGCGTGCGCAGTCGGATGCTCTGACCCGCCGCCCTCGCCCCTGCGACGATCTCATCCGGGGTCTGCAGCATCGGGGCGCGCGAATCGGACGAGCCCGCCTCCAGCGCGCCGAGCAGGCTGCGCAGATCGACGAGCGTCGCCCTGCCTCCGTCGGCGATCGAGGCGAGCACCGCCTGCGTGCCCGCGTCGAGGTTCGGCTGGTACCCGCCGGCTTCGGCCTGCACGACCATGGCGGTCACGTGATGGGTCACCACGTCGTGCAGCTCGCGCGCGATGCGCGAGCGCTCGGCCGCGATGGCATCCCGCTCCGCCGCCACCTCCCGCGCGCGGCGTGCTGCAGCCTGCGAGCGCAGCCATGAACCCCAGATCCAGAGGGCGGCGAGCAGCATCCCGAAGGTCAGCGTGTCGACGATGGTGAGGTGCACATCGAACGCGAGCAGTGCCGCGGCGAGCGCGACGTACGCGCTGAGTGCGATCACCGCGGTCAGCCGGCGGTGCTGTTCGATGAGCGCACCCGCCGCCACCAGGGTGACCAGCAGCCCGAGTGCGGCGAACGTCGTCGGGTAGCCGAGCAGCTGGTAGGCGGCGAACGCCGCACCCGTGACGGCGAGAGCCCACCCGGCTCGCCACCGGATGAGGGCGACCGCGCCGCCCTGCACCACCAGCAGCGCGATGCCCAGCAGGTCGAGCGGCCGATCCGGAAGCCCGGCGAGCTCGAGGCCCTGCCGTGCGACCCCGGGGACGAACGACAGCCCGACCAGCGCGACCGCGAGCAGGATGTCCCACCGGGCGCGGATGAATCGCAGGCCGGGGATCGTCACCCCTGCATCGTACGCACGGGCGCGATCAGGTCGCCGTATCGAACGGCCGGCTCCCGGTGCAGCTGCGCCTTGATCCCGGCGGTGAGATCGTCGGCGGTGATCTCGTGCGCGCCGGCCTCGAAGCCGTCGAGCGCGGCGGTCACGATCGCCGACGGCGAGCTCTTCGGCGCGTCGACCGCCGCGGTCATGTCGGTGTCGACCAGGGCCATGAGCAGGCCCGTCACCTGAGTGCCCTGCGAAGCGAGCTGCACCCGCGTGGCGTCGGTGAGGCTCCACGCCGCTGCCTTCGACAGCGCGTACGAGGTGGCGCCAGGGGCAGAGAACCATGCCGCCGCCGAGAGCACATTGAGGATGCCGCCGCCGCCGTTCGCGGCGAAGATCGGCGCGAAGGCGCGAGTGAGGTGAAGCGGACCGAAGAGGTTGGTCTCCAGCTCGCCGCGGATGGCGTCGAGTTCTCCGTCGAGAAGATCGGCTCCGGACGAGACGCCCGCGTTGTTGATGAGCAGCGTGACGTCGCCTGCCCGCGCCGCCAGCTCCCGCACCTGCGCCTCGTCCGTCACGTCGAGTGCGATCTTCTCTGCGCCCGTGTTCGGGATGGACTCGAGGTTTCGTGCGGTGGCGTAGACCTTCCTCGCGCCGCGGTGCAGCAGCTGTCGGACGAACTCTGCGCCGATGCCGCGGTTGGCGCCGGTGACCAGGACGGTCGCATTCTCGATCAGCATGTCAGCCTTTCTGTAGTGAGCACTATGCAATGCGGCCTACCGTAGCAGATTGGCTAGCGGACGCTATAAAATGGGTGACATGGCAGGCAGACCGAGGGCATTCGATCGCGATCAGGCGCTGCTCATCGCGATGGAGAGGTTCTGGCGCGACGGGTACGAGGCGACAACCATCTCCGCGCTCACGTCGGCGATGGGGATCACGCCGCCCAGCCTCTACGCCGCGTTCGGCGACAAGGATCGGCTCTTCGCCGCGGCGAGTGCCCTGTACGTCGACGGGATCACGGCCCAGGTCGAGAAGGCGCTGGCGCTGCCGACCCTGCGCGAGGCCATCACCGAGATGCTCGTCCTCACCGCCGCCGCGCAGTCGGATGACGGCTCACCGGCCGGCTGCTTCCTGGCGACCGAACCGCGGCTCGCCCGCGAGCGCGCCGCGCTGCGCGAACGGGTCGCCAGCCGTATCGCGCGAGCCGTACGAGACGGCGAGGTCGCACCCGACACCGATCCGGAGCAGTTCGCCGCATACGTGATGGCCGTGCACACCGGGCTGTCGTCTCGTGCACGTGATGGCGCCACCACCGACGAGCTGATGGCCATCGTGCAGGTCGCTCTCGGGGCGCTTCCGCCCGCCTGACTCGGCTGAGCGGAGTCCGAGCTTCGCCCGAGATCCGGACGCTCGCCCGAGATCCGGATGCCTGGCCCTCAAGCATCCGGATCTGGAGCGGTTCACCGCGTCTCGGCGCGCTGATCCGGCATCTGGATGCTGGTCAGCTGACGCCCTTCATGAGCTTCAGCACCGGCTTCACCGACACGAACAGCCCTGCGCCGACGGCGATCGCGATCAGGCCGAGCACGGTGAAGTACGGCACCTCGTTCTGCGGGTCGTAGAACTGCACGAGCCATCCCGAGATAGCCGTGCCCAGCGAGATCGAAAGGAAGAACAGCGCCACCATCTGCGTCTTGAACCGCGCGGGTGCGAGCTTCGTCGCGGCCGAGAGGCCGATGGGCGAGAGCAGCAGCTCGGCGACGGTGAACACGAACAGGATGCCGACGATCGCCAGCAGCGGGGTCGAGCCCTCGCCGCCGTTCGCGAACGGAAGGAACAGCAGGAATGCCCCTCCCATCAGCGCGGTGCCGAGGGCGAACTTCATCGGCGTCGACGGCTGGCGCGTGCCGAGGCGGGTCCACACGGCGGCGAAGATGCCCGAGAAGACGATGATGAACACCGGGTTGATCGACTGCACCCACGACACCGGCATCTCCAGGCCGAAGATCGAGCGGTCGAGGCGCTTGTCGCTGTACACCGTCAGCACGGTGAACTGCTGCTGGTAGAGCGACCAGAACGCCACACTCGTGATGAACAGCGGAACGAACGCCCACACCCGCGAGCGCTCGGTGGAGTCGACCTGCCGGCTCGAGAGGATCACCGCGAAGTAGGCGATGGTCGCGCCGAGGGCGCAGAGGATCACGATGGCGGCCAGGTTGTCGGCGCGGATCACGCCGATGAGCACCAGCACCGCGATCAGGGCGATCGCGGCCACCGCGATGCCGCCGAACAGCGGGTAGCGGCTGCGCGGCAGCGGGTTCGGCACCTCGTGTGCGGCAGCAGGCAGCGCCTTGCGTCCGAAGCTGTACTGGATGAGGCCGGCCGTCATCCCGACCGCGGCGAGGCCGAAGCCCCAGTGGAAGCCGACGGACTTCTGCAGCAGGCCGGTCAGCAGCGGGCCGAAGAACGAGCCGAGGTTGATGCCGAGGTAGAAGAGCGAGAATCCGGCATCCCGTCGGGTGTCGTCCTCCGAGTAGAGCGTGCCGACGACCGCCGTCGCGTTGGCCTTCAGACCGCCCGAGCCGAGGGCGACGAGCACGAGGCCGATGGCCACGCCCGCGATCCCGGGAATGAGCGCCAGAGCGAGGTGTCCGGCGACGATCACGATCGCGCTGCCGAACAGCACCCGCTCCGAGCCGAACAGCCGGTCGGCGAGCCAGGCGCCGAGGATGGTCGAGAGGTAGACCGACCCGCCGTACGCGCCGACGATGCCGCCCGCGACCGCCTCGTCGAGTCCCAGCCCGCCCTCGGTGACGCTGAAGTACAGGTAGATGAGCAGGATGCCCTGCATGCCGTAGAAGCTGAATCGCTCCCACATCTCGACGCCGAACAGGTGAGCAAGCGCGCGCGGCTGCCCGAGGAAGCGGGTGTCGGTATGCGCGGAATCAGTGGCGTTGGAGGGAGGATTCACCCGTCAATAGTACGCGGCGAGCCTCGTCCGGCACCGGGAAGGTCTGTTCCGGCAGACGCCGGTGCGATCAGCGACGCCGACTGCGCGCCAGGCCGATCACGCCGGCGATCACGATCACCACGGCGACCACGATGGCCGTGATCCCGATCGCCGTGCTGTGCGGATCGCCGCTCAGGCGGCCGAATGCCGCCCATGCCAGGCCCCACGCGGTGGCCAGAGCCGGCGCCAGCCGGCGGGTGAGCAGGGCACTCGCCACAGCGATGAGCCCCACCACGACGAGCACGCTCACGCCCCAGGCATCCGCCTGCTCTCCGAGCTCGGCGGGCAGCGTCTGAGTCAGCCAGGCGCCGATATTCGCGACGGTCGCTATGGTCACCCAGCCGAAGTGCAGCCCCATCACGGCGTCGAAGAGAGTGAGCTCGATGATTCCGGCAGCCCGGCGTCGGCTCAGCTGCACGATGATCACTGCCAGCACGGCGGTCAGGGCGGCGATGACGATCACCGTGGCGGGCAGATTCAGGTAGCGAGCGGCGACCAGCCAGAGACCGTTCAGCACCATGGACAGCGCCACCCACCATCCGGTGCGCACCTGTCGCGGGTTCTTCCGCTGCCCCGGCAGCGCCTGCCAGATCGTGTATGCCGCGAGGCCCAGGTAGATGACCGACCAGATCGCGAACGCGGGACCGGCCGGAGCGAGGTAGGAGCCCTCCGCCGACAGGGCGCCGTTCTGCAGCTCGGGAACGGACTCGCCGCCGAACGCACCGCCGCCGACGGCCGCCCCGATGATCATGAACACCGCCGCCGCGATGATGGTCGACTGCCTCGCGATGTCGCGTCCGGTGCTGTTCATGGCCCCGACCCTACTCGGGCGAAGCGGCAGCCTCGCCAGCGTTGACAGGACGGGGCTGGCAGTGCAGTGGGCTTCCCGGCCTGCTGAGCGCCCCGGTACGCTGACACCGTGCGCACGATTCGAGATCTCGACACCGTTGAACTGATCATCGATGCCCAGGAGCTGCTGGATTCGATCCGCGGCGAGAACCGCGTCATCGACGCCGGCACTCTGCGCGCTCTGCAGCACTCGGGCAACTACGTCGTCGGGCTCTTCGACGACAGCGAGGGTGAGGAGCGGATGGTCGGGGCCTCGATCGCCTTCTTCGGCGAGCCCGCGCGGCGCACCATGCACTCGCACATCACCGCGCTGCTCCCCGAGTACCGCGGTCGCGGCTGGGGCCGCGAGCTCAAGGAGCACCAGCGGCAGTGGGCCTTCTCGCGCGAGGTCGGCCGCATCACCTGGACGTACGACCCGCTCGTCGCCCGCAACGCGCACTTCTTCCTCACCGTGCTCGGCGCACGGGTCAGCGGCTACTCCGTGAACCGGTACGGCATCTTCGGCGGCGGTGACGCGGGAGACGAGAGCGATCGCCTCGACGTGCAGTGGGCACTGGCCGACATCGCGAAGCCTCCCGCATCCGACACCGTCGTCGCCACGCTCGAGATCCCCGCCGATGTGGAGTCGATGCGCGTCGCGGATCCGGATGCCGCGCACGAGTGGCGTCTGCGTCTGCGCGGTGAGATGGAGGAGCTGCTCGGCCGTGGCCTGCGCATCGCCGGCTTCGACAACGAGCGCGGATACCTGTTCACCGAGTAGGCGGCAGCACGCGCCCGCCTTCTCCCGTCGAGAGCACGGGACCTCGTCGAGTGCACCGGCTATTCGCGCGAGCGAGCCGTGCGTTCGCCGAGATGCCGTGCTCTCGACGTCGGGGGAAGGGGTCAAGAAGAAGCGGGCGGAAGCACGAACTCCCCGGTCTCCCCGGGGTTGACCGCGATCTCCCAGCGGAATCCGTCGGGGTCGGCGAAGTAGCCGGAGTACCCGCCCCATTCGCGCCGGGTGGCCCGGGAGACGGTCGCGCCGATCGCTTCGGCCTCGGCGAGCACCGCGTCGACCTCGGCTTCCGTGGCGAGGTTGTGCGAGAGGGTGACGGGCGCGATTCCGGATGCCGGTGCCGCCCCGATCTCGGAGGTGAAGCCGGCCACGCTCCACAGCGACAGGATGACCCGCTCCGCGACGGGCAGCATGATCACCTCTTCGGATTCGAAGATGGGCTGCCAGCCGAGACCGTCGACGTAGAACGCCCTCGTGCGGGCGACGTCGGCCACGGCGAGGGTGATGAAGCTCACGCGCTGTTCCATGCCTCCAGCATCCACCCGCGCACGACATGCCGGAAGGGCGTCGCGGGTAGGATTGGGATGCCCGTGTTCACGGGCTTCTCACCCGCAGCATCCGACCATTGGAGCCACCGTGGCCGAACAGTCCCGTCTTGACAAGGTCATCGCCCTCGCCCGCCACCGCGGGTTCGTGTTCCAAGCGGGTGAGATCTACGGCGGTTCGCGTTCGGCATGGGACTACGGCCCCCTCGGCACCGAGCTGAAGGAGAACATCCGTCGGCAGTGGTGGCAGACGTTCGTGCGCGGGCGCGGCGACATGGTCGGCCTCGACTCGTCGATCATCCTGCCCAAGCGCGTGTGGGAGGCATCCGGCCACGTCGCCACCTTCTCCGACCCGCTCGTCGAGTGCCTGCAGTGCCACAAGCGGCACCGCGAGGACCACCTGATCGAGGCGTTCGTCGCCAAGAAGGGTCGCCAGCCCGAGAACGGCATGGCCGACATCGTCTGCCCCGACTGCGGCACGCGCGGCAAGTGGACCGAGCCGAAGTCGTTCTCGGGTCTCGTGAAGACCTACCTCGGCGTCGTCGACGACGAGTCGGGTCTGCACTACATGCGCCCCGAGACCGCGCAGGGCATCTTCGTGAACTTCTCGAACGTGCTCACCGCCTCGCGCAAGAAGCCGCCGTTCGGCATCGGCCAGGTCGGCAAGGCGTTCCGCAATGAGATCACGCCCGGAAACTTCATCTTCCGCACACGCGAGTTCGAGCAGATGGAGATCGAGTACTTCGTGCCGCCGGCCGAGGCGAAGGAGTGGTTCGACCACTGGGTCGAGGCGTGCTGGAACTGGTTCATCGACCTGGGTGTCGCGCCGGAGAACATGCGTCAGTTCGACGTGCCCGAAGACGAGCGCGCGCACTACTCTGCCGGCACCATCGACTTCGAGTACCGCTTCGGCTTCCAGGGGTCGGAGTGGGGCGAGCTGATGGGTGTCGCCAACCGCACCGACTACGACCTCTCCAGCCACACCGAGGCGTCCGGTCAGTCGCTGACGTACTTCGACCAGGCATCCGGCGAGCGCTACACGCCCTACGTGATCGAGCCGTCGTTCGGGCTCACCCGCGCCATGATGGCGTTCCTCGTCGACGCGTACGAAGAGGAGGAGGTGCCGAACGCCAAGGGCGGCACCGACACCCGCACGGTGCTCAAGCTCGACCCGCGCCTGGCTCCGGTGAAGGTCGCCGTGCTGCCGCTCTCGCGCAACGAGCGCCTGTCGCCGCTGGCGCGCGAGGTGGCCGACACGCTGCGCGGCAAGTGGACGATCGACTTCGACGACGCCGGCGCCATCGGCCGCCGCTACCGTCGTCAGGACGAGGTCGGCACTCCGTTCTGCGTCACCGTCGACTTCGACTCGCTCGACGACAACGCAGTCACGGTGCGCGACCGCGACACCATGAGCCAGGAGCGCGTGCCGCTGGACGCTCTCGAGGCCTATCTGGCCGAGCGCCTGCGCGGCGCCTGACCCCGTTCGACGAGGCCCCGATTCACCTGGTGAATCGGGGCCGCGTCCTGTCCGGCGCTCGCGAGCGAGAACGCGGACGGGCCCCTCCCGGATGCTCCGGAAAGGGCCCGCTCGCTGGATCAGTCGGGGATCAGAAGTCTTCGCCCTCGGCCTGGGACGGGTGACGGTCGAACCAGTAGGGGCGGCCGATGTGCAGCAGTGCATCGGTGTCGATGAGGTCGTTCTCGCGGTCCATTGTGCGGCTCCTTCGCGCGGGATGGATGGTGATCTGCATCCAGCATCCGCCACTGTTCTGCATCCTTGCGCGCGGAAGAGGCCGAAAGAATCGGGGAAAGTACGCCAGTGGTTAAGGTGTGCAACGTGCGGCCGCTACGGAGGAGAAATGCCGCTGGGGAGGAGGCTCCTCGCGGATTCCTCCTCCCCAGCGTGCGAACGCCTCCCGAGAGCGAGAGCGAGAGCGCGAGCGCGGGGCGCGTCAGGCTCGCGCGATCCGCAGCGTGCGCACCTCGAACGGCTTGAGTGCGAGCTCGCCACCGGTGCGGGCGTCATCGAGCTCGTCCTCGATCAGCGACACCTCGCGGATGCCCGAGTGCTCGAAGCCCACAGTGAGCGCACCCGTCGCGCGGCGTCCGAGCGACTCGTAGACGCGCACGATCACGTCACCCGAGCGGTCGTCTGCGAGCTTCACCGACGAGACGATGATGCCCGTGCCGGTCACCGAGACCAGCGGCTCGACCTCATTCGCGCCGCGGACGACCTTCGCGCGCGCGTTGAGCGCGATGCCCTCTGCGGTCGCGATCTCGGCATCCGCTCCGACGACCAGGCCCACCTCGATCTCGTGGTGGCCGTGGTCGGTATCAGGATCCGGGAAGCGCGGAGCGCGCAGCAGCGACAGGCGCACCGTGGTGGTGACGTCGTCGCCGTCGACGTCACGCGAGGTGTCGAAGCCGTAGATCGAGTCGTTGATCAGCGCGGCGCCGAACCCGTCGTCCTCCTGCGCGAGCACGAAGCGGTGCATCGAGGTCTCGAATTTCGCGGCCTCCCAGCTGGTGTTGACGTGCGTCACTCGGCGCTGGAATCCGAACTGCGTCTCGGCCAGCGTCTCGCGCGCGAAGATGTCAAGCGGGAACGCGAGCTTGAGCAGCTTCTCGGTCTCGTGCCAGTCGATGTCGTTGCGCAGCGCGACGGTGCGCGAGTCCGGTCGCAGGGTGATCGTCTGAGTGATCGCGGATGCCGAGAACTGGCGCTTCACGATCACGACCGCCGTGCCGTCGACGACCGAAGCCTCGATGGACGAGACGTCGGTGAGGTCGTCGACGCGGTTCTTGTAGTACCGGTCGATGTCCCAGGCATCCCACATGTTCGGGAAGTCCTGGTGCAGCTGGAACAGGTTCGCAGGCGATCCCGCGGCGATCGTCTCACGGCCGGTGGCCTTGTCGATCGCCGAGGTGATCAGGCCCTCGGGCGAGACGGTGACGGTGACGAGGCCGTTCTCGAGGACGTATCCCTCCGCCGTCTCCGCGAGGGAGGCCGACGCCTCGGTGCGCGCCAGCTCGACGGCCCCGAGTGCCCGGCCGCCGCCGACCGATGTCGGGGTGAACACGAGCTCGCGGTCGCCCTCTCCGGCGAGTGCCCGGCGTGCTGCGGACGACAGCTTCTCGGCATCCGCCAGCACCTGCGAGAGCACCTCGACGGCCTCGCGGTGCACCCACGCGATCGACGTGCCGGGCAGGATGTCGTGGAACTCGTGCAGCAGCACGAGCTGCCACAGGCGGTCGAACTCGGCGTAGTCGTACTCGGCGCCCCGCTGCACGGCGGCGGTCGCGGCCCACAGCTCGGCCTCGATGAGCGCCTGCTCGGCCCAGCGGTGCAGCGCCTTCGTGGCGTGCTGGCTGGTGAGCGTGCCGCGGTGCAGCTCGAGGTACAGCTCCCCGACCCAGACGGCGGGGTCGGTCAGTTCGGCTTTGGCGTCGTCGAAGAAGGCATCCGGATGCTTCCACTCGACCTTCGCCGAGCCCTCGAGGTCGGCCAGACGCGCAGCCTTTCCGGTCATCTCGCGCGTGGTGCCGCCGCCGCCGTCGCCCCAGCCGACCGGCGCGATCGACATGGTCGCGACGCGGTTCTCCTTGAACTGGCGCGAGGCCTTGGCGACCTCCATGCCCGAGAGCTGGGAGTTGTAGGTGTCCATCGACGGGAAGTGCGTGAACATGCGCGAGCCGTCGATGCCCTCCCACAGGAAGCTGTGGTGCGGGAAGACGTTGCGCTGGTTCCATGAGATCTTCTGCGTGAAGAACCACTCGAACCCCGCTCGGCGCATCAGCTGCGGCAGGGCGGGGGAGTAGCCGAAGCTGTCGGGCAGCCAGACGCCCTTCGACCGGATGCCGAACTCGCGCTCGAAGAAGCGCTGACCGTGCGAGAACTGGCGCACCAGCGACTCACCGGTCGGCATGACCGTGTCGGACTCGACCCACATGCCGCCCAGCGGCAGGAACCGGCCGTCGGCGATGGCGGCGCGCACGCGCTCGAAGACCTCGGGGCGATGCTCCTTGATCCACGCATACTGCTGTGCACTGGACATGCCGTACAGGAACTCCGGCTGCTCGTCGATCAGCGCGGTCATCGACGACGTGGTGCGGGCGACCTTGCGGATCGTCTCGCGCACGGGCCACAGCCACGCCGAGTCGATGTGGGCGTGGCCGATCGCGGCGATGCGGTGCGCGCTGGCGTCGGCGGGGGATGCCAGCACGTCAGCCAGCTGAGCGCGGGCGTCGCCCGCCGTCTCGACGATGCGCTGCAGGTCGAGCACATCGAGTGCGTTGTCGAGCGCCTGCAGGATCCGCATGCGACGTGGACTCGTCTCGGGCAGTTCGGCCTGCAGCTCGATCAGCACCTCGAGGTCGAGGGAGAGGTCGAACACCTCGGGCTCGAACACGGCGAGATCCATGTGGCGCACCCGGTACAGCGGCTCGGGCGAGGAGGTGCGGATGTCGCCCTCCTGCGTAGGCAGGAAGGGGTGGTAGTCGAGAAGTACGGGGTTGGCCGCGCCCTCGAGGAAGAGCTCGACGGAGTGGCCGGCGACCGCGTCGACCGGAACCCACTGGTTGCGGGGGTTGATGCTCTTGACCGGCGAGCCGTCTGGGCGATAGACGAGAGCCTCGCACTGGAAGCCGGGCATGTTGATGTCGAAGCCGAGGTCGATGAGCGCCTCGACCTTCTTGCCACCCCATTCGGCGGGCACGTCGCCGCGCACGCGGAACCAGGTGGTGCCCCAGGCGGGACCCCACATGCTGCCGGCGCTGAACGGCTGGAAGTCGAGGGCCAGACCCTCGACGGGGGCGATGGGCTCGCCGGGCAGCTGATGCACGGCGATCTCGAGCGGCACCCGGGCCGAGTGGATGGCGGGGCGGACGCGCTCGGTCAGCACCCGGTTGACGCGTCCTACGGTGAGCGAGGTCTCTTCGTGCACGGGGAGGATCCTTTGCGGTGGGAGAATGAGGGCGATCGGCCGAGCGGGGGCCCAGCGGGACGATCGTAACTAAAACGATCTAGTACGGTGAGTCTATGCCACGGTCCAAGCGTGTCACCATCGCGGATATCGCGCGCCAGGCGGGTGTGTCGCCGGGCGCGGTCTCGTTCGCGCTGAACGGACGCCCCGGCGTGAGCGAAGAGACCCGGCAGCGCATCCTCGCCATCGCCGATCATCACCAGTGGCGGCCGAGCTCGACCGCTCGCGCCCTTGTGGGCGCGCGGGCCGGGGTCGTGGGCTTCGCGGTGAACCGTCCGGCGCGCACGCTGGGCGCCGAGGCGTTCTTCACCGATCTCATCGCCGGCGCGCAGTCCTCGCTCGCCGAGCGGCGGATGGGCCTGCAACTCGTCGTGGTGAACTCCCTTGCCGAGGAGATCGCGACATATCGCCGCTGGCGCAGCGCCAACCAGGTCGACGGCGTGATCGTGCTCGACCCCCGCGAGGACGACCCGCGTCCCGAGATCCTCGGCTCGCTCGGGCTTCCGGCTGTCGTCATCGGCGGCAGTCCGTCTGGCAGCGACGACCCGGCGACCATCTGGCTCGACGATGCGCAGGCCGCGCACACGGTGTTCGGCTACCTTGCCGGCCTCGGACACCGCGACGTGGTCTACCTCTCAGGTCCAGCGGAGTACGAGCACGCCCGACTGCGATCCGAGGTGCTCGCATCGCTGGCGGACCGCGGTGTGACGGGTGAGACGATCGCCACCGACTACTCGCCGGTCGAGGTCACCTCGGTGATGCGCTCGCTGCTGAGCCGGCGCGAGCGACCCACCGCGGTGGTCTTCGACAACGACACGATGGCCATCGCCGGCCTGCGCGTCACCCAGGAGATGGGGGTCGCCGTTCCGGCGGAGATCTCGCTGGCATCCTTCGACGACTCGGTCGTGACCGGCCTCATCCACCCGTCGATCACCTGCCTCACCCGTGACACCTTCGGGCTGGGTGAGCAGGCGGCGGCGTTCCTGCTCGAGCAGATCGACGCACCGGAGATCCTGCCCGATCGCACCGGGCCGAAGCCGGTGCTCACGGTGCGCGAGAGCACCGGGCGTCCCGGGGCTGACGAGCGTCAGACGACGGTGTTGTTCGACGAGTAGGTCGCGACCTGCTGCGACAGGTCGGGATGCACCAGCTCGGTGATCCCGCGGGATGCCAGCGCTGTGGCATCCGTCGCCTGCGCCGACGTCACGAAGGTGGCGTCCACCCCGCTCTCGCAGGCCTGCACCCACGCCTCGAAGATCGGACCGCCGGGCGCCAGCGCGCCACGGCTCACCGGGGTGTCATCGACGCCCTCGACTTCGATCACGATGCCCAGCGAGCGCGGCACCCGCGGGCCGCGCTCGCGCAGCTCGGGGATGATCTCGGCGAAGCGGTGGCCGATCGGCTTGGCGGCGCCCGACTGGTCGATGAGGCCGAGCGAGTACTCCAGCTCGGGGAAGTCCACGAGGGTGCGGCTGACGTCGTGCGAGCACCACCAGGTGACGCCCCAGAGGTTTTCGGTGCGGACGGCGTTGCGCACGGTCGCCTCGAGGAAGCCGGGCATCTCGTCCTCGGTCAGGCAGTTCGAGGGGGCGCCGACCTCCTGCAGCCAGGTGCGCCGCTGCGGGTCGGTCGCGAATGCGCGCGACACCTCGATCATGTACTCGGCATGGCGCTCGGAGGCAGCGGAGCGACCTCCGTACCGCTGCGCGGTGCCGTTGAAGATCCACGAGTGCACGGTCGTCATGGCTCCCAGGCGGGCGGCGAGAGCCGGCGTGAAGCCGTGCCCGTCGAGGTACCACGCCGCGTCGTACTCGCTGTGCACGTGCTCCTGATCAGGGGCGGTGGAGTCGGCCGCGTCGAGCAGTGTCGTGATCCAGTTCGACGCCTCGGCCGTGGTGACCGGCCACGGGGACGGATGCACGGAAGCCGAGAACTGGTTGGTCTCGTTGCCGGTTGTGAAGCCGAGGAAGTTGCCCGCGTCGCCGAGCGCCTCGGACAGACGCTCGACGAGCGCGACCTGGCCGCTGAGCGCGTCGGGGTGCGTGAACATGTTCTTGTCGTGCCACGTGTACAGCCACGACGGGACGAAGTCGAAGCTCGACAGGTGGCCCTGGATCACGTCGACGCTGACGTCGAGTCCGAACTCCGCTCCCGCATCGACGACCGCGCGCACGTCGGCCACCGCCTCGGCGCGGATCAGTGAGCGGTTGGGCTGCAGCACGGTCCACAGGGGGAAGATGCGCACGTGGTCGAGGCCGAGTTCGGCGAGGCCCGCGAAGTCGCGACGCACATCGTCGAGGTTGAGCGAGAGCCAGGAATGCATCCAGTTGGTGGAGGGGGTGTAGTTCGCCCCGAAGCGGAGGGGAGCGGCGGCCGAAGGGTTCGCAGACATCGCAGGTCTTTCTGGACGTGGTCGGAGATCGTCGCTGGACGAATCGGGGGATCCTGTGTAATGCTAGTTCACACTATAACGGTTTAGTAGTGGACGCCTCCCAAGCGGGAAGGCATCCCGGACCCTTCGAAGGAGAACGTCCATGAGGTTCAGAACCACTCTCGCGACCGGACTCGCCGCGGTCACCGCGCTGGCACTCGCCGGCTGCACCGGCGGCGCCGCCCCCGCGGGCGACGCAGGCCCCGTGGACACTGACGGTGAGCTCAGCGGCACCGTCCAGTTCCAGACCTGGTCGCTGAAGAACGAGAAGTTCACTCCCTACTTCGAGAAGCTCATCGCGGCATTCGAGGACGAGCACCCGGACGTCACGATCGACTGGATCGACCAGCCCGGTGACGGCTACCAGGACAAGATCCTCAGCCAGGCGAACTCGAACACCCTCCCTGACGTGCTGAACCTGCCGCCGGACGTCGCCTTCCCGCTGGTCAAGGCCGGCAAGCTGCTCGACCTCGACAAGGCCGCGCCCGACCTCGAGGACAAGTACAACGAAGGCGCATGGGACGCGTACAGCGAGTTCGGCGTCGAGGGCACCTACGGACTGCCCTGGTACCTCGGCAGCGACGAGTCGTGGTGGAACATGGCGCAGCTCGGCGAGTACGGACTCACTGAAGCCGACCTGCCGACCACGACCGATGCCTGGCTGGATCTGGCGAAGAAGGTCGCCGCGGACTCCGACGGCAAGGTCAAGCTGGTCTCGTCGATGCCCGGTGTCGACACGTTCGTGTCGGCCGACATCGAGATCATGGACGACGACGGCGCCTTCGTCTTCAACACCCCCGAGGCCGTCGAGATCGTGCAGAAGTACGCCGACGCGTACAAGGCCGGCGCCATGCCGCCCGAGTCGCTGACCGGCAGCTACGGCGGCAACGCCGAGATGTACCTGCAGGAGAAGGTCGCCTACTCGACCGGCGGCTCCGGCTTCGCCGGCGACCTGCGCACCAAGGCGCCGACACTGCTCGAGAACACCGTCGCCACCCCGCGTCCCGGCACCCCGCCGCTGTTCGTGCAGGGCGTGAACGTCGCTGCCGACTCGAAGAACAAGCCCGCCGCGCTCGCGTTCGCCGAGTACGTGACCAACCAGGAGAACCAGGTCGAGTTCGTGAAGCTCGCCGTCGGCTTCGCGCCGGGCACCGCAGAGGGCGCGGATGCGGTCGTCGACTCGATGGGCGCCGACCTCGACCCCGCTCAGGCGCAGGCCATGAAGGTGATGTTCGACGCGATCCCCGAGGCGAAGGCCACGCCCTTCCAGTGGACCGGCGGCATGACCGACTACCTCAATCAGCAGATGGCCCTCGCCATCCGCGGCGACGCTCCGGCGAAGGACACGCTCGACAAGATCGTGAAGTACGCCAACGACAACCGCATCGACAACTGACGCTCACCGCGTCCGACCGAGCACGAACACCAGCACCCGAGAGAGGCCCGAAACATGAAGTCGCACAGGTGGTTCACACCCTGGCTGCTCTTGGCGCCCGCCGTCATATGGGTGCTGGTGTTCTCGCTCTGGCCGTTCATCAACACGGTCGTGCTGAGCTTCACCGACGCCCGGCCTCTGCAGCCGGTGCAGCCGGTGGGCTTCGCACAGTACGAGCGCCTGCTGACCGATGAGCAGTTCCGGTACGCCCTGATCACGTGTCTCATCTACGTGATCGTGTGCGTGCCGCTGCTGACGCTCCTGCCGCTGCTGCTGGCGCTGCTGGTCGAGAAGAACATCCCCGCGATCGCGCTCTTCCGCACCACGTACTACTTCCCCGTGATCGCCTCGGTCGTGGTCGTCGCGCTGATCTGGGGCTGGCTTTTCGACAGCCGCGGCATCATCAACGAGGGTCTGCAGTGGATGGGCATCACCGACCAGCCGATCGCATTCCTCGTCGACCGCTGGTGGATGCTGGGCGTCTCGATCCTGCTGACCGTGTGGAAGGGCCTCGGCTACTACATGGTCGTCTACCTCGCCGCCCTCGGGAACGTCGGCAAGGATCTGCACGAGGCCGCGATGCTCGACGGCGCGGGCAGCTTCCGCCGCTTCGTCAGCGTCACCATCCCCAGTGTCCGCGGCGCGATGGTGCTGATCTCGGTGCTGGTGGCCGTCTCCGCCATGCGAGTGTTCACCGAGCTCGACGTGCTCTCCAACGGCACCGGCGGCCCGGGCGGCTACAACATGTCGATCGTCATGCTGATCCGTCAGGTCGGCTCCGGCCTGAGCGGCAACCTGGGCTACGCCGCAGCGATCAGCGTGGCGCTGTTCCTGCTCACGCTCGTGCCGCTGGTCGCGATCGCCCTGATGAACCGCGAGAAGAAGACGAAGGTGCCCGCATGAGCGTCCTCCAGGATCTGCCCGCTTCTCCCGAGCAGACGCAGCCACAGCAGCTGCGCCTCGACCGCCGGTTCCGGCGCAGGGGCTCGGGCGACTTCAACAAGCCGACCATCGCCGGTCTGATCGGCCGCTACGCGCTGCTCACCCTGGTGCTGGTGCTCTTCATCGGCCCGTTCGTCTGGCAGCTCGCGACCTCGTTCAAGGGCCCGGCCGACGACCTGTACTCGTTCCCGCCGAGCTTCATCCCCACCGATCCCACGATCGAGAACTACATCAAGGTCACAGACCTGATCCCGGTGTACACGTACGCCTGGCACTCGCTGCTTATCGCCACGGGCGCCGTGATCACCAACGTCGTGCTCTCCGTCTTCGGCGGCTACGCGCTGGCGTGCATGAAGTTCCGCGGGAAGTTCATCGCGCTCGGCATCCTGGTGTCGACCATGCTCCTTCCAGGTGAGGTGACGGTCACCGCGAACCTGCTCACGATCAACTCGCTGGGCCTGGCGAACACCCTGTTGGGCGTGTTCCTGCCCGGCGCCATCGGCGCGATGAACGTGCTGCTCATCGCGACGGCCTGCCGGATGATCCCGCAGGACGTGCTCGACGCCGCGACCGTCGACGGCGCCACCACCTGGCAGCGCATCCGTCACATCGTGTGGCCGAACGTGAAGGGCATGGCCAGCGTCGTCGCCATCTTCACGTTCATCGGCCAGTGGGACGACTACCTGTGGCCGCTCATGGTGCTCACCGACCCGAACAACTACACGCTGACGGTCGGCATGGCGTACCTGAACGGCAACTTCTCGCCGGACCCGCGTCTCATCGCGGCCGGCACCATGGTCGCCCTCGTTCCGATCATCGTGCTGTTCTCGGTCATGCAGCGCTTCTTCTTCCAGGGAGTGCAAGAGGGAGCTGTCAAGGGATGACATCGGTCGAACTGAGGAAGGCAGAGGGTCCCGAGGATCCGCCGTCGTCCCGGCCTCTCGCCGGTGTGCTCGGCGGGCAGGTCCACGCGTTCGGCTTCGACCCCGCCGCGGGCGTGCTGCGGGTGGCGGTTCCCGAGCTGACCGGCTTCGAGGTGGGCCCGGATGCCGTGGTGCACTGGGCGTTCTACGCCGATGGGCCGGATGCCGTGCACGCGCCGCACGCGGCCCTCGCGGTGACGATCGATGTCGTCTTCGACAGCACCGACGGGCTTGGATCGGAGCGTCTCAGCGACGACGACGAGGTGCGCGACCGGTACGACGTGCGAATGACTCCGGATGCGCAGTTCGCAGCCGCCTGGTCGATGCCAGAGCAGTGGAACGCCGATTCGGTGTCTCTGCAGCCCTGGGCCGGCCGGCGCGCGAGCATCGAGATCGTGCTCGGCGCCCGGGCGCTGCCGGCGTCCGCCGCGCTGCCAGAAGGACCCGTGGAGGGATTCGTCGAGGTCGTCATCGGCAGCAGGACGGATGATCTCGCGCCGCCGACCGATTCCGCCGGCGACGTACTCACCCCGGCCGAGCGGGTGGACACCCGTCGCGGCAGCCACTCCGGCGACCGATTCTCCCGCGGCAACACCATCCCCATCACCGCGGTGCCGCACGGCTTCTGCTTCCTCACGCCCGCGACGCAGGTCTCCGACACCCGCTGGCCGTACCGCTGGTCGGTGCACGACGACGCCGCAGGGCGACCGCTGGCCGCGTTGCAGTTCTCACACCAGCCGAGCCCGTGGATCGGAGACCGCGGGGTGCTGCAGCTGCGCCCCTTCACAGGCATCCCTGATGGCGAGCCACTTCGCATCGTCAGCGGTTGCGAGCACGCCCGCCCGTACGTCTACGCCGCTCGCGTGCGCGACGCGGATGGGCGCGACATCGAGGTCGAGATGACCGCGACCTCCCACGGCGGCGCCTTCCGCATCACCGCAGACAGTCCCGGCGACCCCGTCGGCTTCGAAATCGGATCGCCCGATGGCGCAGGACGCGTCAGCATGCACGCCGATGGCACCTTCGACGGGTGGACGCCAGAGGGCACCGCCGACTGGGGCAATCCGCCGCGCGCCTACTTCGCGGGCATGATGATCGGCGAGGCGGCGACGGATGCGATGCAGCCGGCGTCCGAGACGGACACCGCGGTGGGCAACATCTCTGCGTTCGGTGCCGTCGAGGTGCGCGTTGCCCAGTCATTCCTCTCCGTCGAGCAGGCGCGACGCGCGCTCGCGCAGGAACTCGACGCGTCGCGCAGCTTCGACGAGCTGCGCGATGCGCTTCGCGACGAATGGAACGCGCTGCTCGGCGCAGTCGAGATACCTCCGATCGAGGCGTCGCAGCGCGCCCGTCGTGGCCTCGCCGACGACGAGTCGCGCGCGCAGATCGCCTCGGCGCTGTACCGCCTGCACCTGTACCCGAACACGACTGCCGAGAACATCGGCACGCCCGAGCGGCCGCTGCTGCGCTTCGCCGACCCCACCGTGCCCGCGGGCTCCCACGGGGATGACGCGACCGGCGCACCCGTCGCCGAGGGCGAGCTGTTCGTGAACAACGGCTACTGGGACACGTATCGCACCGCCTGGCCCGCGCTCGCCCTGTTCGACGCCCCACGCGCCGGCCGGATGCTCGATGGCCTGCTTCAGCAGGCGCATCGCGGCGGATGGATGGCCCGCTGGAGCGCCCCGGGCTACGTCGACTCGATGGTCGGAACCTCCAGCGATCAGATCTTCGCCGACGCGGAGCGCTGGGGCGTGGCCTTCGACGAGCGTGCGGCGTTCGAGACGGCGTGGCGCAACGCGTGCGAGCGCAGCGACGATCCGCGCAAGGGTCGCAAGGGCATCGGCCGCGGCCGGTTCGCGGGATACGTCGCGAGCGACGTGCCCGAGGGCATGAGCTGGAGCCTCGAGAACGCGATGTCGGACGCCGGCATCGCCCGCTTCGCGCGCCGGCTCGCGGACTCCACCGGGAACGCCCGGTACGCGGCGTATGCGCGGTACTTCGGCAACAGGTCTCTGTCTCACCGGGCGCTGTTCGACCCGGCATCCGGGTTCTTCCGTGGTCGCGACATCTCAGGGCGCTTCGCCGAGGATTTCGATCCACGGGTCTGGGGTGGCGACAACGTCGAGACCAATGCGTGGGGCATGTCGGTCAGCGCCGTGCACGACGGCGCCGGACTCGCCGCGCTGCACGGCGGCCGCGCCGCCCTGCGTGCGCACCTCGACCGCCTCTTCGCCGAGCCCGAGACCGGCGACGCGGCGTTCGGGGGCAGCTACGGCACGGTCATCCACGAGCAGCGCGAGGCGCGCGCGCAGCGCAGTGGGATGTGCGCGATCTCGAACCAGCCCGCCCATCACATCCCCTGGATGCACGTGCACGGCGACCGCCCCTGGCAGGCCGGTGCCCTTGCCCACCAGCTCGCCGGGCGCCTGTTCGCCGGCGCGATGATCGGGCAGGGGTTCCCTGGCGACGAGGACAACGGCGAGATGAGCATGTGGTGGCTGTGGGGCGCCATCGGCCTCTACCCCCTCGAGCTCGCCTCCGGCGAACTGCGAATCGGCAGTCCGCTTTTCGACGACATCCGGGTGCGCCGCGCCGACGGGTCGACGCTCCGGGTGCTCTCGCATCGATCGACACCGGATGCCCGATACCTGGCATCCGCGACTCTCGACGGCGTCGCGCTCACTCGCGCGGTGCTTCCGGTCGACGCCGTCACCGGAGACCGCGTGCTCGAGCTGACCTTCACGGCGGATGCCGACGAGGCCGCGCACGGCGGACTCTGGGACGGGCCGGAGACGGCGCCTCCCTGGCATCCGGATCTGACCTCCGTTCAGGGTGCACCTCTCGCCGCGGCGGATGCCCTGCTCTTCGACGACGTCGGCGCCGGTGCGCTCACCGCCGCAGATGCGGGGTGGGCGTTCGACTCGCCCTGCACGTTCACCGATGTGACGATCACAGCCGCCGACGAGACGCCGGCGGACGCCTGGGTCTGGCAGGCCAGCGACGACGGACAGCAGTGGCGCGACGTCGCCACCACGCACCGCGAGCCGCTGCCGGCCGACCGCACCACCCCGTTCACGTTCGCCAAGCCCGTGACCGCGCGCATGCTGCGCGTGCATGCCACGGCGGCGCCACTCGCCCTGCGGCAGATCGAGCTGTACGACCTGAGCCGCTGATTCCCCCCGGAAACGAAGAAGTAGATCGGAAGGAATGTCATGAACCGCTCCCCATCCCCCCGCAGGCGCCGGGCAGGTCTCGCCGCTGTGGCCGCGCTCGGCCTCGCCGTCGCCGGACTCACCGTGCCCGCGGCCGCATCCGGCGCCGCCACCGGAGCCGCTGATGAGACCGACGACCCGAAGCGCGTCGTCTACGTAGAGGTCAACAACGAGGAGTTCGCGAACGTCGCCGACTACACGCTCGAGGGCACCAACCGCCCGGCATTCGACGTGGCGATGATCTTCGCAGCCAACATCAACTACGACGTCGAGAAGCAGCAGGCGTACCTGCACTTCAACGACCAGGTCACTGCGACGCTCGAGCAGGCGGAGACGCAGATCCGTCCTGTGCAGGAGCGCGGCACCAAGGTGCTGCTCTCGGTGCTCGGCAACCACCAGGGTGCCGGCTTCGCGAACTTCACCTCCCGCGAGAGCGCGGGGGCCTTCGCCGATCAGCTCGCCGACGCGGTCGAGCAGTACGGCCTCGACGGCATCGATTTCGATGATGAGTGGTCGGGCTACGGCAACAACGACACCGCCCAGCCCAACGCCACCTCCTTCGCCTACCTGCTCGACGAGCTGCGCGACCGTCTCGGCCCGGACAAGCTCATCACGCTGTACAACATCGGCCCGTCGTACGACGTCACCGACTGGGAGGGCACGGGCGCGTCGCAGTACCTCGACTACTCGTGGAACCCGTACTACGGCGCGTGGAACCCGCCGCAGCTGGCCGGCCTGGCGAAGGACCAGCTCGGCGCCGCCGCGGTCGACCTCACGCAGACCAGCCTCGACCGCGCCACCCAGCTCGCGCAGCGCACGGTCGACGAGGGCTATGGCGTGTACGTGACGTACAACCTCACCGCGGCCGACCACTCGGCGTACCTCTCGCCGATCACCGAGGTCCTCACCGGTCGCGCCACCGCCTACCAGGCGCCGTGGTACGACGTCGCCGTCGACGTGCAGGCGACCTGCGCGGGAGGCAAGGTGAAGCTGAAGGTGCGCATCGACAGCGAGGATGACGCCGTGCTCAGCGCGAAGGTCCTCTCGTCGATCGGCACCCGGGTGTTCGACCGCGTACGTGACGGCGCAACCCGCGTCATGGTGCAGCATGCCGAGCGCGGCACGTCGGTCGACGGCTCACTGACGGTCAGCGTCACCGGCCCCGACGGCACGCTGGACCTCGTGCAGCAGTACGCCGTCCCGGCCTGCCGCTGAGACCCAGGAGACGGCTGCGGCAGCGGATCCGCTGCCGCAGCCGTCTCACACGGTCGCCGCGTCGGTTACCCGCGTTGCGTCCCAATAGAATCTTCTGGAGCCGATTCGGAAGGACGCCATGAGCGAGACCGTCAAGAAGCACGAGGACTACAACCCGGGGCCGCGGGTGGGGATCACCTTCTCCACCTTCGACCTGCTGCACGCAGGGCACATCATGATGCTCGCCGAGGCGAAGCGGCAGTGCGACTATCTGATCTGCGGTCTGCAGATGGACCCGACGCTGGATCGCCCTGAGAAGAACGCGCCGACGCAGACCGTCGTCGAGCGCTACATCCAGCTGCGCGGCTGCGAGTACGTCGACGAGATCGTCCCCTACTCGACCGAGCAGGACCTGGAGGACATCCTCCGTTCGTTCAAGCTCGACGTGCGCATCGTCGGCGACGAGTACATCGAGCGCGATTTCACCGGGCGCAGCTACTGCGAAGAGGCCGGAATCGAGCTGTACTTCAACAGCCGCAAGCACCGCTTCTCGAGCTCGGGATTGCGCAAGATCGTCGCCGCGAAGGAAGCCGAGCGCCTCGCACGCGGCTGATCCGGCTCGATCGGCGGGCACCCCGCTAGGGTGACCTCATGATCGAGGTGAGTGCGAACGACGACGGTGCTCGCGCTCGCCGAGACACCTGGATGACCGGCGGAGTGCTGTTCGTCCTCTCGGCGCTCGCCACGGTGGTGCCCCCGGAACTCACATTCGGGCTGCCCTTCGACATCGCGAGCCTGCTGTTCGGGCTCGGCGCGGTGATCTTCGCTATCGGGCTGGGGTCCGCAGGCAGCGTCACCGCGCGCCGGCCTCTCGGCACCGGCGCGATCGTCGCGCTCGTCGCCTGGACGGTCGCGGTGGCGCCGGTGCTGTGGATGCTCGTCACCCGCGACGGTCCGATCGAACGCGGCGCCGACGCCTATTACTCGACCGTCACGGTCGCGAGCATCGCGACCGAGCTCATCAGCGTGGCGCTGGCGCTCATCGCGACAGCGCAGATCGGGCGAGCAGGCGTCGTGCCGAAGCCGTGGAGATGGGCGCCCCTGTGGGCGCTGGTCGCCGTTGTCGTCGCGCAACTCGTCCCCAACCTCGTCGCATCGTCGGGAGCGGTCACCGATCAGACGCAGCTGATCGCACTGTTCTCGCTGATCGGTCTCATGACAGCATCGGCGGTGGCGTTTCTCGGTGTGGCCGCGATCGTTCTCGCGCTGCGCCCGGTTCGCGGATCGACCGCCGTGTACGGGTCGGCCACCTGATTCTCAGCGTCTGCGCCTGTCGCGGGGTCGGTCGCGCGGTCGGCCGCGGCTGAACCGCCTCAGGCCTTCGCGGCCTTCGCGGCCGCCTTCATCGCCTTCTTGTGCTCGCGCACCTTGGTCAGCGACTCGGGCGAGACGATGTCGGCGACGCTGCGGTGGGCGTTCTCCTCACCGTAGGGCGCGGATGCCTCGCGCCACCCGGCACCGGTGAATCCGTACTGCTTGCCGAGCAGCGCCAGGAAGATCTTCGCCTTCTGCTCACCGAAGCCGGGCAGCTTCCTCAGGCGCTTCAGCACTTCGGGTCCGTCCGGGTCGCCGGTCGTCCACAGCGCGGATGCGTCCCCGCCCCACTCGTCGACGAGCGTCTGGCACAGTGTCTGCACGCGCCCAGCCATGGAACCGGGGAAGCGGTGCACGGCCGGTGTCTGCTTGAACGCCTCGAGGAAGGCATCCGGATCCATGCCGGCGATCGCCACGGCATCCGTCGCTCCGGTGCGCTGCTCGATCTTGAACGGGCCGGCGAACGCGGTCTCCATGGGCACCTGCTGGTCGAGCAGCATTCCCACCAGCAGGGCCAGCGGGTTCTTCGTGAGCAGGTCGTCTGCGGCGGTGTCTCCGGTGATGTGAAGGGCCATAAGACAAGTCTGGCAGGCAGTCTGGTCTGCTGCCCCCCGCTCTGCTGGCGGCGATCAAAGGATGTGCACGTCATCCGTTCGTTGACACGCACAACATCTGCTCATAGAGTCGCCGCATGAGCGAGAATCCCCGACATCATGAACTCTCCCTGACCGAACTCGTGGCGATCGTTGAAGCGGCAGGTGCGGGACCCGATGTGCATGGCGCGACCGCGGCCATCGGTCGAGCTGACGAGTTGGTGCATCGATCGCAGGCGCTGCTCGTCGAGATGGTGGTCTCGGCGCGTGCCTCCGGGGTGTCGTGGCAGGCGATCGGGGATGCGCTCGGGGTGAGTCGCCAAGCCGCATTCAAGAGGTTTGGAGGTGCGGCGAGGCACCGGGACGAAGGGCACACGGGGTCGGAGCAGACCCACGACCTGCTGGAACGAACCCGCACGGTGTTCGAGAGTCTGGACGCGGGGGACTACGAAGCAGTGCGATCGCAGATGACCTACGCCTGTGCTCGCCTGCTCAGCAAGAGGAAGATGATGGGCGTGTGGAACCAGGTTGTCGCCGTCTCCGGACGCCTTGAGTCTTCCGCCGAGCTGACCGTGCAGACCCCCGGTGGTACGAATGCGCTGAACACGTTGCTCAACCGGGCCTTCGCGAACGGAGCGATCGTGCAGACCACGTTGCGCCACGAGGCCGGGGAATGGATCGCACGGGTCGCTTACAACGGCTCCGGCAGGATCACCGGCCTCATCATCGCTCCTCCGGGATCTCGCGATCTGCCGTTCTGAGACGAGCTGTGTCTACGCGCTCAGGCGGTGGCGGCGTCGGACGTGACGCCCGATTCGGCACTCAGGCCGTACAGCGCCTCGAGCGCGGCGTGGAACTCGTCCGCACGCCCCTCGGCCGCGAGCTCATGAGCGCGGGTCGTGGGCGTGTGCAGCAGCACGCCGGCGAGGTGACGCATGGCCTGCTCGACGTGGCCGTTCTCGTCGCCGCGCCGACGGGCGCGGTCGATCTCCGCCTCCAGCAGACCGAAGATATGGGTGCGCAGTGCCACGACCGCGGGGGTCACCCTCTGACGCGAGCCGTCGAGATGGAAGCTCTCCGCCGCCTCGCGCACGACGTCGCGCGCGGCATCGGTCGCATGCAGCTCCTCGAGCGGGGCGTGCAGGCGGATGGTGTCGAGGTCGAGCAGGGCGACGCCCTCGAGGTGCGCGACGGCGGGATCGACGTTGCGCGGCATCCCGAGATCGATGACGAGCTGCGAGTGGGTGTGCGGGTGGGTCCCTGAGCTTGTCGAGGGGCATCCGGCGGCCGCACCCGGCTGGCGATCGAACTGCGCCGGTCCCAGGACCATCTCGGCGGAGGTGCAGGTGATCAGAAGCGACGAGGCCTGCGCGACGCTCGCATAATCGTCGGAGGCGACCGGACGGACGCCGTGCTTCTTGGCGAACGGCAGGGCTCTGCCTGACGGGGAGTAGACGGAGATGTCGACGGCGCCGCGCTCGCGCAGGGTCGCGAGGGTGACCGCGGCATACGAGCCCGTGCCGACGAGCAGCACGCGCTCGGCGCTCCAGTCGGCGATGCGGCTGTCGGCCAGTTCGAGTGAGAGGCGCACGAGCGAGCGACCGGCGCGGTGCAGCGCGGTGACGTTCTTGACCTTGCGCTGGGCCTGGCTGGCGCGCTGGAAGAGACGCTCCAGCTGCGGTGAGGTGGTGCCCTGCTCCCGCGCGCCGCTGAGGGCGCGGCGCACCTGACCGGCGATCTCGCCCTCGCCCGACACGACCGACTCCAGGCCCGATGCGACGGCGAACAGGTGCTCGGCGACGTGCGGGTCCTCGACCACGTGATACGAGCCGTCGAGATCTGCGGAGGGGATGCCGGTGGCCCGCGCGACCGTCTCGATCACCGCCTCCGAGTCCACCTCCTCGGCCTCGACATAGGCTTCGAATCGGTTGCAGGTCGCGAGCACGACGGCTCCCTGCACGCCGGCAGCCATCAGGCTGGGGGCGACGGTCTCGGGCTGGCGGCTGAGGCGTTCGAGCAGTTCGAAAGAGGCGGTCTTGTGACTCGCCGTCACGCAGATCAGCACCCCACAAGTCTACGTCGCGTTGCTGTGGGAGGCATCCAAGGCCGACCTAACCCGACGCATCGGGTCTCCGCGCGCGGCCGGGTCGTGGCCTGGGGCACGGCCCGGCGCACGCATAGGCGTGCGGTGCAAGGATGGCGGCATGAGTGATCTGCTGCGCGCGCTCGCCGGCGAGACCCCCGAGCGCACCCCCGTCTGGTTCATGCGTCAGGCCGGGCGGTCGCTGCCCGAGTACCGCGAGCTGCGGGTCGGCACCCGGATGCTGGATGCCTGTCTCACCCCCGACCTGGCATCCGAGATCACCCTGCAGCCGGTGCGCAGGCACCAGGTCGATGCGGCGGTGTTCTTCAGTGACATCGTGATCCCGCTGCGTCTCGCGGGCGTCGATGTCGAGATCGAACCCGGCCGCGGGCCGGTGTTCGCCAGCCCCGTGCGCACGGCCGACGACGTCGCGCGCATCACCCAGATCGACCCCGCCGACCTCGACGGCACTGCCGTCGCCGAGGCCGTGCGTCTGACCGTCGCGGAGCTCGGCGACACCCCGCTGATCGGCTTCGCCGGTGCACCCTTCACTCTCGCCGCGTACCTGATCGAGGGCGGACCGTCGAAGGAGCACCTGCGCGCCCGCGCGATGATGCACGCCGACCCCGACGCGTGGAACGCTCTGGCCGGCTGGCTCTCGCGCATCTCGCGCCGCTTCCTCGAGATCCAGCGCGACGCCGGCGCCTCGGTCGTGCAGCTCTTCGACTCGTGGGCCGGCTCGCTCAGCACCGCCGACTACCGCGCGCACATCGCGCCGCATTCCAAGGCGGCGCTCGAGGGGATCGGGCTGCCCAGCATCCACTTCGGAGTCGGCACCGGACCCTTCCTCGCAGACATGCGTCTCGACGGCGTCGCGGATGCGGTCGGCGTCGACTGGCGGATGCCGCTCGACGAGGCGATCCGCATCGTCGGACCCGACACCGTGGTGCAGGGCAATATCGACCCGGCCATGCTGCAGGCGCCGTGGCCGGTGCTCGAGGCGCACGTCCGCGACGTGATCTCCCGCGGACAGGGCGCCAAGGGCCACATCCTCAACCTCGGGCACGGCGTGCCGCCTGAGACCGATCCCGATCAGCTGACCCGCATCGTGCAGCTCGCCCACGGCGAGCTCTGACGCCAGCCTGCGGGTAGCGGGCGCTGGCTCCCCAGCATCGGGCTCGCGGGTTATGAACGGCAGCCACGGGCATCCGCTCCACAGGCCACGGTGGAAGAATCGGAGCATGATCCGCGAGCATTCCCCCGAACTCGCCGCGCGAGCGGCGCAGCAGCACGTCGTCGTCGTCGGCGGAGGCATCGGCGGTCTGGTCGCCGCCCGGGAATGCGCGAAGGTCGGCATGCGCGTGACGCTGCTCGAGGCATCGGAGGCGCTGGGTGGCAGCATCCGCACCGCCGAGCTCGACGGCATCGCCATCGATGCGGGCGCCGAGAGCTTCGCGACTCGCGGCGGTCACGTGCGGGCGCTGATAGACGAGCTGGGCCTCGCTGACGCGGTCGTGCCACCGCAGGGCGGCGGCGCGTGGCTGAGCGGCATCCCGGGCGCCCCCGACGCACCGCTCCCGAAGGGCAGCCTGCTCGGCATCCCGGCCAACCCCTTCCAGGACGACGTGCGGCGCATCATCGGCTGGCGGGGAGCGTGGCGGGCGTACCTCGACCGTCTGCGCCCGCCGCTGACCATCGGGCATGAGCGCAGCCTCGGCAAGCTGGTCAGCTCGCGGATGGGTGACCGGGTGCGCGACCGGCTCGTGGCGCCGGTGACCGCGGGCGTGTACTCGGCTGATCCCGATGACGTCGACACCGACGTCGCCGCCCCTGGGCTCAATGCCGCTCTCACACGCATCGGCTCGCTGACCGGAGCGGTCGGCGTGCTGGCGGCCGAGCGCAAGGGCAAGGCGCCTGGAGCAGCGGTTCTCGGACTCGTCGGTGGCATGGGCCGGCTGGTCGAGGCGCTGCGCGCCGACCTCGTCGCGTATGGCGTAGACATCCGCACCGGCACCCGCGTCACCCGCCTCGCTCGCGAAGGCGAGAACTGGGCGGTCGAGATCGCGCCGCTGTCCCAGGAGAACCCGGGTGCCGATGCCGGGACCCCTCTGCGTGCCACCGGTGTGATCGTGGCGACAGCCGAGCCCTCCGCGCGCGAGCTCATCGACGCGCACGTTCCGGGCCTCGGTGATGCCGGCCACGCCCCCGAGATCGAGATCGTCACGCTGCTGCTCGACGCTCCGGAGCTCGACGCCGCACCCCGCGGCAGCGGTGTGCTCACGGTGCCGGGCAGTCACACGGCGAAGGCGCTCACCCACTCCACGGTCAAGTGGGGCTGGGTGCGCGATGCCGCTCGGGGTCGCCACCTCGTGCGCCTGTCGTTCGGCAGTCAGGGAGAGCCGGCGGCGACCGCAGCCCTCGATGACGATGCGGCCTCCGCGCTCGCGCTGTCCGAGGCATCCGCCCTGCTCGGCGTAGCCCTGCGCCCACCGCAGCTGCTCGCCGCTCACCGCGCGCGGTACGTGCAGGCCCAGCCGACCTCGCTGATCGGCGCCACAGAGCGGCGCGCCGCGATCCGGACGGCGGTGACCGCCTCTCCCGGCCTCGGAGTGGTGGGGGCGTGGGTCGCGGGCACCGGGCTCGCGCAGGTCGTTCCGGATGCCGTGGCCGAGGCGGACCGGCTGCGCGCGAGCCTGCTCTGGGACTGATCGGAGTCCTGTCCCGGGACCGAACCGGCGGCGCGCTGTTACATCGAACGGGCCTCCGGCGCAAGGGTAGATGCCGAATGCGGAATATGTGGCTACCCTGGAACGCGAAAGAGGCCGCAACCAACGTCAGGAGGCCCTCATGAAGGGAAAGATCGGACTCGTCATCGGCATCGGCGCGGGCTACGTCCTCGGCAGTCGAGCCGGACGCGAGCGCTACGAGCAGATCAAGACGCAGTGGCTCAAGGTGTGGAACCTCGATCCCGTGCAGGAGCAGGTCTCGCGCGTGCAGGACTTCGCGAAGTCGCAGGCCGCCGCTGTTCCCGGTGCCGTCTGGACCGGCGCAGTGAAGGTCGTGAAGGCCGTCTCGAAGTCGGGCACCCCCGGCGAGAAGCTCGACGGCGCGATCGACGCCACGAAGGACGCGGCGGAGAAGGTCGCCGACGCGAAGGACTCGCACGACTCGACGTTGGGTGACACGATGGCTCCCGCGAAGCCGGTCGGCTCCGAGGGCACCACGCCCAAGAACAAGGGCTGAGGCATGCTCCGCGGATACCGCGACCGCGCCGACGACAGCCTGCTGACCCTGCTCGGGGACCTTCCCGAGCTGGTGCGCAACCTCGTCACTGCGGAGGTCAACGCCGCGAAGGCGTGGATCTCGCGCACGGCGAAGGATGCCGGCATCGGCAGCCTGTGGTTCGTCATCGTGCTGTTCCTGCTGTTCTGGGCGATCCCGGTGCTGCTGGCGTTCGCCATCATCGGGCTGAGCTCGTGGTGGCCAGCCTGGCTCTCGGCGCTCGCCGTGTTCGGCTTCCTGCTCGTCTGTACCGTGATCTTCGCCCTGCTCGGGCTGGCGCGGTTCCGCAAGGTCATGAAGCGCCAGAACCCCGGCCAGGCCGTCGCCACCGATGTGCGCATCATCAAGGGAGACTCCGCCAATGACCGATCTTGAGAAGACGGCACTGCCCAGCGCCGCCCTCACCACCGCCGAGGTTCCGCGTACGGTCGTGCCGGCGGGGATCACCGATCCCGTCGCCTCGGCCCGTGCCGAGCTGCGCGCGGCGCTCGCCGCCATCGAGGTGCGGGGGAACTTCCCCCGCCGCATCGAGAAGGCGACGGCGCGGGGCGTCGTGCGCGCTCGCGCCTTCGCGCATCGCAATCCGGCTGGCGCCGGAGCGGCCGTCGTCGCGACGGCAGCCGCCGTCGGCGGGCTCGTGTGGGCGATCGCCCGCGCGATCTCGCGCTGAGAACGCCGCGCAGCACCGCCGGGTTCGCCGCCTTCGCTGAGAAGGGGCAGACTGGAAGCATGTCCGAAACGCGCGATGACAACCCGTCTGGATTCACCTTGTGGGCCGTCTGGGGCAGAAACCCTGACGCGCCCGCGATCGAGACCGACGAGAGCGAGCTCGAAGTGCTCGTCGGCCACATCGAGAGCTCCGGGGTCAGCGTCCGGGGGTTCTACGACGTCAGCGGCCTGAAGGCCGATGCCGACCTGATGGTGTGGCTGCACGGCGACACCGTCGAAGAGCTGCAGCGCGCCCTGAGGCGTCTGCGCCGCACCGACCTGCTGCGCAACCTGCTGCCCGTCTGGAACGTCATGGGCGTGCACCGCGACGCCGAGTTCAACCGCGCTCACGTGCCCGGTTTCCTCCGCGGGGTCGAGCCCAAGCAGTGGCTCTGCCTCTACCCGTTCGTGCGCACGCCGGAGTGGTACCTGATCGAGGAGTCCGAGCGCCGCAAGATGCTCGCCGACCACGGGCGCAAGGGGGCCGCGTTCACCGGCGTGATCGCCAACACCGTCGCCGCGTTCGCGCTCGGCGACTACGAGTGGCTGCTGCCGCTCGAGTCGGATTCGGCGACCGAGCTCGTCGACCTCATGCGCGACCTGCGCTACACCGAGGCGCGTCGCTACGTGAAGGAGGAGGTGCCCTTCTACACCGGGCGCCGCCTGCGTCTCGACGAGATCGCCGAAGTGCTTCAGTGAGCACGCAGACCCCGATCCGCCTCGGCACCCGGCGCAGCGCGCTCGCGCAGGCGCAGTCCGGCCATGTCGCCGACGCGCTCGCAGCGGTCGCCGGTCGGCCGGTCGAGCTCGTGCCGATCGTCTCGGAGGGCGACACGAACCGGGCATCCCTGTCGGAGATCGGCGGAACCGGCATCTTCGCCAACCGCCTGCGCGAGGCGCTGATCGCGGGGGAGTGCGACATCCTCGTGCACTCGCTGAAGGACCTGCCCACCGCCGTCCCCGCTGAGCTGGTCATCGCGGCGACGCCGCCGCGGGCGGATGCCAGGGACGTCGTCATCACGCGCGGCGGCACGCCCCTGCACGAGCTGCGCCACGGCAGCACGGTGGGCACCGGCTCGCCGCGCCGCATCGCCCAGGTGCGGCGTCGTGCACCACACGCCGAGGTGGTCGACATCCGCGGCAACGTCGATTCCCGTCTCGAGCGGGTGTCATCCGGCGAGCTCGATGCCGTGATCCTCGCCGCCGCGGGCCTCACGCGCCTCGGCTCGGAGACGAGCCTGCGTCGTGAGGAGCTGGGTCTCGCCGAATGGCCGACCGCGCCGGGGCAGGGTGCGCTCGCGGTGGAGACCACGGCCGATGCGCCGTCGGAGCTGCTCGACGCACTCGCGCGACTCGACCATCTCGACACCCGCATCGCGGTGACGGTGGAGCGAGCCGTGCTGGCCGGGCTCGAGGCCGGATGCCAGGCGCCCATGGCGGCCCACGCGGTCGTCACCGGCGACAGCATCCGTCTGCGCGCCGTCGTCTACGAACCCGGTGGCGGACGCCGAATCGGACTGGACGTCTCCGAGCCCCTGAACAGGGGGTATATTCGACGGAACGGCAGCGGCAACGGAGCGGATGCTGCCGATGGTGCAGACCCGATGCGCACGGCTCGTGAGCTCGGCGACTCTGCGGCCCATCGGCTGCTCGAACAGGGAGCGGCCGACCTCCTGCCCTGAGAGTGATCGTGATGACTGCTTCCGAAACCAAGACCGCCAGGCCGCTCGACGGCTGGCGCGTTCTCGTGCCACGGGGTGGACCCTGGGGTGACAGTGTCGCTGCCAGCCTGCGTGCGATGGGGGCGGTGCCCGTGGTGGCGCCTCTCATCAACTTCGCCCCGACCACCGATCAGGACGCCCTCGATGCGGCCCTCGGTCGCCTGCAGGCCGGGGAGTACGACTGGTTGACCATCACCAGCGCCACGACGGTCGACGTGCTGTACGCGCATCGCGTCGCGATTCCGTCGAGGACCAAGGTCGCCGCCGTCGGTGAGACGACCGCCGCGGCGCTGCAGGCCGTCGGATACGACGTCGCGCTCATGCCGGAGCTCGACAACTCCGCCGCCGGGATGGCCGAGAAGATCATCTCGATCGAGCCCGACGCGCAGCGCATCCTCACCCTGCGCAGCGAGATCGCCAAGCCGGTTCTCTCGGTCATGCTCACCGAGGCGGGGCACGACGTCGACAGCGTGGTGGCCTACCGCACGGTCGGAGTGCCGGTCACCGAGCGGATCCGCCGCGACGTGGAGAACGGCCGGATCAACGCGATCCTGATCACGAGCGGCTCGGTTGCCAAGCAGGTGCGCGAGCAGTTCCCCGAGATCCCCGGGACCACGCTGCTCGCGGCGATCGGCCCGCGTACGGCGAAGGACGCCGAGAAGGCGGGCCTGCCGGTCACCGCCATCGCCGACAAGCAGACGGTCGACGCGCTGATAGACACTGTCTCGCGGTTCACCCTTCCGCACGCGGCAGACGAGTTCGCACCGTGAGCCGCTTCCCCGAGGCGCGGCTGCGCCGTCTTCGTCAGTCCGCTCCGATTCGCGATCTCATGCGCGAGACCTCGCTCGAGCCGCGTCAGCTGGTGCTGCCGATGTTCGTGCGCGAGGGTCTCGCCGAGCCCGCACCGATCGGCTCGATGCCGGGTGTCATGCAGCACTCCCTGGATTCGCTGAAAGCTGCGGCGACGGATGCCGCCGAGGCCGGTCTCGGCGGAGTGATGCTGTTCGGTGTGCCGGCCGTGCGCGACGCGATCGGATCAGGCGCTGATGATCCAGACGGCATCCTCAACGTCGCCACGACCGCGCTGGCAGCGGAGGTGGGCGATGCCCTCGTCGTGCAGACCGACCTCTGCCTCGATGAGTTCACCGACCACGGTCACTGCGGTGTGCTGACTCCTGCAGGAGCAGTAGACAACGACGCCACACTCGAGCGCTACGCCTCGATGGCTCTCGCGCAGGCTCGCGCAGGATCCCAGCTGCTGGGTCTCAGCGGCATGATGGACGGGCAGGTCGCGGTGATCCGCGAAGCGCTCGATGACGAGGGGTTCCACGACACCCTGCTGCTGGCCTATTCGGCCAAGTACGCCAGCGCCTTCTACGGCCCGTTCCGCGAGGCCGTCGATTCGCAGCTGCAGGGCGACCGGCGCACCTACCAGATGGATCCGGGCAACCGTCGCGAGGGCGTGCGCGAGGCGCTGTTCGATCAGGACGAGGGCGCCGACATCGTCATGGTCAAGCCCGCGATGGCGTTCCTGGACGTGCTGCGCGAGGTGCGCGATGCCGTCGACGTGCCGGTGTGGGCGTACCAGGTGTCGGGCGAGTACGCGATGATCGAGGCCGCCGCGGCGAACGGCTGGATCGACCGCCGCGCCGCCGTGCTCGAGTCGCTCATGTCGATCCGCCGTGCCGGTGCCGACGTTGTCCTCAGCTACTGGGCGGTCGAAGCCGCACGCTGGCTGCGGAGCCGCTGAGGCGCGCGGCCGCACACTTCTCCCCGTTCTGCACACGGAATCGGCCGATGCCTGTGCTGTTCGGGGAAACATGTGCATCCGTGTTCGCTGCCCGAGCCCGGCGCCGCTCATAGCCGGCGTCCGTAGGCTGGATGCATGGACCGCAACGACTCCCTGTTCGACACCGCCCGCTCCGTGATCCCCGGCGGCGTGAACTCGCCGGTGCGCGCGTACGGCTCGGTCGGCGGAACGCCGCGGTTCCTGGCATCCGCTTCCGGCGCCCGCGTGACGGATGCCGCCGGGCGCGAGTACGTCGACCTCGTCGCGTCGTGGGGTCCGGCACTGCTCGGCCACGCGCATCCCGAGGTGGTGCAGGCGGTCCAGGATGCCGCGACGCGCGGCCTCTCGTTCGGCGCCCCCACCGAGGGCGAGGTCGAGCTCGCGCAGCTGATCGCCGAGCGGGTGCGCCACGGCGAGGTGCGACCGGTCGAACGCGTGCGCCTGGTCTCGACGGGCACCGAGGCGACCATGACGGCGATCCGCCTGGCCCGCGGCGCCACCGGGCGCGACCTGCTGGTGAAGTTCTCGGGCCACTACCACGGCCACTCCGACGGGCTGCTCGCCGCCGCAGGCTCCGGCGTCGCCACGCTCGCGCTGCCGGGGTCGGCCGGCGTGCCTGCGCCGATCGCCGCGCAGACGCTCGTCATCGACTACAACGACCCGGATGCCCTGGCCGCGGTCTTCGCCGAGCATGGCGAGCGCATCGCCGCCGTGATCGTCGAGGCGGCGTCGGCGAACATGGGCGTCGTCGCTCCGCTGCCCGGCTTCAACAGGCTCATCGCCGACACCGCCCACGCGCACGGCGCGCTGATGATCCTCGACGAGGTGCTCACCGGATTCCGCGTGCACCCCGCCGGTTTCTGGGGGCTGCAGCAGGAGGCGGGCGAGCAGTACGTGCCCGACATCATCACGTTCGGCAAAGTCGTCGGCGGTGGGATGCCCTTGGCCGCGCTCGGCGGCAGCGCCGCAGTCATGGACATGCTGGCACCCGTCGGACCCGTGTACCAGGCGGGCACGCTGTCGGGGAACCCGCTCTCGGTCGCGGCCGGCATCGCGACCCTCAGGCTCGCGACGCCCGAGGTGTACGCGCGCATCGATGCCGCAGCCGGACGGCTCGCCACCTCGCTGGACGCCGCGCTGACGGCTGCCGGCGTGGTGCACGCGGTGCCGCGCGCCGGCAGCCTGTTCGGCGTCGCCTTTCTGCCTGAGGCGCCGCGCGACTACGCGATCGCTCAGACGCAGGAGTCGTTCCGGTACGCCCCGTTCTTCCACTCCATGCGCGAGCAGGGTGTGGCGCTGCCGCCCAGCGTGTTCGAGGCGTGGTTCCTCACGGCCGCGCACGGCGACGACGAGCTGGCCGCCATCGAGGCCGCTCTGCCCGCGGCGGCCGCAGCCGCGGCATCCGCCTGACCCCGTCTGTGCTGAACCGGCCATGCCGGTTCAGCACAACAGGATCGTTGCCGTCCTGTCAGCAAGTCGTGGGCGTGTCGGTCGGCCGCTTTGGCAGACTGGTCGCATGGTGACCCTGCTGCTGGATCAGACTCGACTTGAGATCGTTCTCTCGCCGATCGAGCGGGCATCGACCTTCCACCGTGAGAACGTGCGCGTCGAGCGCGAGCACATCACCAAGGTGCAGCTGACTCAGGATGCCTGGACCTGGCTGCGCGGAGTGCCGGGACCCGGCACGCACATCCCCGGAATCCTCGCCGCGGGAACGTGGAAGGCCGCGGAGACCACGGACTTCGTGCTGATCCGGCGCCGCCGGCCCAGCGTCGTGGTGGATCTCGATGGCGACGCGCAGTTCCAGCGGCTCATCCTCACGACCCGCCACGGGCTCGCCTTGACCCAGGCGCTGCGGCTCGAGGTCAGCGATCAGCCCGAGGATGTCGCGGACATCGCGACCGGCTCCGTGCCGGTGCAGAAGCAGCGCCAGCGACCGGTCATCCGGCCGCGGCCCCGCACCGCCTGACCGGAACGGCGGGGGCTCAACCGGAACGGCGGGGTCGACGATCCCGCGCGTCAGCGCTGCTGGTGGCTCTGGTCGCCGTCGTGGTGTGCGGGGTCCTGACGCGGCTCGCCGTCGCCGCGATCCGGTGCATCGTCGGCATTCGCCTCGGCCGACTCCTCACGCCGCTGGGCGCGTGAGCTGTACGGGTAGTCGGGCGCCGGGCCCTCGAAGAACCGGCTCGCCGCCGCCGACAGCGAGGTGCGCATCGCAGCGAGCCGCGGGTCGTCGTCCCCGTCGTCGATCGCGTCATCGTCGTCGTCGCTCGAGAGCTTGGGCGTCATGATCGAGATGGCCTCGGTCGCGGGGGCCGGGCTGTCGGAACCCTCGGTGGTGACCGAGGCAGGCAGGCCCGTGATCAGCTCGGTGAAAGTCGGCTCGACGGTCGTGGACGGCAGCGTGACGGCCTCGGTCGCGAGGGGAAGGATGAGCGGACGCGTCTCGTCCGACTGCTCGTCGCCCTCAGCCTGTCCGTCCGAGTCCGGGTGTTCACCGATGCGAGCACTCTCGACCACGCCGTCGACCAGGTCGTCGTCGCTCTGCTCGGCTGCGCCAGCCTCATGCGAGGACGCAGCGTCCCCTGCTGCGTCGAGCTCCGAATCGTCGTCACCGTCGGAATCGGTGCCGTCGGCGACTGCTGCTCGGTCAGCAGTGTCATCGTCATCCGCACCTTCGCGCGTTTCGGCGAGAGCGGCGTCCGCGTCGCTGTCGGCCGCATCCGTGTCGTCCGCGTGCTCGGTCGGCTGGTCGGCTTCCACGCGGTCCGACGCCCGGTCGGCCTCCACGCTGTCCGGCGCCTGGTCGGATGCCGACGACGCGGCTTTCTCGTCATCCGCCTCCGCCCCGATCTCGCCGTCCGCTGCCTGAGCAGCATCCTGCGCGTCCGCCTCGGCGTTCTCCGGCGTCGCCGTGTCTGCGGTGGTGTCGGCGTCCACGTCGCCGTCCGGAGCGTCTTCGATTGCGGGGATGGTGTCAGTCGGCGCTGCTCCGTATCCGGTGCCGGCCGCTGCGACGGCGCCGCCGTCGGCGACCACCGCAGCCGCGCCCGAGAGCGGCACGCCGCCCGCGACCAGGGCCGCGTCGGCCGCGCCAGCGGCGGGGTGCTCTGCATTGGCATCCGCATCGGCGTCGACGGCGTCAGCCGCAGCTTCATCCGTCTCGCCAGCAGCGACGGGCTGGGCGTCTGCGGCTCCGGCTCCGCTCGCCGAGTCCGACGCGTGGGCGACCCGGTTCGCGGATGTGTCGAGGCGCGGGCTGTCGGCGCGGCGACCGTAGACGAGGTCGAGGAAGACCTCCTCGAGGCTGGGCCCGCGCTGCTGCAGCATCGTCAGGGCGACGCCGGCTTCGGCGGCGACTGCGCCGACTGCGGCCGAGTCGGAATCGCGCACGGTGACACCAGAGCGCAGCACGTCGAAGTCGAGCTTGGCGGCCGACAGCGCCGTGATCAGCGGCGCACGGTTCTCGGCATCCACCACGACGGCGCCGCCCGAGGCATCCGCGAGCTCCGAGATCGGGCCGGCGTGCACCGCACGGCCCTTCGAGAGCACCACGACGTCGTCGGCGACCTGCTCGATCTCGCTCAGCACGTGAGAGGAGACCAGCACGGTGCGTCCCTCGTCGGCGAGGCGGCGCATCAGCAGACGCATCCAGCGGATGCCCTCGGGGTCGAGCCCGTTGGCCGGCTCATCGAGCACGAGCACACCGGGGTCGCCGAGCAGCGCCGATGCGACAGCCAGACGCTGACGCATGCCGAGTGAATAGCTGCCCAGGCGGGTGTCCCCGTCGTCCTGCAGCCCGACCAGGTGCAGCACCTCATCGACGCGAGCAGAAGGGATGCCGTTCGCCTTGGCGGCGAGCATCAGCTGACGACTCGCGGTGCGCCGAGGGCGGTACGCCGACTCCTCGAGCACGGCGCCGATGGTCCGCAGCGGGTGACGCAGGTCGGAGTAGCTCGCACCGCCGATGGTCGCGCTGCCCGAGGTGGGGCGGATCTGGCCGAGCAGGATGCGCAGCGACGTGGTCTTCCCGGCACCGTTCGGGCCGAGGAATCCGGTGACGGCGCCCGGCGCCACACGGACGGAGAGGTCGGAAACGGCGGTCACAGCGCCGAAGCGCTTTGTGACCTGGGTGAACTCGAGCACCTGTCCTTCGGGCATGGCGACCTCTCCTGTTCGGGACAATCTCTTCCATCTTCGCGGAAACCTGGGAGAATCTGCGCTTCACCTGCCGGAACGGACGATCCTGGTGCGCAGATCAGTGCAGATCGCGAAGCGGAGTAGCCTGACAGGCGTGACCGACACCGAAGCCGCCACCGTCATCGCCCGCACCGACAGCTCGCTCGGACGCATCACGCTCAACCGTCCCCGGGCCATCAACGCCCTGGATCTCGGCATGATCGAGCAGATCACCGCGGCGCTGAGGGCATGGATCGACGACACCGACGTGCAGACCGTGCTGATCGACGGCGCAGGTGAGCGGGGCCTCTGCGCCGGCGGAGACGTGCGCGCGCTCTACGACTCGATCACGAGCGGCCACCCCGAGCACATCTCGGACTTCTTCCGCGCCGAGTACGCCATGAACGCCCTCATCGCCGAGTACCCCAAGCCGGTCGTCGTCTTCGCCGACGGCATCACGATGGGCGGCGGCATCGGGCTTGCGGGCCACGCGGCCGTGCGCATCGTGACCGAGCGCTCGCGCCTGGCGATGCCCGAGACGCGCATCGGCTTCACGCCCGACGTGGGCGGCACCTGGCTGCTCGGCCGGGCGCCGGGGCGGCTGGGGGAGTACTTCGGCCTCACGGGTCAGAGCATGAGCGCGGCGGATGCCCTGTACCTGGGCTTCGCCGATCACTTCGTGCCGTCCGAGAACCTCGATGGCCTGCGCGACGCGCTGGCCACCCGCGCCGACCCGAGCACCCCGAACGAGCTCACGCTGCTGTTCGACGAGACACCGGAGCCGTCGGCCCTGCCCGCCGCTCGCAAGTGGATCGATCAGGCTTTCTCGGCTGACACTGTGGGGGAGATCATGCAGCGGCTGCGGGACTCGGATGCCCCGGACGCAGCATCCGCCCTCGCGACGCTCGAGGAGCTCGCGCCGACCGCGCTGGCTGTCACCCTCGACGCGGTGCGCGAGGCGCGCGGGATGAGCGGCGTGCGCGAGGCGCTCGAGGGGGAGTACCGCCGGGTGATGTGGTTCGGACACAATCATCCGGACCTGGTCGACGGCATCCGGGCGCAGCTGGTCGACAAGGACCGCGACCCGAAGTGGCAGCCGGCGACCGTCGCCGACCTGCCCGCGGATGCCGGAGCACCGGCGCGGACCTACGTGCCCGAGCCGCCACTGTTCTGAGGCGCCGCTTCTCAGAGGCCGGCGCTCACTCGGACGTAGGCGAACAACCCGACGCAGGTGAATATGCGCGGGATTCTCCTGTGCTCGCGTGTTCGCCTACCTCCGGTGCGGCACTCGCCCGGGGGAGCGAATCGGCTGTGCCGCGGGCTCGTTGCGCGCACCCGCTTCGACGTAGGCCATTAACCCGACGTAGGCGTTTCTGCGCGAGATTCTCCTGCGCTCGCGTGTTCGCCTACCTCCGGTGACTGGTCGACCGAGGCAGCGACGTCCAGCGTGGGCTCGGGCCCGTGCCATGCGTGGTCAGACCGAGGCGGCGAGCTCCAGCAGGCGCGCGACGTGAGCTGAGGCCACGCGCTCGCTCGCGTAGTCGACGGCCGCGTCGCGCGGAGCAGCGAGCAGCGAGCGGTCTGCCTCGAGCTGGACGATCAGGTCGGCGAGTCCCTCGGCATCCGGCGTCGGGGTGCCGAGTGCCGCATCCCCGAACTCCGTCGCGAGCACGGGGTCGCTGACGATCACCGGGCGCCCGTGCGCGAACGCCTCGAGCGCGACCATCGGCTGGTTGTCGAAGCCGAGCGAGGTGATGAGCGCGGCATCCGCGGCATCCATCAGCTCCCCGACCCGCTCACCCGGCACCGGCCCGTGGAACGTGACCCCCGGCACTGGTCGGTGCGTGCCGCCAGCCACGTCGAGGTGCACCCGGCCCCCGCCGAGCCGGCTGGTGACAAGGCGCATCGCGTCGAGCGCCACGTCCACCCGCTTCTCCGGCGCGAAGCGCGCGACCCACAGCAGGCGCAGCGTCCCGCCGTCGGGCGCCGTGGCGACCCGCAGCGGCTGCGCGACGTTCGAGAACGCCTCCACACGCCCCGCACCCGCGTCGCGCAGCGCTGTGGCCTGATGCTTCGACGGCGACAGCACGACGTCGGCCCGCTCGGCGATCCGCAGCGTCATGGTGCGCAGCGCGTTGTTGAGCGGGTGGCTGCCGGCGAAGCGACCGCCGCTCCGGATGCCCGTGAGCGCCGAGTGCACGCGCGCCACGATCGGCGCGAAGGGCGCGAGCGCCGCAGGCGCGCGCCAGAAGAAGGTGTGCACGGTGTGCATCGACGGGATGCCCAGCTGCCGCGCCAGGTCGATCGCCGCTGCGGCGAGCGCGAACTCCGAGTGCACGACGACCGCGCCGATGCCGTGCCGGCGGATGGTCGCGGCAACCAGCGGCTCCAGATCACGGGCGCGGCCGAGCAGCGGCAGATCCAGCACGGGGATGGTGCCGCGCCGCGGCGGGGAGACGGTGGTGATGCCCTCTGACGCCACCGCATCGGCATCCGGGGCCAGGACGACCACCTTCACACCCTCGCCGGCGAGGGCCTCCGCCTGCCGCCGGAATGCGGTCTGCGCCCCGCCGAGATACTTGAGCGAGTAGTCGCACACCATCAGCACTGCAGGGCGGGCGGGGTTCTCCGAGGGCATGACAGCGAGTCTATTCAGGGGTCGTGCGAGCGCACGCCTTCGGCTACCTTGGGGGCGATGAGGAGGCTCTCATGAACAACGCGGTCGAGCGTCTGAGCGACGCGGCCGAGCGTCGAGACCGGCGCACGGCCGACGCGGGCGCGGTGGTCGCCATCGCAGGCGTCGTCAGCGCAGCGATCGCCGCCGTGCTCATGTTCGCTTCCGGCGACGCGGACACCGCCCGAGGGTTCGCATTCGCAGGGATGATCGGCGTCATCGGAGCCGTCACGGCGGCCGCGAAGTCTGCCACGGCCGAGCGCAAGGCGGTGTTCGCCACGGGAGGGGTGCTGCTGCTCATCGTGTCATCCACGATGTTCGGGCTGAGCTTCTCCTGACACCTCGCCCCGCTGGTCCCGCGCTCCTTTTCCGCTGACAGCGAAGGTCAGCCGTAAGGGGGATACGGATGTCGGAGGTTGGTGGCACGATGTGTGATGGCCGCGTTTCGGCCCTCCGAAATCTCACAAGGAAGTCCACCTGTGCTCGGAAAACTCCTCACTCGATATCTGACCAGATACTGGCCGCTGCTCATCACGATCGTCGTGCTGCAGTTCGCCAGTGTGATGGCCTCGCTCAACCTGCCTGAGATCAACGCCGACATCATCAACAACGGCGTCGCGAAGGCCGACATCGGCTACATCTGGAACCGCGGCGGCTTCATGCTGCTCGTGTCGCTGGGGCAGATCCTGGCCTCGATCCTCGCCACCTACTTCGCCGCCCGCATGGCCATGAGCGCGGGGCGCGACATCCGCGGCGACGTGTTCGCGCGCGTGAGCGGCTTCTCCGAGCGCGAGGTCTCGCAGTTCGGCGCCGGCTCGCTGATCACCCGCAACACGAACGATGTGCAGCAGGTGCAGATGCTGGCGATGATGGGTGCGACGATGTTCGTCACGGCGCCGCTGCTCGCGATCGGCGGCATCATCAAGGCCATCCAGACCGACGTCGGCCTCAGCTGGCTGATCGCCGTCTCGGTGCCCCTTCTGCTCGTCATCGCGGTCGTGATCATCGGCCGCATGGTGCCGCTCTTCCGCCGCAACCAGGCCAAGCTCGACGACGTCAACCGCATCATGCGCGAGCAGCTCACCGGTGTGCGAGTGGTGCGCGCCTTCGTGCGAGAACGCATCGAGGAGCGCCGGTTCCGCGCGGTGAACACCGACCTGATGGTGCTCGGGCGCAACATCGGCTCGCTGTTCGTGCTGATGTTCCCGCTGTTCATGCTCGTGCTCAACGTCACCATCGTCGCGGTGGTGTGGTTCGGCGGCGTCGAGATCAACGCCGGCAACGCCGAGATCGGCACGATCTTCGCGTTCATGCAGTACATCGGCCAGATCATGATGGGCGTCATCATGTCGAGCTTCATGGCGATGATGATCCCGCGTGCGGCCGTCTCGGCCGAGCGCGTCACCGAGGTGCTCGACGCCGAGTCGTCGATGACCCGCCCGGAGAACGGCGTGACCGAGTTCCCTGAGCCGGGTGCGGTCGCGTTCCGCGACGTCGAGTTCACCTACCCGGGCGCCGAGGTGCCCGTGCTCTCGGCCATCACCTTCGACGCGCGGCCGGGTGAGACGGTGGCGATCATCGGATCGACCGGCTCGGGCAAGACCACGCTGGTCTCGCTGATCCCGCGGCTGTTCGATGCGACCGGCGGTGTCGTGCAGGTCGGCGGCGTCGACGTGCGCGAGGCCGATCTCGACGCACTCTGGCAGGACATCGGGCTCGTGCCGCAACGACCCTTCCTGTTCTCCGGCACCGTGGCATCCAATCTCCGCTACGGACGGGCGGATGCCACCGACGACGAGCTGTGGGCTGCTCTCGAGATCGCGCAGGGGCGGGACTTCGTCGAGGCGATGCCCGACGGCCTCGACTCGCGCATCGCCCAGGGCGGCACCAACGTCTCGGGCGGTCAACGGCAGCGTCTCGCGATCGCCAGGGCGATCGTGCACGGGCCCCGCATCCTCGTGTTCGACGACTCGTTCTCAGCTCTCGATCTGACGACGGATGCCCGGTTGCGCCAGGCCCTGTGGAGAGAGCTGCCCGACGTCACCAAGATCGTCGTCGCGCAGCGCGTCTCGACGATCACCGACGCCGATCGCATCGTCGTCCTCGACGACGGCGCCGTGGTGGGCGTGGGCACGCACGACGAGCTGCTCGTCATGAGCCCCACATACCGGGAGATCGTCGAGTCGCAGCTGGGGGTGGACGCATGACCCGTTCGACAGGCTCCGAGGCCCAGGACGCAGGCACGTCGCGTCGTGAGCGCGCGCTCGCCGCACGTGCGCAGGCCACGGCGGTCGCCGACCCTTCGGCGAGCTCAGGGCAGGCGCCGATGACCGCCGCCGAGAAGGAGGAGGCTGAGCTCGCCGAGAAAGCGCGCCTCGAGGGCGGTGGCATGTTCGACGGCCCGGCTCCCGGCAAGGCCGACAACTTCGGCCCCAGCTTCAAGAGGATGATCGGGCTGCTCAGGCCCTCGGCCTGGTGGTTCCTGCTGGTGTCGTTCTTCGGCGCCGTCGGCGTCGTGCTCGCCGTCGCCGCGCCCAAGGTGCTCGGCGAGGCGACCAACGTCGTCTACGAGGGATTCATCTCGAGTGTCCTCGGCCAGGGCTTCGGCGGTGCGCCCGGGTTCCCGCAGGGCACGAGCCGTGACCAGGTGGTCGAGGTGCTCCGCGGCGCCGGGCAGGACGAGTTCGCGAACATGGTCTCGGCCATGGACGACTTCGCGGTCGGCGACGGCGTCGACTTCGAGCGACTGCGCTGGATCATCGTCGCGGTGCTGGCGATCTACGTCGTCTCCGCCATCCTCAGCTGGCTGCAGGGATACGTGATCAACGTGATCATGGTGCGCACCATGTGGCGCCTGCGCGAGGACGTCGAGGCGAAGATCAACCGCCTGCCGCTGTCGTACTTCGACAAGGTGCAGCGCGGTGAGCTCATCTCGCGGGTCACGAACGACATCGACAACATCACCCAGACCATGCAGCAGTCGCTGTCGGGTGCGCTGACCAGCGTGCTCACGGTCGTCGGCGTGCTGGTCATGATGTTCTCGATCTCATGGCAGCTCGCGCTGGTCGCCCTCGTCTCGCTGCCGCTCATGGGCGTGATCTTCGGCGTCATCGGCCCGCGTTCCCAAAAGGCCTTCGGCACGCAGTGGCGCAAGGTGGGCCGTCTCAACGCCCGCGTCGAGGAGGCCTTCTCCGGTCACGCGCTCGTGAAGGTGTTCGGTCGCGAGAAGGACGCTCTCGACAGCTTCCAGGTCGAGAACGAGGAGCTGTTCCAGGCGGCGTTCAAGGCGCAGTTCCTCTCGGGCATCATCATGCCCGCGATGATGTTCATCGGAAACCTGCAGTACGTGGGCATCGCCGTGCTCGGCGGCCTGCTCGTCGCCGGCGGCAACCTGCGCCTCGGCGACGTGCAGGCGTTCATCCAGTACTCGCAGCAGTTCAGCCAGCCGCTCAGCGAGCTGGGCGGCATGGCCGCCGTCGTGCAGTCGGGTACGGCTTCGGCAGAGCGGGTCTTCGACCTGCTCGATGCCGAGGAGCAGGATCCGGATGCCGACGACGCGCCCTCCGCGCCGGAGGGCAAGGGCGTCATCGAATTCGAGCACGTCGCGTTCTCGTACAGCGAGGACCGCCCGCTGATCACCGACCTCTCGTTCCGGGTGGAGCCCGGGCAGACCGTCGCGATCGTGGGTCCGACCGGTGCCGGCAAGACGACGCTCGTGAACCTCATCATGCGGTTCTACGAACTCGACTCGGGGCGCATCCTGCTCGACGGGCAGGACATCTCCGAGATGCGCCGCGACGATCTGCGTGCGCGCACCGGCATGGTCCTGCAGGACCCGTGGCTGTTCGCCGGCTCCATCCGAGAGAACATCCGCTACGGCAACGACGCGGCCACCGACGAGCAGATCATCGCCGCGGCCGAGGCGACCTACGTCGACCGGTTCGTGCACTCCCTCCCCGATGGCTACGAGACCGTGCTCGACGAGGACGCCTCGAACGTCTCGGCCGGTGAGCGCCAGCTGATCACGATCGCCCGCGCGTTCGTGTCACGGCCCTCGATCCTCATCCTCGACGAGGCGACGAGCGCCGTCGACACCCGCACCGAGCTGCTGCTGCAGCAGGCGATGGCCGCGCTTCGCGAGGGACGCACGTCGTTCGTGATCGCCCACCGCCTGTCGACGATCCGCGACGCCGACCTCATCCTCGTGATGGAGCACGGCGACATCGTCGAGCAGGGCGACCACGAAGAGCTGATCGCAAGGCGGGGCGCCTACTGGCGGCTGTACCAGTCGCAGTTCGAGCAGGCCGCGACCGACCTCGACGCCGAGGAGACGCTCACCGGTTCCGTGCCCGTGATCGTCACCGGGGACGCCGAAGATGAGCAGGAGGCGATCGCCGAGCAGAAGGTCATCGCCGCCCCCGACGCCCACCAGCTCGGTGAAGCGGTGAAGGAGGCCGAGTCCACGGCATCCGACCCCGACCGCGACTGATCCCGCGACAGCACAACGCCCGCCCCGTGACCGGGGCGGGCGTTGTGCTGTTCCTCGAGGACAGTCGTCTGTCCCCGCGGCTCAGTCGTGGTCGAGGCCGAAGAGCGCGAGCGGATGCGTGAGACGCCACCAGATGCTCGGCTGCGTGATCTCCTCGGCGAGCGAGACCGATGCGGTCGCGGTGCCGAGCGGTCCCTCGACCGTCAGGGTGCCGACCTCGGCGCCGGTCGCCGTCTTGTCGCCGAGCGAGAAAGCCGTGGTGGCCGCTGCCGTGGAGCCGTTCCAGAGCAGCACGCGCGCGTCGGCGTCCGTCACGACGTCGACGCGGTCACCCCACTCGGTGCTGACGTGACCGACCACGGTTCGCGCGGGAACCGACGGCGGCTGCTCGGTGAGCGTCGTCTCCAGCTCGGCGAGAAGCTGACGGGTCACATCCAGCCGCTCGGTGCTCCCGGCCTGCCCGAGCACGGAGGTGTACAGGCGCACGGTGCTCTCACCGATCGTGACATCCTTCGCGGTGAGCAGGTTCCAGTGGTTCAGCGTCCCGGTCTTCACCCCGACGACGCCGGGGTCGTCGAGCATTTTGTTCGTGTTGGTGACCACGCCCACGCCGGGGATGTCGGCCGAGCGCGTGGCGACGATCTCGGCGAAGACGGGGTTCGCCATCGCGAGCTCGGCGATCTGGATCAGTGCGGCAGGGGGTGCCACATTCGCTTCGCTGAACCCCGAGGGCGACGCGATGGTCACGCCCTCGATGCCGCGATCGCTCAGCCATCGCGCCGATGCCTGGGCGAATCCTCGCGGCGATCCCCATATCTCGTTCGCGAGGCGGTCGATGTAGTTGTTCGCCGACCCGAGCATGATGCCCTGCAGCATCTGATACTCGGTCAGGCTGCCGCCCACCGGCACATCGAGCGACGACTGATCCGACCGGCGGTACTGCCAGAACTCGCGGGAGTCGGCGAGGGTGAACGCGAAGCTCGGCCCCTGCTCGCCGACCTGCAGGGGCAACTCATCGAGCACCATCATCACGCTGACCACCTTGGAGATGCTGGCGATCTCGTCGGCCGACGCGGTCGATGCCACCGGTTCCATCCCCTGGATGCCCACGGCCGCGCTTCCCGTCGTGGGCCAGGTCATGGCCGCCGTCGGGGCCGGAGCGATCTCGACGGTGGAGGCTTCGACCACGGGCGCCACCTCGTGCAGCGGCCACAGCAGCGTGGTCGAGACATAGGCGGCGCACAGCGCGACGACGAAGCCGAGCGGCAGGAGCACCCGGGGGCGTCGCCATTCCGGGGTGAGGCGGGCGTCGGTGAAGAGCTCGCGCGGCTGCACATCCTGCACACGCTCGTCGAGCAGGTCGGAAGGCTCGAGCCAGGTCAGAGCCGTGGGCGGACGAGAGGCATCCGCCCACTCCGGCGCAGGCGCACCGGCTGAGGTTGAGCCGGCCATCGGCGATTCCGCCGCCGTGACGGCTGCGTCGCGGGCATCCGCAGCCGCAGCATCCCCGACCGCAACCCGTTCCGGACCCAGGCTGTCGCCGAACGCGGGGAGCGCGGTCGCGCTGGCGGAGGGATGCTCGGCGCGCGCGCGAGTGCGCTCGCGCGCAGCACGGCGTGTCGCCGGCGGCGCCGACTCGGGGGGAGGTGTCACGCGACCACGCTACAGCCCGGTGTTTCACGGAACGAAACGCCGAACCGAGACGAGCGCGACCGGCGGTATGATCGAGCCACCACCACGGGAGTCCGGACAGCCGGGCTGAGAGGAAGCGACACGCGCTTCGACCGTCGAACCTGATCCGGATCATGCCGGCGCAGGGAGGAGTTCAGATGAGTACGTCCACGTCCGCATCCGCCGCCGAGAAGGCGTCTGACCGTACCGGTCTCGGCCGCCCGTCGATCTGGCGCTGGCGCGTCGTCGACATCGTCGTCGCCAGCGTGCTCGGCGTCGCCTGCGGGTTCCTGTTCCTCGCTTGGAACATCGGATACCTCGGACCGAAGGCGCTGCTCGAGCCGCTGATGCCCGGTGTGCAGGGTCTGCTCGACGGTCCGTGGCTGATCGCCGGCGTGCTGGGCGGGCTGATCATCCGCAAGGCGGGCGCGGCGATCTACGTCGAGACGCTCGCCGCAGTCGTGTCGGCGCTGGCCGGCGCGCAGTGGGGCGGCTTCCTCACCATCGAAGCGGGCCTCGTGCAGGGACTCGGCGCCGAGCTGATCTTCCTGCTCTTCGCCTACCGGGCCTGGTCGCTCGCCGTGGCGATGCTGGCCGGCGCGGGCGCTGCCCTGGCCGGCGGCATCAACAACATGATCCTCTGGTACGCGGGCTCCGATGCCGCGTTCACCACCGTGTACCTGATCTGCACCGTCATCTCGGGTGCCGTGCTCGCGGGCCTGCTCGGCTGGCTGCTCGCCAGGGGCCTCGCCGCCACGGGCGCGCTCGACCGGTTCGGGTCGGGTCGCGAGGTGCGGGCCCGCGTCTGAGATGACCGCCCAGGGACGGCCCGCGACTGTCGAGGCGCACGGCTGGGGCTGGCGGCATTCGAGTCGGATCGCCTGGGCTGTGCGAGACATCACCGTGCGCATCGAGCCCGGCGAACGCGTACTGCTGCTCGGCGCCTCCGGTGCCGGCAAGTCGACGCTGCTGCACGGCCTGGCCGGCGTGCTCGGCGGCGATGAGGAGGGGGACGCCGAGGGGCGCCTGCTCATCGACGGGCAGCCGGCCGCAGCCTCACGCGGCCGAGCAGGCCTCGTGCTGCAGGACCCGGATTCGCAGGTGATCCTCGCGCGCGTGGGCGACGACGTCGCGTTCGGCTGTGAGAATCTCGGCATCCCGCGTGACGAGATCTGGGACCGGGTCGATGCGGCGCTCGACGCCGTCGGGCTCGACGTGCCACTCGACCGTCCCACCAAGGCGCTCTCCGGAGGACAGAAGCAGCGCCTCGCGCTCGCCGGGGCGCTCGCGATGCGCCCGGGGCTGTTGCTGCTCGACGAGCCGACCGCGAACCTCGACCCGGAGGGTGTCGTCGAGGTTCGCGATGCGGTGCAGCGGATGCTCGAGATGCAGCCCACCACGCTGATCGTCGTCGAGCATCGACTCGATGTCTGGCTGCCGCTGATCGATCGGGTCATCGTGCTGGGCGACGGGGGCATCATCGCGGATGGGCCCCCGAGTGACGTCTTGGCTGCGCAGGGGAAGCGGTTGGCGGACGCGGGCGTGTGGGTGCCCGGGATGCCTCCGCGGCACCCGGCTGCGCCGATGTCGGCGCCGGGGGAGGCGCTGCTGACCGCCCACCAGCTGGCGGTCGCGCGTGTGCGCAGCACCGTGGTGGCCGACGGCATCGACGTGGACGTGCGCGCAGGCTCTGTCCTCGCCATCACCGGGCCCAACGGAGCAGGCAAGTCGACGCTGGGTCTGACGCTCGCCGGCCTGCTGCCTCCTGCGGCCGGCACGGTCACGGCATCCGCCTCCCTCGCCGCCGGGGCGGGCCCGAAGCCCATCCGGTGGGCCTCGCGCGAGCTGCTCACCCGCATCGGCACGGTGTTCCAGGAGCCGGAGCATCAGCTGCTGGCGGCCACCGTGCAGGACGAGCTGGCCATCGGCCCCCGCTCGCTGGGGCTCTCGGACGCCGAGATCGCGGCGCGCACCGACGAGCTGCTGCAGCGGCTGCGGCTCGACCGTCTCGCCAAGGCCAATCCGTACACGCTGTCCGGTGGCGAGAAGCGCCGGCTGACCGTCGCCGCCGCGCTCATCACCCGCCCGCGAGTGCTCGTGCTCGACGAACCCACCTTCGGGCAGGACGCCCGCACCTGGCAGGAGCTCGTGGCGCTCCTCGCCGGGCTTCGAGATGACGGCACGGCCCTCATCACGGTGACGCACGACCGCGACGTCATCGACGCACTGCACGCCGAGCGCTTCGAGCTGCGAGGCGCGGCATGACCCTCGTCGAGACCCGCGCGCGCACCGGGGCGATGTCGCGCATCAACCCGGTCGCCAAGCTCGCCGCGAGCGCACTCATCGCGATCCCGCTGATCCTCACTCTCGACATGGTGTCCGCCGCGGTCGCCCTCGCGCTGGAGTGCGTGCTCTTCCTGTTCGCCGGGGTCGGATGGCGGGAGTTCTGGGCCCGCACCTGGCCGGTCTGGCTCGCGGCCCCCCTCACCGGCGTGACCATCGCGCTCTACGGCGAGACCAGCGGCCGAGTGTACGTCGAATGGCTTCTCGTGCATGTCAGCGACGGGTCGCTCGCGCTCGCGGGGGCGACCGTGCTGCGCGTGCTGGCGATCGCGCTGCCCTCGGTCGTGCTGTTCGTCACGGTCGACCCGACCGACCTCGCCGACGGGCTCGGGCAGACCATGCGACTGCCGGCGCGCTTCGTGCTGGGCGCGCTGGCCGGTCTGCGCATGGTGGGTCTCTTCCTCGACGACTGGCGTGCGCTCGAACTCGCGCGCCGCGCTCGCGGCGTCGCCGATCGCGGCCGCATCCGCCGGTTCGTGGGGATGGCCTTCGCCCTGCTGGTGCTGTCGATCCGTCGAGGAGCGAAACTGTCGACTGCGATGGAGGCGCGCGGCTTCGGCGCGCCGGTCCAGCGCACGTGGGCTCGTCCCGCGCGCTTCGGCCGGCAGGAATGGATGCTGGTGATCGCCGGCGCATCGATCTCGGCCCTGGCCATCCTCGCGGCGGTGTCCACCGGCGCCTGGAACTTCATCCTCGGGCCGTCCTGACCCCCTCCCGGTCAGTCGATCAGGTTCTTCAGCACGCCCTCCAGCACCACCGCGTGGTTGTGCTCGGCGTCGTTGACCGCGTAGACGAGGGTGACGACCGGATGCCCGTGCAGCGCCTCCACGAGGGTGTCGAGCGTCTCGGCCTGCGGACCCGCCAGATCGGCTCGATAGTGCGCGGCATTGGTCTCGAAGTCGGCCCCTGGTGCATGCCATTCATGGCGCAGCTCGGTCGACGGCGCGACCTCCTTCGCCCACAGATCGATCGCCGCGCGCTCCTTCGAGACGCCGCGCGGCCACAGTCGATCGACCAGCACGCGGTACCCATCGTCGGGAGAGGCGCTGTCGTAGGCTCGTTTGCGACGAAGGTCCATGCCCTCAGCATCCACCGCTCGCGACCACCCCACCAGCGGGACACTCGGAACCACGTATGCTGAGACTCAGTCGCATTCGGCGTCCGACCGGCGCCGAGCCGTTCGAAGGAGAACACGATGCAGATCACCGGACAGGGCGCGCTCATCACGGGCGGCGCCAGCGGACTCGGCCTCGCCACCGCGCGCAGGCTGTCCGCCGCGGGAGCACGGGTCGCCATCATCGACCTGCCCGGCTCCGTCGGCGAGGAGATCGCCGCCGAGCTCGGCGGGCTGTTCCTGCCGGCCGACGTGACCAGCTCCGAGCAGGTGGCTGCGGCCGTGGCATCCGCTCACGCCGTCGCACCGCTGCGCGTCGTCGTGAACTGCGCGGGCATCGCCCCGCCCGCCAAGGTGCTCGACCGCGACGGCAACCCCGCCGATCTCGCCGCGTTCGAGCGTGTCATCCGCATCAATCTCATCGGCACCTTCAACGTCATCTCTCAGGCCGCCGCCGTGATCGCGCAGACGGAACCCACCGAGAGCGGCGACCGCGGTGTCATCGTGAACACCGCGAGCGTCGCCGCGTTCGACGGTCAGATCGGCCAGCCCGCCTACTCGGCGTCGAAGGGCGGCGTGCACGCGATGACCCTGCCGATCGCGCGTGAGCTCGCGCGCCACGGCATCCGGGTCTGCACGATCGCTCCCGGCATCATGGAGACACCGATGCTCGCAGGCCTGCCGCAGGCTGCCCAGGACTCGCTCGGCCAGCAGGTGCCCTACCCGTCGCGGCTGGGCAGGCCCGAGGAGTACGCGGCGCTCGTCGAGCACATCGTCGCCAACGGCTACCTCAACGGCGAGACCATCCGTCTCGACGGCGCCATCCGCATGGCGCCGAAGTAAGGAGAACAACATGTCCCTCGCAGGCAAGACCATCCTGATGTCCGGTGGCAGCCGCGGCATCGGCCTCGCCATCGCGCTGCGTGCCGCCGCCGACGGTGCGAACATCGCGATGCTCGCCAAGACCGACACCCCGCATCCCCGGCTCGAGGGCACGGTGCACACCGCGGCGGAGGCGATCCGCGCCGCCGGCGGCCAGGCGCTGCCGATCGTCGGCGACGTGCGTGACGACAGCCAGGTGACCGAGGCCGTGATGAAGACGCAGGGTGAGTTCGGCGGCATCGACATCGTCATCAACAACGCCAGCGTCATCGACCTGTCGCGTTCGCTCGATCTCGCTGCCAAGAAGTACGACCTCATGCAGGATGTCAACGTGCGCGGCACGTTCATGCTCTCCCGCGCTGCGGTGCCGGTGCTGCGCGAGTCGGCGAACCCGCACATCCTGTCGCTGTCGCCGCCGCTGAACCTGTCGCCGAAATGGCTCGGAGCGCACACCGGGTACACGCTCGCGAAATACGGCATGACGATGGCCACGCTGGGCCTCGCCGCCGAGTTCGCGGATGCCGGGATCGCGGCCAACACGCTCTGGCCCCGCACCACGATCGCGACCGCCGCGGTGCAGAACCTGCTGGGCGGCGACAGGGTGATGGCGGCCAGCCGCACCGCAGACATCTACGCCGACGCGGCGTATTCGGTGATCATCAAGCCCGCGGCGTCGTACACCGGGCAGACGCTGATCGTCGAGGACGTGCTCGAGGCCGACGGCATCACCGACTTCTCGAAGTACGCAGCCGTACCGGGAACTCCCGACGACCGACTGTTCCCCGACATCTTCCTCGACTGATCGCCGGGGCGGCGCCCTCCCGTCTCCCAGCCGGCACGCCGTACCCTTGAAGGTATGCCCGCATCCGACATGACGCCGCCCTCCCGCAGCACGCCCGTGCGCAAGACGGGTGCCGCCCGCGGCGCTCAGGTGCGTCCGGCAACAGAGGGCTGGACGCAGCAGAAGGATGCCGAGGGGCGCCCGCTCCTGCAGTTCGCCAGTCCGAAGCGCGGCAAGCCGCCGGTGCACCTGGCAGACCTCACTGCCGCCGAGCGCGTCGAGAAGGTGAAGGAGCTGGGGCTTCCCGGGTTCCGCGCCAAGCAGCTGTCGACGCACTACTTCACGCACTACACCTCCGACCCCGCGCACATGACCGACCTTCCAGCCGCGCAGCGCGACGAGCTGGTCGCCGGCATGCTGCCGCCGCTGATGACCGAGGTGAAGCGCCTCAAGACCGACCGCGGCGACACGATCAAGTTCCTGTGGCGCCTGCACGACGGCGCGCTCGTCGAGTCGGTGCTCATGCGCTACCCCGGTCGCATCACCCTCTGCGTGTCGTCGCAGGCGGGATGCGGCATGAACTGCCCGTTCTGCGCCACCGGTCAGGCGGGGCTCACCCGCAACATGTCGACCGCCGAGATCATCGAGCAGATCGTGCGCGCGAACCGTGCCATCGCCGACGGCGAGCTCGGTGGCAAGAAGACGAACGACCACTCGATGGAGCGGGTCTCGAACATCGTCTTCATGGGCATGGGCGAGCCGCTCGCCAACTACAAGCGGGTGATGGATGCCGTGCGCATGATGGTCGCGCCGCAGCCCGACGGCCTCGGCATGAGCGCCCGCGGCATCACCGTGTCGACCGTCGGTCTCGTCCCTGCCATCAGGAAGCTCGCCGATGAGGACATCCCGGTCACCTTCGCGCTTTCGCTGCACGCGCCAGACGACGAGCTGCGCGACGAGCTCATCCCCGTCAATTCGCGCTGGAAGGTCGGGGAGGCGCTGGACGCCGCCCGCGAGTACTTCGACAAGACCGGCCGGCGCGTGTCGATCGAGTACGCGCTGATCAAGGACATGAACGACCACCCATGGCGCGCCGACCTGCTCGCGTCGAAGCTGAACTCCCGCGGTCGCGGCTGGGTGCACGTGAACCCCATTCCGCTGAACCCGACGCCCGGCTCGATCTGGACGGCGTCCGAGGTCGACGTGCAGAACGAGTTCGTACGTCGGCTCAACGACGCGGGCATCCCGACCACCCTGCGCGACACTCGCGGCAAGGAGATCGACGGGGCCTGCGGCCAGCTGGTCGCCACCAGCGAAGACGAGGCCGAGGCAGCCGCGCTGGTCTGACGTCGTCGGCGCCCAGGCCGCCATCGCCGCCGGCGCCCCTCCAGGTTTTCCGCGCCCCCTCTGATCCACGTGATCTGGAGGGGGCGCGGACGTTCAGAGGGGGCTTCGGAGGGGATCAGCGCGGGGTGCGCAGAGTCACCAGGCGCCCGGAGCCCTCGATCAGCTCCGCCCAGGAGTCGATGTCGACGGCGCACTCCGCGACCGCACAGGTGGGGAACTCCACCAGCTGCCCGGTGAGCTCGGCCACGGCATCCGCCATTCCGGGGTTGTGCCCGACGAGCATCGCGACGTCGACAGCATCCGGAAGGGACGCGGCGACCGACAGGATGCTGCGCGCCGACGCGGCGTAGAGCTTCGGTTCGTCGGCCACCTCGAGGCGGAAGGCGGCGGCGTACGCGTCGGCGGTGCTGCGGGCACGCAGCGCGGTGCTCGACACGATGTGTTGCAGGGGCACGCCCTCCGCATTCAGCCGCGCGGCCATCGTGGGTGCGTCCTCCAGGCCGCGCGCATTCAGCGGGCGATCGTGATCGCGCACTGCCGGGTCACCCCAGTCGGACTTCGCGTGGCGGGCGAGCAGCAGCGTCTTCATGGCGTCCAGCCTGGCATCCGGACGCGAACGACGCACCCTTGTCTGTGAACCGCTCGCAGGCAGCATCCGGCACTCGCACAGCCGGGTCTTCCTACTCTGGAGGGATGTCCTATTCCGCACATCGCCCTGGACGGATGGATTCCCAGGGGCGGATCTCGTTCGAATCCGATGCTCCCGAAGGCTCGGTCACCGACGACGACCTCGACTTCCTCCGCCAGTACCAGCCGGCCGGCGGCAACGCCGCGACCCTTCGGCAGGGTCAGGGACCCAGTGACGAAGCACTGCAGGAACCCAGTCAGGGAGCGGTGCGAGCACCGGACGCTGCGCCGCCGGCATCCGACGACCGTCCGAGCGAGCCGCGCCCGAAGCGAGCGCCGCGCGCGAAGCGCGAGCGCACGCCCGGATCGCGTCTGCGCACCATGGCGATCCTCGGCGGCGCGGAGGGCGAGATCCTCGACCGCGTGCCGGGTGAGACACCTCGTTTCGTGCAGATGTTTCTCGTGCTGCTGGGCACCGCGCTGGTCTCCGCCATCTCGATGATGTTCGCGCTGACCACGGGCGTTCAGGTCGCCATCTGGGTGGCCATTCCGCTGGCGCTCGTGTGGGCGGCGATCATCTTCAACCTCGACCGGTTCCTCACCTCGTCGATGACGTCCACCCGCAACGTCGGCAAGATGCTCGCCCTCGCCCTGCCCCGCGTGGCGATGGCGGCCCTGATCGGCTTCCTCGTCGCCGAGCCGCTCGTGCTGCAGGTGTTCCACAACGACATCGCCCGCGAGGTCGCATCCACCAACATCACTCAGTCGCAGTCCGACCAGGACGCCCTCGAGAAGGGGCCCGAGAAGAAGGCGCTCGATGCGGCGACCGAGCGCGTCGCCGCGCTCGAGAACCAGGCCGCGACCGGTGTCGTCGCCGGTACCGAGTCGGGCACGGCCACCACCGCAGCCGCTCAGGCCACGGTCGACGAGCTGACCGGCAAGATCGCCGAGCAGCAGAAGGTGATCGATTCCGCTCGTGCCCTGTACCAGTGCGAGCTGACCGGTGAAGGCGTGGGCACGGTGCCCGGCTGCACCGGCGTGAACGGCCAGGGATCCAGCTCCGACGCAGCCAAGGCGCAGCTCGCTCAGGCCCAGCAGACCTACGACGCCCTCGCCGGTCAGCTTCGCTCGGCGAACGACGACCTGTCTGCGGCGGCGACCGGCGCGCAGGCCAGCACCGCCGCATCCGAGACGACCAACCGCGAACAGGCCAACGACCAGCTTCCCGCTGCGAAGAAGACCTACCAGCAGGCGCTCGCCGCGTACAACGCGCGTGCCGACACGGTCGCGCAGGGCAATGCGGGTGCGATCGGGCTGCTCAGCCAGATCACGGGACTCAACCGCCTCGGCGAGAAGGAGCCCACGATCTTCTGGGCGCACTGGCTGATCGCGGCGCTGTTCTTCATGATCGAGCTGCTGCCCGTGCTCGCGAAGGTGCTCACCAGCTGGGGTGACCCGTCGCTGTACGAGAAGGCTCGATCGATCCGCAAGCAGGTCGACCTCGACCGGGTGACCGCGGAGGGGTTCCGCGACCGAGCAGCGATCGTGACGGCTGCGGATGCCCCGGCCGCTGCGTCGACATCCGGATCGCGGTCGTCCGCGATCGACGCGACTCCGACCGACCCGGCTCCGACCGACCCGGCTCCGACCGACCCTGCTGCGACCGAGCCGATCACCCGCGCCGACATCCGCGAGAACGCATCCGTCTGACATGATGGCGCCATGAACGGCACCCGGGTCACCACATCTCGCGTCTCCGTGATCGGGCTGATCGTCGTGACCGCCTATGCCGTGCTCGCCGCACTGCAGATCCTGGTGCTGAATCCCCTGGCGGCGGTGCCCGGGGCATCCCTCGGCGGCATCTACACCGAGATGGATGCCGTCGGCGAGACCATGCCGGTGACGATGCCGCTGCTGCTTCTCGGCGCCGGAGTCGTCGCGGCGATCGTGGTCGCGGTGCTCAGCATCCGGTCAAGGCTGGAGCCCGCGCACAGCGCACTGCTCTTCCTGCTTCTGCTGATCCTCGGCACGCCGGGGTACTTCGTGGCGTCGTTCGGGCCTGGCATGAGCATCGCCGACGCCTTCGGGATCGGCGGTGGCGACTACAGTCGGTGGTCGCTTCTGCTGTATGCCGTGAGCCTCGCTGCGGGTGTCGCCGCAGTGGTGCTGGCGCTGAGGGCGAGGGTCCCGCGCCCCGCTGTTGTCAAGGCCTGACGCATCGCTCGGTCGAGGCCCTGATCAGGGATAGCGTGTGAGCATGGTCAACTATCGCTACCTCGGAAACAGCGGACTCAAGGTCTCGGAGATCACCTACGGCAACTGGGTGACGCACGCCTCGCAGGTGGGCGACGAGGCGGCGATCGCGACGGTGCACGCTGCGCTGGATGCCGGGATCACCACCTTCGACACGGCCGACACCTACGCGAACACGGCCGCCGAGGTCGTGCTCGGCAAGGCGCTCGCAGGTCAGCGTCGTGCGGGACTCGAGATCTTCACGAAGGTGTACTTCCCGACCGGGCCGAAGGGCCCCAACGACACCGGCCTCAGCCGCAAGCACATCTTCGAGTCGATCGACGGCTCGCTGCAGCGTCTCGGCACCGACTACGTCGATCTGTACCAGGCGCACCGCTACGACTACGAGACCCCGCTCGAGGAGACCATGCAGGCCTTCGCCGATGTGGTCAGGCAGGGCAAGGCGCTGTACATCGGCGTCTCGGAGTGGACCGCCGAGCAGCTGCGTGAGGGGCACGCGCTGTCGCGTCAGCTCGGATTCCAGCTGATCTCGAACCAGCCGCAGTACTCGATGCTGCACCGCGTGATCGAGGGCAAGGTCGTGCCGACCTCGGAGAGCCTGGGCATCTCGCAGATCGTCTGGTCGCCGATGGCCCAGGGCGTGCTCAGCGGCAAGTACCTGCCCGGCCAGCCCGTGCCCGACGGCTCGCGCGCCACCGACCCGCACTCGGGTGCCGAGTTCATCAAGCGCCTGCTGCAGGATGACATCCTCGAAGCCGTGCAGAAGCTCAAGCCCATCGCGGCCGACGCGGGCCTGACGATGCCCCAGCTCGCGATCGCGTGGGTGCTGCAGAACCCGAACGTCGCGGCGGCGCTGGTGGGCGCCTCGCGTCCGGAGCAGCTCGCCGAGACGGTCAAGGGCTCGGGCGTGCGTCTCGGCGCCGACGTGATGACCGCCATCGACGAGGCTCTGGGCGACGTGGCGTACACCGACCCGCAGGACACCTACGACGTGTCGCCGAAGACTCGACTGGTCTGACCCTCAGCGTCGCGGGCGGTGCGCACAGCTGCTGTGACACCGCCCGCGGAGCGCGGGTGCGCCGTGCCACAGGGCGACTGAACGGATCAGAGCGCGGTGATGTCGACCTGCAGATCGTGTGTCAGCCGCTCGATGTCGGCGCGCAGCGCCTCGAGGTCGGCGGATGCCGGCAGCGTCGCGGTCACCGCTGACTCGAACAGTCGGCCGCCGGCCATCGCGGCATCCCGGGTCTGCGTGGTCATGCTCTCGATGCTCAGCGCGTGCGCGCTCAGCACTCCCGAGATCTCGCGCACGATGCCCGCGCGGTCGTTGCCGAGCACGCTGATCGAGATGCGCTGCGCGGTGCCGGCCGCGGAGGTGTCGGCACCAGCGTGAACGGTGATCGCGAGCATCCCGTCGAGGGCATCGAGGTCGCCTCGCAGGGCATCGACGCGATCCTCTGCGACGGATATCTCGATCACGCCCGCGAAGGTGCCGGCAAGCTCGGCGAGCTGGCTGTTCTCCCAGTTGCCGCCGTGCGCGGCGACGACGTCGGCGACGGTTGAGACGAGCCCGGGGCGATCCGCTCCCGCGACCGTGAGGATGAGCGTGGTCATGCGATCAGCGTAGCCCGCTCACCACGCGCCGCCGTCGAGGAAGCGCTGCATCCTCTCCCGGTGCGGGGCGAGATCCCATCCTTGAGCGGCGACCCACGCGTCGTCGTAGTAGGTCTGCGTGTAGCGGATGCCGCTGTCGCAGATCAGCGTGACGACGCTGCCCGTCTCACCCGCGTCGCGCATGCGGCTAATCAGCTCGAACGCACCGTAGAGGTTGGTGCCGGTCGAACCGCCTGCGAGGTGCAGCGTGCGGTCGCGCAGCAGACGGATCGCGGCGATCGACGCTGCATCGGGCACCGAGATCATCTCGTCGATCACACTGGGGACGAAAGACGGCTCCACACGGGGCCGGCCGATGCCCTCGATCATCGACGGTCTGCCGACGGCACCCGCATCGCCCTGCCAGGCGGCATAAAACGCCGATCCCTCCGGGTCTGCGACGGCGACCTGCGTGGCGTGGCGTCGGTAGCGGACGTAGCGGCCGAAGGTGGCGCTGGTGCCGCCGGTTCCGGCGCCGACGACGATCCAGCGGGGGATGGGATGCCGCTCCTGCGACAGCTGACTGAACACGCTCTCGGCGATGTTGTTGTTGCCGCGCCAGTCAGTGGCGCGCTCGGCGAACGTGAACTGGTCGAGGTAGTGGCCGTGGCAGCCGGCGGCGAGGCGACGCGCTTCGGGTGAGATCTCCTCGGCGTGGTCGACGAAGTGGCAGCTGCCGCCGTAGAACTCGATGAGGTCGATCTTCTCCTGGCTCGTCGAGCGCGGCACGACCGTGATGAACTTCAGACCGAGCATCCGTGCGAAGTATGCCTCGGAGACCGCCGTTGATCCGCTCGACGATTCGACGAGCGTCGTGTCTTCGTCGATCAGCCCGTTGACGAGTCCGTAGAGGATGAGCGAGCGGGCGAGGCGGTGCTTGAGCGAGCCGGTGGGGTGCACCGACTCGTCCTTCAGATACAGGTCGATACCCCAGTCCGCAGGCAGTGGGAAGAGGTGCAGGTGCGTGTCGGCCGAGCGGTTGGCGTCCGCCTCGAGCACCTGGATGGCGGAACTGACCCAATCGCTCATGGTTCGAGGGTAGCGGTGCACGCAGCGGCGAGAAGAGGCGTCGGTGCGCAATCGGGTCACGGTCGACGGATGCGCTGCGCCTCGGCGTCGGCGGGAAAGGGCTCTGCCAGCGACCAGCGGAACGCGAGCCGCTCGCCGCCCGCGGTCAGAGCGACATGATCGTCGTGCACCGCGACGTCGCTGATCTCGAGCGCTGCGAGGGATGCCCGCGACAGGGCGGTCTGCCAGGCGACGACCACTTCGGCGGGCAGCGGGCCGAGTCGCACGGTCGGGCAGAGCAGGGCGTCGGCGCCGTCGGCCACCCGCACCACGACGGCCTCGGGTGCCAGGGGGATGGCCGCCGGTTCCACCGACGGCGATGCCGCCCAGGCGCCGAGCATGTGCACCACGCTCGTGAGGCCCTCGCACTGCGCCAGCGCGGTCTGCCCCGCGGCCCCCGCGGTGGGTGCGTCATCGCCGGCCTCCGTGGCGCCGCCCTCGACCACCAGCGCGGCGCCGCTCACCCGGCCAGGTAGACCCACGCAGCCGGACAGGCGCGCCACATGAACGACGCTGGTGCCGACGATCTTCGTCACCACCTGCGAGAGCACGTGCCGCCCGCCCGCGTCGAGCGCGCGTGTGACCGCCCCGCCACGGGCGCCGACGCTCGCGCGCAGGGCCGGGCGGTGTGCCGCGCCCTCGATGGTGATGTCGCTGTCGCGCACCTCGCCGCCGGGAACGGGCCGGGTGACCGAGGTGAACTGCAGCCGGCGGTACAGCGGGTCGTCGCGCGTCGGATGGCCGTCGCTGCCGAAGTTGTGCAGGCGCACGATGCCGTCGTCTCGTCGGGCGTCGATCAGCCACCGTGGGCCGTCGAGCACGCGGCGCACGTCCTCCTGCTCGATCTGCAGCGGCGTCTCCGCCGCCGCCCATATCGGATCGTCGGCGGGGAGTGCGAGGCCGAGGAAGCCCTTCGCCGCCCAGTACGGCGAACCCGGACCGCTGTAGGACTGCACCATGCTCGGGGTCGGCTCGCGCTGCCAGCCCAGCGACAGCACGCCGCTGTCGAGGCTGCCACCGTCGACGAAGTGCTTCAGGATGCCGCTGGTCAGCCGCCGTGTCCGGCCCGCGTGCAGCACCTCGAGCCCCTCGCGGCGAGCCATCCAGAACGGCGCTGCCGTCGCCCACCGGTAGATGAGCGAGCGGCCCTGGAAGACCGGCGCGCAGTGGGCGTCGAACAGGTGCTGGTAGCCATCGACGAATGCGGCGAGGCGCTCGCGGTGCAGCGCGCGCCGATCGTCGAAGCCCGCACCCATCAGCTCATCGATGAAGAACGGGTACCAGTGGAACGCGAAGGCGTTGTAGTGGTCGAAGCGCCGCCCGTCGCCGTCGGTGTACCAGCCGTCGGCCCGGTGCCAGTCGTCCATCCGGTCGAGCGCGTTCTCGACCGTGTCGCGGCCTTCGGCGAATCCGCCGGCATGGTTGAAAGCGGCCAGAGTGGCGCCCAGCAGCACGTGGTTGTTGTCGGCGCACCAGGTGCCGCGTGCCTGCGCGAACCAGGCGTGCACGCCCTCACGGGTGGTGTCGTCCAGCGCGGACCAGACGGTGTCGCGCGTGAGGTGCAGGGCGATCGCGATGGATGCCGCCTCGACGGTCGCCTGGCTGTGATCGGTGAGCGCCGGCCAGATACGCTGCGCCATCGCGTGCCGCAGCGCCTCGGCGTAGTGCGTGACCAGGTGGGCGGTGCCGTCGACGCCGTCCGGATCCCCGGCGATGCGCAGCGCCGCGAGCAGGAAGGTGCGGGCGAATCCCTCCAGGCGGTCAATGGCCGAGCCGGCGCCGGCATCCGCCGCCCCCGGCCCCGCGGCGAAATCCACCATCGCCCCGCCGTGCGTCGAGCGCTGCCGGGCCGCGTCGAGGATCCGATCCGCCGCCGCTGTCCAGTGGGCGCGGGTGTACCCGGTGTACGCGGCGGTGAGCGGATCGGCGGGCGGCATCCACGCGGGGGCTGTCATCGGCATGCCTCGATGGTCACAGCGGCGAAGGAGAGGATTCAAGAGGAGAAGGTGTTGAATCCTCTTCTCCTCACCGCGTTGACTGGCGACATCCCGAGCCTGGAGGCCGCCTTGCCGCATCGCCCGAACATCCTCGTCGTCATGGCCGACCAGTTCCGCGCCGCGTCCCTCGGCATCGCCGAGGAGGATCCGGTGCACACGCCGCACCTCGACGCGCTCGCGGAGAGTGGCAGGATCATGCGCCAGGCGGTGAGCGGCTACCCCGTGTGCAGCCCGCACCGGGCGATGTTCCTCACCGGGATGCGTCCGCAGGTGAACGGCGTCACCTTGAACGTGAACTCCGAGAGCGCGCAGGACGGGGTCGGTCTGCGCGACGGCCTGCCGACGTGGGCCAGCGTGCTGCGCGATCACGGGTGGCGCACCGGCTACATCGGCAAGTGGCATCTCGAACCACCGGTCGCCGACGATGAACAATTCGGCGAGGGACGCCGCGACGACGGCAAGGTGTGGGATGCCTGGTCGCCGCCTGCGCGGCGATTCGGGTTCGAGTACTGGTACTCCTACGGCGCGGCCGACCGCCACCTCGCCCCGCACTACTGGACGACGGATGCCGCTCGAGAGGAGCGGGTCGATGTCGATCAGTGGTCGGCCGAGCACGAGGTGGATGTCGCGATCGACTTCCTGAGCGACGCCGGCGACGACCCGTACGCCCTGATGGTCTCGCTCAACCCGCCGCACCAGCCCTTCGACCAGGTGCCCGACCGCTATCGCTCGCGCTACGCCGATCTCGACGAGCGCACCCTTGTGAACCGCCCCAACGTGCCTCACGGCACTGCCGTCGCAACCGAGGCTGCGAAGGTCGCCCGTGACTACTTCGCCGCGATCACCGGGGTGGACGAGCAGATCGGGCGGCTGGCCGCCGCCGTCGCCGCGCAGGACACGAACCGGTCGACGGTGATCCTGTTCACCTCGGACCACGGGATGCAGCTGGGCAGCCACGGCCTGATGTACAAGAACGTGCCCTATGAGGAGTCCATGCGACTGCCGCTGATCGTGCACGCGCCCGGCTTGATCCCCGCAGGGGAGTCTCACACCGTCGTGGACTCCCTGGACTTCGCGCCGACCATCCTCGGCCTGGCCGGCGTCGCCACCCGCGACGAGCGGGTCGCCGGCCGCGATCGCTCGGATGCCCTGCGCGGCGCGCCCGACACCGCGGCCTCCGATGACGATGACGCCACGCTCTACATGCGATTCGCCTCGCGATCGGAAGTCAGCAGTGTGCGCGGACTGCGCACACGCACCGCGAAGGTCGTCGCGACCTGGCATCCGGAATCCGGGTTGGAGGTGCAGTTCTTCGACCTGCTCGCCGATCCCTACGAGCTGGACGACCGCTCTGATGACCCGCGTGCGGTCGCGCTGGCCGGCCGACTGCACGGCGAGCTGCAGCGCGCCGGTGATGCATGGGAGGGCGCTGCGGCGCTCGCCGGAGTGCTCAGACCTGCGATGTAGGGTCGGCCGGCAGTCCGACCCGCGCTCGCCAGCGCTCGTGCGCGTGGGTGAGCTGTGCGACCAGCCGCGGTCGGCGGGAGGCGAGATTGTCGCGCTCGCCGGGGTCGCCGGCCAGATCCGTGAGGATCAGCCCGTCGCCGGTGCTCGTGTGCTCGACCGCGCGCACGTATTGCGCGGTCGGACTGTCGCCGGCCACCGAGAGCAGCTTCCAGTCGCCGCGACGCACGGCCCACTGCCAGCCGCAGTCCCAGTGCAGCTCGCGCTCGCCGGTCGGCGCGCGATTCTCGCGCCCGTCCTGCGCACCGGGGGTGTCGTCGTCGGCGTCGTCCTCGAGCAGGGGGCGCAGGTCGCGTCCGTCGTCGTCCGCGTTCTCGGCGAGCCCCGCTGCCGCCGCGAACGTGGCCGCGAGATCCAGCGCGCTCACCGGTTCGCTCACCACGGTGCGGGCGGCGGCGACTCCGGGCCAGCGCACGAGGAACGGCACCCGGATGCCGCCCTCCCACAGCGTGTACTTCGTGCCCCGCAGCACACCGTTGTCGCCGTAGTTGCACTGTGATCCGCCGTTGTCGGTGAGGTACACCACGATCGTGTCGTCGGCGACGCCGGAGGCGTCGAGGCGGTCGAGAAGGCGCCCGATCGCGCGATCCATCAGCTCGAGCTGCGCGAGATAGAAGGCGCGCCCATCGGGCAGATTCGGGCTGATGGCACCGTCGTACCAGTCGAGGTACTCGGCGGCGCCCGGATGCCAGTCCCCCGGGCTCTCCAGGCCGCGCGCGGCCAGCTCGTCATCGGGCAGCTGCCAGCAGAAGTTGTGCACGGCGTTGAAGGCGACCATGGCGAAGAACGGCTGCTCGCCGTCCTGACGCTCGATGAACGCCCCCGCCCGGTCGGCGATCTCGTCGGTCGTGAAACCGTCGAACTCCACCGCCTCCTCGCCCGACCAGAACGGCTGCACGCCCATCGCCTCGGCGGCCTCGCCGTACTCGGCGACCGCGTCTGCGCTGTGATGCAGGTAGTGCAGGCGGCCCATCGACTGGCCGGCCAGACCGTAGAACGACTCCTCGAAGCCGTGGTGCGGCGGGGCGCCGCGGTCGGCGGCGGTCTCGTCGCCGTAGTGCACCTTGCCGAAGTACCCGGTCGCGTAACCCGCGTCGCGAAGACGTTCGGCGATGGTGGGGGCGCTGCCGATGTGCGCCGAGTCGAACCACAGGCCGCCCCAGCGCTGCTGGTACTGCCCGGTGATGAGTCCGGCGCGGGAGGGCGAGCAGATGGGCGCCGTCACGTAGGCGTCGGTGCAGGTCGCGCCCTCGGCCGCCAGACGGTCGAGCACCGGAGTGCGCACCCCGGGCGTGCCTTCGGCCGACCGGTCGGCGTAGCCGTGGTCGTCCGAGACGATCAGCAGGATATTCGGGCGGCGGGTCATGAGGCTCCATCCCATCCGGGCGGCGCGAACGCGCCGAGGGGGTCGTCGTCGAGGGTGCGGGTCTGTCCCGCGCCGAACACCGGCAGCCCGCGGCCGTCCGCGCGCGGGTCCGCGTGCTCAGTGAACCATGCGTCGAGCATCCGGCGCATCCGCGCCACCTCGCCGGCGTACGCGGGATCGTCGGCGAGATTGCTGCGCTCGCGCGGATCGGCGGCCAGGTCGTACATCTCGTGCGGGCCGTACGGATGCCGGTGCACGTACTTGCGCTCCGCGGTGCGGATCATGCGGACGGGCCCGTACTCGCTGTGCACGACGACCGGACGATCCGGTGTCTCGGCGCGCGCACCGCGCAGCACCGCGGCGAAGCTGCGCCCCGGCCCGTGCTCGAACGGCTCGGGGTCGAGTCCGAGCATCTCGAGCAGGGTCGCCGGCAGGTCGTAGGCGCTGAGCAGCTCGTCACGCACGTCGCCCTCGGGTCGCACGCCGGGCCCCGCGACGATGAAGGGCACCATGACCGACTCGTCGTACATGTTCATCGGGAAGGTGCCGTTGCCCTTGCCCCAGAAACCGTGCTGCCCGCAGCTGAACCCGTTGTCGCTGAGGAAGACCACCACGGTGTCGTCGGCGATGCCGTGCAGCTCCAGCCGGTCGAGCACGCGGCCGATGGCAGCATCCATCGCCGTCACTGCCGCGAAATAGCCGATCAGTGCCTCGCGGGTGTCGGCCTCGCCGCCGATCGGCGCGCCGTCGAGAGTCTGCAGCCACGGGTGACGCTGCTCCTGAGGGCAGGTCTCGAACGCGCAGTCGCGATAGAGCTCGGTGAACTCGGCGGGATGCTGACCGGCGAACGGCTTGTGCGGCGCCGTGAAGTTCAGGGCCAGGAAGAAGGGGGCGTCGTGCTGCTGCTCGGCATCGAGGAACGCGATCGCGTCGTCGGCGATCACATCGGTCAGGTAGTCGGTGACGTGCTCGGTGCGACCGTCACCGGTGTGCATCACCGCGTCGTGGTACGGGCTGCCGCCCCCGTCGAGGGCGTACCAGTGCACGAAGCCGCGGCGCGGCACGTCGCTGGCGCCGAGGTGCCACTTGCCCGAGAGCCCCAGCCGGTATCCGGCGTCGGCGAGCGCATCGGTGAGCGTCGGCGTCCCCGCGAGATGATCGCGGCCGGCAGGACCGGAGTGCGCGCCGTCGAGGTAGTCGTGCACGCCGTGAGTGGACGGAACCTGACCGGTGAGCAGACTGGCGCGGGCCGGTGAGCAGACGGGCGACGCGCAGAAGAACCGGTCTAGACGGATGCCGCGTGCAGCCAGCTCGTCGAGGACGGGGGTGCGGATCTCGCGGTTGCCCGCGGCACCGAGCGCCCAGGGGCCCTGGTCGTCGCTGACGATGAGGATGAGATTCGGCTGAGTCACGTCAGCGCTTCCGCGTCGGCGAGCAGCAGAGCCGAGCCCTCCTCGGCGGAGCGGTATGCCGCGAGGACGAGCTCGACCACGTGCCTGGCGTGCTCCAGCGGCACGGTCGGCGTCCCGCCCTGCACCACCCGCTGGAAGTCGGCGAGCTGCGCGGTGAAGGCGCTCTGGATGTCGTCCGGGTGGGTGCGATGGATCAGCTGCGAGCGGCCGTCGGCGTGCACGGTGGTGCCGTGCCGAGGATCGATCTCGATGATGCCGCCCTCGCACACGACGGTCACCAGGTCACCGCGCGTGGCCGGGTCGCTGACGACGACGATGCTCACCGCGACCCCGTTGTCGAGGCGCAGCATCATTGCACCGTCGGTCTCGACGGTCGAGCCGAAGCGGTTGACGGTGGTGGCGAGCATCTCGGCGGCGCGGCCGCCGCCGAACCACAGCGAGCGGTCGATGCAGTGTCCGCCGATGTTCATCAGCGCGCCGCCACCGGCGATCTCGGGGGAGAAGAACCACGGCGAGCGGGTGCCGGGGCGATAGTCGGTGCTGCGGTTGTCGCGCACCATCCGCACCGCTCCCAGCTCGCCCGAGGCGAGCACCGCGTGCGCCGCGACCTTCTCGGGGAGGTAGTGCTGGATGTGTCCCACGGTCAGAGCGACACCCGCGCTGTCGCACGCGGCCACCAGGCGGTCGCAGTCCTCGAGCGTGGTGGCCATGGGCTTCTCCACCAGCACATGCGCGCCGGCGGCAGCCGCGTCGACACCGATCGGCAGGTGCGTCGCGTGCGGCGTGTTCACGATGACGGCATCCACCGTTCCCGACTCCAGCATCGCCCGGTGGTCTGTGAAGACCGCGGCATCCGGGCATCCGGAGGCCACCCTGCGAGCCGCGGCCTCGTCGATGTCGCAGACGGCGGCGAGCCGCATGCCGTCCAGAGTCGCCGCTGCGGCGCAGTGGTACGGGGCGACGGCCCCTGCTCCGATCAATCCGATCCGCACGTGTCTCTCCCTCGATCAGTCCTGGTGAAGTGCGCTCGCGCCGCACGAGCGACGTATGACGATGCGCGGTCGCAGCCGGATCTGGTGCAGCGGGCATTCGTCACCCTCCACCAGCCGGCGCAGCATGACGTCAGCGGCCATGCGGCCGATGCGGTACTTGGGTGGCGCCACTGCGGTCAGCGGCACCTCGGCCAGATCCGCGACCTCGTCGTCGTACGAGGCGAGCGCGATGTCATCGGGGATTCGCACTCCGGCCCTGCGGGCGGCGCCCTGCAGGAGGGCCGCCTCCCGATCGCCGAAGACGAGAGCGGCGGTGGCGCCGAACTCCCGCAGCGCGATGAAGGCGGAAGATCCGGAATCGGCTTCCCACTCCTGCTTCGTCTGCGCGAACTCGAGCCCCGATGGCAGCCCCAGATCGGCGATGGCGCGACGGAAGCCTCGCACGATGCCGAACTCGGTGACCGTGGCCGAGCGTGTGAGAAGAGCGATGCGTGAATGACCCAGGCGTGCGAGGTGCGCGATCGCGTCGTAGGCGCCACCGGCGTGGTCGGAGCACACGTGCTCGGTGGTGTCGGCGGGGCCGACATCGGCGAGGCTGCGCTCGACGAGGACCACCGGGGCGGGCAGCGCCATCAGCTGCTGGGCTCGGGCGAGCGGGTCGTCGAGTCCGGTGAGGGTCGGCGCCAGGATCAGGCCGTCGACGCCCGCATCCAGCAGCGACGCTATCGCGTCATCCTCACGCTCGGGCTGGTATCGGTAGGTGGCCAGCTGCAGCGAGGCGCCCGCCGCCTGCAGCGACTCGTCGATGCCCTGCAGAACCCGCGGGTAGTACAGCTGGGTGTCGGGCAGCAGCACGCCGATACGCCGACGGGTGCGCTCCTCCCGCGGGCGCGTGTGCGCGACGAAGCTGCCGGCTCCCTGACGACGCACGACGATGCGTTCGGCCACCAGTTCGTCGAACGCGCGGCGCACCGTGGTCAGCGACAGACCGGTCTCCTTCGAGAGCTCCTGCTCGGTGGGCAGCTTCTGGCCTGCGGTCCACGTACCGGCGAGGATGCCGCGACGAAGCTGATCGGCGAGGAGCTCGAACTTCAATCCCCGCGACTCTGCGTCGCGCACCGTTGCGCGCTTTCCGGCCATGCCGATCCCCTCCGTCGTTCTTCCTTTGATTCTTCGTTCCGAGAGAGAAGGAATAAAGACGTATTCGGTGATTCCTTTCATCTGCCAGCGGCGTCGCGGAGGCGCGAAGCCAGAAACCGTCGCAACAGAACGATTACGGATATCGGAATACTCCTTGAATGCTCTTCTATCGAAGAGCGAAAGTCGACCCACGCAGGCGACGATGCCGCGCACAGACGAAAGGAAATCCGATGGCGAAGATCCGAAAGGTCTCGGCCCTTGTCCTCATCGGCGCGGTCGCGCTCACCGCCGCCGGATGCTCGTCCGCTTCAGGCGGCGGGTCCAGCGACTCCGGAGAGTTCACCTACTGGGCGATGTGGAAAGAGGGCGAGGCTCAGCAGAAGGTGGTCGCCCAGGCCATCGCCGACTTCGAGAAGGAGACCGGCATCGAGGTGAACGTCCAGTGGCAGGGGCGCGACAACCTGAAGAAGACCGTCCCCACGCTCAACACGAACAAGGTGCCCGACCTCGTCGACGGCTCGTTCGCGAAGACCGCACCCGTGCTGGCTGAGACCGGGCAGGCGAAGCCCCTCACCGAGGCGTACGCCGCCGACGTCGACGGGGAGAAGGTGTCCGCGCTGATCCCCGAGGCCTACCTCGAAGACGACGTGCTCACGGTGAAGGGCGAGGACGCGCCGTGGATGCTGCCCTACTCGCTCACCAGTGACGCGATCTGGTTCAACAAGGCGGCGCATCCCGAGCTCGTCGACAACGCGCCCCAGAGCTGGGACGACTTCCTCGCGACCATGGATGAGATGACGGCGGCGGGCGAGACCCCGATCGCCATCGACGGCGACGTCGCGGGTTACAACGCCTACTGGTACACCTCCGCGATGGTCGGCCTTGCCGGCCCCGGCTCGCTGCGCGAGATGGCCGCCGACAAGACGGGCAAGGCTTGGGACGACCCCGAGGCGCTCGAAGCCGCACAGATGATCGAGGAGCTCGTCAAGGGCGGCTACTTCATCGACGGCTACAACGCCAGCAAGTGGCCCGCGCAGCAGCAGGTCTGGGCCGACGACAAGGCCGTGATGCTCTTCAACGGCACCTGGATCCCCACCGAGACCGGCCCGTATGCCGCGGACGGGTTCGAGTACTCGTCGTTCCCGTTCCCGTCGCTGGGCGACAGCGCGCGCGCCGACTTCGTCGGATTCTCCGTGCCGGCCCGCGCGAAGAACGCCGAGAACGCGCAGAAGTTCGCGGCCTTCTTCCTGAACAAGAAGTATCAGGACGCCCTGGGCAGTGACGCCAAGATCATCCCGATCCGCACCGACGCGACCGTGAGCGAGGAGATGTCGACCGTCAAGGACGCACTCGACGCCGCGGACTCCTACTACATGCAGAACGACGGCATCAGCTTCCCCGGGTACACCGAGAAGCTGCTGTGGCCCGCGCTGAGCGACCTCGTACTCGGCAAGACCGACGCGAAGACGTTCGTCGAGACGATGAAGACCGGACAGGTCGACTACTGGAAGCAGAACTCGTGACCGACGTCGCTCTGGCGCCTGCCGCTCCCCTCCCCGCCGCCCGTCGCGGGCGGCGGGGAGGGGGCAGCACGATCGACCAGGCCCGCCGCCGCCTGTTCGTGCCGTTCGTCGGCCCCGCGTTCGTGCTGTACACGATCCTCTTCGTCGTCCCCTCGGTCTACGCGATCTGGATCAGCTTCAACAAGTGGGCCGGTGCCGGCCCCATGGAGTTCGTCGGGTTCGGCAACTACGTTCGACTGTTCAACGACAAGCTCTTCCTTCGTTCGTTCGGCAACACGCTGCTGCTGCTGTTCGTCGTCGGACTCGCGATCTTCGTGATCGCCTTCGCGCTCACGCTCGTGCTGCGCGACATGGCAGGCAAGAAGATCGCCCGATCGGTGATCTTCTTCCCCCATCTGGTCAACGCGATGATCTTCGGCGTGCTCGCCGGATTCATCTTCAACCCCGGCGGACTGGTCAACACCCTGCTCGGCGCCTTCGGCGTCACCGATCCGCCCGCCTGGCTCTCACAGGACAACCTGTTCCCGCTGATCATGGTGATGATGACCTGGATCACCACGGGCTACTTCACCACGATCCTCATGGCCGGTGTCGACCGCATCCCGCCGTACTACTACGAGGACTGCGCCCTCGCCGGCGCGAACGCCTGGCAGCGGCTGCGCCACGTCATCCTGCCGCTCACCTGGGACGTCTTCGGCACGTGCGCGGTGCTGTGGACGATCTCGTCGGTCAAGATCTTCGAGATCATCTGGATCTTCGGCGGGTCGACCGGCGCGGGCATGCCGCCGACCCAGACGTGGACGACCGCGGTGTACACCTACGTCACCGCCTTCTCCGGCGAATCCGTGCCCGCCTACGGTGCCGCATCCGCCTCGGCCGTGCTCTCGCTCGCCCTCGTGTCGGTGCTCGTGCTGCTGCTGCGACGCGTGATGAAGCGCGAAGCGATCGAATTCTAGGAGACATCGTGACTGCGACACTCACCGAAGACACCACCCGCACCATCGTGGTGCCCCCCGAGCACCGTCGTCCGCGCCGCCGGAGCGGAGCCGCCATCGGCAATGACCGAAGCGTGATCCGCGCGATCGGGATCGTGCTGCTGTGGGCCTTCGTCGTGCTGAACGTGGCGTGGATGGTGTGGATGGTCATCCAGGCCTTCCGGGACACCCGCTCGATCCTCGCTGAGCCCTGGGGACTGCCCACCTCGCTCGATCCGGTCAACTTCGTCACGGCCTGGACCGTCGGGGACTTCGCGACGGCGACGATGAACAGCGTGGTGACCACCCTCGTCTCGTCGTTCCTGACCGTCGCGCTCGCCGCCCCCGCGGCGTACTACCTGAGCCGCGTCGAGAACCGGCTCACCAACTCGCTGACGATGTACTTCGTGCTCGGGCTCGGCATCCCCGCCCAGGTGATCGTCATCCCGCTGTTCGTCATGCTGAACGAGGTCTACCTCACCGACAGCCTGATCGGGCTCAACCTCGTGTACATCGGCGTCTCGATGCCGTTCACCGTCTTCCTGCTCACCGCCTTCTTCCGGTCGCTGCCGCTGGAGATGGAGGAGGCAGCCGCCCTCGACGGCACGACCGCCTTCGGCACCTTCTGGCGCATCACCCTGCCGCTGGCCAAGGGCGGGATCCTCACCGCCTTCGTGCTGCAGGTCATCTCGCACTGGAACGAGACCCTCCTCGCGCTGACGCTGCTGCAGTCCACCGAGAAGTACACGCTTCCCGTCGCGCTGATCTCGTTCATCCAGCAGCAGACCTACTCCGGCGCGGACTGGGGCGGGCTGTTCGCCGGACTCTGCATCGTCGTGCTGCCGATGCTGGCGATCTACCTGTGGCTGGGACGCCGCCTCACCGAGGGGCTCACCCTCGGCATGGGCAAGTGATGACGGCCGCGACGCGGCCGAACCTGCTCGTGGTGATGGCCGATCAGCTCGGTGCGCACGTCATCGACCGCGATGAGGGCTGGGTCGACACTCCGCACCTTGATCGGCTGCGCCGATCGGGGGCGGAGTTCACCCGCGCCGCCGTGACCTTTCCGCTGTGCGTGCCCTCGCGTGCATCACTGCTGACGGGGCGGATGCCGCACGAGCTCGGCGTCGGCGGCAACCGGTACGGGTCGGCGGATGCGGAGCCGGGCGCGCGCCCCGAGAGCATGGGGCATCTGCTCACTGCTGCCGGCTACGACTGCGCCTACGCGGGGAAGTGGCACGCCATCTCGCCCAGCGCGCCGCCCGATGCCGGCTTCGACGTGCTGCATCCATTCGGCGATCGAGGTCTTGCTGACGCGGCCGTGGAGTGGCTGCGCGGCCGTGCGGATGCCTCGCGACCCTTTCTGCTGTTCGCCTCGTTCGACGACCCGCACAGCATCTGCGAGTACGCCCGCCGCCAGCCGATGCCCTATGGAGACATCGATCCTGGTGGGGTGCGCGATGCACCGCCGCTGCCGGCGAACTTCGACCCCGCCCCGTTCGAGGCCGAGGCGGTGCGCTTCGAGAAGCACGCCGCCCAGCAGACGTACGGCACTGCCGAGTACACGCCCGAGGAGTGGCGACTCTATCGCGCGGCGTACCGCCGGCTCGTGGAGCGAGCGGATGCTCAGCTGGGCCTGATCCTCGATGCGCTCGACGAGTCGGGTCTGGCCGAGTCGACCCTGGTCGTCTTCACCAGCGATCACGGCGACGGCGATGCGGCGCACCGGTGGAATCAGAAGACGGCGCTCTTCGAGGAGTGCGTGCGCGTGCCGCTGATCGTGTCAGGGCCTGGCACGGCGCCCGGGCCGCGGACCGATCCGGTGTCGGCCGGACTCGACGTGCTGCCCACTCTGCTGGAGGCCGCCGTGGTGCCCGCACCCGCGGGGCTGCGCGGCCGCCCGCTGCCCTTCGCGGACAACGCGTATGAGGCATCCGATCGCGTCATCGGAGTCGAGACCCGCTTCGAGCGCGCCGACCCACCACTCACCCGCGGCCGCGCGGTCTATCGCGGCCGGTACAAGTACGCGGTCTACAGCTGGGGCAGACACCGGGAGCAGCTGCACGACGTGGTCGCCGATCCAGGCGAGCGCCGCAACCTCGCCGTCGAATCGGCGTTCGACGGGCTCCTCCAGGAGATGCGGGCGTGCCTGCTGCAGTGGTGCATTGACACCGATGACCACGAATTTCTCAAGCTGATCCCGCTGCCGGCGGATGCCCCGGAGGGCACGCAGGAGCGGATCTTCGCCGTGCCCTATTGAGCCGAGACGTCCCGCCGCGCCCCGGTGTGCTCGGCTTGCGGATGGTCTTGAACCGACGGCCACTCGGGCGCACAATGGCCCCGTCGACGGATGAGAGGACGAGGCAATGGCGCACGGAGACATCACGCACATCGACATCCCGGTGACCGACATGCGACGCGCGAGCGACTTCTACGGAACCCTGTTCGGCTGGACCATCGCCGAGATGCCCGGTTTCGAGGGCTACCCCATGTGGCAGGCCCCGAACGGGATCTCGGGCGGCGGGCTGGCGCCGCGATCGGAGGGTTTCACGCAACCCCGCTCGTACGTGGAGGTCGACTCGATCGACGACACGATCGCCGCCGCGACGCAGGCGGGCGCGACGGTGGCGCTGGAAAAGAGCCCGATCACGGACACCAGCTCGTGGGCCGTGATCGTCGACCCCGACGGCAACCGTATCGGCCTCTACGAGGGCATGACCTGACCCCCGGCTACTGCTTCCGGTATGAGTTCGTGCCGCTCCAGCGTGATTGATGCGGCACGAACTCATACCGGAGCGAGAGGGGGGGCGCGGGTCGAGGGGCGGTAGCCTCGGGGGTCATGGGATCAGCCACGCACCAAGCACGGCGCACCGGCGCGGGGCTCGTCGTCGCGCTCGGAGCGGCGCTGTCGTTTGGCATGTCGGGAGCGTGGGCGCGCGGCCTGATCGATGCGGGATGGACGCCGGGCGCGGCCGTCACGGCCCGCATCTGGGTGGCCGCTCTGGTGCTGCTCGTGCCCGCCGTGCTGGCGCTGCGAAAGCGGTGGGGTCTGCTGCGCCGCAACGCCGGCATGATCGTCGCGTACGGTCTGCTCGCCGTCACCGCAACCCAGCTGTGCTACTTCCAGGCCGTCGCCCTGATGGACGTCGGCATCGCCCTGCTGATCGAGTACACCGCGCCCGTCGCGGTGGTGCTGTGGCTATGGCTGCGCCGGGGTGAGCGACCGACGCGGCGCAGCATCGTGGGCGCGGTCGTCGCATTCGGCGGCCTGGTGCTGATGCTCGATGTGCTCACCGGGGCGCGGGTGGATGCCGGCGGCATCCTGTGGGCACTCGCCGCAATGGTCGGCGCGGCGACGTACTTCGTGCTCTCCGCGCGCGAAGACACCGGACTGCCGCCGATCGTGCTCGCGGCCGCCGGCCTGTTGCTCGGCGGCGTTGGTCTGACGCTCGCCGGCATCGTGGGTGCGCTGCCCATGGCGTGGACTTTCGACGACGTCGGGTACCGGTTCGGGTCCCTGCCGTGGTTCGTGCCCGTGCTCACGATCGGCCTGCTCGCCACCGCCCTGGCGTACGTGCTGGGGATCGCCTCGACGCGCATGCTGGGCTCGCGGCTGGCCTCGTTCATCGCCCTCGCCGAGGTGGTCGCGGCCCTGCTGTTCGGATGGCTGCTGCTGGGTCAGCTGCCCGCTCCGGTGCAGCTCGTCGGGGGCGTGCTGGTGCTGGCCGGGGTGGTGATCGTCAAGCTCGGCGAGCCCGCCGCCGCGGGCGAGCTCGTGGAGCCGCTGCCCGACTCCGCGCGCTGAGACGCATCGCCCCGGCACGCTGTTTGTATACGTACGCGGCGCGCATGGCGCCAACAGGTCGCGTCAAGTCGGCTTTGTGTATACGCTGACGTCATGAGCACTGTCGTCGATCGCCTCCGCGCGAGCGACCGTGCCTACGCCACGCTGCTCGAGGAGATCCAGTCCGGCGCGCTCGCGCCCGGCACCGTGCTCGCCGAGGTCGAGCAGGCAGACCGCCTCGGCGTGAGTCGCACGCCGCTGCGCGAGGCCCTGCGGCGTCTCGCCGCCGACGGCCTCGCTGTGCAGCAGTCGCCGCGGGTCACCGTCGTCGCCGGTCTCGACTTCGCTGACATCCGCGCGCTGTTCGAGATCCGCCGGGCTCTCGAGGAGACCTCCGCCCGTCTCGCCGCGCAGCGGGGGGATGCCGCCGCCTTCGGCGCCCTGGCCGCGGAGTTCACCCGGGTCGACCTCGAGGGCGAGGACGGCCGGGACGCCTACTACGCTCTGATCGCCCGGCTGGATGCCGAGCTCGATGCCGCGGTGGGCAACGACTACCTCAGCTCCGCCCTGCGCACCGTCCGCACCCACCTGGTGCGCGTCAGGCGGATGGCGCGCGACAAGCCCGAGCGCCTCGCCGCCTCGGCGGCGGAGCACCAGCTGATCGCCCGTGCGCTGGCATCCCGCGATGCCGATCTCGCCGCCCACGCCACCCATGTCCACCTGCACAACGCTCTCGCGAGCATCCTCGAGAGTCTCGACGCGGACGCCGTTTCGCCTCGCTTCGCTCGCTCAACGACCGGGGACCAGTCCCCGCGGGAAGGAACCCCATGACCGTCAACCACCACGTCCGCGTCTACCGCTCCGAGGAGGAGCTGCCCCGCGAGGAGCAGCTGGCCTGGAAGATCGCCCAGGTCGCCGTCGACCCGGTCGAGGTCGATCCTGAGGTCGTCGACATGATCATCAACCGCGTGATCGACAACGCGTCGGTCGCCGCGGCATCCCTCACCCGCGCGCCCATCAACGCGGCGCGCGCGCAGGCCTTCAGCCACCCCATCTCGAACGGCGGCAAGGGCGCCACCGTCTTCGGCTGCCCGCTCGACCAGCGCACCAGCCCCGAGTGGGCGGCGTGGGCGAACGGCGTCGCCGTGCGCGAGCTCGACTACCACGACACCTTCCTCGCGGCCGAGTACTCGCACCCGGGCGACAACATCCCGCCGATCGTGGCCGTCGCCCAGCACGTCGGCTCCGACGGTCACGCGCTCGTGCGCGCCCTCGCGACCGGCTACGAGATCCAGGTCGACCTGGTGAAGGCGATCTCGCTGCACAAGCACAAGATCGATCACGTCGCGCACCTCGGCCCCTCGGCCGCGGCCGGCATCGGCACCCTGCTCGGCCTCGACGCCGAGACGATCTACCAGGCGATCGGCCAGGCGCTGCACACCACCACCGCGACCCGCCAGAGCCGCAAGGGCGAGATCTCGACCTGGAAGGCGCACGCTCCGGCCTTCGCGGGCAAGATGGCGGTCGAGGCTGTCGACCGCGCCATGCGCGGGCAGACTTCGCCCTCGCCCATCTACGAAGGCGAAGACGGCGTGATCGCCTGGATGCTCGACGGCAAGGACGCCTCGTACGAGGTGCCGCTGCCCGCGCCCGGCGAGCCCAAGCGCGCGATCCTCGACACGTACACGAAGGAGCACTCGGCCGAGTACCAGGCGCAGGCGATCATCGACCTCGCCCGCCGCCTCGGCACCGACAGCCCCGCCCTGCGCGACCCCGCCAACATCGAGTCGATCGTGCTGCACACCAGCCACCACACGCACAACGTGATCGGCTCGGGCGCAGGCGACCCGCAGAAGTACGACCCCACCGCCTCACGCGAGACGCTCGACCACTCGGTGCCGTACATCTTCGCCGTCGCCCTGCAGGACGGCACCTGGCACCACGTCGACTCGTACACCCCGGAGCGCGCGCAGCGTCCGGACACGGTCGAGCTGTGGCACAAGATCACCACGGTCGAGGATGCGGAGTGGACCCGCCGCTACCACTCCACCGACATCAGCGAGAAGGCGTTCGGCGGCCGGGTCGAGATCACCCTCACGGACGGCACGACCGTCGTCGGCGAGATCGCCGTCGCCGATGCGCACCCGCTCGGCGCCCGTCCATTCACCCGCGAGAACTACATCCGCAAGTTCCGCGTCCTCGCTCAGCCGGTGCTCGATGTCGTCGAGATCGAGCGGTTCCTCGAACTCGTCCAGCGTCTTCCCGAGCTCACCGCCGCCGAGGTGCAGGAGCTCTCGATCGTCGCGAAGAAGGGCGTGCTGGCATCCGCCGACGCCCCGAAGGGGCTGTTCTGATGCTGTATTCCGGAACGCCGGCACACGAGAAGCGCCGTCTGTTCCGTGAGCGTCTGGCGACCGGCGAGCTGCTGCGGTTCCCGGGTGCCTTCAACCCGCTGTCCGCGCGGCTGATCGAGCAGAAGGGCTTCGACGGGGTCTACATCTCGGGTGCCGTGCTGTCTGCCGACCTCGGGCTGCCCGACATCGGCCTGACGACTCTCACCGAGGTCGCAGGCCGGGGCCAGCAGATCGCCCGGATGACCGAACTCCCGGCGATCATCGACGCGGACACCGGCTTCGGCGAGCCGATGAACGTCGCCCGCACCATCCAGGCTCTCGAAGACGCCGGCATCGCCGGAGCCCACATCGAGGACCAGATCAACCCGAAGCGCTGCGGTCATCTCGACGGGAAGGCGGTGGTCGACGCGGATACGGCGGTCAAGCGCATCCGGGCCGCGGTCGATGCGCGGCGCGACGAGAACTTCCTCATCATGGCGCGCACCGACATCGCCGCCGTCGACGGACTCGACGCCGCGAAGGAGCGCGCCAAGGCGCTGGTGGATGCCGGTGCTGACGCGATCTTCCCGGAGGCGATGCGGTCGCTGGCGGAGTTCGCCGCGATCCGGGATGCCGTGGATGTGCCGATCCTGGCGAACATGACCGAGTTCGGCAAGTCCGACCTGTTCTCGGTCGACCAGCTGCGCGACGTGGGCGTGAACATCGTGATCTGGCCGGTGTCGCTGCTGCGCATCGCCATGGGCGCTGCCGGCCGGGCGCTGGATACGCTGAACGCCGAGGGGCACCTGACCTCGAAGCTCGGCGAGATGCAGCACCGCGCCGATCTCTATGATCTGATCGACTACGAGTCGTACAACCGCTTCGACTCGGGAGTCTTCAACTTCACCATCGACCGACCCGGTCGTTGAGCAGGCGAAGCGCGCCGAAACGCAAAGGAGCACAGCATGACTGATGCAGAGATCAGGAAGGGCCTCGCGGGCGTCGTCGCCGATGCGACGGCGATCAGCAAGGTCAACCCCGAGACCAACAGCCTGCTGTACCGCGGGTACCCGGTGCAGGAGCTCGCGGCGACGCAGTCTTTCGAGGCCGTCGCGTACCTGCTGTGGCACGGCGAGCTGCCGACCGACGAGCAGCTGGCGGAGTTCCGCGCGACCGAGCGGGCGCACCGCGCCCTGTCGCCCGAGGTCAGGGCCGCGATCGACGCGCTGCCGCTCGACTCGCACCCGATGGACGAGGTGCGCACGGCCGTGAGCGTGATCGGCGCCTTCGAGACCGCCGGCACCGGCAACGTGCTCGACGCGGTCGGCACCCCCGAGCAGAACCTGCAGCGCAGCCTGCAGCTGTTCGCGGTGCTTCCGGCCGTCGTCTCCTACGGGCAGCGCCGGCGCCGCGGGCAGGAGATCATCGAGTCGCGCGACGACCTCGACTACGCCGCCAACTTCCTGTGGCTGACCTTCGGCGAAGAGCCGCACGAGGCGGTCGTCGATGCGTTCAACCGCTCGATGATCCTGTACGCCGAGCACTCGTTCAATGCATCGACCTTCACCGCACGGGTGATCACCTCGACGCTCAGCGACCTGTACTCCGCGGTCGTCGGCGCGATCGGCGCTCTCAAGGGGCCGCTGCACGGCGGAGCCAACGAGGCCGTCATGCACATCTTCGACGAGATCGGCTCGGCTGACCGGGTCGAGGAGTGGCTCGACGCCGCGCTCGCCGAGAAGCGCAAGATCATGGGCTTCGGGCACCGCGTCTACAAGCGCGGCGACTCACGCGTGCCGACCATGAAGGCCGCACTCGACACCCTGGTCGCGCACTACGACCGCCCGGAGGTGGCCGAGCTGTACGAGAAGCTCGAGAGCGAGTTCGTCGAGCGCAAGGGCATCTACCCGAACCTCGACTACCCGTCTGGTCCGGCGTACAACCTGATCGGGTACGACACGCTGACCTTCACGCCGCTGTTCATCGCCGCTCGGATCGTGGGCTGGACCGCGCACATCCTCGAGCAGCAGGCCTCGAACGCCCTGATCCGCCCCCTGTCGGCGTACAACGGCGTCGACGAGCGGCACATCGAGGCGTACGAGCCCGACACCGCCGCGATCGACGTGCAGGAGCGCCCGGAGGAAGCCGCCGGCTGAGGGCATCCGCCGCTGCCGTCCTTCCACCCGAGAAACCACATCCCGCGCGAGAAACCACATCCCGCACGAGAAACCACGCCTGAGCGTGTGTCTGATGCGGGATGTGGTTTCTCGCGCGTGGGCGCCGGGCTCAGACGTGGTCGCGCCAGGAGTGCTTCGGCTCGAAACCCAGCACGTCTCTGGCGTGGTCGATCGAGAGCAGCGTCTCGTGCGCTCCGACCTCACGAGTCACCGGCACGTCGGGGAAGACCTCGGCGATCAGCTCGGAGTTGGGCCGCGACATGACGGTGTCTGCAGCCGCGATGATGAAGCGGTCGAACCCCGGCTCCGCCACCTGCAGCGCGCGCTCGACCGCCTGTGCGCCATCGCGGGCGTCGATGTAACCCCACAGGTTCCACTTCCGCTTCAGGGCGTCATCGTCGAAGGACGGGAACTCGGCGTAGTCCTCCGGCACCATCACGTTCGAGAACCGCAGAGCGGTGATCGACAGATCGGGATGCCAGCGCACCAGCTCCCGGGCCAGCTGCTCCTCAAGGGTCTTCACCAGCGAGTACACCGACTCGGGGCGGGCGGGGTACTCCTCGTCGACGGGGATGTACGGCGGCGGCACATCGAACGGCAGGCCCAGCACCGTCTCGCTGGATGCGTAGACGATGCGGCGGATGCCCAGACGCACGGCGGCCCAGAAGACGTTGAACGTCGCAGGCATGTTGTTGTGGAAGGTCGCGACATCGCTGCGGATGCCGGGAGCAGGGATGGCCCCGAGGTGCACGACCGCGTCGATGCCGTCGTGCTGGTCGCCGACCGCGGTGAGCGCGTCCACGACCTGGCCGTAGTCGGTGAGATCGACCTGCACGAAGCCGTCGGCGCGAGTGCCCGTGAGATCCATGCCGACGACGTCCCAGCCGTTCGCGCGCAGGTCGCGCGCGACGACGGTGCCGAGTTTTCCGGATGCTCCGGTCAGTGCGATGCGCATGGTCGCCGTCCTTCCATCGAGGCCTGTGAGGCAACGCTATATGCCGCGACGCCGATACCACCGCGTTAGCGTGTCTCGGCCGTCCGGGTCAAGAGTGTCCTGGCCCGGCATCCGTCGGAGTAGAAACGGATGCCAGGGGCGCGTCGCCCCCTACGAGAAGGGGAGCTCCATGCCTGGGTCCGGAGGGAAAGTCACAGAAGTGCGGTCGCTGGTTCCAGCGCGGATGGATCGACTGCCGTGGTCGCGATTCCATTGGCTGATCATCGTCGGACTCGGCTTCTCGTGGATCCTCGACGGACTCGAGGTGCAGATCGTCGCGGCGAACGGCTACGCCAAGACACTCGGAATGGGCCCGGCTGAAGTGGGACTGGCCGGCACCTGCTATCTGCTCGGTCAGGTGTTCGGAGCGCTCGTATTCGGGCGCCTGGCGGATCGCCTCGGACGCAAGAAGCTGTTCCTCCTCTCGCTCGCCGTCTACCTGGTCGGCTCGGCCGTGGCGGGCCTGGCGTTCGCCCCCTGGTTCTTCTACATCTGGCGGTTCGTGGCGGGTGCCGGGATCGGCGGCGAGTACGCGGCCATCAACTCGGCCATCGATGAGATCATCCCGGCGAAGTACCGCGGTCGTGTCGACATCGCCATCAACGGGACCTACTGGGGCGGCGCTGCCCTCGGTGCCGTGGCGAACATGTTCTTCCTGAACACCGAGATCCTCCCCGTCGACCTGGGCTGGCGGCTGAGCTTCTTCCTCGGGCCGGTGCTGGGTGTGCTGATCATCTGGCTGCGCCGGCACATCCCGGAGAGCCCGCGGTGGCAGATGACCCACGGGCGCGAGGATGCCGCGGAGCGCAACGTCGACGACATCGAGGAGCGCATCCGCCGCGAGGGCAAGACCATCGACCCCGTCGACGAGAGCAAGGCGATCACGGTCAAGGAGTACGGCAGCGTCCCCTTCCTCGTCATCATGAAGGTGCTGTTCAAGAAGTACCCCCGACGCACCCTGGTCGGCATCACGATGATGATCACGCAGTCGTTCCTGTACAACGCGATCTTCTTCACCTACGCGCTGGTGCTGGAGAACTTCTACGACACGCCCCCGGCATCCGCGGGCCAGTACTTCATCATCTTCGCCGTCGGCAACCTCACCGGCGCACTCGTGCTGGGGCACTTCTTCGACACCTGGGGGCGCCGGCGGATGCTGTTCGGCACCTACGTGCTGGCCGGCTTGATTCTGCTGGTGAGCGCCTTCATGTTCAACGCCGGCGTGCTGAACGCCGCGACGCACACGGCATTCTGGTGCGCGTCGTTCTTCTTCGCCTCGGCCGGCGCTTCGGCCGCATATCTGACCGTCAGCGAGATCTTCCCGCTCGAGCTCCGCAGCCAGGTGATCTCGTACGTCTTCTCGATCGGTCAGCTCGTCGGCGCGATCGCTCCCGTCCTGTACGGCTCGCTGATCGGCGCAAGCGCGGAGACGGGTGACCGCGGGCCGCTGTTCTGGGGATACGTGCTCGGCTCGGCGGTGATGATCTTCGGCGGAGTGATCTGCGGGATCTTCGGCATCAGCGCCGCCGGCAAGTCGCTGGAGGACGTCGCCGACCCCCTCTCACTGGTGTCCCCGGCCGAAGACGGCGTCACGCCGAAGGACGGGAGCTGAAGCCCACACGACGGCAAGGGCCGGGGCACCGCGGAACGCCGGAGTCTGCAACGTTGTAACGTTGGCACCGAGCGGCATCGTCCGATGCCCGTCGTCAAGCGGGGAAGGATGCCGATGGCTGTCACGCTGCACGATGTGGCGAGACTGGCGGGGGTCTCGATCAAGACGGTGTCCAACGTCATCAACGACTACCCGCACATCCGCCCCGCCACGCGCGAGAAGGTCGAGAGGGCGATCGGCGAGCTGGGCTACACGCCCAACCTCACCGCGAGGAACCTGAGGTCGGGGCGCACCGGCGCGATCGCTCTCGCCCTGCCTGACCTCAGCCTGGCCTACTTCGCCGAGCTCGCCGCCCAGGTCATCCACGAGGCGGAGGCCGCCGGCGTCGTCGTTCTCGTCGAGCAGACCGGCGCAGACCGGGAGCGCGAACTCGATCTGCTGCGCAGCCCTCGACTCAAGCTCACCGACGGGCTGATCTTCAGCCCGCTCGGCATGGGACCTGATGATGTGGCCGCTCTGGATGTGCCCTACCCGCTGGTGCTGCTCGGCGAGCGCATCTTCGACGGCCCGACCGATCACGTCACCATGCGCAACGTCGACGCCGCGCGCGCAGCGACCGAGCACCTCCTCGCACAGGGCCGTCGCCGGGTCGCAGTCGTCGGGGCGCACGAGGGCGAGATCGTCGGTTCGGCGGCCTTGCGGCTTCAGGGGTACCGCGAGGCGCTGGAGGCGGCAGGCATCGCGTACGACGACTCGATCGTCGGATACACGACTCTGTGGCACCGGGCCAACGGCGCCGACTCGATGCGCGACATCCTCGCCAGGGGTGGGGAGTTCGACGCCGTGTTCGGGCTGAACGACACCCTCGCGCTCGGCGCGATGCGCGTGCTGCAGGAGACGGGACGACGGGTGCCCGATGACGTCTCGGTGATCGGCTTCGACGGTCTGGACGAGGCGGCCTACTCGATTCCGTCGCTCACGACGGTCGATCCCGGCCGCAGCTGGATCGCGAAGACCGCCGTGTCGACGCTGCTCGAGCGCATCGGTGGAGCGGCGGATGCCACCCCGCGAACCCTCTTCGCCGACTACCGCATCCTCGAGCGCGAGTCGTCCGCCCGCTGATCCGCGCCGCGGGTGAATGCCGCGGTGCGTAGGAAGAGCAGTTGACAGCGCCCGCTCGTCGGGTCACAATATCTCTACAACGTTTACTACAACGTTGTAAATCCATGAGGATCGCTGGGCGGCTTGGCGCTGAGCGATGACATCGAAGTCAGCTCTGAGAGGAAGACCCGCACAATGAAGTCACGGATCCTGGCCGTCGCCGGTGTGATCACACTCGCCGGCATCACCGCAACCGGCTGCTCCGCATCCGGAGCCGCGAGCGACGACGGTACGCTCACCTTCATGTTCCGCGGCAGCGACGCCGAGAAGGCCGCCTACACCAAGGCGATCGAGGAGTTCGAGAAGGCCAACGACGTCGATGTGAAGATCATCATGACCACGGCCGACGAGTACAGCACGAAGCTCAAGGCGGCCATCGCAGGCAAGAAGATCCCGGACGTCTTCTACGTCGACCCGGGCAGCGTGCAGGCGTACGTCCGCTCCGGCATCATCAAGGACATCACCGAGACTGTCGAGAAGGAGGTCGATCTCGACAACGTGTGGGCGTACGGGGTCGACAGCTACCGCTTCGACGGCACCCTCATGGGCAAGGGCGGCATCTACGCCATGCCGAAGGACGTCGGCCCGTTCTCGTTCGGGTACAACAAGACGATGTTCGAGCAGGCGGGCGTGCCCCTGCCCGACGTCGACCAGCCCTACACCTGGGCCGAGTTCATCGACGTCGCCAAGAAGCTGACGAAGGACACCGACGGCGACGGCGAGCTCGACCAGTGGGGCACCGGCCTCAACGTGCAGTGGAACCTGCAGCCGTTCGTCTGGTCGAACGGCGGGGATTGGCTCAACGAAGACCGCACCGAGGTGACGGTCGACAGTCCCGAATTCGTCGAGGCCCTGCAGCTCTTCGCCGACATGAGCACGAAGGACGGCATCACGCCCTCGAGCTCGGACTCGCAGACCCTCGACACCTATCAGCGCTGGATGAAGGGCGAGATCGGGTTCTTCCCCGTCGGCCCCTGGGACGTGCCCACCTACGAGAAGCTCGACTTCGAGTGGGACCTGATGCCCTACCCGGTCGGCAAGACCGGTGAGACCGCCACCTGGACCGGAACCCTCGGCATCGCCGTCAGCGAGAGCACCAAGAACGCCGAGCTCGCCACCAAGCTCGCGATCTACCTCTCCACCAACGAGGCCGCGCAGCAGTCGCTCGTCGACGATGGCGTGCAGATCCCCAACCTCATCGACATGGCCGACACCTGGGTGGCCGATTCCACCACGCAGCCGGCGAACAAGCAGGAGTTCCTCGACATCGTCCAGGACTACGGCCGCGCGCTGCCCGCCAACACCACGTACAGCGCTGAGTGGTACGACGAGCTCTGGAAGAACATCCAGCCCGTGCTCGACGGCAAGCAGAGCGCGAAGGACTACCTCGAAGAGGTGCAGCCGCGCATGCAGGAGCTGCTCGACAAGGCCAACGCCGACGCCGGCATCGGCTGATCATCCGCCGGGGGCGCACGGCGCCCCCGGCCCCCGCATCCGGTACCCGAAAGGAGGTGAGCCATGATGGGCTCTCCGACCACCATCCGCCGTTCCCGACTCCACCGCCGAGAGCACCTGGCCGCGGCCGCCTTCATCGCGGCTCCCGTCATCGGCTTCCTCATCTTCATCGGCTACCCGATGCTGTACGCCGTGTACGCCTCGTTCACCAAGTGGAACGGCCTGAGCGAGCCGACGTTCAACGGTCTCGACAACTACGTCGAGATGGTCAACGACCCCTACTTCTGGAAGGCGATGGGCAACACCGTCTTCATGATGATCGGCATCCCGATCGGCCTGATCATCTCCCTCCTGCTCGCCCTCGCGCTGAACCGGCGCATGCGGGGCACGACCTTCTTCCGCACGGTCTACTACGTGCCGGTCATCTCCTCGCTCGCCGCCGTGGCGATCCTGTGGCAGTGGGCCTACAACGGCGACTTCGGACTCATCAACCAGGTGCTCGCGATGTTCGGCATCGACGGGCCGAACTGGCTGCAGGATGCATCAACGGCGAAGCCCGCGATCATCATCATGGCGGTGTGGAAGGGCATCGGCTTCTCGATGCTGCTCTATCTCGCCGCCCTGCAGTCCGTGCCGAGGCACCTGTACGAGGCTGCGGCGATCGACGGCGCGAACGCCCTGCAGCAGTTCCGTCACATCACCATCCCGATGCTGCGACCGGTCACCTTCTTCCTCGTGGTCACCAGCATCATCGGCGGGGCGCAGATCTTCATCGAGATCAACATCATGACCCCCACCGGAGGGCCCGAGTTCTCCACGGCATCCATCGTCTGGTACATCTGGCAGAAGGCCTTCAACTACCTGCAGATGGGCTATGCCACCTCGATGTCCGTGGTGCTGGGACTGCTGGTGTTCGTCATCACGGCGATCCAGTTCCAGATGAACCGACGCTCCCAGTTCTCGATCGAGTGAGGCAGCCATGACTCTTACCACTTCGCCGCCGCCCGCGACCGCACTGGCCGTGCTCCCGCCGGATCACCGGAGCCCTCGCCGTCGTCGGCGCGGTGCGCCCGGCGACTCGGCCGTCCCGGTGGGCATGCGCTCGCGCGCGTACCGCTCGATGAACGTCATCGTCACCATCGTGCTCGCCATCGGCGGCGTCATCATGATCGCGCCGCTGCTGTGGACCTTCACGACCTCGCTGAAGACGAGAGAGGCCGTGTTCGCGCTGCCTCCGCAGTGGATCCCCGACCCCGTGCAGTGGGAGAACTACCTGCGCGTGTGGTCGGCCGGCCCGCTCGCCAGCGGCATCTGGAACAGCATCGTCGTCTCGGTGAGCGTGACCGTGGTCGGCACCGCGACCAGCGCACTCGCCGCCTTCGCGTTCGCCAAGATGCGGCTGCCGTTCAAGAACGTCGTGTTCCTGACCCTGCTCGTGGCGATCATGATCCCGTTCCCGACGATCATGATCCCGCAGTTCAAGATGTTCGGCGATCTGGGCATGGTCGACACCCTGTGGCCGCTCATCCTGCCCGGACTGTTCGGCAACATCGTGATGATCTTCTTCCTGCGCCAGTTCCTCGACTCGGTGCCCGACTCGATCATCGAGGCGGCCAAGCTCGACGGCGCCGGGTACCTGCGCATCTTCTGGACGCTCATCTTCCCTGCCATCCGGCCCGCGGTCGCGGCGCAGTTCATCCTGTGGTTCATGGCGGTGTGGAACGACTACCTGGCGCCGATCATCTACCTGAACTCTCCCGACAGGCAGACGCTGCAGCTCGTGATCGCGAGCTTCAACGCCACCTACGCGAGCCAGACCGACTACCCGCTGATCATGGCGGCATCGTTCATCGCGCTCATCCCCGTGCTCGTCGTGTTCGTGATCTTCCAGCGGCAGATCATCGAATCGGTCGCGCTGACCGGAGCGAAGGGCTGATCGTGTTCGACACGGCAGACACCGCGACCTGGGGTGCCCGAAACGCGCACGACCCGACCGTCGTGCGCGGAGACGACGGCCTCTGGTACATGTTCTCGACCGACGCCGCGTCCGGGCTCGACCGGGTGCCGGCGGGCGCGCACGTGCGCACTTCGCCGGATCTGGTCACGTGGACCTACCGCGGCACGGCCCTCGAGGGCGTTCCGGCGCCGGCCGCCTCCTGGTCGGCGGCCGCGGGACTGTGGGCGCCCGAGGTGGTGCGCTGGCCCGCGTCGGATGCCGATGGCGCGGCGCAGCGCGAGGCGCGCTGGCACATGTACTACTCCGCCTCGACCTTCGGCTCGCGCACATCGGCGATCGGCCTGGCCACCGCACCCGAGCCGGCCGGCCCCTGGCACGACGAGGGCATCGTGATCGCGACGGATCACGCGAGTGACACGATCAACGCGATCGACGCCGCGATCATCTTCGACCGGCAGGGCTCGCCCTGGATGCTGTACGGATCGTTCTTCGGCGGCATCCACGCCGTCGAGCTCGCGCTCGAGACCGGCAGACGACTCCGCGACGAGCCGGGCACGCTGATCGCCCGCCGCCCGGTCGGCGTCGACGGCGCCATCGAGGGCGCCTACGTGGTGGAGCGCGACGGACGCTACGTGCTCTTCGTGTCGTACGACTCGCTTGTCGACACATACAGCGTGCGAGTCGGCGTCTCCGACTCGATCACCGGGCCCTACCTCGACCACCAGGGGCGCGATCTCACCTCGCCGACCGAGGAGGACGCCGTCGCGACCGGCACCAAGGTGCTCGGGGGCATGCGCCTGCCGGGGGCCGCGGGGCTGATCGCGCCGGGGCACAACTCCATCTTCCAGGACGGCGCCGACACCTTCATGGTTCATCACGTGCGCTTCGCGGACGCGCCGGCCGAGCACGAGGCGCAGATCCGACGCGTGCACTGGACGACCTCGGGCTGGCCCGTGGTCTCGCCGCACGCGTACGCCGGCCCCGGCACCGAGCGCCTCGCGACTGCCGAGCCGGTGGCGGGGGACTGGGATGCCGTGCGCTTCGCGCCGGAGAACGCCGGCATCGTCGACGCCGAGCGGGTGCGCATCGAGTCGGATCTCGTGTGCGCAGGGGAACCGGTCGCGACGCGGCTCAGAGTGATCGCCGATGCCCCGCCGCGCTCCGGCGGATCGAGAGCGACGGCCGTGCTGGATGCCGTGGTCTTCGGTGCGTGGGATCAGGTCGCCGGATGCACGGTGCTCGCGTTCAGCGGCATCGACCCGGACGGCGTGATCTGGAGCGGCTCGAAGGCGGTGGAAGCATGAGCGCCGACGCCTACCCTGCTGCAGGCTGGACCGGCCGGGTCATGCAGGCGCTGAACGCCGTGTGGACCCTGGTGCTCGTCAACCTGCTGTTCGCCGGCGGCGTGCTCGCGGGGCTCGTGGTGGCAGGCGTCATGCCGGCCGGTGTCGCTGCGGCATCCGTCCTGCTGCCCGGCGGGCCCTCCGCCGGCGACGGCCTCGTGCGGGCCTTCGCGCGGCAGTACCGCGCCTCCTTCCGGAGGGCGAGCCTCACCGGCATCCCGTTCCTGATCGCCGGTCTGCTGCTGGCCGCCGATGCGATGGTGCTGTCCCGTCTCGACGGCCCTGCCGCCGCCGGACTGTCCGCACTCACCGCGGTCGTCGCTCTCGTCGTGATCGTCGCTCTCGCCGTCACGGTGACCCTGCTCACACGACACGACGACCGCCCCGCTGCGGTGCTGCGTGCGGCCGTCGCCGTCGCACTCGCCGCGCCGCTCACCGGCCTCGGCGTGCTGCTCACTCTGCTCGCCACCGCGGTCATCGCCGCGGTGCTCCCCGTGACGATCCCGCTCGTCGGCGTCTCCCTGCCGCTTGCGATCGCCGTGCGCCTGATCGACCGCCGACTCGCCCGCCTTCCGCTCGGCGCTTCCCAGCCGATCCTCGACTCAGCCTCCGACCCCCATCACCCAGACAAGGAAATCCTGTGACCAAGGCACGCATCTCCATCGACCGGACCGCGGTCGTCGCTCCGATCGATCGGCGCATCTTCGGCTCGTTCGTCGAGCACCTCGGCCGCTGCGTCTACGACGGCATCTACGAGCCCACCCACTCGACCGCCAACGAGGACGGCTTCCGTCTCGACGTCGTCGACCTCGTGCGCGAGCTCGGCTCGACCACCATCCGCTACCCCGGCGGCAACTTCGTCTCGGGCTTCCGCTGGGAGGACTCGGTCGGCCCCCGTGAGAATCGCCCCGTGCGCCGGGATCTCGCCTGGCACTCGCTCGAGACCAACCAGGTGGGCGTCGACGAGTTCTCGCGCTGGCTCGAGCTCACCGGCTCCGAGCTGATGATGGCCGTCAACCTGGGCACCCGAGGCATCGAGGCGGCTCTCGACCTGCTCGAGTACTGCAACCACCCCTCCGGCACGGCGCTCAGCGACCAGCGCATCGCCAACGGCACCGTCGAGCCGCACGACATCCGCATGTGGTGCCTCGGCAACGAGATGGACGGCCCCTGGCAGACGGGCTACATGACCGCGGAGGACTACGGCAAGATCGCCGCTCGCACCGCGCAGGCCATGAAGTCCGCCGACCGCACCCTCGAGCTGGTGGTGTGCGGGTCGTCGGGCTCTGCCATGCCGACCTTCGGCGACTGGGAGCGCACGGTGCTCGAGCACACGTACGAGCACGTCGACTTCATCTCGTGCCACGCGTACTACCAGGAGCGCGGCGGCGACCTCGCCTCGTACCTCGCGTCGTCCATCGACATGCAGTACTTCATCGAGACGGTCGTCGCGACCGCCGACCACGTCGGACACAAGCTCAAGTCGAGCAAGAAGATCAAGCTCTCGTTCGACGAGTGGAACATCTGGTACCTCGACGAGCACCGCGAGTCGGACGAGGTCAACGACGAGTGGCGCTACGCGCCTCGCCAGCTCGAGGACGTCTACTCGGTGGCGGATGCCGTGGTGCTCGGCAACCTGCTGATCACGCTGCTGAAGAACCATGACCGCGTCGCGTCGGCCTCACTCGCGCAGCTCGTGAACGTGATCGCTCCGATCATGACCGAACCGGGCGGTGACGCCTGGCGGCAGACCACCTTCTTCCCCTTCTCGGTCACCTCCCGGCTGGCGAAGGGCGAGATCATCAAGCCCCGCATCGAGGCCGGCACCTATGAGACGGCCGTCTACGGAGAGGCGCCGCTGGTCGACTCGGTGGTCACCGTCGACGAGGGATCCGCCGCGGTGTTCCTCGTGAACCGCAGCCAGACCGAGCCGATCGAGGTGAACATCGCCGTCGACGGACTCGGCATCTCGACGATCGACGAGGCGGTCACGCTGTGGGACGACGACGTGTATGCGAAGAACACGCTCACCGACCAGAACCGCGTGGGCCTGAAGAGCCTCGAGGGGGCGACGATCAGCGACGGCGTCCTGACCGTGACGCTTCCGCCCGTCTCCTGGTCGGCACTGTCGCTGTCGTGACCCGATCGCCGCGCTCGGTCGGCGCCGCCGTCGCGATCCTCGCGGCGGCGGCGCTGGCCGGCTGCGCGCCCGCCGCGCCCGCCCCGACGCTGACCGGTGACGTCTTCGTGCACGACCCCGCGTACGTGCAGACCGACGAGGCCCACTTCGTGTACTCGACCGGTGACGGGCGGATCGCCGACGGCAACATCCAGGTCCGCCGCTCCGATGACGGCGTCGACTGGGAGTACGCGGGAGAGGTGTGGGATGCGAAGCCTGCGTGGCTCGATGAGGCCGTGCCCGGGGTCGACAACCTCTGGGCGCCCGAGCTCTACGAGCACGACGGCACCTGGTACCTCTACTACTCGGTCTCGACGTTCGGCAGCGGGGACTCGGTCATCGCGCTGGCGACGAACACCACCCTCGACCCTGCCGACGACGATTACGAGTGGGTGGACCGCGGCGAGGTGATCGCCTCGGAGGGCACAGACTTCAACGCGATCGACGCCGGCATCGTCGAAGACGCCGACGGCACCCCGTGGATGTCGTTCGGATCGTTCTCGTCGGGCATCCGGATGGTCGAGCTCGAATGGCCGAGCGGCCTGCGCGCCGACGCCGCCGAACCGCTGCGGCTCGCCGATCGCGGTCTCGTCGAGAACGCGATCGAAGCGCCGTACGTCGTCGCCCGTGACGGGTGGTTCTATCTCTTCGCCTCCCGCGGCTTCTGCTGCAAGGGCGTGGACAGCACGTACGAGATCATCGTGGGCCGGTCGAAGGATCTCGCAGGGCCCTACCTCGATGCCGATCACCTCGCCTTGCTCGACGACGGCGGCACGGTCGTGCTCACCGGCGACGGCGCCGACCGGATCGGCCCCGGGGGACAGTCGGTCTTCGGCTACACGCTCGCGTTCCACTTCTACGACGGGGCAGCCGACGGCATCCCGACGCTCAACCTGCTGCCCCTGCGCTGGAAGGACGGCTGGCCGAGCGCCGAGTGGCGTCCGACCCCCTGACTCCCGAGCGGCCAGCGCCGGGTGCGGATGGCCGAAGTCGGCGGGCCTCCTGTCGGCGGCTTTCGTCATGGACCCTGAGCTCACGGCATCCGGTGCTGCCACCGCGCCGTCTCGCTGCCGCGGGCGGTCTGACCGTCGGCGCCCGCGCGGCCTGCGCATCAGCCCAGCTCGATCACCGACCACGAGAGCGGCGGCAGCGTGGCGCGCACGGCGCCGTCGACGACCTCGGCGGCCGTCAGCGGCAGCATGTGCACCGTGTCGGGCGCGGACTCGAGGTTGGCCGTGTGGCGGTCGCCGCCCTCCGGGATCGTCAGCGTCTCAGCGTTCGCGATCCGCAGGTCGCCGAAACCGCGCAGGTCGACGGTGAGGTCGTTCGCCGAGTCGAGCGAGCGGTTCGCCACGAACAGCACCACCCGGCCGGTCTCCTCGTCGAACGTCGCCGCGGCGTCGATCGAGTCGACGTCACCGTATCGCTTCGTCGAGATCTGCGACGCCGCGACGGCCAGGCGCAGGATGCGGCCGCGCGCAAGCCGGGCCATCCGCTCGAACGGCCAGAAGCTGGTCTGCCGCCAGGCGGGCCCGCCCTGCTCCGAGCGGATCGGCGCGATCACGTTGACCAGCTGCGCCTGGTTGGCGATGCGCACCCGGTCGCCGTGGCGCAGCAGGCTGTTGAGGAAAGTGCCCACGACGACGGCATCCGTCACCGAGTAGGTGTCCTCGATCAGCCGCGGATGCTCACGCCACGTCTTCGAGACCTGGTGCGGCTGGTCATCGGTGTCGAGGCCCGACTGATACCAGACGTTCCACTCGTCGAATGAGATGTCCACCTGTCTGGTGTGCTTGCCGGCGGCCTTCACGGCATCGACCGTCGCGATGACACCCTCGATGAAGGCATCCATCTCGACCGCCTCGGCGAGGAACGATTCGGCGTCGCCGTCATGCTCCTGGTAGTACGCGTGCATCGAGATGTAGTCGACCTCGTCGTACGCGTGCGTGAGAACGGTGTGCTCCCAGGAGCCGAAGGTGGGCATGCCGCGATTCGACGACCCGACCGCGACGAGCTCGATCGAGTCGTCGACGAGCTTCATCGCCTTCGCCGTCTCCTGCGCGAGCCGACCGTACTCGGCAGCGGTCTTGTGACCGATCTGCCACGGCCCGTCGAGCTCGTTGCCCAGGCACCACAGCTTGATGTCGAACGGGTCGGCCGCGCCGTTGCGACGGCGCAGATCCGACCAGTACGTGCCGCCCGGGTGATTGGCGTACTCGACCAGCGCACGGGCCTCCTCGACACCGCGCGTGCCGAGGTTGATCGCCTGCATGATCTCGACGTCGGCCTCGCGGGACCAGTCCACGAACTCGTGCAGACCGAACGCGTTGGTCTCGATGGTGTGCCAGGCGCCGTCGATGCGCACCGGGCGGTCCTCGACCGGCCCGACGCCGTCCTCCCATCGGTACCCCGAGACGAAGTTGCCGCCGGGGTAGCGCACGACGGTCGGTCCCATCTCTCGCACGAGCTCGAGCACGTCGCGCCGGAAGCCGCGCTCGTCGGCCTGCGGATGCCCGGGTTCGTAGATGCCGGTGTACACGCATCGACCCATGTGCTCGACGAAAGAGCCGAACAGACGTCGGGGCACGTCGGCGATCGTGAAGTCGCGGTCGATGGTGATGCGGGCCGAGGTCATGGTTCTCCTTTTTGCGAGGGGATCACTGACCGCCGAAGCCGCTGGTCGCGACTCCCTTGACGATCTGCTTCTGGAAGATGATGAACACGATGATGAGCGGCAGAGCGGCGAGCACCGCCTGGGCCATGACCTGCGCGTACTGCACGCCATACGCGCTGATGACCGTCTGCAGTCCGACCGGCAAGGTCATCAGCGTCGTGTCGTTGATCACGAGGAACGGCCAGAGGAAGTTGTTCCAGGCCGCGATGAAGACGAAGATCGCGACGGATGCCAGGATCGGGCGCGACAGCGGCAGCACGATCGACCAGAAGATGCGCAGTCGACCTGCGCCGTCGACGCGGGCCGCGTCCTCCAGCTCGATCGGGATGGCATCGAAGAACTTCTTGAGGATGAACACCATCGCCGGTGCCACCACCTGAGGCAGGATCAGACCCCAGTGCGTGTCGATCATGTCGAAGGCGAGCATCTCGTAGAACAGCGGGATGATCAGAACCTGCGGAGGCACCACGATCGACGCGATGATCAGTGCGAACAGCCACCGGCGTCCGGTGAAGTCGAGCCGCGAGAAGGCGTAGGCCGCGAGCGACGAGATCGCCAGGGTGATGACGGTCACGGCCAGCGACGTCCACAGGCTGTTCAGGGCCCACAGGTACACGTTGCCCTGGGCCAGGATGGCCGCGAAGGCCTCTGTGGTGGGGCCGGAGGCGCCGATCCAGGAAGGGTCTCCGGAGGCGGCATCCGTCTCGGTCTTGAAGGCGGTCGCCAGTGCCCACAGGAACGGCAGCAGCCAGCCGATCGCGAGCAGCGCGAGGATGACGAAGGCGACGACGCGCAGCGGCGCGAACGGCTTCTGCCCGGGTACGCGCGCCCGATGCACACGCCGCGCACGCTGCTCGCGGGGCACCGTGACGGTCTCGGTGTGCGAGATGGTGGCCATCACAGCTCCTTCTTCCGGCGGACGATGAGCGCCTGAGCGACCCCGACGATGATGATGAGGGCGAAGAACACGTACGAGATCGCGGCGGAGTAGCCGAATCGGTAGCTGACGAAGCCGGCCTCGTAGACGTACTGCACGATCGAGCGGGTGGTGTCGCTCGCGACCCCTCCGAGCATCTGGTACGCCTGGTCGAAGAGCTTCAGCGAGGCCAGCACCTGCAGGATCAGGATGAGCACGGTGGCCGGGCCCAGCTGGGGGAGGGTGATCGACCAGAACTGCCGCCACGCGTTCGCCCCGTCGAGCGAGGCGGCCTCGTACTGCTGCGGCGGGATGTTCTGCATGGCGGCGAGGTAGAGCAGGAAGTTGAACCCGACCGTCCACCACACCGTCGCGATCACGATCGACAGCATGTTCGTGTCGGGGTTCTGCAGCCAGGCGATCGGCTCGAGGCCGAGCGCCTTGAGGATGTTGTTCGCGGCGCCGATCTGCGGGTTGAAGATCCACACCCAGATCTGCGAGATGACGGTGGATGCCAGCAGGTACGGCATGAAGAACGACAGCCGCCACAGCCACTGGCCGGGGAGGCCGCGGTCGACGAGAGCGGCCATGACCAGCGCGAGCGCGACCAGCGGCACAGTCGAGAGCACAGTGAACCACAGCGTGTTCCACAGCGACTGCCACATCACCGGGTCGCCGAGCGCTTCGGCGTAGTTGGCGAAGCCGACGAGCCCGCCGCCGGCGCCGGTGAGCGACTGGTCGGTGAAGCTCAGGTAGATGCCGTGCACGATCGGCCAGATGAGGAAGAGGGCGAACGCGATGAGGAACGGCGTGAGGAACGCCCAGCTGACCAGCTGCTCTCGCCGCTGGATGCCGGCGGGGCGGAACCGCGTGTCGGACTTGCGGCCGGTGACGACCGTGCGGGTGCTCGCTGTGGTCGTCATGACTTCGTCCCTTCGGGATCGGCGGGGTTGGGCTGGGCGAGCAGCGTGTTCACGCGACGCTCGAACCGGTCGATGGCCGCAGCGGGATCGTCGCCGCTGAGCAGCACCCCCTGCACGGCGGCGCCGAATTCGCCCTGGAAGTTCGAGCCGGAGCCGGTGAACCAGGCCGTCGGGTCGTAGACGACGTGCTCCGCCGCTTCGGCGTAGTGCGCCTGCGGGATCAGATCCGCGTACTCGGGCGACGAGGTCACGGGCAAGTACGCGGGGATGTGACCGGCCTCGGCCCAGCCGAACGATCCCTTGAGCATGTCGGCGACGAACTGATAGGTGAGGTCGCGCCGGTGCTCGTCGGCGCGGGCCTGGTGCGGCAGCACGAAGGAGTGCGAGTCGGCGTACACGGCGGGCGTGCCGTACAGGGTGGGGATCATCGTGGCGTCGAACGGGATGCCCGCGCTGAGCATGGTCCGCAGCTCCCAGACGCCGGTCATCAGCATCCCGCTCTTCCCGGTCGCGAACTCCGCGATCGCGCTGCCGTAGTCGTTCTGCGCCGCGGCGATCTCGCCGTCGAGAAGCGACTGCATGTATGCGAGGGTCTCGACCGCGGCATCCTTGTCGATCCCCATCCGGCCTCCGGCCGGAAGCTCGATCTCGAGTCCGTGCTGGGCGTACAGGCCGTAGAACAGACGCCACATCTGCGCGCCGTCACCCAGGTACCCGTACGACAGGGCGTGCCCTTCGGCGACACCCGCCACGGCACGCAACTGGTCGAGGAACTCCTCGGGCGACGAGGTGGGCCTCAGTGTCCCGTCGGAGTCGAGCTGCCCGGCCGCGTCGCAGACGTCCGTGTTGTACATCAGCACGAAGGGGTGGGCGTCGAGCGCGACGCTGAACAGCCGGTCGCCCGCGAAGCCCTTCTGCCAGATCGGGCCCGGAAAGGTGCTCTCGTCGACCCCGAGCTCGGCGAGCCGGTCGACGTCCCAGCTGTCGAGCAGGCCGCCGGGAGCCCAACCCGGCACGCGCGTCGCATGCATGATGGCGACGTCGGGTGCCCGTCCGCCGGCACCGGCCATCGCGAGTTTCGTGTAGTACGGCGTGCCCCAGGCGAGCACGGTCGGTCGGATGCGGTACGCGTCCTGCGCGTGGTTGACCTTGTCGAGCAGAGCCGACATGGTCACGCCGTCGCCGCCGGAGAGCAGGTGCCAGAACTGCAGGGCCTGCGTGCCGGAGCCGCTGACCGCACCGGGTGCGCATCCGGCGAGCAGGGCGGTGCCGGCAGCCGCGGATGCGGCGGCGAGGAACTGCCTTCGGGAAAGATCGAGCGGAGGTGTCATCACTGCTCCTTCGTCACCTCGTTGTGAACGCGTCCATCATTACATCGTGGTAATCAGGACGCAAGAGGGTGTTCGGACCGCTTTCGGTCGGGTCAGGCCCGGTGCCCCGCAGGCCTGGCCGACGTGCTCGCCCGCGCGCGGATCGCATGCGGCAGCGTCACACTGCGCGGCGGCATGGCGCGGTCGTCCATGCGCGCAGTCAGCAGCGTCAGGGCCGCTTCGGCCAGGGCATCCCGATCGAAGGCGACGGTGGTGAGCGCGGGCGCGGTGAACGCCGACAGCTCGACATCGTCGAAGCCGGTCAGCAGCACGTCGTCGGGAACCCGGATGCCGTGGGTGTCGAGCGCGTGCAGCGCCCCGAGAGCGAGCGAGTCGGTGAACGCGATCACCGCGTCTAACGCGATTCGGCGGTTCAGCAGCTCCTGCATCGCCGCCGCGCCGGACGCCATCGACCAGGGCAGCCGGTTCAGTTCGCGGGACGGATCGTGCGGGATGCCCGCTTCGCGCAGCGCATCGCGCACGCCCTCCAGCCGCTGACGGCTGGTGGCGGTCGCGTGCCGCGGATCGTCGTCACCGCCGATGACGGCGACGCGGCGGGCACCTTTCGCCAGCACATGACGGGTCATGTCGGCTGCGGCGCGCCTGCTGTCGATGCGGACGTGGTCTGCGCGGTGCTGCTCGACCTCGCCGATGACCACCAGCGGCGGAAGCTGATCGGCATGGCGGAGGATGCTGTCCTCCAGGCGCACGGGATTGAGGATCAGACCGTCGACCAGGCGGGTGCGTGCGCGGGCGAGCAGCTCGCCCTCGCGCTCGGGCTCCAGCGCGGTCTCCTCGATCTGCACGGCGAGACCTCGCTGGTGGGCGGCCTGCACGATGCTGTGCACGAGCTCCGCGGAGTACGCGGTCGCGAGATCGGGCAGGGCCACCGCGATGGTTCCCGACCTGCCGGTGCGCATGCCCCGTGCGCTGAGATTGGGCACGAAGTCGAGCTGCCGCATCGCCTGCTCGACCTTCTCCCGAGTCTCGCCGCTCACGGCGAACGAGCCGGTGACCACATTCGACACGGTCTTCGCTGATACGCCGGCGAGAGCTGCGACGTCCTTCATGGTCGCTCGGCGCGCGGGTGGCGGAGTCATCCGGTCAGTGTAATGGCGACGGGATGCGCGACCGCGGCGGGCTTACATCGATGTAACGACCGTGCGATCATGGCGTGATGAGCACAGAGCGCAACTGGGCAGGCAACCTGAGCTACGAGGCCTCGAGCCTCGTGCACCCCGAGTCCCTCGAGGAGGCGCGGGAGGCGCTCGCCTCGAGCGAGCGGGTCCGGATGCTCGGCACCAGGCACTCGTTCAACGACATCGCAGACACCGACGGAGTGCTCATCGCGCTCGACCGGATGCCCCGGGTGATCGAGATCAGCGATGCGCGCGACGCCGTGCGCGTCAGCGGCGGGCTGCGCTATGGCGACATCGCCCCGCAGCTCGACGCCGCCGGTCTCGCACTCGCCAATCTCGCCTCGCTGCCGCACATCTCGGTCGCCGGTGCGGTGGCCACGGGCACCCACGGCTCGGGAGACGAGATCGGCTCGCTCGCGGCCGCGGTGCGGGGGCTCACGCTGCTCACGGCATCTGGTGAGGTCCGCGAGCTGCGCCGAGGCGATCCGGGCTTCGACGGCGCCGTCGTCTCGCTCGGCGCCCTCGGCGCGGTGATCGACCTCACGCTCGACGTGGAGCCCACCTACACGGTCGCGCAGCACGTGTACGAGGGGCCGAGCTGGGACGCGATCCTCGCCGACCTGGATGCGGTCACGAGCGCCGGCACGAGTGTCAGCATCTTCTCGACATGGCGGCGCACGGATGCCGCCGATCAGCTGTGGGTCAAGCAGCGTCAGCCTGATGACCGCGTCGATCAGCGGCTCACGGTCATCGCCGACCTCGGGGCTGTGCCCGCTGCGGAGAAGCGCCATCCGATCCTCGGGGCCGATCCGCAGGCCTGCAGTGAGCAGGGCGGTGTTCCCGGCGAGTGGTTCGAGCGGCTGCCGCACTTCCGGCTGGCGTTCACCCCGTCGGCCGGCGTCGAACTGCAGAGCGAGTACCTCGTGCCGCGTCGCGACGCGGTCGACGCGATCGAGGCGGTGCGCGGGCTCGCGTCGCGCATCGCCCCGCTGCTGCTCGTGAACGAGATCCGCACGGTGCGAGCCGACGACCTCTGGTTGAGCTCGTCGTACGGGACGGATGCCGTAGGCCTCCACTTCACCTGGCGACCCGACGAGCCGGCGGTGCGGGCGCTGCTGCCGGAGATCGAGGCGGCTCTGCCGGGCTCAGCGCGACCGCACTGGGGCAAGATCTCGACGCTCGACGCTGACGAGGTGCGCGCGCGCTACCCGCGTTGGAACGACTTCGCGGCGCTCGCCGCATCGTACGACCCCGATCGTCGCTTCGTGAACCGGCGCCTGGAGATGCTCGGACTCTGACCTTCTCTCCCGGTTTCGCCTCCCGGCGATCCGACCCTTGTGTTCCCCGTTGTGATACCGGTAACATCCGAGTCAGCTGGCCCCAACGTCGTGGCATCCGTCGTATCTCGAGGAGGAGACACTCACCCCACCGAACCCGGTGGCACGGCCCCAGCTGATCGCGGCTCTCGCCGCCGACCCGACCGGGTCGATCTTCCCCCCTGCCGTCTCAGGGCGCGCACGTGCGGCACTCCCCTCGTGCCGCTGCTCGAGCGCGCCCGCGCTCCGGCGCGCCCTGAGACGGTCGATGCACTAGAAGGAGTTCGTAGACGTGAGAACACACGACAACCCTGCGCGCGGTCGGCGCCGATCAGCGCGGCGCATGGCCGCGGTGATCGGAGTCAGCGCGCTGGTCGCCTCGTCGGCGACCGCCGTCGGCCAGGCCGCCTTCGCGGCCCCGGTGACCGCTCCCATGGCGGCGACCGCGGAGATCGACGCGGTGCCGGGAAACCTGCTGCCCGACGGGCGGTTCGCGGGCAGCCTGACCGGGTGGACGACCGCCCGCGGCGGCGAACTGGCGCTGACCACCGACGCGGCCAGCGGCTCGCACGCCCTCGCGGTCACGAAGCGGCAGAACACCCAGTCGGGTCCGTTCGCCGACGTCTCGGGCAAACTCGAGGTCGGCGCCACCTACCGGATGAGCGGAAAGCTGAAGTACACGGAGGGCGAAGCGACGCAGCGCTTCAACTTCACCTTCTGCCCGTCAAACTTCAACGGCTGTGCCGACTACGGTCGCGCCTTCCCCAAGGGCCAGTGGGAGTCGTTCTCCCAGGAGTTCACGGCGGAGGCGAAGCACGCTGACGCGAACTGGTTCTTCATCGAGACGCCGTGGGGCTCGAACGCCCTGCAGGACTTCGCCGTCGACGAGATCTCGCTGATCAAGATCGCGGACGCTCCGGAGCAGCCGGCCTTCCAGGCTCTCGAGGACGTGCAGACGAAGCCGATCGGCGACCACAACCCGCTCGTCGGTCACAAGTTCGGCGCCGACCCGCACCACCTGGTGTACAACGGTCGCCTCTACATCTACTCCACCGATGACACGCAGCAGTACGAGGCGAACAGCAAGGACGCCAACGGCCTGCCGACGCAGTCCAACGGCTACGGAGCGATCACGCGACTCAACGTGATGTCGACCAGCGACATGGTGAACTGGGTCGATCACGGTGCGGTGCCGATCGCTCGCGAGGGTGGAGCCGCTCCCTGGGCGCGCAACTCCTGGGCCCCGGCCGCGATCGAGAAGGACGGCAAGGTCTACCTGTACTTCTGCGACAGCGGCACCGGAACAGCCGTCGTCGTCGGAGGCTCGCCGCTCGGCCCGTGGAAGGATCCGCTGGGCAAGAAGATCATCCCCGACACTGTGGACCGTGACTACATCGCCTCCGGTGGCTTCCCGGCAGGAATGTGGCTCTTCGACCCGGAGGTCTTCATCGACGACAAGGACGGGCAGGCGTACCTGTACTTCGGCGGCAACTCCCAGATCGGCACCGCGCCGAACGTGCAGGGCCCGCAGAACCCGAAGTCGACCCGAGTGGTGAAGCTGAAGGGCGACATGGTCACCCTCGACGGCGATCCGGTCGAGATCGACGGCCCCGGCATGTTCGAGGCGTCGAGCATGTTCAAGCGCGACGGCAAGTACTACTACTCCTACTCCTCGAACTTCCAGGTGAAGGAGGAGGCCGGCAAGTACCCGAAGACCGGGGCGATCGCCTACATGATGACGGACGACCCGATGGATCTCACGGCATCGAAGTACGCGGGCGAGGCCTTCCTGAACCAGTCGACGTTCTTCGGTGCCGGCAACGGCGGCAACAACCACTCCGACATGTTCACCTACAAGGGCGAGACGTACTTCACGTACCACACGCAGACACGCGGAGCCGCGTGGGCCGCCGCGTTCGGCAGCCCCGGCGCCACGCAGGGCTACCGCTCGGTGCACATCGACAAGCTGGAGTTCAACGCGGACGGCACGATCAAGCCCGTCAAGGGCACGCGCCAAGGCGTCGAGCAGGTCGAGGCGTTCAACCCGTACCGCACGTTCGAGGCGGAGACCCTCGCCTGGCAGCTGGGCATCACCACCGTCAAGACGGAGGCAGCCTCGGTCGAGTTCCCCGAGCACAACGGCGGGGGCAACCTCGTCGTGTCGTCGATCGATGACGGGGACTTCACCGGCATCTCCGGTGTGGACTTCGGGGCCGGCGCGAAGACCGTGTCGGCGCGCGTGAAGCCACTGACCGAGGGCAGCAGCGTCCAGGTCCGTCTCGACCAGCCCGACGGTCCGGTCGTGGCGACCCTGCCCGTCGAGGGCGCAGTCGGCGAATGGACGACCGTCCAGGCCGACGTCGAGGGTGCAGACGGGAAGCACGACGTGTTCTTCGTGTTCGCCGGAGCCGAGGGCGTCGAGGCCGGTGTCGACCTCATGGAGGTGGACAACTGGGCGTTCACCGGATCGCAGGACTCGGTCCCCGGTGAGCAGGAGTTCGCAGCGGAGCTGTCGAGCAACCAGGTCGTTGCCGGCGGATCGGTGACGGTCACCGCGTCGGGTGTCGAGGCCGACGAGGTCGAGATCGGCATCGAGAGCGCCTACCGCAAGCTCGCCACGGCGCAGGTGGAGGACGGTGCGCTGTCGGCGACCGTCGTGATCCCGACCGACACCGAAGCCGGCGCGCACGAGATCGTGCTGCGGGCCAACGGAGTCGAGCTGAAGCGCCTGCCCTTGACGGTCACGGCCGCGGCGGCCCCTGGCGATGGCGATCCGGGTGATGGCGGTGCGAGTGATGGCGGTGCGAGCACCGGTGGCTCCGGCGCCGGCGGTTCCAGCACCGCGGGCTCGACGGCGGGCGGTTCGGGCGGCGCACTCGCCACCACGGGTGCCGACGGCTCGGGCAGCGCCCTGGCCGCGGTGATCGGGGCACTGCTGCTGGCGGGGGGTTCGGGTCTGTGGATGCTGCGGCGCCGGCGGTCTGTCGTAAGCGAGCACTCCGCCTGACACTGAGCCGTCGGCCTCTGCGCTGACGGCGTCGGCCCGGTCGTGCCCCTGGTGGGAACGACCGGGCCGATCGTGCGTGGTCGACTCCTGCTTCGTTGCGGGGCGAGGCTGTGCTCGGTAACATTCCGAAAGGCAAGCCGACGGAGGAAGCGCATGGCCAACGTCGGCTCCGACAAACCGAACATCCGGCAGGTCGCCTCGATCGCCGGCGTCTCGCACATGACGGTGTCCCGGGTGCTCAACGACTACCCGAACATCAAGCCCGAGACCCGTCGCCGCGTCCTCGAGGCCATCGAAGAGCTCGACTACCGGCCGAACCTCGTCGCCCGAGCGCTGGCCACGCAGCGCAGCCAGCGCATCGGGGTGATCGTCGAGAGCCCCGTGGCGCACGGCCCGACCAGCATCCTGCGGGCGGTCGAACTCGCGGCGCGCGAGGCCGGCTACTCGGTCACTCCCATCGCGCTGTACGAGGGCGATGCGATGACCCCTCATGACGCGGTCGACAGTCTCACCACCCAGGGCGTCGACGCGATCTGCGTCGTCGCGCCCCGGTCATCGTCGGTGGCGGCGCTGCGCCGCGTGACGATGAGCGTGCCCATGCTGGTGGTCAAGGCCGACCCCGACCCGACCTTCCTGACCGTGTCGATCGACCAGCACGCCGGGACCACGCTCGTGGTCGATCACCTGGTCTCCCTCGGTCATCGCGACATCCTGCACATCTCGGGTCCCCTCGACTGGCTCGATGCCAGGGCGCGCGAGCGCGCCTTCCACACCAGGGCGAAGTCGTGGGGCATCCGCGAGCGGCCGATCGTGGTCGGCGACTGGAGTGCCGATTTCGCCTACGACTTCGCGGTCGGGCTGCAGCGCCTTCCGGAGGTGACCGCCATCTTCGCCGCCAACGACGACACGGCGATCGGTCTCATCCACGGGCTGCACGACCGAGGGTTCGACGTGCCGGGCGAGATCAGCGTCGTCGGCTTCGATGATGTGCCGCTCGCGCGGCACTTCCTTCCCCCGCTGACGACCGTCCGGCAGGATTTCCAAGCCCTGGGAGGGGCTGTCGTCGAGATGCTGCGCGCGGCGATCGAGCAGCGTGAGCTGCCGCCGTTCACCCGCATCCCGACCGAGCTCGTCGTGCGCGGTTCGACAGCCAAGCCGCGGGAGTCGCGATGATCGACGGGGCTGTCGCTCCCGTGATCGAGTTGCGAGGGATCACGGTCGAGCTGCCGGGGGTGCGGGCGCTGGATGCCGTGGATTTCCGTCTCTTCCCCGGCGAGGTGCACGCGGTCATGGGCGAGAACGGCGCGGGCAAGTCGACGCTCATCGGCGTGATCACCGGAACCAGGCGACCGACCTCGGGAGTGGTCCTCGTCGACGGCGAGGAGCGCTCGTTCGCGGGCGTCGGCGACAGCAGAGCCGCCGGCATCGCGACCGTGTTCCAGGACATGCAGCTGAGCCCCAACCTCACGGTCACTGAGGCCGTCATGCTCGGGCGCGAGCGCCGCGGCCGGTGGGGCATCGACTGGCGGCGCAACAGGGCCGACGCCGCACAGGCGCTTGCTCGGCTCGGGGTCGACGACCTCGATCCCCGCAAGCCGCTCTCATTCCTCTCACCCGCCCAGAAGCAGCTCGTCGCACTCGCGCGATCCGTGGTCGACGAACCGCGGGTGCTCGTGCTCGACGAGCCGACCTCCAGCCTCGACAGGGCCGAGGTGGCGGCGCTGATGCGCGTGATCCGCGGGTTGCGCGACAGGGGCGTCGCCATCCTGTTCGTCTCGCACTTCCTCGAGCAGGCCTTCGCCATCAGCGACCGCATGACTGTGCTGCGTGGCGGACGCAAGGTCGCCGAGAACCGCACGCGTGAGCTCGAGCGCGCCGAGCTCATCTCGCAGATGCTCGGCAAGGATCTCGAGGGGCTGCGCGCCCTGGGCTCTGAGCGGAAGGCCCATCACTACGTGTCAGAGGGGGAGCCGGCCTTCCGCGCTGACGCCCTCGGGCGCAGAGGCGAGCTCCGTCCCACGGACATCGAGGTGCATCGCGGTGAGATCGTGGGGTTCGCCGGCCTTCGCGGCGCCGGGCGAACCGAGCTCGGAGCACTCATGTCGGGCGCACTGCGCTCGGACTCCGGCGAGCTCTGGGCCGGCGGCGAGCGGGTGCGGCTGCACAGTCCGTCGGCAGCCCTGCGCCGTCGCATCGCCGCGTCGAGTGAGAGCCGCCGCACCGACGGCATCGTCGCCGGGCTGACCGCTCGAGAGAACATCCTGCTCTCGCTGCAGGCGCTGCGCGGGTGGATTCGGCCCATCCCGCAGTCGGAACAGCGGATGCTGCTCGAGATCTACACCGACGTGCTGAATCTCAGCGCTGCCGATCTCGCCCGTCCCATCGAGCAGCTGTCCGGGGGCACGCAGCAGAAGGTGCTGTTCGCTCGAGCACTGGCCGTGCGTCCGCATGTGCTCATCCTCGATGAGCCGACGCGCGGCATCGACGTCGCCGCGAAACTCCAGATCCAGCGCAGCATCAGCACTCTGGCGCAGCAGGGCGTCGCGGTGGTCTTCATCTCATCGGAGCTGCAGGAGGTCGTGCGGCTGAGCGATCGGATCGTGGTCTTGAAGGATCGCGAGAAGATCGGCGAGCTCAGCAACGGGCCCGGTGTCACCGTCGACACGATCGTGGAGATGATCGCCGCCGAGTCCGGCGACGACACCGACTGAGCGGGGCGCCGAGCGCATCTCCCGCCGAGTCCCGAACGTTATTCGAACGTGCTTGAATTACCGGGAATGTTCCCGGTAACATGCAGACACAGGACGCTCTGCATCCTGCAATCACCCGCGGGCCGCACGGCCCACCCGCCGGGCAGCGCCCCGGTCTCTCAAGGAGGAGAACTATGTCTGCAAAGAAGCACTTCCGCGCGGTACTCGGCTTCGCTGCCGTCGGTGCGCTCGCGCTGGGCCTCACGGCCTGCGGCGGTTCCGACGACAAGGGCTCGTCGGACGGCGCCGGATCCGGCGACCTCATCGAGGTCGGCTTCGTGGCGGTCGGCCCCGAGGGCGGCTGGCGTCAGGCGAACGAGCAGAACATCAAGGACACGTTCACCGAGAAGGCCGGCTACAAGCTCAGCTACGCGCCCGCCGCCAACCTCGACCAGAAGTCGCAGATCGACAGCTTCACCGCGTTCGTCGACCAGGACGTCGACGTCATCCTGCTCTCGGCCACCGAGGCCACCGGCTGGGAGGACTCGCTGAAGCTCGCGCAGGAGGCCGAGATCCCGGTCATCCTGCTCGACCGCGGCATCGAGCCCGAGGACGACAGCCTCTACGTCACCCGCATCGCCCCCGACAACGTCGAGGTCGCGAAGGAGGTCGGCGAGTGGGCGGCTTCGGCCTTCCCCGATGGCGGCAACTACGTCGTGCTCGAGGGTCCGGCCGGTGTCGGCGTGGTCAACGAGCGCAACGAGGGCTTCGAAGAGGGCCTCGGCGACTCGTCGCTGAACAAGGTCGACTCGCAGACCGCGAACTGGTCGACCGAAGAGGGCAAGAGCGTGCTCGAGACGATGCTCAAGGCCAACGGCAACGACATCCAGTTCGTCTTCGCTCAGAACGACGAGATGGGCCTCGGCGCCGCCCAGGCCGCTGAGGAAGCCGGCCTCGTCGTCGGTGAGGACATCAAGATCGCCACGATCGACGGCACCAAGAACGCCATCCAGGCGCTCGCCGACGGCAAGCTCAGCTACGTGCACGAGTACAACCCGCTCTTCGGCGAGACGGCGCTGGAGGTCGTGCAGAAGGCGCTCGACGGTGAGGACGTGGACTCGTACATCATCGTCCCCAGTGAGGCCTTCGACTCGGCAGACGCGGCCAAGGCCGTGCTCGCCGACCGCAAGTACTGATCGGAGGTCCGGGTGGCGCGGAGCGCGCCACCCGGCATCCGTCGTCACAGACTGAGAGACAACGATGACCGAAGAACTGCCCATCGTGCAGATGCGCGGGATCTCTATCGAGTTCCCGGGCGTGAAGGCCCTGGACGACGTCGAGTTCCGGCTCTTCCCCGGCGAGGTGCACGCCCTGATGGGCGAGAACGGCGCCGGCAAGTCCACCCTCATCAAGGCGCTCACCGGCGTCTACCGGATCGACTCGGGCTCGATTCTGGTCGCGGGCCAGGAGCGGCAGTTCAGCGGCACCGGCGACGCACAGAACGCCGGCATCTCGACGGTGTACCAGGAGGTGAACCTCGCCCCCAACCTCAGCATCGGCGAGAACGTGATGCTGGGCCATGAGATGCGCGGTCCGTTCGGAGTCGACTGGCGTGCGACGCATCGCGCGGCCACCGAGGCGCTCGGGAGGCTCGGCCTCTCGCACCTCGACACCCACAAGCCCCTCTCGACCCTGTCGATCGCCGTGCAGCAGCTCGTCGCGATCAGCCGTGCGATGGCGGTCAAGGCCAAGGTGCTCATCCTCGACGAGCCGACCTCCAGCCTCGACGCGGCCGAGGTCGAGGGGCTGTTCACCGTGATGCGCACGCTGCGCGACCAGGGAGTCGCGATCCTCTTCGTGTCGCACTTCCTCGACCAGATCTACGCCATCAGCGACCGGCTCACCGTGCTGCGCAACGGACGGTACGAGGGCGAGTACCTCACCCGCGACCTGAACCGCCATGCGCTGATCTCGAAGATGATCGGTAAGGACCTCGACGCGCTCAAGTCGCTCGGCGGCAACCGGCGCACCGAGCCGCGCGATGCCGACGAGAAGCCGCTGCTGTCGGCATCCGGAATCGCCCGCCGTGGCTCGGTCGAGCCCACGGATCTCGACATCCGCCCCGGCGAGGTGGTCGGCTTCGCCGGCCTGCTCGGCTCCGGCCGCACCGAACTCGCCCGCCTCCTCTACGGCGCCGACCGCGCAGACCAGGGCGCGATCCAGCTGCACGGTCGCGACATCGATCTCAAGTCGCCCGCCGACGGGCTCGCGGCGCGCATCGCGTTCTCGACCGAGAACCGGCGTGACGAGGGCATCATCGGCGACCTCACCGTGCGCGAGAACATCATCCTCGCCGTGCAGGCCGAGCGCGGCTGGGCGCGGCCGCTCCCGCGCAAGGAGCAGGACGCCATCGTCGAGAAGTACATCGCCGAGCTGAACGTGCGTCCCGCCGACCCGAACCGCATGATCAAGAACCTCTCGGGCGGCAACCAGCAGAAGGTGCTGCTCGGGCGGTGGCTGGCCACCAAGCCCGAGCTGCTCATCCTCGACGAGCCCACCCGAGGGATCGATGTGGGTGCCAAGGCTGAGATCCAGGAGGCCGTCGCGGCGCTCGCCGAGGACGGCGTGGCCGTCGTCTTCGTCTCGTCGGAGCTGGAGGAGGTGGTCCGTCTCTCCGAGCGGATCGTCGTGTTGAAGGACCACGAGAAGATCGGGGAGATCCAGAACGGCCCGGAGGTCAACGCCGAGCAGATCGTCGACGTCATCGCCGCGCACGGTACGGATGCCGCGGCTGCCACACTCGACGAGGCCGAGGGCGCCCTGCCCGATACCATCTCCGCATCCACCGCAGAGGAGGGGACGCGATGAAGAACGCGACCACCGTCTTGCGAGACCTGGTCCACAAGCCGTTCTTCTGGGGCATCATCGCGATCGTCGCGCTGCTGCTGCTGAACGTGCTGAAGGATCCCGGCTACCTCGCCCTGTCCGTCAACCCGAACAACGGCCATCTCGTCGGCAACGTCATCGACATCCTGCGCCAGGCCGCGCCGATCATGATGATCGCGATAGGCATGTCCCTCGTGATCGCCACCGCGGGCATCGACCTGTCGGTCGGCTCGCTCATGGCGGTCGCCGGCGCCGTGTCGATGGAGTTCCTGCGCAGCACCGGAGGCACCTCGGTGGGCTCCGCGCTCACCGCCGTCGGGCTGTCGCTCGCGATCACCGGGCTGCTGGGCGCCGTGAACGGCGTGCTCGTCGCGTATGTCGGGCTGCAGCCGTTCATCGCCACACTGGTGCTGATGCTGGCCGGGCGCGGCATCGCGAAGGTGATCACCGGCGGGCAGAACACCGCAGCCAGCAACGACGCCTACCGCTGGATCGCGAACGGCTACATCATCGGCATCCCGGTCGTCTTCCTGCTCGCCCTGGCGATCGTGATCGCCGTCGGCTGGGTGGTGCGCCGCAGCGCCCTCGGGCTGATGATCGAGGCGATCGGCATCAACCCCCGCGCGAGCCGCATGGCCGGCATCAAGCCGAAGGGCCTGCTGCTGACGGCCTACATCCTCAGCGGCGTGCTCGCCGGCATCGCCGGCGTGATGTCGGTGGGAAGCGTGATGACGGTCGACATCTCGCGCACCGGCTATCAGCTCGAGCTCGACGCCATACTCGCCGTCGTCATCGGCGGGGCATCCCTGATGGGGGGCAAGTTCTCGCTCTCGGGCGCGTTCGTCGGCGCGCTGCTGATCGCCACACTCGACAAGACGGTGCTCTTCCTCGGCGTCTCGTCGTCGGCGACCCCCGCCTTCAAGGCGACGGTGATCATCGTCATCTGCCTGCTGCAGTCCGAGCGCGTGCGCGCCTGGTTCCGACGTCGTCGCACCTCGGCCCCCACTTCGCGCGCCGAGACGTCCGAGATGAAGGAGGTGGCGGCATGACCACCATGACCGCGACACCCGCTGCGCCCTCCCGCGCGAGCCTCACCGCGCGCGTGGGCCGTGCGATCACGGCGAACCCGTCGATCCTGCCGACCATCGCCTCGGTCGTCATCTTCGTCGCCATGATCGTCTACGGCGAGATCGCCTACGGGCGCATCGTGCAGGCGAGCACCCTGTCGAACCTGCTCATCAACAATGCGCACCTGATCGTGCTGGCCGTCGCGCTGACGTTCGTGATCCTCACCGGCGGCATCGACCTGTCGGTCGGATCGATCATCGCGTTCTCGTCGGTCGCGGGCGTCATGCTCGCCGGCGCCGGGTGGCCTCCGCTGCTCGTGGTCGTGGCGATGATCGCCATGGGCTCGGCCTTCGGGCTGTGCTCGGGGCTGCTCATCAGGTACTTCAACGTGCAGCCGTTCATCGCGACGCTCGCCATGATGTTCCTCGGGCGCGGCCTGGCATCGCTGCTGAGCACGAAGCCCGAGCGTCTCCCCGAGGACTCGCCGATTCGCTGGATGGGCGAGAAGATCAAGGTGATCGACGGCCCGAAGGTCAACGACCTCACGATCACCCCCTCGGTGATCGTCGCGGTCCTCGTCGTCGCGATCGCGTTCTTCGTGCTGCATCGCACCCGCACCGGTCGCACGGTGTACGCGATCGGCGGATCGGAGAGCTCGGCGCTGCTGATGGGTCTGCCCGTGCACCGCAGCAAGATCCTGGTGTACGTGATCAGCGGCACGCTCTCCGGAGTCGCCGCCGTGCTCTACACGGCGCGCCTCGGCACGGCCCAGAACATCACGGGCATCGGGTGGGAGCTCGACGCGATCGCCGCTGCGGTGATCGGCGGCACGGTGCTCACGGGTGCTTACGGATACGTGCTCGGCTCCGTGGTCGGCGCGCTCGTGCTGGGACTGATGACCGTGCTCATCACCCGCGACGGCGGCATCCCGCCCGAGATGACCACGATCATCACCGGCGGCATCCTGCTCGTCTTCGTGCTGCTGCAGCGCGCGGTGATCCGCAAGAAGGAGTAGCGGTGCATCGGGTCGGCCGGCGGGGGATCTCCGCCGGCCGAGCCGTACACTCAGGACGGTGAGCGACGTGGATGCGATGGGCAGGCGACCGGTCGGCGTGCGCGATGTCGCCGCACGCGCGGGCGTCTCCCGGCAGACGGTGTCGCGCGTGCTCAACGAGCATCCCGAGGTCGCGGCCGAGACCCGCGAGCGCGTGCTCGCGGCCATGGCAGAGCTCGGGTATCGCGTCAACAACGCCGCCAGGGCTCTGGGCACCCGGCGGTCGCGCACGCTCGGCGTGCTGGCATCCGACGCGCTGCAGTACGGGCCCTCGCGCAGCCTCGCGGCGATCGAGGCGAGGGCGCGCGGCGCCGGCTACTGGGTCAGTGCGGCGTTCGCCGATGCCGGCGATGCCGGCGCCGTCGTCGCCGCGGTGCAGCATCTCGTGTCGCAGGGGGTCGAGGGGATCGTCGTCGTGGCGCCGCACGTGCAGACCATGGATGCGCTGGATGCCCTGCAGATCGGCGTGCCGATCGTCACGCTGCACGCCTCAGGGCGAGGTGCACGCGGGCTCTCGGTCGACCAGGCCGCCGGCGCACGGCTGGCCGTCGCCGCGCTCGCCGATGCGGGCCACACGCGCATCGCGCATCTGGCCGGCCCCGCGGATTGGCTCGAGGCGGAGTCGCGCGCCGAGGGATACGCGCGGGAGCTCGCCGCCCGCGGCATGCCGAGCGGGCCGGTGATCGTGGGGGACTGGTCGGCGGCATCCGGACACGCCGCGGCGGCGACCGTGCGCGAGCTCGGGGTCACGGCCGTCTTCAGCGCGAATGACCAGATGGCCCTCGGTCTGATCACCGGCCTGCGCGAGGCGGGTCTCGATGTGCCGGGGGATGTGAGCGTGGTCGGCTTCGACGACGTGCCGGATGCCGAGCACTACTGGCCGCCGCTGACCACCGTCCGGCAGGACTTCGACGAACTCGCTCGTCGCGCGGTGGCGGCGGTGATCGGCGAGGCGGCAGCGCCCCGCGACCCCGTCCGGCCCGTGCTCCGCGCGAGGTCGTCGATCGCACCCCCGCGAGATGAGTCCGACGCCGCGGCCTGTTGACCGATGCGCCGCTGCCGTGTCAGACTTCTGTGACCGGTCACATAGACCGTTTCTCCCGTCGAGCCACCGAGGTACCCGTGAGCAATGAAGCCCCCTTCACCCCCGAGGTGGAAGCCGCCATCCAGGTCGTGCGCGCCGACGTCGCGCGCCTGCACGCTGAACTCGTCCGCTACGGCCTCGTCGTCTGGACCGGCGGCAACGTCTCGGGCCGGGTTCCCGGTGCCGATCTTTTCGTGATCAAGCCGAGCGGCGTCTCGTACGACGATCTGGCTGCGAGCAACATGATCCTCTGCGACCTCGACGGCAACGTCATCCCCGGCAGCGAGGGCAGCGACCGGTCGCCGTCGAGCGACACCGCCGCGCACGCCTACGTGTACCGCCACATGCCCGAGGTGGGCGGCGTGGTGCACACCCACTCGACCTACGCGGTCGCCTGGGCGGCCCGTGGCGAGGAGATCCCCTGCGTGATCACGGCCATGGCCGACGAGTTCGGCGGGCCGATCCCCGTCGGGCCGTTCGCGATCATCGGCGATGACTCCATCGGACGCGGGATCGTCGACACCCTCACCGGCCACCGCTCGCGCGCTGTGCTGATGCAGAACCACGGTCCGTTCACGATCGGAGTCGACGCGAAGGATGCCGTGAAGGCGGCCGTCATGGTCGAGGATGTCGCCCGCACCGTGCACCACGCACGCGAGGCAGGACCGCTCATCCCCATCCCGCAGGAGGCGATCGACGCGCTCTTCGACCGGTACCAGAACGTGTACGGACAGAACTCGGACGCCCGCCGATGACCCTTCGACAGGACTCAGGGACCCCGCTGGAGGCCATCCGCTCGGGCCGCACCGCGCTCGGCATCGAGCTCGGCTCGACGCGCATCAAGGCGTGCCTCATCGACGCCGACACGCACGAGGTGCTCGCCACCGGCTTCCACGACTGGGAGAACAGGTTCGAGAACCGCCTGTGGACCTACTCGCTCGACGCCGTGTGGACGGGCCTGCAGGAGGCGTACGCCGGTCTCATCGCCGACGCCCTCGACCGCTACGGCGTCCGTCCGACCACGTTCGGCGCGATCGGCGTCTCGGCGATGATGCACGGCTATCTGCCGTTCGACCGATCCGGCGATCTTCTCGTGCCGTTCCGCACCTGGCGCAACACGAACACCGGCGCCGCCGCCGCGGAGCTGACCGAGCTGCTCGGCGTGAACATCCCGCTGCGCTGGTCGATCGCCCACCTGCGGCAGGCGCAGCTCGACGCCGAGCCGCACGTCGACGAGGTGCGCTTCTTCACCACTCTCGCCGGATACGTGCACTGGCAGCTGACCGGGCGCCGCGTGCTCGGCGTCGGAGACGCGTCCGGCATGTTCCCGATCGACTCCGCCACCCGCGACTACGACCAGGCGCTCATCGAGCGCTACGACGCGCACACCGGCGGCGACCTGCGCGCGATGCTGCCCGAGGCGCTCGTCGCCGGCTGCGAGGCCGGCACGCTGACCGCCGCGGGTGCCGCGCTGCTCGATCCCACCGGCGCGCTGCAGCCGGGCATCCCGTTCTGCCCGCCGGAAGGCGACGCCGGCACGGGCATGGTCGCGACCAACGCCGTCTCGCCCCGCACGGGCAACGTCAGCGCGGGCACCAGCATCTTCGCGATGGTGGTGCTCGAGCGTCCGCTCGCCGAGGTGCACCACGAGCTCGACCTCGTGACCACCCCGGCCGGCGATGCCGTCGCCATGGTCCACTGCAACAACGGCGCCAGCGAGCTCGCGGCGTGGGTGGGCATGTTCGCCCGATTCGCCGAGGCATCCGCCACCCCGCAGTCAGCGGACGCCGTCTTCGAGACGCTGTTCCGAGAGGCGCTCGAGGGCGAACCGGACGCAGGCGGCCTGCTCGCCTACAACCACCTCGCGGGCGAGCCGATCGCCGGCACCGACGAGGGGCGGCCGCTGTTCGTGCGCACGCCCGAAAGCCGATTCACCCTCGCCAACGTCATGCGCGCCCAGCTGTACGGAGTGTTCGGCACGCTCGCGCTCGGCATGCAGGTGCTCGCCCACGAGGGCGTGACGATCGAGCGGATGTTCGCGCACGGCGGCATCTTCCGCACCGCGGGGGTCGCGCAGCGCTTCCTCGCCGGAGCGCTGAACGCGCCCGTCGCGGTCGGCGACACGGCATCCGAAGGCGGGGCCTGGGGCATCGCCGTGCTCGCCGCGTTCGTCGGATCCGACCGGCCGCTGGGCGACCACCTCGCCGAGCGCGTCTTCGCCGACGCCGGCCTCCGCGTCGCCGAGCCGCTCCCCGAGGACGTCGCCGGGTACGCCGCCTACCTCGACCGCTACCGGGCCGGCATCGCCGTCGAAGCCGCTGCGGTCGCCGCACTCTGACCCACGATTCGCCTGAACCGCCCATCCGGGCCGACACGCAAGGAACTCCCATGACTCGCACGCCGCTCACCACCACCCTCGACGAGTACGAGGTCTGGTTCCTCACCGGCAGCCAGCACCTCTACGGCCCCGAGACCCTCGCCCAGGTCGCCGAGCAGTCGCAGCAGATCGCGCGCACCCTCGACGAGGCCGCCGAGGTGCCCGTGAGGATCGTCTGGAAGCCGGTGCTCACCGACTCGGCATCCATCAAGCGCATCGCGCTCGAGGCCAACGCCGATGACCGGGTGATCGGCCTCGTCGCCTGGATGCACACGTTCAGCCCCGCGAAGATGTGGATCGCCGGCCTCGACGCGCTGCAGAAGCCGCTCGCGCACCTGCACACGCAGGCGAACGTCGAGCTGCCGTGGGCCGACATCGACTTCGACTTCATGAACCTCAACCAGGCCGCGCACGGCGACCGCGAGTTCGGGTACATCCAGACCCGCCTCGGCGTGCCGCGCAAGACGATCGTGGGGCATGCCTCCGACCCGCGTCTGCGCCAGGAGCTCGCGACGTGGCAGCGCGCCGCCGCAGGTCTCGCCGCTGCCCGCTCGCTGAAGCTCGCCCGGTTCGGCGACAACATGCGCTTCGTCGCCGTCACCGAGGGCGACAAGACCGAGGCCGAGCTGCGCTTCGGCGTGCAGGTGAACACGTGGGGTGTGAACGACCTGGCGGATGCCGTGGCCGCCGCCTCATCGTCCGACATCGACGCCCTCGTCGCCGAGTACGAGGAGCTGTACGAGGTCGCTCCCGAGCTGCGCCGTGGCGGCGACCGCCACCAGTCGCTGCGCGACGGCGCCGCCATCGAGATCGGTCTGCGCTCGTTCCTCGAGGAGGGCGGTTTCGGCGCCTTCACCACCTCGTTCGAGGACCTCGGCGCGCTGAAGCAGCTCCCCGGCCTCGCCGTGCAGCGCCTGATGGCCGAGGGCTACGGGTTCGGCGCCGAGGGCGACTGGAAGACCGCGATCCTCGTGCGGGTGGCGAACGTGATGGGCGCAGGGCTGCCCGGTGGCGCAAGCCTCATGGAGGACTACACCTACGACATGACTCCCGGTGACGAGCTGATCCTCGGCGCGCACATGCTCGAGGTCTCGCCGTCGCTCACCACGAAGAAGCCGACTCTGGAGATCCACCCGCTGGGCATCGGCGGCAAGGACGACCCGGTGCGTCTGGTCTTCACCGCTGACCCGGGCCCCGCTGTCGTCGTCGCGCTGAGCGACATGCGCGACCGCTTCCGGCTCACGGCGAATGTCGTCGAGAACGTCGAGCCCCGCGCCGCCCTTCCGAACCTGCCGGTGGGTCGCGCGGTGTGGAAGCCCGCACCCGACTTCACCACCAGCGCCGCCGCCTGGCTGACGGCCGGCGCCGCACACCACACGGTCATGTCGACCGCCGTGGGCATCGAGGCGTTCCGCGACTTCGCCGAGATGGCCGAGGTCGAGCTGCTCGTCATCGACGAATCGACGACGCTGCCCGGGTTCCAGAACCAGGTCCGCTGGAACGCGGCCTACCACCGCCTCGCGCAGGGTCTGTGATGACGCCGGTCTCCGGACGTCAGCTCTCCATCGCCGGCCACGGCTACGAGGCCGTGATCGCCAGCGTCGGCGCGACCCTGCGCACGCTGACCCACGAGAGGCGCGACCTCGTCGTGCCGTTCGACGCCGACGAGGTGCGACCCAACTACCGCGGCGCGACACTGGCGCCATGGCCGAACCGGATCGTCGACGGGCAGTACTCGTTCGCCGACGCAGAGCACCAGCTCGCGCTCACCGAGCCGTCACGCGGGCAGGCCCTGCACGGACTCGCAGCCTGGCTGGAGTTCGCCGATCAGGTCGTCGAGCCGGACCGGGTGGTGCTGACCGCGGTGATCGAGCCGCAGCTGGGCTATCCGTTCCGGGTGCAGGTCGAGGTGGAGTACCGTCTCGACGCCGGCGGGCTTACCCAGGTGGTCACCGGCCGCAACCTCGGGGCGGATGCCGCGCCCTGGGGCACGGGCCCGCACCCCTACCTGGTCGCCGACCGCTCCTCCCGCTCGGCCGTCGACGCGTGGACGCTCTCGCTGCCGGCATCCGAGGTCCTCACCGTGACCGACGATCGGCTGAGCCCGATCGCGGTCGAGTCGGTTGACCGGCATCCGCAGTGGGATTTCCGCACGCCGCGCACGATCGGCGACACGTTCATCGATCACGCCTTCACCGGGCTCGCGCGCACGGACGGGCTGACCACCGTCGAGGTGCGTTCACCGGACGGCGGCGGCACGGCCGTGATCTGGGACGAGGCGTGCCCCTGGGTGCAGATCCACACCGCCGACACCCCCGCTGACGAGGCGACGCATCGGATCGGTTTGGCTGTGGAGCCGATGACCTGCGCGCCGGATGCCTTCAACTCCGGCGCCGGCCTCGTCGTGATCGAACCAGGCGACGAGCACACGGCGTCCTGGACGATCCGCGCCCTCTGACCTGCCCGGCCGACGCCGTGAGAAACCACATCCGGCATGAGTCACCACGCGTGAACGTGAGGCTCATGCCGGATGTGGTTTCTCGGCGTACCGAGACTACCGGCTAGGGCAGCCGCGCGGCGTACTGCGCACGGATGCCGGGAACCGACGCCACAGGCACGGGAGCCGCCCCGCCGGCCGCCCACCGCGGGCGCTCGCCGGTGAGCGCCCACGCGGCCTGAGCGGCGGCGCCGAGCGCCACGTACTCCTGCGGCGCGGGCACGACGACGGGAACGTCGAAGACCTGCGCGGCGATCGTCTGCACGGCGCGGCTCTGCGCCGCGCCGCCGATCAGCAGGATGCGGGTCGGCGAGACCCCCTGCGCGCGGATCGCATCCAGACCGTGAGCCAGGCCGCAGAGCACACCCTCGATCGCCGCGCGGGCAAGGTTCTCGCGGGTGGTGCCCGCCAGGGTCATGCCGAACAGGGTGGCGGTGGCGTCGGGCAGATTGGGCGTGCGCTCGCCCTCGAACCAGGGCTGCAGCACCAGCCCGCCCGCGCCGGGGTCGGCGTTCAGGGCGAGTTCGCTGAAGGTGGCGTGGTCCACTCCGAGCAGGGCTGCCGTGGCATCCATCACCCGGGCCGCGTTCAGCGTCGCGATGAGCGGCAGCCACCCACCCGCCGCGTCCGCGAACCCGGCCACGGTTCCGCTCGCGTCGTGGGCCGGGGTGTCGGTCACCGCGAACACCGTGCCGGACGTCCCGATCGACACCACCGCGTCTCCGCTGCGGGCGTCGAGACCCAGCGCCGCCCCCGCGTTGTCGCCCGCGCCGGGGGCGACGATCCCGCCGTCCTTCGCGGTGACGTGCTCGGTCGGGCCGAGCACCCGCGGCAGGACGATGTCGGAGGCATCGCGTCGCAGCGCGAGCGAGAGGATGTCGCGGTCGTAGCCGTCCGAGCCCCAGTAGCCGGTGCCGCTGGCATCCGAGCGGTCGGTCACCAGCTCGTCGAGCTGCGGGTCGTCGGGGCCGAAGCCGCGCAGCCGCCAGGTGAGCCAGTCGTGCGGCAAGGCGACCGCGGCGACGCGCGCGGCATTGTGCGGTTCGTGGTCGGCGAGCCAGCGCAGCTTGGTGACCGTGAAGGACGCCACCGGCACGACGCCGGTGCGGATGCTGAACTGCTCGGCACCCAGCTCGGCCACCAGGTCGGCGGCGGCGCCGGCGGAGCGCGTGTCATTCCACAGCAGCGCCGGGCGGATCACCTGTCCGTGCTCGTCGAGGGCGACCATGCCGTGCTGCTGACCGCCGACAGACCAGGCGGCGATGTCGTCCATCACGGCGCCGTGCGCGCCGGCGGCGTCGGCGAGCGCCCGCTGCAGGGCATCCCACCACGCCTCGGGATCCACCTCGGTGCCGTCGGGGTGGGACGCACGCCCGGTGCGCACGACGGTTCCCGTCACGGCATCCCGTACGACGACCTTGCAGGACTGGGTCGACGAGTCGACCCCCATCACGAGTGCCATCACGGCATCCTTCCGTCAGCTCCCTCGGGGAGGGGTCAGCTCAGCGCGCGCCCATCAGGTGCTCGGTGGCCAGCTGCTGCAGGCGCACGAAGCCGAAGCCGTGTCCGCCCAGGTACGCGTCGGCGTCGAACTCCTCGTAGGCGCTGCGGTCGGCGAGCAGGTCGTCGTACGACTCGCCGTCGCTCAGGGTGGGCTGGGCGAGCTCGGCGACCTTCGCGGCGGCCAGGGCCTCCTGCACCTCGGGGTCGGCGCGGAACGCCTCGGCGCGCTCCTTGAGCAGCAGGTACATGCGCATGTTGGCGGCAGCCGAGTCCCAGACACCGGTCTCGTCCTCGGTGCGGCTCGGCTTGTAGTCGAAGTGACGGGGACCGTCGTATGCGGCGCCGCCGTTCGGGCCGCCGTGCTCGAGCAGGTCGACCAGCGAGAAGGCGTTGTTCAGGTCGCCGTGGCCGAACACGAGATCCTGGTCGTACTTGATGCCGCGCTGGCCGTTCAGGTCGATGTGGAAGAGCTTGCCGTGGTACAGCGCCTGGGCGATGCCGGCGGTGAAGTTGAGCCCGGCCATCTGCTCGTGTCCGACCTCGGGGTTCAGGCCGACCATCTCGGGACGCTCCAGCGAGTCGATGAAGGCGATCGCGTGCCCGAGCGTGGGCAGCAGGATGTCACCGCGGGGCTCGTTGGGCTTCGGCTCGATGGCGAAGCGGATGTCGTAGCCCTTGTCGGTGACATAGTCGCCGAGCAGGTTGACCGCCTCACGGTAGCGCTCGAGGGCGGCCTGGATGTCCTTCGCCGAGTCGTACTCGGCGCCCTCGCGACCGCCCCACATGACGAACGTCTTGGCGCCCAGTTCGGCTGCGAGGTCGACGTTGCGCAGCACCTTGCGCAGCGCGAAGCGACGCACCTGACGGTCGTTCGAGGTGAAGCCGCCGTCCTTGAAGACCGGGGCGCTGAACAGGTTCGTGGTGACCATGGGCACCACGAGGCCGGTAGCGGCCAGCGCGCCCTTCAGCCGGTCGATCTGCTTCTGCCGCTCGGCGTCGGTCGATCCAAAGGCGAACAGATCGTCGTCGTGGAACGTCAGCCCGTACGCGCCGAGCTCGTCGAGCTTCTCGACCGCGTGCACGACGTCGAGTGCCGGACGGGTGGGGCCACCGAACGGATCGGTGCCGTTGTAGCCGATGGTCCAGAGTCCGAACGAGAATCGGTCGGCCTTGGTGGGGGTGAGAGACATGTGATCCGCCTTCAGCGACGTCGGTGAAATGTTGTAGAGCCGAACATATCAACCGGATGCCGAAGACGCAACGCCTTCGCCTGCATACGGCACGCGAATTGCGGCGGGCCAAGTGCAGCGGGCGGAGGGTCGCCTCAGCGTGCGGGGGGAGCGGTCGACGCGCGGACGATGAGCTCGGCGGGCAGGCGCACATCCTCATGGGTCCCGTCGTCGAGCATGTCGAGCAGCACGCGCACGGCGATCATCCCCATCTCGTGCAGGGGCTGGCGCACCGTGGTGAGCTGCGGTTCGTGCGAGGCTGCCTCGGGCACGTCGTCGAATCCGACCACGGAGAGGTCCTGCGGAACGCGCACCCCGCGTTCGACGGCGACGCGCATCACCTCGATCGCCGACTGATCGTTGGCGGCGAAGATCGCGGTGGGGCGATCGGCGAGGTCGAGCAGCCGGTGAGCGCCGGCGGTGGAATCCGCGGCGCGGTACCCGCCATCGACGACGAGGGCGGGATCGAAGGGGATGCCCGCCTCGTGCAGAGCACGTCGGTAGCCCTCCTCGCGCTGATGCGCCGACTCGAGATCAGTGCGACCGCGCAGGTGCCCGATTCGCCGGTGCCCGAGGCTGATCAGGTGCTCGACGGCCGCGTGAGCGCCGTCGCGGTTGCGCACGCTCACCGTCGACGTGCCCTTCGGCCCGGCGTGCGGGTCGACGGCCACGATCGGGACGGTGGCCTGGGCGGGGGTCGTGGTCGGCGTGACGATGATGGCGCCGTCGATGAGCGTTCCGCCGAGGCGGGAGAGCGAGCGACGCTCCCATCCCAGGTGCTCGCCGGCGGAGACGCTGCCGGCGTACGCGAGCACGTCGTAGCGGGTGTTCTGCAGCGCGGCGGACACCCCCTGCAGAAGCTGCACCGCGAACGGCTCGAACTCGGCGACGAGCACCCCGATCACGTTCGTCTGCTGACGGCGCATCGATGTCGCCACGAGCGAGCTCGCGTATCCCAGCTCTTCGACCACGCTCATGACGTGGCTAAGGGTGGCAGGGGCGACGCCGTCGCGACCGTTCACCGCCTTCGAGACGGTGGCGACCGAGACGCCGGCGGCTCTCGCGACGTCGTGGATGGTGGTGCGGGCGGCCATCATCACAGCCTACTGAGAGAAAACGTTATCGATAACGATTGACATGATGAGAGTGAGGTGCCAGAGTGGTGCCGACGAGATTGGGTGTCGTCGGCAACAAATCCCGCACCCAGCCACTCAACGATGAGGAGACACAGCATGAAGATCCGGAAGACCTGGCTTGCGGCGGCTGCCGTCGTGGCCGTGGGAGCGCTCGGCCTGAGCGGCTGCTCGGGCTCGACAGGCGGAGACGGTGGCGGCGACACGCTGACCATGTGGCACAACTCCACCACCGGTGAGGGCAAGCAGTACTGGGAAGACGCTGCGGCGGCGTTCCAGAAGGAGAACAAGGATGTGACCATCAAGGTCACGTCGATCCAGAACGAGGACATGGACGGCAAGCTGCAGACCGCCGTCAACTCCGGTGACATGCCCGACATCTTCATGGCGCGTGGCGGCGGCAAGCTGGCCGACATCGTCAACGCCGACAAGGTGAAGGACCTCACCGACCTCATCGACGACGACGTCAAGAAGGCCATGGGCGACGCGCCGTTCGGTGCATTCACCATCGACGGCAAGATCTACGGCATGCCCAGCGCCGTGCTTCCCGGCGGCATGTTCTACAGCAAGGATCTCTTCGAGCAGGCGGGCATCGCCTCCGAGCCCACCACCTTCGATGAGCTCAACGACGCCGTCTCGAAGCTCAAGGGTGCCGGCGTCGCGCCGATCGCCCTCGGCGCCAAGGCGGCATGGCCGGCAGCGCACTGGTACTACTTCTTCGCAGTGCGCGCCTGTGACCAGGACGTCATCGAGAACCTCGTCACCGACGCCGACTTCACCAACCCGTGCTGGCTCGAAGCCGCGAAGGACTTCCAGGAGTTCGCCGCCACCGAGCCGTTCAACAAGGGCTTCCTGACCACGGATCCGCAGGAGGGCGCCAACTCGTCCGCCGGCCTCATCGCCAATCACAAGGCGGGCATGGAGCTCATGGGCGCCTGGGACGTGGGCGTGATCGCCAGCCTCACGCCTGACGAGCAGCCGCTGCCCGACCTCGGCTGGTTCCCGTTCCCTGAGGTCGAAGGCGGAGCGGGCGGCGCCGGTGCCATGATGGGCGGCGTCGACGGCTACTCGTGCGCCAAGGACTCCCCGGCGTCGTGCGAGAAGTTCCTGAACTTCGTCTCGACGAAGGACTGGCAGGAGAAGTACGCGGTCGCGTTCCAGACGATCCCCGCGTCGCAGGAGGCGACCGGCGCGGTCACCGACCCCTCGCTGAAGCCCCTGATGGAGGCGTACCAGAAGGCCCCGTACGTCGCCCTCTGGCTCGACACCGCTCTCGGCCAGAACGTCGGGAACGCGCTGAACACCAGCGTCGTCGAGATGCTCGCAGGTCAGGGCAGCCCGGAGAAGCTCGTCGACACCGTCGTCAAGGCGCAGGCGCGAGGCTGACCGAACCATGCACGACACCCAGGCACTGCAGCGCACCACGGTGCCTGAGAAGGACGCCGTCTCCGGGGCGGGCTCGACGCCCGCTCCGGAGCGGCGGCCGCGGCGGGCCGACTGGCGCAAGCGCGGTGAGATCGCGCTCCTCTCAGGCCCCGCCCTGATCATGTTCCTCGGCTTCGTCATCCTGCCGGTGGCGATGGCCGCGTTCTACGGCTTCTTCAAGTGGAACGGCTTCGGCTGGCCGACCGAGTTCATCGGCCTCGACAACTACGTCATGATCTGGCAGGACGACACGTTCCGTCAGGCCGTCATGCACAACGGCATCATCCTGGTGCTGTCGCTGCTGCTGCAGGGCCCCGTCGCGATCCTGTTCGCGCTGCTGATGAACCAGAAGATCCGCGGACGCTCGATCATCCGCATCCTGATCTTCGTCCCCTACGTCATCTCCGAGGTGATCGTCGGCATCGGCTGGAGCCTGATGCTGCAGGATGCCGGAGCCCTGAACTCCCTGCTCGAGAAGTGGGGCCTGGGCGACTTCCAGCAGTCATGGATCGCCGATCCGGCGATCGCCATGTCGTCGCTGATGATCATCATCACCTGGAAGTACCTCGGCTTCGCCGTCATCCTCATGCTGGCGGGCATGCAGTCCATCCCCGAGGAGCTCTACGAAGCCGCCGCCATCGACGGCGCCGGCTTCTGGAAGACCCAGTGGGCGATCACCGTCCCCCTGCTGGGACCGACCATCCGGATCTGGGCGTTCCTGTCGATCATCGGATCGCTGCAGCTCTTCGACCTGGTCAACATCATCTGGGGCCAGTACATCGCCGCCACCGCGGGCACCTCCACGATGGCGACCTACATGTACCAGAACGGCCACCTGGCCGGCAGCTACGGCTTCGGAAACGCCGTCGCCGTGATGCTGTTCATCATCACGCTCATCGTCGCGCTGTTCTACCAGCGCTTCGTCCTGCGCCGCGACACCGAGGGCGCACTGACCGGCGACGGCGGAAGGAAGCGCAAGTGAGTGCCGACAGCCTGAACACACGGGTCGCCATCCAGGCGATCACGCCCAAGGGGCCGCGCCGCGTGCGCGAGTCCGGCGTCAAGTGGGGCAGCCCCGCGGTCTACCTGGTCGCGCTCGTGCTGATCGCCATCTGCATCACCCCGGTGCTGTACATCATCATCGGCGGGTTCCGCACGAACTCGCAGATCACCCTCGACCCGTCGGGATTCCCCACGCCCTGGCAGTTCGCCAACTACGGCGACGTGCTGGCGAGCTCGGAGTTCTGGGTCGCCATGATGAACTCCACCATCTCGGCTGTGGGCACCACCGCGGGTGCGGTGCTGCTCGGTCTCATGGCCAGCTACGTGATCGCACGGTACGACTTCGGCGGACGCGGTCTGATGTACTCGCTCTTCGCCGCCGGACTGATGTTCCCGGTGACCGTCGCCATCACGCCGCTGTACATCCTCATCCGCAACCTCGGACTGGTGAACAGCCTCGCCGGCATCATCCTCCCGCAGATCGCCTTCGCCCTGCCGATGACGATCATCATCCTCGTGCCGTTCCTGCGCGCCATTCCCAAGGAGCTCGAAGAGGCGGCGTCGATCGACGGCGCGTCGCGACTGGGCTTCTTCTGGCGCATGGTCCTGCCGCTCAGCCTGCCCGGTGTCATCACCGTCGGAATCCTGGCGTTCGTGGGTGCCTGGAACGGCTACATGCTGCCGCTGTTCATCCTCAGCGACCAGAGCCTGTTCACCCTGCCGCTGGGTGTGCAGAACTTCGCCTCCCAGTACTCGGTCGACACCGCCCGGGTGCTGGCCTACACCTCGCTGTCGATGCTGCCCGCACTGGTCTTCTTCAGCCTGTTCGAGCGCCGCATCGTCGGCGGACTGACCGGAGCCGTGAAGGGCTGACATGTTCGACCGCACCTCATCCCCGACCACCTCGCAGGGTGTGCCCGCCTTTCCGGCCGCCTCGCCGCGCGTGACCGAGCTCCTCGCGCAGATGAGCCTCGACGAGAAGGCCGCGCAGCTCGTCGGCTACTGGCTCGACCAGGGCGGTGACGTGGTCGCGCCGATGCAGAACGAGATGGCGTCCGCAGGCGCGTCGAACGCGCTGAGCGAGATCACCCGCCATGGCATCGGCCACTTCACGCGCGTGTACGGCACCCGTCCGGTCGAGCCTGCCGAGCGGGCCGCCTGGCTGTGGGATGAGCAGCGGCGACTGCAGCGCGAGACGCGTCTGGGCATCCCCGCGATCGTGCACGAGGAGTGCCTGACGGGCCTCGCCGCCTGGAAGGCGGCGACGTTCCCCACCCCGCTTGCCTGGGGCGCCTCGTTCGATCCGGAGCTCGTGGCCGAGATGGGCGCGCTGATCGGGCAGTCGATGCGCGAGCTGGGCATCCACCAGGGACTCGCGCCCGTGCTCGATGTGATCCGCGACCCGCGCTGGGGCCGCGTCGACGAGTGCATCGGCGAGGATCCGTACCTGGTCGGCACCATCGGCACCGCCTACGTGCAGGGTCTGCAGTCGCAGGGGGTGCACGCCACGCTCAAGCACTTCCTCGGCTACTCCGGCTCACGCGCGGGGCGCAACCACGCCCCGGTCTCGGCCGGCCCGCGCGAGGTCGCCGATGTCTTCCTGCCGCCGTTCGAGATGGCGATCCGCGACGGCGGCGCGCGCGGCGTCATGAACAGCTACTCCGAGATCGACGGCGTGCCCGTGGCATCCGATCCGGCGCTGCTCACGGAGCTTCTGCGCGATGAGCTCGGCTTCGACGGGGTCGTCGTCGCCGACTACTTCGCGGTCGCCTTCCTCGAGGTCATGCACGCCGTCGCCCGTGACCGCGGCGAGGCCGCCGAGCTCGCGCTGAAGGCCGGAATCGACGTCGAGCTGCCGTCCGGAGACGCCTACCTCGCCCCTCTCATCGAGCGGGTGCGCGCCGGGCAGCTGGACGAGGCCTACCTCGACCGGGCGGTCATCCGCGTGCTCTCGCAGAAGGAGCAGCTCGGGCTGCTCGACCCGGAGGCGTTCCAGGACGAGCCGCCCGCCGTCATCGATCTCGACACCGCAGCGCACCGCGACGCCGCGCTGCGTCTGGCCGCCGAGTCGATCGTGCTGCTCGCGAACGACGGGGTGCTGCCGATCGCCGACCCCGCTCTGCGCATCGCTCTCATCGGGCCGAACGCCGACCGCTCCGATGCGCTGCAGGGCTGCTACTCCTTCGCCAACCACGTGCTCGCTCATCACCCCGACCACGAGGTGGGCTTCGAGATCCCCACAGTGCGCGAAGCGCTCACCGCGGCGATGCCGGATGCCGAGATCGTGCACCTGCGCGGATGCGATGTCGAGGGCTCCGACAGGTCGGGGTTCGACGAGGCCGCTCGAGCAGCGGCGGACTCCCACCTGGCCGTCGTGGTGGTCGGCGACCAGGCGGGCCTGTTCGGCCGCGGCACGGTCGGCGAGGGCAACGACGTGCAGTCGCTCGACCTTCCGGGCGTGCAGCGCGAGCTCGTCGAGCGGGTGGCCGAGACCGGCACGCCGGTCGTCATGGTCCTGCTGACCGGCCGCCCCTACGCGATCGACTGGGCGCTGGAGGGCGCCGTGCGACCGGCCGCCGTGCTGCAGTCGTTCTTCCCCGGTGAAGCCGGCGGCACGGCGCTCGCTCAGGTGCTGACCGGAGAGGTCACGCCGTCTGGCCGGATGCCGGTGAGCCTGCCGCGCTTCTCGGGCGCACAGCCGTACAGCTACCTGCATCCCATCCTCGGCGGACCGTCGGAGGTGACGGCGACCGATCCGACACCGCTGCGGCCATTCGGATTCGGGCTGTCGTACACGAGCTTCGCCTACGACGACCTCGAGCTGCCCGCCGAGGCGAGCACAGCAGGGCGCTTCACCGCCTCGGTCACCGTGACCAACACGGGCGACCTGCCCGGCGACGAGATCGTGCAGCTGTACGGCCGCGATGTCGTGGCCAGCGTCACCCGACCGGTGGCACAGCTGCTCGGCTACGCGCGTGTGGCACTCGAGCCCGGTGAGAGCCGGCGAGTGAGCTTCGACGTCCCGGCCGGGCGCTTCGCGTTCACCGACCGCACGCTCACCCGGGTCGTCGAGCCCGGAGACGTGCAGGTGTGGGCTGCTGCCCACGCCGCCGCATCCGCGCCCGCCGCCGATCTGGCCGGCACGACCGGCGGTGCGATCTCGAACGAGCGCACCCGTGAGCAGATCGCGCTGCCCGGCGCCGCCACCGCACCGCGCAGCATGATGCTCACCGGCGACGTGCACCGGGTGACCGGCGCGGACGCGCGGGTCGTCACCGTCGAGATCGCGGAGAGCGTGCGGGTGTGACGGCGCTCAACCCGGTGCTTCCCGGCTGCCATCCCGACCCCTCGGTCTGCCGGGTCGGGGAGTGGTACTACCTGGTGACCTCGACATTCGAGTATCTCCCCGGACTGCCGGTGATGCGCTCACGCGACCTGCTGCGGTGGCAGACGATCGGTCACGTCATCGACCGTGCGGGGATGCTCGACTTCGACGGCATCCGCTCATCCGGTGGGCTGTACGCGCCCACCATCCGCCATGGCCTGGGTCTGTTCTGGGTGGTGTGCACGCTCGTCGACCCCGATGACCCGAGTCGAGGGGGCAACTTCCTCGTCACGGCGGAGCAGCCGCAGGGTCCGTGGAGCGATCCGGTGATGCTCGAGGTCGACGGGATCGACCCGTCGCTGGCCTTCGACGATGACGGGCGGGTGTGGATGCACGGCACGCGCCTGGCGGCGGAGCCGGCGTGGCACGACCAGACGGAGGTGTGGGTGCGGGAGTACTCTCCCGCGCAGCGCGCCCTGGTCGGCGACGAGCATGTCATCTGGCGCGGTGCCGTGCACGGCGCGGTGTGGGCGGAGGGCCCCCACCTGTACCTCATCGACGGCGAGTGGCATCTCGTCGCGGCGGAGGGCGGTACGGAGTTCCACCACGCCGTGAGCGTCGCGCGCGCAGACGCGGCGATCGGCCCGTACGTCGGCAACAGGGCGAATCCGGTCTTCACGCACCGTCACCTCGGCCGCAGCGCGGAGGTGATCGGGGCGGGGCACGCCGACCTGGTGCAGGCGCCGGACGGGTCATGGCAGGCGCTGATGCTGGCGATGCGCGCGGCCGACGGACACCACTACCCGCTGGGGCGCGAGACCTTCCTCTGCCCGGTCGAGTGGCAGGACGGCTGGCCGGTCTTCGCCCCCGGGGAGGGGCGCCTGCCGCTGAGGATCACGGCACCCTGGTCAGCGGAGCCTGCCCCGGCGGGATGCTGGCAGCCCGACGATCGTCGAGCGGGCGCGGTGACGCCGCAGGACCCACGGTGGACGGCGCTGCGCGCGCTGCCGTCTGAGGTCGCCCGCGCAGACGGCGAGGTGTGGCGGATGCCGGCGCGATCGGCGACGCTGCGCGACGCCACGACGGTCGCGTTCCTGGGCATCCGGCAGCAGCACGCCGACGTCGACCTGCGCTGTGTGCTGGATGTCGGAGGGCTGGCCGACGGCGAGAGCGGTGCGCTCGTGGTGCGTCAGTCGGAGCAGGACCATGCCGCGGCTGTCATCACCCGCACCGGCGGGGACCTGACCCTGAGCGCCGTGCACGTGCGCGCCGGGGAGCAGCACCTGCTCGCCTCGCGCACGCTGCCTGATCGAGCGGAGATCGAGCTGCGGCTGCGTGCGCGCGGATACGACCTCGAGCTCGTGCACGACGACCAGACGCTGACGACCGTCGATGCGCGGCAGCTGGACGCCTCATCGACCGGCGGCTTCCTGGGGTTGTGGCTGGGTGTGTGCGCAAGCAGCTCCGGCAGTGCCCCGCAGGGGGAGCTGGCGATCATGACGCTGGAATACATCCCGGTCGGCGACCGGCTGTGAAGGTGCGGTGCGCTCCTCGGTAGCCTGGGGATCCACGGGCAGAAAGCAGACCAAGCATGAGCGAACGCGCCACAACGGTCGAAGGCGTACGGCGCACCAACCTCGGCGAGGTGCTGCGGCTGGTGCACCACAGCGGACCGCGTTCGCGCGCGGTGATCACCGCTGAGACCGGGCTCAACCGATCCACCGTCAGCGACCTCGTCTCGCGTCTCGCCGAGGTGGGCCTCGTCGATGAGCACGACCCGGATCCCACGCGACGGGTCGGGCGTCCCTCGCCCATCGTCGCTCCGAGCCGCGACGTGGTCGCCATCGGGATCAACCCCGAGATCGATGCGATCGAGATCGGAGCGGTCTCGCTGGGCGGCGCCATGCGCCGTCGCGCACGCGTCGCCGTCGCCCGTCCCGACGTCGAGGAGATGGTGGACGTCGTCACCCGCGTGATCGAGGGATGGCGCGAGGATCTGGCGGGATGTCGTGTCGTGGGGGCGGGCGTCGCCGTGCCCGGACTGGTGCGCACGGCCGACGGGATCGTGCGCCTCGCTCCGCACCTCGGCTGGCGCGACGCCGAGATCGTCGGACCTCTCGGGGACGCACTGGGGCTGCCGGTCGCCGTCGGCAACGACGCGTCGTACGGCGCACGAGCCGAACGGCTGTTCGGAGCGGCGCGAGAGCACGCGGACGTCGTGTACCTCAACGGCGGCGCCAGCGGCATCGGCGGCGGCTTGATCCTGCACGGTCAGCTGATCGGCGGCGCAGGCGGGTACGCCGGGGAGTGGGGCCAGACGGCTGCGAGCATCGCGGATGCCAGAGACAGACGCGTCGAGGACGGCGTGCTCGAAGACGAGGTCAACCGCGCACGTCTGCTCGCGTCCGCGGCCCTCGGCTCGGCCGACGATGACGAACTCGCCCGCGCCCTGGGTGACAGCGCCGGCGTGCAGGCGAGCGAGGAGGCGTCTCGGCAGCGCCGGATCCTCGCCGCCACTCTCCGCAATGCGGTCAACGTGCTCAACCCTTCGATGATCGTCCTCGGCGGCTTCCTCGCAGTGCTCCGCGACCTCGACCGCGGATCCTTCGATGCGGCGGTGCGGGCGCGAGCGCTCGCCGCATCAGCGGAGGACCTGCAGCTGGCATCCGCGGCCCTCGGCGCCGACCGTCTGCTCATCGGAGCCGCAGACGCCGCCTTCGACCGGCTGCTCGCGGATCCGCTCGCACCCGACCCCGTTCTCGCGTGACTCGCGCCGATCGGTGACCCTCGCCCCGGACAGGGGCAGGATGGAGTCATGAGCAGCGAAGCCGTGATCGTCGACGTCGTCCGCACCCCGGTGGGGCGGGGCAAGCCCGGCGGGATGCTCTCGGGCGTGCATCCGGTCGATCTCGCCGCCGGCGTGCTGCAGAGCATCCTCGAGCGCAACGGCCTCGAGTCAGGGCAGGTCGACGACGTGCTGCTCGGCTGCGTCAGCCAGGTCGGGGACCAGGCCATGAACATCGCCCGGCAGGCGGTGCTCGCCGCCGGTTTCGACGAGACGGTTCCCGCGACGACCATCGACCGGCAGTGCGGCTCGAGCCAGCAGGCCGTGCACTTCGCTGCAGCCGGGATCGCGGCCGGGGAGAACGACATCGTCATCGTCGGCGGCGTGGAGTCGATGAGCCGCGTGCCGCTCGGCGCCTCCGCCGCCGGCGGGTCGCCCCTGTCGCCGCGACTGCGCGAGCGCTACCCCGAGGGGCTCGTGAATCAGGGGGTGAGTGCCGAGCTCATCGCACGGCGCTGGGGTCTCGAGCGCGAGCGGCTCGACGCGTTCGCCGCCGAGTCGCACGCCCGCGCGGCTCGCGCCTGGCGCGACGGGTTCTTCGACCGCACCGTGGTCGCCGTGCCGGAGGCCCCGGATGCCCGGATCGACGAGACCGTCCGCGAGGGGACCACGGCCGACAAGCTGGCCGGACTGCCCGCATCCTTCCGCACCGATGCGCTCGCTGCCCGCTTCACCGATCTGAACTGGTCGATCACCCCCGGCAACTCCTCGCCGCTCACCGACGGAGCATCAGCCGCGCTCATGATGAGCGCCGACCGCGCTGAGCAGCTCGGGCTCACCCCGCGCGCGCGCTTCCGCGCCTTCGACGTGATCGGCGACGACCCGATGCTCATGCTCACCGGCCCGATCCCCGCCACGCGTCGCGTGCTGGAACGCGCCGGACTCACCATCGACGACCTCGATGCGTACGAGGTCAACGAGGCGTTCGCCTCGGTGCCGCTCGCGTGGGCTGCCGAACTCGAGGCGGATCCGGCGAAGCTCAACCCGCGCGGCGGGGCGATCGCCCTCGGGCACGCTCTCGGCTCTTCGGGAACTCGCCTGCTCGGCACACTTCTCGATCACCTCGAGGCGACGGGCGGTCGCCTGGGTCTGCAGACCATGTGCGAGGGCGGCGGCATGGCCAACGCGCTCATCCTCGAGCGGCTCTGACGGCATCCGGCGCCGCTCTCGGCCCTTCCCCGAGGCGTACCCGAAGGCTCTTGAACTTGGACGAAGCGGGGAGGAGGATGTCGGCGAGCCGACATCGAGGTCGGCTCATTCGGCATCCGGACGTCTGCTGGGGAGGCTCCGCCCGGTTTTGAACACGGTTCGGCGTGAAAGCCGGGCCGGGAAATCGGAGGCATCATGCGCGTTCATCGTGCACTCATCGCAGTGGGTGCTGTCTCGGCTCTCGCTCTCACCACGCCGGCGCTCGCGTCGGCGGCGGACCGAACGCCGGTGGTGAAGGAATGGTCGGCGCAGCTGGCAGCGCCGTTCAGTCTCGCCGTCGAAGGTCACCGCCTGCTCGTCGCCGACGGCGGCACCGGCACCGTCGGGCAGCTGCAGCCCGACGGCAGCATCGCGCCCATCGTCGAGGGCGTTCCGGGGCTCGCGGGCCTCGCGACGCGCGGCTCGTGGATGGCCTACGGGTCATCGGTCGAGGACGGCGGGGCGGAGCCGCCCGTCATCACCGAGAGCGGCCTGAACATCCGCGACCCGCGTGGCAGCACCCGGTACGTCGATCTGCGGGCGTACGAGGACGCGAACAACCCCGATGCCGCCAGTGCGTACGGCGTCACGGACCCGACGAGCTGCGCTGCGGGCACGGCCTACACGGGCCTGTACGACTCGCATGTCTACGGCGTCACCGCCTGGCACCGGGGATGGCTGGTCGCGGATGCCGCCTCCAACGCGGTGTACGAGGTGACCGACAAGGGGGAGGTCAGCACGCTCGCGGTGCTGCCGCCCGTTCCGGTCACTCTCACCGCCGAGACGGCCGGGATGCTGGGACTGGGTGAGTGCGCGATCGGAGATGTCTACTACGCCGAGCCCGTCCCCACCGGGGTCGCGCTCGGCCCCGGAGGCGCGATCTACGTCACCACGCTGCCCGGCTTCCCTGGTGAGTCGGCGTCGCTCGGCGCCCTCTGGCGGATCGACAGCCGGACCGGCGCGATCACCGAGGTCGCCTCGGGCTTCTCCGGGCCGACCAGCCTCGCCATCGCCGCGAACCGCGTGTACGTCGCCGAGCTGTTCGGCGCCGGGATCTCGGTCGTCAAGGACGGCGAGGTATCGCAGTTCGCCGCACTGCCCGGGGCGGTGGGCGTGGCCGCATCCTCCAACGGCACGGTCTGGGCTTCGACGCTCGACTTCGCCGGGGGACCGGGAACGCTGGTGAGCATCGCCAAGGGCGAGGTGAAGGTGCAGGCGCACCTGCGCCGCTGAGCGCCCGAGCGCGCGGCGCTCGCGCTGAGATGAAGAGACCCCCGCCGACCCGATTCGGCGGGGGTCTCGCGGTCTGGGACCGCGGTGGGAGCCGTGCTCACCACGGCGCGGCTGAGGCGGGCACCCGATCTGGTCACGCTCTGTGGCCGCGCACCGACAGTTCTACGCGACCCGGGTGACGCCGAGGTGAACGGGAGGCCAATCCCTGGCATCCGGATTCCGAGTGGCACGCGAAAGCGCCGGTCGCCCGAGACGAGCGGCCGGCGCTTCCGGTGTGCGGTCAGCCCGCGGTGGTCACTTCGCCTTGGGCGGCGTGACCGAGATGAGGGCTGCGGTGTCGTGCTGCATCGACTTCTTCACGGTGATCACCGTGCCGTAGCCGACGCCGGCATCAGCGGGGTTGCCGCTGCCGAGCACGGTGCCGCCCAGGTCGAGACCGTAGAGGTCCGTCGCCGGGGAGCCGTCCGCATTCACCACGCGAGTGGTGTACGGCGCGTCACCGACCGACGGCACGACGACGGACGCATCGCGCAGGCGGTAGTAGAGGTCCTCGCCGCGGACCTCGATGCCGGGCACCCAGCCCTTGTCGTCGGTGAACGTGCTCACCGGCGGCTGCGGGGCGAAGGTGGTGCACGCCTCGTTGTAGTTCGCGTCGACCGAGCAGTCCTTGAACGTGTACGTCGGCTGCGTGCTGAACGCGGCGTTCGAGCTCTGAGCGCGGCTGGAGATGTTCTTCAGCGGCGACGGATCCATCTCGGCCTGTGCGCCGGTGCGGCGCAGCGGGTCGAAGTGGCTGTCGACGAGCAGCAGGCCGCCCTTCGCGCCCCAGCTCGGCAGAGCCGTGTGGTTGGAGGCGACGTGGTTGGTGTCGCCGTAGGTGGTGTCGCGGTACCAGACCAGTGCGCCCGGTGCGTTGTACGGCACCTTCTCGACCTTCCACGCCTCGTCGCTGTACACCGTGGTGTAGCCGTACTTCAGACCCTCGTCGAAGCCGTCGAGGTTGCGCCACTCGACCATGTAGTACTGCGCCTTGATCTGCGTGCCGCTGTCGTGGTGCCAGCCGGCGCCGGTCGTGTCGGTCCAGGTGCCGACGGCTGCCGTCCAGCCGTTGTCGCCGGACTCGACATCGTCCGTCCACACGGCGGTGCCCGCGCTGGTCAGCGCGAAGTCGTCGGCGAACCAGCCGCGCTCTTCGAACGCCGCGTCGGTCGCCTGACGCAGGCGCACCTGGATGTCCTGGCCGGCGAACGCCGTCAGATCGATGTAGTCATGGCGCCACCCGTCGCTGGAGCCGGTGAGGCCGTACTTCTTGCCACCGAAGTCCTTCATGCGACCGTTCGGGTCGGAGTAGCCATCGTCGGTCGAGACCACGTTGCCCGCCTCGTCGAAGACCTTCTGCTCGGCCCACGTCTTGCCGGCGTCGGTCGACACCTCGACGAAGCCGAAGTCCCAGTCCTCCTCGATCACGTAGTCGTTCCACATCCAGAACTTCGCGTCGGTCGGCACGCCGGCGATCGACCGCGTGAGCGTGACGTCGGCCCAGTCCTGGTCGGCGCCGGAATACCACATGTCAGCGCCGCTGTGCGGCGTCGTCAGCACGATCTTCTTGTCGGGCAGGTTGACCTTGATGCCGTCCTCGGTGCCCTTCTTCGGACGCGAGGTCTGGCCGACCTTCGTTGTGCTGGACTTCTCGCCCGGGTTCACCACCTTGGGCTCGACCCAGCCGAGCACCCACTTGTCCCACAGGCCCATGTGCGTCGGCATCGACTGGAAGATCGGTCCCGCGTGCGAGCCCGAGCTCATCAGATCCCAGAAGTCGATGTCGGAGTTACCGGCGTTCGAGGTGTCGTACAGATCGGGCAGACCCAGGTCGTGGCCGTACTCGTGCGCGAACACGCCGACGCCAGAGTCCTCGGGCTGAACGATGTAGTTCGAGATCTTCAGATCGGTGCCGGGGATCGTGGCGCCGCCGGCGACAGCCGACGAGTGCGCCCAGATGGCGTACGTGCCCTCGGCGCCGCCGCCGCCCGACTTGTCGGCCCCCGCGTGTACGAGCACGACGTGGTCGATCACGCCGTCGGGCTCGAGCACGTTGCCATCGCCGTCACGGTCGCCCTGATCCTCGATGTCGTAGTCGGCCCAGGGGAAGTCCGGGTTCTGTGCCGCCACTGCGGCGACGGCGTCGATGGGCAGCTGCCCGGGTCCGAGCGGGTTGTCGGGGTGACCCTGCATGTCCTGCATGGGGCCCGCCTCCCAGGCGCCGGCGTCGTTCTTGTGGCACACGGTGGCGCCGTAGTAGCCCTCGGAGTGCGGCACGCTGACCCATTCCGTGGCCGAGCCGCTGAGGGAGTATCCGCCTCGCGACATCTCCTCGTACATGTTCTTCATGGTGTAGCCGGAGATGTCGAAGCCGGGCTTGCCGTCGGGGCCGGTGAGATCGGTGCGCACGCGCTCGGTGATGCCGTCCTCGGTGAACAGCATCTTGTTGAAGTGCTCGCTCGAGAAGTCCGGCACCCACATCGAGTTGTTGTCGAGGTGCTCGGCGTCGGCGGGGTTGGGGATGTTGTTGTGCAGGGTCGGGCCCTGCAGACTGCCCGGCTTGCACTCGGTGGCGCCGAACTCCGTGGGCACGTACTGGTCGCTGAAGTCGTCGGTGCCGTCGAACTCGACGAGGATCGTGAGGAGCTTGGCCTCCTGCGTGGTCTTCGCCTTCTTCAGCTGCTTGGGGCTCTTGCCCGTCTTCAGTGACTTCGCCTCGGTCCTGGCCAGCTGCGCTGCGGCCTTCGGGTTGCCCTGGGCGAATTTGTGGTCGTGCGCTGCGGCCCGCTCGATGGCCTTGCCGCTCACGGAGCGCTTCTGCTGACCGCTGGTGTCGGCGATCGGCGTGTCGGCGGGCACTTCGACGATGCTGTCGGTGCGCGGGGCGACGTAGTTCATGTAGTACTCACCGGCGGCGATGTCGGGCGCCGCCAGTGGCGCCCCGCTGTCGGGCGACGGGGCCGCGGTCGCGGTCGCGCCGCCGAAGGCCGTGAGGCCTGCGGCTGCGATCACGAAGGCCGACGTCGCGGCCACGGCGCGTCGTCGCGCTGGGGCAGTCCGTTGTGACATTGCTTCTCCCTCCGGACACCGTCGCGTAGGGGTCTCGCAACGGTGCGAAATGACGCGCCCCGGTTGGAGCCGCCATATACGGGTTTACCTGTCGAAACGCTGAGAGGGAAGAGGAAGCGCAGGAAATCTTAAGCCGATGCCAAGCCGATGGTGGCGACGGGCTCAAGTAGTAGGTAGCCCTAGTAATTCGTCGGGATGCCGCGTATCCTGGTCACTGTGCCAAAGACGGTGCAGAGGAGCGTCACACAATGACTCGTTTGATCCCCCATTTCATAGGCGGAAAGCACGTCGAACCCACCGGCGGACGCATGGCCGATGTCTTCGAGCCCAGCACGGGCGCCGTCCAGGCCCGTGTGCCGCTCGCCACGACCGACGAGGTCCGCGCGGCGATCGACGTCGCCGAGGCCGCGCAGCCCGCCTGGGCCGCGACGAACCCGCAGAAGCGAGCGCGCGTGCTCATGCGCTTCGTCGATCTCGTAGGTCGCGACATGGACGAGCTGGCCCGCCTGCTCTCGAGCGAGCACGGCAAGACCTTCGACGACGCCAAGGGCGACGTGCAGCGCGGGCTCGAGGTCATCGAGTTCTGCATCGGCGCCCCGCATCTGCTCAAGGGCGAGTACTCGACCGGCGTCGGCACCGGGATCGACGTCTACTCGATGCGCCAGCCGCTGGGTGTCGTCGCGGGCATCACGCCGTTCAACTTCCCGGCCATGATCCCGCTGTGGAAGGCCGGCCCCGCCATCGCATCCGGCAACAGCTACATCCTGAAGCCCAGCGAGCGCGACCCCTCGGTTCCTGTAAAGCTCGCCGAGCTGTTCCTCGAGGCGGGTCTTCCGGCGGGTGTCTTCAACGTCGTGCACGGCGACAAGGAGGCCGTGGATGCCATGATCACCGACCCTCGGATCCAGGCGGTCGGCTTCGTCGGCTCGACGCCGATCGCGGAGTACATCTACACGACCGCGATCGCCAACGGCAAGCGTGCGCAGTGCTTCGGCGGCGCGAAGAACCACCTCATCGTCATGCCCGATGCCGACCTCGACCAGGTCGCCGACGCTCTGATGGGCGCCGGTTTCGGCTCAGCGGGCGAGCGCTGCATGGCGATCTCGGTCGCGGTGCCGGTGGGGGAGGAGACGGCGGATGCCCTGGCGGCCAAGCTCACCGAGCGCGTCGCCGAGCTGCAGGTGGGCCCGTCGCTCGCCGAGGGCGTGGACTACGGCCCCCTGGTCACGCGCGATGCGGTGGATCGGGTCACCGGGTACATCCAGCAGGGCCTCGACGAGGGCGCGACTCTCCTCGCCGACGGCCGCGGATTCTCGGTCGAAGGTCACGAGGAGGGCTTTTACCTCGGTCCGACCCTGTTCGACCACGTCACGACCGACATGGCGATCTACCGCGAGGAGATCTTCGGCCCGGTGCTGGTCATCGCACGCGCCGCGGACTATGAGGAGGCGCTGGCGATGGCATCCGACCACGAATACGGGAACGGGGTGTCGATCTTCACGCGCGATGGCGACGCCGCCCGCGACTTCACCGCCCGGGTGAACGTGGGCATGGTCGGTGTGAACGTGCCGATTCCCGTGCCGATCGCGTACTTCACCTTCGGCGGCTGGAAGCGCAGCGGCTTCGGCGACCTCAACCAGCACGGCACCGACGCCTTCCGCTTCTACACGAAGACCAAGACGGTGACGAGCCGCTGGCCCTCCCACGGAGTCCGCGACGGCGCGAGCTTCGTCATCCCCACGATGTCCTAGGAGCCGGAGCCATGACCATGATCGATCCCACCACCGTCACCGCCGAAGAGCGCGAGGCGATCCTCGGCGCCGTGCGCGAGTTCGCCGAGACCGAGCTCGCCCCGTACGCCGCCGAGCGCGACGAGAAGCACATCTTCCCCCGTGAATCGCTGCACCGCGCGGGCGAGCTGGGCCTGGGCGGCGTCTATGTCAGCGAGGAGTTCGGCGGCACCGCGCTGAGCCGTACCGACACCGTGGCCATCTTCGAGGAGCTCGCGATGGGCGATCCGGCGGTGGCTGCATACATCTCCATCCACAACATGGTGGCGTGGATGATCGACACCTACGGCGACGACGACCAGCGTGGTCGGTGGCTGCCGGCCCTGACCGCCATGGAGCAGTTCGGCGGCTACTGCCTGACCGAGCCGGGCGTCGGATCGGATGCCGCCAACCTGGCCACCAGCGCCGTCCGCGACGGCGACGACTACCTGATCACCGGGATGAAGCAGTTCATCTCGGGCGCCGGAGAGGCCGGCGTCTACGTGGTCATGGCTCGCACCGGCCAGGCCGGATCGGGAGCGAAGGGCATCTCGGCTTTCCTCGTCCCGGGCGACGCCGAGAACCTCAGCTTCGGCGCGAACGAGAAGAAGATGGGCTGGCATGCCCAGCCCACCCGGCAGGTCATCTTCGACGGGGTGCGCGTTCCGGCATCCGCCATGCTCGGCGAAGAGGGGCGCGGTTTCGCGATCGCCATGTCGGCGCTCAACGGGGGCCGGCTGAACATCGCCGCCTGCTCGCTGGGCGGCGCGCAGTGGGCGATCGAGAAGGCCGTGCAGTACGTGCACGAGCGGGTCGCCTTCGGCGAGCCTCTGGCCGAGAAGCAGTCGATCCTCTTCGCGATCGCCGACATGCGCACAGAGCTGCAGGCCGCGCGCCTGATGGTGCGCGACGGCGCGCAGGCGGTCGACGAGAAGGCTCCGGATGCCACCATGCGGTGCGCCATGGCCAAGCGCTTCGCCACCGACGCCGGCTTCGAGGTCGCCAACCGCGCCCTCCAGCTGCACGGTGGCTACGGCTACCTGCAGGACTACGGGATCGAGCGCGTCGTGCGCGACCTACGCGTGCATCAGATCCTGGAGGGGACGAACGAGATCATGCGACTCATCGTCGGTCGCGAGATGCTGCGTCCGGCAGGGTCGGCGTCGATGCGGAGCGCATCATGACGCGCATCGCGTTCCTCGGCCTCGGGCACATGGGCCTGCCCATGGCGCGCAATCTCGTGAAGGCAGGGCACGAGGTGCACGGGTTCGACCTCGTGCCGGCCGCGATCGACGCGGCGCGCGCGGCGGGCATCCCGGTCGCCGCCAGCGGAGCCGACGCGGTCGCGGATGCCGAGGTCGTCATCACGATGTTCCCCGCCGGGAAGCACGTCATCGCGGCCTATCAGGACGAGCTGCTCGCGGCCGCAGCTCCCGGCACCCTGTTCATCGAGTCGTCGACCATCGCCGTCGACGAGGCGCGCACCGCGCACGAGCTGGCGGTCGCCGCCGGCCACCGCAATCTCGACGCGCCCGTGTCGGGCGGTGTGGTCGGCGCCGAGAACGGCACGCTGGCGTTCATGGCCGGCGGATCCGACGACGACTTCGCGGCGGCGCTGCCGCTGCTCGAGGCGATGGGCAAGCGCATCGTGCACTGCGGCGGGCCGGGCCTGGGTCAGGCCGCCAAGGTGTGCAACAACATGGTGCTCGCGGTGTCGCAGATCGCGGTCGCCGAGGCCTTCGTGCTCGGCGAGCGGCTCGGTCTCGAGCACCAGGCGCTGTTCGACGTCGTGTCACAGGCATCCGGTCAGTGCTGGTCGATCACGACCAACTGCCCCGTGCCGGGACCTGTGCCGACCAGCCCGGCCAACCGCGACTACCAGCCGGGTTTCGCCGGCGCGCTGATGGCGAAGGATCTGGGGCTCGCCCTGCAGGCGATCGAGCAGACGGGAACGGATGCCAGGATGGGCCGCCTCGCGCAGCAGCTGTACGCCGCGTTCGCCGAGGGTGACGGCGCGGGTCGCGACTTCTCGGGCATCATCACTGACATCCGCGAGGGCAGGGTCTGAGGCTGCTTCGCGGGGGAGGGCAGGGTCTGAGGCTGCTCGGCAGGTCCCATATGGCCGCCGCGCAAGCTCTGAGGCGGCTATATGGGACCTGCGAGAGGCGGGCAGGCGGGGGCGGGTCGCGTGGGCACAGCTCGGAAGACGTCCACTGGGCCCAAACGGTCGCCGCGCCCGGGTGGAGGCGGCCATATGGGACCTGCGCCAGACCGGCGGAGGGCTCGCGACAGAACGGGCCGACGCCCCGTGACGGGTCGGCGGACGGCGGCGATCCCGCTCCGACCTGAGATACTGGATGCGCCGCGACGTGGCGGAGGAGGGGAGCGACATGTCCGAGTACGAGACGATCCTTGTCGAACAGCGAGAACGGGTGGGCTGGATCACCCTCAACCGGCCGGAGGCGCTGAATGCGCTGAACGGCCAGGTCTCCGAGGAGGTCGCGGCCGCGGCATCCGCCTTCGATGCCGACGACAGCGTCGGCGCGATCGTGGTGACCGGCTCCGAGCGCGCGTTCGCCGCCGGCGCCGACATCAAGGAGATGGAGTCGAAGACCGGTGCCGAGATGCTCGACACCGACCACTTCGGCGCGTGGACCCGCTTCGCCGCCGTCAGGACCCCGGTGGTCGCCGCGGTGTCGGGCTACGCGCTCGGCGGCGGCTGCGAGCTGGCGATGATGTGCGACATCATCCTCGCCGCCGATACCGCCACGTTCGGCCAGCCCGAGATCAACCTCGGCGTCGTGCCGGGCATGGGTGGCACGCAGCGCCTCATCCGCGCGGTCGGCTACTACAAGGCGGCCGAGCTGATCCTGTCGGGTCGCCTGATCAAGGCCGACGAAGCCGAGCGCATCGGACTCGTCTCGCGGGTGGTGCCGGCCGCCGACCTGCTCGCCGAGGCGACCGCGCTCGCCGAGACGATCGCATCGAAGTCGCTGCCGTCGCTCTACGCGGCCAAGGCGACTCTGGATGCAGCCATGGAGACCACCCTCGAAGACGGCCTCGACGTCGAGAAGCGCCAGTTCGCCGCGCTGTTCGACACCGCGGATCAGAAGGAGGGGATGGCCGCGTTCCGCGAGAAGCGCCCCCCTCATTTTCTGCACCGATGAGCATCGCCATGGAAGCACTGCCTGACGACGCCGACCTGACCCTCTCGGAGGACGACCGCCGCGAGCTCGTGCAGTGGACGGTCGCGTGTGCGGAGCGGATGCTGCCGCTGTTCCTCGCCGAGCGCCCGCATGACAGCCGGCCGCGGGATGCTCTCGATGCCGCACAGGCGTTCCTGCGCGGCGAGCTCAGCATCGACGAGGTGCGTGAGCGGGCGTTCGCCTGCCATGCCGCGGCTCGCGAGTCCACGGACCCCAACGCCATCGCCGCCGCGCGTGTCTGCGGACAGGCGGCGGCCGTCGCGCACATGGCCGGGCACGCCAGGCAGGTGCCGCGTTACACCGTCAAGGCGTTTCCCGGCGACCGCTCGCGGCGCGACGAGGAGCTCGCCTGGCAGCGGATGCGCGTGCCCGAGCGCTTCGACCACTACGTCTACGAGGGCGACTGACCCCGGCCCGCCCGCGCCTGCCCGGCCACGCCGGCCAGGATCCGCGAGACGTGCTTTCCAGCACGAGACCGTGCTTCCGAAGCACCGTCTCGTGCTGCAACGGAAGTCTCGCGCGTCAGCCGGACCGCGGCGGCGACGGAAGGTGCGGCTCAGGCGAAATGGGCGCTGATCGCGTCGTTGCGCTCGGTGATCACGCGGATCAGACGACGCCGCATGGCCACGGCATCCACCACCCGCCCCAGCGGACCGAAGGGGGAACGGAAGTCGATGGTGTCGCGCATCAGCGTGCCGGCGTCGAGCGGTTCGAACTCGTGGGTGTGCAGGAACGAGCCGAACGGCCCGCGAATCTGACGATCGCGGAAGCGGCGGGGGCGATCGACGTCGAACACCAGCGAGGTCATCCGGAACCGCAGACCGAAGTGCCTGGCGCTCCAGGTGATCTGCTCGCCCTCTTCGAGGCGGCCCGAGGTGCGGCCGGATGCCACGCGCTCGCCGTGCGAGCGCTGCGATGCGAGGTGCAGGCCGACGTCGAGCGAGACGTCGAAGACGTCTTCCGGCGGTGCGGAGATGATGCGCTCGAGGGTGAAGGACGGCATCAGAGCGGGTCGGGCAGCGGACGCGGATCGGTGAAGTCGCCGGCGTTCTTGCGCAGGCGGGCGACGATGCCGACGAGGGATGCCGCATCGTCGGCGTCGAGGCCGGGGGAGGCGAACACCTCGGTGTTGAGCGCCGCCGTGGCGCGCTCCACGAGTTCGCGTCCGGATTCGGTCAGCGTCAGCAGCGCCGCGCGGCCGTCGTGCGGATGCGGGTCACGGCGCACCAAGCCGTCGCGCACGAGGCGCTCGGCGGTGCTCGTGACGCTGGTCGCGTGCACCTGCAGCCGAGCCACCACGCTCGACAGCGGCAGCGTGCCGGTGCGGCTGAACGCCAGCAGGCGCAGCACCTCGTAGCGGGCGAAGGTCACCTCGAACGGCTTGAGAGCGGCATCCACCCGCGCCAGCAGAAGCTGCTGCGCGCGCATGACCGACGTGACCACGGCCATGCCCTCCGCCGCCTCGGTCCAGCCGTGTGCGAGCCACTGCCTCTTCGCCTCGGCGAGCGGGTCGATGGGGAGCGGTCGGGGTCGGGCCATGGCTCAACGGTATCGGCAAGCCGCCCGCCCGGTGGTCGGGACTCAGTATCATGAGGGCTGATACCTGATTCCAGAAGATCGCGCGGGTAGGATCGAACCTGCGTGAGGGAGGTTCAATGAAGATCTACGTGCTGGTGAAGGAAGTGCCCGACACCTACGGTGACCGCAAGCTCGATCTCGAGACCGGTCTGGCTGATCGAGCGGCCGGCGAGGTGGTGCTCGACGAGATCACCGAGCGTGCGCTGGAGGTCGCCCTCTCATACGCCGACAAGAACCCCGGCACCGAGGTCGTCAGCCTGTCGATGGCGCCCGCGTCGGCCACGGCATCCGTCCGCCGCTCGCTGGCGATCGGCGCGGGATCGGCCGTCCACGTCGTGGACGAAGAGCTGCGCGGAGCCGACCTCACCCTCACCGCGGAGGTGCTCGCCGCCGCGATCCGCCGCGGCGAGCCCGACCTCGTGATCACCGGCAACCTGTCCACCGACGGCGTGGGCGGCGTCATCCCTGCGATGCTGGCCGAGCACCTCGGGTACGCGCAGGCGACCGCCTTGAGCACGGTGGAGATCGGCGACGGGCAGCTGACCGGCACCCGCGCCGGCGACGCGGGCGCGCAGGACGTCACCGTTCCGCTGCCGGCGGTCATCTCCATCACCGAGGCGCTTCCGGATGCCCGGTTCCCCAACTTCAAGGGCATCATGGCGGCGAAGAAGAAGCCCCTCGAGGTGCTCTCGCTGGCCGACCTCGGCGTCTCGGCTGACCCCGCGGTCGCGCCGCGCACGATCATGACGAGTGTCGCGGAGAAGCCGGCGCGCGCCGCCGGCGTCAAGATCACCGACGAGGGAGACGCCGCGGCGCAGCTCGTCGAGTTCCTCGCACAGAACAGGCTGGTGTGACATGGCGTACCCCGAGAAGTCGATCCTCGTCCTCGTCGACGTCGACCCGTCCGGTGACGCCGCCAGCAGCACGGCCGCACTCCTCGGCGCGGCCTCCACGATCGGAGCGCCGGTGGCGCTCGTCGTCGGCGGCAGTCAGGCGGCGACCGACGCCGCAGCTGCGGCCGGCGCGCAGGTCGTGCTCACCGCTGCGGGCGATGCTTCGTCGCTCACCGTGCCGGTCGTCGATGCCCTGCAGGCCGCCTACCGCCAGGTGCAGCCGGATGCCGTGCTCATCTCGAACTCCATCGCCGGTCGCGACGCGGCGGGTCGCTTCGCCGTGCGCGAGAAGCTCGCGCTCGCGGTCGACGTGGTCGGCGTCTCCCGCGACGACGAGGGCGTGACCGCGCAGCACTCCGTCTACGGCGGCTCGTACCTCACCGACTCCGCGCCCACCTTCGGCGCGCCCGTGATCACCGTTCGTCAGGGCGCCGTCGACGCGCGCGCCGAGGCCGTCGCCTCGCCCGTCGTCGAGGAGCTGTCGGTCACGGCATCCGGAGCGGCGGCCGCCACGGCCGGCGAGATCGCCGCGGAGGCGAAGACCTCGTCGCGGCCCGAGCTGCGCGGAGCCACCCGGGTCGTCTCGGGCGGGCGCGGACTCGGCTCGAAGGAGAAGTTCGTGCTCGTCGAGCAGCTCGCCGACGCGCTCGGCGCTGCCGTCGGCGCGTCGCGTGCCGCGGTGGATGCCGGATACATCCCCTACGCGCACCAGGTCGGTCAGACCGGCGTCTCGGTGTCGCCGCAGCTGTACGTCGCCCTCGGAATCTCGGGCGCGATCCAGCACCGTGCGGGCATGCAGACCGCGAAGACGATCGTGGCGATCAACAAGGACGGCGACGCCCCGATCTTCGATGTCGCTGACTTCGGCATCGTCGGAGATGTGTTCACCATCGTGCCGCAGCTGATCGAGGCGCTCGAAGCCCGGAAGAAGTGACCATGGCCGGATCGATCCGCCGCGGCCTCCCGCGGGTCAAGGGAGGCGAGCCGTGGCCTCCCGCCACGGAGCTCGCGGCTGCTGAGGAGCCGTCGCGCACCTCCGTGCCCTCGCGCACCTCCGTGCCCTCGCGCACCTCCCTGCCGGCGCGCACCTCCGTGCCGGCGCGCACCTCCGTGCCGGCGCGCACCTCCCTGCCGTCGACAGCACGGGACCTCGCCGAGAGCACGGCTCCTTCACGTGAAGAGGCCGTGCACTCGCCGACGTCCCGTGCTCTCGACGTCCAGAGTTCGGACGCGCCGGCGCCGGCCGCAGTGAGGCTGCGGCGAGGGCTTCCGCGCGTGGCCGGCGGTGAGCCCTGGCCTCCTGCGGACGCCTCGGCCGTGGCATCCGTCGTTCCTGCGGCCCCCAGGACCACTTCTGATGCGTCGAGTGAACGGGATCTCGCCGAGAGCACGGCTCCTTCGCGTGAACAAGCCGTTCGGTCGGCGACATCCCGTGCTGTCGGCGCAGAGGTCGACGCAGAGGTCGGGGCAGAGGTCGACGCAGCTGCCACGCCGGTCGTGGCAGGCTCGGATGCCGGCGTCGCGGTGCGACGTGGGCTGCCGCGAGTCGCAGGAGGGGAGCCGTGGCCTCCTGCCGGCACCGTGCCCGTAACGGCGGACGTCGGCGCAGCCGCCGCGACCCAGGAAGCTGCGATCCACGACACGGCAACGACCACCGAGGCCGTCGCGAGCGAGGCCGCTCTTGCCACTGGGGTCGCCGCGCCCACCGACGCTCCAGCCGCTAAGGAAGTTGTCGCTGCGGCATCCAAGCCGGATGTGTCCACTCCGTTGCCGTACCAGCGCACGGTCTGGCAGGGGAGCGCGCCCCGGTACGCCGCCGAGCCCCTGCCTGAGCCGTCGCCCCTGCGGCCGACGTGGCCGCGGGCCATCGGCGGGCTGCTGGGCCTGGCGTCCCTCGGCCTGCTGGCTGTCGCCGCGGTCTTCCTCGTCCGCACCTTCCTCAGCACCCCGTTCATGCAGGACTTCCTCGCGACCTACCCGGGCGAGTACCACCCGGCGGTCGAGGTCGAGCCTGGCTTCGCCCCGTGGGCGAACTGGGCGCACTTCTTCAACATGTTCCTGATGGTGCTGATCATCCGCTCCGGTCTGCGGGTGCGCAGCGAGAAGCGGCCCACGGTGTTCTGGACGCCGCGCCGCAACAGCAAGGGCAAGATCAGCCTCACGCTCTGGTTCCACCAGGCACTCGACCTGCTGTGGGTCATCAACGGCGTCATCTTCGTCGTGCTGCTGTTCACCACCGGCCACTGGGCGCGCATCGTGCCCACCAGCTGGGAGGTCTTCCCGAACGCGCTCTCGGCGGGGCTGCAGTACGTCTCGTTCGACTGGCCGACCGACAACGGCTGGGTGAACTACAACAGCCTGCAGCAGCTGGCCTACTTCGTCACGGTGTTCCTCGCCGCTCCGCTCGCGATCATCACCGGATTCCGGATGTCGGGGCTGTGGCCGAAGAAGGCCGAGAAGCTGTCGAAGGCCTACCCGGTGGAGTGGGCGCGTGCGCTGCACTTCCCGGTGATGCTGTACTTCGTCGCGTTCATCATCGTGCACGTCGCCCTCGTGTTCCTCACCGGGATGCTGCGCAACCTCAACCACATGTTCGCCGCTCAGGGCTCGGTCGACGGTGCCGCATACGCCGCGAACTGGACCGGGTTCTGGGTGTTCGTGCTCGCGATGGCCGTGATCGCCGGCGGCTGGTTCGCCGCTCGGCCTCTGGCGCTCGCCCCGATCGCGAAGCTGTTCGGGCAGGTGTCCGGCCGCTGACCCGCGGCGCGGGGGCGTCCTCGCCTTCCCGCCGCGCCAGCACCCCCTGTAGCGGCGACACCCCCCTGTAGCGCCGACACCCCGTGCTGTGGACGTCCACAACACGGGGTGTCGGCGATTCGGCGAGGTGTCTGCCCGATCAGGCGCGCACGAACCGCACCTCGGTCAGCTGCTCGCCCAGGAACGGCTCGGTGTGGCTCTCGCCGTCGAGAGTGAAGCCGTTGCGCTGGTAGAAGCGATGAGCGCGCGGGTTGTCGTCGGCCACCCACAGGTAGCACGGCTCGCTCTCGTAGACGGCCGCGTCGAACAGCTTCTGGCCGATGCCGGTGCCGTGGTAGGCGCCGAGCAGGTAGATGAAGTACAGCTCGCGCAGCGCCGGAGCGTCCTTGTCGCGGGCGGGACCCGAACCCACGAAGCCGACGATCTCTCCGTCGACGAGAGCGGCGCTCATGCGGAAGTCGTCACCCTGGCGGGCCCAGTTCGTCCACAGCTCGGCCATGCGGCGAGGGGAGATGCGCTCGAGGGCGGCCTTGCTGATCAGGTGGTCGTAGGTCTCGTGCCAGCACTGCGCATGCACGCGGCCCAGAGCCTCCGCATCGACATCGCGGACGGGACGGACGATGATCTCGGTATGGGCTTCGGTGCTCATGTGCGTGACTCTACGCGCCGCCGTCGCGGAGGTGAAATCGGCGAGGGACACACACCCGGGCCTGTGGTTATCGGCCAATGAAGTTGGGCGATCCATCGTGGATCACTACTATCGCCCCTTGTGAATGTGATCTGGCGCACCCTCCTCGTCATCCTCCAGGCCCGGCTGCGCACGCGACGCCGCGGTGCGCTCGATCCGTCGGCGATCAGCCGCATCCGGCTCACGACGCTGCCCACCGACATCGACATCCTCCGGCACATGAACAACGGCCGGTACCTGTCGCTGTTCGACCTCGGGCGCTGGGACCTGCTGATCCGCACCGGGCTCTTCGACGCGATGAACTCCCGCGGCTGGTACGCGGTCGTCTCGAGCGAGACGGTCACCTTCCGCAAGTCGCTGCAGCTGTGGCAGCGCTTCGACGTCGAGTCGCGCTTCGTCGGTCACGACGAAAAGGCAGTCTTCCTCGAGCACCGTGCTGTGGTCGACGGCGAGGTGTACGCGCGGGTGATCGTCAGATCCCGGATGCTGCGCCGCGGCGGCGGCATCGTGAGCAACGAGGAGCTGTTCGCGGCCGTCGGCAAGCCGGCGGGTCTGCCCGAGGTCGAGCCGTGGATCCACGACTGGGCGTCGGCCTCGGCACTGCCGTCGACGAAGAAGCCGGCGCCCAGCGTCTGGCGCTGACGGCAGTCGCGCCCATTCAGGCGCGGATGCTGGCGGCACCCAGCATCCGGATGCAAAAATAGGTGTGGCGTGCCTGTGTCGCATCTTCCCCGTGCTCCGACCGAGGAGCGGGTCGAACTTCCGCCAGGCCCCTGGACAGCGTCCGCCGCACCTTCTTCCGAGGAGCACTCATGTCCACGCCTGAAACCGCTACGATCGTCGACACCCCGCTGGCCACCCGCACCGCGCACCGCCGCCGCTACCTGATGTGCCGGCCCGAGCATTTCACGGTCAACTACTCCATCAACCCGTGGATGGAGCCCGCCCGACCCACCGACACGGCCAACGCCGTTGCGCAGTGGCAGAAGCTGTACGACCTGTACCTCGAGCTGGGCCACGAGGTCGAGCTCATCGAGCCGCTCGCCGGCTACCCCGACATGGTCTACACCGCCAACGGCGGGTTCGTCATCGGCGGGCGCGCCTACGTGCCGGAGTTCCGGTTCGTCGAGCGTCAGGGCGAGGCGCCCGCGTTCGCCGACTGGTTCCGCGCCAACGGCTTCGACACGGTCATGCCGGAAGAGGTCAACGAGGGGGAGGGCGACTTCCTGCTCGTCGGCGACGTGATCCTGGCCGGCACCGGCTTCCGCTCGACCGGAGACAGCCACCGCGAGGTCGGCGACGTCTTCGGGCGCGAGGTCGTCTCGCTCAACCTCGTCGACCCCCGCTTCTACCACCTCGACACGGCCATCGCTGTGCTCGACCCGGTGCAGGGCGTCGAAAACGGCGGCCCTGAGCACGCCAACATCGCTTACCTGCCCGGCGCCTTCGACGACGCCAGCCGCGCGATCCTCGAGGAGCGCTTCCCCGACGCGATCCTCGTCTCCGATGAGGACGGCGCGGTGTTCGGCCTGAACTCCGCCAGCGACGGATACAACGTGATCATCTCGCCGCGCGCGAAGGGCTTCGAGACGCAGCTGCGCGAGCGCGGCTACAACCCGATCACCGTCGACCTGTCCGAGCTGCTGCTCGGCGGCGGCGGCATCAAGTGCTGCACTCTCGAGCTGCGCGGTGCATGATGTCGACGATCGAGACTGAGACCGTGATGCCCGAGGGTGCGAGCCCCGAGCCCCACGTCGCCGAGAACTACCACCCGCTTCCCGTCGTGGTCGCCGAGGGCGAGGGCGTCTGGGTGACGGATGCCGATGGCAAGCGCTACCTCGACCTGCTGGCCGCGTACTCGGCGGTGAACTTCGGCCACCGGCATCCCGCCATCGTCGAGGCGCTCATCACGCAGCTGGGTCGCGTCACGCTCACCAGCCGTGCATTCATGAACGACCAGCTGGAGCCGTTCGCCGCCGCGCTCGCCGAGCTGTGCGGCAAGGACCTCGTGCTGCCGATGAACACCGGGGCCGAGGCGGTCGAGACCGGCATCAAGGTCGCCCGCGCCTGGGGCTACCGGGTCAAGGGCATCCCCTCGGGCCGGGCGCGGATCATCGTCGCGGCCGGAAACTTCCACGGCCGCACGACCACGATCATCAGCTTCAGCGATGACGAGCAGGCGCGCGACGACTTCGGTCCGTACACGCCCGGTTTCGACACCGTGCCGTACGGGGACGCGGATGCGATCGCTGCGGCGATCACCGATGACACCGCGGCGGTGCTCATCGAGCCGATCCAGGGCGAGGGCGGCGTGATCATCCCGCCCGAGGGCTACCTGCGCCGCGTGCGCGAGATCTGCGACGAGAAGAATGTGCTGTTCATCGCCGACGAGATCCAGTCCGGCCTCGGCCGGGTGGGCGAGACGTTCGCCTGCGACCGGGAGGGCGTCGTACCCGACCTGTATCTGCTCGGCAAGGCACTCGGCGGGGGCATCCTGCCCGTATCGGCCGTCGTCGGCGACCGCGACGTGCTCGGCGTCATCCGTCCCGGCGAGCACGGCTCGACGTTCGGCGGCAACCCGCTCGCGGCGGCGGTCGGCGCCAAGGTCGTCGAGATGCTCAGCACCGGTGAGTTCCAGGAGCGTGCTCGTCAGCTGGGCGCGCATCTGGCATCCGGGCTCGAGTCGCTCGTCGGGCATGGCGTCAGCGCGGTGCGCATCGCCGGCCTGTGGGCCGGCGTCGACATCGACCCGGCCTACGGCACCGGCCGCGATGTGGCGGAGAAGCTGCGCGAGCGCGGCGTGCTCGTCAAGGACACGCACGGTCAGACGATCCGCATCGCGCCGCCGCTGGTGATCCGCGCGACCGAGCTCGACTGGGCTGTCGAGCAGCTGCGCCTCGTGCTCGAGGGCTGACCCCCGCGCCCGCATCGCATCGCACTGAGAAACCACTTTCGGCATGACGAACCACGCTTGCGTGTGTTTGTCACGCTGAGGGTGGTTTCTCAGCGTCAGGAGACCGGCACGGTGATCGTGTGCCAGCCCGAAGCGCCGTCGGGGGCGGGCGGGGCGACGGCGTCGGTCTGGACGGTCCCGTCGGCGGCGATCGCGCGGCAGCGGATACTGTGCTCGCCGGGCTCCGCGCGCCAGGGCATCCGCCACTGCACCCAGGTGTCGGCGGAGAGGGCGGATGCCAGCTCGGCGTGCTCCCACGGGCCGTCGTCGATCTGCACCCCGACGCCGGAGACGCCGGTGCCCGGCCGCGAGACTTCCGTTGCAGCACGAGACCGAGCGCACAGCGCCATGTCTCGTGCCGGAACGGAAGTCTCGCCGGAAGCGGGCAAGCCCCAAGGGGTCAGTCCTTCAGGAACGGCCCAGCGTCCTGCTGACGGGCATCGGGATCATCGAGCCCCGACAGCTCGTCTTCGGCGATCAGCTGGTCGACGTCGCGCGTCGACGGTGTCGCGTCGACGTGGCTCTCCGCCGAGAGGGCACTCGGCGTCGCGCGAGTGGGGTCAGCCGGCGCGACGGGAAGCCGGAACGTGCGCTGCACACGGCGCACCCACCGCGGCTGCGCGCCGAACACCCCCGTCGCGTCGTGTGCCTCGACCTCGAGTCCGTAGTAGTCGCCGATCTTGTCGATGAACTGGGCCCGCTCCGCCTTCGCGTACGCGCGGCGCTCGCGGCTGAACGCGACCACGGTCGACCAGCACATCAGCAGCATGACGATGCTGAACGGCAGCGCGATGGTGATCGCTGCTGTCTGCAGGGCTGTCAGCCCGCCGGACATCAGCAGCGCGATCGCGAGCAGTGCGGTGACCGCGACGAAGAAGGTGCGGATCCATCGCTTGGGCTCCGGCTCGCCGCCGGTGGCGATCATCCCCATGACCAGCGCACCGGAGTCGGCGGACGTGATGAAGAAGATCGCGAGAAGCAGGATGGCGCCGATGCTCACGATCGTCGAACCGGGCACGTTCTGCAGCAGCGCGAACAGAGCGCCCTGCAGATCCACCGACCCGTCGGCACCGGTGAGCGCACCTGGCTCCCTCAGCTCGAGGGCGAGAGCCGATCCGCCGAGCACGGCGAACCACAGGATGCCGAGCAGCGTCGGCACGAGGATCACACCCACCACGAACTCCCGCACCGTGCGGCCCTTCGAGACCCGTGCGATGAAGATGCCGACGAACGGCGCCCACGAGATCCACCAGCCCCAGTAGAACGAGGTCCACGACGCCTGCCACTGCTCGCCCGCCGCGCCCTGGAAAGCGCTGACGTTGAACGACAGTCCGACGAAGTTCTGGATGTAGTACCCGATCGACTGCACGAAATCGCGAAGCAGGAACTCGGTGGGCCCCATCACCAGCAGGTAGACCACCAGGAGTCCTGCGAGCACGAGGTTCGCGTTCGAGAGCCACTTCATGCCCTTCGTCACGCCGGACAGCACGGACATGAGCACGAACACCGAGATGATCAGGATCAGGATGATCTGAGTGAATTCGTCGGGATCGGCGATGCCGGCCGCGTGCAGGCCCGCGCTCATCTGCAGCACGCCGAGACCGAGCGAGGTGGCGACGCCGAACAGCGTGCCCACCAGGGCGATCACATCGATCGCGTGGCCCCAGCCCCCCTCGACCTTCTTGCCGAGCAGCGGCTCGAGGGTCCAGCGGATCGATATCGGACGGCGCCGGCGGTGGATGGCGTACGCGAGCGCCAGCCCGATCACGACGTAGATCGACCAGGCGTGCACGCCCCAGTGCAGGTAGGTCTGGCCCAGCGCGGCCTGAGCCAGTTGAGCAGGGGTGCCTGTGACTCCTGGTCGGGGGTTGGTGAAGTGCGACAGCGGCTCACTGACGCCGTAGAACACGAGGCCGATGCCCATTCCCGCGGCGAACAGCAGCGCGAACCAGCTCATCGCCGAGAACTCCGGCTCTTCGTCGTCGCGTCCGAGCTTGATGTCGCCGAATCGACTGAAGCCCATGAACAGGCAGAACGCCACGAAGAAGGCGGCGATCAGCACGTAGTACCAGTTGAAGGCGTTGACGATGCTCGTCTGCACCGCCTGGAACGCCGTCTCGGCGACACCGGGCAGCAGCAGGGCGAACAGCGCGAACGCGAGGACGATGATGGCGGCGGGCCAGAAGACCCACCGCAGCACCTGCGGGGTGCGCTCCGTCGAGGTGCCGCTCGGATCCGACCCGTCTCTGCTTGCGCTCATGCCGCTCACGGTACCGGCACCTGGCGCCGTCACGCGGGAGTGTCGTCGGGGTCGAGCGATTTCAGGGCGTCGCGCTCGACGGCTGTGTCGGCCGTGAGCTGGTCCTCGGTGTTCTCATCGCCGCCGAGTGGGGCATCATCGTCGACGGGCTCGGAAGCGGTGTCGTCGGCGGATGCCTCGGTCTGCGCCTGCCTGGCCTCCTGCTGGCGCGGCAGGCCGCTGCCCAGCGGATCGTGTCCGGGGACGTGCGGGTGCTGACCGTCGGGGGAGCCGTACATCGGGGTCTGCTCGTTCATGCCCGCGAAGGTATGCGCCCGGCGGCGCCGGTCACACCCCCTTGACAGTGCGCGGCTGGCAGAGGAGCAGGAGCAGGGCGAGGGTGAAGGATGCCAGCATGGTGGCGCCCATGACGGTCGCAGACACCCCCAGCATCGAGACGAGCGGCGGCACGAAGGCGCCCAGCAGCATCGTCAGCGTGCCGAGCACTGCCGACGCCGAGCCGGCGCCGTGCCGGATGCTCCCGAGCGCGATCGCGGTCAGCGATGGGTTGTTCACTCCGTGCGTCGCCATGGCGATGAAGAGCGGTACGAGCACCCAGGGCACGGCAGATCCCAGCATCCCGGCCAGCGTCATCGCCAGCGATGCGGCGATCGCCGTGCTCAGCGTCCACCTCACCAGTCGCACGCCTTGCACTCGGCCGGCGAGGCGCCGGTTCAGCTGCGCCATGGCCATGATGCCGAGGGAGTTCGCCGCGAACACGAGCGCGAACGACTGAGCGGTGAGCCCGAACTGCTGCTGCAGCACGAACGGCGAGAGCTGCAGGTAGGTGAACAGGGCGACCGAGGCGAAGCCGAGCGTGACCGCCGTCAGCATGAATGCGCGGTTGCCCAGCGCCGCGCCGATGCCGCGGAAGTCGCTGCCGATGCCGCCGGTCGTGCGGTCGACGCGCTCCAGCGTCTCGGGGACCGATGTCGCGGCGACGACCAGCAGCAGAGCGCCGATGACGGCGAGCACGATGAACACCCCGCGCCAGTCCGAGAAGGTGGCGACCGCCCCGCCGACGAGCGGGGCGAGCACGGGAGCGACACCCATCACGGCGGCGAGGGTCGAGAACGCCGCGATCGCCTGGGTGCCGGAGAACACGTCGTGCACGACGGCTCGAGCGACGACCATTCCCGCGGCGCCGCACAGCCCCTGCACCATGCGGATGGCGATCAGCGCTTCGATGGTCGGCGCGAACGCGCAGAGCACGGAGGTGACGGCGAATCCCGAGATCGCGACGATCAGCGGCATCCGGCGGCCGAAGCGATCACTGATCGGCCCCCACAGCAGCTGCCCGAGGGCGAGGCCGATCATGCAGGCGCTCATGGTGAACTGCGTGAGCGATTCGGATGCGCCGAGGTCTGCGCCGAGCTGCGGCAGCGACGGGAGGTAGACGTCGAGGGAGATGGGGCCGAAGGCCGTGAGCGCGCCGAGCGCCAGCATGAGCCGACGCGAATGCTGCCGTGCCATTCAGCTCTCGCCGTCGCGCGGATCGGCCATCCGGATCGGCGTGGTCGTGGTGGGCCGATCGTCGAACGAGCCGGGGTCCATGGCCCGGATCACCGACAGCGGGCGCGTCTCGTCGAGAGTGAGTCGGAAGCGTCGTCCGTCCCGGCGGTGCAGCCGGCCCGACCACAGCGTCCATCCGACCCCGATCCCGAAGGCGACGACCCCGGCGATGCCCCCGACCGCGATGGCGGTTCTGGCTGAGAACGTGTCGACGATCCACCCGGCGATCGGCGCGCCGATCGGAGTCGAGCCCATGATCACCGCCATGTACAGCGCCAGCACGCGGCCGCGCAGCGCCGCGTCGGTCGTGGTCTGCACGTACCCGTTGGCGGTGGTGAGCATCGAGACCGTCGAGAAGCCGACCAGGATCAGGACGGCGGCGTACGACAGGTAGGTGGGCATGAAGGCGGAGACGAGGGATGCCACGCCGAACCCTCCTGCGGCCATCACCAGCACCCGCACCCGGGCCCGATCGCGGCGAGCGGCGAGCAGTGCGCCGGCCAGTGAGCCGATCGCGAGCACCGAGCTGAGCAGGCCGTAGCCGTCGGCGTCGCGCCCGAATTCGAGCGCCATGGTCGATGCGAAGATCGGGAAGTTCATGCCGAACGCGCCGATGAGGAACACCATCACGAACACGACCAGGAGGTCGGGCCTGCCCCGCACGTAGCGGAAGCCCTCGCCGAGCCCGCCGCCGCCGCGCCTGCTCTTCACCCGCGGAGTGAGCTCATTCACCCTGATCAGAGTCAGCGCGACGATCATCGCGAGGAAGGTGACCGCGTTGGCGACGAACACCCAGCCCGAGCCCAGCAGCACGATGAGGATTCCGCCGACGGCAGGTCCCACCAGACGAGCCATGTTGAACGCCGCGGAGTTCAGCGCCACGGCATTCGAGGTGTCCTCCAGGCTGACCATGTCGGAGACGAACGCCTGCCGGGCGGGGGCGTCGAACGCGTTGGCGACGCCGAACGCAGCCGCGAAGACGAGCATGAGCGGCAGGGTCATCACGCCCGTGAGCAGCAGGGCGGCCACACCGAGGGCGAGCATCATGAGTGCGGTCTGCGTGCACAGCAGAACCTTGCGTCGATCGAAGCGATCGGCCACCCAGCCGGTGAGGCTCACGAGCACCAGGGGAGGCCCGAACTGCAGGGCCATGGTGACGCCCATCGCCGTGGCGTCGTTGTCGGTGAGCTCGGTCAGCACCACCCAGTCCTGTGCGGTGGCCTGCATCCAGCCGCCGATGTTCGAGATGACGCCGCCGGCGAACCAGGTGCGGTAGTTGAAGCTGCGGAACGAGCGGAACATGCCGGAGGAGGCGCTCATGCGTCGGCCATCCTCTTCAGCAGGGCCGAGGCCGCGTGCAGCACGGCGAGCTCGTCGCCGTCGAACCGCTGCGCGTCGACCAGGTCGGCCATCAGGCGATTCCGCTTGCGGATCGTCTCGGTCACGACGCTCTCGCCCTGCGGGGTCAGCTCGACGTACACCCGGCGCCGGTCGCTCTCATCGGGCACGCGGATCACCAGTCCGAGCTCGGCGAGACCGTTCACGGTGGCGCTCATGGTCGGCGCGGTGACGTGCTCGTGCTCGGCGAGGCCCGACAGGGTGCGGCGCCCGTGTGCGCGCAGCGCGCCCAGGGCGGCCAGCTGCGCATCGCTCATGGCGTCGACCGCACGGGCGGATCGAAGGCGTCGGGTGAGGCGGAACAGCGCGTAGCGCAGCTCGGCGGCGGAGTCATCGAAGTCAATGGTCATTACTTAGATAGTCTAACTAATGTTCTCGCCGGCGGCGCTGGTGAAAATGATGTGCACGAATGTGTCGCCTTCTGGACGCGAATGCGAGAATAATTCTCATGCTCCTCGACCTCGAAGTCGCCGTCCAGAACACCGCCGGCATGCGCATCGCACGCGAGATCGGCGCCGCACGGGTCGAGCTCACGCAGGCGCTCAGCCTCGGCGGACTCACCCCCTCGCGCGGCACCGTCGAGCTCGCTCTCGAGGCGGGTGAGGGCGGCGGACCCGAGGTGCACGTGCTGATCCGCCCCCGAGCCGGCGACTTCCACTACGACCGCGACGAGTTCGCGGTTATGGAGCGGGACATCCGCGACGCGCTCGCCGCAGGGGCGCACGGTGTGGTGATCGGATGCCAGGACGCGACCGGCACGCTCGACCGCGACGGCCTGGCGCGGCTGCGCGACGCGGCCGAGGGCGCGTCGATCACCCTGCACCGGGTGATCGACACCACCCCCGACCCGCTTGCCGCGCTGCACCTCGCGCGCGAGCTGAGACTTCGCCGCGTGCTGACCTCGGGGGCCGCCTCGCGCGCGGTCGATGGTCTCGACGTGCTGCGCGCTCTCGTGCGCGAAGCGGCGGGAGACATAGAGGTGATGGCCGGCGGCGGGATCACCGCGGCCGATGTCGCCACCGTGGCCGGCGCAGGCGTCGATGCCGTGCACTTCTCCGCCAAGCGCACCGTCACCGTCGACGGCGGGGTGCGCCTGGGCTCCGCCAGCGACGGCGTCGGCGGCCATGAGGTCACCGACCTCGAGGCCGCGCGTTCGATCGTCGACGCGCTCGCGAAGTCGCAGGCGGCCTGACGGCGGGGCGGCAGGCGGCCCGCGCCGAGCCCGCTCCGTAGACTCGAAGGCATGGCCGCCCCTCGCACTGCTGAGTTCGTCGATGCCCACGGCATCGCCATCGTCTACGACGTCTACGAGGCCGCGGGCAACGCCAGGGGAGTGGTGCAGTTGCTGCACGGCGTGGGCGAGCACGCCGGCCGGTACGTCCGCACCATCGACGCGCTGGTCGCGGCGGGGTTCCACGTCTACGCCGACGACCACCGAGGACACGGCCGCACGGGCATCCGGCAGCACGGCGGTCCGGCGAAGCTCGGCCGCCTGGGCCCAGGCGGCCTGCGCGCGACCGTCGACGCGTGCTGGCAGCTCACCGAGATCATCCGCGGCGAGCATCCCGACCTCCCGCTCGTCCTGCTCGGCCATTCGTGGGGGTCGTTCCTGGCGCAGATGCTGCTGAACCGGCATCCGGAGGCCTATGACGCGGTCGTGCTCACCGGATCGGCGCTGCGCACCCCGACCGATCTCAACCCGCGCCCGCTGAACGCCCGATGGAAGGGGCCGAACGCGCACGGGCTGGAATGGCTCTCGCGCGACGAGGCGATTTGGGCGGCGTTCCGTGACGACCCGCTGACGACCGAGGTGCCGCTGCTCACCCTGTTCGGACCGGTCGAGGCGGCGCGCCTGTACGGACTGCCGAAGAAGAACCTTCTGGGGTCCCTGAGCTCGTCGAAGGGGATACCGGTGCTGCTGATGGTCGGCCGCGACGACCCGGTCGGCGGCCCGCGCAGCGTGCACAAGCTCGCCGACGCGTACCGCAACCGGTCGGGCCTGACCGACGTGACGACGCTGGTCTACCCCGACGCGCGGCACGAGCTCTTCAACGAGCTGCAGCAGGACGACGTGCGCGCCGACCTGGTCGCCTGGCTCGAGTCGCGCATCCCGGCGAAGGCCTGAGGTGCCCGACGTCCTGCAGTGGCTGATCGACGCGTTCAACGCGCAGATCGCCGTCGGCTCATCGACGCTGCTCGTGCGGGAAGTCGTCGGCAACGTCTTCGGTCTCGCCAGCGCTCTGGGTGCGATGCGCCGCCGGCTCTGGGCGTGGCCGATCGGGGTCGTCGGCAATCTGCTGCTGCTCACCGTGTTCCTCGGCAGCCTGTTCGGCACCGAGCACGCCGCGAACCTGCTCGGGCAGGCCGGTCGTCAGGTGATGTTCATCGCGGTGGCGATCTACGGCTGGGTGCGCTGGCGGCAGGCTCGCGACAGCGAGGGGCATGCCGTCACGCCGCGGTGGGCATCAGGGCGCACGCGCGTTCTGCTGGTCGGGGCTCTGCTGATCGGGACGGCGGCGCTCACCCCGCTGTTCCGGATGCTCGGATCCTACGAGCCGGTGTGGAGCGACGCGTGGACGTTCGTCGGATCGCTGCTGGCGACCTGGGCGATGGCCAAGGGCTGGGTCGAGTTCTGGCTGATCTGGGTGGCGGTGGATGCCGTGGGCGTGCCGCTGCTGTTCTCCGCCGGCTACTACGCCACCGCGTTCATGTACCTGTTCTACGGCGCGTTCACGATCGTCGGCTTCTTCGTGTGGATGCGCGCCTCGCGCGGCGCCAAGCCGCGCATCGACACAGACCTGCCCGACCCGACCGTGCGCGGTGGGCGAGTGACGTCACGGACTCGGCGACTCGGCCGCCTGCCACAGCCCGAGAAGCACGTACGCAAGACCGCCGATGAGCAGTCCTGCCCCGACGGCAAGAGCCATCTCGCGTCGGCGAAGAGGGATGCGGGTCCCGAGCGCACCGACCCCGACGACGGCCAGGCCGCTTAGCAGGGTCGCGAAGAGAAGCACGATGCTGAGCAGGAACCCGGCAACCGAACTGACCAGGAGCGCCGCACCCGTGGTGCGATTCCGCTGGCTGTGCTCAGTCATATGAAAGGTAGCAATTTTCAGAAGGTATAGGTGGCGTAATGGTAGCTAAGTAGACTACTGCAGTCTCCCCACTTATACATGTTCTGATAATAGGACCACGTGCCGCCCGTGCTGGTGGTGATCTTCGTGGCATTGTGGTTCGAGTAGGTGGCAACCAAGGGATTGCAGAATGCGAAGTTCTGGAATCGCGCAATAGTGTCCGAATATGTAGCTGTGTCTAGGGGAGTGTACCCGGTCATGGTCCACCCAGTGTTGGTCGCTTGATACCGATAATGGCTGCCGGAGTATCCGCCTGACGAGTTCCAGAACCGCTTCGTACTGGTTTTCGTGACGGTCAGACTTATCGGATCTTCGATCCACGCAAGAAGACTGCGCGGGTGCTCTTTCCTTCGGACTCGAACTGGCAGCCTTCTAGAATCATGTTTCCCTTGACGCTTTCGAACCGCGCACCGGGTTTCACGTGCATTGGATTCCCCTATGAATCGGCCCGCCCTAGTTGGGAAGACGATACGCCTCGACCAGCGCTGCGACAAGCGCCATCAAACGGGGTAGTCGTGAGAACGGCTGGCGAGATCGGTAAGCAATGTCGTTTCATGCCAGAGTTCCTCCGTCAAGGACTGCTCACTGCTCCCGCTGGCGGTCGTCCCGCATCATCGACACCCGGCCGGACGGTGCGGGGCGGCCGCAGTTAAGCTGGACGGGTGCATGGTGAGTACAAGGTTCCCGGTGGAAAGCTCGTCGTCGTCGACCTCGAGGTCGACGACGGACTGATCCGCGACTTCCGCCTCGCGGGCGACTTCTTCCTCGAGCCGGACACGGCGCTCGAGGCCATCAACGCCGCTGTCGACGGCATGCCGGTCGAGGCCGACGCCGCAACGATCGCCGCCGCCGTGCGCGCGGCGCTGCCCGAGGGCGCCCAGTTGCTCGGCTTCTCGCCCGAGACGGTCGGCACGGTGGTGCGCCGCGCCCTGGTGACCGCTCCCGGCTGGCGTGACTTCGACTGGGAGATCGTGCACGAGAAGGCCGTCTCGCCGCGCATGAACCTCGCGCTCGACGAGGTGCTCACCGCCCGCGTCGGGGAGGGGCGCCGGCGCCCGACCCTGCGCATCTGGGAGTGGAACGAGTCGGCCGTCGTGATCGGATCGTTCCAGTCGTACCGCAACGAGGTCGACCCGGAGGGCGCAGCAAAGCACGGCTTCGACGTCGTGCGCAGGATCTCCGGCGGCGGCGCGATGATGATGGCCGCCGGCCAGATCATCACCTACTCGCTATACGTGCCCGCCGCGCTCGTGCAGGGCATGACGTTCGCCGATTCGTACGCCTTCCTCGATGACTGGGTGCTGCAGGCGCTTCGATCCGTCGGCATCGACGCCACCTACCAGCCGCTCAACGACATCGCCTCGCCCACCGGCAAGATCGGCGGCGCGGCGCAGAAGCGTCTGGCAAACGGCGGTGTGCTGCACCACGCGACCATCTCGTACGACATCGACGGGCAGACGATGACCGAGGTGCTGCGGATCGGGCGCGAGAAGCTCAGCGACAAGGGCACGACCTCGGCGGCCAAGCGCGTCGACCCGCTGCGCACGCAGACCGGTATGGAGCGCAGCGAGATCATCGACCGCTTCAAGGCCACCTTCCGTGCGCTCACCGGGGCGGAGGACGGCGGGATCACCGCCGACGAGTACGCGGCCGCCGAGGCCCTGGTCGAGAGCAAGTTCGCGACCGACGCGTGGCTGCACCGTGTTCCTTGAGTGCAGGGCGTCGTGAGTGTGACATCTCCCACCTGGGTCCCTGAGCCTGTCAAAGGGTCGGGCGATGCTTCGGCAGGCTCAGCAGCCCAGGATCGGCCCGCCGCAGCAGCCCAGGACCGGCCCGCCGCAGCAGCCCAGGACCGGCCCGCCGCGGCGACGGGGACCGTCGAGATCATCGAGGGCGACAATCTCGCGGCCGCCGCGTCGCTGGCATCCGGATCCTTCACCCTGATCTATCTCGACCCGCCCTTCAACACCGGTCGCACTCGCGGCCGCGAGGTGGTCACCGCGCGGCGCAGCGTGCCCCCCGAGGCGGATGCCGTCGACGCAGAGCCGCTCGAGGTCGCGAAGGAGATCCGGTACGGGTTCCATGGGCACTCGTACGAGCGAGTGCGCGGCATGCTGCGCACCTTCGATGACCGCTTCGACGACTACGGCGACTTCCTCATGCCGCGGCTCGAGGAGGCCTGGCGGCTGCTCGCCGACGACGGCACCCTCTACCTGCACCTCGATTACCGCGAGGCGCATTACGCGAAGGTGATGATGGATGCCGTGTTCGGGCGCGACTGCTTCCTCAACGAGCTGATCTGGGCCTACGACTACGGCGCGAAGTCGCGCAGCCGCTGGCCCACCAAGCACGACACGATCCTTGTGTACGCGAAGAACCCCGGCCGGCACGTGTTCAACGCCGACGACGTCGATCGCGAGCCGTACATGGCCCCCGGTCTCGTCACCGCCGAGAAAGCCGCCCGCGGCAAGCTGCCCACCGACGTGTGGTGGCACACGATCGTGCCGACCACCGGCCGCGAGAAGACCGGCTACCCCACGCAGAAGCCCGAGGGAGTGCTGCGCCGCATCGTGCAGGCGTCGTCGCGGCCCGGCGACCGGGTGCTCGACCTGTTCGCGGGTTCGGGTACGACCGGAGCGGTCGCCTCGGCCCTCGGGCGGCATGCGGTGCTCGTCGACGACAATCCCGAGGCGGTCCGCGTGATGCGCGAGCGGATGCCGCACGCCCAGGTCCGACCGGTCTGACTCAGCGCGCCGGCGGCCAGGCCGCCCACGCCTCGGTTCGGCCGGTGAGGATCGGCAGCGCTGCGGTCAGACGTTCGGGCGGGAAGTCCTCTGCGCGGGCCTGCCCCGAGCTCGACCCGTTCGGGAACGTCGTCTCGGACTCGACCCACGGGCGACGCCCGCGGTCGATGCTCTCCCGGTAGTTCCCGGTCACGACTGCGAGGACCTGCTCTTCGAGACGCTCGGCCTCGGCCGTCCACTCCTCGTCGCACGCCTCGCATCCGCAGGTCGGATAGTGGAAGTCGTGCAGCAGCCCGGCGTGCAGGAAGACGCCGGGGTACGCCGTGAACACGAAGGTCAGCACCGCGCATGCCGGGTCAGGCGGCCGGATCCGCACGGCGCGGACGACGTCGGGATGCGGGTGGAGCAGATCGGATGCCACCTCGACGCCCTCCTGCACCTCCACGTCGTACGTGGTGCGGAGGTGGGCGACGAGGGCGTCGGCGACGGTGTGCAGGGGCGCGAAGCGCTCGGGATGCCGATCCACCGAGTAGGTGTCTTCTGGTGGGGAGTCCGGCCACCTGCGCCCGTACTCGATCACCCGGCCGTCGTCGTCGCGGAACACCGGCGACGCGATCGCGGGGCGGAGGTATGCGGTCACCTGCCCATCTTCACGCAGGGTCGGTGGGCCGTCTAGGGCGCGACGCGGCGGTGGGCGGCGAAGGCGTCGCGCAGCGCGGTGCGCACCACATCGACCGCCTCGTGTGCGCGCGAGGCGGCGCGCACCGCGGTGAACACCTGGCGCACCGGTGAGCCGGGCAGGTCGCCGACGGAGAGCGGGCTGGGCTCGTCGCCCCAGATCAGGTCGGGCAGCATGCCGACGGCATGACCGGATGCCACGAGGCGGACGTGCGCGGTGAGGTCGGCGGCCTCGAATCGCACGTCGGGCTCGAACCCGGCGGCACGGCACTGCTGCACCGTCCACTGCCGCACGGCGGTTCCCTCGGGCTCCATCACCCAGGCGCGATCACGCAGCTCCTGCAGGGCGACCGGAGGCTCGGCCGGCGGCAGCACGATGCGGATGGGGTCCTCGCCCAGCAGCTCGTGCACCACCCCGTCGCGCTTCTCGCGCGTCTGCCCCGGGTACTGCTCGGCGATGACCAGGTCGAAGCGCCGAGCCCACAGCTCGAACAGACTCTCCTCGGGCGGCAGCTCGGCGAGCTCCACACGCAGCCCGGGGGCGCGCTCGGCCAGCAGGGTCAGCGCGGCCGGCACGATGGTCTGCGCAGCGGTGGGCATCGCAGCGATGCGCACCGGCTCCCAACCTGCGTGCGCGGTCAATGCGGCACGTGCCTCCTCGTCGAGTTCCAGAGCTCGTGCGGCGTACTCGGCCAGCATCCGGCCCTGCGGGGTCAAGCGCACCCTGCGGCCGTCGGGCTCGAGCAGCGCGACTCCGGCCTCCTTCTCCAGCAGCGAGAGCTGCTGTGAGACGGTCGAGGGGGAGTAGGAGAGGAAGGCGGCGACCTCCGCGATCGTGCCGCGCAGCGCCAGCTCATGCAGCAGGCGCAGCCGTCTCAGCTCGAACATGTCAGTTCCTCTGATGAACGCGTTTCGTCTCGCTCGCGGTTCCTGAGCGACGAGCGCAGCGACGAGTCGAAGGGCGCTCAACGACCGGTGGGGATATCGAACAATACTATTCAGAAACGATCGCTTTTCTTGCACGGTGTCCCCGGGGCATCCTGTAGGAATGAGCACTTCTGCGCCCGCCTCCGAAGCATCCATCGCCGAACTCGCCGCGCTCGGCGACGACGCCGTCGCCCTTGTGAAGAAGTGGCTCGTGGAGAGCCGCGACGTCCCGACGGATGCCGCAGGCGAGCGCCTCGCCGGCGTGCTGCGCGATCCGAACGGACTCGACTTCACCGTCGGGTTCGTCGACGGCGTCGTGCGCCCCGAAGACCTCAAGGTCGCCGCGACCAAGCTGAAGGAGCTCGTGCCGCTGACCCCCGGGTTCCTGCCCGCGCCGATGCGCGCCGCGATCGGCCTCGGCGGCTTCACCGCCGGCATGCTGCCCGGCGTGGTCGTTCCCTCGGCCCGCGCCGTGCTGCGGCAGATGGTGCGCCACCTCATCGTCGACGCGCGCGACGAGAAGCTCGGTGCCGCCATCAAGCACATCCGGGAGACGCAGGGCGTGAAGCTCAACATCAACCTGCTCGGCGAGGCCATCCTCGGACGTGAGGAGGCGAAGCGCCGTCTCGAGGGCACCCGCCGTCTGCTCGAGCGCGACGACGTCGACTACGTGTCGATCAAGGTGTCGTCGACCGTTGCCCCGCACAGCCCGTGGGCCTTCGACGAGGCCGTCGCCGACGCCGCCGAGGCGCTGCTGCCGCTGTACCGGATCGCCGCGCGTGGCTCTTCGACGGGCTCAGGGACCCAGAAGTTCATCAACCTCGACATGGAGGAGTACAAGGACCTCGACCTCACGATCGCGGTCTTCACGAGCATTCTCGACCGACCCGAGTTCAAGAGCCTCGAGGCCGGCATCGTGCTGCAGGCGTACCTGCCCGACGCGCTCTCGGCGATGATGCGCCTGCAGGAGTGGGCCGCCGCCCGCGTCGCCGACGGTGGAGCGCCGATCAAGGTGCGCGTCGTCAAGGGCGCCAACCTGCCGATGGAGACCGTCGACGCCGAGACCCACGGCTGGCCGCTCGCGACCTGGTCGTCGAAGCAGCAGTCCGACTCGTCGTACAAGGCCGTGATCGAGTACGCGCTGCGCCCCGAGCACATCGGCAACGTGCGCATCGGCGTCGCAGGGCACAACCTGTTCGACATCGCCCTCGCCTGGCTGCTCGCTGAGAAGCGCGGCGTCACCCAGGGAGTCGAGTTCGAGATGCTGCTCGGCATGGCCACGGCCCAGGCCGAGGTCGTCAAGCGCACCGTCGGCTCGCTGCTGCTCTACACGCCCGTCGTGCACCCCGACGAGTTTGACGTCGCGATCGCCTACCTGATCCGCCGTCTCGAAGAGGGCGCCTCGCACGAGAACTTCATGTCGGCCGTGTTCGACCTCGACACCGATCCGGCGCTGTTCGAGCGCGAGAAGCAGCGCTTCCTGGCATCCATCCAGACCGTCCCCGTCGAGGTGCCTGCCGCGAACCGCACGCAGAACCGCCAGTCGCCCGACCCTTCGGCGGGCTCAGGGGCCCAGGAGGGATACGTGTTCCAGAACACGCCCGACACCGACCCGTCGCTGGCCGGCAACCGCGCCTGGGCTGACGCGATCCGCTCGCGGATGGTCGGCTCGACGCTCGGCGACGAGACCGTCGCGGCCAACACGCTCAGCACCTCGGAGCAGCTCTCCGAGCGCATCGCCACGGCCGTGGCATCCGGTGAGGCATGGCGCGCCCTCGGCGCCGCCGGCCGCGCCGAGATCCTGCACCGCGCCGGTGACATCCTCGAGGCGCGCCGCGCCGATCTGCTCGAGGTCATGGGATCCGAGGCGGGCAAGATCATCGAGCAGGGCGACCCAGAGGTCTCCGAGGCGATCGACTTCGCGCACTACTACGCCGAGAGCGCCAAGAAGCTCGCCGACGTCGACGGCGCGGTCATGCAGCCCGTCGGACTCACCGTCGTCACCCCGCCGTGGAACTTCCCGGTCGCCATCCCGGCCGGCTCCACCCTGTCGGCGCTCGCCACCGGTTCGCCGGTGATTATCAAGCCCGCCCGCCAGGCCCGCCGCTCGGGCGCCGTCATGATCGAGGCGCTGTGGGAGGCCGGCGTGCCGCGCGACGTTCTGCAGTACGTGCAGCTCGACGGGCGCGAGCTCGGCACCCAGCTGGTCAGCGACCCGGCTGTCGGTCGCGTGATCCTCACCGGGGGCTTCGAGACCGCCGAGCTGTTCCGCGGCTTCCGTGCCGACCTGCCGCTGCTCGCCGAGACGAGCGGCAAGAACGCCATCATCGTCACCCCGTCGGCCGACCTCGATCTCGCCGCGAAGGACGTCGCGTACTCGGCCTTCGGCCACGCCGGCCAGAAGTGCTCGGCCGCCTCGCTCGTGGTGCTCGTCGGCTCGGTCGCGAAGTCGGAGCGCTTCCGCCGTCAGCTCATCGACGCCGTGCGCGCCTACGAGGTGGGCATGCCGGAAGACGGCACGAACCGCATCGGACCGCTGATCGGACCGGCCGAGGGCAAGCTGGTCGGCGCCCTCACCGAGCTGCACCCCGGGCAGTCCTGGATGCTGGAGCCTGCGAAGCTCGACGACGCCGGTCAGCTCTGGAGCCCTGGCATCCGCGACGGCGTGCAGCGCGGCAGCGAGTTCCACCGGGTCGAGTACTTCGGCCCCGTGCTCGGTGTCATGACCGCCGACTCGCTGACCGAGGCGATCGACATGGTCAACGACATCGACTACGGCCTCACCAGCGGCATCCACTCCCTCGACGTCGACGAGGTGCAGCAGTGGCTGGCTTCGATCGAAGCCGGCAACGTGTACGTCAACCGCGGCACCACCGGTGCCATCGTGCAGCGTCAGCCGTTCGGAGGCTGGAAGAAGGCGGCCGTCGGCGCCGGGTCCAAGGCAGGCGGCCCGAACTACCTGGTCGCCCTGTCGGAGTGGACGGATGCCGCGGTGCAGTCGGCCACGACGCTCGACGCGCTCGCGTCATCGGCCGCGGCCCTCGTCGAGGGCGCCGACGCCGAGTGGCTGCGCGGCGCGCTGGCCACCGACATCGACGCGCTGGCAGCCGAGTTCGGCGTCGTGCGGGATGCCACCGGCCTCATCACCGAGCAGAACGCGCTGCGCTACCAGGCGCTGCCGGTCACGATCCGCTTCGAGGGTGGCCGCGTCGCCGAGCTGCTGCGCGTCGCCACCGCCGGAGCGCGCCTGCGCGCACGGGTGACCGTGAGCTCCGCATCCGCTCTGCCCGCGCCCGTGGTCACCTGGCTCGGTGCGCACGATGTCGTCGTGGTCACCGAGGACGCCGCGACCTGGGCATCCCACGCCCGTCGCCTTGCCGCCGCGGGTGGCCGCGTGCGCCTGATCGGCGCCGACGCGCTGGAGACCGCGACGGCCGTCGAGGGATCGCCGAGCCTCGCGATCTACGCCAACCCGGTCGTCTCGGCCGGTCGCGTCGAGATGCTGACCTTCCTGCGCGAGCAGGCCGTGTCGATCACCGCGCACCGCTTCGGCACGCCGCACCGCTACGACATCCCGCTGCTCGAGCCCGTGCGCTGAGTCGCGCGGCCGGTGGCCTTCTCGTCACTGGCTCTCTCGCCCGCTGGGCCCATATGGTCGCCTCCCCTCGTGTGAGGCGGCCATATGGGCCCTGTGCGTTGCATGGCGTTGGTGTCGCTCTCGCTGACTGGTCCCGGATGGTCGCTTCCTCTCGTGTGAGGCGGCCATATGGGCCGAGCGAGCAGATTTGACGGGGTTCGCGGTGTGGCGCCAGCCTCGCGGTGTTGCGCGAGACGCGCGGCGTCAAACCAGGGGCAGGGCGTCGTCGTAGGCCGAGCGGGAGAGCGCGGGCTGGTCACCGAACACGCGGGTGGTGCCGGGCTCGGTGCGCCAGGCCGGCCAGCCGGGGTCGCCGTCGCGGATGAACGAGACCGCGGCGGCGTGCATCTCATCAGCGAGGTGCTGTGGAGGATCGTCGCCTGCGATGCGAGCCACGTGCGGGTCGTCGAGGCAGTCGAACCAGAACGGCACGTCGAGGCAGTGGTACGACCACCCGTTCGTCGGCGACGTCCAGGCGAACCGGTACGCCCAGGTGCGGGCATCCCGTCTGGTCTCGGCGATCCGCACCACGAGCGAGCGGAACACCCTGTCGGTCACGAAACGACCGAGCGCCGCACCCGAGCCTCGCCGAGCCCGGTTCGCCCGGCGCCAGCCGCGACGCAGCGCGCGGGTCTTCTCGACAAGCAGCAGGGCGAGCGGCACCGGCACCCAGCGCAGGATGCGCGGGGCGCCGTCGAATACCATCGTGAACTCGTCGTCGGTCGCCCCGAGCAGCAGCGGCTTGTCGGCGCCCACGCCCGCGGCGTACGAGTCGACGGTCGGGCGGGTGATCAGCGCGCCGTCGATCACCGGTCCCCACGGCAGGCCGTCGGTGAGGGTCGCGGTGGTGGCGGCGAGGCGGGTCTTGCCCAACAGGGACGCCTCGTACTGGCGCCGCGTGAGTTCGCGCTCCTTCACACCGCGGAAGCCCTCGAGCGTCGGCTCGCAGCCGATCATCGATGCCAGACGCTCGCTGCGTCTCTTCGCGCGGTCGCGTGGCAGGTCGCCGAGGGCGCCGCTGATCGAGATCGCCGCGCGGAACAGATGCTGGGCCTCGGGCATCCCGAGTAGCGTCAGCACCGCGCCGCCGCCGGCGGACTGCCCTGCGATCGTCACACGGCCAGGGTCGCCGCCGAAGCCGTCGATGTTGCGCTGCACCCACTCGAGCGCGGCGAGCCAGTCGCGCACGCCGCGGTTGTCTGGCGCGCCGTCGATCAAGCCGAAGCCGTCGAAGCCGAGTCGGTACGAGATCGCGACGGTGACGATCCCGTCGCGCACGAAGGCGCGCCCGTCGTACCAGGGGCTGGCGGGCGAGCCCGAGGAGTACCCGCCACCGTGGATCCAGACCAGCACAGGGGCGCTGCCGGCGATCGCAGGGGTGAAGACGTTGAGATTCAGGGTCGCGGTGCCGGGGATGCTCGGTTCGGGGATGATCGCATTCGGCTCCTCGCGTCGCTGCGGCGTGGGGCCGTACTGCGTCGCATCGAGCGGATCCGCCCACGGCGTCACGGGCTGCGGAGGCTGGAACCGCCGGCGGCCGGTCGGCGGTGCAGCGTAAGGGATGCCGAGGAAGGCGAGCGATCCGTCGGGTCGGCGGATGCCTCGCACCGGGCCGTCTGCTGTCTGCGCGATCAACGCGTCGCTCGCGGACTCGTCTTCGGTGTCGTTCATACCGGGCGGAGCACCCGCAGGAACTCCTCCAGATCGGCGGCCATGTCGATCGTGGGGTCGAGCATCCACGCGGTCTGCAGGCCGTCAGCGGCGGCGTGCAGCACGCGCATGACCCACTCCGGTGAGACGTCGGCGCGGATCTCGCCCTCCTGCTGCGCCTCGGCCAGGGCATCGCGCGCCATCGTCTCGAGCATCGCCGTGCGGTCGAGGAAGAATTTCCGTGCGGGGTGCTCGGCGTCACCGGCATCGGCGGCGAGCCGGGCGTACAGGTGCACCAATCCGGGCACCGATGCGTTGTGCCGCACGATTGCGACCAACGATTCGGCGAAGCTGAGCCCCTCGTACTCCTCGGTGTCTCGGGCGTCGCGCGCGGCCAGGATGGCGACGAACAACTCCTCCTTCGAGCCGAAGTAGTGCAGCAGCCCGGCGGGGCTGAGACCGGCCGCCTCGGCGATCTCGCGCACGGAGGCCTTCCCGTACCCGCGCTCGGCGACGACGGCGAGCGCCGCGGCGAGGATCTCCTCGCGTTTGGCCACGCCCTTCGCATATGCCCCTCGTCGTGCCATGGCTCCACACTACCGACGCACACTAAAGCCGAACATTGTTCGAGAATAGCTTGCGTTACCCTCGCCGGGCCTGCAAGCATGGAAGCAAATACCGAACACCGTTCGGCATCCGGCCCTTTCCGACCCATTCTCACCGCTCGACGAGGAGCAGACATGTCCGCACCCGATCCGATCGTCGCCGTCGCGCCCACCGGCGTGATCTCCGCCACCCCACCCCGGGCGGGGGAGCCGGCTGCCAGTCCGCCCGCGGGGCGGGCGTTGCGCGCTGGACTGCTGGTCGCCGCGCTCACCCTCTATGCCACATACGGCGGTCTCGTCGTCATCCTGCTGCCCACCCAGATCGCCCTGCTGGACGACGCGAACAAGGTCGGCAACCTTTTCATCGTGACGACCGTGTCGTTCGTGTTCACGCTGTTCGCCCAGCCCCTCGCCGGCGCGCTCAGCGACCGCACCCGCTCGCGCTTCGGCCGACGTGCGCCGTGGATGGTCATGGGAGCACTGGTCGGCGGGATCTTCCTGTTCGGTATGGGCTCGCTCACCGACATCCTGTGGATCACCGTCTTCTGGGTGATCATCCAGGTGGCTCTCAACTTCCTGCAGGCGCCGCTGACCACGATCACCGCCGATCGCTTCACGCGGTCGCAGCGCGGCGGCGCGAGCGCCATGATCGGCCTCGGAACCCAGCTCGGCATGACCGTGGGCGTCATGCTCGCCGCTGCCCTGGGCACGCAGCTGGGCATCGGGTACTCGACCTTCGGCATCGCCGTCATCGTGATCACCGTGCTGTTCGTGCTCGTCAACCGCGACTGGTCGTCGAAGGATGCCGCGGTGGCTGACTTCAACTGGGCGACGTTCTTCAAGGGGTTCTGGGTCAACCCCCGCCGGCACCCCGACTTCTTCTGGGCGTTCACCGCCCGCTTCCTGCTGATCCTCGGCTACTTCGTCGTCGCGGCGTACCAGCTCTACCTGCTGACGGACTACATCGGCATGTCGATCGTCGAGGCACAGGGCGCCACGGTCACCCTCACGCTCGTGTCGTTGGTGCCGACGCTGGTGGCGATCCTGCTCTCGGGCTGGTGGAGCGACAAGGTCGGCCGCCGCAAGGTGTTCATCTACGTCGCATCGGTCGTGATGGTCGCGGGCCTCGCTGCCCCTCTGATCATGCCCGACATGACCGGGATGATCGTGCTGAGCATCGTCAACGGCATCGGCTTCGGACTGTACATGTCCGTCGATGCGGCACTGATGACCGAGGTTCTGCCCAGCGAGGGATCAGACGCCGGCAAGGACCTCGGCATCCTCAACGTCGCCACCAACATTCCCCAGGCGCTCAGCTCGGGCATCGCCGCGCTCATCATCACCTCGCTCGGGGGCTACCCGATGCTGTTCGTGTTCGGGATGATCTTCGTGGTGCTGGCCGCGATCGCGATCGCTCCGATCAAGGGCGTGCGATGACAGGCGTGACGAGAGGAGACTCCATGACCGAGCAGACCACAGACCTCGTCGAGGTGCAGACTGCGGCAGGCCGCGTGCGCGGGCGCTGGCGCCCCACCACCGGCAGCACGGGCAATCCCCGGTCGGCGGCGTTCCTCGGCATCCCGTTCGCCGAGCCGCCGGTCGGTGAGCTGCGATTCGCCGCCCCGGTGCCGAAGGCGCCGTGGCAGGGCGTGCGGGATGCCCTGGCCTTCGCACCCACGACGCAGCGCGGCGACCCCGGCGTGACCCTGATCCCCGAGCCGAGCGTTCCGGGGGAGAGCACTCTGAACGTCAACGTGTTCACACCGGATCCGGCGGTCACAGCCCCGGGAGGGGGTCTGCCCGTGCTGGTGTGGATCCACGGCGGCGGGTACTTCGCCGGGTCTCCGGCCAGTCCCTGGTACGACGGACGCAACTTCAACCGCGACGACGTCGTCACCGTGACGATCTCGTACCGGCTCGGCTTCGACGGGTTCGGCTGGATCGGCGGCGCGCCTTCGAACCGCGGGGTGCGCGACTGGCTGCTCGCCCTGGAGTGGGTGCAGCAGAACATCACCGTATTCGGCGGCGACCCTGCGCGGGTCACCATCGCCGGGCAGTCCGCCGGCGGTGGAGCGGTGCTCACCCTGCTCGGGATGCCGAGCGCGCAGCACCTCTTCCGTGGCGGGTACGCGATCTCGGGTGCGCTCGGAGACGTCTCGGCCGCCCGCGCTGAGGCGTTCGGGCGGCGAATGGCGGCGGATGCCGGGGTCGAGTCGACACTCGAGGGCTTGCGCAGCGTGTCGGAGGAGCGGCTGCTGGAGCTGCAGAAGAAGGCCACCGAGAACCTGATGGACTCGATCATCGACGACGGGCTCCCGCTGGGACCTGTGGTCGACGGCGATTTGCTGCCGCAGACCACTCGCGAATCGCTGCGTGCCGGAGTCGGTGCTGACAAGCCGCTTGTGATGGGGGCCACCGACGACGAGTTCACGATGGCGATGGCCGACGTGGCCAAGACCCTTCGCTGGGTGCCCACCGGCATGCTGCTCGGCAAGCTCGGCGTGCCGCGCAGTCGGCGTAAGGCGTACCTCGCCGCGAACGCCGACGTCGCAGCCCTCGGCAAGACCAGGCTGGCGGGCCGGGTGCTCACCGACCGGATGTTCCGCACCGCGGTGCTCGACATCGCCGCCGATCGAGGCCCGGCACCGACCTGGCTGTACCGATTCGCGTGGCCGTCGGGAGCGTTCGGGTTCGCCGAGCACTGCCTCGATGTGCCGTTCTTCTTCGACTGCCTCGACGGTCCGGCGATGCAGCCGCTCGCCGGACCCAACCCACCGCAGGCGCTCGCCGACGAGGTGCACTCGGCCGCCGTCGCGTTCGTGCGCGACGGTGATCCGGGATGGCCGCGGCTCGATGCCTCCGGCACTGCGCGTGTGTACGACACCCCCACCCGCGACGAAGCCAAGGCGTACCGCTCGGTCGACGCGCTGCGCTGAGCCGTGCAGACCAGCCGCACCTGAGCCGCGCTTGAGCCGCGACCCATCCGAGATCAGAAGGAACCCCATGACCGACCTCACATCCCTCACTCTCGAGCAGAAGGCATCCCTCACCAGCGGGGCCGACTTCTGGCACACGAAGCAGGCTCCGGGAATCCCGGCGATGATGCTCACAGACGGCCCGCACGGACTGCGCAAACAGGCGGGCGCCGGCGACCACCTCGGACTCGACGACAGCGTTCCCGCGACCTGCTTCCCTCCCGCGGCGGCGATCGCGTCGACGTTCGATCCGGCGCTGGCCGAACGGATCGGCAGCGCTATCGGTGTCGAGGCGGCCATCGAAGACGTGGCGGTGGTGCTGGGGCCAGGAGTCAACCTCAAGCGCTCGCCGCTGTGCGGCCGCAACTTCGAGTACCTCTCCGAAGACCCGCTGCTGGCCGGGGTGATGGGTGCGGGGCTGGTGCGCGGCATCCAGTCGCAGGGCGTCGGCGCGTCGCTCAAGCACTTCGCCGCGAACAACCAGGAGACCGATCGCATGCGCGTGTCAGCCGACATCGACGCGCGCCCGCTGCGCGAGATGTACCTGCGCGCCTTCGAGCGCGTCGTCACCGACGCCCAGCCGTGGACCGTGATGTGCTCGTACAACCGCGTCAACGGCGTGTACGCGTCGGAGGACCCGTGGCTGCTCACCCAGGTGCTGCGCGACGAATGGGGCTTCGACGGTCTCGTCGTCTCGGACTGGGGCGCTGTGAACGACCGGGTCGCCGCTCTCGTGGCCGGTCTCGATCTCGAGATGCCCGGCGGCGACGGCACGACCGACGCCCAGATCGTCGCGGCGGTCCGGGACGGCTCGCTCGACGAAGCCGTGCTCGATCGCGCGGCCGGCCGCGCGGCGGCGCTCGCCGGCAAGGCGCAGGCCCGACCCGCGGCATCCGGCCCGCTCGACGTCGAGGCGCACCACGCCCTCGCCCGCGAGGCGGCCGCGCGGTCCATCGTTCTGCTGAAGAACGATCCGGTCGGCGAGGGGAGACAGCCGCTGCTGCCGCTCGCACCGGATGCGTCGATCGCGCTCATCGGGGAGTTCGCGCGCACCCCGCGCTTCCAGGGCGGCGGCTCGTCGCACATCAACCCCTCCCGCGTCGATTCCGCGCTCGACGCGTTCACCGCAGTCGCCGGCGACCGGGTCGCGTTCGCAGCGGGCTTCCCTGTCTCCCGCGCTTCCGCCGCAGATACCGAGACGCTCGGCGCAGAGGCCGTCGCCCTCGCGGCTTCGCGCGACATCGCCGTCGTCTTCCTCGGGCTGACGGATGCGGAGGAGTCGGAGGGATTCGACCGCGAGCACATCGATCTGGCGCCTCGGCAGCTCGAGCTGCTGGACGCCGTGCTCGCCGTGAACCCGAACACCGTCGTCGTGCTCTCGAACGGCGCCGTCGTGGCTGTGCCGTTCGCTGAGCGAGTGCCTGCCATCGTCGAGGCGTGGCTGCTCGGTCAGGCCGGCGGGTCGGCGACCGTCGATGTGCTCACCGGCGTCGTGAACCCGTCGGCCCGCCTCGCAGAGACCATCCCGCACCGGCTCGAGGACACCCCGGCGTTCGGATCGTTCCCCGGCTCGTTCGGCCATGTGCGCTACGGCGAGGGGCTGTTCGTCGGGTACCGCTGGTACGACCAGCGCCGCATGGACGTCGCGTTCCCGTTCGGTCACGGGCTCTCCTATACGCGCTTCTCCTACGGGACGCCGAAGGCGTCGGTGAACGAATCCGGCGACGTCGTCGTGCGCGTGCCCGTGACCAACGCCGGCGAGCGGGATGGGCGCGAGGTGGTGCAGCTGTACACCGGTCGTGCCGGCTCGGCCGTCGAGCGTGCGCCGCGCGAGCTCAAGGCATTCGCCTCGGTGTTGATCGCGGCGGGCGCCACAGCGGACGTCGAGCTGGTGGTGCGGCGCGAGGACCTCGCGTATTGGGACATCCGCGTCGACCGGTGGGTCGTCGAGGGCGGCCCTTACCGCATCGAGATCGCGGCCTCCAGCCGCGATATCCGCGCGGGTGTCCAGGTCGACGTCGTCGGCGACGAGGTGCACCAGCCGCTGACCCGCGATTCATCTCTGGGTGAGCTGCTCTCGCATCCGATCGTCGGCGCGATCGTGCGCGAGCAGCTGATGGATGCCGACGACGAGCCTGGCGAGGATGATTTGATGGCGAAGATGATGGAGTCGTTCCCGATCGGGCGACTCGGCGCCTTCCCGAGCATGGGCGTGACAAGGGAACAGGTCGACGCGCTGATCGAGGCCGGAAACGCCGGCTGATCCGCTCTGCCCACAGAGGCGAAACGCCGGTCAGCGGGTGTGCTGACCGGCGTTTCCCACCTCCGAGGAGGGAGAGTCAGCCGATGCGGTGCGCGCGGTAGAGCACCGTCGAGGTGCGTCGCTCGGCGGATGCCAGGAACAGGGAGCGCTGCAGTGCGGCCAGCCGGGGTGACGCGGTCTCCACCCGCACGACCGTGCGGAACTCGTACTCGTGCGGGTCGACGTCCTCGCCGCGCGCGAGGCGCTCGAGCACCTCGGGAGTTCCTGTGCGCAGGCCCGAGGCGTGCAGCAGAAGCAGCTCGCCTTCAGCGGTGCGCGCCGTGTACCGGGCATCCACCTCGATGGTGCCGTCGGGGCGCACGACCTGCCAGTCGGCGCCGCCGGGCAGCAGGTCGGCTTCGACGGCGCCGGTGATGCGGCCGCCGAGGATCGGGACGACGCGGCGGAGGCCCGCGCTGGTCGTTCCGTGCACCTCGGGCGCGCCCAGGTCGACCGTGACGTCGAACGCGGGGGTCAGCGTCGGCAGGGGAAGCGCGTCGAACGTCATGCGCGCACCGCGGACAACGAGGCGCGCTCGTTCAACGTCGACGGGTGGAACCCGGCGGCCCGCTTGTAGCCGTTCGCCACCTCTTCGAGCTCTTCGGCGGAGATCACGTCGTGTACATCGGCGAACCCTTCGGGGGCGCGCTCGCGGGCGATCTGCATGACCCGCTCGGGGCCGGTGGCGCGAGTGGTCGCGAGCAGCTCTGTCATCGCGGGCCGTCGTGCGTGCTCGTAGGCAGCGAGGGCGGGGTCGATGTCGGGCTCGGTGGCGAGGTGGAAGGCGAGGGTGCGCGCGTCGAGAATGGCCTGCGAGCCGCCGTTCGAGCCGTTCGGGTACATGGCGTGCGCGGCGTCGCCGAGAAGTGTGGTGCGCCCGAACGTCCAACGGGGAAGGGCATCGCGGTCGACCATCGGGTACTCGAGGATCTGCTCGGCCGCCGAGATGACTGCCGGGATGTCGAGCCAGTCGTACGTCCATCCCTCGAACAGCGCGGCAATCGGCCAGGGGTCGACGGAGCGGTTCCAGTCTGCATCGGGGGATCCGGTGCCGCGGCGCTCGGCGATGAAGTTCACCCGTGCGCCCGCATCGCCCGGCTCAGCGGCGAGCGGGTACGCGACGAACTTCTGTTCGGGGTCGCCGGCCATGATCATGGTGCGTCCGTCGAGGAACTCGGGCACCACGGCGACGCCGCGCCACAGCGTCAGCCCGCTCCACGGCGGCGCACCCTCAGCGGGGTAGCGCAGCGCGCGCAGGGCGGAGTGGATGCCGTCGGCGCCGACGATCACATCGCCTTCGGCCTCGACCTTCAGGCCGTCGGCGTTCTCGAACCGGGCGATCTCGCGGCCGTGATCGCCCGTGCGCACGTCGATGAGCCGATGACCGAGACGGATCACGTCGCCGAGGCGCTCGATCACGGCATCCCGCAGTGCGAGCTGCAGCCGACCACGGTGCACCGACAGCTGTGGCCAGCGGTATCCCGCCTCGACTCCGCGTGGCTCACTCCAGATCAGCTGACCCTGGCGATTCATGTAGCTGAGGGTCGCCGGAGCCACGCCGAGCGTGCTGATGCGGTCGTCGAGGCCCAGCTCGGTGAGCTCGCGGATGGCGTGCGGCAGCAGGTTGAGGCCCACGCCGAGGCCGCGGATCTCGGTGGTGCGCTCGTGGATCTCGATGTCGCGGAAGCCGGCGGCCTCCAGGCTGAGGGCGGTTGCGAGGCCGCCGATGCCGGCGCCGACGATGACGATCTTCATTGATCTCTCCAGGTGGTGGGATTCAGAGGTCAGGATGCCGCGGTTCGCGCGGCGGATTCGATGATGAGGTCGACCCCCATCAGAAACAGATCGCGGTCCTGCAGATCGGCGAGCGCGGCGCTGTTGGCGGCGATGAGGGGGAAGGCGCGCGGGTCGGCGAGCAGGGGGGCGTCGAACCAGGCGTTCTCGTCCCCGCCGTCGCCGTCGCCGTCGCGTTCGGCGTGACTGCGCGCGATACCGGCGGTCACGGAGAGCACGTGGGTGGCCATCAGGGCGTAGTGCCGCACGAGCTCGTCGTCGCGGAGTCCTGCCCGGTGGAACGCGTCGAGCATGAGCTCGACGGCGGCGAGTTCGCCCGCGCCATGGGTGGTCAGCGAGGTAGCCTCGATGGCGATGGCCGGATGCCGGCGGTACCACTCGAGGGTAGAGATGGCGAGGGCTCGCAGACGCTCGGACCACTGGTCTGCGGGCACGTCGACCGATGCGACGGCCCGCGCGTTCAGCTCGTCGAGCAGGGCCGCCATCAGGGCTTCCTTGCTGCGGAAGTGCCGGTAGATCGCCGTGGGATCGGCGCCGAGTCTGGTGCCGAGCTCGCGCACCGAGACGGACGAGACACCGGGGGTGGATGCCAGGTCGAGCCCGGCCTCGATGATGACCCGGGGGTCGAGCCGGGCACGGGTGGTGCGGTCGGAGTCTGCGGCTTTCGCCATGGTGAGCGTCTCCTCGATCGGCGGATGAGCGGTCGCTACATCGTGCCACGCGGGCCACGACGTGCGCAACAATGCTGTCAACAGTGTTGACATCGGTGTTGCGCATCCCATAACGTGAGGCGATCCACACTTCGACGAGGAAGGAACGGAATGACGGACATCGTCTTCCACGGCGGCGCGGTCTTCACCGGCTCCGGTGAGCCCCTGCAGAACCACGCGGTCGTGATCCGCGACGGACGCATCGCCGCCGTCGCCCCCGAGGCGGAGGCTCTCGCCTTCGCAGCCCCCGGCGCTGAGCGCATCGACCTGGCCGGCGCCCTGCTGAGCCCCGGCTTCCAGGACGCGCACATCCACGCGGTCGGCGGTGGCGTCGAGCTGCTGCAGTGCAACCTCTCCGACGCGGAGTCGGCGGAGGAGGCGGTCGAGCTCGTGCGCGGCTACGCCGAAGCCAACCCCGATGAGGAGTGGATCCTCGGCGGAGGGTGGTCGATGGATCACTTCCCCGGCGGCGCGCCCGGGCGCACGCTGCTCGACGAGGCCGCCCCCGGCCGGCCCGTGCTGCTGCTGAGCCGTGACCACCACAGCGCGTGGGCGTCGAGCGAGGCCATCCGCCGCGCTGGGCTGAGCGCCGAGACCGCGGACCCCGCAGACGGGCGCATCGAACGCGAGGCCGACGGATTCCCGGCGGGGACGTTCCACGAGGGCGCCGGTGACCTGTTCGAGGAGGTGCGGCCGAAGACCGACGCCGACCTCGCCTACCGCGGTCTGCTGCGCGCCCAGGAAGAGCTTGTCCCGCTCGGCATCACCGGATGGCAGGATGCCATGGTCGGGCAGGGCAACGCAGCGCTCGCCGACCCGCTGCCCGTCTACGAGCGCGCGCTCGCCGAAGGCACGCTGCAGGTGCACGTCACCGGCGCCCAGTGGTGGGTGCGCAGCGGCGGCCTCGAGCAGGTCGAGCACATGGTCTCCGAGCGTGACCGCGTGTCGGCGATCGAGCCGGCCGGGCGCCTCAGCGTCGGCACCACGAAGATCATGGTCGACGGCGTCGCCGAGAACCAGACGGCGGCCATGCTCACGCCGTACCGCGATCACCACGGCCACGACACCCACAACCACGGTCTGAGCTTCATCGACCCGGAGAAGCTGCGCGAGTACGTCACCGCCCTCGACGCGGCAGGTCAGCAGGTGCACATGCACGCACTGGGCGATCGAGCCGTTCGTGAGGCCCTCGACGCGCTCGAGGTGGCCCGGGCGGCCAACGGCGCGACCGATGGACGGCACCACCTCGCACACCTGCAGGTGATCGCCGAGGAGGATGTGCCGCGCTTCGCCGAGCTCGATGCCGTCGCGAACCTGCAGGCGCTGTGGGCCACGCACGAGGACCAGCTCGACGAGCTCACGCTGCCCTTCCTGCAGGACGGACTCGTCGAGCGCCAGTACCCGTTCGGCGACCTCGTGCGCGCCGGCGCCCGCCTCGCGGCGGGAAGCGACTGGCCGGTCTCGAGCGCCGCGCCGCTCGATGCCATCCACATCGCCGTGAATCGCGCCTACCCCGGCTCCGATCGCGGCCCCCTCGGCGGTGCGCACCAGTGCCTCGACCTGGCGACCGCGCTGGCCGCCTACACCTCGGGCAGCGCCTGGGTGAACCACCGCGATCACGACACCGGCAGCATCCGCGAGGGCTACCTCGCCGATCTCGTCGTGATCTCCCCCGACCCGTTCGGCCTCCCGGCCGAAGAGCTGCACCGCACCCGCGTCGAGCAGACCTGGATCAACGGCCGCCGGGTCCATGACAGCAGCAGCACAGCATCCGCCCTCACCGACCCGTCCAGGGAGTCCTCATGAACCCGACCCGCACCGCCCGTCCGGTCGCCTTCGGCGCCGCCGTCCTTCTCGCCGCCGGTCTGCTGACCGGCTGCGGCCCGGCCAAGAACAGCACGGACGGCGCCGACGGCGGCAAGGCGCTCGACTGGGAGCTCACCACCCAGACCGCGGAGCCGAGCGGCGACATCGACAGCTTCACCTTCGCAAGCTACTCAGAGCCGTACTCGCTCGACTACGCCTACGCGTTCGACTACAGCGACAACCAGGTGCTGGCGAACGTCTGCGAGTCGCTGCTGCGCCTGAACCCTGACTTCACGGTGTCACCCGCGCTCGCCGAGAAGTTCGAGCACACCACCCCGACCACGTGGGTCTACACCATCCGCGACGGCGTGAGCTTCCACGACGGCACGCCGCTGACGGCCGACGACGTGGTCGCCTCGCTGAGCCGCCACCTCGACCCGGCCGTCGGGTCGTCTTGGTACTCCGTATACCAGAACGTCGCGAGCATCGAGAAGACCGGCGACCGTGAGGTCACCGTCACCACGAACACCCCGGACTCGCAGTTCAACCTCTCGATGGGCGGCTCCGCCGGCGTCGTCGAGTCTGCGGCCACGTTGGAGGAGAAGGGCCAGGACTACGGCAACTCGTCGGGCCTCGTCAACTGCACCGGACCCTTCTCGCTCACCGAGTGGAGGTCGGGAGAGTCGATCACACTCACCCGCAACGACGACTATTGGGACGACGAGCTGAGCGCCCGCTCGGGCGAGGTCAAGTTCGTCTTCATGGGCGACTCCACCGCCCGCGTCAACGCGTTGAAGTCTGGCGATGTGGACGGCTCGTGGATGATCCCGATCGAGGCTGTGCCGCAGCTGCGCCAATCCGGCAAGGGCGACGCGCTGTTCGCCCCGAGTACCTCAGTCGGGGACCTGGTGATCAGCAACCTCGAGGGGCCGCTGGGCGACCTGCGGGTGCGAAAGGCACTGCTGCTCGCCATGGACCGTGAGGGCCTCATCCAGGCCGCCGTGCGCGGCGTCGGCGAGGTCACCGACGTCTTCACCACCGAGTCGGTGTGGGGTGACGCCTCGGATGCCGCGCGCACCGCGGCCTTCGATGACATCACCTCCTACGAACAGGATCTCGAGGAGGCCAAGAAGCTCATCGCCGAGGCCGGCGTCGAAGGTGAGGAGCTCACCTACGTCACCGCGCCGATCGGCAACGACTTCGCCGTCATCTCGCAGGCCACGGCGGCCGCCGCACAGTCGATCGGGCTGAAGCTCAAGGTCGAGTCGGTGAGCCCCGCCGCCTACACGGCGCTCTTCTCCGACCCGAGTGCACGCGAGGGCGTCGACCTGTTCTACACCAGCTGGTACCTCTCCAGCCCCGACGCGCTCGAGATGTACTCGGTGCTGCGTACCGGCGAGTTCAGCAACTACGGCAACTGGTCGAACCCGGAGTTCGACGAGGTGGTCAACCAGGCGATCGCGACCGATGACCCCGCCGAGCGCAGCGAGCTGACCGCCAAGGCGCAGCAGATCGCCAACGCCGAGCTGCCCTGGCTGCCCCTGTTCCAGGGGCCCATCCCGCTGTTCCTCGGGGAGCGCATCACCGGTCTCGAGCCGTCGATGGCGTTCCTGTACTACCCGTGGGCGGCCACGATCGGCGCCCGCTGATCGGCATCCGTCCCCCTACCCGAAGGAGGCTGCCGGACATGAAGACCACCCGACGCGTCGTCGGAAAGCTGGGAGGACTCCTCCTCACGCTCTTCCTGGCATCGCTGCTCGTCTTCTTCTCGCGCTTCGTCGTGCCCGGTGACCCGGTGCGGTTCCTGCTGCGCGGGCGCAAGCCCAGCGGGGAGGCGATCGCGCAGATCACCGCGCAGTACGGACTCGACCTGCCGCCCTGGCAGCAGTATCTGAAGTGGGTGGGCGGCATGGCGCAGGGCGACTTCGGCCGCTCGCTGCAGTACCGCCAGGACGTGTCGGTGGTGCTCGGCGAGCGCCTGCCCGTCACGCTGACGCTGGTGGTCATGGCTGGTCTGCTGATCGCCGTGGTGGGGCTCGTGCTCGGAGCCATCGCCGCGCTGAACCGGGGCAGGGCGACCGACCGAATCATCCTGATCGGACTGACGGTGCTCGGCGCCATCCCGTCGTTCGTCGGATCGATCGTGCTCATCGCGATCTTCTCGGTGCAGCTGGGCTGGTTCCCCACCTTCGGTTCCGGGGAGGGCTTCCTCGACCGCGTGCACCACCTGATCCTCCCGTCGATCGCGCTCGGACTCGTCTTCATCGTGCTGGTCGGAAAGGTCACCCGCTCGGCGATGGTCGAGCAGCTGACGCGCGAGCACGTCGAGGTCGCCACCAGCCGCGGACTCTCCCGCGGGACGGTGCTGCGGCGGCACGTGCTGCGCAACTCGCTCGGTCCGATCCTCACCGTGTCGGGCGTGCTCGTCGCGGGCTTGATCGTGGCGAGCACGATCGTCGAGGCGGCCTTCGGCATCTCCGGAGTCGGCTCGCTGCTCGTGCAGTCGGTCGACAGACTCGACTTCCCCGTCGTCCAGGCGATCGTGCTTCTCGTGGTCACGGCGTTCGTGGTCATGAACGCGATCGTCGACATCCTCGAACCCTGGATCGACCCTCGATCCGCAGCCGGAGCAGGTGCCCGATGACCGCGACCGCAACGCCCACCATGGCGGTGAAGCTGCTGCGCGCGCCGCGCGCGGCCCGACCGCACATCACCTTCACCATCAGCGCCGCGGTGCTGATCATCGTCACCCTCGCCGCGATCCTCGCGCCCTGGGTCGCCCCCTACGACCCGGACGCCGTCGACTTCTCGGCCTTCCACGCGCCGCCCTCGGCCGCGCACTGGCTGGGCACCGATGCGCTCGGTCGTGACATCCTCAGCCGCGTGATCCACGGCGGACGCACCGCCCTGGTCGGTCCCCTGCTCGTCGTCGTGTTCTCGACCTTCCTCGGCATCCTGCTCGGGCTCATCGCTGGATGGCGAGGCGGCTGGATCGACGCCATGCTGGGCCGGGTGTTCGACGTGCTGTTCGCCTTCCCCTCGCTGCTGATCGCGATCATGGCGGTCGCGCTGTTCGGCAAGGGGCTGGTGGCCCCGGTCATTGCGATGAGCATCGCCTACGCGCCGTTCGTCGCCCGCCTCACTCGCAGTCTGATCGCCGCGGAGCGCCATCGACCGTATGTCGCCGCATACCGCGTGCAGGGCTTCAGCGGCCCGTGGATCGCGCTGCGCAGAGTGCTGCCCAATGTGGTGCCGATCGTCGGCGCGCAGTCCACCCTGAACTTTGGCTACGTGCTCGCCGAGCTCGCCGGCCTGTCGTTCCTCGGCCTCGGCGTGCAACCGCCGACCGCCGACTGGGGCGGCATGATCAACGAGGCCCAGGCGGGTGTCGCGGCGGCGCAGTTCCTGCCCGCGATCGTGCCCGCCGTCGTCGTCGTCATCGTCGTGGTCGCCGTGAACATCCTCGGCGAGGAACTGTCCGACCGCATCGGAGGGGAGATCCCCGCATGATCACCACAGCGAAGACCGAGCGAGCCGCAGACTCGGCGACCCTGCTCGACATCAACGGGTTGACGCTCGACCTGGCCGACGGCCGGAGGCTGCTGCACGACATCACCCTCACCGTCGCGGCGGGCGAGACGGTCGGCCTGGTCGGCGAGTCGGGGTCGGGCAAGTCGCTCACCGCGCGAAGCGTGCTCGGGTTGCTGCCCGAGGGTGCGGTCGTCGGCGGCACGGTACGCGTCGAGGGGCAGTCGCCGCTCGACGGGGGAGCGCCGCTGCAGGGCATCCGACGCAAGGCTGCGGCCATGGTGTTCCAGGATCCGCGTGCGGGCATCAACCCGATGCGCACGGTCGGCGACCACGTGACCGAGGCGCTGCGCCTGGCTCCCGCGCCCGGTGAGAAGCCGTGGCGCAACCAGGCGGCACGCGGCAGGGCCGAGGAGCTGCTCACCGCGGTGCGGCTGCCCGCTCCCGCCGAGCATCTCGACCAGCATCCGCATGAGCTGTCGGGCGGCATGCTGCAGCGCGTGATGATCGCCGGAGCGCTGACCACCGGCCCACGGCTGCTCGTCTGCGACGAGCCGACCACGGCCCTCGATGTGACCACCCAGGCCGAGATCGTGCAGGTCCTGCGCGAGCTGTGCGCTCAGCGGGGGATGGGGATGCTGTTCATCACCCATGACCTGAACCTCGCCGGGTCCCTGTGCGACCGCCTGGTCGTGATGAAGGACGGGGCGATCGTCGAGCAGGGCCCGGCGCGTGACGTGCTGGTCGCTCCCACCGCCGAGTACACTCGGCACCTGGTCGCCGCGACCCCCCGCATTGCGGGCGAGGCCCGCAAGCCGTCGGATGGGCCGCAGGCGGATGCCATGGTGCAGGTCGCCGGTGTCTCGAAGACGTACCGGGTGCGCGGAGGCCATGAGGTGAAGGCCGTCGTCGACGCCGACCTGGTGATCCCGGCCGGCGGAGCGCTCGCGGTCGTCGGCGAATCGGGATCAGGCAAGTCGACCCTGGCGCGCATGATCGTCGGCTTGGAGGGCGTCGACAGCGGTGAGATCCGCATCGGCGGACGCTCGGCCACCGACCGGCCGCGCACCCGCGTCGAGCGGCTCGCCAGGGCCAAGAGCGTGCAGATGGTGTTCCAGGATCCGTATCTGTCGCTCGATCCGCGCATTGCCGCCGGCCGCGCCGTCGAGGACGCGCTGATCCTGCACACCGGCATCTCACGCGAGGTCGCCCGCGAGCGTGCGCTCGACCTGCTGATGTCGGTGGGGCTGGACGCTGAGCACGCGGCCGCCCGGCCGAAGACCCTCTCCGGCGGTCAGCGGCAGCGCGTGGCGATCGCCAGGGCGCTCGCGATCGAGCCCGACCTTCTGGTGATGGATGAGGCGACAAGCGCGCTCGACGTGTCGGTGCAGGCGCAGGTTTTGGACCTCGTCGCCGACAGCCGGCGCAGGCAGGGCCTGACGCTGCTGTTCATCAGCCACGACCTCGCCGTCGTCAGGCGGGTGTGCGAGCAGACGATCGTGATGCGGCGCGGAGAGATCGTCGAGCGCGGAGCCACCGATCAGCTGCTGGCGGCCCCACAGCACGAGTACACCCGGCTGCTGATCGATTCGGTGCCGGTCCCGGTCGTGTGAGCGGACCCCGGTGCGAGCGGGGTCTGCGCTCGTCCGGCACACTCTGACTCGCTCCCTTGCATCGGAGTGTCTCGCCGATGCGGGGTCAGTCCGGTACGGAAAGTGGCGCGGGAGCGCACGTTTCTGGCCCCGCACCGGTCGCGGCATTCGGTGCGGACCCGGCCGACGTGCTTCCACGCGCGATGCGGGGTCACTCCGGTACGGAAAGCGGCCCCAAGCCGTACGTATCTGACCTCGCACGGCCCGAACGGGACGGAAACGCCGGTGAGCGGATAAGCTCACCGGCGTCTCCCGTCCGCCCGAGGGTGCGGGGCGTCAGGCCGTGTAGCCGTCGGCCACCGTGAGGGCCTCGTCGATCGCCGACAGGCCGCGCACGAGCTCGTCCTCGGTGATCACCAGCGGCGGGGCGATATGCGTGCGGTTGAAGTGCACGAATGGCCACACGCCGGCCTTCTTCGCGGCCGCCGCGAACGCACCCATGGGAGCCGCGTCCGCCCCCGACGCGTTGAACGGCACGAGCGGCTCGCGGGTCTCGCGATCGCGCACCAGCTCGACGGCCCAGAACAGACCGCGCCCGCGCACCTCGCCCACACTCGGGTGCGTCTCGGCCCACGAGCGCAGCGTCGGCTCGACCACGCGCTCGCCGAGGTCGCGGACCCGCTCGAGGATGCCGTCGCGAGCGAACACCTCGAAGGTCGCCACACCGACGGCGCATGCCAGCGGGTGCCCCGAATAGGTGAGTCCTCCCGCGAACGGCGTGGTGTCGAAGTGCGCGGCGATCCGGTCTGAGATGACCACACCGCCCAGCGGCACGTACCCCGAGTTCACGCCTTTCGCGAAGGTGATCAGGTCGGGCTGCCCGCCGTACGCCTGGAACCCGAACCATTCGCCTATGCGGCCGAAGCCGACCATCACCTCGTCGGCGATGTACACGATGCCGTGCCGGTCGCACAGCTCGCGCACGCCCTGCAGGTATCCGGGTGGCGGCACGAGCACACCGTTCGTGCCGACCACCGACTCGATGATGATCGCCGCGATCGTCGACGGACCCTCGAGCAGGATCGTCTGCTCGAGGTGCGCCAGCGCGCGCTCGCTCTCCTGCTCGGGAGTCTCGGCGTGGAACGGCGAGCGGTACAGGTACGGCCCGAAGAAGCGCACGGCCCCGGTGTCGCTGACATCGTTGGCCCAGCGGCGCGGGTCGCCGGTGAGCGATATCGCCGTCGACGTCGACCCGTGATAGCTGCGGTACATCGAGAGCACCTTGCGGCGCCCCGTCGACTGGCGCGCGAGGCGCACCGCGTACTCGTTCGCCTCGGCGCCGCCGTTGGTGAAGAACACCTTCTCGAGGCCCTCGGGCGCGACGCCGGCGATCAGCCTGGCGAGTTCTCCGCGCACGTCGTTCGCGACCGACGGCTGGATGGTCGCCAGACGTCCCGCCTGCTGCTGGATCGCGTCGACGAGATCCGGATGCTGGTGCCCGAGGTTCAGGTTGACCAGCTGACTCGCGAAGTCGAGGTACGCGGTGCCGGCGTAGTCCCAGAACGTCGAGCCCGCCCCGGTGGCGACCGGAACCGGGTCGATGAGCGCTTGCGCGCTCCAGGAGTGGAAGACGTGCGCGCGGTCATCGGCGCGCACCTGCGCCTCGGCTTCAGGGGCGGGCAGCGTGTGCGTCGCTCCGTGCCGGTCGGTGTACTGGCTCATGATCCTGATCGTCCTCGCTCAGTGGTTGCTCGGGAAGCCGAGGTCGACCTGGGCCGGGGTGTGGCCGGGCCAGCGCGTGGTGACGACCTTCGAGCGCGTGTAGAAGTTGATCGACTCGGGGCCGTAGATGTGCGAGTCGCCGAACAGCGAGTTCTTCCAGCCGCCGAACGAGAACGCGCCGACCGGCACGGGGATCGGCACGTTGACGCCGACCATGCCGACCTCGATGTCGAATTCGAACTGGCGGGCGGTGCCGCCGTCGCGGGTGAAGATCGCCGTGCCGTTGCCGAATGCGTTCGCGTTGATCAGCTCGACCGCCTCGACGTAGCTGTCGACCCGCACGACCGAGAGCACCGGACCGAAGATCTCGTCTTCGTACACCTTCATGCCGGGCTGCACGTCGTCGAGCAGGGTGACCCCGGTGAAGAATCCGTCGCCGTCGAACTGCTTCTGGGTGCCGTCGACGACGACGGTTGCGCCCTCAGCGGCCGCGCCCTCGACGTAGGAGACGACCTTGTCGCGGTGCTCGCGGGTGATCAGTGGGCCCATCTCGGAGGCGGAGTCGGTGCCGTCGCCGATGCGCAGATCGGCGATGCGGGTGCGGATGCCATCGATCAGGTCATCGGCGATGTCGCCGACGGCGACCAGCACGGAGACCGCCATGCAGCGCTCGCCGGCCGAGCCGTAGGCGGCCGAGATGGCGGCGGCCGCGGCGCCGTCGAGGTCGGCGTCGGGCATGACGACCATGTGGTTCTTCGCGCCGCCGAGCGCCTGAACGCGCTTGCCGTTGGCCGCCGCTCGTTCGTAGATGGACTTCGCGATCGGGGTGGAGCCGACGAAGCTGATCGCGCCGATGTCCTTCGATTCCAGGAGTGTGTCGACGGCCACCTTGTCGCCGTTGACGACGTTGAGCACACCGTCGGGCAGACCGGCCTCCTGGAACGCCTTGGCGATCCAGATGGCTGCAGACGGGTCCTTCTCGCTGGGCTTGAGCACGACGGTGTTGCCGCAGGCGATCGCCGAGGCGATCATCCACAGCGGGACCATCACAGGGAAGTTGAACGGGGTGATGCAGGCGACCACGCCGACGGGCTGCTTGACCGAGTGCACGTCGACGCCGCGCGAGACCTGCTCGGCGCGCTCGCCCTTGAGGTGGTGCAGCAGGCCGGCGGCGAACTCGACGTTCTCGATGCCGCGCGACACCTCGCCGGCGGCATCCGAGAGCACCTTGCCGTGCTCGCTGGTGACGATCGCGGCGAGCTCGTCGGTGCGCTCGGCGAGGATCTGCCGCAGCCGGAAGAACACGTCGGCGCGCTTGATGAGGCTGGATGCGCGCCACGCGGGCTGCGCGGCCTTGGCCGACGCGATCGCCGATTCGACCTCCTGCGCGCTGGCGGCGGCGACCTGGCGGTGCGCCTCACCGGTGGCGGGGTTGTAGACAGGCAGGGTCCGGTCGGTGGTGCCGGTCTCGGCGCCGTCGACGTAGTGACGGATCGTGGTCACGGAGGTTCTCCTCATCGAGTGGTTCGGGCTGACTCGCACAGACTGACCGAGGAGGCTGTCTGGCTCGCTTCTCATGATTCCAGCGGCAAGAATGGGTACGTGGCCGCAGAGCGTACGGAAGATGACCGCATTCAGACAGATCGTCCGGACGACATCGCCCTGCCGCGCGTGCGCGACGTGCTCGACGCCGGTGTGCTGGCGTCGGGTGATCCGCAGGTGCTCGTGGGCGGCATCCCGCTGGATGCCAGGGTGCGCTGGGTGCACGTCTCGGACAGCGACGAGGTCGCCGGTCTGCTTGACGGCGGTGAGCTGCTGCTGACGACCGCGGCGGGGTGGAGCGGCACGGACGCGGCGCTGCGGGCCGTCGCGGCGAGCCTCGCCGAGGCCGGGGCGGCGGGCATCGTGCTCGAGCTCGGGGCGCGCTTCCCGGTCGCACCGCCCGCGCTGATCACAGCGTGCCGGGCTCACGGCCTCGCTCTGATCGCGCTGGAGCGCGTGGTGAAGTTCGTGACCGTCACCGAGGCGGTGCACCGGCGCATCATCTCCGGCCAGCTGGAGGCGCTGCAGGAACGGCAGCGTCTGCACGAGCTGTTCACCGGCCTCACGCTGCGCGGAGCTCCCGCCGATACCGTCGTGCATGCCGCCGCGCAGACGCTGCATGCACCCGTCGTACTCGAGACTCTGGGCCGCGAGGTCGTCACCGCTGAGCTGTGGAACGAGACCGCGCGCGATGTGCTCGCCGACTGGGCGACCCTCTCGCGAACGGGCGACGGACTGCTCGCCGTGCCGGTCGAGGCCCGCGGCGTGCGCTGGGGCACGCTCGTCGCGCTGCCCGGGGTCGAGCATCCGGCGGGACGGATGACCGTGCTCGAGCTCGCTGCGACCGCCCTCGCCCTCGCGCGTCTGGCGGACGGGCCCGACGAATGGGCCGTGCTGCCCGCGCGCGATCTGGTCGACGCGGTGCTCAGCGGCAGGCACACCGGCGACGAGGATGTCGCGGCTCGCCTGCAGGCGGCGGGACTGCCCGTTCGGGGGCGGGTGCTCGGCGTGTTGGTCGCCGAGGGGGCGGATGCGGCGGCGCTGGACGCCCTGATCGCCATCCTCACCGCAGTCGAGGCCACCGATCGCGGGGCCGCCCGGGCGCTGGGCACCGTGCATGACGGCTCGGCCGTGATGCTGGTGTCCGCACCGGCGGCGCTGCGCGCGAGCGCGCTGAGCCGAGCCGCGCTCGAGGCCGCGGTGGGGCTCGCCGTGGGGCCGGAAGTCCAGACGGTGGCTCAGCTGCTGGCATCCGTCCGCCCCACTCGTCTGCTCGCCGCGCGACTGCGCGCGGGCGAGGTGCGTCGCGTCGACGACCGGCCGCTCACCCGGCTGGTCAGCGAGCTCGGCGACGACCACCGGCTGCAGGAGCACAGCGAGCGGCTGCTCGCGCCGCTGATCCGGTACGACGAGCAGCATCAGGGCGATCTGTTGCGGGTGCTCGCCGCTGTGGTGGCGCATCCCGGCAGTCGCACGGCGGCGGCATCGGCTTCCCACCTGTCGCGGTCGGTGTTCTACCAGCGCCTCGCCGTGATCTCCGACCTGCTCGGCGCCGACCTCGACAACGGCGAGACGGTGGCGGCACTGCACCTCGCGATGCTGGCGCGCGGCTGACCCGGTGCCCCCGCCCGCAGTTTGCCTTCCGGCCCGCCCGCATACGAAACGGGGGCCGACACTCCAGATGTCGGACGCTTCCAGGCAACGCGTCCGACATCTGGAGTGTCGGCCCCCTGGGCGCACTGGAGTGTTGGCTCCCTGGGCGCACCGCCGGGGCAGCCCCGTGTGCACGCGGGTCAGGCGATGTACACCTTGCGAAGCGTCTCGTGCACGGTCCACACAGTCTGCATGCCCGCGGCCAGGCGCACCACGGAGCCCGCTCGCACCTCGATCGACGGCAGCGACGGCTCGACGAACTCGACCCGTGCGCTGCCGGCGACCACGATGAACACCTCGTCGATCTCCGTGTCGACCGCGGCGCCCTCGGTCATCTCCCAGATGCCCAGTTCGACCCCGGCGAACGGGCCGAGCTCCCGGATGCCCGTGCTCGGGGCCCCGGCCCTGACCACGTCCTCGGGCAGCGCGGCATGCTCGAGAGGGGAGCGCAGGGCATCCGTCACGACGCCGGCAGTCTGCAGCGTCAGGCTCACGAGTCGAACCCCATCCCGACGGCGTCCAGCGCCTTGAGCAGCAGGTTGCGCTTGCCCTCGTTGTGGTCGGCGTGGTCCATCGACTTGCGCACGAGGTTGACGCCGATGGAGGCCGCGGGCTCGGGTGGGAAGGGGATGGGCTTGGTGCGCACCATCTCGAGGCGGGTGCGCTCGGTGTCGAGGCCCGCGAGCTCGTCGAGCATGACATCGGCGGCGAACCGGCTTGCCCCGACACCGAGGCCGGTGAATCCCGTCGCGTAGGCGATGCGACCGCCGCGAGCCGTGCCGAAGAACGCGCAGAAGCGGCTGCACGAATCGATCGCCCCGGCCCAGCGGTGCGTGAAGCGCAGGCCCTCCAGCTGAGGGAACGTCGTGAAGAAGTGCGACGCGAGCTTGCGGAAGCTCTCGGGGCGCTCCTCGTACTCGGCGCGCACCTTGCCGCCGAAGTGATAGACCGCGTCGTAGCCGCCGAACAGGATGCGGTTGTCGGCGCTGAGGCGGTAGTAGTGGAACTGGTTCGCGCTGTCGGCCAGGCCCTGACGGTTCTTCCAGCCGATCGAGTCGTACTGCTCGGCGGTGAGCGGCTCGGTCATCAGCACGTAGTCGTACACCGGCACGGTCATCAGGCGGTTGCGCTTGAGCAGCGACGGGAACACGTTCGTGGCCAGCACGACGTGGTCGGCCATCACGGCCGCGCCACCCGCGACGGTGACCGTCTGGCGACCTGAGCCGCTGATGCCGGTGACGCGACTGCGCTCATGGATCACCACGCCCAGTTCGGTCGCGACCCGGGCGAGCTCGACGGCGAGCTTGGCCGGCTGGATCATCGCGCAGCCCTCGCGGTCCCAGTTGCCGGCGAGGTAGGTGGGGGAGGCGACCTCGGCGCGCACGGCGTCCTGATCGAGGAAGCCCTCGCCGTGCAGCCACTCGATCTGGTGCGGCTCGACGGCGACGGCGAGCTGCCCGGTGCGCTCCCAGTCGACGTCCATGCCATAGCGCTCGACCGACGCCTGGATGCCGTCGAGATTCTCGAGCCCGAGTCGCTCGAGCTGCTCCATCTCGTCGGGCCAGCGGTTCATGCCGTTCTCGTAGCCGTGCGTCAGGCTGGCCTCGCAGAAGCCGCCGTTGCGACCGGATGCCGCCCAGCCCACGCGGGCCGCCTCGAGCAGGATGACGGAGCGCTGCGGGTCGCGCTCCTTGGCGCGCACCGCCGTCCACAGGCCGGCGTAGCCGCCGCCGACGATGACGAGATCGGCGTGGGTGCTCGTGGTGAGCGCGGGATGGCTGGGCCGCTCGATGTCGTCGAGCCAGAAGGCGGCGTGCTTGGTGTCGCGCAGGGCGGCGTCGATCAGGCCGTCGTGCGGGCGCGAGCGCTCGAACACTGTGGTGCCCATGGATCACGTTCTCTCTCGAAGGGGGGCGGTGCAGCTGAGGGTCAGCGCGTGCCCCAGTTGTAGAAGTCCTTGTGCAGGCCGGCGTAGATGAGGCTCTCGGTGTGCTCGACACCCGGGATGGCGCGCACCCGCATCGAGACGAGTTCGAGCAGATCCTCATCGGTCTCGCAGATCGCCTCGGCGAGCACGTCGAAGGTGCCGAGGGTGACGACGACGTACGCGATCTCGTCGAACGCCTTGACGGCCTCCGCCACCTCCCGGGGATCGCCGGAGGTGCGGATGCCGATCATCGCCATCCGCGCGAAGCCCAGCTGTCTCGGGTCGGTGACAGCCACGATCTGCATCACGCCCGAATCGGTGAGGCGCTGCACGCGCTGTCGAACGGCCGCTTCGCTGAGGCCGACCGCGCGGCCGATCTCGGCGTAGGGCCGGCGTCCGTCCTGCTGCAGCAGCTCGATGATCCGCTTCGAGACGTCGTCCAGCGCGGTGGTCTTCGACTTGTCGGTCATGTGCTGATCTTGACATGGCAAACACGTATCGGCAACCGTATTCGCGGACAACAGACAAGAAAACTTCTGAATCCGCAGTTTCTGTCGCTAGAGTGACCGAATGGCAACGACGACGCTGCAGAACCACATCGGCGGATCCCTGCGAGACGCGCACGGCACCGAAACGCTCGACCTCATCGACCCGGCCACCGAGGAGGTGTACGGTCGCATCCCATTGTCCGACGCGCACGACCTCGACGCCGCATATGCGGCCGCAGCGTCCGCCTTCCCGATCTGGCGCGACACGACCCCGGCCGAGCGGCAGCTCGCGCTGTTCCGGATCGCGGATGCCATGGCATCCCGCGCCGAGGAGTTCGCCGACCTCGAATCGCAGGACACCGGCAAGCCGCGGAACACTCTCGTCGCCGACGAGATCGAGCAGTCGATCGACCAGCTGCGCTTCTTCGCCGGCGCCGCCCGCAGCCTCGAGGGGCGCGCGGCGGGGGAGTACGCCGCCGGGCACACCTCGTACGTGCGTCGCGAGCCGATCGGCGTGATCGGCCAGGTCACACCGTGGAACTATCCGCTCAACATGGCGGTGTGGAAGATCGCCCCCGCGCTCGCCGCGGGCAACACGGTCGTGCTCAAGCCCGCCGAGTCGACCCCGCTGTCGACCCTGCTGCTCGCCGAGATCGTCGCCCAGCACACCCCAGCCGGAACCCTCAACGTCGTGCTCGGCGCCCGCGACACCGGTGCTGCGCTCGTCGCGCACCCGGTGCCGCAGATGGTCGCCATCACCGGATCGGTGCGGGCCGGCATGGCGGTCGCCGAGTCGGCGGCATCCGACCTGAAGCGCGTCCACCTCGAGCTCGGCGGCAAGGCGCCGGCCATCGTCTTCGATGACGCGTCGATCGAGAAGGCGGTGGATGCCATCGTCACCGCCGCGTTCTTCAACGCGGGCCAGGACTGCACGGCCGCGACCCGCGTGATCGCGCACTCCTCTGTGCATGACGAGCTGGTGAAGGCCCTCGTCGAGCGCACCCGCACCCACGCGCGCACCGGTGGGCCGCAGGAGGAGGGCGTGCTGTTCGGGCCGCTCTCGAGTGCTGCGCAGCTCGCGCAGGTGCAGGGCTTCATCGACCGGCTGCCCGCGCATGCCACGATCGAGACCGGCGGGCGCCGCCAGGGCGACAAGGGGTGGTTCTTCGAGCCGACGATCGTCTCGGGCATGCGACAGGACGACGAGGCGGTGCAGAACGAGGTCTTCGGTCCTGTGCTCACCGTGCAGTCGTTCGAGACCGACGACGAGGCGCTCGAGATGGCGAATGGCGTGCGCTACGCGCTCGCGGCGTCGATCTTCACGCGCGATCACACCAGGGCGATGCGGTTCACGCGGGACCTCGACTTCGGGTGCGTGTGGGTGAACACGCACATCCCGTTCGTGTCGGACATGCCGCACGGCGGCTTCAAGCACTCGGGCTACGGCAAGGATCTGTCCCAGTACGGCTTCGACGACTACACGCGCATCAAGCACGTGATGACCGCGCTCGACTGACGTCGTCGTCCGAGGCGGGCGTCAGCCGGGCGCTTCCTATCAGGCGTCGCGGCGCGGTCCGTCGGAGGGATGCACGGTGAACACGTGCGGTGCGCCGAATCCGGCATCCGCGAAGGCCCGGGTGACGGCATCCGCGATCCGGTCGACGCCGTCGCGCTCGACCAGCGCGATCGCGGCGCCGCCGAAACCGCCGCCGGTCATCCGCGCTCCCACCGCGCCCTGCTCGAGCGCCGTCTGGACGGCGAGGTCGAGCTCGGGCACCGAGATCTCGAAGTCGTCGCGCATCGACGCATGCGAGGCGACCAGCAGGTCGCCGATCGCCCGGGGGCCGTCGGCGCCGAGCACGCGCACGGTGTCGAGCACGCGCTGGTTCTCGGTGATCACGTGGCGCACCCGCCGGAAGGTCACGTCGTCCATCAGCTCCGCAGCGCGAGGCAGGTCGGCCTCGGACGCGTCGCGCAACGACGGGATGCCCAGCAGCGCAGCCCCACGCTCGCACGCGTCGCGCCGCTCGCGGTATCCGCCGGTGGAGTGCGAGTGGGACACCCGCGTGTCGATGACGAGCACCTCGAGTCCCTCGGCGGTGAACCCGGTGGGCACCGATTCGGTGTCCAGCGACCGGCAGTCGATGAACGTCGCGGCGTCGGCACGGCCGAGCATCGACGCCATCTGGTCCATGATCCCGGTGGGTGCGCCGACCGCCTCATTCTCGGCGCGACGGCCGACCTGCGCGAGAGTCACCGGGTCGAGCCCGAGGCTCCAGAGATCGTTCAGGGCGGAGGCCACGGCCCCTTCGATCGCGGCGGACGACGACAGGCCGGCCCCGACCGGCACGTCGGAGGCGATCGCGATGTCGACGCCGCGCCGCGCAGCGTCGGGGGCCGCCAGCTGCAGAGCCCAGGCGACACCGAGCACGTAGGCGGACCACTCCGGCACGGCGGGTTCGGATCCGCTGGGGTCCTGAGCTTGGCGATGGGTGGGGAAGAGGGCATCGAGTTCGGCCAGGGCGACCTCGACCGGCTCCGTCGCGAACGTCGACGTCACGCGGATGCGGTGGTCGTCGCGCGCGCCGGCGGCGGCGAACGTGCGATGCGGGATCGCGAACGGCAGCACGAACCCCTCGTTGTAGTCGGTGTGCTCGCCGATGAGGTTCACGCGCCCTGGCGCCGACCAGACGCCCTCGGGGTCGCGTCCGGTGAGCCGGGTGAACAGCGTGCGGGCGTCGTCGAGCGCGCTCATGCGGTCACCTCCGGAACAGAGGCGATGGCCGCGCGCAGACGCTCCGCCGCGACCTCCGGAAGGATCTCGGCGGTCCACGCGCCCATGGCGGCCTCCGAGCCGGCGAGGAACTTCAGCTTGTCCTCGGCGCGCCGCGGGCTGGTCAGCTCCAGGCGCATGCGCACGGTGTCGCGTCCGATGTTCACCGGGGCCTGGTGCCACCCGGCGATATAGGCCGTGGGGGTCGAGTACAGCGCATCGACCCCCCGGAGCAGACGCAGGTAGAGCGGGGCGAGCTCGTCGCGCTCCGCGTCGGTGAGGGCCGCGAAGTCCGGTGCGTGGCGGTGCGGCATGAGCTGCACCTCGAGGGGCCAGCGGGCAGCGAAGGGCACGAAGGCCGTCCAGTGCTCGCCCTGCAGCACGACGCGGTCGGAGTCGCGCTCGGAGTCGAGCACGCGCGTCATCAGGTCGGGAGCGGAGCGGTGGATGCTCTCGAGCAGCCGCTGCGTGCGCGGTGTGACGTACGGGTAGGCGTAGATCTGCCCGTGCGGGTGCGGCAGCGTGACGCCGATCGCCTCGCCGCGGTTCTCGAAGGGGAACACCTGCTGGATGCCGGGCAGCGCAGACAGTGCCGCGGTGCGGTCGGCCCAGGCTTCGATCACCGTGCGTGCGCGGGTGACCGACTGCGTGCCGAAGGAGCCCTGATGGTCGGGGCTGAAGCACACGACCTCGCAACGGCCGACGCTCGTGCGCGTTCGACCGAGCCCGAGCTCGGCGAGATCGTTGAGTCCGCGCGGGGAGTTGCGGGCCTCCGGCACACCGCCGGTCGCCTCGCTCAGCGCGGGACCGAAGGCGGGCGAGCGGTTCTCGAAGACCGCCACGTCGTAGTCCGCCGGCACCTCGGACGGGTTGCTCGGCGTCTGCGGAGCCAGCGGGTCGGCGTCGGCGCTCGGCATCATGACCCGGTTCTGACGCGCGGTGGCGAAGCTGATCCAGTCGCCGGTGAGGACGTCCTGTCGCATCGTTGCGGTCTCCGGCCTCGCGTCGAGCGCGCGGGTGTCGACGGCTCGGTCTGCACCGAGGGCCGTGCCGGGGTCGTCGTAGTAGAACAGCTCGCGGCCGTCGGCGAGTCGTGTGGCGCGCTTGACGACGCCGGCGCCGAGTTCGGACGTGCGCAATTCAGGAGAGTGTGCCGTGTTCACGTCAACACGGTACCCCCTCCGCCGTGATAACGTCAACACGCCAGTTGTGCTCTCGAATCGGAGGAGGCCGGATGCCGCAGCCTGCGCGCGTGTCGATGGCGATGGTCGCCCACCGGGCCGGCGTCTCGGGGCAGACCGTCTCGCGCGTCGCGAACGGCAGTCCCCGGGTGGACCCAGAGACGCGGGCACGCGTCGAGCGGGCCATGGCCGAGCTCGGCTACCGCCCGAACCGCGCGGCGCGTGCCCTGCGCACCGGCCGCAGCCAGACCCTCGGCCTGGTCGCGCAGACCCTCGCCACGGTCGGGAACTCGCGCATGCTGCAGGCTGTCGCCGACGCGGCGGCCTCCCGCGGCTACGCGCTGACCGTCCTCACCCTCGGTGCGGATGCCGACATCGCCGACGCCTTCGATCGTCTCCACGACCAGGGTGTCGACGGCGCCATCGTGCTGAACGAGGCCACCGCGCTGGCGCGCGACGCGGCATCCGCAGGGCTGTGCCTGGTCGTCGTCGACTCGCCACCCGACGAGCGCTTCACGGTCATCGGCACCGATCACGCCGCGGGCGCGCGCGATGCGACCGAGCACCTCCTGAGTTCCGGGCACCGCACCGTGCACCATCTCGCCGGGCCTTCCGGGTCGTTCGCCGCAGCCGAGCGCGAGCGCGGCTGGCGCGAGGCGCTCGCCGCCGCAGGCGTCGAGCCGCCCGACGTCATGCGCGGAGACTGGAGTGCGGCATCCGGCTTCGAATCGGTGGCGCGGATGCCGGCCTCCGGCGTCACCGCGATCTTCGCCGCGAACGACCAGATGGCGCTGGGTGCGCTGCGGGCTCTCGCGGAATCCGGGCGCCGCGTGCCCGACGAGGTCGCGGTGATCGGCTTCGACGACATCGCCGACGCCGCGAACTTCCAGCCGCCGCTGACGACCGTCCGTCAGGACTTCGACGCCCTCGGCGAGCTGACCGTCGACGCCCTCGTCGAGTGGATCGAGGGCGCGCGGCCCGCCGACCTGCTGCTCGCCCCCGCGCTGATCCGTCGAACGAGCGCCTGAGCTACCGCGAGATCAGGATCCGCGTGAAGCGTCGGCGCAGGTGCTGCGTGTCGTGCGGAATGCGGTCTCTGCGCCGTGCCGATCGCTGATATCCGGCCGCACGACGTGAAATGATCTCTCCATGCGTCCGACTCAGGGCGCATGACAGGAGGCCTGAGCCGGTGAGTGCAGACCGCAGATTCCCCAGCGCCGTGTTCGGCCGGGGTGCTGAGCCCGATGTGCGGTTCTCGCTGGCCAACGAACGGACGTTCCTCGCCTGGACGCGCACTGCGCTCGCGCTGATGGCGGGCGGTGTGGCGCTGGAGGCGCTGGCGCTCGACCTGTACGCGCCGCTGCGTCTGGCCGCCTCGCTCGTGCTGATCGTCACGGGCATCGTCCTGCCGGTGATCGCCTGGTTCGAATGGGCCCGGGTGGAGCGCCGGATGCGCGAGGGCCGTCCGCTGCCGCATCCGCCCACCGGCATCGTGCTGGCCGTGGCCGTCATCGCCGCCGGAGTGCTGGTGCTGCTCGCGACCCTGTTGCGATGAGGGCCACGGCGAGCCAGGCGATGAGCGCGATCGTGACGGTCCCGTGACGCACCGGCATTCTGAGCGCAGAACCGGCCCGTTCGACGCCGGCCTGCAGCTGGAGCGCACCTCGCTGTCGTGGCGCCGCACCGCGCTGTCTGTCGCCGTCGGGTCGCTGGTGTCGCTGCGACTGCTGCCCGAGTGGCTGGGTGGGGCCGAGTGGGTGATCCCCGGGATGATCGGTCTGCTGCTTGCCTGCCTGCTCTGGGCAGTGTCTCATCGGCGGCACCACGCGTTCATGCTCAGGCGGTCGCGCGGTGACGAGCCTCGCATCGGCGGAGCGCTCGCGCTGATGCTGATCGCCGCGAGCGTGGCATCCGTGGGCCTGCTCGCTCTGATCGCGGTTCTGCTCACGCGACTCTGACCCGCCGCGCGTTCAGAGCGCGACGGTGCGGAAGCCGGCGTTGCCCATCGACGAATCCGGGGTGTTCTGCGAGCGCGCCGAATTGCGGTAGCGATTGCAGTACGAGATGTGGCACAGGTAGCTGCCACCCCGCAGCACGCGCGCCTGCCCGTGTGACGGTCCGGTCGGGGCATCGCCGGGGGAGACCCGGTAGAAGTCCGGATGGAACCAGTCCGAGGTCCATTCCCAGACGTTGCCGACCATCTGCCAGAGGCCGTAGGCGTTCGGCTCGAACGTGCGCACCGGCGCCGTGGTCAGCCAGCCGTCGTCGAGCGTGTTCACTCGCGGGAAGTGACCCTGCCAGATGTTGGCGCGCCAGCCGCCGGCATCCACCTCATCGTCGCCCCAGGGATACTTCTTCTGCTCGAGCCCGCCGCGGGCGGCGTACTCCCATTCCGCCTCGGTGGGCAGGCGGCGCCCGGCCCACGTGCAGTACGCCTGCGCGTCGGACCAGCTGACATGCACGACGGGGTGATCGCCGAGGCCGTCGAGACCCGAACGCTGTCCGCCGGGCCGTCGCCAGTCGGCACCCTTCACGCCGAGCCACCACGGGGTGCCGGGCGGCCGGCCCATCACGTCGCGCTCGTCGGCGGCGAGAGCCAGGTGGAACACGGCTGAGAAGCCGAAGCGCTCCGCCTCGGTCTCGTAGCCGGTCGCGTCGACGAAACGGGCGAAGGCGTCATTGGTGACGGTGGTCGCGTCGATCGAGAACGCCTCCAGCGTCACAGGATGCTGCGGCACCTCGCCGTCTCCGGGATTGCGATCGCCCGAGGAGTCGCCCATGACGAAAGTCCCTGCGGGCACGAGCACCTGCTCGAGGGTGTGCTGAGCGGCGACTCCCGACGCTGCCGCACCGAGGCGCAGCGGGATCGAGCCGAAGGTGCTGCGCGATGGCGTGCCGCATCCGCACGAGCAGTCAGCGCCCACCATCCGTCCTTCCCTGCGCCGCTGCGGCGCTCTGCTTCGAGCCTATCCGGCGAGCTCGAGCATCACCTTGATCGCGCGGCGCTCATCCATCGCACGGTAGCCCTCAGCCGCGTCGTCGATCGACAGCGTCTGGTCGAACACTGCGCCGGGGTCGATCTGGTCCCTCATGATCCGGTCGATCAAATCGGGCAGGAAGCGCCGCACCGGCGCAGGCCCGCCGTGCAGGTGGACGCCCGACAGGAACAGCTCCTGCCCGTCGAGGCTCACGCCGTGCGAGACGCCGACGAAGCCGACATGGCCACCGGCGCGGGTCGAGCGGATGGCCTGCTCCATCGCCTCCTGCGTTCCGACCGCCTCGATGGTGGAGTGCGCGCCGTAGCCGCCGGTCATCTCCTTGATCGCCGCCACGCCGGCATCCCCTCGCTCCTCGACGATGTCGGTCGCGCCGAAGCGGCGGGCGAGCGCCTGCCGGTCGGCGTGCCGAGACATCGCGATGATGCGCTCGGCGCCCAGCTGCGACGCCGCGAGGATGCCGAGCAGGCCCACCGCCCCGTCACCGACCACGGCCACCGTCTTGCCTGGGCCCGCCTCGGCCGCGACGGCCGCGAACCATCCCGTGCCGAGCACGTCGGACGCGGCGAGCAGGCTGCGCCTACGCTCCGGCGTGATCTCTCCGGTCACCTTGACGAGCGTGCCGTCGGCCCAGGGGATCCGGGCGTACTCGGCCTGTGTGCCGATCGACCCCATGCCGACGACGTGGATGCATCGGGACTGATACCCCGCCTGGCAGATCTCGCAGGTGTTGTCGGATGCCATGAACGACCCGACGACGAAGTCCCCGACCTGGACGTCGCGCACCTCGGAGCCGATCTGCTCGACGACGCCGATGTACTCGTGGCCCATCCGCGACGGTCGCCTCACCGGGGAGATGCCGCGATAGGGCCACAGGTCGGAGCCGCAGACGCAGGCGGCGTCGACGCGGATGATGGCGTCGGTCGGCTCCACGAGCTCGGGGGTCGGGACGTCCTCGACCCGGACGTCGCCGGGTCCGTGCATGATGACTGCGCGCATGCCTCTACTCCACCACCGCGGCGCGCGATGCGCGACCCCCGAAACGGCTCAGCGGGTCACGCGCTGATCGCGAGCTCGGCCCTGGACACCGGATGCCTGGCCGGAGCCCCCGCGATGTACGCGGCGAGCTCGTTGAGGGCGGCGTCGGCGAGCCGTCTGGTCTCGGTGCCGAGCGAGCCCGCGAGGTGCGGTGTGATCGCGACGTTCGGCAGGTGGCGCAGCTCCGAGTCGGCGGGCAGCGGCTCGGGCTCGGTGACGTCGAGCAGCGCATCGAGGCGGCCCGTGCGGCACTCGCCGAGCAGTGCGTCGTGATCGAGCAGCGCGCCGCGTGCGGTGTTGATCACCGTCGCGCCGTCCGGCAGCGTGGCCAGCTCCGCGGCGCCGATCATGTGCCGGGTGGCGGGCAGCGAGGGGGCGTGGAGGGAGAGCACGTCGACCTGCGGCAGCATCTCGTCGAGCGGCAGCAGCGTCGCGCCCGCCGCTTCGACGGCGGCGGCGTCGGCGAAGGGGTCGGCGACGAGGGGGCGGATGCCGTCGAACGGGCGCAGCAGCTCGACCACCCGGCGCCCGATGCGCGAGAACCCGACGATCCCCACGGTGCGATCGACGTTGCCGATCCGTCGCGCAGTCCAGGCGTTCCAGGTGGCATCGTGCGGGGCACGCAGGTGCGTGAAGGTGCGCTTGCCGGCGAGCAGGATCGCACCGAGCGTGAACTCGGCGACCGGCATCGCGTTGGCATCGGCCGCGGTGGTGAGCCGGATGCCGCGGGCCCACAGCTCATCCGAGACCAGGTGCTGCACGCTGCCGGCGGCATGCAGCACCGCGCGCAGCCTGGGCATTCGTGCCAGACGTTCCGCATCGAGCCGGGGAGCGCCCCACGACGTGAGCAGCACCTCCGTCTCGGCGAGCAGAGCGGCGTGAGCCGGATCGTCGAGGTCAGTGATCAGCATCCGGCTGCCTACGTCCGCCAGCGACGCGAAGCGGTCGCGACGTGGCTCGTCGAACAGCAGTGCGAACGCATCGGCGTCCATGACGGCGTGGGCGCGGGGACGGATCCTGCTCATGACCTGCTCTCTTCGACGCACGGGGAGACGTCTGCTCGACTTCAGTGAAGTGCTCCCCGCGGAGAAGTGCAAGGCGGCGGGAATGGTTGACCGCGCGCAATAGTTGAGAAATATCAACTAATCCAGTATCGTTGACGAAGATCAACTATCTTTCAGGAGCGTCACCCCGTTGAATTCCACCCCATCGCCCACCGCTGAGGCTGTACGCACGCCTCGCGAGGTCTTCACCGCCATCTCCGGCCTCATCGTCGGCATGTTCGTCGCCGTGCTCTCGGGCACCGTCGTCTCGACATCGCTGCCCGTCATCATCGCCGACCTCGGCGGAACCCAGGCGCAGTACACCTGGGTGATCACCGCCAGCCTGCTCGCGACCGCCGTGTCGACCCCGATCTGGGGAAAGCTCGCCGACCTGCTCGACCGCAAGGTGCTCGTGCAGCTCTCGCTCGTGCTGTTCACCGCGGGCACCGTGGCGGCCGGATTCGCGCACAGCATCGACATGCTCATCGCCATGCGCGTGGTGCAGGGCCTCGGCGTCGGTGGTCTGATGTCGCTCGTGATGGTCGCAGTCGCCCTCATCATCTCGCCCCGTGAGCGCGGCAAGTACATGGGTGTCGTCGGCGGCATCATGGCGCTGGCCACCATCGGCGGCCCGCTGCTCGGTGGATTCATCACCGACGTGTGGGGCTGGCGCGCCAACTTCTTCGTCGGCGTGCCGTTCGCCGTGCTCGCGCTCGTGCTGCTGCAGGTCACCCTGCACCTGCCCAAGCCGCAGAACGTGAAGGTCTCGATCGACTACCTCGGCATCGTGCTGCTCGCAGTCGGCGTCTCGGCGCTGCTGATCTGGGTCTCCATGGGCGGCCAGCAGTTCGACTGGGACTCCGTCACCAGCTACGCGCTCGCCATCGGATCGGTCGTCGTGCTCATCGGGTTCGTCGTGGTCGAGCTTCTGGTCAAGGAGCCGATCATCCCGCTCTCGCTGTTCCTGAACCGCACCTTCACCCTCTCGGTCATCGCGTCGATCGCGATCGGCGTCTCGATGTTCGCCACCTCGGTGTTCCTCGCGCAGTACTTCCAGCTGGCCCGTGGCGCCACGCCGACCGAGTCCGGTCTGATGACCATCCCGATGATCGTCGGGCAGATGGGCGCGTCGATCATCATCGGCCAGCTGGTCAGCCGGTTCGGCAAGTGGAAGGGCTGGATGCTGCTCGGCTCCGTCCTCACCGTCGCCGGCGTCAGCCTGATGTCCACCCTGCGCTACGACACCCCCTTCCCGCTCGTCGCGGTGTACATGTTCGCCTTGGGCGCCGGACTCGGCATGGTCATGCAGAACCTCACCCTGATCGTGCAGAACGACACCCCGGCACGGCAACTGGGCGCCGCCTCGTCGGGCGTGAACTTCTTCCGCACCATCGCCGGCACCATCGGCGTCACCATCATGGGCTCGATCCTCGCGACCAACGTCGCCGAGTACATCAAGAACGGCTTCGCCGGCTTCAAGCCGAGCTCGCCCGAAGAGCTCGAGGCGCTGAAGGAACTGGGATCGGGCAACGTGCCGAAGATCGGCGACCTGCCCGAGGCCATCCGCACCGTCGTCGAGTCCGCTTACGGGCACGGCATCGCCGACGCGTTCATCATCGCCATCCCGCTGGCCGTGATCGGCGTGATCGCCATCGCGTTCATCCGCAATAAGCCGCTGTCGACGAAGAACTCCGCCGAGCAGCTGCGCGAGCAGGCCGAGGACTCGGCGATCGAGGTCGCCGGTGCTGAGGTCGGCGCGGCCACGGGCAGCGTGCAGGTGGTGCGCTGACATGCAGACCGGGCACGCTGAGCACGAGCAGGAGGTCGACAACGTGCTTGCCGACTTCCAGGGGCATCTGAACCTCATCTTCGCCCGTGCCAGAACGCTCTGGAAGGAGTCTGCGGCTCGGGTCCACCCCGACCTGCAGCCCTCCGGCTACAAGCTGCTGTCGTACGTCGCCCGCACCGGTGATGCGAACGCGCATCGGCTGGCCGAGCTGTTCGGCATCGACAAGTCGATGGTGAGCAGGCAGATCCGGATGCTCGAGGACTTCGGTCTGCTCGAATCCCGTCCGGACGAGCGGGACGGACGACTGCGAGTTCTCACCGCAACGCCTGAGGCGCAGCGCACCCTCGCGACCCTGCGGGCCGAGTACGCCGAGCGCATGCGCGCGGTGCTCGCCGAGCTGACGCCCGACGAGGTCACCGCGGCCTCGAAGGCGTTCCGCCTGCTCGCCGAGGTCTGACTTCGCCGCACGGCCGCATGCGCGCCTGCGGGCCGCGTGCGCGGGCGGCCCGCGGTTAGGCTGGCGACGTGAACGATGTGCCGGCTGATCCCACCGAGCGCGGGGAGACCCTGGAGGGCGCGGCGCTCGACGAGGCCGTGCATCGCGTGGAGCGGGAGCTGGGGCGGCTCTTCGCCCGCATCCGCGTCGGCTGGCGCGAGGCGGCCACCAGCGTGCACCCCGATCTGCAGCCCCTCGGTTATCAGATGCTCGCGGCGATCGTCAGCGGGCATGCGACCACCGCGGGTGACCTGATCGAGCGGCTGCAGACCGACAAGTCGGCCGTGAGCCGGCAGGTCGGTCAGCTCGCCGAGCTCGGACTGGTCGACAGCATCCGGGATCCCGACGACCGCCGCGCGCGGCGTCTGGTCGCGACGGAACTCGCGACCGCGCGCGTGACCGCGGCGCGAGCGGCTTACGAGGGGCGGCTCGTCGAGCGACTGCGCCGCTGGTCGGCCGACGACCTCGATCGCGTCGCCGATCTGCTGGACGAACTGGGTCGCTGAGGGCTGCTCACCACCCGTCGCTGACGCGCTCGCTTGCATTCGGAGTGGCAACATGGTTGCATCTGGGAAAGCGCTTACCCATTCCTCTCGAGGAGAGGGCATCCGGCGCTGAGAACCTCGATCAGCTGACAGACAGGAACACCATGACCGACGTGCGTGAGATCGGCATCATCATGAACGGCGTCTCCGGACGCATGGGCTACCGGCAGCACCTGGTGCGCTCGATCCTCGCCATCCGCGACCAGGGCGGCATCGAACTGCCCGACGGATCGAAGATCACGGTCAAGCCGCTGCTCGTCGGCCGCAGCGAGGCGAAGCTCGCCGAGCTCGCCGCGAAGCACGGCATCGACGATTACACCACCGACCTCGACGCGGCCCTCGCCGACCCGCGATGGGAGATCTACGCCGACTTCCTCGTGACCAAGGTGCGCGCCACCGCGATCCGCAAGGCCATCGCCGCAGGCAAGGCGATCTACACGGAGAAGCCCACCGCGGAGTCGCTGGAGGAGGCCCTCGAGCTCGCGAAGCTCGCTCAGGATGCTGGAGTCAAGACCGGAGTCGTGCACGACAAGCTGTACCTGCCGGGTCTGCAGAAGCTGAAGCGGCTGATCGACTCGGGCTTCTTCGGCCGCATCCTCTCGGTGCGCGGCGAGTTCGGATACTGGGTGTTCGAGGGCGACTGGCAGCCCGCGCAGCGACCGAGCTGGAACTACCGCAGCGAGGACGGCGGCGGCATCATCAGCGACATGTTCCCGCACTGGAACTACGTGCTCGAGAACCTCTTCGGCGAGGTGAAGAGCGTCTACGCCCAGGCCGCCGTGCACATCGCGGATCGCTGGGACGAGAAGGGCGAGCACTACACGGCAACGGCCGAGGACGCCGCCTACGGCATCTTCGAGCTCGAGGGGGGGGTCATCGCCGAGATCAACTCGTCGTGGACCGTGCGCGTGAACCGTGACGAGCTGGTCGAGTTCCAGGTCGACGGCACGCACGGCTCGGCCGTGGTCGGGCTGTTCGGCGCCAAGATCCAGCCCCGCAACGCCACTCCGAAGCCGGTCTGGAACCCCGACCTCGAAGACACCCACGACTACGACGCCGACTGGCAGAGCGTGCCCACGAACGACGTCTTCCTCAACGGCTTCCGCCAGCAGTGGGAGGAATACCTCGCGTCCTACGTGCTCGGCACGGACTACCCGTTCGACCTGCTCGCGGGTGCTCGCGGGGTGCAGTTCGCCGAGGCGGGTCTGACCTCGAGCGCCGAGGGCCGCAAGGTCGCCATCGAGAGGCTGTCGCTGTGACGACGCTCCGTCTGCTCTCGGCATCCGGCGATCTCTCCGACACCGCTCTCAACGACGCCGGGGCCTACACGCGCCCCACGGCACCGCTGCGCTCGCGAGTGGCGTACGCGGCAGCCCACGTCGTGCCGAAGGCGCACGCCGACAACACCCCGGGCCGGCTGGCCGACATCGACTGGGATGCCACGCTCGCCTTCCGCCGCAACGTGTACTCGTGGGGGCTCGGCGTGGCGGATGCCATGGACACCGCCCAGCGCAACATGGGCCTCGACGCCGCGGCGACGCGCGAGCTGATCGCACGCAGCGCCGAGGTGGCGCGCGAGGAGGGCGGCTCGGTCGTCGTCGGGGTGAACACCGATCACGTCGACGAGACGCACATCTCGCTGCAGCAGGTCATCGACGCCTACGTCTCGCAGCTCGAGTTCACCGAGCAGCAGGGGGCGGGTCCGGTGCTGATGGCATCGCGTCACCTGGCCCGCGTCGCCACCTCGCCCGACGACTACCGCCGCGTCTACCGTGCGGTGCTCGAGCGCGCCACCACCCCCGTCGTGCTGCACTGGCTGGGAACCGCGTTCGACCCCGAGCTGGAGGGCTACTTCACTTCGGCTTCGCTCAGTACAGGCGGATCGACCGAGTGGCAGACGGCGGCCGAGGTCCTGCTCGAGATCATCGCCGACGACCCCGCGAAGATCGCGGGCGTGAAGATGAGCCTGCTCAACGCCGAGAGCGAGATCTCGGTACGCGAGCGGCTTCCTGAGGGTGTGCGCATGTTCACCGGCGACGACTTCAACTACGTATCTCTGATCGGCGACGCGCAGGTGGGCCGGCGGTCGCACTCCGACGCGCTGCTGGGCGCCTTCGCCGCCATCACGCCGGTCGCCTCGGCGGCGATCCAGGCGCTCGACGACAGTGACGATGCAGCCTATCGCCGCATCCTCGGCCCGACCGAAGAGCTGAGCCGTCAGATCTTCGCTGCGCCGACGTTCTACTACAAGACCGGCGTCGCGTTCCTGTCGTGGCTGAACGGTCACCAACCCGCGTTCCAGATGGTCGGCGGACTGCACTCTGCGCGCAGCCTGCCGCACCTCTCGCGGATCGTCGAACTCGCCAACGCCTCGCTCGCGCTCGAGAATCCTGAGCTGGCGCGGGAGCGCTGGCACGGAATGCTGAAGCTGAACGGACTGGACGCATGACGACTCCCGACCCGCGCCTGTCGATCAACCAGGCGACGATCAAGTACGCCGATCTCGCCACCGCTCTGCGGGTGACAGTCGACGCCGGCGTGCAGTCGATGGGGCTCTGGCGCGAGCCGGTGAACGAGGTCGGCCTCGATACTGCGGTGAAGATGCTCGCCGACTCGGGCCTGCGCTTCTCCACCCACTGCCGTGGGGGATTCTTCACCCTCCCGGCCGGGGCCGAGCGCGACGCCGCCCTCGACGACAACCGTCGAGCGATCGATGAGACCGCAGCACTCGCCGCAGCCGGCGCCGACGGCTCGACAGCCGTGCTCGTGCTGGTCGCGGGCGGGCTGCCGGAAGGTTCGCGCGACCTGACCGGAGCGCGCGAACGGGTTCGGGATGCGATCGGCGCGCTCGCCCCCTATGCGCGGAGCGCCGGGGTCACCCTGGCGATCGAGCCCCTGCATCCGATGTTCGGCTCCGACCGCTGTGTGGTGACCACACTCGGCCAGGCGCTCGACATCGCGGCCGACTTCGACGCCGACGTGGTCGGAGCGGCGGTCGACACCTTCCACATCTGGTGGGATCCGCAGGTGCACGAGCAGATCGCCCGGGCGGGGCGCGAGGGCCGGATCTCGACGTACCAGGTGTGCGACTGGAAGACGCCGTTCCCCGCCGACGTCCTGCTCTCGCGGCACTACATGGGCGACGGCATCATCGACTTCGCCTCGCTGACCCGCGCCGTCGTCGAGACCGGCTACGCCCGCGACATCGAGGTGGAGATCTTCAATGCCGACATCTGGTCGGACGCGCCCGAGAAGGTCGTCGCCCGCACAGCCGAGGCCTTCGCTGCGACGGTCTCGCCGCACCTGTGACCGCACGATGTGATTTCGTAGGGATGTCGGCACGATCAGGGAGGCGCGCATGATCAGACCGGGTCTGTGCTCGGTGACGTTCCGGCAGCTCTCGCCGGGGGAGGTCGCCGCGCGGGCGGCCGAGGCCGGGCTCGAGGTGATCGAATGGGGTGGCGACGTGCACGTGCCGCCGGGGAATGCCGAGCATGCGGCCGAGGTCGCGGCGGCGACGACGGATGCCGGTCTCGCGGTGTGCTCGTACGGCTCGTACTTCCGAGCCGGGCCCGACGAGCCGCTCACGCCTGTCCTCGACAGCGCCGCGGCGCTGGGAGCGGATCGCGTGCGGATCTGGGCCGGTCGCGTCGATTCGTCCGACGCGAGCCCGCAGCAGTATGCGCAGATCGTCTCCCGCCTTCAGGATGCCGTCGCCGAGGCATCCGAGCGCGGTGTCGCTCTGGCTCTGGAGTTCCACCGGCGCACGCTCGCCGACACCCCGGCGTCGACGCTGCGGCTGCTCGCCGACGTGCCGGGGCTCTCGACCTACTGGCAGCCCACGGTGGACGTGTCCGACGAGGTCGCACGCGATGAGTACGAGCAGGTCGCGGCGCACACCAGCGCCGTGCACGTGTTCTCGTGGTGGCCCTTCGACACGCGCCTGCGTCTCGACGAGCGCGCGGGCCTGTGGCATCCGCTCTTCGTCGCGGCTTCGGCGCAGCCGGTGCCGCCGCGCGACGCGCTGCTGGAGTTCGTCGTCGACGACGATCCCGCGCTGCTTCCCGCCGAGGCTGCCACCCTTCGCGCTTTCCTCGCTCACGAGCGCTCGCCCGCATCATCCGATCCGGCGACGGGTCGGGATGCCCGCCGTCGCTAGGCTGTGGCCATGACCGTCGACGGCTCGTCCGCGCGCATCTCGCCGCCCACGCTGCACGACGTGGCACGCGCGGCAGGCGTCTCGCTCGCGACGGCCTCGCGTGTGCTCAACGGCTCCGAGCGCAAGGTGGCCGACTCCTTCCGTGAGCGCGTAGAGAGGGCGGCCGACGAGCTCGGCTACACCGCGAACGCTTCGGCCCAGGCCACCGCGAGAGGCACCTCGGCCGCCATCGCGCTGCTCGTCGCCGACATCGCCGACCCCTATTTCGGGCTGATCGCCTCGGGCGTCGCCCGCTCGGCCGACGCCGAGGGGCTCATCGTCACCGTGGCCATCACCGAACGCGACCCCGACCGCGAGGTGCGCATCCTGCGCGCCTTGCGCGGTCAGCGCCCGCGCGGCGTGATCCTCGCCGCCTCACGGGCGGAGAACCAGGGGGCGTCGAGCATCGCCGAGCTGTCGGCGTTCCGCGCGCTGGGCGCACGGACCGTGACATTCGGCGACGGGGGCGACCGCCGCATCCGGATCGACAACCGCGACGGTGCAGAGCGACTGGGCAGCGAGATGGCACGGCTCGGTTACCGCCGCGCGATCGCCATCGCCGCGGCCGAAGGTGTGCGCACCTCCGACGACCGCCTTGCCGGTTTCACCGAGGGCTTCGCAGCCGGAGGCGGTGGGGTCGATCGCGTGCACCGGGGCTCGTTCGAGCGCGAGTCCGGAGCCGCAGCGATGGCCGCGGCTCTCGCCGAGGGGGTGGATGTCGGGACTCTCGTCTTCGCGCTCAGCGACGTCATCGCTGTGGGCGCCATGACGGCGATCCGCGACGCCGGCCGCCGCGTGGGCGATGACATCGCCGTGTGCGGGTTCGACGACGTGCCGGTCAGCAGCGACGTCACCCCGCGACTGACCACCGTGCACGTGCCGCTGAGCGAACTGGGCGAGCATGCCTTCCGTGCCGTCGTCGACCGGGAGTGGACCCAGCCGCCCGCAGGTCTCGAGGTGCTCGTGCGCGAGAGCACGCCGGGAGTGTCACGGTGAGGCGGGTCGTCTTCGCCCCGGACAGCTTCAAGGGCACCATCGCCGCCGCCGATGCGGCCCGCGCGCTGGCGGGGGCGTGGATGTCTGTCGAGCCGGGCGTCGAGGCGGTGCTGCGCCCCATGGCCGACGGGGGAGAGGGCACGGTCGCCGCCTTCGCCGCTGCGGTGGCGGGCGCGCAGCCGATGCCGATCACCGTGGACGGCCCTGCCGGACGGCCGATCGAGACATCGTGGCTGCTGCTGCCGGCAAGCGTCGAGGCAGCCGACGGCACGGCTGTCGTCGACATGGCCTCGACGTCGGGCATCGAGCTGCTCGACAGGCTGCGACCCTGGGATGCCGATTCGCGCGGCTTCGGCCAGGCGATCGCGGCTGCACTCGACCACGGCGTCTCGCGGCTGGTGCTCGGCATCGGCTCGAGCGCGTCGACCGACGGAGGCACAGGCATGCTGCGCGCGTTGGGTGCCCGCTTCCTCGCTGCGGACGGCTCGGAGGTCGCGCCAGGCGCACGCGGACTGCCCGACATCGTCGAGGTCGACCTCGACGACCTGCGCCCCGCCCCGGAGGTGCGGGTGCTCACCGATGTCACCAATCCGCTTACCGGACCCCGCGGCGCGGCGGCTGTGTTCGGCCCGCAGAAGGGGCTGATCGACGTCGTCGACCAGCAGCGGACGGATGCCGGTCTCGGCCGCCTCGCCGAACTGCTCGGCCTCGATCCGGACGTGCCCGGCGCAGGCGCCGCGGGCGGAGTGGGCGCCGCGCTGCTCGCCTGGGGTGGTGCGCTGCTGCCCGGCGCGGCAGAGGTCGCGCAGCTGATCGGGCTTGCGGATGCCATCGCCGACGCCGATGTCGTCGTGACAGGAGAAGGCGCCTACGACGGGCAGTCCGGAGACGGCAAGGTGCCCTCGTTCGTGGCATCCCTCGCCGCTGAGTCGGGCCGCGACACGCTGCTCGTCGCCGGACGCATCGACCCCGACGCCGACACCGGCCTGTTCGCCGACGCCCGCTCGCTCACCGCGCTCGCCGGGTCGGGCGCGGCCGCCCTGGCCGAGACCGCGCGGTGGCTGCACGAGGCCGGCCGGCAGCTCGCGCGCGCCGCGCCGGGTTCCTGAGCCGCACCCGATTCCTGCGCGAGCTCAGCGAGACGACGAGCGCCGGCTTCAGCCGCCCAGGGCGGCGGTCACGACGGCGCGCGCCTCCTCCTGCACCTGCGCGAGGTGCTCCGGCCCCTTGAGGCTCTCGGCGTACAGCTTGTAGACGTCCTCCGTGCCGGACGGACGCGCGGCGAACCAGGCGTGCTCGGTCTGCACCTTCAGGCCGCCGATCGCCGCGCCGTTTCCGGGTGCGTGCGAGAGCTTCGCCGTGATCGGCTCGCCGGCCAGGTCGGTCGCGCCCACGGCATCCGGGGCCAGCTTGCCCAGCGTCGCCTTCTGCTCCGGCGTCGTCGGGGCATCCACCCGCTGGTAGGCCGAGGCGCCGAACGCCTGCTCGAGCTCGCGGTAGCGCTCCGACGGCGTCTTGCCGGTCACGGCGATGATCTCGGCGGCGAGCAGGCAGAGCAGGATGCCGTCCTTATCGGTCGACCACACGCTGCCGTCCCTGCGCAGGAACGACGCACCGGCCGACTCCTCGCCGCCGAACGCGACCGAGCCGTCGAGCAGACCGGGCACGAACCACTTGAACCCGACCGGCACTTCGAGCAGGCGACGGCCGAGCGACTCGGCGACGCGGTCGATGATCATCGACGACACGAGCGTCTTGCCGATCGCCGCATCGCGCGGCCATTCGGTGCGGTGCGAGAACAGGTAGTCGATCGCGACCGCGAGGTAGTGATTGGGGTTCATCAGCCCGGCATCCGGGGTGACGATCCCGTGCCGGTCGGCGTCGGCGTCGTTGCCGGTCAGCACGTCGTAGTCACCGCGCTTCGCGACGAGGGAAGCCATCGCACTCGACGACGACGGGTCCATGCGGATCTTCTCGTCCCAGTCGAGCGTCATGAAGCGCCAGGTCGGATCGACCTCGGGGTTCACGACGGTCAGCTCGATGCCGTGCATGTCCTTGATGAGCTGCCAGTACTCGACCGACGCGCCGCCCATCGGGTCGGCGCCGATGCGCACGCCGGAGCGCTTGATCGCGTCGATGTCGATGATCGACGGCAGATCGCGCACGTACGCGTCGCGGAAGTCGTACTCGCCGATCGAATCGCCGTCGACGTCGGCGTACCGGATGCGCGTGACACCCTCGAGGCCGGCCTCGATCAGCTGGTTGGCGCGCTGGGCGATCCAGCCGGTGGCGTCGGTGTCGGCCGGCCCGCCGTGCGGCGGGTTGTACTTGAAGCCGCCGTCGCGAGGCGGGTTGTGGCTGGGTGTGACGACGATGCCGTCGGCGCGGGCGGGGTCGTCGGCGGCCATCCCGCGGTTGTGCGTGAGGATCGCGTGGCTGAGCGCCGGCGTCGGCACCCACGAGTCGCGCGAGTCGGTGCGCACGTCGACGCCGTTCGCGACGAGCACCTCGACGGCGCTGCGCTCGGCGGGCAGCGACAGTGCGTGCGTGTCGCGACCGAGGAAGAGCGGGCCCTGGATGCCCTGTTCGCGGCGGTAGTCCACGATCGCCTGCGTGGTGGCGAGGATGTGGTCCTCGTTGAAGCTGCTGCTCAGCGCGGAACCGCGGTGCCCGCTGGTGCCGAAAGCGACCCGCTGCGCGGCGACCGACGGGTCCGGATGCCGGTCGTAGTAGGCGGCGATCAGCTCGTCGACGTCGATGAGGTCTTTTTCCTCCGCGGGGAGGCCGGCTCGGCTCGTCATGGGGATAGTCTGCCCCTCCTCGCCCGGTCGCGCACCTCAGCAGATGACGGATGCCGATATGGGCGCGTTCGTGGTAGTGAAACGACTCGAAGGGCCGGGAAGCGGCAGGGCTAGGCTGACGAGGTGACCGAACGCCGCACCTACAGCTATCTGGGCCCCGCAGGAACCTTCACCGAAGCAGCGCTCGACCAGGTGCCCGAGGCCCGCGGTCACGACTGGAAGCCCGTCCACAATGTCGGCGAGGCGCTCGCCGACGTGCTCGAGGACCGCAGCCACGCCGCGATGATCGCGATCGAGAACTCCGTCGAGGGCGGGGTGTCGACCACGCTCGACGCGCTGGCCACGCTGCCCGGGCTGCGCATCATCGGCGAGTACCTGGTGAAGGTGAACTTCGTGCTCGTCGGCAAGCCGGGCGTGCGGCTGGAGGACGTCGACGTCATCGCCGCGCATCCCGTCGCCTACGCGCAGTGCCACAGCTGGCTGGGGGAGCACCTGCCGCGGCACGCGCATGTGCCGGCGGCCAGCAACGTGGCATCCATCCTGGGCGTGCTCGACGGGACGACGCCCGCCCAGGCAGCCATCGCCGCGCCCGGGATCGTGCAGCATCATGACGTCGAGGTGCTCGCCGAGCGGATCGGCGACAACGACAACGCCGTGACGCGCTTCGTGCTCGTGTCGAAGCCGACCCCGCCGGGGGAGCCGACCGGAGCCGACAAGACCTCGCTGATCGTCGAGCTGCCCGACGACCGCCCCGGTGCGCTGCTCGACATGCTCGAGCAGTTCTCGACGCGCGGCATCAACCTGTCCCTGCTGCAGTCGCGGCCGGTCGGAGACGCGCTCGGCCGGTACCGCTTCGTGGTGGATGCCGACGGGCACGCGTACGACGAGCGCATGGCCGACGCGCTGCTCGGCATCCGCCGGTTCAGCCCCCGCGTCGTCTTCCTCGGCTCGTACCCCCGCGCCGACCGCAGGATCGTGCATTACCCCGAGCGCTACGCCGACGGGGTCTTCGTCGAGGCGCGCGACTGGCTGCGCGCCCTGCTGCACGGCGAGCCCGAGGCGTAGCCACGGGACTTCCCGCGGCCGGCGCGGGGGTCGATCGTGTACGGGAATTCGCCCGTAAGCGTACGTAACTGACCTCGCTGCGGGACGCGCGTGCGGTCGCGAGCCGGTGGTACCTGGTTCTGCCAGGCGCGGGGTCGATTGTGTACGGGAATCGACCCGGAGTCGTACACAACTGACCTCGGCAGTGCGGCGTGGGCCGACCGATCGGTCAGGCTGTTCGGGATGCGATGGCGCCGCGGATGCGGTCGATCAGCGCGCCGGCGTCGTGGAGGTCCTCCTGGGTGAGACGGATCACGATCCAGCCCATCGCCTCCAGCTCTCTTTGGCGCTGGATGTCACGCCGCCACTGCTCGACACTGGTGCGATGTCCGTCGCCCTCGTACTCGATCGCGATCTTGAGATCGGGGTAAGCGAGATCGATACGCGCGACGAGTCTGAAGCCGTCCAGCGCTCTGTACTGCACGGTCGGATCCGGTAGCCCGTGCGCCCGCATGAGAAGTCGCGTCTCCGTCTCCTTCGGCGATTCGACGCTGTAGCAGGCGAGGGGCAGCGCCTTCCGAATGGTGCCGCATCCGGGAAACCGGCCCCACACGTCGAGGCGCTGCGCAATGTCCTCGATCATCACGAACGGACGGCCCAGCCGAAGTGCCGGATAGTTGTCAGCGGTGGTGAGGATCGCGTCGACGAGTGTCACGGCGTCGAGAAGCGAGAGCCCCTTCGCGCACGAGAAGAGCGTGGCTACTGGATCCAGCACGGGCACGTCGTCGACCCGGTGGATGGTGAGCCGCTCGGCGGCCAGCCGGAACCCCGCGACGCCGGCGGTGCGCGGGCGGGTACCACTCGTGGGCACGAACACCTGCAGTGTCTGATCCTCCTCCCACGCCGCGGGAACAGGCATCCGCCAGATTCGTGCTGCCGTTCTGCCACCGAAGCGCTGGTCCGGAGCGAGGCGCGGTGCGTAGGCCTTCACTCGGCCATCGAACGTCTCGGGTTCCGCGGTGACTCGGATGCCGTGATACGGCCGAGCGAGGTCAGGGGCATCTCGACGCCTTCGCGGCACGCCGGCGCCGGATGCCTCTTTGACGGTGAACCGATCACCGAGCTTGCGGGGAAGAGGGGCCTTGGCTCGCATCCGCCCATGGTGAGCCCCCGTCGGGCTGTGCTCGCATGCGTATGCCGGTCTCGGTGGACAACGCGTGGATCCGATCCACCTGTGGACAAGCAAGACGCCGGAGTGCGAGGTCAGTCGTGCACGGCACCGGCTCCCGAAACGTACGTGATTGACCTCGCAGCGTGCGCGATGGGAACCGGAACCGTCGCTGGCGCGGCCTGCGCTCATGGCGGGGTCACAACGGTACGGCTGCGTGCCCGGAAACGTACGTGATTGACCTCGTACCGCGCGGGATGGGCGCCAGAGCCGACGTGCAGGCGCCACAAGCAGGTGCCGGGTCAAGAACGTGCGGTTCCGTCGCCGGGAACGTACTCAATTGACCCGGCAGCGACCGGACCGAGCACGAGCGCGCCTTACGCCACCAGCAGGTCGAGCGTCTGCGCCCGCCCGGTGGCGGCATCCAGCGGCTCGCCGTCGTAGGCTCCGGCGACCGGCGACACCATGATCTCGTCGACGCCGTGCTGCGCGGCGAATGCGGCCAAGGACGAACGCACCTCGGCACCCTCGCCGATCAGCCAGCGCTGGCGCATCGCGTCGATGACGGTCTGCTCCTGGGCATCCGGATGCTCGGCGAGACCGCGCTGAGCCTCCTCGACCGTCTCGAGCGGCGTCATCGGCTTGTTGCTGCGCAGCCGCGCCATCGCGCGCAGCTGCGGCAGGGCGCGGGCCTCCGCCTCTTCAGACGAGGGCGCTGCGACCACGTTGGCCGTGAGGAAGGTGAGCGGGGCGCCGAGCGTCTCAGAGGGGCGGAACTGCGACCGGTACAGATCGAGGGCGCGCTCGAGTCCGACTCCCGCGAAGTGATTCGCGAACACGTAAGGCAGGCCGTGCGCGGCCGCGAGCTGGGCGGAGTAGTTGCTCGATCCGAGCAGCCAGATGGTGGGGGCTCCGGATGCCGCGGGCGTCGCCTTCACGCCGTACTCGCCGCCGCTTGTGAAGCGCACCGTCGCTCCGTCGGACTGCAGCATCGCGGCGATGTCCTGCACGTGCGAGGGGAACCGCTCGACGTCGCCGGCGGTGCCGGACTGGCGCAGCAGATGCGTGATGACCGGGTCGCTGCCGGGTGCACGGCCGATGCCGAGGTCGATGCGTCCGGGGGCGAGCGCCTCGAGCGCGGCGAACTGCTCGGCGACGATCAGGGGCGCATGATTCGGCAGCATGACCCCACCCGAGCCCACGCGGATCCGCTGCGTGCGCGCAGCCGCAGCCGCGATCAGAACCGGGGGCGTGGTCGACGCGACCGACGGCATGTTGTGGTGCTCGGCGAACCAGTAGCGGGCGAAGCCGAGGGCGTCGGCGTGCTGCGCGAGCGCCATCGACGAGGCGACGGCCTGTGCGCTCGTCTGGCCGGTGCGGACGGGAACGAGATCTAGGACGGAGAGCGCGGGAGTAGTCATCGTCAGGAGACAACGTCCGTCACCGCGTCCGCATTCCGCATCGGACGCATCGCAGGCGTACCCTTCCTGGAATGGAGCCCAGCATCTTCTTCATCGTCGTCGGCGCTGTCGCGGTGGCAGCCGTGGCCCGCCGAAGGGGGTGGCCTGCACCGCTGCTCGTCACCGTCGTCGCGCTGCTGGCATCCTTCCTTCCCTTCGTGCCGGATGTCGCGATCGACGGCCACGTGCTGCTGAACATCGTGCTGCCGCCGCTGCTGTACTCGGCGGCCCTGGATGTGTCGTTCCTGAGCTTCCACCGGGCGATGCCCCAGATCCGGCGATTGGGCATCGGTCTCGTCGTCGTCACCGCAGTCGTCGTGGGGCTGCTGGCGTGGTGGATCATGCCCGAGCTCACCCTCCCGGGCGCCCTGCTGCTGGGGGCGATCGTCGCCCCTCCGGATGCCGTGTCCGCGGCGTCCATCGGACGCCGGCTGGGCCTGCCGCGCCGGGTGATGACGGTGCTGTCCGGGGAGAGCCTGATCAACGACGCCACGTCGCTGACCATGTTCCGGGTGTTCGCGGCGATCGTTGCCGGTGCCACGGTGTCGCTCTGGGGCGGGATCTGGCAGTTCATCCTCGCGGTGGTGGTCGGAGTCGCGGTGGGGCTGGTGTTCGGCGTCGCGCTGCATCAGCTGCGGATGCGCGTCGACGATCCGGTCGTGAACGGCACCTTCGGTCTGCTCGCGCCGTTCGGCGCCTACGCGATCGCCGAGCAGCTGCTCGGATCCGGCGTGCTGGCGGTCGTCGCGATGGGTCTGTTCGTCGGCTTCAACGCGCCGAAGACCAGCTACGCGACCAGGCAGCAGGAGGCGCCCCTGTGGCTCTCGGCCGACTTCCTGCTCGAGTCGTTCGTGTTCGCGTACATCGGGCTGCAGTTGCCCCGCGTGGTCGGCGAGCTGAAGGACGGCGAGGGAGGCTCGATCATGCTGCTCGCGGTGGTCGTGCTGCTGGCGGTGCTCGTCGTCCGGCCGCTCTTCGTCTACCCCGCGGGCGCGTGGGGACAGCGCTGGACGCGGCTGCGTCTGCGCAGATGGGAGAAGATGTCCGCCGCCAAGAAGGTGCTTCCCATCGCGGAGGGGCCGGGCCGGCGGCGTCGCCTCACCGAGGACCAGCTGCGCCGCCGCCTGACCGAGACCACCCTCTCGTGGCGCGATAACGCGGTGGTCTCGTGGGCCGGCATGCGCGGAGTGGTCACGCTGGCGACGGCGCTCGCCGCAGCCGATCTCGCTGGTCTCGATGCGGGGGCCTCGGACGCGATCGTCGTGGTCGCGTTCGTCGTGACCGTCGGCACCCTGCTGCTGCAGGGGCTGACACTGCCGTGGCTGATCCGGGTGCTGGGTGTCGTGGACGACGAGGAGGCGCAGGAGGATGCCAAGCAGCTGGAGGCCATGCGCGAACGCAGTCGCGAGGTCGGCAAGGCCTACCTGCGCGAGGCGAGGCGCACGTGGGCGAAGGAGTACGGCGAGGACCAGCTGTCGGCGTTCGACAGGTATGCCGAGCGACTGGTGCGAATGCAGGCGGGCGCCGACCAGGCGGGCGAGGAGACCGTGCGTCCCTCGCCGGAGCAGTTCGCGGCGATGGCGAAGGGATGGCTGTCGGCGCGGCGCGACCTGCTGCTCGAGGAGCGTCGTGCCGGCAACCTGAGCGAGGAGGTCATGCACGAGCTGATCGCGGCGATGGATGCCGAGGAGCTCGCGCTCGACACGAGGGTGGCGCTGCGCACCTGAGCGCCGCGTGTGCGCGGGGTCAGGCCGCCACGAGCGCGTCGGCGGATGGCCTGGCCAGGTGGAGGCTCGTGAGGATCTGCCAGCGTGCGCTGTAGCTGTGCCCGCGGAGCTGCTCGAGAGCGGCGATGTCGTCGCGGTCGAGCCCGTCGCGGATGGCCTCTCGCAGCAGGTCGTCCTTCGTGGCGGGGAACTCCATCTCGGTGAGGAACCGTCGGAGTGCGGCGGAAGGTGACATCGGACATTTCCTTTCCGGATCGGGTGGGGAGCGCCCGGGCCGGGCGCTCCCCACTGTGGATCAGGCGCTGATCGCCTCGCGGGTCTCGGTCGACTCGACCTGGATCCGGCGCGGCTTCGCGCGCTCGCTCACCGGGATGATCACCGAGAGCACGCCGCTGTCGTACGACGCGCTGATGCGCTCGAGGTCGACGCCGTCTCCAAGGGTGAACTGCCGGAAGTAGGTTCCGGTGCCCCGCTCGCGAGCGATCCAGCGCATCCCTTCGCCGGTGTCGGCAGTGCGCTGCGCACGGATCGACAGCTGCGAGCCGTCGAGATCGACGTCGATCGAGCCGGGGTCGGCGCCCGGGATGTCGGCATGCAGGACATAGCGGTCGCCGTCGCGGCACAGGTCCACGGGCATCACGCGCGGTGCGCGCACGGAGTCCAGCACGCTCGCGGCGAATCGATCGAGCTGACTGATCGGGTCGAGGGTCATGGCCATGGTGTTCTCCTCTCACTATGGGCCGCCGGTCGGCGGCTCTGCGGGTGGATGCAGGGAATCTGCATCCGTCGATGTATATTTATAGCTCCCGGTCGAACAGATTTCAAGTACCCAGAACGGATGCCAGATGGCCGATCGCGACACCGCCACCCCGCTGTACGGGATCGCCGTAGCCGCCGACCTCGCCGACGTACCCGAGGCGACGCTGCGGCTGTACGAGCGCCGCGGCCTGCTCACGCCCTTCCGCAGCGACGGTGGCACGCGGCGCTACAGCGACGACGACATCGCACGTCTGCGCCGGGTGGCGGAGCTGCGGGATGCCGGGGTGAACCTCACCGGCATCGGCCGCGTGCTCGACCTGGAGGACGAGAACGGCGACCTGCGCCGCGAGCTGGAGGAGCGCGTGGAGCGCTGACGCGGTTCGTGGCGAGTGACTCCTCTCGCCGGCGTGGGCTCCGCGTGCGGACAGACGGTGAACGGGCATCCGGATGCCGAAAGCGCCCCGCCCGAGAAGGGCGAGGCGCTTTCTGGATGAAGCGGGAGGTCAGCGTGCGCCGGCCGGCTCCTTCGTGGCATCCGGCTCCGCGGCGTCCGCGTCGTCGACGTCCTCGGCGAACGGCAGGCCGTTGCGGGGAGCGTTGTAGAGCTCCTCGTCGAGGATGCCCTCGCGCTTGGCGACGATGGTCGGAACCAGCGCCTGACCTGCGACGTTGACCGCGGTGCGGCCCATGTCGAGGATCGGGTCGATGGCCAGCAGCAGACCGACGCCCTCGAGCGGCAGGCCCAGCGTCGACAGGGTGAGCGTGAGCATCACGATCGCGCCCGTGGTGCCGGCGGTGGCGGCCGAGCCGACGACCGAGACGATGACGATCAGCACATACTGGATGAAGCTCAGCTGGACGTCGAAGAACTGCGCGACGAAGATCGCCGAGATCGCCGGGTAGATGGCGGCGCAGCCGTCCATCTTCGTCGTCGATCCGAGCGGCACCGCGAACGAGGCGTAGCCGGAGGGCACGCCGAGGTTGCGCTCGGTGACGCGCTGGGTGAGGGGCAGGGTGCCGATCGAGGAGCGGCTGACGAAGGCCAGCTGCACGGCGGGCCACACGCCCGAGAAGTACTGCTTGATCGACAGGCCGTGGGTCTTCACGAGGATCGGGTAGACCACGAAGATCACCAGAGCGAGACCGATGTAGATCGCCCCGGCGAACCAGGCGAGCGAGGTCAGCTTGTCCCAGCCGTACTTCACGACCGCCGCGCCGATGAGGCCGAAGGTGCCCAGCGGGGCGATGCGGATGATCCACCACAGCACGCGCTGGATGACCTTGAGCAGCGATTCGGTGAAGGCCAGGAACGGCTCGGCCTTGCGGCCGGCCTTCAGCGCGGCGATGCCGACGACGGCGGCGACCACGATGACCTGCAGGATGTTGAAGCCCACGCTCGACGTGTAGCTGCCCTCGACGGCGCCGGGAGCGGTCGACACGGTCAGGCCGAGGAAGTTCTGCGGGATCAGCCCGAGCAGGAAGTTCCACCAGGTGCCGACGGCGCCCGGCTCGCCGGTGCTCTCGAGGCCCGCGCCGGCCTTCGCGCCCGGCTGGATGGTCAGGCCCAGCACGATGCCGATCGACACCGCGATGAACGCGGTGATCGCGAACCACAGAAGGGTCTGTCCGGCCAGGCGCGCAGCGTTCTGCACGCGGCGCAGGTTGGAGATGCTCGCGACGATCGCGGTGAAGATCAGCGGCACCACGGCGGCGCGCAGCAGGGTGACGTACGAGCTGCCGATCCGGTCGAGGGTGTCGGACAGGGGCGTCGGGTTGGTGCCGCTGGCGCCGAGTGAGACGGCGATCAGGCCGACGCCGATGCCCAGGATGAGCGCGGCGATGATCTGGAACCCGAACGAGGTCAGCAGCTTGCGGACCGGGCCTCGGGTGTCGGGCGCCTTCTGGGCGCGCGCGGTGGAAGAAGAGGTGCTCAAGGGGACTCCAATTGTCTGCGCGGAGTGCGCTTCACGTGGGACTAAACGCTAGGCGGAACGTCGTATTCCTGCGAATAGATGTGACGAAGCGTGACGCCCTCGCCTTCCCCGGCCGCGGAGCAGCACCCCCCGCGCCCTCGAGCGAGCCCCCTCCTCGGTCGTTGAGCGAGCGAAGCGAGTCGAAACGTAGCGACCGCCCACCCAACCTCCCCTACGCCCGCCGCCGCCCGTCTTCCGCAGACAGGGCGAACATCTCCGCGGTGACCCCGTCCAGCAGCATCCCGGGCTCGACCTTCAACGCATCCGCGATCCGCACCAGCGTCGGGATGCCCATCAGCGCGCGGCCCTTCTCGTAGCCGCGAATGTTCGACGAGTCGATCTGGGTGAGCACCGCGAGTTCGTCCTGCGTGATGCCTCGGCGCCTGCGTTCGTCCGCGATCAGTTCGCCGATCCGAGCGGCGGCAGGGGAGGGGACGCGGGGCACCTGACCAGCGTCATGAATGTCCACCACATGTGCCAGGGTTAACGCACCCGGGTACAAGTACCGATCCGGGGTTGACGCCCTGGAGGTGCAGATGGCCGGCGCGCCCAATGCCGATGCGCTCGACGCGCTGCTCGTCGAATTTCGCGGTCTGGCAGACAGCAAGCGGATGGCCGGCAGCTATCTGGAGCAGCTGGCTCGCCACTATCTGACCGTCGAGCCGCTCTGGGCGGATCAGCTCGGGGCGGTCTGGCTGTGGAAGGACTGGCCCGGGCGGGGCAACAGGCCCGACACCGGGATCGACCTCGTCGCGGAGATCCAGGGCGGCGGCCTGCTGGCCGTGCAGGTGAAGTTCTTCGCCGAGACCCACCGGATGCAGAAGGGCGACCTCGACTCGTTCTTCGAGGCGATGGGCAAGGACCCGTTCACCGAAGGCCTGGTCATAGACACGACCAGCGCGCCATGGTCGACGAACGCCGAGGAGGCGCTGAAGAACCGGACCAAACCGGTGCGGCGCGTCTCGCTCGCCGAGCTCCGCCACAGCGCCATCGACTGGTCGACGTACGAGCTGCTCAAGCCCGAGGTGGCACCTGAGAGGCACGCGCTGAAGACGCTGCGCGCTCACCAGCACGAGGCCGTGCACGCGGTGATGGAGGGGCTCGCCCCGGGCAGCGGGCAGGACCGCGGCAAGCTGCTCATGGCCTGCGGAACGGGCAAGACGTTCACCGCACTCAAGCTCGCTGAGCGCTGGACGAATGAGGTCGCGGGAGGTGCGGCGACCGTTCTGTTCATGGTGCCCTCGCTGGCGCTGCTGCAGCAGTCGCTGGAGGAGTGGTCACGCGAGCGCGACCCCGAGATGGGATTCCGTGCGTTCGCCGTCGGCTCCGACACGAACATCGGGCGTCGCAAGAACGACGATCTGACCAGCGTCATGATGGAGGACCTCGGCGCGCCGGCGACGACCGACGGCCCGACACTCGCCCGTCTGCTCGGCGATGTCGACGAGGCGCACGAGGGGCTCACCGTCGTCTTCTCGACCTACCAGTCGATCGAGGCAGTGGCCGAGGCGCAGCGCCTCCGCGGTGACACATTCGATCTCGTCATCTGCGACGAGGCGCACCGCACTACCGGGGTGACCCTCGCGAACGAGGATGAGTCGCACTTCGTCAAGGTGCACGACAACGCAGTGATCCCGGCATCCGCCCGCGTCTACATGACCGCCACCCCGCGCATCTTCGCGCCGGAGGTCAAGAACGCCGCCTCGCAGAAATCGGCCGAGCTCGTCTCGATGGACGACGAGGAGCTCTTCGGCAAGGTGCTCTACCGCATCGGCTTCGACGAGGCCGTGCGCAGCGGACTGCTCACCGACTACAAGGTCGTCGTGCTGGGCATCAGCGAAGACGAGATCGTCGAGTCGCTGCAGCAGGAGCTCGCCCAGGGAGGGCGGGAGCTCGCGGTCACCGATGTCGCCAAACTCATCGGATGCTGGAACGCCCTCGCCAAGCGCAACGCGGGGGCGATCGCGGAGGGATTCGGCGCCGACGCCGCCCCTATGCGCCGCGCCGTCGCCTTCGCGAAGGACATCAAGACCTCCGTCGGAGTCGCGGGTGACTTCACCGCGCTGGTCGAAGGTCATCTCTCGAACATCGAGAACGACGATGACACCGACGACCTGACGGTAGAGGCCGAGCACGTCGACGGCACGATGAACGCCACGCGTCGTGGAGAGCTGCTCGACTGGCTGAAGGCCGCTCCGGAAGAGGACCAGTACGGGCGTCCGGTGGCCCGTGTGCTGACGAACGCACGGTGCCTGAGCGAGGGCGTCGACGTTCCGAGTCTCGACGCCGTGCTGTTCCTCAGCCCGCGCAAGAGCCAGGTCGATGTCGTGCAGGCCGTCGGCCGTGTGATGCGCCGCGCCGAGGGCAAGCGGCTCGGGTACATCGTGCTGCCGATCGCCATCCCGGCAGGTGTCGCGCCGGAGGAGGCGCTGAACGACAACGAGCGGTACAAGGTCGTGTGGCAGGTGCTGCAGGCGCTGCGCGCCCACGATGAGCGACTGGACGCGGCGATCAATCAGGCGGCGTTCACAGGCAGGCTGCCCGAGCAGGTGGTCATCGAGCACGTGCCTCTGACCTCGCAGAAGAAGAGGCAGGGGTCGGCCTTCGACTCGGAAAGCGGTCCGAGTGACAACCCGGGATCCAGCACTTCCGACGGCCCGTCGCATCTCGCACCGACGTTGCCGGGGCTGACGTCGACGGCGGATGCCTGGAAGGACTCGGTCTACGCGAAGCTCGTCGCCAAGGTCGGCGACCGCATGTACTGGGACGACTGGGCCGGCGACATCGCCCTGATCGCGCAGCGCTTCATCGCGCTGATCACCGCGCATGTGAACGCTGACGGCGCTGACCGCACGCCGTTCGACGGCTTCGTGAAGGCGCTTCGTGCCACGGTCAACCCCGACGTCGTCGAGGCAGAGGCCATCGAGCTGCTGGCGCAGCACCTCATCACCAAGCCGGTCTTCGAGGCGATGTTCCCCGAGGGGTCGTTCACGCAGGACAACCCGGTGTCGACGGCGATGGAGCAGGTGCTCGCCACCTTCGACGAGAACAGCGCGTTCGCCCGCGAGCGGGAACCGCTCGACGTGTTCTACAGCCGGATCACCGAGAAGATCCGCGGGCTCGACAGCGTGCGCGCGAAGCAGCAGATGCTCGTCACGCTGTACGACAAGTTCTTCACCAAGGCCTTCCCGCTGCTCGCCGACCGCATGGGCATCGTCTTCACGCCGGTCGAGGTGGTCGACTACATCCTGCGGTCGGCGGATGCCGTGCTGCACCAGCACTTCGGCAAGCGCCTGTCGGATGAAGGGGTGAACATCCTGGAGCCGTTCGTCGGCACCGGAACCTTCCTGACCCGCCTGATGCAGACCGGACTGATCAAGCCCGAGGACCTCACGCGCAAGTACACGCAGGAGCTCTTCGCCAACGAGATCGTGCTGCTCAGCTACTACATCGCCGCCGTCAACATCGAGAGCGTGTACCGCGAGCTGTGCGCAGAGCATGGGATCGAGCCCGCTTCGGGAGGTTTCGAAGGGATCTCGCTCACCGACACCTTCGCGATGGATGAGCGGGACAGCCAACTGGCCGGGGGAGTCTTCCCTGAGAACACGGCGAGGCTCGAGAAGCAGCGCGCGACGAAGTTCGACGTGATCGTGATGAACCCGCCCTACCGGGCGGGGCAGTCGAGCGCGAACGATGGGGCGCAGAACGCGAAGTATCCGAAGACGGATGCCCGGATCGCCGAGACCTATGCGAAGCGGTCGACCGGAGCGAACAAGAACGGGCTCTACGACTCGTACTACCGGGCGCTGCGCTGGGCGACGGATCGGCTCGGCGACCAGGGAGTGATCGCGTTCGTCTCGAACTCGGGATTCGTGGATGGCGGAACCGCGGCCGGAGTCCGACTCAGCTGGGGAGACGAGTTCAGCGACATCATCGTCTACAACCTTCGCGGTAACCAGCGTGTCAAGAACTGGCAGGCAGAAGGCGGCAAAGTCTTCGGTGAAGGGTCGCAGACCTGCATCGCGATCACGCTGCTTGTGAAGGACCTGTCTTATGAGGGTGTCGCGCGCGTTCACTACGCAGATGTGGGCGACTTCCTGAGCCGCGAGGAGAAGCTGGACAAACTCCGAGTGGAGGTACAACTCGCATCTCACGATCACCGGCATCCCCGAGGACGAGGCGCTGTACAAGGTCGGCGGCCGCAGCCCGCTCGAGTGGGTGATCGACCGCTACCAGGTGAAGGTCGATAAGGCCTCCGGCATCGTCAACGACCCGAACGCCTGGCTGCGCGAGCACGAGAACCCGCGCTATGTCGTCGACCTCATCCGTTCGCTCGTTACTGTAAGTCTCGAGACCCAGCGACTGATCGCGGAACTGCCGAACTTTGAGGTCATTGAGTCCTGAACGAGTTGAAAAAGCGTGGGGCTTCATGTTTCTCAAGGCAGCCGGGCGGGACGATCCCCTCATCGAGTTCGAGCAGCTGACGGCGGGCATCCGCGAGGTCGGATCCGGCAGTACCCGGACCGGCGAGGCGGTCGCCGTGAAGTTCAGGGATCCGGACGGCCGGAGAGATCGGTCGGGTCGTCCGATCCCGCACACGTTCGTGCTGTTCGGAGATCTGGCCAGTCAGGTTGTTGGTGATTCCCTGGATCAGAGCTCGATGACCTCCACAAGGTCTTCGAGCCCGCGGAGGTCGCTGCTGTTTCTGGTGATGATCGGCATCCGGTGGGCCACGGCCGACGCGGCGATCATGCGATCCATGGTGTTGGCGCGCGGGCGCTGGCCTTGATCCACGGCTGCCCTCGTGATGCGTTCGTATTCGCGTGCACACGCGTCGTCGAAAGGCAGCCCAGGGCCGAGCAGCTGCGCGATGTCGATGAGCCGGGCGGTCCGGTGATCCAGCGACTTCCTGTCCTTCGCCGTCACCAGGCCCAGACGCAGTTCTGCATACGTGAGTGACGAGACGACCAGGCGCTCGAAGGGGAGGGCGGCCATGGCATCCGTGTCCATGGAGGTGATCAGGGCGGACGTGTCGAGCAAAGCGGCCGGCCGCTTCATGCGTCATCGCCCCAGGCGTCCCGGATCTCCTCGGCGCGCTCGGCGGCGAGTTCTGCCGCCCAGGCAGAATCATCTGCGTGCCGACTCAGGAGCGCAGCGACATGGGCAGGTGTCGCACCTGCGGTGACTGCCCTGCCGCCGTGCGGTACGAGGTCGGCGATCGGCTTGCTGCGCCGGGTAATCACGATCGCCTCCCCACCCTCCAAGGCGTTGATCGCAGCGGTGGGGTTCTGGCGAAGCTCCCTCAAGCTGAGTCTTAGGGTCATCCATCAATTGTAGTTCGCGAGCTACAATTGATGGGCGGACGAGAGCTGAGCTCTTAGTCGACTGCGGCGAGCAGCTCCGGTCACCGAGTGTCGGTAGCATCCGTCAGGATGGGCAAGGTCCCCATCTGAGGAGAATCCATGACCGCACTGGCGCAGGCGCACGCGCTGTCTCGACTGCTCGACGAGCACGTCGCGTGGCGCATGCTCCGCGCCGACAACGCGCCGGTGATGGTCTCAGTACTCGCCGCCCACCTCGGCGGCGAAGAGCGCCGCATCGAGAGTGAAGACCTCTATGAGCGCATCGACGCCGACCTCGACGAACTGCGAGCCCACGGGTTCGAGCTGCGCGGCACCGCTAAGGCGTATTGCGCCGACTGGCGCGCGGCAGGCTATCTCGTACGGAGGCCGGCAGAAACCAGCAGAGGCGAGACCTTCGAGCTGTCACCGGCGGCGCTGACTGCGGCGCGCTTCCTCGCCCAGCTCGCACAGCCCCGCCAGGCCGCCACTGAATCGCGGCTCGCGAGCATCGCATCACAGCTGCACCGGCTGGCCGTCGATTCCGACCCCGACGCGCGCACCCGCATCGCGCGCCTCGAAGAGCAGCGCGCACAGATCGACGCAGAGATCGAGGCGATCAACCGCGGCGAGTCGCCACCCGTCGACCAGGAGCGCGCCGTCGAGCGCGTGCGTGACATCCTGGCGATGGCAGAAGACATGCCCAGCGATTTCGCGCGGGTCCGCGCAGAGTTCGAGGGGCTCAACCGCGACCTGCGTGCGCGCGTGCTGGAATCGGATGCGGCGCAACGCGCTGTGCTCGATGACATCTTCCGCGGCGTGAACATGATTGACGAGTCCGACGCGGGTCGCAGCTTCACCGGCTTCGCCGGGCTGGTGCTCGACCCTGAGCGCGGCCAGGAGTTCGAGGATGACATACGGCGGGTGCTCGAGCGCGATTTCATCGGCGCGCTGAGCCTCGCCGAGCGGCGCTTTCTGCGCCGACTGCTGCGGACGCTGAAAGAGCGCAGCGGCGAGATCCACGACGTGATCACGACGTTCGCGAGGGGCCTGCGCCGCTACGTCCAGTCGCAGGAGTACGAGCGTGATCGCGTGCTGCGGCGAGAGCTGCGCGGCGCGCTCGCCGCAGGCCACGCGGCAAGCATCCGGATCAAGCCTTACAAGACGACCAACATCAGGCTGTCGCTGTCTGCCGTGCCGATGCGCAGCGCTGGCTCGCTTCGGCTGCACGATCCCGCTGCATACGACGCATCCGAGGCGGTCATCACCCATGAGGCAGCACAGGTCAGCATCGAAGAGCTGCGTGCACTCGCGCGCGAGACCGAGATCGATTTCGATGAGCTCACTGTCAACGTGAACGAGATGCTGAAGGACGTCGACGCTGTCACGGTCGGCGGGGTGCTCGAGCGATTCCCGGCGACACAGGGGGTCGCGAGTGTCGTCGGTCTGCTGGCCATGGGCGCCGCCCAAGGGGTGGCGAGCGATCCAGAACGTGTCACCTGGGTCGGCGTGGATGCCGTGACCAGGGCCGCGCGGATTCCCAGCTATCGGTTCACCGGGAGGGTGCTGTGACAGAGACGGATTCAACGGCAGCGGGCCGCGAGGCCGCCGCCGTCTCGAGGTGGCCCGGCGACACGGGCACGCTCGGCATCGACGCCCGACGGGCGCTGTTGAAGCTGATTCAGGGGCCCTACCTCTCGGCGACCCGGGCACCGGCCCCATGGTCCGCGTTGCTGGCCGACGAAGCGAGTATCCGCTCTCGCCTGCACGACCTCTTCCTCGATCTCGTGCTCGACCGCGACGCCGGCTTCGCATTCGTGCGCAACGCCGACGCCGGAGAACAAGATGCTCCCGTCGCCGTGAGATCCGAGCAGCTCACCTTCATCGACACCGCGATGCTGCTGGTGCTCCGGCAGATGCTGCTCAGCGGCGAGCACGACGGGCGCGTCATCGTCGGAAGGGATGACGTCTTCGAGCAGCTGGCGCCATTCCGCACCGAAGACCGTGACGAGACGGACTTCGCCAAGAGATTGAACGCCTCGTGGCTGAAGATGCGCAACAAGCTGCGCGTCGTCCACACCCTCACCGACGAGCGCGTCGAAATCTCACCCGTGCTGCGGATGCTGGTCGACGCCGATCAGGTGCGCATCATCGCCGTCGAGTACGAGCGAATCCGCTCGGGCGAACGCGACAGCAGCGGCACGGTCGCCGACCTGGGAATCGCGACACCCGATGACGACGAGGAGCGCGAAGATGACGTTGCTTGAGCTGCCCATCGAGGACACCGGGACGGATGACGGACATCCAGGGCAGTGGCGCCTCGCGCGTCTCGAGGTGGTCAACTGGGGCACCTTCGACGGTGCCCATCGCATCGACGTCTCTCGCAAAGGACATCTGATCACCGGAGCATCCGGATCAGGCAAATCGTCGCTGCTCGACGCGATCGCGGCAGTGCTCACCCCCGAACGGTGGTTGCGCTTCAACGCAGCCGCGCAAGATGCGTCCTCGCGCGCTGACGATCGCGGCCTGGTCAGCTACGTGCGGGGCGCCTGGAGCAAAGAGCCCGACGAGCTCGAAGACCGAGCCGTCAGCACGTATCTTCGCCCGCGGGCGACCTGGAGCGCGATTCTGCTGCGCTTCGAGAACCTGAACGATGCGCCGGTGAGTCTCGTTCGTCTCTTCCACCTGCCGGGCACGCTGACGGCGCGCGCTGACCTCAAAGATGCCTTCCTGCTGCTGCGCACCGAGATCGCCCTGACCGAGCTCGCCCCATTCGTCGCGAAGGGCATCGAGGCGCGCCGGCTGAAGGCGGCATTTCCCGACGCTGTGATCTCGACCGGCAGCCACGGCGGCTTCTTCACCCGGATGCGGCGTGTGTTCGGCATCAGCGGCGACAACGCCCTGCACCTGCTGCACAAGACGCAGTCGGCCAAGAACCTGGGCAACCTCGACACTCTGTTTCGTGCGTTCATGCTCGATCGGCCTGGCACCTTCGACCAGGCGCGCAACGCCACCGAGCAGTTCCGCGAACTCAACGCGGCGCACGAGCATGTGGTCGAGTTGCGTCGTCAGGCAGAGCACCTCGAACACATCGAAGAGGCGACGACGGGGTACGAGCGTGAGTCCGAGACGGTAGCCGAGTTGCAGCACCTCATCGAGGTGCAGCAGCCGTTCCAGGACCGTCTGCACCTGAAGCTCGCCCAGGCGCAACGCGAAGACCAGGTGGCGGAACTGGCCAGGACGCGGGACCGCGCAGCCGCCGCAGACGCGGCGAGAAACGAGGCCGACCGCGTCCTCAGCGAGGCGCGGATGCGCGAAGCGCAGCTCGGGGGAGTGGATGCCGGACTCGTGCGTCGCAGCATCGACGACGCGCGGCGTGAGGCGGCCCGCACTCGTGAGCAGGCTGCACGGTTCGCCTCCGAGCTGCGTTCTGCAGGGATCGAGCACGCGCCAACGGATGCTGCAGAGCTTGCAGCTCTGCAGGAATCCGCGCGCGCCGACCTCTCCGTTGAGCACGGCGATCATGGCAGCCACGCCATACACGAGCGGCATTCCGACACACGTCGGCGCGTGGAGAAGCTCGACGAGCAGCTGCAGTCGCTGAAGCACCGGCGCAGCAACCTCGAACCGCGGCTGCTTGACGTGCGCGAGTGGCTGGCGAGCGAACTGGGGGTCGGCGAGAAGACGCTTCCGTTCGGCGGTGAGCTGATCGACGTGCTGCCCGAGTACGCCGAGTGGACGGGAGCGATCGAGCGGGTGCTGCGTCCGCTCGCATCGGCGCTGCTGGTGCGCGACGCCGATCTGGTGCGCGTGCGACGTCTGATCGAGAGACGTCCGCTCGGCACCCGCCTGGTCATCGAGGCCGTGCCGGTGGATGCGACGACGCCGCGGCCCGCACAGGCACGCGATTCGCTGCTGCACCGCGTGCGCGTCGCCGACGGAAGGTTCCAGACCTGGATGCAGGCCCGGCTCTCGGACGCCTTCGACGTCTCGTGCGTGGCGAGCCCCGACGAACTCGATGGGGTCGAGCGCGGCGTCACCATCGGCGGTCAGATCAAGTTGTCTGCTCGTCGGTACGAGAAGAACGATCGCGTGCCGATCGATGACAGACGGCACTGGATCCTCGGCTCCGACAACCAGGCGAAGATCGACCATCTTCTCGAGCGCCGTGCAGCCGCTCAGCACGAGCTCGATCGAGCACGGGCTGAACTCGACGAGCATCTCGCCGCACATGACGTCGTCGTCGCCAGACGCCTGCTGCTCAAACGAGTGCTGGAACGCACCTGGGCAGAGTTCGACGTCACAGCAGCCGAACTGATGATCGCCGATCGTGAAGCCGAGCTGGCGCGCCTCACAGCACGCAGCCGGGACCTCGATGAGGCGTCGCGAGCCGTCGCTGATGCCGAAGAAGGCAAGCAGCGCAGCAACCAGGAGGCAGACAGGGCGAACGCGGCGCGTGCGCTCGCGGAGAGCGCGCTGCGCACATCGGATTCCCTGATCGAGCAGCTCACGGCGCGGCTGCACGGCGTCGCGGTGGCTGATGCCGACGTCACTCGGCTCGAGGCGCGTTACCGCGCTGTTCAGCGGCGGGTCGACACGGCCAACATCGGTGACATCGGGTTGAAGGTCGCGAACGCTCTGCATGCTGCGGCGAAGGATGCCGACGCGGCACGCGCCCGTTCGATGATGACGTTCACGCGCCTGGCATCCGAGTTCCGAAGCTCCTGGCCGGCCGCCGCGCCCGACCTGACATCCGACGTCGATGACCGCAACGGGTATCGCGCTCTGCTCGACAGCATCCGTGGCCGAGGTCTTCCAGAGCACGAGGAGAACTTTCGCCGACTGCTGCGCGAGAAGTCGCGGGATCTGATCGGGCATCTGCTCAGTGAGATCCGCGACGCGCCCAAGCAGGTAGAGGAGCGCATCGATCCGGTGAACGCGTCTTTGGGTCGGTCGCTGTTCGACGCCGACCGCTTCCTGCGGATCCGGGTGAAGACGAGGCGCTCACCGGACGCGACGGAGTTCATGACCGACCTGAAGGGCATCGTCGACGGGTCGTGGGATCAGAACGACCTGCGGGCCGAGCAGCGGTTCGCGGCGCTGAAGCGCATCATGGATCGCCTCGAGTCGGCCGAGAACGGCGATCGTGCCGATCACGCCTGGCGTCAGCGCTGCCTCGATACCCGCGAACACGTGACGTTCCAGGCGCAGGAGGTCGACCGCGCAGGCCGGGTGCTGAGCGTGCACGATTCGAGCGCCGGACTCTCCGGCGGACAGAGGCAGAAGCTCGTCATCTTCTGCTTGGCCGCCGCGCTGCGCTACCAGCTGACCGACGACGAACAGGATGTTCCGACGTACGGCACGATCGTGCTCGATGAGGCGTTCGACAAAGCCGACAGTCAGTACACCCGGATGGCGATGGACGTCTTCCGGGAGTTCGGGTTCCACATGATCCTCGCGACTCCGCAGAAGCTGCTGCAGACGATCGAGAGCTACGTCGGAGCCGTCACCTCGGTATCGAACCCGACGCGCAAGCAGTCGCTGCTGTCGAATGTGCCGTTCGAAGAGGTGGACTGATGCCTCTGAGCGTCGCCGACGCCCGAGCCCGCGCCGCGAAAGCGGTCGACAAGAGTCGCCGCGAGTGGGCTGCTCGCGGCGATGAGGGCCTTGGTGCACTCAGCATTCCGCTGAAACCGCCCACAGAGCGCGAGGTATTGGCCGACCCGCGTGCAGCGAGCGATTGGGCGGAATCCTGGCGGAACGTTCAGGGCGCAGGTCTCCAGGTCAGCTGGGCGTTGAAGAACTGGCCCAGCGTGGGCAGGCAGGAGCTGCCAGAGCGTCTTTCGCTGCACACGGCTGACACCATCGCCCGATTCGCCGGGCCTATCGTGTACCGCGATTGGGTGCGGATCCGAGACCGCGCGGGAGAGCTCCGTGCACGTTTCGGCGACGGTGACGAGATCGTCGCGGCGATCCAGCGTCGCGGGGGATCGATAGATCGGCAGTCGGACCTCGACTTCGCGCTGCTGCTCGAAGTGCTCACCTGGCTGCGGCGGCACCCGTCATCCGGTTATCGGTTGCGGCAGGTGCCCATCCCCGGCATGCATACCAAGTGGCTCGGCGCGCATCGCGCCCTCGTCGAGTCGCTGTATGCGGCTATCACGGGGGAACCGGATCTCGGCCTGGTGCCGTCGCCGGAGATGCTCCGGATCCGAATCCTCGACCCGGAGGCACGACCGGGAGGACTGAGTGACGTCACTGCGCCGATCGACGAGCTAGCGGCCCTGCAGATCCGCCCTCGCATAGTCATCGTCTGCGAGAACCTCGAGTCGGTGCTGGCGCTACCCGACTGGCCCGGGGCCGTCGCCATCCACGGCGGAGGGTACGCGGTGCCGATCCATCGCCTCCCGTGGGCGCGTGCGTCGAGGGTTCTCTATTGGGGGGACCTGGATGCTGACGGATTCGCGATCCTGCACCGGCTGCGCTCGAATGGCATCGACGCGGTCAGCGTGCTGATGGACGAGATCACACTCGCAGCGCACCGAGATCTGTGGGTGCCCGATCCGAACGGAGTTGCAGTGCGCATGCTGCCGTCGCTCACACAGTCTGAGAAGGGGACGCTCGATCGAATCGCTGCTGAGGGCGGAGTGCGGCTGGAGCAGGAGCGCCTGCCGTGGCCGTTGGCCATCGACGCGCTGCGGGTGGCGGCGGATCGACGGTGAGGGTGCAAGCCCGCCGCCCGATCTTCCAATGTCGGTGGCCCCTGCGACCATAGAGTATGGCAACTTTCACCGAGGTCGCGGAGCTCGTCCCGACCCTGCGCGACCGAGGCGACGCGTGCGCGTCGCTGACGCAGGCGCTGCACGCGGTGACCGCCATGACGGATGCCGAGGTCGTCGCCGTCCTGCGTGAATCCAACGAAGCGCTGCAGCACGCCGAGCAGCTGCGCCTGATCGCGGTCGGCGTCATCGCCATCCGCTCGCGCCGCGACGCCGGCCACTCCGGCGCTGCGCAGAAGGAGGGGCACAGCAGCGCGGCCTCGCTCGTGCAGAAGATCACCGGCTCGAGCAAGGCGGACGCCTCTCGGCAGGTGCGCGTCGGCGAGGCGATGCTCGGCGACGAGGCCGGTTCGCCTGAGCCGGATGAAGAGCAGCCGGATGCCCCGCAAGAGAGCAGCCAGGAATCGGATGCCCCGTGGCGGCCGATCGACTGGCGCGCGCCGCTCCGCGCCGCTCGCCGCGACGGGCGCATCAGCACGACTCAGTTCGACGTCATCGAACGCGGACTCGGTGAACCGCCGGCCGCCGAGGGCGCACTCGATGAACAGCAGTACAGAGACGCCGATGACCGCATCCGCGAGGCGTGGGCGGAAGCCGCCGAGCAGCTGATCGCAGAAGCCTCCGAGCGCACCGCAGAAGAACTCGGTGCCGCAGCCAGGGCGATTCGCGACCTGCTCGACCCGGAAGGCGCCGAACGGCGCTTCCTCGAGCGGCATGACAAGCGCTCCTACCGCGAGTGGACCGACCAGTACGGCGTGCGCAGAGCATCCATCGCATACGAAGACCACGGTGCGGTTCTCATCAGCACTCTGATCAACTCGGTGCTGCGCCCGCGCCGGGGCGGACCGCGATTCGTCGACTCCGAAGAGCAGGCCAAAGCGAAGGCTCTGGCCGACGACCCGCGAACAAATGAGCAGCTGCAGTACGACCTGATCATCGACCTGCTCCGCGCCGGCGCGCTCGCCGAGGCGAAAGACGTGTTCGGCACCCGGCAGGCGGGAGTGCGGCTGGTGCAGGTGGTGCGCGAAGATGGCACCCGAGCCGGCTATGCCGAAGACGGGCTCGGGGTGCTCCCGGCCTCCGCCGTCGATCAGCACATCTGCGACTCCGGCGTCGTCCCGGTCCGCGTCGACGCGTGCGGCAATCCGCTGGATGTCGGCCGAGAGCAGCGCCTCTTCACTCCCCGACAGCGCATCGCCCTCGCTCTGCGCGACGGAGGCTGCCGATGGCAGGGGTGCGACCGCCCCGCCTCCTACTGCGAGGCGCACCACATCGACGAATGGCATCGTGACAGCGGGCGCACCGATATCGACCGCGGGATCCTGCTCTGTCGCTTCCACCACATGGAACTGCATCACGGTGGGTGGCGCATTGCCCGCTCGGGCAGGGGCGATTTCCAGCTGCACGATCCCGGGGGAGGAGTGCGCGCCTTGCGAGCCCGAGGCTTCCTCTCGTACGCCTGGGGTGAGTTGGGCCCACCGCCGTTGCGATTCCGGCCGGCAGTCGCCTGACGGCGCCCCGCGCGAGAACCGGAAGCGCGAAGGGAACGCTCGCGGCAGTGGGTGCCCGGGAGGCGGTCGGCGGATGCACGTCCCCCGAGTTTCACGAAAGACGCGTGTGGGCGAAGGACGATTGGCGATTGGCGAGTCGGCATCCGCGAATCAGCGCGCGACCGCCCGCTCACTCGTCGCCCGATAGCGCGCGGCGAGAGTCTGGAACGCCGCAGCCAGCTCGGGCGGCCCGACGACTTCCATCGCGACCTCGAACCGGCCGAACGACGCGGCCAGCGAACCCCACGACCACGAACCCGCCTCCAGAGCGCACCTGCTCTCGTCGACGACAGTGACAGTCCCGTCACCGGCGAACGGCAGCACCTGCTGCGCCGGCAGATCGAGGATGACGGTGCCCCGACAAGCCCACTCATTCACGTTCGACCCCTTGAGGCGCCCCGACACGAACTCGCTCACGTCCCCGCCCGGCACGGGCCGTCGCGTGAACCGCGGCCCGTGCGGCGTGCGAGGACGGATTCGGTCGACGCTGTACAGCCGCCAGTCGTCGCGATCGAGGTCCCAGCCGAGCAGAAACCAGCGGCCATTCGACGTCACCAGATGCATGGGCTCAGCCCGCCGTGGCGCGATCGCAGCCGTCTCGGCCGGGCCGCGCTCGGCATAATCGAAACGCAGCACCTGCTGCGCGCGAATCGCCTCCGCGAGAACGACCAGCACCTCGAACGGCACCATCATCGGCGCCGGGTCGCCCGCACGCCCCACCGATGTCACTTCCAGCGCGTCCAGCCGGTGACGCAACCGCGACGGCATCACCTGCCGGATGGTCGCGAGCGCCCGGGTCGCGGCCTCTTCGATGCCACCCCCGATCGCCGGAGCGGTCTGCAGCGCGAGAGCGACGGCCACAGTCTGGTCGTCGTCGAACAGCAGAGGCGGCAGCTCACTGCCGGCGTCGAGCCGGTATCCGCCCACCGGCCCCATCGTCACCGAGATGCGGTACCCCATCTCGCGCAGCCGCTCGATGTCGCGCCGAACCGTCCGGCTGCTGGTGCCGAGGCGGGATGCCAGGAGCGGGCCAGGCCAGTCCCGACGGGTCTGCAGCAGCGACAGAAGACTCAGCAGTCGCGCCGTCGTCGTCATATCGGCAACTGTATTCGGCATCTAGGACAGAAATAGACCTATACGGCTGCGACTCTGACTGCAGCGGGCAAGAGGCCCGCCCTACCAAGGAGCAGACATGACCATCCAGACCACGACCCACCTCAACTTCCGTGGCCACGCGCGAGCGGCGCTCGAGTTCTACCAGTCCGTGTTCGGCGGACACCTCGTCGTCAACACCTATGCCGACTTCGGGATGCCGGCCGAGGTCCCCGGCTCCGACAAGGTCGTCTTCGGCCTCGTCGCCGCTGAGAATGGCTTCCGCATCATGGGCTACGACATCCCGGGCTTGGCCGAAGGCGGGATCGCCGGTGCCGGTTCGACCCGACGTGAGAACCACACCACCATCACCGACCAGGCGGTCTTCGTCTCGGTCGGCGCCGACACCCTCGATGAGCTCCAGTTGCACTGGGATGCTCTAGCGGACGGTGCCACGACCATCGAGCCGCTCGCAGCCTCGGCGTGGAGCGCCGGCTTCGGCATGCTCACCGACCGGTACGGCGTCACCTGGAGCTTCAGCGTCAACGGCTGACTCCGGCGCGCGTGCAATGGTATGGCCACACGCGTGGCACCGGCCCTCATCGATCGCGCAGGAATAACGTGACCCGCCGTGTCAGAAAGCGGCCCTTCTGTCGCACCGAAGTCACCCTGGAGCGATCACTCACGTGGCGCGAGCACGAGCAGATCGCCGACCTCGCAGTCGAGCGCCTCGCACACCGCACGCAGGGTCGAATAGCGAATCGCCCGCGCGCGATCGTTCTTCAGCACCGAGAGGTTCACGATGCTCACTCCCACGCGGGCACTCAGCTCGGTCAGGGTCATCTCGCGTTCGGCGAGGAGCTCGTCCAGGCGGCAGTGGATGCCCGTGAACTCGTCGGCCGCTTCTGCCGGCGTCACACCAATCCCTCCGTCTCGCGCCGCAGCTGCTCGCGCTCGTTCTGCAGTTGAGCTCCGAAGCGGAAGATCGCCGACAGGGCGAACAACCCGACCGCAAGGGCGAACGGCCACAGCTCCACGTCCAGCCCGAAGTTCAGCTGGGGAGCGGCAGAGTTCCAGTCCAGGGAGCGCACCGCCAACGTCATCCCGATCTGATGCAGCAGATCTCCGATGACCGCCGCAGACATCGAGACGATCGCGACGACCCCGAACGTGCGGGAGACGCTGGGGTGGAAAGGCTGTCGCTGACCCGCACGGCGGGTCGCGTTGTAGATCGCCCAGGCGATGGCCGCCGAGGCGGCGAGGGCGAGAAGAGTGCCGGCGAAGATCAGCAGCTGGATGCCGAACGGCACCGGACCGACGTACGAATCACCGCACAGCATTCCCACCTCGCCGCCGTACGTCTCGGGGCAGGCGCTCGAGTCGAGCGCGCTCTGATTCTCGCGGACGTAGGCCCACGCGTCGTCATCGAGCGCGACGCCCTCGCCGCCCATGGTGTCGAGGCCACTGAGACCGGCGCCGATCACCATGAGCCCGATGTACACCAGCGACGCGTTGCGCGTCACATCCAGTGCCAGCGTCGTGCTGCCCTGTCGTCTGGCCCGCCAGATCGAGATGGCGACGACGATTCCGGCGACGCCGAGCCACACAGCGAGCCAGCCCAACCCCGACAGCAGATCTTCGGATGAGAAGTACATCAGACCAGGCCCTCCGTCTCGCGCTGCAGCTTGTCACCGACGACGAACACCGAAGCGATGACCGCCAGAGCGAAGGCGGCGAGCACGAAGTTGAACGGCTCCACCGACATCACGGCCGTGTGGAACGGTCCGTCGATCGCGTGAGCCATCGCGGCGTTCGCGAGCATGTTGTCGAAGAACCGAGACATCGCCGCTCCGACCAGCCCGACCCCGCCGCCGATCCCCGCGATTCGGGTGTTCGTCTTGCTGAACACGCGCCCGCGCAGAATGTTGCGGCTGAGTGCGATCAGGCAGGCCACCACGACGACCACCGTGATCGCGAACGCGAGCTGACCCAGCACCCCGGACACCACGCCCGGGGCGCCCAATCCATCCACCGTGATGACGCCGCGATCCAGTTCGACCGTGAGGCTCGTGGGGCCGATCTGCGTATCCGCCATCGTGCCCAGGAACTCGACCAGCACCTCGATCGGGCCGCCGCCGACCAGCTCGGCGATGCGGACGGCCACGTTCCACACCGTCCACGCCGCGATCGCCACCCCAGCGACGACGAACAGCGCCAGGCTGACCGTGTCGCCCCTGCTCAGCGTGCGCTCCGGCGGAGCGCCGTCCCTGATCTTCATGATGCCCTCCTGTATCGATAGTCGTTGTTATCGCTTTTCGTTAACATAACGACCATCGATATGGGTGTCAATAGTTCGGGATGGCATTTCGACTCGCTGCGCTCGCTCAATGACCGGGGAGGGGTGCTCGATACCGGGGATGCATTTCGACTCGCTGCGCTCGCTCAATGACCGGGGAGGGCGCCCAATTACCGCCGGCCGGACGTCGAAGCGTATGCCGACGGCGAACACGGGCATTCCACCCCGTCGCGGTCGTTACTCTCGATGTACACGGCGCCACCGCCACTTCGCCCCGCGCGAAAAGGAGTCACAGCATGTTCGAGAGATTCACCGACCGAGCCCGCCGAGTGGTCGTCCTCGCCCAAGAAGAGGCGAAGATGCTCAACCACAACTACATCGGCACCGAGCACATCCTGCTCGGCCTCATCCACGAGGGCGAAGGAGTCGCAGCCAAGGCCCTCGAGAGCCTCGGCATCTCCCTCGACGCCGTGCGCGAGCAGGTTCAGGACATCATCGGCCAGGGTCAGCAGCAGCCGACCGGCCACATCCCCTTCACGCCTCGCGCGAAGAAGGTCCTCGAGCTGAGCCTGCGCGAAGCGCTGCAGCTCGGCCACAACTACATCGGCACCGAGCACATCCTGCTCGGCCTCATCCGCGAGGGCGAGGGCGTCGCCGCCCAGGTGCTGGTCAAGCTCGGCGCCGACCTCAACAAAGTCCGCCAGCAGGTCATCCAGCTGCTCTCCGGCGCACCCGGTCGCGAGACCGCCTCGGTCGGAGCCACCACCAACGAGAACCAGCAGGCGGCCCAGGGCGGCTCGCAGGTGCTCGACCAGTTCGGCCGCAACCTCACGCAGGCTGCGCGCGACGGCAAGCTCGACCCCGTCATCGGTCGCGAGAAGGAGGCCGAGCGGGTCATGCAGATCCTCTCGCGCCGCTCGAAGAACAACCCCGTCCTCATCGGCGAGCCCGGCGTCGGCAAGACAGCCGTCGTCGAGGGCCTCGCCCAGGCGATCGTCAAGGGCAACGTCCCGGAGACGCTCAAGGACAAGCAGCTCTACTCGCTCGACCTCGGCTCCCTCATCGCCGGCTCCCGCTACCGCGGAGACTTCGAGGAGCGCCTGAAGAAGGTCACCAAGGAGATCCGCACCCGCGGCGACATCATCGTCTTCATCGACGAGATCCACACCCTCGTCGGTGCGGGCGCCGCAGAGGGTGCGATCGACGCGGCATCCATCCTGAAGCCGCTGCTCGCCCGCGGCGAGCTGCAAACCATCGGGGCCACGACGCTCGACGAGTACCGCAAGTACTTCGAGAAGGATGCTGCGCTCGAGCGTCGCTTCCAGCCGGTCCAGGTGAACGAGCCGACCCTGCCGCACGCGATCAACATCCTCAAGGGTCTGCGCGACCGCTACGAGGCGCACCACAAGGTGCAGATCACCGACGGCGCCATCGTCGCCGCGGCGAACCTCGCCGACCGCTACGTCTCCGACCGCTTCCTGCCCGACAAGGCGATCGACCTGATCGATGAGGCGGGCGCGCGTCTGCGCCTCAGCATCCTGTCCTCCCCGCCGGAGCTGCGCGAGTTCGACGAGAAGATCTCGAAGGTCCGCCAGGACAAGGAGGCTGCGTCCGAGGAGCAGGACTTCGAGAAGGCCGCGTCGCTGCGCGACCAGGAGAAGGAGCTGCTCGGCGAGCGGCTGCGCCTCGAGAAGCAGTGGCGCTCGGGCGACGTCGCCACCCAGGCGGTCGTCGACGAGGGCCTGATCGCCGAGGTGCTCGCCCAGGCCACCGGCATCCCCGTCTTCAAGCTCACCGAGGAGGAGTCCAGCCGACTCGTCTTCATGGAGAAGGCGCTGCACCAGCGCGTCATCGGCCAGGAAGAGGCGATCGCCGCGCTCAGCCGCACGATCCGCCGTCAGCGCGCGGGCCTCAAGGACCCGAAGCGCCCCAGCGGCTCGTTCATCTTCGCCGGCCCCACCGGCGTCGGAAAGACCGAGCTCGCCAAGGCCCTCGCCGAGTTCCTGTTCGACGACGAGGCAGCGCTCATCTCCCTCGACATGAGCGAGTTCGGTGAGAAGCACACCGTCTCGCGCCTGTTCGGAGCCCCTCCCGGATTCGTCGGATTCGAAGAGGGCGGCCAGCTCACCGAGAAGGTGCGCCGCAAGCCGTTCTCGGTCGTGCTGTTCGATGAGATCGAGAAGGCCCACCCGGACATCTTCAACTCGCTGCTGCAGATCCTCGAAGAGGGTCGTCTGACCGACGGTCAGGGACGCATCGTCGACTTCAAGAACACCGTGATCATCATGACGACCAACCTCGGCTCGTCGGCGATCGCCGGTGGCCCGGTCGGCTTCCAGATCGAGGGCAACTCGCAGACGACGTACGAGCGGATGAAGGGCAAGGTCGACGAAGAGCTCAAGCGCCACTTCAAGCCCGAGTTCCTCAACCGCCTCGACGACATCATCGTGTTCCCGCAGCTGAACAAGGATGAGCTGCGTCAGATCGTCGGCCTGTTCACCAAGCAGCTCGCCGACCGTCTGCTCGACCGCGACATGACCGTCGAGCTGTCGGACACCGCGAAGGACAAGCTCATCGACATCGGCTTCGACCCGGCCCTCGGTGCGCGTCCGCTGCGTCGCGCCATGCAGCGCGAGATCGAGGACCAGCTCTCCGAGCGGATCCTGCACGGTCAGCTGAACAGCGGCGACCACGTGAAGGTCGACGTCGTCGACGGCAAGTTCGCGTTCGAGCACGCACCGCGCGGCGAGAAGGTCTCGGTCGGCATCAACACCGGCGGCGGCATCTCGACCACGCCCGACCTCGCGGCGGGCTGATCAGCTGAGACGCGGAAGAGGGCGGATGCCATGGCATCCACCCTCTTTCGCGTCTTCAGGGGATCAGCGAGGGTCGTTCCACGCCCAGATGTCCTCGCCGCGCAGCGTGACATCCGCGCCGCCGTCGTCATAGATCACCTGACCGGCCAGGTGGGTGTTCTCGACCCCGGTCAGCCAGATCAGGAGGTTCGCGATCGACTCCGGCGGCTGGTGGCTGTTCAGCGGCATGGGCACCGCAGCGTCGACCATCGCGCGCCCCTCGTCGGTGGCCAGCAGCTGCTCGGTCATCGGGGTGAGCACGGTGCCGGGGGCGACCGCGTTGAGCGGGATGCCCGCACCTGCCCACTCGGGCGAGATCGAGCGGCGGCGCACCCACCGCGACAGCGCGCGCTTCGACGCCGGGTACACCTGGTACGCCTCGCGCGGGCCCTGTGCAGTCAGCTCCTCAGCGATCGCGAGCGTCGCCGCCTCGTCGCCCGACAGTGCCGCATCGACCAGCTCGGGCGGGCTCGGCTGGAGCGAGGCCATCGACGAGACCACCGCCGCGCGCGGCGCGTCGGAGCGCTCCAGCGCCGGGCGCAGCGCCTCGAGCAGCTCGACGACACCGAAGTAGTTGACCGAGAGCGTCTTCGGGATCGGCGCCGAGATGCCCGCGCACGCGATCACGGCGTCGACGGTTCCGCCGGCGAGGTCGATCGCCGCAGCAGCGGCGGACTGACGGCCCTCCGCCGTGCTGAGGTCGGCCTCGATGTCGGCGTCGCGCAGATCGATGCCGATCACCCGGGCGCCGCGTTCGCGCAGCAGCCGCGCAGTGGTCTCGCCGATGCCGGACGCCGATCCGGTGACGACATAGGTGCGGTTCATGACTGATCCTCCTCAGATCTGCGCTCCGGGTGGGAGCGCGGCAGGTCCCCGGCTGAGTCGCCGGGGGAGTCGGTGACGCCCAGGCGGGCGACGAGGTCGGCGACCTGAGCGGCCAAGGCGGTGGCGTCGGCGCGCGAGACGTCACGCAGCGCGTGACGCATCATCCGGATGCCCTGCGCCAGCAGTCGCCGATGGGCGGCCGCGCCCTCGGCAGAGAGGCCGACGATGGTCGCCCGGCCGTCATTCGGGTCGGACTCGCGAGTGATCATGCCCGCGCGCTCGAGGCGGGCCAGCTGCTTGCTCACGGTCGGACGGCTGATGTGCATCGCATCGGCGAGATCGCCGGCACGGAGCGGCCCATGCAGGCCCAGGATGTACAGCGTCGACACGTCGCCCGCGTCCACGGTGACACCGGCGCTCTGCGCGACGGAGCGCTGCACATTCGGCGACGACCATCGCGCCACGAGAAGCGTGAGCGCCTGCAGCAGCTCGTTCTCGGGGGAGGGGGCGCCTGTGGGCATGCTCTCACTCTACATGTAGTTGCCTGAGGCAACCATAAGCACATCCCGACTCCCAGCTGACATGCGGATTCGCGGCGGGGGCGTCGATCTAGGGTGGAGCCGTGACAGACTTCCTCGTCCGCCCCGCCCGCAGCACAGATGTCATCGGCATCCACTCCCTGCTGGAGCCGCTCGTCGACCAGCGCATCCTGCTCGGCAAAGACCTCGCCGTGCTCTACGGCGCGGTGCAGGAGTTCGTCATCGCCGAGGCCGACGGCCAGCTGATCGGCTGCGGCGCCCTGCACGTGATGTGGGAGGACCTGGGCGAGGTGCGCACCCTGCTCGTGCGCGACGACTATCTGCGCCACGGCGTCGGCCGCGCGATCGTGACCGATCTCGAGCACCGCGCCCGGCAGCTCGGGCTCACCCGGCTGTTCTGCCTCACCTTCGAGACCGAGTTCTTCGCACGCCGCGGGTTCGAGCCGATCGGCGAGCAGGTCGTCGACGCCGACGTGTACTCCCAGCTGCTGCGCAGCGGCGATGCCGGCGTGGAGGAGTTCCTGGATCTCGCCCATGTCAAGCCGAACACGCTCGGCAACACGAGGATGATCAAGCACCTGAATTAGCCTGGACTCATGTCCCGTCAGTCCGCCGCCGTGTACCGTCGCCGCAGGCTCGCGGTGCTGCTTCTCGTCGTTCTCGTGCTCGCCGCCGTCGGCGGCGGAGTGTGGCTCGCCATCGCGCAGCCGTGGGCGGCGCCCGTGCAGGCCGATCGGACGCCCGCTCCGGATGCCAGTGCGCCGACGACCCCGTCCGGGAGTCCGAGCGCCTCACCGGAGGCGAGTCCGGAGCCCTCCGAGACGCCGGGCATCGCGGCCTGCACTCAGGAGGATGTGACCGTGACCGCCGTGACTGACGCCGACACGTACCCGGCCGAGGCGCTGCCGCAGCTGTCGATCCTGCTGGCCAACACGGGCGCCAGGGATTGCACCCTGAATGTGGGCTCCAGCACGCAGAGCTTCACCGTGAGCAGTGGGGATGATGTGTGGTGGCGCTCGACCGACTGCCAGTCGGAGTCGAGCGATATGATCGTGACGCTCGCGGCCGGCTCCTCGGTGCCCAGTGCGTCGCCGGTCGTCTGGGATCGCACGCGCTCATCGGCCGATACATGCGAGGAGCAGAATCGTCCGCGCGCACCAGGAGGAGGGGCCTCGTATCATGTCGCCGTGTCGATCGGTGGTTTCAGCAGCGAGACGCCCAAGCAGATTCTGCTGCGCTGAGCGAAAAGTCGATACCGACGCGAACTCATTCTCGATTCGTGGCTGACACGAACGATATTTTGGGATACCATGGAGGTCAGGTTCTCAGTTCTGTTGCGGCAAACCATCCCCAGTGGTGTCGACACCAGCGTCCCCAGCGCTTCGACAATCGCCGCGACCGAGAGCCGGAGGGCCCTCTCGAGTTCCCCAGTCCCCAATGGAGGACTCGAGAGGGCCCCACTCTTAGGCTGGTGTCATGGCGAAGAAGAAGTCAGGCAGCAGCAAGCGCCCCGCACCCGAGGACTTCCGCTCTGAGGCTCTGGCCCAGGCCCTCGAGAAGCAGGACATGGCGGCCGTCGCCCTCGCGCTCCGCAACGGCAACACGGTCGTGCCGCTGATCAAGCCCGGCGCCCGCGACAACCCGCTCGACAGCGGCGAGGTCTGGACGTACCGCGACACGAGCACCGGCGACGTCGCCCTGCTGCTGTTCAGCGACGCCAAGCACAAGCCGGCCAACCTGCCCCCTGGCGTCGGCATCTACTCGCCGACGTGGCTGAAGTCGTTCCTGACCACCCATCGCGGCGCCATCACCACGGTCTTCCTCGACATCGCAGGTCCGCACCCCATGCAGGCCGCGCCCGCCGAGCTGCTCAAGGCCCTCGACGCCTGAGTCGTCGCAGGTCAGAACGGCGGGATCGACGCCTCTGGGCGACGGTCGGTGGCCCGCGCGCGGATGTCCGTCAACGCGGAGCGCAGCGTCTTCGATCGGTCGTCGACCACCTGCTGGTAGCCGAGTCGTGCGGCCTCGCCGCGTCGCTGCGGCGCCTGGGTCACCGGCCGGATCTCGCCCGCCAGTGACAGCTCGCCCACCGCGGCGACCGTGCGCGGCACGGACCACTGCCGGATCGACCCGGCGACGGCGACCGCGATGGCCAGGTCGGCGGCCGGCTCGGTGAAGCGCACACCGCCCACGGTCGACACGTACACGTCGAGCTTCGAGGTCGCGATGCCCGCGCGCCGCTCGAGGATCGCCAGCACCATCGCCACTCGCGATGAATCGAGGCCGTGCACCACGCGGCGCGGGTTGGGCGCGTTCGACTCGATCGTCAGCGCCTGCACCTCGACCGGCAGCGCGCGCCGACCCTCCAGTGCGATCGCGACGCAGGTTCCGGGCTCTGCCGCGCCCTGCGAGAGGAACAGGCCGCTTGGGTCCGGCACCTCGGCGATGCCCGCGCCGGTCATCTCGAAGCATCCGACCTCGTCGGTCGGACCGAAGCGATTCTTCAGAGCCCGGATGAATCGCAGCGCGGTCTGCCGATCACCCTCGAAGTGGCACACCACATCGACCAGGTGCTCGAGCACCCGGGGACCGGCGACCTGCCCGTCTTTGGTCACGTGCCCGACGAGGATCACCGGCAGCCCGCGGTCTTTCGCCACGCGGATGAGCGACGCAGCCACTTCACGCACCTGGCTCGGCTGGCCGGCGGCGCCGTCGATCAGGCCGGATGCCACGGTCTGCACCGAGTCGACGATCACCAGATCGGGCTTCACCTCGTCGATGTGACCGAGGATCGTCGCGAGGTCGGTCTCGCTGGCGAGGTACAGCTCGTCGTGCAGCGCGTTCGTGCGCTCGGCGCGCAGGCGCACCTGGGCCGGCGATTCCTCGGCGCTCGCGTACAGCACGCGACGGCCCGTGCGGGCGGTGGATGCCGCCACCTCCAGCAGCAGCGTCGACTTGCCGACGCCCGGCTCACCGCTCAGCAGGATCGCCGCGCCGGGCACGATGCCCCCGCCCAGCACGCGGTCGAACTCGCCGACCCCACTGCTGCGTCGCGGGGCATCGGCGGTCGTGATCTGCGTGATCGGACGGGCAGCCCGACTCGCGAGCGGCGCCACGGCCTCGGTCTGCTTCACCAGCCCGGTCTTGACACCCTGCTCCTGCACCGTGCCCCACTGCTGGCACTCGCCGCACCGGCCGACCCACTTCGCCGTCGTCCAGCCGCATTCCGAGCACACGAAAGCGGGAGGGGCGGGTCTGCGGGTGGCCATGCAGCAAGGCTATCCTCGGCATCCGACACGACGGCATCCGGCGCCTCGGGATGCCCGGCCGCGGCGTCTTCGCTCGACCGTCTTTTCTCACGGTCGGGCTCTTCGGCCTCGCCGTTAGCCTGAGAGCGGCTGAAGGAGACACGATGACCGAGCCCATCCGACTGACCCGCCACGACGATGTGATCGCCGCGGCGCAGGATCCAGAGCGGTTCTCGAGCCGCACGTCGCACCACCTGCACGTGCCGAACGGCATGGACGGCGCCGAGCATCGCGCCTTTCGCGATGTCGTGGAGCGGCAGATGACTCCCGCGGTCGTCGCCTCGCTCGAGCCGATGCTGGCGGCGACCGCACGCGAGGTCGTCGCCGCGCTGCCGAGGAACGAGTCGATCGACGCGGTCGCCGACGTCGGAGAGGTGTTCGCCGTACGCGCTCAGTGCCGCTGGCTCGGCTGGCCCGCCTCCATCGAGGCCGAGCTGCGCGAGTGGATGGCCGAGAACTACGCGGCCGCGCGTGCGGCCGACAGCTCCCGCAACGCCGCAGTGGCCGCGTGGTTCGACGAGATCGTGAGCCGGCAGGTCGCCGCGCACCGCGACGGGTCAGAGCGTGACGGCACCGCCGACGACGCCACGCATCGACTGCTCGCCGAGCGCGTGCAGGGCCGCGCGCTGACCGACGATGAGATCGTCTCGATCCTGCGCAACTGGACGGCCGGCGATCTCGGCTCCCTGGCCCGCTGCGTGGGTGTCGTGGTGCATCGTCTCGCCGAGCATCCCCGATGGCAGGAGCGCATGCGGACGCTGGCGGGACGCGTGTCCGCGGACTCTGCCGAGCTCGACGCGATCCTCGGCGAGTGCCTGCGGATCGACGACCCGTTCGTGGCCAACAAGCGGGTCACCACCTGCCCGGTGACGACCCCGTCCGGCGTGGTTCTCGACGCAGGCTCGCCGGTGCTGCTCGACTGGACCGCCGCGAACCTCGACCCGGATGTCTTCTCGCCGGGCTTCGACCCGCACGCGCATGGCGAGCACAACCTCGTCTTCGGCGCGGGTCCGCACGTCTGCCCCGGCCGAGATCTCTCGTACGCCGAGCTCCGTGCCATCGCCGTCGCCCTGCTGGAGGGCACCGATGGCATCCAGTTCGCGCACGGTCGGCAGCCCACCCGGCACCTGCCGCCGCTGGCGGGGTGGGCGACCCTTCCGGTCATCCTCCGCTGAGCGGATGCCCGGCTGACCGGATGCCTGGCCGGATGCCCGGCCGGCCAGACGCCCGGCTGACCGGACGCCCCGGCCTCCGGGATGCCCTGGCTCAGGCCCCCTTGCGGCCCACATCCCTCAGCATCCCGGCGACGACCAGGGCGAATGCTCCGACCAGCACCAGCAGCCACAGGCCGAGGTGGTACGAGTTGGTCGACGCGTCGTAGGTCGCGCCCATCACGAGCGGCGGGAAGTAGCCGCCCAGACCGCCGGCTGCGGCGACCACGCCGCTGACCGCTCCCACCTTCTCCTTCGGAGTCGAGGGGCCGATCCAGGCGAACACGGCGCCCATGCCCAGGCCCATCGCCGACGCCATCAGGATGAACGTGACGCCGGTGACGATGCCCTCGGCCGGCTGCTGACCGACGATGTAGGCGAGACTCACGATCCCGCCCAGGGAGATGAGCGAGATCACCTTCGGGCCGAAGCGATCCGCCAGCACGCCGCCGATCGGACGCGCCACCACGGCTGCCGTGGCGAACAGGGCGGTGCGCATGCCGGCGCCGAGCGCGTCGACGTCGTCCGGGTAGATCGTCGTGAGGTACTTCGGGAGGAAGGTCGAGAAGGCCACGAATCCGCCGAACACGATGCCGTAGAGAAACGCCATCTCCCAGGTCACCGGCAGCTTCAGCGCGCCGATCACCTTCGGCACCAGCTTCTCGTGGTTCGGCTGCCACTGCGGCGATTCGCGCATGAAGAACCAGACCAGCGCCGCCATCACGACCAGCGCGGCGGCGATCAGCAGGTGGGTGGGCAGATAGCCGATGTCCTGCGCGAGCCGCGGGGTGAACATCGCCGACACCGCCGTGCCGATCATGCCCATGCCGAACACGCCGGTGGCGAAGCCGCGTCGCTCGGGTGGGAACCAGGCGCCCGAGAAGGGCACCCCGGCGGCGAAGATGGTGCCCGCCACGCCCAGGTAGAAACCCGCGATCATCAGCAGCGGGAAGCTGCGGATGCTGCCGGCGAGCGCCACCAGCAGCACCGCCGGCGCCGAGAGCAGCAGCACGAACGTGAACATCTTCCGCCCGCCGAAGCGGTCGGTCATCGCGCCGACGACGATGCGACCCAGGGCGCCGACCAGCACCGGCGTGGCGAGCATGAGGGATATCTGCCCCTCATCGAGGCCCATCTCGGTGGCGTAGGTCTTCTGGAGCGGCGAGATCGACATCCATGCCCAGAACGCGATGGTCGAGGCGAGGGTGGCGAGCAGCACCTGCCCGAGACCGCCCTTCAGCGCGGTCGACGGCGGTGCGGGGGAGGTGGTGGCGGCAGTCATCGTGCATCCCTTCGATACCGGCGACGGTAGCGTGCTTCGCGCGCGCTGGCTACGTCCCGAGCCGGAGAAAAGTCGTGCGGAACAATCTGCGCGGAGATGAATAAAAACGGCGCGTGCTTGCCTCATCGCCGCCTCCCGGACAGGATGCTGGAGTACCAGCCGTTCTCCGGAAGGAACAGAGATGACCCCCGGAACAAGTACTCACCGCGATGCCGCGACCGATGGTCCGCTCGCCGACGCACTGCTCAACATGGGCCGCTTCGTGCGGCCGGGCGAGACCTCGGAGGACCTGCGCGCGGTCTTCCTGCAGGGCGGCCGATCGGGCGATTCGTTCTACCGCGACCGCTGGTCGCACGACAAGGTGGTGCGCTCCACGCACGGGGTGAACTGCACCGGATCGTGCTCGTGGAAGGTGTACGTCAAGGACGGCATCATCACCTGGGAGGCGCAGCAGACCGACTATCCGAGCGTCGGTCCGGACTCGCCCGAGTACGAGCCCCGCGGCTGCCCGCGCGGCGCGGCGTTCAGCTGGTACACCTACTCGCCGACCCGGGTGCGGTACCCCTACATCCGTGACACGCTCGCCCGCCTCTACCGCGAGGCTAAGGCGCAGCATCCCGACCCGGTCGACGCCTGGGCGTCGATCGTCGAGGACCCCGTGAAGGCCAGGGCGTACAAGCGCGTCCGCGGCAAGGGCGGCCTGGTGCGCACCACGTGGGACGAGGTCATGGAGATCGCCGCCGCCGCCCACGTGTACACGGTCAAGGTCTACGGCCCCGACCGCGTGGCGGGGTTCTCGCCGATCCCGGCGATGTCGATGGTCTCGCACGGCGCAGGCTCCCGGTTCATGAACCTCATCGGCGGCACCATGCTGTCGTTCTACGACTGGTACGCCGACCTCCCCGTCGCCAGTCCCCAGGTGTTCGGCGACCAGACCGACGTGCCCGAGTCGGCCGACTGGTTCAACGCCGGCTACCTGATCATGTGGGGCTCGAACGTGCCCGTCACCCGCACCCCTGACGCGCACTTCATGGCGGAGGCGCGCTACCGCGGCCAGAAGGTCATCACCGTCTCGCCCGACTACACCGACAACACCAAGTTCGCCGACGAGTGGGTCGCCCCGCACCCCGGCACCGACGGCGCCCTGGCGTTCGCGATGGGTCACGTCATCCTGCGCGAGCACTTCGTCGAGAAGCGCACCGAGCGCTTCGAGGACTACATGCGCCGATACACCGACGCGCCGTTCCTCGTCGAGCTCGAGCAGCGCGACGGCGGCCTGGTGCCCGGCAAGTTCGTCACCGCCTCCGACCTCGACGGCGCCGACGCCGCGCAGCCGCGCGCCGACTTCAAGCCCGTGCTGATGGACGCCGACGGCACTGCTGTCGTGCCCAACGGCTCGCTCGGGCACCGCTTCACCCCCGAGGACGAGGGCCGCTGGAACCTCGACCTCGGTGATGTGGTTCCGCCGCTGTCGGTCGCCGACCTCGCGGACTGGACGGGCGAGGCTGCAGAGGTGCGCCTGCCGCGCTTCGACCTGAGCCCCGAGCCCGGTCAGGAGCACGCCGGCGGATCCGGCGCAGTCACCCGCGGCGTGCCGGTGCGCACCGTCGCCGGCAAGACGGTCACCACGGTCTTCGACCTCATGCTCGCGCAGTACGGCGTCGGCCGCGACGGTCTGCCGGGGCAGTGGGCCGCCGGCTACGACGACGCCTCCAGCCCGGGAACACCCGCCTGGCAGGAGGAGCACACCTCCGTGCCGGCCGCGCAGGCCGCCCGCATCGCGCGGGAGTTCGCCGACAACGCCGAGCGCAGCGGCGGCCGGTCGATGATCATCATGGGCGCGGGCGCGAACCACTGGTTCCACTCCGACACCATCTACCGCACCTTCCTCGCGCTGACGACGATGACCGGATGCCAGGGCGTGAACGGCGGCGGCTGGGCGCACTACGTCGGGCAGGAGAAGGTCCGCCCGATCACCGGCTACCAGCAGTACGCGGCTGCCGCCGACTGGAACCGGCCACCGCGGCACACCATCGGCACGGCGTTCTTCTACCTCGCCACCGACCAGTGGCGCTACGACGGGCTGCCGGCCGACCAGCTGGCATCCCCGCTGGGCCTGGGCAGATTCGAGGGCCGCACGACCGCCGACTGTCTGGTCGAGTCCGTCCAGCGCGGATGGATGCCGAGCTACCCGACCTTCGACCGCAACCCGCTTCACCTCGCCGACGAGGCCGAGGCCGCCGGCAAGGATCCCGCGCAGCACATCGTCGACAGCCTCGACGACGGCTCGCTGGCCTTCGCCGTGGAGGATCCCGACGCTCCGGAGAACTTCCCGCGCGTGATGAACATCTGGCGCGCGAACGTGCTGGGCTCGTCTGGCAAGGGCAACGAGTACTTCCTCAAGCACCTGCTCGGCACCGACGCGTCGGTGCGCGCACACGAGGCGCCCGAGGGCTCCCGGCCCGCCTCGATGACCTGGCGCGACAAGGCGCCGGAGGGCAAGCTCGACCTGCTGATGACCGCCGATTTCCGGATGACCAGCACCACGCTGTTCAGCGACATCGTGCTTCCGGCGGCCACCTGGTACGAGAAGCACGACCTGTCGTCGACAGACATGCATCCATTCATCCACGCCTTCAACCCCGCGATCGCACCGCCGTGGCAGACGAAGACGGACTTCGACACGTTCCGCATCCTCGCCGAGAAGTTCAGCGAGATGGCGCGCACGCACCTCGGCGTGCGACGCGACGTCGTCGCGACGCCGCTGCAGCACGACACCCCCGACGTGATGGCCACCCCGCACGGTCGGGTGCAGGACCTGCCGCGCGTGCCAGGGGTCACCATGCCGAAGCTGACCGTCGTCGAGCGCGACTATCCCAACCTCGCCGAGCGGTGGAAGTCCCTCGGACCGCTGACCGAGAAGCTGGGACTCACGACCAAGGGCATCACCTACCGCGCCGAGCCCGAGATCGAGCGACTCAAGCGCCTCAACGGCACCGTCACCACCGGCCCGTACGCGGGCAGCGTGCGCCTGGACAGCGACAAGCGCGCCTGCGAGATGATCCTGGCGATGTCGGGGACGAGCAACGGGCGCCTCGCCGTGCAGGGCTTCGAGAAGCTCGAGAAGCACACTGGGCAGAAGATGACCTTCCTCGCCGACGAGCACGAGGGCACCCACCTGAGCTTCCAGGACGTCTCGGTGCAGCCGCGCAGCGTGATCACCTCGCCGGAGTGGTCGGGATCGGAGCACGGCGGCCGCCGCTACACGGCGTTCGCCATCAACGTCGAGCACCTCAAGCCCTGGCACACCCTCACCGGGCGCCAGCATTTCTACCTCGACCACGACTGGATGGACGAGCTGGGCGAGGCACTGCCGATCTACCGGCCGCCGCTCGACATGCACCGGCTGTTCGGCGACGTCGTGCCGGGCAAGAGCACGCACACCGAGGTGCACGTGCGCTACCTGACCCCGCACTCGAAGTGGTCGATCCACTCCGAGTACCAGGACAACCTGTTCATGCTGTCGCTCTCGCGCGGCGGCCCCACGATCTGGATGAGTCCGAAGGACGCCGAGAAGATCGGGGTGCGCGACAACGACTGGATCGAGTCGTACAACCGCAACGGCGTCGTCGTCGCCCGCGCGAACGTCTCGCACCGGATGCCTGAGGGCACGGTGTACATGTATCACGCGAAGGACCGCACGGTCGACGTGCCGCTGAGTGAGATGAGCGGTCAGCGCGGTGGCATCCACAACTCCCTCACCCGCATCCTGCTCAAACCCAGCCACCTCATCGGCGGCTACGCGCAGCTGGCCTGGGCGTTCAACTATCTCGGACCCACCGGCAACCAGCGCGACGAGGTCACCACGATCCGCCGCCGCAACCAGGAGGTGCAGTACCGATGAAGGTCATGGCCCAGATGTCGATGGTGATGAACCTCGACAAGTGCATCGGATGTCACACCTGCTCGGTGACGTGCAAGCAGGCATGGACGAACCGGACCGGCGTCGAGTACGTCTGGTTCAACAACGTCGAGACCCGACCCGGCGTCGGCTACCCGCGCGGCTACGAGGACCAGGAGAAGTGGGGCGGCGGCTGGGTGCGCGACAAGCGCGGCCGGCTGCGGCTGCGCTCGGGCGGTCGCCTCGCGAAGCTGGCGCGCATCTTCTCGAACCCGAAGCTCCCCGAGATCGACGACTACTACGAGCCGTGGACCTACGACTACGACATGCTCGTGAACGCGCCCAGCGGCGCGCACACCCCCGTCGCCCGCCCGAAGAGCCTGATCACCGGCAAGGACATGAAGGTCGAGTGGTCGGCCAACTGGGACGACGACCTCGGCGGCTCGATCGAGACCATGCAGGACGACCCGATCCTGCAGAAGATGAGCGAAGAGGTGAAGGCCGAGTTCGAGAAGGCCTTCATGTTCTACCTGCCGCGCATCTGCGAGCACTGCCTGAACCCGTCGTGCGTGGCATCCTGTCCCTCCGGCGCGATGTACAAGCGCGCAGAGGACGGCATCGTGCTGGTCGATCAGGACGCCTGCCGCGGCTGGCGGATGTGCGTCTCGGGATGCCCGTACAAGAAGGTCTACTTCAACCACAAGACCGGCAAGGCCGAGAAGTGCACCATGTGCTATCCGCGCATCGAGGTCGGCCTGCCGACCGTGTGCTCGGAGACCTGCGTCGGCCGGCTGCGCTATCTCGGCCTCGTGCTCTACGACGCGGACCGCGTCGCGGAGGCCGCGGCCGTGGAGGACGAGCACGAGCTGCTGGCCGCGCAGCGGTCGGTGCTGCTCGATCCGCACGACCCTGCCGTGATCGAGGCGGCGCGGCGCGATGGCATCCCCGAGGACTGGATCGAAGCCGCCCAGCGCAGCCCCGTCTGGCGGCTCATTCACGACTACGAGGTGGCGCTGCCGCTGCACCCCGAGTACCGCACGATGCCGATGGTCTGGTACATCCCGCCGCTCTCGCCGGTCGTCGACGTCGTCACCGGCTCGGGCAACGACGGGGAGGATGCCAGGACGCTGTTCGCCGCGATCGACAAGCTGCGCATCCCGATCGGCTACCTCGCCGAGCTGTTCACCGCCGGTGACATCGCACCGGTCGACGCGTCGCTGCGCAAGCTCGCCGCCATGCGCTCGTACATGCGCGGAGTCAGCATCGACGACGAGCGCGACGAGCGGATCGCGAACGCGGTCGGCATGACCGGCACGGAGATCGAGGAGATGTACCGGCTGCTCGCCATCGCGAAGTACGAGGAGCGCTACGTGATCCCCGCCGCGCACTCCGAGCGCGCGCACGAGCTCGAGGAGATGGCCTGCTCGCTCGACTACGACGGCGGGCCTGGCATGGGCGGCGCTGGCGGCCCGTTCGGCGCGGCCAGCGGCACCTCGGTGCCCGTCGCCGTGGAGAACTTCCACGCGCTCGCCGACCGGCAGACCGCCGACCGGCCCTCGACGGGCGGGCGCGTCAACCTGCTCAACTGGGATGGCAACGGTCGCCCTCACGGGCTGTTCCCGCCATCGGATCGCGCCGAACCGCGCCAGTACGACGACGACTCGGCGGGTGCCTCGTGAGCACCGTCCTTCCTCCTCGCGTCACGCCGCGACGTCGGCTTCCGGACGCCCTGGCACCGGCATCCCTCACCGGCGCGCAGCGGCAGACCGTGCACATGCTGGCATCCCTCCTGCTCGACTACCCCGACGCGCAGTGGTTCGAGCGGCTCGACGTGTTCGCGGCGCACACCGCCACGCTGCCGGCGGTCGTCGCCGAGCCGATGCGGCAGTTCCTTGGTCGGGCGCGCGAGGCCGGGGCATCCGATTGGCAGCAGCGATACGTGACCACCTTCGACCTCAAGCGCAAGTGCTCGCTGTACCTCAGCTACTACGCCACCGGCGACACCCGCCGCCGCGGCACGGCGCTGGTCACGTTCCTCGACGCGTACCGCGCGGCCGGCTGGGAGTTCGACGCGGCCGAGCTGCCCGACTACCTGCCCGCCGTGCTGGAGTTCTCGGCACGATCGCAGTCCGACGTCGCCGACGCCGTGCTCGCCGCGCACCGCGAGGGCATCGAGGTGCTGCGCGCCGCGCTCGAGGGCATGGACAGTCCCTGGGCCGACGTCGTGCGCGCGATCACGCTGTCGCTGCCGAAGGTCGACCAGCGCACCCGCGAGCGCGTGCTCGCGCTCGTCAACGAAGGCCCGCCGACCGAGACCGTCGGCATGAGCCTGCCCATGCCCGCCTTCCGCTCTGTGCGATCTGGGGAGTGATCATGAACACCATGCAGTTCCTGCTCTGGGTGGCACTGCCGTATGTGTGCGCGGCCGTCTTCATCCTCGGACACATCTGGCGCTACCGGTACGACAAGTTCGGATGGACGACGCGGTCGTCGCAGAGCTACGAGAACCGGATGCTGCGCTGGGGCTCGCCGATGTTCCACCTCGGCATCCTCATGGTCATCGCCGGCCATGTCGTCGGCCTGCTCATCCCACGCGAGTGGCTGTACGCCATCGGGATCAGCGAGGAGATCTACCACATCGGCGCGACCGTGCTCGGCTCGTTCGCCGCGGTGCTGACCCTCGCCGGGCTCGCCATCCTCATCTTCCGGCGCCGTACGGTTCCCGCGGTGTTCCTCGCGACGACCGTGATGGACAAGATCATGTTCGTGTTCCTCGGCGCGACTCTGGCATTCGGCACCCTGGCGACCTTCGTGTACCAGGTGTTCGGATCGGGATTCCACTACCGCGAGACCATCTCGCCGTGGATGCGCGAGCTGATGATCTTCCGCCCCCGGCCCGAGCTGATGCTCGAGGTGCCGCTGCTGTTCCAGCTGCACGTGATCACGGCGTGCCTGCTGTTCGCGCTGTGGCCGTTCACGCGCCTGGTGCACGTGTTCTCGGCGCCGGTCGGGTACCTGTTCCGGCCGTACATCGTGTACCGCTCACGCGACGACCACCGCGGCTCGCGGTCGCCGAAGCGCGGCTGGGACCCGGTGTCGACCCCCGACCCCGCGCGCCTGCGCCGCCCCTGACCCGCCTGCGCCGCCCCTGACCCGCCTGCGCCGCCCCTGACCCGCCTGGGTCCCTGAGCCTGTCGAAGGGCGGGCTCCGGGACGTTCCCTTCGTTCGCAGAACGGGTGCCCCTCCCGCTTCGCGGGTCCCTCCCCGATGCTCACGCCGGAAACGTCCCTGCGCCCTCTCCGCGCACTGACAACCCCTTCCCGGTCGTTGAGCGAGCGAAGCGAGTCGAAACGGTCCACGGTGGCTCTGAGCTCTGAGCTCTGAGCTCTGAGCTCTGAGCTCTGAGCTCTACGCGGAGGCCGCGACGGCCTGGGCGAACGGAGTGCTCGGGACGGCCAGCACCTCATGAAGTGGGCCCTCTTGAGTCATCCGGCCGCCCTCGAGGATCAGCAGGCGGTCGGCGAGGGCATGAGCGTCGGCGACCGTGTGCGAGACGACGATCGTCGTCGTGCCGTGCAGCTGCTCGCGGACGACCTCGCGCAGCTGCGCGGCGGCCAGCACATCCAGTGAGCTGAACGGCTCGTCGAGCAGCAGCAGACGCGGTCGCGCGGCGAGGGCGCGGGCGAGTGCCACGCGCTGACGCTGGCCCCCGGAGAGCTGGTCGGGCCGGCGATCGCCGAGCCCATCGAGGGCGATGCGGGGCATCCACTCCTCGGCGACCGCGACCGCCTCGCCGCGAGACGAACCAGCCGATCGGGCGGCGAACGCGATGTTGCCGATGGCGGTCATGTGCGGGAACAGCAGCGGATCCTGCCCGAGCAGGCCGATCGCGCGCCGCGACGGGGGAATGTGCTGCGTGGCATCCGCCAGCCGGTCGCCGTCGATGTCGACGTGTCCTGCGTCGAGACGGGTGAGGCCCGCGATAGCATCCAGCAGCGTCGTCTTACCCGCGCCGCTCGGACCCATCACGGCGAGCACCTCGCCGTGACCCAGCGACAGGTGCACGTCGAGACCGGCGTGCGCGACGACGACGTGCGCGTCGAGAGCGCCCGTCACTTCAGCGCTCCCGGTCGCCAGGCGCGCACCAGCAGCAGCACCACGACCGCGGTCGCGAGCAGCAGGATCGACAGGGCGACCGCCGTCTCTCGACCGGTGCCGGCGCCGTTGAACGCCGTGTAGATCGCCAGCGGCATCGTCTGCGTCACGCCGGGGGCGTTGCCGGCGAACAGCGCGGTCGCACCGAACTCGCCGATGGCCCGAGCGAAGCACAGGATCACACCGACCACGATCCCCGGCCCCGCGAGCGGCAGCGTCACCCGCCACAGGACCCGCCACGGCCGGGCGCCGAGCGTCGCCGCGGTGCGCTCATAGCGGCCGCCGACGCTGCGGATGGTGCCCTCCACGGCGAGCACGAGGAACGGCAGAGCGACGAACGCCTGCGCGAGCACGACCGCCGTCGGCGTGAACGGCAAGGTCAGGTCGAAGGCATCCGACAGCGTCCGCCCGACCGGGCTGGTCCTGCCGAACAGGAACAGCAGCGCGACCCCGCCGACCATCGGCGGCAGCACCAGCGGCACCGCGACCAGAGCTCGCAGCAGGGCGGACCCGCGAGGTCCTGAGCGTGCCATCAGCAGCGCCAGCGGAAGTCCGAGCACCAGGCACAGCGCGGTGGCGGCCAAGCCGCTGACGAGGGAGAGCCGCAGCGCGTCGAGAGCGACGGGAGAGGTGATGTCCTGCCAGAGCGTCGCCCAGGATGCCCGGGTGATCAGCGCCAGCAGCGGAAGGATCAGCAGCAGCACGCCGAGGACCGCCGGGGCGATCAGGGTGAACGGCGTGCCGGTGCCGGTGTCGCGGATGCCGCCGCGCCGAGCGGTCGGGCGGAGGCCGGGAGCGGCATCGACCGTCACGGTGCCCCGAATCCGAGCCGCTGCAGAATCCGCTGCCCCTCAGGGCCGCGCACGAAGTCGGCGAAGAGGGTTCCCGTCTCCTCGGCATCCTTCAGCGCCACGATCGGGTAGCGGTTGACGACCTCGTCGGCGCCCTCGGGGGCGAAGCTCTGCACCTCATCGTCGCCGACCACATCGGTGGCGTAGACGAGCCCGGCATCCGCTTCACCCGCTGCGACCTTCTGCAGCACCGCGGTGACGTTCTGCTCCTGGCTCGCCGGAGTGACACGCACATCAGCGGCCTCGAGCAGCGTCGCGGTCGCGGCGCCACAGGGCACCTGAGGGGCGCAGAGCACGGTCACCGCGTCGGCGAGGTCGGCGAGCGTCTCGACATCACCGGGGTTTCCGGCGGGCACGGCAACAACCAGCGTGTTGGAGGCGAACAGCTGCGGGTCGGCGGCGAGCCCGCTGTCGATGAGCGACTGCATGCTGCGCTCGTCGGCGGTGGCCAGCACGTCGGCGCGTGCGCCCTCGATCAGCTGAGCCACGAGGGTGCTGGATCCGTCGTACACAATGGCGTTCACGGACACGCTCGGGTACTGCTCTTCGAACGCGACGGCGATCTCATCGAACGCGCTCCGCAGCGACGCGGCGGCGAACACGGTGACCTCGCCAGTCGGACCTGGTTGCTCGGTGCCCGGCCCCGATTTCTCGCCGTTCGGATCGAGGCTGTCGCCGCCGGGCGCGGACGTGCAGCCCGTGAGCAGCAGCACGCCGAGCAGCGTGACGATCCCGATCCGGCGCAGCATCACCGCAACGTCCCCTTCGGCGTCTCCACGATCACGTTGGTCGCCTTGATCACGGCAGAGGCGAGCGAACCGGGCTGCAGATCGAGCTGGCGAGCCGCCTCGGACGACAGCAGCGACACCACCCGGTGCGGCCCGGCCTGGATGTCGACCTGGGCCATCACCCCGTCGATCTGCACACGCGTGACGAGACCCGTGAAGCGGTTGCGCGCGCTGGTGAGCAGATCGGAATCGTCGCCGGGCGCGTCGGCCAGGCGCTGTGCGTGCTCGGCGAGAGCGGCTCCCGGGATGCGGGCGGGGGAGTCGCCGGTCACGGGCAGAGCACCGTGGTCGATCCAGCGCCGCACGGTGTCGTCGCTGACACCGAGCAGACGAGCGGCGTCGGCGATGCGATACGAGGTCATGCGCTGACTCTAGCCGTGCGATTCCCGCACATCCAGATCTGGCGGCTGGAAAACTCCGCATCTGCGGCGCGGCGAGCGCATGCCTCCGGCTTTTCCCGGCGAGCGGTGCTGGCTCGGCACGCGTGCGAACCGTACGCTCGGAGTATGTCCCTGCCCCCTCTCGTCGAGCCCGTCGCCGCTCTGAGTGACGCCGAGCGTCTGCGCACTGCGCGCCACCAGGTGCTCGCCGGTCTGGGCGAGCTCGGACAGCGCCGGCTGCGTGCCGCGCACGTCGCGGTCGTGGGGGCGGGCGGACTCGGAGCGCCCGTCGTGCTCGCGCTCGCCGCGGCCGGGATCGGAACGCTGACGATCATCGACGACGACGATGTCGAGCTGTCGAACCTGCAGCGACAGGTCATGCACCGCCGCGGCGATGTCGGCCGGCCCAAGGTCGACAGCGCCGTCCGCGTCGCCGCTGACCTGTCGCCCGAGACCATCGTCAGACCGCTGCGTTCGCGACTGGCATCCGACAACGCCGTCGACCTGCTCGCCGGCGCCGACCTGGTGATCGACGGCACCGACACCTTCGAGACGCGTCTGCTGGTGGCCGCCGCAGCCGAGCGCCTCGGCATCCCGCTGGTCTGGGGCGTGATCCAGGAGTTCGCCGCCCAGATCACCGTGTTCTGGTCGTCGCCGCCGGAGGGCGCCGACGCCGTCGTGCTCGCCGATCTCTACCCCGAGGGGAGCGTGGGCGAGCTGCCCACCTGCGCTGCGGTCGGCGTCTTCGGAGCCCTCTGCCTGCAGGCCGGGTCCATCCTCGCGATGGAGGCGATCAAGCTCATCACCGGCATCGGCGATCCGCTGCTGGGTCGAGTGCTCGTCATCGACGCCCTGCGAGCCAAGACGAGCGAGGTGCCGCTGCGCTCATCGCGCGCTCGCCCGACGGCGACCTCCGATTCGAAGCCGACCACCCCGCACATCACGGTCGCCGACCTCCCCACCGAATCGGAAGCCGGGACGCTGCTGATCGACGTCCGGGAGGATGCCGAGATCGCCACCGGCATGATCCCCGGCGCGACGCACGTGCCGCTGGCGCAGGTGCTCGCCGAGCCGTCCGCGATCGACCCCCGTCGCACCGTCGTGATCTGCCAGGCCGGAGTGCGCGCGCGACGCGCGGCCGAAGCGCTGCGCGCCGTCGGTGCCGATGCCGTCGTGCTGGCCGGGGGGATGGATGCCTGGAACGCCGCGCTGCCCGCCGAGGCGCCGCGCGCTCGGGAGGAGAACGCCGCCTCGGGAGGAGAGCCCGCCGAGCAGGCTCCTCCGCACGGCGCGAAGTCCTCCCCAACAGAAGAGTTCGAGCACGAGGCGACCGCATGAGAACCGTCGAAGAGCAGCTCGAGATCGTGCTCGCCGAGGTGCGGCAGCGCCCGCCCATCACTGTGCTGCTCGATGAGGCGCACGGCCTGACCCTGGCATCCGACGCTCGCGCGGTCAGCGCTGTGCCGGTCTTCGACAACTCCGCCATGGACGGCTTCGCCGTCCGCTGGGCTGACGTCGCGCAGGCGAGTCCCGAGAACCCCGTCAGCCTGCGCGTCATCGCTGACATCCCCGCCGGCAGCGCGCTCAACCCGGCGATCGCACCGGGGCAGGCCGCGCGCATCATGACCGGATCACCGGCGCCGACCGACGCCGACGCGATCGTGCCGTTCGAAGACACCGCCAGCGGGCTGGCCGGCTCGCTCGACACGGCGGTCGTGCAGCGGGCGCCGAAGGCTCAGAACGCGCACATCCGCCGCGCAGGCGCCGACATCACCGCAGGGCAGGTCGTGCTCACCGCCGGAACGCTGCTCGGTCCGCGGCAGCTGGCGGCACTGGCGTCCGCCGGCGTCGCGCGCGTCGAGGTCGCACGGCGACCGCGGGTGGCCGTCGTCTCCACCGGCTCCGAGCTCGTCGCGCCGGGCACGCCCCTGCAGCGCGGCCAGATCCCCGAGTCGAACGGCATCCTGCTCGCCGGGCTCGCCGCGGAAGCCGGCGCCGAGATCGTGCTGCGCCGCGTGGTCGACGACGAGGGTGACGGACCGGCCGACGCGGTAGCCGAGGCGAAAGAGCTCGACGCCGACGCGATCGTCTTCTCCGGCGGCGTCAGCGCCGGGGCCTACGAGGTCGTCAAGCAGAGCCTCGGAGACGACATGGAGTTCACCAAGGTCGCCATGCAGCCCGGCAAACCCCAGGGCTTCGGTGCGACCGCCGACGGGATGCTGATGTTCGGCCTGCCGGGCAACCCTGTCAGCGCCGCCGTGTCGTTCGAGGTGTTCGTGCGGCCGGCGCTCCTGCGCATGCAGGGGCGGGCCAGCATCCACCGGCCGCGGCAGCACCTGCGCGCAGGAGCCGACTGGCGCACTCCGCCCGGGCGCCGGCAGTACCTCCCCGCGGTGATCGACCGCACCGATCCCGCCTGCCCGCTCGTGCGCCCCGCGACCGCCGGCGGATCGGGCTCGCACCTCAGCGTTGGTCTCGGTTCCGCCGAGGCGTATGCCATCGTCCCCGCCGAGACGGAGCAGGTCTCCGCCGGCGACCTCATCGAAGTCATGGAGCTGTGATGACCTTCACCCACCTGGATTCCGCCGGACACGCCCGCATGGTCGACGTCACCGAGAAGACGCCGACCGTGCGCGCCGCCACCGCACGCGGATTCGTGCGCTGCGCGGCCGAAACCGTGGCGCTGCTGCGCGACGGCTCGGTACCCAAGGGCGACGTGCTCGCGGTATCGCGCATCGCGGGCATCCAGGCAGCCAAGCGCACTCCCGAGCTGCTGCCGCTCGCACACGTCATCGGCGTGCACGGCGCGGTCGTCGACCTCGACATCGAAGACGAGGGCGTGGCCATCGAGGCGACCGTGCGCACCGCCGATCGCACCGGCGTCGAGATGGAGGCTCTCACCGCCGTCTCGGTCGCCGCGCTGTCGGTGATCGACATGATCAAGGGCGTCGACAAGTCGGCGTCGATCGAGAACCTGCGCATCACCGCGAAGGAGGGCGGCCGCAGCGGATCATGGCGGCGGCCCGGCGAATGACACCGTTCACCCTCGGCGCGATCCTGCTCGTCGGCGGGCGCTCCACCCGCCTGGGCGGCGGCTTCAAGCCCCTGCTCGAGGTGGGCGGTCAGACGCTGCTCTCCCGGGCGGTCACCGCGGCGACGGATGCCCGATGCGCGCCGATCCTCGTCGTGGGACCAGAGCTCGACCCCGACGCACCCGTGCGGTGGGTGCGCGAGGAGCCGCCGTTCGCCGGTCCCGCTGCCGGCATCGCCGCAGCGGTGTCCGCTCTCGACGACGGAGCAGGCGACGAGGGCGTGCCGGAATGGATGCTCGTGCTCGCCGGCGACCTGCCGCATGTCGACGGTGTGGCCGCGCGCCTGAAGACAGCGGCGTGCGCCGCCGCGTCAGGCGCCGATGGGATCGTGTTCACCGCGGGCGGGCATCCGCAATGGCTCGCCGGCATCTACCGCACCGCCGCCCTGCGCGCGGGGGTGGACGCCCTCACCGGCGAGTTCACCGGCGCTTCGTGCCGCGCCCTGCTCGGCGGTCTCGATATAACGTGGCTGGCAGACGAAGATGGGATCACCGCCGACATCGACACACCGGCGGATCTGGCGCGTGTGCGCGCCGCATTCGAGGAGGAGCCCGTGAGCGAATCACCCCGCACCCTGCCCCCGGAGGCGCTCGACGAGTGGGCGCTCGCGCTGCGCGAGCGGTTCGGCCTGGATGCCGAAGACGTGCCGATCAGCCTGATCCTCGACCTCGCGCGCGACGTCGCCAACGGGGTCGCCAGGCCCGCCGCGCCGTTCAGCGCATTCGTCGCCGGTCTGGTCGCGGGCCGGGCCGGCGGCACGCCCGAGCAGGTGCGCGAGGCCGTCGCTGCGGTGGTCGAGCTGGCCGGTGACTGGAAGGAGTCCTGAGATGGCGACGACGCAGAGCGCCACGGTGCGCTTCTTCGCCGCGGCGCAGGAGGCGGTCGGTCAGGATTCGCTGACGACGGATGCCACGACGCTGGGCGCCCTCAAGCAGCAGCTGCTCGCCGAGCATCCGGCGCTCACCGGCATCCTGTCGCGCTGCGCGGTGCTGGTCGACGGCGCCCGTGTCGACGACGACTTCGCGCTCGCCGAGGCGAGCACGATCGACGTGCTCCCGCCCTTCGCCGGCGGGTGAACCGCGCTGCCTAACGGGGTCGCGGCTGTGGTCAGCCGCCGATGCCCTTCCACGCGGTCGTGCCGTCGGCCTCGACCTGACGCTTCCACACCGGCAGCTCGCGCTTGATCGCCTCGATCACCTCACGGCAGACGGTGAACGCCTCGTCGCGGTGAGACGATGCCACGGCGATGACGACGGCCGCCTCTCCCACATCGAGATGCCCGACTCGATGGCTGACGGCGACGACGGCATCCGTCCCCTCGGCAGCGGCCTCGGCGATGCGGTGCAAGGTCGACTCGGCATCCGGGTGCGAGGTGTACTCGAGCGCGACGACCGCATCCGCGGCATCCGGATCGTGGTCGCGCACCCGGCCCACGAACGTCGTGACCGCGCCGGCGGTGGTGCTGTCGACGGCGGCGATGTGCTCGTCGAGTGACAGCGGCTGCTCTGAGATGCGGGCGAGTCGGACGGTCATCGGTGGTCCTCTCCATCGAGTTGGCTGAGCACGTGACCGGCGACGGAGAGCACGACCGGCATGCCCTCGGCGACGGCCTTCGGCGAGCCGGGCAGGTTGACGATCAGGGTGTCGCCGACGACCCCGGCCAGGCCGCGGGTGAGCATCGACGCGGGGGTGGCGGCGAGGCCGGCGCGGCGCAGCTCTTCCGCGATGCCGGGCAGCTGCCTCTCGATCACGCGGGCCGTGCCCTCGGGCGTCTCGTCGCGCGGGCCGACTCCCGTGCCGCCGCTGGTGATGATGAGCCGGATGCCCGCATCGCGCAGCTCCCTGAGGGCCTGCTCGACGGCATCCGCGCCGTCGGGAATCACGGTCGCGTTCGCGCAGGCGAAGCCCGCGTCGCGCAGCGCGAGCACGGCGACCGGTCCGGCCGAGTCAGGCCGCATCCCGGCCGCCGAGCGGTCGGAGACGGTGAGCACGGCGGCGGCGGTCATGGCATCCACACTATCCGCGCTGCAGGTCGCCGGGCGGTCGCGTGATTATTCACGGCCCATGTTCGCCCGCGCGCAGACCGGCTCTGGGAGCATGGGAGCATGACCACCACTGCGGTCGCGTACGGACCTATCTCCAGCTACTCGCGCGTGCGCATCCTGCATCTCGTGCAGACGCGGCCCGAGCGCACGATCGGCGAACTCAGCGAGGCGACCGGTCTGCACGCGAACACCGTGCGCGAGCATCTGCAGCGGCTGATCGAGGGCGGCTACGTCATCCAGGCCACAGAGCACCGCACCACGCGCGGTCGCCCCCGCACTCTGTACAGCGCGGCGACCGGAGCTCCCGAGGCATCCAGTCCGATCGCGCGCGACAAGGTCGCCGAGGCCGCCCGGCGCGGAGACCTCATGCGGCGCATCCTGTCCGAGCCTGACTCGGAACTCGGGCGCGACGCGACCTACCAGCTCGACGCCCTGGTCGAGCATCTCGAGGAGAGCGGCTTCGAGCCGATCGTCGACGAGAGCCGCATGACGGTCGACCTGACGCCGTGCCCGCACGCTGCAAGCTCTCCCGAGCACCGCCCGATGCTGTGCCAGGTGCATCTCGGGCTCATGCAGGGCGTGCTGACGCAGGCCGGCGGACCCATCGCCGCCGAGTGCGTGCAGGTGACCCGGCGTGCCGAGGAGTGCACGGTTCAGCTTCGCGTCGTCGCCTGAGTCAGTTGAGCGGTTCGAGCGGCTCCATCACGATGCCGTGCGCCTCGAACGCCTGACGGCGCTCTTCGATCCGCCGGTGCATCTCGGCCTGCGCGTCGGCGACGAGGGCGGCCGGCAGCTCGAGGGATGCCGGACGCGGGTCTGCGTTGCCCGCGGCGAGGTACGCGTCGAGCTCGGGTCCTGACGTCCACGAGCAGATCAGCGCGTATCGTGGCTCGGTGCCCTGATGCCACACGGCATGCCAGAAGCGCTGGGTGTCGACGATGATCCGCGAGCCCGCAGGCAGCGGAAGGCGGATCTCGGTCGAGGGGTCGAAGCGGTCGGAGCGCAGGATGAGCAGCGAGTCGGGGTCGTCGGTGAGGTTGAGCCAGGCCCGCACGACCCAGCCGGTGCCCTCGGCGTTGAGCCGGTTGTTGTCGTCCTGGTGCAGGTTGTAGATCGCATCGGCATAGGTATTGGGCTGCAGCTCGATGACGCGGCAGCGACCGACATTGGCGCCCGGCTCGAGTGCCCGGGCCTGGAGCGTCGGCGCCTTCGCGACCTGAGAGCGGATCCACACGCCGTCCTTGTCGGTGCGCGGTGGTGTGTGGTTCCAGAACCCGTTGCACTCGATGTCGCCGGCGTGACTCGCCAGCGGGGCGAAGCGGGTGATGCCCGACGAGCGCCAGCCGACGTACTCGAGGTCGCGCCACTCGGCGGGGTCGCCCGACTCGTCGTGGCGGTCGAGCACGACGTAGCCCGTCTCGCTCAGTGCAGGGGAGGTGACAAACCCCATCGCGCGTCTCCGTTCCGGCATCCGATCTCGGGTCGATCCTATTCGGAACGGTCATCCGGCGACTCGGGGCCGACCGGGCAAAACCGTGCGGCCTACGCTGGGGGAATGACCCAGCCTAAAGGCGCGCTGCTCGTCGGCAGCGTGAACTACGACGACGCCGAGAAGACCATGCGCACCGCGGCGGCGGTGCTCGGCTCGCGGCTGAAGCGCATTCCGGATGGGGAGGTGGGGCGGCGCTTCCACTGGATCATGTTCCAGCCTGACGTGCTGGGCCAGGCCGAGGGGATCGAGCGGATCGGCGACGAGCCGGTCTGGCTGCGCGATCTCGACGCACGTCCGCTGCGCATCGCCGACGGGGTGGATGGCTCGAGCCTGCGCCTGCCGCCGCTCGGATATGCCGACGCGGCGATCGAGTCGTACGAGATCTTCCGTCGGCTGCGCACCGAGGGCGCGATCGCTGATGGCATCCGGTTCCAGGTGTCGCTGCCGACGCCCGTCGCGGTGATCGGGTCGTTCTTCTTCGGCGATGATCGGGATGCCATCGAGCCGGTGTACACCGCAGCGCTGCTGCGCGATCTCGACCGCATCGTGGCCGCGATCCCGGCCGCCGATCTGGCCGTGCAGTGGGATGTCGCGAGCGAGATCGGCATCATCGAGCGTGCCGCCGGGTATGGCCGGACGATGGATGCCTGGTGGGACGGCGACCCGTTCGACGGGCTGGTCTCACGGCTCGCTGCGCTGGTGGATGCCGTGCCCGACGCCGTCGAGGTGGGGGTGCACCTCTGCTACGGCGATGCGGGGGAGCGGCACTTCATCGAGCCGACGGACGCTGCGACGCTGGTGCGCTTCGCCAATGCGGTCATCTCCGCATCGGCGCGCGAGCTCACCTGGCTGCACCTGCCCGTGCCGATCGAGCGCGACGACGACGCGTTCTACGCGCCGCTCGGCTCTCTCGCGCCGGTCGCGGAGCTGTACCTGGGGCTGGTGCATCGTGAGGACGGCGTCGAGGGGGCGCAGCGGCGCATCGCCGCTGCGTCGCGGGTCGTGCCGGCTTTCGGCGTCGCGACGGAGTGCGGCATCGGCCGCGCGCCCGCCGGCACCACCGAGGGCATCCTCGAGACGCACGCTGCAGTCTCGTCGCCGCTCCCCGCTCCCTGACCCACCCCGGTCGTTGAGCTCACCCCCCCCTCGGTCGTTGAGCGAGCGAAGCGAGTCGAAACGTAGCCACCCGCGCCCCCCCCCGGTCGTTGAGCGAGCGAAGCGAGTCGAAACGTAGTGACCCGCGCCACCCGACCCGCACCCAGACGGCGCCGTTCCCTCCGTCCACGACGCGCCCGGCCTGCGCGACGGCCGTCTCGATTCGCGCACCTGCCCGCCGTGTCGTAAACTGATCCGCGGTGACGTGTCCGAGCGGCCGAAGGTGCAACTCTCGAAAAGTTGTGTAGGGTAACCCCCTACCGTGGGTTCAAATCCCACCGTCACCGCCACAGAAACCCTCGAGTGATCGGGGGTTTCTTCGTGTCCGCGGATGCGCGGCGGATCCGCTCATATGATGAGCGGGATGCTGCGCTCCGCGCAGACGCGGGCCGGCTTCTGAGGGGAACCGGGCTCGCGGCCCTTTCGTGCGCCCCGCGCACCTGACAGCCAGTCGTGCCCGGATGCTGGAGCATCTCGGTGTGCCGGCGGAGTGATTGAGACGAGATGACGAGCGCACCTGCCGCCGGATGGTATCCGGACCCGACGGATCAGCACCGGATGCGCTGGTGGGATGGTTCCGCATGGAGCGAGCAGACCCAGCAGCTCCCCGCGCCGGCGCCTGCTGCGCCTTTGCTGCCGCCGCCGTCGAGGGACTCGCTCATCGCGACCGGCGTCGGTCAGGCATCCCTCGCCGAACCGGTCAGGAAGAGGCTGCCGCTCTGGGCATGGATCGCGATCGGTGTCGCCGCGCTCGGGATCGGCATCCTGCTCTCGCCGATCTTCACCGTCCTCTGGCTCGTCGTGCTCATCACCGGCATCGTCGCGCTGGTGAAGAACACCCCGACGTGGTTGCGGTTCTCGAACAGGGGCACCGCTGCCGTCGTCACCGCCATCGCGGCGGTGTGCTTCCTGCTGACCGGCAGCGTCGCGAACGCGATGACCGGCCGCGGCGGGAACGAGGCCGTCCCCGCGGCATCCGCCACGCCGAGCAGGACTCCCGCTGCCATCACGCCGTCTCCCGAACCCGCCGAGGCCGACGAGGCGACCCAGGACAGTGACGCCGATCCAGTCGCCTTCACCGGGGACGCATCCACTGTCGCGGACACCTCCAGCACAGACGGCGCGACGGCGCTGGAGGTGCTCGCAACGCTTCCCGTGAAGGGTCGCGCCGCGAAGACCGGCTACGACCGCAACCTGTTCGGTCAGCGCTGGCTGGATGTCGACCGCAACGGCTGCGACACACGGAACGACATCCTGCTCCGCGACCTGGTCGCCACCACGCGGGCTGGCTCGTGCCGGGTCATGACGGGCATCCTGAACGATCCGTTCACCGGTCGGTCGATCAGCTTCACGCGCGGTCAGGGCACCAGCGAGCTCGTGCAGATCGACCATGTCGTCGCGCTCTCCGATGCGTGGCAGAAGGGCGCGCAGCAGCTCACCGCTGATCAGCGCGCGACCTTCGCGAACGATCCGCTCAACCTGCTCGCGGTCGATGGGTCGGCGAACGCGCAGAAGGGTGACGGTGACGCCGCCACGTGGTTGCCGAAGAACAAGAGCTTCCGCTGCGCTTACGTCGCGCGCCAGGTGGCCGTGAAAGCCACGTACGGGCTGTGGGTCACGCAGCCGGAGCACGACGCAATCGCCGCCGTGCTCAGTGCGTGCCCGGACGAGCCGGCACCGACGTCGACCTTCGCCGAGGTCGCGCCCGAACCGGCTCCGGCGCCGGTGGCGGAAGAGCTGGCGCCAGTGCCCGCCCCAGCCCCTCCCGTTCCGGTCGCCCCGGCACCGGCGGCCCCCGCGCCACCCGCTCCTGCGCCCGCAGCCCCCGCTCCCGTTGCGCCGAGCAACGTGTACTACGAGAACTGCACAGCTGTTCGTGCCGCAGGCGCCGCCCCGATCCGCGCTGGCGAGCCGGGCTACACCCGCAAGCTGGACCGTGACGGCGACGGGGTCGCCTGCGAATAACGAGGGTGCCTCTTCCTCGCCCATCGTGCGGGATCAGCCCCGAGCGATCGACGCGTAAGCTCGGACTCATGGCGGCAGGCGCGACGATCCACACCTTCGATGTGCAGCTGGCGGACGTCGACCGCGGTGTGTACGACGACCTGGCCCTGCGCCTCGCACGGCATCCGTCCGAGACCGAGGTGTACATGCTCACGCGGCTGCTCGCGTACTGCCTCGAGTACGTGGAGGGCATCGCGTTCACCGGAGGCGTCGCCGCGACCGACGAGCCGGCGGTGCTCGTTCGCGACCTCACCGGCCGCGTCACCGCGTGGATCGAGGTCGGTGCGCCGGACGCCACCCGCCTGCATTACGGCAGCAAGCTCGCCGACCGCACGGTCGTGTACACCCACCGCGACCCGGCGAAGGTGATCGCCAACTGGGCGGGCAAGACGATCCACGATGCGGATGCCATCGTGCTGCACAGCTTCGACGCGGGGTTCCTCGATGACACCGCCGCAGCGCTCGCCCGTCGCAACACGATGACCGTCTCGGTGACCGAGCGTCAGCTCTATCTCGAGCTCAACGGCAGGCATCTGAGCACGGCGGTGCACGAGCATCCGATCCGTGCGATCTGAGCCTCGCATGCCCCGGGAGGGGTTTCGGATATGACAGCGAAAGGCGGGCGAGCTCCGGAATCGGAGCCCGCCCGCCTTTCGGTGACGGATCAGTTGTTCGCGACGTTGTCGCGAGCGTCCTGAGCGTCGTTCTTGACCTCGTTCGCAGCGTACTGCGCCTCGTCCTTGACGGCGGCGACGGAGTCCTGCGCGGATGCCTTGACCGACTCGACCGACGAGGCCAGCGGCTCCTTGAGGTGCTCACCGACCTCCTTGGCGACGCCGGTCGCCTCATCGATCAGCGGCTGCGCCTGGTCCTTGACCGTCGAAGCGAGTTCCTTCTCCTTCGTCGAGGCGGGGAACAGCGATGCGAGCACGAGCCCTGCACCGAAGGCGATCAGTCCGACGGCGAGCGGGCTGCCCTCGGCCTTCGCCACGACGCGATCCTTCACGTCACCTGCCATGTCGCCCGCGTGTGCGCCGGCGTCCGACATCGACGAGCTGGCGTCGTCAGCGGCGCCCATCACTCGATCGCGCACGGACCCGAACGCGCCCCGCACCTTGCCCATCTGACGATCGACGATCTTCGACGGTGTCACCTTGTCTGCCAGGGCGTCGACGTCCATACCCAGGTCCTGACGGGTCCGCTCGATGTCGGAGCGGATCTCATCGGCTGAATTGCTCATCGGTTCTCCTCATTTCTCTTCAGCGTGTCCGGGATCTCCTTGAGGGTCTCCACGGTCTGCGGTGCTCCTTCGACCTCCTGCAGCTGGCCACGTCCGACCAGGAAGAGGACCAGCGCGATCAGCGCCCAGATGACGGCGACGATGACGCCCGACCATCCGCCGCCGATGAGGGTGCCCAGCGCCCACCAGAGCGCAATCGACAGGAAGAACACGGCCATCAGCGCGCTGTAGCCCGCTGCGCCCATCAGCCCTGCACCCTTGGCCGACTTCGCAGCGGTCTCCTTGAGCTCTGCCTTCGCCAGCGCGACTTCCTGCCGCATCAGCGTGGAGATGTCTCGCGACACCTCACCGAGAAGCTCGCCGAGCGACGACGAGGCTGCTCTCTGCTCAGATGGTGTGGGGTCGGTCATAGCCGTCCTCCCCGCTGGCATCCGCTCTGGTCGAGCGGGTCTGGGTGTACAGGGGCGTCTCGGCAGCCGACGTGGCCGTGTCGCTCACCGGCGTGGACACCGAGTGGTCCGGGTGCACCTGGGTGACCGGGGGCACGGGGGGCGCCGGCGGAACCGGCGGAGCAGGCCGCACGGCCGGCGTCTGCGCGGCCGCGTGCTTCTGGTCGGCTGCGTCGGATGCCAGTGCGCGCGTCAGTCTGCCGATGACGACACCACCGATCGCTGCGGCCAGGATGAAAGTACCCGGCTTGCGGCGGGCGTAGCGCTTCACCTCGTTCAGCACCGACCCCGGATCCCGGTCGCCGAGCCAGCTCGCCGCTGCCGAAACCCGTCCGGATGCCTGCTGGACGAGGTCAGCGGCGATTCCGCTGCCGCTCGAGTTGGTGGCCATCTCTCCGAGTTCGTCACCGACGGAGCGAAGACCCGTCGCCAGTCGCTGCTGCTGCGTGTGCGCCTGGTCCCGCAGCTCACGCTGCGTCTGCGCGTACAGATCCTTCGCCTGCATCTTCGCCTCGCCGACGACGCCTGAGGCTTCGTCCTTGGCTGCACCCAGCACATCCTTCGCGTGCCCGGTTGCGCTGTCCTTGAGATCGGATGCCTCGTGCTTCGCGGCATCGACCTTGCCCTGCGAGCCCGAAGGCTGCGAGCCCGAATCGTACGGCTGTGCGCCCGCGCCGTAAGCGGGCGTTCCCGAACCGCTCGGGCTGGTCGTCTCGAAATTGTCCGACATGAGTGCTCCTTTTCGCGGACCGATCGGAGGATCGGTGCACCATGTCTAACCCCGCCTGGTGGCCTGGCCACGCCCCTTGCACTCCCTTTGCTTACGGTGTACATCCCGTGGGTGGGCGAGGTGGTCCCTCCGCGGCCGATCGCCCTATGTCAAGCCTCCTGCGCAGACGGCGTCGGTCTGCTCAGATGACATCACCGTCGAGAGGAGCAGCGAGATGTCGCAGAACACCGCTCAGCAGAACCAGAGCGCTCAACAGCAGGCGAAGCAGCCGAAGTCGGTGCTGGCAGGTCCATACGGTCACCCGTTCCATCCGATCCTGATCACCCTCCCGATCGGCAGCTGGGTCGCGAGCCTGGTCTTCGACATCATCGCCCTGGTGTCCGACGACCCGGAACCGTACGCGCGAGCGGCGTGGATCCTGATCGTGATCGGCCTCGTCGGCGCTGTTCTGGCGGCCCTGTTCGGCTTCATGGACTATCTGCAGCTCGCCCGCGGCACCACCGCGCGCAAGACGGCGACCATCCACATGGTGCTCAACCTCGGCGTCACCGCGCTCTTCGCGATCAGCCTGGTGGTGCGTCTGACCGGAGATGAGGATGACGTGAGCATCGCCGGTTTCGTCCTGTCGATCGTGGGACTGGCGGCTCTCGGTCTGTCGGGTTACCTCGGCGGAAAACTCGCATACCGGTACGGCGTGCGAGTGGCAGATGAGGGCACGCAGCGGGAGGGCTTCCGCTGAAGCCGAGACGGCTGCCGCTGAGGTTCAGACGGCTTCCGCCGAGGCTCAGCGGGAGAGCCGGCGCAGGAGCACCGCCGCACCCGCAGCGGCGAGCAGAAGACGCAGTCCGGTCGCGCGCCATCCGCCGCTGACCTGCCCGGCCGAGCCGGTCGACTCGAAGACGTTGCCCGTGGAAGCGCTCGGCGCTCGACCGTGTAGCTCGACGTGCTTCATCAGCCACCGCGCAGCTGAGCCGTGCAGGCCCGGCGCGAAGTCGTGCACGAGCAGCGCGGCCTTCTGCGTGCGGCCGACGAACGTGACGAAGCGGCGGAGCCCCGGCGCGCGCGCGATCGCGCGCGCCACTCGCCCTGCTGAGGAGACCGGCGGCAGCGGACGCACCAGACGGCCGGTGAAGTTCGCGGCGTGCTGGTAGATCGGAGTGTCGATCGACGCCGGGAGGACGAGATGCACCCGGATGCCACTGCCCCGCAGCTCCTGCCGCAGCGACTCGGCGAACCCCAGCGTCGCGTACTTGCTCGTCACGTAGGGAGAGATCGTCGGCGAGCTGGCCCGTGAGTAGAGGGATCCGACGAGGACCAGCGAGCCGGCGCCCTGGCGCCGGAAGTGGGGCAGCACAGCGCGTGCGCCGTGGATCTGGCCCATCAGGTTCGTCTCGATGACCTGGCGGAACACGTCGGACGGAAGCTGCTCGAAGGTGCCGTAGGCGAAAACGCCGGCGTTGCCCACCCACACGTCGATGCGGCCGAACGCCGCCACCGCCGCATCGGCGAGGCCGACCATGGCTTTCTCGTCCGAGACATCCGCCGGCACGACGAGCACCTGTCCGCCCTGATCGCGGCACTCCTTCGCCACCGTCTGCAGGGCCGCGCCGCTGCGTGCGCAGATGACGAGCTGCGCTCCCTGCCGGGCGAACCGGCGCGCCGTCGCCCGCCCGATGCCGCTGGAGGCACCGGTCACGACCACCACGTCACGCTGTCGACGCGTCATGATCGCACGGGTGACAGGTCGGGGAGATCGTGGACGCCGAACTCATGGCGGAGCGCGCTGAGCGCCGCCAGCCAGCCGGGCATCCCCGTGACGCCCGGTCCGGGCGCCGCGGACGCGGAGGCGAGGTAGACGCCGGGGATCGGGGTGCGCCACGGATCGGGACTCAGCACCGGCCGGCGGAACAGCTGCCAGAGGTTCGGCGCCCCGGCGGCGATGTCTCCGCCCGGGTAGTTCGGGTTGTGCTGCTCCACCTCTCGAGCGTTGCGCGAGCTGGTCGCCAGGATGGTGTCGCGGAAGCCAGGCGCGAAGCGCTCGATCTGGTTGATCACGGCGTCCTTGCGGTCGGCCGTGCTTCCCGCCGGTACATGCGTGTACGTCCACAGCGTGTGCTTTCCTGCAGGGGCGCGGCTCGGATCGAACAGCGTCGGCTGGGACACCAGCACGTAGGGAGTCTCGGGGAGCCGTCCGCGGTGCACCTGATTCTCGGCATCCGCCACTTCGGCCCGCGTGCCGCCGACGTGCAGCGTGCCGGCGCGGCTCAGTTCGGGGTTCCTCCACGGCACCGGCTCGCTCAGTGCGAAGTCGACCTTCGCGACGCCGTCGCCGTAGCGGAACCGCTCCAGCGCGCGTCGGTATCCGGCTGGGATGACGTCGGCCGCCAGGCGCACGAGTGCCTGGGGCGTCACGTCGAGCAGTGTCGCCCAGGCCGGCGGGAGGGCGCTCAACGACTCGACCTCGTGATCGAGAATCAGCTCGCCGCCGTGGCGACGCAGATCGTCGACCATGGCATCGGCGATCGCCTGACTGCCGCCGATCGGGATCGGCCAGCCCTGCGCGTGCGCATAGGTGGTCAAGGCCAGCCCGGCACCCGCACCGGCGATGCTCGGCTGAGCGAGGATCGTGTGCGCTGCGACACCGGTGAGCATGGCAGGTGCGACATCCTCCCGGAAGCGCGCGTTCCAGGCGGGGCTGCCCTGCTCGAGCGAGCGCAGTCCGAACAGGATCGCAGTGACCAGGTGCTGCGGGATCTGAAGCAGAGAGGATCCGGTGAAGTCGGCGACCTTCGTCGCCCGCTCGACCAGCGGCCGAAGGAGTCGATGGTACGCCCTGCCGTCCACCCCCAGTGCATCGGCCGTGCGATCGAGGTCCCGGTAGGCGATGCCCGCGCGACCGCCGTCCAGCGGCTGTGCGAACGACACCTCGGGGGTGACGAATTCGACGCGATCCCGCAGCCCGAAGTCGCGGAAGAAGCGCGACTCGAAGGCCATCGGATGCACGGCGGAGCAGACGTCATGCTGGAAGCCGGGCAGGGTGAGCTCGCGTGTGGCGGCTCCGCCGCCCGGCTGACTCTCGCGCTCGTAGACGCGGACCCGGAGCCCTGCCCTGGCGAGGGTCACAGCGGCAGCGAGCCCGTTCGGCCCGGCTCCGACCACGACGACGTCGGGGTCGTCCCCGCCGGAGCGACGCCGGTCGGTCACGATTCCCGGGCCTCTGCATCCGGAGCCGGTCCCGGTGAGGGTGACGGTGACGGTGATGGAGACGGTGCTGGCGAGCCGCGCCGGGCTCGAACGGCCGCCCGGCCCTCGGCGAGGTAGCCCAGACGGTGCAGCGTCTCGGCATTGCGCCAGCGCACCAGCACGTCCATGATCGGACGCGGGACGAACCGGCCCGGTCCGGCGACCGGCACCTCCTGGATGCGCACCAAGGATTCATCGCCCTTCGAGCGCACCTCGAGCGTGACGCGCGCCTCGCCTATCGGCCACCCTCGCGCACGCAGCACCATCCTGCGCGGCGGGTCGTACTGCTCGACGATGGTCTTGTCGTTGATCAGCAGCGGCCAGACGCCGAATGAGTGATGCAGCTCGGATCCCTGCTCCGGCCAGGTGGAGGCCACGGCGCGCATGCGCGAGGCGCCGACCACCCACGTCGGGTACAGCCACCCGTCTGCCAGTGATTCGAACACGTCTTCCGGAGTGCAGTGCAGCACCCTCACGTTCTGAGCCATTCGTCGCTCCTCCCTGATCGGGCCGATGCTTCCCTCGGTCCAGCGCTTCGCTCGATCCGACGTTACGGTGCTCTGACGTATCAGCAGAGCGGGTTGCGCTCAGCGCTTTCGCGTGTTCACGATCGCTCGTGGCGAAGCAGCCCTCCGCCTGTCTCGTCCGGTTCGGGGCCGGTTGCGGCGCGCTCCTTCTGCCATGGCCGAGTCACAGCGCGTGGAGTGTGCGACGTGCCTCGTCTACGGCCTTCTCGGCCGTCGACAGCTCCTCGGCTGTCTGGCGTCGGCGATGGCCGGCAGCCTCGGCATCCCGCCGTGCCCGTGTCGCGTCCTCGCGTGCTCGAGTCAGCTCCTGCTCCAGCTCGGCGATGCGCTCGTCGAGGTGGTCGACGCGGTCCGAGGCATCCTTCGCCTCGTCGTCGGCACGACGAGCAGCTCTCTCGGCGCTGTCGTGAGCCTTCTCCGCCTCGCGCAGCGCGCGCTCGGCATTGCGCCGCTGCCGCCGCGCGCCCACCTCGTCGGTCCCGGGCTTCGCCTCGACGGGGGCTTCCGGTCGTCCCCCTCCGACGACGGAGTCGGCATCGAACGACCCGGTGGGCTCGAGATCGCGCACCAGACGTCCGGATGCCACGGCCGCCGCCGCATGGGGATCGAAGAACGCCGCCGAGATCGTCTGACGCACCGCCTCGAGCGTGGCGTCCGTCACCCGGGCGCCCTGTGCCGTGGCGAGCGATGCCGCCTCTGTCGCCAGCTGATTCGTCAGCGCCCGACGCTGCCGCCCGAGCTGTGACAGGGTCGCCGCATCCAGATCCTCCTGGGCCTCGCGCAGTTCAGCTGCGAGCTCCAGCGCCTGGCCGAGCCGGGCGGCGCGCTCATAGGCGAAGAGATTCACCACCCACGCGGCCACGCTGGGCTTGCGCAGGGCGCGGATCGCCGCCGAGAGCGCCGCGTCACCGGCGTCCTTCGCGCGCGCGTTGCGCGTCGCGATGAACTGCTCCGGTGCGGCGGCGTACAGCTTGGCGGCGATCCTCTCGAGGTCACCCGCTTCGCTCATGCGAGCGACCCTATCGCCTCAGCGATCAGTTCTTCGTGGCGTCTTCTGCCGCCTGCATGGCGGCGTCGCCCTCTTCGGGAGACTCGGCGCCGGCGCTCGCCGCGGGGTCGTCGCCGGACGCCGGCTCGCCATCCGTCGTCGGCATCTCCTGGCTGTCGAACTGCCCGTCGGGCAGCGCCTCGTCAGCCGGCTGGGGGTCGCCGTGCGCGCCGCCAGCAGCCTCAGAGGAGTCTGCTGCGGCGTCGTCGTGCAGGTCGTCGGGGTTTCCGTTGTGCTGAGTCATGCCCCGAGTATCAGCTGATCAGCGCGATCAGGGCAGGGCCGTGACGACCGGCACCTCGAGCGGTATCATCCGCGTCGGCTCGACAGGATGGCACGCGGCGCCGCCACAACGCTGTCGGGCACCCGCCGCACGTCGATCAGCGCCAGCATCATGCCCGCCGCGACTCCGCCGAGACCGCCGAGCACCATGTCGCCGATCGTGTCCTGGTAGCCGACGTGGATCTGATCGCTGATGAAGACCGACCCGAACCACTCGATCATCTCCCAGACCGCGCTGAGCGCGAGAGCGATCAACGGCGCGAGCACCAGGGGAGTCCGCGATCGAGGGCGAGCCGATGTGGTGATGCCGACGACGTCGGCACGTGTGAGGATCTCCGCCGTGAGGATCGCCAGCATTGCGGTGCAGGCGAAGTGCACCGCAAGATCCCACCACGAGATGGCGGCGTAAAGATCGAACACGTTGCTCCACGCGGCGGCGAGGACGGTCGCGCCGGCGGCGACGTCGAACCAGGCTCGCATTCCCAGCATCCGCGGCAGCATGAGCGCGGGCAGCGCCAGCGCCGCGATCCCGGCATCCGTAGGTTTCAGCCAGATCACGGCCGCGATCACACCGAGGATGCCGATGACGCGCAGCGCATCGGCCGTCCACTCCGCCGCCGTGTGCGGCGGCCGCAGGAAGTCCTCTTTCACGCGACATCCTCTCCGAAGCACAGAACCGCCTGCACGGGCAGGTGATCCGACGGCCGATGACCGCCGGGAGCGCGGGCGTTGACGGCGACCGTCCGCACGCGCACATCCCGCGTCGTCATGATCCAGTCGAGCTGCCGTCCGCCGACGCGCGGGCGCCGGTATCCAGGGTACGTGCCCCACCGCGGGCCGGCCTTCCGCTCGGCGGCATCCCGGCTGTCGACCAGAGCATCGCCGGCCTGCAGTGCGCGCACGGCGGTCGAGCCGGCTCCGGCGTTCAGATCGCCCGTCACCACCGCAGGCAGCCCGCGCTCGGCGACGAGCTGACCGATGCTCCGCGCCGAACGCAGCCGCGACGACGCGGAGAGGTGGTCGAGATGGGTGTTGATCGCGAGGAATCGCTCACCCGAGCTGCGCTCGGCGAACTCGGCCCAGACCAGGATCCGCGGGATGAGGTTCCCCCACCCGGTCGACCCCGCTCGGTCGGGCTGGTCAGACAGCGCACGCTGCCCCCAGTCGCGCAGTTCGAGACGGGCCGCGTCGTAGAGGATCGGACTGCCTTCGCCGCGTCCGCCCGTGGCCCGCCCGGTGCCGATCGTGCGGTGATCGCGGCCCAGCGCCTCCCGCACGAGGGGCATGACCGAAGGCAGCGCCTCCTGCAGGCTGAGGAGCGTCGGCTGCTCCGAGGCGAGCAGCTGGCGCACCGCGGGAGCGCGCCACGACCACCGGTCGGCCCGACGGTGCAGCACTCCGTCCGCGGCACGGCGAATGTTGAACGTCATGACGTGCACGTCGGGCGCTGCGGTCGGCCCGATCAGGGCATCCGCACCCTCGTCCGGCCGGTGAACCGCCACCGTCACCCGTCCCAGTTCTGCTGCGGGGTCTGGCACGTCTCGCGGAAGACGAACTGCGAAGGCAGCTTGCGCTGCGAGCTCGACCAGTCGATGGCCGGGCGCCGCTGCTCCGGCGGCAGGTAGCCGAGGCGGTACACGGCCATCAGCTCGAGGTCGTCTGGCACGTGCAGCAGCTCGATGATCTCGTCCCACCGGCCCGGCGCCTCCATCGGGAACGAGATGAACTGGATGCCCATCCCGAGCTCCACGGTCGTGAGCCAGACGTTCTCCATCGCGGCGCCCATGCTGAACACCGAGTAGAACGACGACAGCTCACCGGGACGGTACTCGCTGCGATCGAGCATGACACCCAGCAGCAGCGGAGAGCCGGCGACGAGCTTCGCGTTCTCGGACCCGAGCGTCTTCGGCACGCCGAGGGAGTTCATCAGCTTCTGCCCGCGCGAGGTGAACACCTGACTCGTGAACGGCCGCAGCACCGCGGGCAGCTTGTCGAACAGCATCCCGCTGCGCTTCTGCTCCATCTCGGCCTGACTGAACCGGAAGTACGGCTTGTACCGTTCGAAGAACGTGCCGTTCGACATCACCTCGGTCATGCTCTCGCCCGAGATCTTCGCGATCCGGTCGATCGTCTCGCGCTGCTCGATCACCACGAAACGCCACGGCTGGCTGTTCAGCTGCGAGGGCGCCCGGCTCGCAGCCTCGATCAGCAGCCGCTGGTGCTCTTCGCTGACCGGGTCGGGAAGGAACGGCCCGTTCGTGGTCTTGCGGCGGCGGATGACGTCGAGGAATTCCATGCTGCTCCTATCGGCTTCGGCGGGAGGTGATGACGCCCGCTGCGACGAAAGGCGCTGCGGTGAGTGCGATGGCGGGATGCCTGCGGGTGTGCGTGCCCGCGTACGGGATGACGGCGAGGGGCGCGAGCGCGGGGGCGAGGGCGAGAGCCGCGCGCCGGTCGCACCGGATGCCGGCGATCAGGGCGAGGATCGTGGTCGACACGGTCGCGATGTACAGCGCGTGGTGCACCCAGCGGAAGCGTCGCGTGTCGATGAGCCGCGTCGCGACGGCGGCTCCGAGAGCGCAGTTGGCGGTGTAGCAGATGCCGGATGCCAGGAATGCGGCCGACGCCGAAGACCGATGCCTTCGTGCTCGCCGCCTGCGTGTCATGGGATCAGCACATCATGTCGCGCGCATCCTGCGCGAGGGGTTGCGCTCTTCGCGCTTGGCCCGCAGTCATCCGAGGGAGGAGAACACGCGGAGGAAGGTGAATCACGCCGGGATTCGCCTGCTCTCGCGTGTTCCCCTGCGCTCAGTGAGGTGGGTGGATAGTGGGAGCCGGGTCGACGGCGGGGGCCGGGTCAGCGGGTTCGGCGGGATTGCGCCGGATGCCGATCCACGACACCACGCCGCCCGCGGCGAACAGCGCCGCGGTGACGATCGCAGCGCTGTGGAAGCCGTCGAGGTCGAGCGACCCGCCCACGATCGTCGAGAGCAGCGCGACCACCAGCAACCCCGCGACGCGCGAGACGGCGTTGTTGACAGCAGAGGCGATGCCGCTGCGGCGCTCGTCGATCGCGCCGAGGATCGCCGAGGTCAGCGGCGCCACGGTGAGCGCGAGTCCGAGTCCGAGCACGATCATCGACGGAAGCACCTGCCACCAGTAGTCGAAGTCGCGGCCGACGGTGAGCAGCAGCAGGGCTCCGACCGCCATCAGCAGCGGGCCCACGGTCATGAACAGCCGCGGCCCCAGCCGCCCTGCCCAGGCGCCGGCGCGCGACGACAGCAGGATCATCAGCACGGTCACCGGAAGGCTCGCCAGCCCCGCCGCCGTCGCACTGAGGCCCGGCCCCTGCTGCAGGTACACGCCGATCACGAAGCCGTTCAGCGAGAGCGCCGCGTAGATGAAGAGCGTCGAGATGTTGCCCCATCCGAAATTGCGCACCCGGAACATGGACAGGGGCAGCAGCGGATGCCGCGACCGGGCTTGGCGCCACAGGAAGACGGCCAGCAGCGCGGCACCGGCGAATCCGGGCATCCAGATCGCCGGCGTCGCCCAGCCCAGCCGCTCCTGCTCGATCAGCGCGAAGACGACGGCGCCCAGGCCGAGCGCGCAGAGGATCCCGCTCACCCAGTCGACCCGGACATCGCGTTCGTGCTCCGGCAGGTCCAGCCGACCGAGCAGCACCAGGGTCACGGCGATCGGCAGCACGTTGATGAGGAAGACGAATCGCCACGACAGCAGGTCGACGAACAGACCGCCCATGAGGGGGCCGACCAGCTGCGCGCCGGTGGTGAACGCCGTCCACACGCCGATCGCCCTCGACTGCAGTTCGCCGCGCATCGTCGCGGTGATCAGCGCGAGAGAGCTCGGCACGAGCATCGCGCCCGCGGCTCCCTGCGCCGCGCGGGCGACGATCAGCACCAGCGGATCGGGTGCCGCAGCCACGGCGACCGACGCGATGCCGAACGCGATGAGCCCGATCCGCATCACGCGCACGCGGCCATAGGCATCCGACAGCGACCCCGCCAGCAGGATCAGCGCGCTCAGCGTAATCAGGTACGCGTCGACCACCCACTGCTGGGTGGCGATGCCGCCGCCCAGCTCTCGACTGATCGCGGGCAGCGCCACGGTGACCACGGTGCCGTCGAGGAAGGTGACGAACGACGCCAGCACGGCCGCCGCGACGACGAGTCGCTGCACGCTGTTGAACGCGGGCGCAGGGGTGGGCGTGGGCACAGGGCGACCCTACTCCCGCCATCGACCTGCGGCGCGGGCAGGCGTACCCTGGCCGCAGGCGGGACGACCAGCCCCGTCAGAGGACCCCGGCGTGAAGCCGAAGACGAGAGCGGTGCGAGATGGATTCGATGATGATGGATGCGATGGCGTCCGAGATGAAGACGTCCGGCATGGAGATGATGGACATGTCGGTCATGCAGGCCTGCATCGACGCGTGCGCGGCGTGCGAGCAGGCGTGCACGGTCTGCTCGACGCAGATGATGGACTGCAGCGTCACCTGCATGAACTGCGCCGACATGTGCGGCACGATGATGCGCTCGATGCTGCGGATGCAGGGCATGACCGCATCCGTGATGATGTCGATGCTCGACGCCTGCATCGCGATGTGCGCGATGTGCATGGACGAATGCCAGGCGCACGCCGAGCACAGCGACGTCTGCCGGATGTGCGCTCAGGCCTGCAAGGCGTGCATGGAAGCCTGCATGCAGATGCGCGACGCCATGACGAAGATGGCCTCCTGACGGTCGCCGTCCCTCCTGGACCGTCGCTATCCCTCCTGGACCGTGGCCGTCCCTCCTGGACTGTGGCCGTCCCTCCTGGACCGTGGCCGTCCCTCCTGGACCGTGGCCGTCCGTCCTGGACCGTGGCCGTCCGTTCTGGGTCCCTGAGCCTGCCGAAGGGTCAGCGCGCGACGTTGTAGAGCGCTCGGCCGACGGCGAGCACGTCGTACGCGGTATGCAGCGCGACCGGCGTGCCCGCCGGCGCCTCCAGCGCCGCCCCGCCGGCGCTCCACACCGAGAGCAGGTCGCCGTCGAGAGTGCGCAGACGCAGAACGCCGGATGCCGCATCCGCCGTCTCGACAACGGCATCCGTCCAGCCGAGCGGCGTCGCCGACGCCATCCGAGCCTGGATCAGATGCAGTGCGTGACCGGGTGCGTACGAGGAGCACACGTCGCCGTGATCGCACATGCACGCCGCACGCTCGCGCACCTCGAGGGGCGAAAGGCGGGTCGGCGGCGTGTTCACGGTGGGTCTCCTCACGGTCGGGATGAACCGAGAGTACGTCCGGCTCGGACGCGCGTCGATCAGCGTCGACACGGGGCGAAACACAGCTCCGGTGCTCGCGTCTCCCGTCAGCGCGCCTGCGCCTCGACGATCGCCCTCTCGAGGTCGCCCCACCTGGTGAGTGTGACCATCCGCCCGTCGACGAAGAACGTGGGTGTGCCCTCGACGCCGAGGAAGGTGCCCTCGGACTTGTCGCGCCGCACGCGTTCGGCAGTGGCGGGGTCGGCGACAGCCTCGTCGTAGGCGGCCATGTCGAGGCCGATCTCCTCGGCGAGCGCGCGGAACGCCTCCGGGTTCGGCTCGGCGGCCTCGCCCCACTCCGCCTGCGTCTCGGACAGACGCTGGTACATCGCCTCGAACTCGCCCTGCTGGGCGGCGGCCTCGACGGCGAGCGCGGCGTCCATCGAGTTCACGTGACCAGGCAGCGGGAAGTAGCGCACGGCGTAGGTGATCTGCCCGTCGTACTTCTGTCGCAGCTCCTCGACCACGGGGTGGAACGCGGCGCAGGCCTCGCACTCGAAATCGAGGAACTCCACGACGGTCACCGCATCGGCTCCGCCGTCGTCGAGCACGTGCGACTCCTCGCGCAGCACCTGCGGCTTCGGGTCGTTCTCGGACTCCGCGCGCTGGGCCACGGCCCACACGAGCACGCCGACCAGCAGCACCATGATCAGGCCGCCGCTGATGATGACGGCCTTGACGGAGTTCTTCATGACTCGATCCTGTCAGCTCTCGTCCGCGGCGTTCCGGGCGTGGGCGAGCGCCGCCGGGGCAAGGGCGCGCGACAGCCGGGCGAACTCGCGCACGCTGCGCTCGCCGGGCCAGTCGTCGGGCAGAAGAGCCGCCGGCAGGCCGGGGTCGACGTAGGGCAGCACCCGCCAGCTGTCGATCAGCCGCACGTACGCGGCGAACGGCTCGGCCTGCTCGAGATCGGCGAAGGATGCCAGGAACCGTTCGTGCTCGGCGCGCAGCGCGTCCAGATCCCACCAGCGCGCAGCGGCGCCGGCGAGGGGCTCGGCCGGGATCGGGTCGCTCGTGCGGAAGAGGGTGGCGTAGCTGCGCGCATCCAGCTCTGCCAGCAGCTGCTCGGCCTCGTCGGCGAGGTGTCCTGGCAGGATCCACAGCCCCGCGGCGACGGCGCCCGCACCCAGGAACTGCAGTCGGCGGCGCAGCTGATGCCTGAGGTCGCGCCGCGTCTCGGGGATCGTCGCCGAGACGAGCAGCCACTCGTCTCCTGCCGTCATGGTCCGCACCGCGAAGATGCGCCGGTCGCCGCGCTCGAGCATGGGCAGCGCCGCCGGGTTGAGGGCGTAGCCGCCATCGGGCGCGGCGAGCAGCAGACCGCGCTGCTTGAGGCGGGTGATCGCCGTGCGCGCACGGGCCGCGGGTATCCCCAGGTCGCCGGCCAGCCGCACCAGCGCGGCCGACGAGATGCGGCCGCCGAGAGGCCGCAGGTACAGACCGATCAGGGTGCGCAGCAGCGAGGTGGTGCTGCCCGGTCGCGCCTCGATGTCATCGAGCACGGCCGCCCCATCTTCGCCGACACCCCCAGTTCGCGCCGAGACCCCCTCGTATTCACGTTCACAGGTGGGGGTCTCGGCGGCAGGTAGGGGTGTCGGCGAGTGGGGGGTCATGACTGCAGGGCGTCGCGCACGGCGATCACGCCGAGCAGGGTCTCCTCGTGCGAGGTGCTCAGGGGCGACAGCCCGAGCCGGATGCCGTCCGGGAAGCGGAAGTCGGGGATGATCCCGTCGGTCCACAGCTGCTTCGTGACCTCCTGGAAGGAGTCGTGCCCGATCGTCACGTGACCGCCGCGGCGCGACGCCTCGCGCGGCGACAGCAGCCGCACGCCGAGCGGTGCCAGCACGGCGTAGTACGCGCGGATCGCGAACTCGGTGAGCGTGATCGACTTCGCCCGCAGGGCGGTGACGCCCTCGAGCTCGATCAGATCGAGCATGCCCTGCATCGCGAGCATCGACAGCACCGGCGGGGTGCCGCTGAGCAGCTGCCGGATGCCGGAGACCGGGGCGTACTCGGGACCCATCGCGAAGATGTCGGCGGCTCCCCACCAGCCGTGGATCGGCTGCACGACCGCACCGTGATGCTCGGCGCGGAGGTAGCCGAACGCGGGTGAGCCCGGTCCGCCGTTCAGGTACTTGTAGGTGCAGCCGACAGCCATGTCGACTCCCCACTCGTCCAGCTTCATGGGCACGACGCCGACCGAGTGGCACAGGTCCCAGAGCATCAGCGCCCCGGCATCCTTCACCACCTGGGTGATCTCCGGCATCTGCGCGAGCGCGCCCGAGCGGTAGTCGACGTGGCTGAGCACGACGAGAGCCGTGCGCTCGGAGACGACCGAGGCCACCTGCTCGGCGGTGACGCCGAGGACGGGATCGGGCTCGACCCAGCGCAGCGTCGCACCGGTCTCGTTCGCGACGCCCGCGGCGATGAAGCGGTCGGTGGGGAAGTTGCCCGCCTCGATGACGATCTCGTCGCGGCCGGGCCGCGCGGCGACACCGGCGCGCGTGAGCTTGTAGAGGAGCACGCTGGTGGAGTCGGCGACGACGGTCTGGCCGGGCGCGGCGCCGAGGGTGATCGCGCCGATGCGATCGCCGAGCTGCATCGGCAGCTCCATCCACTGCTCGTCCCACGAGCGGATCAGGCGCGTGCCCCAGTCGTCGCGGATGAAGGCCGCCGCCTTCTCGGGCAGATCGCGCAGCGGGCGCCCCAGCGAATTGCCGTCGAGGTAGGCGGTGACCCCGGGAGCGTCGGCGAACTCGGCGATGTGATGGGCGAGCGGGTCGGCCTGGTCGAGCTTGCGGGCTTCGGCGAGCAGGTCGGCGGTGATGTCGGTGTCGGTCATGTCACGGCTCCGTGATGTCGGTGTCGATGTCGGCTGGTGTGAGGCGGCGAGCCCGGTTCGGGTCGCCGTCGGGGAGAAGCAGCAGGGGACCGCTCGCGAGCGGGTCGGCGGGGGAGAGGGATGCCAGCAGGTCGAGCCCGTCGAGACCCGCGGCGCGCAGCGCCTCGATCTCCGTCTTGCGAAGGTCGACGGGAGCATCGCCGTTGCCCATGTCGGTGCCGTAGAGGATCTCTCCGCCAGCGGCGATGAAGCGACGCACGTTGTCGATCGCCAGGGCGAGCGTGTCGCCGTCATGGATGGCGAGGGTCGAGATCCAGGATGCGGATGCCGCTTGCGCTGCGATCTCGGCATCGCTCAGACGCTCGCTGAACGGGGCGTGCGCGAGGCGCGTGGCGCCCAGGCGCACCGCGCGCTGGGCCTGACCGGCTCCCTCCGCGTGTGCGACGACGGGCAGATGGTGCACAGCCGCCTGATGCACGACGGCGCGGAAGGCGTCGTCGTCGAGTACAGGTCCCGCGTCGCTGTGAGCGACGATCTTGATGAGCGAGACACCAGCCGCAGCGAGCTCATCGACCGTGCGCGCCGCGTGCTCGGCATCCGGGATCTCCCGCACCGAACCCGCCGGAGCCCACGCGCGATCCGACGGGTACCCGCCCGGTGCGGTCAGGAAGGGGCCGGCGTACCGGACGATGGGTCGGCGTCGCTCCCGAGAATCGGCGCTCACGGACTCGAGATCGGCCGCCGCCTCGTCGTCCGGGTCGGAATCTCCGAAGTCGTGATCCGATACCTCGGCGATCCATGCCGGGTCCGCGCCGAGGTCGACCACCCGCCCCAGTCGTGACTCGGCCAGCAGAGTCGTGTCGACCAGCTGGAGATGCACGTGGTGGTCGGTGAAGAGACCCGTGATCACGCCGTCCAGGCGCGGCGTCCCGGCAGGAGCCGGCCCTTCGACAAGCTCAGGGGCCCATCGCAGCTCAGGGGCCCAATGCAGATCAGGTGCGCCGTCGCGCAGCGTGAGGGTGCCCTCGCGCATCCCTTCGCCGTCGTAGAAGGTGACCGCCCGCATTCAGCGGCCGATCTCGGTGCGCACGCTGTACAGCTCGGGGAAGAAGGTGAGATCGAGCGCGCGCTGCAGGAAGCTCACGCCGCTCGAGCCGCCCGTGCCGACCTTCATGCCGATCGTGCGGGTGACGGTGCGCAGATGGCGGAAGCGCCAGAACTGGAAGTTGTCCTCGACGTCGACGAGCTCTTCGCACGCCTCGTAGAGATCCCAGTGCTCATGCGGGTTCTCGTAGATCTCGCGGATCGCCGCCACCAGCTCGGGGTGCTCGCGGTACGGCTGACGCACGTCGCGCTCGAGCACCGCTGCGGGGATCGGCAGGCCGCGCCGGGACGCGTAGCGGAGGAACTCGTCGTAGAGGGTGGGACGCTCCCACTCGGCGGTGAGCATCGCGAGATTCTCGGGATGGTCGCGGAACAGCCCGAGCATCCGCTCGTTCTTGTTGCCGAGGGCGAATTCGACCGCGCGGTACTGCACCGACTGGAACCCGGACGAGTTGCCGAGGTCACCGCGGAACTGCGCGTACTCGGTGGGTGTGAGGGTGGCGAGCACCGACCACTGCTGGGTCAGCACCTCCTGGATGTGCTTCACCCGGGCGATGTGCTTGAGCGCCGCGCGCAGATCATCGCCGGCCAGCCGGTCGCGGGCGGTGCCCAGCTCATGCTGCACGAGCTTGAGCCACAGCTCGGTCGTCTGGTGCTGGATGATGAACAGCATCTCGTCGTGATGCTCCGGACGGGAGACCGGATGCTGGGCGCTGAGCAGCCGGTCGAGGTCGAGGTACGAGCCGTACGTCATCCGGCCTCTGAGGTCGGTGACGATGCCCTCTTCGAGGGTGCGTTCATTGTCGGCGGTGGCCATGCTGGGAACGTATCAGTTTCGTGCCGGTCGTCACAATCATGAAATTGCCCGCTAGCACTGTGAAGGCGCGCTCGACAAGGGGCACCGGGTCAGCGGGAACGATCGAGGCGCAGCGGATATTCTTCCCAGCATGGGAGACAGCATCAGCTCACAGCGGTTCACTCGGCAGGATCGGGCACGGTTCCGGGAGCAGGTGCAGCGCGGGCTGGAGGCGCTCGAGCTCATGCTCGGCGACGGCTGGTTCGAGGAGGCATCGCAGCCCCAGCTGGGGATGGAGATCGAGCTGAACCTCGTCGACGGCGAGCGCAACCCGGCCATGACCAACGAGCAGGTGCTGGATGCCATCGCGAACCCGGCCTTCCAGACCGAGCTCGGGCGGTTCAACGTCGAGATCAACGTCGCCCCGCGACCGCTCGGCGACGACAGCCTCGCCGAGCTGGAGAAGGTGCTGAGCTCGGCGTTCGCCGCGGCAGACGAGCGCGCGCACAGCGCGGGCAGCGATCTGGCGATGATCGGCATGCTGCCCACTCTCGACGAGACGCACTTCACCGAGCGCTGGCTGTCGAGGGAACCGCGCTACAAGATGCTCGGGCAGCAGATCCTCGCCGCGCGCGGCGAGGACATCGAGCTGCGACTCGACGGGGTTCCCCTCACCGACACCTCGGACGCGGAAGACCTCGACATCATCTGCGACACGATCGTGCCCGAGGCCGCATGCACCTCGATGCAGCTGCACCTGCAGGTCAAGCCCGAGGAGTTCGCCGCGCACTGGAACGCCGCGCAGGCCATCGCCGGTGTGCAGGTGGCGCTGGCGGCGAACTCGCCGTTCTTCGCCGGCCGCGCGCTGTGGCATGAGACGCGAATCCCGATGTTCGAGCAGGCCACGGATACGCGTTCGCAGGAGCTGAAGAATCAGGGCGTGCGCCCACGCGTGTGGTTCGGCGAGCGCTGGATCACCTCGATCTTCGACCTCTTCGAGGAGAACTCACGGTACTTCCCTGCGCTGCTTCCGGAGAGCTCCGACCAGGACCCGCTGGAGACGCTGCGATCGGGCACCGCGCCCGACCTGAGCGAGCTGCGGATGCACAACGGCACGGTCTACCGCTGGAACCGTCCCATCTACGACACGCAGGACGGCGGCTGCCACCTGCGGCTCGAGAACCGGGTGCTGCCGGCCTCGCCGTCGATGGCGGATGCCCTGGCCGACACCGCGTTCTACTACGGGCTGCTGCACTCGCTCGCGCGCAGCGAGCGCCCGCTGTGGAGCCAGATGACCTTCGACGCGGCGCACGAGAATCTGCACGCCGCGGCGCGTCAGGGCATCGAGTCGCAGCTGTACTGGCCCGAGCTGGGCTGGGTCGGACCGCGCGAGCTGGTGCTGCGCCGACTGCTGCCGCTCGCCGAGGAGGGGCTCGAGGCCTACGGCGTCTCGACCGCGGCGCGCGAGAGGTATCTCGGGATCATCGAGCAGCGCTGTGTCACCGGCCGCAACGGCGCCACCTGGCAGCGGGCGAACGTCGCGGCCAGGGAAGCGGCGGGCGAGTCCCGGCCGCAGGCGCTGCGCGGGATGCTCGATGACTACCTGCAGCGCATGCACTCCGGCGAGCCCGTGCACACCTGGCAGCCCTGAGCCCGCCCCCCTGGGTCCTTGAGCTCGCCCCCCTGGGTCCTTGAGCTCGCCCCCTGGGTCCCTGAGCCTGCCGAAGGGCCGTCCCTGAGCTCACCCCCTGGGTCCCTGAGCCTGCCGAAGGGCCGTCCCCGAGCTCACCCCCCTGGGTCCCTGAGTCTGCCGAAGGGCCGTCCCAGCCCTTCGGTCCCTGAGCCCGCCCCCCTGGGTCCCTGAGCCTGCCGAAGGGCTACGCGAGGATCTCCGCCGTCGTCGCGAGGGTGATCTGCGGCGGGTAAAGGCCCATCACGTGCAGTGCGGCGGCGTGGTTCTCGGCCGACGATCCCGCGCAGGCGTCGGTGGCGACGGTGAGGTGCGCGCCGGCATCCGCCCCGGCCAGCGCTGTCGACAGCACGCAGCAGTCGGTCGAGACGCCGGCGAGCACGACATGCGCGCCGCGTCCGACGATCGTCTCGAGCTCGCCGCCCCACTTGCCGAAGGTCGGCAGGTCGAGGGTCGGCTGCGCTGACAGGCTCCCGGCCTCGGGTACGAGGTCGAACAGCTCGTCGGTCGGCGGCTGGTCGGCGAACGGCCAGGCCGTGAAGTACTCGCCCCACGATGTGGAACGGTCGGCGGTGGGCATCCACCTGGTCACCAGCACTCGCTCGCCGAACCGCTCGGCGAGCCGCGCGATGTTCTCCATCGCCCCAGCGAAGAACGGCGAACCCCACTCCGACTCCGGCGAGGCGAAGATGTTCTGCGGGTCGATGACGACCAGCCACTCGTCGCTCACGCCTGCTCCTGCCGGCGGATCCGCCCGGCGCGGGCGAACCAGGTGACGACGAACGAGAGCACCAGGGCGACGAAGACGCCGAGGTTCGCGTACGCCCACTCGCCGTCCTTGCCGCCGATGAGCGGCAGCAGGTAGCCCTGCCAGTTGTTCCACGCGGCGTCATCGGCGAAGAGATTCACGACCAGGCCCCAGCCGATGATCGACGTGACGATCATGGTGCCGATCGAGGTCCAGTCCCACGCGCCGTAGCGTCCGGTCGGGTCGAACAGCGCGGCCTCGTCGTAGTCGCGTCGGCGGCGCAGGATGTCGGCGATGAGGATGCCGGCCCAGGATGCCAGGGGAACGCCGAGCGTGATGAGGAACGACTGGAACGGGCCGAGGAAGCCCTGATCGCCGAAGACCACGAGGATCGTCACGACCGTGAGGATGACGCCGTCGATGCCGGCGGCGGCCGGCCGCGGGATCCGGATGCCCAGGCTGAGCAGCGTGAGGCCGGAGGAGTAGATGCCGAGCACCGCGCCCGAGACGAGGGCGAGCACGGCCGTCAGCAGGAACGTCACGAGCACCCAGATCGGCAGGATGCTGGCGAGGGCGCCGATCGGGTCGTTCCCGACGGCATCCATGAGCTTCTCGTCTGAGCCGGCGAGCAGCAGGCCGAAGACCACGAGGATCACGGGGGCGATCGCCCCGCCGAACGTGTTCCAGAACACGATCGCGCCGTCGGATGCCGTGCGCTTCTGGTAGCGGGACCAGTCGGCGGCGATGTTGATCCAGCCCAGTCCGAACCCGGTCATGACCATCACCAGCGCGCCGATCACCTGCGCCGCACTGCCGCTCGGCCGCGTGAGCACCGCGCCGAGGTCGATGCTCGGGGCGGCGAGGATCACGTAGAGGATCGTGACGACGCCGGTGACCCAGGTGAGCACCGACTGCAGCTTCATGATCGTGTGATACCCGAGCACCGAGGCCGTGACGATCAGGGCCGCGACGATGATGGTGGCGATGATCTTCAGGGTGACGCTGTCGCCGTCCCCGCCGAGTCGAGTGATGACGGTGGCGGTGGCGAGCACGGCCATGATCGCGAGGAACGTCTCCCAGCCGATCGAGGTGAGCCACGAGACGATGCCGGGCACCTTCTGCCCGTGCACGCCGAACGCCGCGCGCGAGAGCACCATGGTCGGCGTCGACCCGCGCTTGCCGGCGATGGCGATGAGTCCGCAGAGCAGGAACGACACGACGATGCCGATGATCGAGACGACCGTCGCCTGATAGAACGAGATTCCGAAGCCGAGCACGAACGAGCCGTACGACATGCCGAAAACCGAGACGTTGGCGGCGAACCAGGGCCAGAAGAGGTCGCGCGGCTTCGCCGTGCGCTGGGATTCGGGGATGATCTCGATGCCCGCTCGCTCGATGAGCGCGGGCGACGTGATGTCGGTCATGCCCTCATCCTGGCACCGCAGTCCGCATTGCGGGGCGAAGCGACCCTGGTCAGCGTCCGAGCAGCTCGGAGATGGCGGAGATCGCCCCGTCGGCGACGCGGAAGTACGCCCACGTGCCGCGCTTCTCGCGCTCGAGGAACCCGGCTGAGACGAGCACCCGCAGGTGATGCGAGACGGTCGGCTGGCTCAGTCCGAGCGGTTCCGTCAGATCGCACACGCAGGCCTCGCCGTCGGCGTGGGCGGAGATCATCGAGATCAGCCGGAGACGGGCGGGGTCGGCGAGCGCCTTCAGGGACTGGGCCAGCGACTCCGCGTTCTCGACGGAGATCGGCGCCCGCGTCAGCGGCGCGCAGCAGGAGCGCAGATCGCGCAGCGGGATGAGCTCTGAGGTGGGCACGGTTCGATTCTGTCCGACATATTGACGTTGGTCAATATATGCGTCACGATCGCAGGGTGAGATATCGATGAACGTCGATGAAGGGAGGTGCGAGATGGACGACTGCTGCGAGATCCTCGACGACGGAACGTGCGTTGCGGACTGCTGCTGACACGTCGACCACCATGCGCTGCGGGCCGGCCTCCTCCGGCCGGCCCGCGGCGACGGTCAGTGCTCGAGTGAGTGGATCAGTCCCTCGATGCGGCGGCGGATCTCGTCGCGGATCGGGCGTACAGCCTCGATCGACTGCCCGGCCGGGTCATCGAGCTCCCAGTCCTCGTAGCGCTTGCCGGGGAAGATGGGGCAGGCGTCCCCGCATCCCATCGTGACGACGACGTCGGCCTGCTTCACCGAGTCGACGGTGAGCAGCTTCGGCTCGCCGGCGCCGATGTCGATGCCGACCTCGGCCATCGCGTCGACGGCGACGGGGTTCACGGCATCCTTCGGCGCAGAGCCGGCGGAGCGCACGTCGATCCGGTCGCCGGCGAGGTGCTGCAGAAAGCCCGCAGCCATCCGAGAGCGGCCTGCGTTGTGCACGCAGACGAACAGGACGGTCGGTCGCTCGGTCATGCGGGTGCCTCTCAGCCGGCGAAGAACGCGCGTGCGACGCGCGACAGGTCGTAGAGATCGCTCACGCCGGCGAGTTCGCGGGCGGAGTGCATCGACAGGATCGGGATGCCGACATCGACCGTCCTGATGCCCAGCCGGGTCGCCGTGATCGGGCCGATCGTCGATCCGCACGGAACGGCGTTGTTCGACACGAACTCCTGCGAGCGGATGCCGGCCGTCTCGCACCAGCCGGCCCACGCGGCGGATCCCACGGCGTCGGTGGCGTATCGCTGGTTGGCGTTGATCTTGAGGATCGGGCCGGAACCGAGCACCGGCTGCACGACCGGGTCATGTCTGTGCGGGTAGTTCGGGTGCACCGAATGCCCGACATCGCTCGACAGGTGCCACGACGCGGCGAACGCGCGACGCTGGTCGCTGGCGTCGGCGCCGAGCGACGCGTGCACGCGCACGAGCACGTCTTCGAGGAACGGGCCGGCAGCGCCCGAGCGCGACTGGGAGCCGAGTTCCTCGTGGTCGAAGGCGGCGAGCACCGGGATCGTCCCGTCGGCAGTGCTGGCGGCCTCGATCAGCGCGATCACTCCCGCGTGCACCGAGGCCAGGTCGTCGAGGCGACCCGAGGCGAAGAACGCGTCGTCCTTGCCGAACACGGCGCCGCGAGCGGCATCCGCGACCACGGCGTCGAACCCGCGGATGTCGGCCGCATCGACACCGGCTGATGCCGCGAGCTCGGCGAGGATGTCGGCGGACTCGGCGTCGCCCAGGCCCCACACCGGCTGGGTGCCGGTCTGCTTGTCGAGCGCGAGACCGTCGTTCACACCGCGGTCGAGGTGGATCGCGAGCTGCGGCAGCCGCAGCAGCGGGCCGGTCGCCGCGAGCACGATGCGGCCGTCGGCGAGCGCGAGGCGCCCGGCGAGGCGCAGCTCGCGGTCGAGCCACGAGTTCAGCAGGGGCCCGCCGTAGACCTCGACGGCCGCTTGCAGCCAGCCGCGCGAGCCGGTGGTCGGCTTCGGCTTGAGCTTGAAGCCGGGCGAGTCGGTGTGCGCACCCAGCACGTGCACGGGCGTGGTCGCTGCAGCATCCGCGGGAACAGCCCAGGCGATCGCCGCACCATCGCGCACGACGACGAACCGGCCGCCTGCCTGCGCGGGCCATTCCGCGGTCTCGTCGAGGCGGATGAACCCGGCCTCTTCGAGGCGACGCGCGACCTCTTCGGCGGCGTGGTAGCTCGACGGCGAGGCGGCGACGAAATCGGCGAGATCGGCGGCATGCGTGTGGGCGGGGGAGACGGCAGGCATGATCACGAGCCTAATCCGCCTGCTCCGTCACGGCCCGCGCGGGGCCGGCGCGGGGCCGGCGCCGGGGGAGCGGTTAGGGTGGTCTCGGATGTCCGGTATCGCCATCGCTCTCGCGCTCGCCGCAGCGGTCGTCCACGCGGCATGGAACATCATCGCGCACGACGTGAGTCGGGCAGGCGCCGCGTTCCTCTGGTGGGGTGCGGTTGCGAGCACGGTGATCTGGGCAGGTGTCATTCCGTTCACCGGCGGGCTCGGCACCGACGATCTGGCGGAAATCGCCCTCGGCATCGGGGTCTCCGGTGTGCTGCACGTCATCTATATGACCGTGCTCCAGCGCGGGTACCGCGCGGGCAACCTGTCCACCGTGTATGCCACTGCGCGCGGCACCGGGCCGTTCCTCTCCGTGATCATCGCGATGCTGCTGCTCGGAGAGCGTCTGGAGCTCGCCGCGCTCGCGGGTGTGCTGCTCGTCATCGCGGGAGTGGTCGCGATCGGACTGGTCGACAGGCGGCCCTCGTCGGAGAGAACAGGCCTCGACCCGGCGATCGTCTTCGGGCTGCTGACCGGTGCGGCCATCGCGGCGTACACGATCTGGGACGCCTTCGCGCTGCGGAACTGGCACCTCTCGCCCGTCGCCTTCATGGTCGGAACGGCGGCTGCGGAGATCCCCTTCTTCACCGTCGCCGTCTCGGTCGGGCGCGGATGGCACGCCGTCGGCGCGCTCTGGAAAGTGCAGTGGCGGCGCATCCTGGCTTTCGGGCTGCTCTCGCCGCTCGCCTACATCCTCGTGCTGCAGGCCATCACGATGGCACCGGTCGCGCTGATCGCACCGCTGCGCGAGGTGAGCGTGGTGCTGGTGAGCCTGTTCGGCGCGTTCGTGCTGCGCGAATCGCGGCCGGCGTGGCGGGTCGCGGCGTCGGTCGTGGTGGTCGCCGGGGTCGTGCTGATCGCGGTGTGAGTGCGCTGCTTCTCGGCGAGCGGTCAGCCGCCGACGGCGCGGAGGTACTGGCCGTCGGCCGAGATGCCGGAGCCCGCGACGGTGAACCGCACGACGTCACCGAGGTAGCGGTCCTGCGACGCCTCGAAGACACGGCCGTCGGCATCGCGCGAGACGCGGCTCAGCCGCAGCAGCGGGGTGGCGACGGGCACGCGCAGCAGCCGGGCATCCTGCTCGTCCGCGGCCATCGCGTCGATCTCGTGCTGCAGCCCGACGATCGGATGCCCGTGCTCGGTCAGATACTCGGTGATCGACACCGCATCGGTGTCGACCTGGAAGAGCAGGCGGCCGACCTGCTCGGTGTAGTTCAGATGCTCGACCATGGCCGGTCGGCCATCGAGCATCCGCAGCCGCAGCACACTCACTATCTGCTCGTCGGGCGAGACGCCGAGGGAGTCGGCGAGTTCGGCCGCGCGGCGCAGCGAGACCTGCTGCGTGTGGGCTCCTGGCTCCACCCCCAGATCACGGGCCCAGCGGGTGAACGGCACCGACATGTCGACCGCCTGCGTCACCTTCTTCGAGACCACCCGAGCCGGGCGTCCCCGTGTCGTCTCCACAAGTCCTTCCGCCCGCAGGGCCGCGAGGGCATTGCGGACAGGGCCGCGTGAGGTCTGCCATCGCTCGGCGAGCTCGGCTTCGGTCGGCACGTCATCGCCGGGGCGCAGAAGTCCCGACGCGATCCGCTCGCGCAGATCGTCGGCGATGTCGATGTACACAGCGTGGGGCACATAGGCATATTACTTGCGCAGGTCTCGCGCGCGCGGCCGGTTTCTTCGATGCTCACCCGGGCGAACCTTTGGTGAACGAGCGGCGAACACTGTCGAGATAGGTACATTTCTCGGCATCCGGCCTGTCAGAGTCTCTGTCGGACACCTCCCCGACACCCCTGAAAGGTCCTCATGAAGCTTCGCGCTCTTCCCGTTCTCGCCGGTGCCGCCCTGCTGGCGCTCGGCCTCGCCGCATGCTCCGGCTCCGCCGGCGCGGCGCCCGGCAGCGGCGCGCCCGCCGACGAGACCAGCGGATACGCGGTCGACGAGAACACCCTCGTCTTCGGCGTCGTGCCCGACTCGGTGGACACCGAGACCAACTATCAGCCGCTCATGGACTACATCGCCGAGAAGACCGGCAAGTCTGTCGAGTACCACGAGTCGACCGACTACGCCGCGCTCATCGAGGCCGCCATCGCCGGCAAGGTCGACGTCGCCTCGTTCTCGGGCTTCACCTACGTCACCGCCACGAACAACGGCGCGAAGCTCACCCCGATCTCCTCGATCGTCACGAAGGAGGGCCAGGAGCCGGGCTACTACTCGCAGGCCATCGCGCCCAAGGACTCCGACGTCGAGACCATCGCGGACTTCGCCGGCAAGAAGGTCTGCTTCGTCGACCCGTCGTCGACGTCGGGCTACCTCTTCCCGTCATACAACCTGCTCGATGCCGGCATCGACCCCGAGAAGGACATCACGCCGGTGTTCGCCGGCAAGCACGACGTCAGCGTCACCAAGACCGGCGAGGCCAAGGAATGCGAGGTGGGCTTCGCCGAAGACAGCGAGGTCGCCAAGTCCGACAGGGTGAAGGTCGTCGCCGAGACCATGGTTCCGGGCGCGCCGCTCGTCTACAGCGAGACCCTTCCCGAAGAGGTCCGCGCGGTGCTGGTCGACTCGCTCGCTGAGGTCACGATCGACGACATCATCGCCGCCGGCATCGACAGCGCCGACTCCGACGCGTTCCGCTCGGTGTTCTACGCCACCAAGCCGGTCGATGACGAGTACTACGACCTGATCCGCGACATCTGCAAGAAGACGAACGCGACCCAGTGCCAGTCCTGACCGACGAGCGCCGCGCGAAGCGCGTTGCGCACGTCGGAACGGTCATCGAGCGACGCGGCGTAGCCGCGGAGTCGAGATGCGGGGGCGTCACGTTCTCACGTGGCGCCCCCACCCCACGCCAGCACGAAGAGAGATCACCATGACTGAACCCGTCGTCCGCATCGAGGCGCTCACGAAGCGCTTCGACTCGACCACCGCGCTGTCCGACGTCGACCTCACCGTGAGCCGCGGCGAGATCGTCGTGCTGCTCGGCCTCTCCGGCTCGGGGAAATCGACGCTGCTGCGTCACGTCGACGCTCTCGAGACCCCGACCAGCGGCAGCATTCACGTGCTCGGCGAGAACGTGTCGGCACTGCGCGGCGGCGCCCTGCGCACCCTGCGCAGCCGCGTTGGCTTCATCTTCCAGCAGTTCGAGCTGGTCGGCTCGCTCACCGTGCTCGAGAACGTGCTGGCCGGCGCGCTGGCAGGTCTCCGCGGCCCCCGTCTCGGACTGTTCACCTACTCCCGCGCGCACAAGCTGCGCGCCCTCGGCCACCTCGATCGCGTCGGCCTGCTCGATCGCGCCTACCAGCGCGCCGACACCCTCTCGGGCGGCCAGCAGCAGCGCGTCGCGATCGCCCGCGCCCTCATGCAGAACCCCGAGGTGCTGCTCGCCGACGAGCCCGTCGCCTCGCTCGACCCGGAGTCGAGCTCGCAGGTCATGGCGCTGATCCGCCAGATCGCCGCCGACGACGGGCTGACCGTGCTGTGCAGCCTGCACCAGGTCGATCTCGCGATCGACTGGGCCGACCGCATCGTCGGCCTGCGCCATGGCGAGGTCGTGCTCGACACCACGACCTCGGGCCTCGACAAGGCCCAGGTCATGGAGATATACGGCCGCGTCGCCACCAGCACCGCAGAGATCCGGGCGCTCGAGACCGAGCTGCGGGTCGTGGAGCCCGTGGCATGAGCTCCGTTCTCGACAGGGCAGGCAGCCCCTCGGCAGGTCCGGATGCCCGGGGCCGGGCGGCAGCGGAGGCGGATCTGCTCGTGCGCGCCCCGCGACGACGGACCAGCCCCGAGCGTATCTGCGCCGCACTGACGCTCGTCGCCATCACGGTGATCGCCGTGGTGTCGCTGATCGACCTGAACATCAGCCTCGCCGGCATCGCCGACAGCCTCGGCAACGCGCAGAACTTCTTCACCCGCGTGGGCGGTCTGCGCTTCCCGGAGCCCGCCGAGCTGCTCGAACTCACCGTGCTCACCGTCGGTCTCGTGCTCACCGGCACCCTGCTGGCGGCTGCGCTCTCGGTGCCGATCGCGTACCTCGCTGCCGCCAACACCACCCCGCACCACACGCTGCGCGGAATCGCACGCTTCATCGGCGTCTTCACCCGTGCGCTTCCCGACGTGGTGCTGGCGATGGTGTTCGTGCTGATGTTCTCGCTGGGCACGCTGCCCGGCATCCTCGCCATCGGCATCCACTCGATCGGCATGATCTCGAAGATGTTCGCCGACGCGATCGAGCAGATCGACGAGGGCCCCCGTCTCGCCATCCGCGCAGCGGGCGGCACGCGCTCGCAGGAGTTCTTCGCCGGAGTGCTGCCCCAGGTGCTGCCCAGCTGGGTGGCCACCGTGCTGCACCGCAACGACATCAACCTGCGCGGCTCGGTCGTGCTCGGATACGTGGGCGTCGCGGGCCTGGGCCTGGAGATGTCGCACGCGTTCAAGTCGCTGAACTACGGCCTCGGTCTCGGGTACGCCCTCGTCATCTTCCTGCTCTGCGTCGCGATGGAGATCATCTCGAGCGTCGTTCGAGTGGCGATGCTGGGGGAGGAGGATGCCGGGAGGGGCGTCTTCGTGAAGCTGTTCTCACGTGGTTCGATCCTTCGACAGGCTCAGGAACCCAAAAGGGGGCACCGATTTGGGACCGTCGAGCAGGCGCTGCGGCGGCCGTGGACGGCAGCGCGCGTGCGCAGCACCGCCGCCGGCTGGATCGCCGTGCTCGTGGTCATCGCCTCGGTCGTCGTGAGCGAGATCGTGTGGAGCGACCTCCTCACCTTCTGGGCTCGCATCCCCGAGGTCGCCGCCCAGTTCTGGCCCCCGAGCTTCGGAAGCTACGGCTTCGAGGTGATCGGCGCCGCCATGCTCGACACGATCCGCATCGCGCTGGCCGCCACCCTGATCACCCTCGTGCTCTCGCTCGTGATCGGATCGCTCGCCGCCCGCAACGTGGCGCCGAACCGTGCAACCCACCGCGGCTTCCGGCTGCTGCTGGTGATCGTCCGCGGCATCCCCGAGCTGATCCTCGCGATCGTGCTGATCATCATCACCGGCCTCGGCCCCCAGGCGGGAGCCATCGCGCTCGCCTTCGGCGGCGTCGGTCTGCTCGGCAAGCTCATCGCCGACTCCTTCGAGGAGGTGCCGCGCGGGCCCGAGCGCGCACTGCTCGCCACGGGCGCGACGCGCCTGCAGATGTACGCCGCGGCGACGTTCCCGCAGGGTTCGCGTGCGCTCATCGGGCACACCTTCTACATGCTCGACACGAACGTGCGCGCAGCCACCCTGCTCGGCATCGTCGGCGGTGGCGGGGTCGGCTACTACCTGCTCAATGCGGGTCAGGGTTCGAACTACCCGCTGGTGGCCAGCATCGTCATCATGATCCTGGTCACCGTGCTCGTCGTCGAAGGCCTCGCGATGTGGATGCGGAAGGTGTTCCGATGAGCGCGGCACACGCTGATGTCGTGGTCGTCGGCTCCGGCATCGTCGGTCTGGGCGCGGCCTACGCGGCGGTGCGGCGTGGACTGCGCGTGATCGTCGTAGACCGCACCGAGACCCCGGTCGGCTCGAGCATCCGCAACTTCGGTCACCTCTGCATCGGCGCGCAGACGGGTGAGGCGAGACGGTATGCCGACATCGCTCGCGAGCACTGGCTGCGACTGGCGACCGATGCCGGATTCCGGCTCCGCGAATCCGGCACCCTCATCGCCGCCCGCCATGACGACGAGCTCGCGCTGCTCGCGGCCGCCGCCGACGACGTCCGAGACGACATACGGCTGCTGGATGCCGATGACGTGCTGCACCGTGCGCCGCTGCGCGCCGACGCGGTGCGCGGGGGAGCGCTGATCGCACCCGACCTGCAGGTCGATCCCCGCGAGGTCGTACCCGCGCTCGTGCGCCACCTGGCATCCCTCGGGGTCGTATTCCGGTTCCGCACCGCGGTGACCGGCGTCGTCACCGGCCGCGTCGAGACGACGCGCGGCACCATCCGCACCGGACACGTCATCGTCGCCGTCAACCATGACATCGATCAGCTGATGCCCGAGCTCGCCGAGAGGGCCGGGATCGTCCGGTGCGCGCTCGACATGATGCGCGTCGCGGCCGACCTGCCAACCCGGCTCGACGCGCCGCTGCTGACCGGCTGGTCGCTCGTGCGGTACGGCCGATTCGCGGCGCTCGAGGAGGCCGCGGCGGTGCGCACGCGGCTGCATGCCGATCGCCCTGACCTCGCCGCTCTCGACCTGAACCAGATGTACACCCAGCTGCCTGACGGCACGCTGATCCTCGGCGACTCGCACGCCAAGGCCGTGCAGCCTTCGCCGTTCCAGCCGGAGGCCGCGTTCGATGCGTTCGTCGACGAGGCGATCGCGCTGTTCCAGACCGACGGGTTCCGCGTGCTCGAGCGCTGGCAGGGCGTGTACGCCGCAGGGCCGCGGGAGTTCCTGCGCGAGACCCCAGCCGAGGGCGTCACCGTGATCGCGGCGACCACCGGCATCGGCATGACCTGCGGTCTCGGCCTCGCCGAATCGGCGATCGCCGACGCCCTCACCACCACATCCACGACACCCGCCACGGAGGCACTCTCATGACCAGCATCGAACTCGTCGTCCTCGACATGGCCGGCACCACCGTCCGCGACGACGGCGTCGTCGAGCAGGCGTTCCAGCGCGCCGCCGAGCGAACCGGAGTCGCCCACCGGATGCCCTGGGATGACGCCCTGCAGTACGTGCGCGACACGATGGGCCAGTCGAAGATCGAGGTGTTCACCCACCTCTCCGGCGGCGACCGCGCGGCCGCCGAGCGCGCGACGGCTGCGTTCGAAGGCGCCTACGACGAGATCGTCGCCGAGCAGGGCGCCGAGGAGATCCCCGGTGCGCGCGAGGCGATCGAGCAGCTCAAGGCCGACGGCATCCGCGTCGCCCTCACCACCGGGTTCGCACCCGTCACGCGCGATGCGCTGCTGGATGCGCTCGGCTGGCACGACCTCGTCGACGTCGCTCTGTCGCCGATCGACGCCGGCCGCGGGCGCCCGCATCCCGATCTCGTGCTGTCGGCGCTGATGCGCACGGGCACTTCGTCGGTGCAGGCCGTCGCCGTCGCCGGCGACACCGTCAGCGACGTGCGCTCGGGCCTGCGCGCCGGTGCCGGCTTCGTCGCTGGAGTGCTCACCGGCGCTCATGATGAGGCCGCGATCCTCGATGCGGGAGCGCATGCCGCCCTGCCGAGCATCGTCGATCTGCGGGCTGCGTTGGCCGCTCGCGAGCTGCTCGCACCCACCGCGGCGCGCTGAATGGGCGCGCCGACCGCTCGGCTGCTGACGCGCCGACCTGACTCGCCGGACGGCAGCCGCACCGACATCGTGCTGCGCCCCTCGGCCCTCGCGATGGTGTTCGTCGGTGAGGGGCATCCGCACGAGACCATCGCCGTGCCGGGTGTGGCTCTCGCCGACGACGACGTGCTCATTGCGGTCGAGCTGTCGACGATCTGCGGCTCCGACGTGCACACCGTTCGCGGACGCCGATCCGCCCCGGCGCCGCTCGTACTCGGGCATGAGAGCGTCGGACGAGTGATCGGGCTGGGCAAGGCGGGCGCGGATGCGGAAGACGGCACGCCGCTGCGCATCGGCGACCGCGTGGTGTGGTCCGTCACCGTCTCGTGCGGGGAGTGCGACCGCTGCACCGCCGGTCTCAAGCAGAAGTGCAGGCACCTGGGCAAATACGGGCACGAACGCGTCGCCCCGCATCGCGAGCTGACCGGCGGCTTCGCCAGCCATGTGCAGCTGCGCGGCGGCACGGCCATCGTGCGCGCGCCCGAGACGCTGCCCGCCGCGACTCTCGCCCCCGCCTCGTGCGCGACCGCCACCGCGCTCGCGGCGGTACGCCGAGGCGCGGCGGGCCGTGACCTCGACGGTGTGCGCGTGCGCGTGTACGGCGCAGGCCTGGTCGGGCTGTCCGCGGCGGCGATCGCCGCCTCGCAGGGGGCTATCGTCGATGTCGTCGACCCGCACCCGGACCGGCGGCGCCTCGCGGAGCGCTTCGGGGCCCAACCGGATGCCCTCGCCGCTGAGCCCCGGATCGTGATCGAGGCATCGGGGCGAGCAGTCGCCGATGCGATCGGCGCGGTCGCCGTGGGCGGCGCGGTGGTGCTGATCGGCAGCGTCTTCCCGGCCGATCCCGTGCCGCTCGATGCGGAGTCGATCGTGCGTCGGATGGTGACGATCACCGGCGTGCACAACTACACGGGTTCCGAGCTCGCCGCGGCTGTCGACTTCCTCGCCGGACCGGGGCGGGCGCTCCCGTTCGCCGAGATGGTCGGCACCGTGCATCCGCTCGCCGACCTCGACCACGCGATCGCGCTCGCCGCTGCGCCGGACGCCGCTCCGCGCATCGGACTCGTCGCCCGCTGAGCGGCATCCGGCCCGACGTCAGGCGGCCGGCAGCGGGTACCGTCGTCGCAGCACCCATCGCTGGGCGAGCGTCCACGTGACGGTCACCACGAGATAGATGGCCGCGGCCAGGGGAACGAACACCGCGAATACCGCCGTCAGGTAGTGCAGCGCGTTCATCACGCCGAGCATGCCGGGCGTCGCCAGCGGGCCTTCCGTCGGCACCTGCGGACGGAACACGCGACGGGTGACATCGGCGACGATCATGATCACGGCGAGCACCACGGCCCAGACGAGGGCGGTGGGCGCCTCGAGGCCCGCACCGACCGCCGTGAGCAGCGACTCGCCGAGTGGGGCCCCGAGCAGGTCGTGGGCGAGCAGGGCGTTCGGGTGCCCCGCGATCTCCGGGCGCAGGAACAGCGTGTACAGCACGCCTACGACAGCCGCCTGCACCGCGAGCGGCAGGCAGCCCGCCAGCGGTGATGCCTGCTCGTCGCGGTACAGGGCCATCGTCTCGCGCTGCAGCCTTTCGCGATCCTTCCCGTAGCGCTGCTGCAGGGCCCGCAGCCGAGGGGCGAGTCGCGCGCGCAGCTGCTCGGCTCTGGCCTGCGAGACGCCGACGGGTATGAGCACTGCTCGTACCGCCAGGGTGATGAGCACGACCGCGAGCGCGGCGGCAGCGGAACCGGCGAGCGGTTGGAGAGAGACGGAGAGCGTGAGCAGCGCGGAATAGGCGGCGTCGAGAAGAAGGGTCAGTGGAGGAATGGCGAAGATGTCCATGAGCGTCCGTTCGCAGAGAGGGTGGGGTCGGCCGGAGGCCACGAGACCCGCCCCTCAGCGAGTGCAGAGGACGGATCAGGCGGCGGCCGCAGCCCCGGGCGCTCGCGGACGAGGGTGCCCGTCGGCATCCGGATCGCTCTGCGCGAGCAGCGTGGACACGTCGATGGCACGTCGTGGATGCGGCGCAGACCTCGCGCCGAAGCGCGGTGTCAGCAGCGCGAGCGCGATCGCGAGCACGGTCGCGGCGACGAGGATCGCGGCGATGCCGAGCATCCCACCGCCCATCAGCGCATCGGGAAGGGGCATGGCGCCGAGCGCCACGAGCAGCGTGCGCAGCAGCATCCCGATCGCGTCGACCATGCGCCCCTCCTTTGTGCCCGACGCTACCAGTCGCCGGATCGTCGCGGACAGACGAAGGGCGAGAGGACTGTCGTCCCCTCGCCCTTCGCACCCTCCGGGGGCTCAGCCGTCCCTGACCTCGAGGTCCCCGTGCTGCTCATCGGAGTCGCTGTCGGAGTACTCGGGCCGGGCGGGCTGCGGCGGCTGGTCGTCCAGCTCACCGCCTTCACGGCCACCGAACGGGCGGCCGTGGTCTGCGAACTCCTCGCGGCCGAAGACGAGGATCCAGTCGGCGACGGTGAAGCGCGCCCCGGTGCGCAGGATCTCACTGCGATCTCCGGCGATGCCGTCGGACGGGTTGGCGTTCATCAGACCGTCGCCATGCAACGTCAGGACGTACTCGTCGCGCTCGTCATGCACGATCGTCGCGTGCACCGCATCTGCGCCGGCGATGACGAGCGAGCACTCCGCGCCCGAGCCGATCGTGGTGCGTTCCTCGGTCAGCTCCAGGCGGCCGCGCTCGCCCTCCGGGGTCGTGATGCGAAGATGCGGTTCGCCCGCGCCCCGCTCGGCGTGAGTGGTGGTGGGCTGCTCGCCGTCGGAGTTCGCGAGCTGGTCGATCTGATCCTCGACAGCGGGTGCGCTGTGCGCGGGCGTCGTGCCGGTCGTCGGGTCGGTCATGTGGTCCTCCTGTGTGGGGGTGGGTCGGGCGGCGGATGCCGGCGGGCGGCGTCAGCGGGGGATGACTCCCGTCTCGATCAGGTGCTTCCGACGGTAGACAGCCGGGTTCGCGGCGGTAATGGGGTTGACAGGCCGCCGGCGGCTCGTCAACCCCGTTCTCTTCCCGGTGTGCGGTCGCCAGCATCCGAAGTGGGGATGGCCTGATGAGAAGGAGGAGCGGATGTCGCAGCAGCACGAGTCGAGGCAGGACGCCTTCGGCCCACGGGTCATGTTCTGGATGTGGATGGGCGCGATCGTCGTCGGCTTCGCCGCGATGTTCGTCGTGGTCGGGAGCGGGCGATGAGCATGAAGAGGTTTCTTCGCGACAACGGGCTGAGCCTGTTCTTCTTCGCGCTGTTCGCCCTCGCGCTGCTCGGGCAGTCGATCGCGGGGCTGCTGCGCACCAACCAGGAGCTGCAGGCACACGGGCAGGCTCTCGAGACCTATCTCTCGTTCGTGTTCTCGAGCGACTTCGTCGTCGACGTCGCCGAGAACTGGCAGAGCGAGTTCCTGCAGTTCCTGCTCTTCATCGCAGCCACCGTGTGGCTCGTGCAGCGGGGCTCACCGGAATCGAAGAAGCCCGGCGACGAGGGCGTCGACACCGACGAGAATCAGATGGTCGGGGTCTACGCGCCGGCCGACGGGCCTCGCTGGGCGCGTGTCGCGGGCTGGCGGCGGACGGTGTACGAGAACTCGCTGGTGCTCGTGATGGGCGCGATCTTCCTGCTCTCGTGGCTGATGCAGTCCCTGAGCGGCGTCGTCGTGATGAACGAGGACAACGCGCGGCACGGAGAAGCGCCGATGTCGTGGGGCCAGTACGTCATGTCACCGGAGTTCTGGGATCGCACGCTGCAGAACTGGCAGAGCGAGTTCCTCGCGGTGGGCTCGATGGTCGCGTTCTCGATCTTCCTGCGCCAGCGCGGGTCGTCGGAGTCGAAGCCGGTCGGCCTCCCGCATGCGACGTCGGCACAGGAGTCGGAGTGACCACGCGCGCCGTGGGGCGGCTCAGCTTCGGCCTTGCAGGTGCTCCGGCAGCATCTTGAGACCCCCGCTGGTGTTGGCGGAGTTCGCCAGCGCGGTGATCCACTCGGCGCTGAGCTCCGGCGGCTCCGGCGCTTCGAAGACGAACTGCAGCGGAATCGACGGATGCAGCCAGATGGTCGTGCGCCCTGTCGGCTCATCCACGGGATGCTGCCAGGACAGGGTGAACGATTCATTGCGGCGCAGCTTCATCGCGATCACGACCTTGAGGTGAGCGAGCGCCCGATCCTCGATCTCGATGGGTACGGTATTGCCGCCGTAGAAGAGCAGGCCCATCTGACTAAGCTATCCCCAGGCGATCGGCAGACGCCAGAGTTCGGATGTCGGAGAGGTTCACTTCCTTGGGAAAGTTCGTTTATGAGGGCTCGGTCAAGACCGAGATCGAGGACCGCGCCCTGACCCACCTGCAGCTCGTGATCACGGCGAAGCTGCGCCGCGGTGAGCCGTTCCCGTTCAGCTGGCGCGAGGACGCGAGCGTCGGCGGCGGACGCACGACCGTGTGGGTGCAGCCCAGCAGCTCGCTGGTGTTCAAGTACTTCGGCAGCCGTCAGCCGGCCATCAACCGCGCCTGGATCGAGGCCCTCGCCTATACGGCGAACACGCCGACCGGCCTGCACATGGTGCCCGAGCCGCCGGACGACCCGAACGCCGGCCTCGAGGGCTGATCGCCCAGGCCTTGCACGGCCCTGACGCCAGGGTCAACCCCGTGCGACGGCATCCGCCGTCTGTCTAATCTGCTGTCCTCCGACGAGAGGACCGCAGACGATGACGCGCATCGGATTCCACGCCTCCCATGAGCAGCACGCCCCGGGCAGGCTTCTCCGAGACATCACGCATGCGGAGCGCATCGGATTCGATGAAGCGATGTGCTCCGACCATCTGGCGCCGTGGTTGACAGCACAGGGACATTCGGGCCACGCCTGGTCATGGCTCGGTGCGGCGCTCGCCCTCACGAGCTTCCCGATCGGTCTGGTCACCGCGCCGGGCCAGCGCTACCACCCTGTCATCACGGCCCAGGCGCTCGCCACACTGGCCGACATGTTCCCGCGCCGGGTGTGGGCAGCGCTCGGCAGCGGCGAGGCGCTCAACGAGCACATCACCGGCGACGAGTGGCCGCCCAAAGAGCAGCGAGACGAGAGGCTGCACGCCGCGGCAGACGTGATGCGGCGCCTCCTGGCCGGCGAACAGGTGGATGCAGAAGGTCCGGTGCGCGTGCACGAGGCGAAGCTCTGGTCGCTGCCGGAGACGCCGCCGCCGCTGCTCGCCGCGGGCATCAGCACCAGGACGGCGGAGCAGGTCGCGGCCTGGGCCGACGGTCTGATCACCGTCGGCGCCGATCCGGAGGCGACGTCGCAGACGCGAACGGCGTATCGGGATGCCGGAGGCCGAGGCGACGCGCTGCTGCAGATCCACATCAGCCTCGAGGACACCGACGAGCAGGCCCTGGCCGCAGCGCGCGAGCAGTGGGCGCAGGCGACGGTGCCGCCCCAGTTGATGTGGGAGCTGAACCACCCGGAGCAGTTCGAGGCGCACGCCGATCCCACCGACGAGAAGCTCCGAGCCGCCGTGGTCGTGGGGTCCGACGCGGCCGATGTCGCAGATCGGATCGCCGCCGTGGCATCCGGCTTCGACCGCGTCTTCCTGCACCAGGTCGGTCGTGACCAGCGCGCGTTCCTCGACCGCTGCGAGCGGGAGCTGCTGCCGCTGCTGCGGGAGCGGCTGTGAACGGGGCCGACGCAGAGCCCCTCGCCTCGACGACGTCACGTCAGTGGCCGCGCGCCTCTCATCGAGGGGAGCGCGGCCACTGTGCAGCTCGAGGCGGTCAGCGACTCGGCTGACACCAGGTGCCGTCGCTCACTGAGCGGTCTCCTCGTGCACTTCGCCGGAGGGGCCCTCGGTGCGCAGGTCGGTCGGTGCGTCACCCGAGTGAAGCTGCTCGTCGCCCTCGGCGAGGTCGCCCTGACCGTCCTCGCCCAGCTCGGCGTCGAGCGGCTCGTCCCCCTGCGAGTCGGGCTGCAGATCCGGTCGCCCGGCGACCGCGGCATCCGCCGCCGGAACCTCCGAGGTGGAGTCGTCGTCGGGAGTCATGGAATCGCTGCTCATCATGCAGTCCTTTCGTCGTGGACGTTCAGCCTGCGTGATCCGGGACGGTCCTCGCACGCCCCTTGACAGCATCCGGCCCCGCCCGCCTCGCGCGTGCGCCGGGCTTCCCGAACTGTCAACCCCCTGGCCGCACGGCTCGCTCCGGGGGAGAGTGAGCACACTGGCACACGTGCCGGCACTCCCCACCCAACTTCAGATAGGCGCACGATGAGCGACAACACCCCAGATCCTCGCCACCAGCACCACGATGAGAAGTTCCCTGCTCAGCAGCAGACCCAGCCGGGCCTGACCGAGGAGACCGGGCCCACGCCCGATCACGGAGAGTCGTCGTACCAGGGTCACGACCGGCTCGCCGGGCGACGCGCGCTCATCACCGGAGGCGACTCCGGCATCGGCCGCGCGGTGGCCATCGCCTTCGCCCGCGAAGGTGCGGACGTCGCGATCGTGCACCTGCCGGAGGAGCAGAAGGATGCCGACGACACGATCGCGAAGGTGACCGACGCCGGTCGCCAGGGTCTAAGCATCGCCGGCGACCTGCGCGACGAGCAGTTCGCGGAGGAGGCCGTGACCCGTGCCCGCGAGACGATGGGCGGCCTCGACATCGTGGTGCTCAACGCGGCGTACCAGCACGACATCGAGGGCTTCGAGTCGCTGAAGACCGACGAGATGCGCCGCGTGTTCGACACCAACATCCTCGGCACTCTGTTCACCGCGCGTGCGGCTTACCCGCACCTCGAGGAGGGCGCGAGCATCATCGTGACCGCCTCCATCCAGGCCTACGACCCGTCACCGGGTCTCATCGACTACGCCATGACGAAGGCCGCCCAGGTGGCTTTCGTGAAGGCGCTCGCAGCAGAGGCGGGGGAACGCGGCATCCGCGTGAACGCCGTAGCACCGGGGCCCATCTGGACCCCGCTCATCCCGGCCACCGGCTGGGACGACACGAAGGTCGAGGAGTTCGGCAGCGACACTCCACTGGGCAGGGCCGGCCAGCCGGCCGAGCTCGCCGGAGCGTACGTCTACCTGGCTGCAGCCGAGTCTTCGTACACCTCGGGCACGGTGCTCGCGGTAACAGGAGGTAAGGCGCTATGACTGTCATGCTCGACGACCCCATACCAGCCACCCCTCACGGGGACTGGGAGCTCACACCGCTCGGTCGCAACAGCTGGCGTATCTGCGACCCGGCGCGTCGTCACGCCGACGCGGACTGCCTGATCGCGTATGTCGACCGCTCGCCGACCGGCGTGCTCGACGTGCTCTGGCTGCGCACGCCGTGCCCGCGGACGACGCGGTTCCGCGGCTTCAAGCAGCTGTTCGAGGCGCTCGACCTGGCTGTCGCGAACGCCTCGAACCGCGCGCAGAAGCCGTCGCCGATCCCCGGGCGGCCGCCGCTGCGGAGCGTCAGGAGAGAGTGAAACACGCGGGCAGCGGAGCGTAGCCTCGAAGCATGAGTGATCTGCGCGAACTGCTGGGCATCCAGCATCCCGTCGTCCTCGCGCCGTTCGGCGGGCTCTCGTCGATCGAGCTGACCGCGGCGGTGAGCGACGCGGGGGGCCTCGGCTCGTACGGTCTCTACGGCTACGACGGCGATCGCATCCGTGCGACCGCTGCCGCGCTGCGCGCCGCCACCGCAGCGCCGTTCGCCCTGAACATCTGGCTGCCGACCGGTGACGAGGCCGAACCCGGCGCCGAGCACGACCGGTACGCCGCCGCGCTCGCCGACTTCTTCGACGAGGTCGACATCGAGCCGCCCGCGCGCCCCGAGCAGTACCTTCCCCGCCTCGACGAGCAGCTGGAGGCCATCTGGCAGGCGGCGCCCGCCGCGCTGAGCGTGGTCTTCGGCGTGCCATCGCGCGGGTTGGTCGAGGAGGCCCGCAGCCGGGGCATCCGTGTGATCGGCACCGCGACGACCGTCGCCGAGGCACGTGCGCTGCAGGCGGGGGGAGTGGATGCCATCGTCGCCACCGGCGCGGAGGCGGCCGGGCACCGGGTATCGTTCCTGCGGCCCGCAGAGGAGTCGCTCGTGGGTCTCTTCTCGCTGCTGCCGCAGGTCGTCGACGCGGTGCGTGTGCCCGTCATCGCCGCCGGCGGCATCGCCGACCGGCGCGGCGTCGCGGCCGCGTTCGCGCTCGGCGCGTCGGGCGTGCAGGTCGGCACGTCCTTCCTCGCGACCGCCGAGTCGGCGGCGAACGACGCGCACCGGGCGGCGATCCGCTCGACCGCGGCCGACGAGAGCGTGCTCACTCGCGCGATGAGCGGACGCCTGTCGCGCGGGGCTCCCAACCGCGCGGTGCGCGAGATCGAGGCATCCGGGGCCGTCGCGCCGTTCCCCGCGCAGAACTGGCTGACGGGGCGCTTCCGCGCGGTCGCCGGTCAGCGCGGCATGGGCGAGCTGCAGTCGCTGTGGCTCGGCCAGTCGGCGCCCCTCGCTCGGGGGCGCACGGCGGCTGCGGTGTTCGCCGAGCTCCTGGCCGGGCTGCCCGGCTGAGGCGAACAGCGGTCCGTCCTCGCTTCGTCAGAGGATGACGGTCGACCGCCCGTGCACGATCACGCGGTCCTCCGCATGCCACTTCACCGCGCGGGCGAGCACGAAGCGCTCCACGTCGGCACCCCGCCGCTGCAGCTCCGCCGCGGACTCCGCGTGCGTGACCCGCGTGACGTCCTGCTCGATGATCGGGCCCTCGTCGAGGTCGGCGGTCGCGTAGTGCGCGGTGGCTCCGATGAGCTTCACGCCGCGCTCCTTGGCGCGGGCGTACGGGTTCGCGCCGATGAAGGCGGGCAGGAACGAGTGGTGGATGTTGATCACCGGGGCGCCGAGGCGCTCGATGAAGCCGTCGGTGAGGATCTGCATGTACCGGGCCAGCACGACCAGGTCGACGTTGCCCTGCAGCAGCTCGAGTTGGCGGGCCTCCATCGCGGCCTTGTCCCCGGCGGGGATGTGCATGAACGGCACGCCGAACGAGCGCACAGATTCGGCGAGGTCGGGATGGTTCGAGATCACCATGGTCACGTCGATGTCGAGCTCGCCGCGCTGCGTGCGCCAGAGCAGCTCCATCAGGCAGTGGTCGTACTTCGAGACGAAGATCGCCACGCGCTTGCGCTTGGAGGTGTCATGCAGCGACCACTCCATGCCGAAACGGTCGGCGACCTCGGTGATCGACGCCTCGAGCTCCGGACGCTTGGCCGCGAGGCCGTCGAGGTGGAGCACGGTGCGCTGGAAGAACCGGCCGCCCTCCTCGTCTGTCGAGTGCTGATCGAGAGAGATGATGTTCGCCCCGTGCGCGGCCAGAACTCCGGCGACGGCCGCGACGATGCCCGGCTGGTCGTCGCAGGCGATGAGAAGGCGTGCGGTGTCGGTCTGCGGCATGGATGCTCCTGAACTGGGGTGTCTGTCGATTCTGCCCGCATCCTGCGGGCGCCGCCCAATCGTTACCCTTGACGCATGGGCCCCACCGAGGAACTGCTGCGGGACGCACGCGCGCGTCTCGTCGGCGTGTCGCGCGAAGCGCTCGGCCGGGAGCGCACCTCACGGTGGCGCGCTGACCGCATCGTGCGTGCAGGATCGGCCTGGCATCTCGGCGTGCTGCTGCTCGCAGATGCCGACGTTCTGTCGACCGCCGAGATCCTGCGCGCCGCCGAGCCCGTGCGCCGCGGGTACACCGCCGAGTCGGCACGTGCGAGGGCCGAGCGGCGGGCGCAGGCGCGGCGCGGCGGCTTCGCGGAGGGCGAGGTGGTGCACGTCGGGTGGCAGGTGCTCGACGTCGCGGCGGTCGATGCGGGCGGGACGTCCGGCCCGCTCGCCATGGTGGACGGGGTGCCGAGCGTGCGCTGGTCACCGGGTGGTGCCCTCGTGCCGCTGCGGGGCTATCTCGACGAACGGATCGCCCTGGCGCTGGGCGGTTGAGCCCACCTGGGCCCCTGACCCCACCTGGGCCCCTGAACCCGCCTGGGCCCCTGAGCCTGTCGAAGGGCCGACCTCAGCCGCCTAGGAGCCCAGGGAAACGGGCGAGCAGGTCATCGCCATCGACGGATGCGCCGAGGATCGCCCGCTCGGTGCGCTCGTAGTCGCGCGGGTCGAAGTAGCCGGATGCTCGATACACGGCCATGCGATCGGCGAAGTCCTGAGGGGAGGCCTCGGGATGGAACTGCGTCGCGTACAGCCGCTCGCCGACGCGGTAGGCCTGCACCGTGCAGGCGCCGTTCGTGGCGAGCAGCACCGCTCCGGGAGGGGTCTCGCGTGCCGACTCCTTGTGCGCGGTGAACACCGACAGCGACGGACCTCCGGGGCCGAACAGGGGATCCTCGAGGCCGGCGCTGGTGAGCTGCACGGTGGTCGCACTGGCCTGCTCGGGCTGATCGGTGTGCACGCTGCCGCCGAGCATCCGCGTCACGACTCCGATCCCGTAGCAGGTGAACAGCGCGGTCGCATCGCCGTCGAGCGATCGACGGGCGATGCGCTCGAGGTCATGCTCGACCGCCAGCTGGGGCTCGCCCTTCTCGGCATCCGTCACGTTGAACGGCGACCCGCCGATGACGAAGCCGTCGTACTGCTCCCACTCGACCGTCTCGAGCGAGGCATGCAGCAGATCGATGCGGTCGAGTGTTCCCAGGCCGAGCCCGCGACGGAACGAGCGGTGCTCGGCATCCGCCGCGCTCCGCTCGGGTCGAACGCAGACGTACAGCACCGAGGGCATGCGCCGAGTCTATTGGCCTGCATGCCGAGCCCCGCGCCGACGCCTCAGCGTGACGAGTTCGCTGTGCGCCCGCGCACGATGCCGATGAACACCTCGACGTCGGCGGTGGTCACCTCACGCGGCCAGGCCAGCGCGACCGTCGACGTGCGTCCGCCGAGCAGCGGGCGGTAGTCGACGTCCTTGCGATGGTGCAGCCGGGCGAGGGACATCGGCACCACGAGGATGCCGACCCCGGATGCGACGGTCGCGACGGCGTCTTCGGTGGTCGCGATCGTCGGGAACGACGGCGTCTGCGTGGGCAGATCGAGCGGGCCGAGAACGTCGTCGCCGGGCGTGATCAGCACCTGCCCGGCCAGGTCGTCCGCCGTGAGCCGATCGGTCGCCATCAGGAAGGAGTCGACGGATGCCACGACGACGGGAACCTCGTCGTAGAGCGGGATCACGTGCAGGTCGTCGCGGTCGTCGAGCGGCAGACGCACCAGAGCGGCATCGAGGTCGTCGAGGGCCGCACGCTGGTCGGCGACGGCGATGGGGACGAGCTCGATGTCGACGTGCGGCATCCGCTCCTTCCAGGCGTCCACCCACCTGCCCGGCGTGGCGCCGGGGATGAGGCCGAGGCGGAAGGAGCGTGGCGTCTCGCGGGCCGGCGGTGTCGGCGCGGGCTGCGGTGCGGGGCGCGGAGTGCGCTTCGGCGCCGGCTTCTGCGCCGGCTTCTGCGCCGGCTTCTGCGTCTTCGCGGGGCGCGGCCGCCCGCCCTTCGGAGCGCGGCGGCGGTCGTTCTTCACCGGTTCAGCGTACCTGCCGTGTCGCCCCGGGCGGTCGTATGGCCGCTCTCGCCGCCTCGGCGCGCGACATCACCTCTGCGGACGGATCGCGACGCAGCAGCGTCCCGCGTGCGGCTCGCCGTGCGCCTGCAGCTGGTCGCAGCGCAGGCCGTCGAGCACACCGCGCAGCAGCGACAGGTTGGCGGAGCAGACCAGCTCGGTGTGCTCGCGGGCGAGCGAGTCGAACGGGCAGTTCGCGAGGATGAGGGCGACGCCGTTCTCACCGGATTCGCGTCGCGGCTCGTAGCCCTGGGCGGTCAGCACCGCGGTGAGGCGGTCGGTCTCGTCGTGGTCCCCGGCGTCGGTGGTGGATGACGCGATCGATCGCCCCTGCTCCTGCGAGACCGCATCGAGGGCATCCCGCAACGGCATCCCGTCGGCGGCGCGCTCGATCGCGCCTGCGAGCACGTGCCCGACCAGGTCGTAGCGGCGTTCCGGGAGCGAGACGCTCACGGTGCCGTCGGCCCGCCGATAGAGCTTCGACGGGCGGCCGGCGCCGGGGCCGGTACGACCGCTCAGCCGCCGGAACTCGGTGTCGAGAAGACCGGCCTCCACGAGGCGGTCGAGGTGGAAGCGCGCCATGTGCGTCGGCACGCCCACCGCGGTCGCAGCGGCTTCGCGGGTGACCGCATCCGGCTGGCTGACGACGTGTTCGTAGAGCGCCTGCCGAGTCTCGTCGGCGAGGGCACCGATGCTCGACGCCCGTGCGGTGATGTCCATGGCCGACCCTCCGCGGTATCTGTTTCTATTTCAGATTCTAAACACTTTTAGAGTGATCTCTGACCGAGTCTCGCCAGGCGCAGAAGAGCCCGCCGGTCCATGCAACCAGGCGGGCTCGGGTGAAGGGGTCAGGCTGCGAGCCAGAGTCCCTTCCGGTCGGTGATGACCGTCAGACCAGGGGCGACGCTCTCGTCGTGCCCGATGCGGGTGCCTCGCGCGACCTGCGCTCCCGCGCCGATGTCCGTGCGGACGCCGATCCACGCGCCGTCGCCGACGGCTGCCCCCGCGCCGATGTGCGCGTGTGCGTCGATCGTCGCGTTCTCGCCGATCACGGCATACGGCTCCACCCAGGCGCCGCGCGCGACCCGTGCTCCAGCGCCCACTCGAGCGCCGGGTTCGACATAGGCGCCGGCCTCGATGAGAGCCTTCGGATGCACCTTCGCGCCGTGCGCGACGAGTCCGCGGCCGTTGACGTGCTTGCGGTATCGCAGCGTGGCGCCCTGGTCGTCCTCGATATCGATGTAGTTCTTGCCCACGTTTCCTCCCGTGCCCGGAGTCTTCCGGATATATCTACAACCAGGAGGGGGGTTGATTCATTCCCCGTTTGGGATTAGCTCACCGCTGGCAGTTCGGGCACCAGAACGTGATGCGCTCGCGGGTCGGATCGGCACCCAGCTCGCCTTTGCGGATGGGCGTGCCGCAGCGCCGGCACGAGCGACCCGAGCGACCGTAGACCCAGTCGGTGAAGCCGCGCCTGGCATCACCGGTGAAGGTGCGATCCATCCGGTCGCGGTTCGCCTGGATGGTTCGCACGCCGAGGTCGAGCAGTGCGGGGACATCGACCTCCGGCGTCGGCGTCTCGGGCCGGATGCCGCGCAGGAACAGCAGCTCCGCCGCATACTCGTTGCCGAACCCTGCGACGTTGCGCTGGTCGAGAAGGGCGACGTGAATCGGGCGCGTGTCGGCGCTGAGCCGTCGGATCGCCTCGTCGCGATCCCAGTCCTCTGCGAGCGGATCCGGTCCGAGATAGTCGACCAGCTCGCCCTCGTCGCGGGTGCGCACGAGCTTCACCTCGGCGATGTCGACGCCGACGGCTTCGTGCTCGGCGGTGCCGACGATCGCGCGCACCTTGAACGCGGGGTGACGCCACTTCTCGCCGGGGCGGTAGGTGAACCACGCGCCGTCCATGCGCAGATGGGAATGCAGGGTGAAGTCGCCGATCCGCATCAGCAGGTGCTTCCCGCGCGGAACGACATCGTGCACCGTCTGGCCCGTGAGGTCGGCGGTCGCGAGGCGTGGCACGCGCAGGTCGAAACGCGTCACCTCCTGGTCGCGCAGTGCGGCGTCGAGGCGCTTCGCCGCGCGGTAGATCGTGTCGCCCTCAGGCATGGCGCGCCGCCGTCGGTGTGCGATGAGCCAGAAGATCGCGCGCCAGCACGGTGGCGCCGGCGACCGCCGTCGGCATGATGAACACCGCGCCGAGCGGCACCATGAAGCACAGCTGGGTGGCCGCGCCGAAGCCGAGCAGGCGTGCCCGACGCTGCGCGAAGAGCCGCGAGCGCTCGACGCTCGGGATATCGCGGGCGTTCAATGCCCGGCCGGTGAGCTCGCGGGCGAGCAGCCGTCCGGTCAGCAGCACGCTCGCGACGGCGGCGAGCGGGGCGCCGACGAGGGGCACGAAGCCCACCGCGAGGGCCAGCAGGGCGACCAGCGCGCCGAGGGCGATCAGGCGGATGCTCTCGCCGAGCGCCACCAGGAATGCGCCGTCCCCCTCGGGGACATCGCCGCCGAGGTCGGTCTCGATGGCACGCCAGATCCGCTGGTAGAAGGGGTCACCGATCAGCAGGGTGAGCGCCGTGAAGGTGACGCTCGCCAGCACCAGCGCGGCGATCGCCGCGACCACGCCGATGGCGGTGCGCAGGGCATTCCGCCAGAACGCGTCCCACCCATCGGCGAACGGCGTCGCCCACGCGGTGATGCTGCCCAGGTTCAGCAGCAGCGGAATGATCGCGGCGGCCAGCAGGACGAGTGCGATGACGCCCGGCACGAGTCCGAGCGTCATCAGCCCCGGGCGCCGCCGCCAGTATCCGAAGCCGCGTCCGAGGTAGCGGACGCCGGTGAAGAACTCGCTGACCATGGGTGAAGTCAATCAGACGGCTTTGCGCAGGGCGTATCCGCGCGGCGTCGCCACGAACCCGGCTTCCTGCAGCGCGAGGGCGAAGGGCGTGCCGTACACGCCCTCGCCGTTGATCTTCTCCACCGTCAGGGTCTCGAGGCGGCGTGCCCTCGAGGTGGCGACCAGGTCGGCGGCGGCGGCCTTCAGCACGTCGGAGTCGTCGTCGAAGGCGAGAACGGTGCGCCCGCCCCGTTCGAGGTAGAGCACGAGTGCGCCGTCGACGAGAACGACCAGGCCACCTGCCTTCCGGCCGGGGCGGTGCGACACCGTCTCCAATCGCGGCCACGAGAGAGCGGCGCCATAGGGATTGGCCGGATCGGTCGCCGCGAGGGTGACCACATTGCGCGGGGGCGGGTCGGCGAGTCCTGCGAAGGTGCGCAGCCGGTCGACCGTGGTGGATGCCGCGAACTGTGCTGCGCCGAGCTTCTCGATCACGTACCCGCGACGGCAGTGTCCGGCTTCCTCGAACCCCGCGAGCACGCGGTACACCTGCGCGAAACCGCCGGGAACTCCCTCCGCCTGCACCGCTCCGCGAGTCACGACGCCGTAGCGGTCGAGCAGCAGCCCCGCGGTCACCGTGGCGCGGCGCGCGGCATCCGGATCAGTCTCCGGCAGCACCGCCCAGCGGCCACCCGTCCCGGCGGCGGAGGGCTGAGCAGTGGGGCGCGTGAGCGAGATGCCGCGGTACGTGCGGGTGCGTGGCGCCCGCCGCGCCGTCTTGTGCGCCTGCGATCCTCCGGCGATGAGCGCGCGGACGGGAGCGAAGGTGTCGTTGGTGATGTGCCCCTGCCATGCCAGCGACCAGAGCGCCTCGAGCACCGACTGCTGATTCTCGGTTCCGGTCATCGCCTTCAGCGCGCCGGCGAACGACGCGCCGCTGAGTCGCAGCACATCGAGCACCTTCTCTTCGAGGGAGCCCGCCGCCGGGGTCTCCTCGGGCATGGGAAGGGTGAACGGCGCGAGATCCGCGGGGTGCAGCGAGACCCAGCCGTCGCGACCCGGCAGCGAGCCGTGACCCGCCCAGACGACCTCGCCGGCGGCGGTGAGCTCATCGAGCAGCGCGGGGGAGTAGTCGCGCACCCGGCCGGGCAGAACCAGGGACTCCCACGCGCTGGCAGGGACCGGGACCCCGGCGAACTGCTCGATCACGCTGAGCACGCCGTCGACGCCTTCCGTCGGGCGGATGAGGTGCTGCCAATCGGGCAGGAAGCGGGCGAAGGCCTGTGGGCTGACCGGCTCGACGCTGCCGCGGATGGCGGCGAGCGAGCGCATGCGCAGACGCCGCAGCACCTCGGCGTCGCACCACTCCTTCGACCCGTCGGCGGCGGCTGAGGCGGCGGGCAGGAAGAACCCGCTCGTGAGCCGGCCGGCCGACTCCAGCCGCTGGAGCGTGTGCCGGGCGACCGCCGCGCCGATGCCGAAGCGAGCGGCGGCGTCTTCGGTGGTGAACGGACCGTGCGTGCGCGCATGCCGCGACATGAGGTCGCCCAGCGGATCGGCCACTGGCTCGAGGAAGGCGACCGGGATGCCCGTGGGAAGCGCGACCCCGAGCGCGTCGCGCAGGCGCCCCGCGTCTTCGATCACCGAGAACCGGGAGCGGCCGGCGATCGTGACGGGAATGGCCCTGCGCGCGGAGACGAGCTCGGCGAGCAAGGTGGCGGCAGCGTCCGGGGTCGCTGATCCGGGGTCAGGCGACGACACGGTTGAGGCAGACGCGGCTGCCGATGGTGAACCCTCGGCGGCGGCCCCCGTGCCGGAGTCCGATGCGGTGCCCTCGAGCCGGAGCGCCACCTCCTCGGCATCCAGCGGCCCGAGCATGCGCAGCAGGTCTGCGACGCCTTCCACGCCGCGCACCCGCCGCTGCGGGTCGAGCCGCTGCGCCTCGCGCTCGAACTGCACGATGACGTCGGGGTCGAGCAGCTCGCGCATCTCGACTGTGCCGAGCAGCTCTCCGAGCAGTGCCGGGTCGACCGACAGAGCGGCGGCACGTCGCTCTGCCAGCGGGGAGTCGCCTTCGTACATGAACGCACCGACGTAGCCGAACAGCAGATCGCGCGCGTACGGCGACGGCTGCCCGGGCTCGGTCTCGACGAGGCGGATGCGACGCTCGGCGATGTCGGTGATCAGACGCCGCAGCGACGGCAGGTCGTAGACGTCCTGCAGCACTTCGCGCAGTGTCTCGAGGATGACCGGGAAGGTGGGATGCCGCCGCGCGACCTCGAGCAGCTGCGCAGAGCGCTGACGCTGCTGCCACAGCGGCGTGCGCTTGTTGGGGTTCATCCGCGGCATCAGCAGAGCACGCGCGGCGCACTCGCGGAACCGCGAGGCGAACAGCGCCGATCCACCCACCTCGGCGGTCACGATCTGCTCGAGTTCGTCGGGGTCGAAGACGAACAGGTCCGCCCCCGGCGGCTGTGCATCGGCATCCGGGATGCGCACGATGATCCCGTCATCGCTCGCCACCGCCGAGCCCTCGACGCCGAGCCGCTCGCGCACCCGCGCGTTCAGCGCCAGCGCCCACGGCGCGTGCACCTTCATGCCGTACGGGGAATGCAGGATGATCCGCCAGTCGCCGACCTCGTCGCGGCCCCGCTCGACCGTGAGCGTGCGGTCGGTCGGCAGCGTTCCCGTCGCCTCGCGCTGCTCGGTCAGGTACCCCAGGAGGTTGTCCCGCGCCCGCTCATCGAGACCGGCGTCGATCAGACGCTGCTGAGCCTTGGCGGGCGCGGCGGTCGAGACCTCACGCGAGAACCGTCCGAGTGCTTCACCGAGTTCGAAGGGGCGGCCGATGCCGTCGCCGTGCCAGAACGGCACCTTGCCCGGCTGGCCGTACGCGGGCAGCACGTTGACGCGGTCGTGCGTGATCTCGGCGATGCGCCAGCTGGTGGTGCCGAGCGTGAAGACGTCGCCCACGCGCGATTCGTAGACCATCTCCTCGTCGAGCTCCCCGACGCGGGCGCCGCTGGTCTCGCCGGCGACGAAGACGCCGAACAGTCCGCGGTCGGGGATGGTGCCGCCGCTGGTGACGGCGATGCGCTGGGCTCCCGGCCGGCCGGTCAGGGTTCCGGCATCCCGATCCCACACCACTCGCGGGCGCAGCTCGGCGAACTCGTCCGACGGGTACTTGCCCGCGAGCAGGTCGAGCGTCGCCTCGTACGCCGAGCGCGGGAGCGTCTGGAACGGCGCGCTGCGGCGCACGGTCTCGAACCACTCCTCGACGGAGATCGCCTCGAGCGCGCACGCGGCGACGGTCTGCTGCGCGAGGATGTCGAGCGGATTGCGCGGCACGGCGATCGCCTCGATCTGCCCCGCGAGCATCCGCTCGGTGACGATCGCGGTGTGCAGCACATCGCCGCGGTGCTTGGGGAAGAGCGATGCCCGGCTGATCTCGCCGACCTGGTGGCCGGCGCGACCCACTCGCTGCAGGCCGGATGCCGCGGAAGGCGGGGCCTCGACCTGGATCACCATGTCGACCGCGCCCATGTCGATGCCGAGCTCGAGGCTGCTGGTCGCGACGACGCAGCGCAGCGCGCCCGACTTCAGCTCGTCCTCGACGATCGCCCGCTGCTCCTTCGACACCGACCCGTGATGCGCTTTCGCGAGAACCGGCTCGGCGCCCGCTGGGGCACCCGCCTGAGCTGCCCCCGGCGGAGCGGTGCTCTCGGCAGCCGGCATTCCGAGCCGCTCGGCGTAGATCTCGTTGAGCCGGCCGGTGAGGCGCTCGGCGAGACGACGCGAGTTCGCGAAAACGATGGTCGAGCGATTCTCGAGCACCTTGTCGACGATCGCCTCTTCGACATGCGGCCACACCGATCCGGTGATCTCGGTCGCCTGCCCTGAGCCTGCCGAAGGGTACTCCGCCGGCTCTCCGGTCTGGGTCCCTGAGCCTGTCGAAGAGCCCGGCGGCGGGGGAGGATTGCGCATGTCATCGATGGGCACCACGACGCCGAGCTCGAAGGTCTTCACCGCGCGCGGCGCGACGATGTCGACGGGAGCCGACCCGCCGAGGAATCGCGCGACCTCGTCGATCGGGCGCACGGTGGCCGACAGCCCGATGCGCTGTGCCGGCTTCTCGGCCCCGCGCGCGGAGCGCAGCGCATCGAGCCGCTCGAGGCTGACCGCGAGGTGCGCGCCGCGCTTGGTCGCAGCCACTGCGTGCACCTCGTCGATGATCACCGTGTGCACGTTCTGCAGCGTCTCGCCGGCACGGCTGGTGAGCATGAGGTACAGCGACTCAGGGGTCGTGATGAGGATGTCGGGCGGGTCGCTCACGAGCTTGCGTCGATCGCTCGAGGTGGTGTCGCCCGAGCGCACGCCGACGGTGATCTCGGGGGCCGGTACGTCGAGGCGCCGCGCGGACTGCCCGATGCCGATCAGCGGCGAGCGCAGGTTGCGTTCGACGTCGACTCCCAGCGCCTTCAGGGGAGAGATGTAGAGAACACGGGTGCGTGCACTGCGCTCCTCGGCATCCGGTGCGGCATCCCCACCAGCCGTCCGTTCGCGGAACACGCTGTCGATCGCCCACAGGAACGCCGAGAGCGTCTTGCCCGAACCCGTCGGCGCGACCACGAGCGCATTGCGCCCGGCCGAGATCGCGTCCCACGCACCCGACTGCGCGGGCGTGGGCGCGTCGAACGCCCCGCGGAACCAGTCCCGCGTCGCGGGCGTGAACCGGTCGAGCACGTCGTGCTCGGTCGAGGCGTCGCTCATCGTTCCATCTTGGCCCCACCCTCCGACACTGCGGCTCGCTCGGCGCATCGCACAGGTCGATGGCTTGCTCTCGACAACGTCGCAGGGGTGGGGGATGCTGACGGCATGGCGCACACGACGAACTACACGAACACGTTCATCGAGGTCAGCGAGGACTGTCCGGCTGAGTACGGCGTCGAGCCGCCGATAGCCGAGAACCTGTCGATCGCGGCCCTCCACTACCGACTGCTCAGCGAAGAGCCGTACACCCGCACCTCGGATGACGTGCTGTTCGAGACACATGCGCTGCGCAAGGGCATCGACCCCGCCGACGCGGATGCCAGAGCCGAGTTCTTCTCGAAGGGGCAGGCCTGCCTGCGCGCCTCGCCGCTGGGCAAGCGCTACGGCTGGGGCACGCATCACGACGAGCATGGCCGCGTCGCGATGTTCCCCCGCGACTCCGAGGAGTACGCCGCTCTCGCCGCCGATCCCGCGATCGCGCACACGCGCGCGATGCGCTCCAGTCGGAAGGCGTGAGTCCCGTTCCGCGCCTCAGCGCACCTCGGTGAGCCTTCCTTCGGCATCCAGCTCGAGGGTGAGATCCAGACCGAGCCGCTCCAGGAACGCGTCGTCGTGGCTGACGATCAGCACGGCGCCACGGTAGGCGCGCAGCGCCTCGACGAGCTGGTCGACGGTGTCGAGATCGAGGTTGTTGGTGGGCTCGTCGAGCACGACCAGATGCGGTGCCGGGTCGGCGAGCAGCAGCTTCGCGAGGGTGACGCGGAACCGCTCGCCACCGGACAGCGCCGCGAGCGGCCGGTCCATCGTCGCGCCGCGGATGAGGAAGCGTGCGAGCCGGTTCCGCAGCTCCTTGTCCGGCACGTGAGATGCCGCCGCCGCGACGTTCTGAACCACCGACGTGTGCTCATCGAGCCCGTCGATCCGCTGCGAGAGGTATCCGATGCGGTCGGTGTGCGCCTCCGCGCGCAGGTTCGGGTTCACCGGAGGTGCGTCGCCCTCGTGAGCACCGGATGCCACCAGCCGGCGCAGCAGGGTCGTCTTGCCCACCCCGTTTGGGCCGATCAGCGCCACCCGCTCCGGCCCCTGCACGACCCACGTGCGCTCGCCGTCGCCGATGGTGGCGATGCGGCGAGAGGCCGACATTCCCGGATCGGGCAGCTCGATCTTCATGGTGTCGTCGTCGCGCACCCGCCGTCCGGCCAGATCGAGTGCCTCATGCGCGGCGTCCTCCTTGCCCCGCACCTCGGTGCGCAGCCTGCCGGCCGACACCTGCGCGGCCATCTTGCGGCCGTTGGCGATGATCTTCGGCACGCGCTTCTCGTCGAAGGCCTTGCGTGCGACCTGCGCCCGGGTGGCGAGTTTCGCCTCGGCCTCGATCCGCTGCCTCTTCTCCTTCCGATACGCCTGCGCGGCGTCGCGCTCAGCCTGCCGAGCCGCGCCCTGCTCGGCATCCATCCACGCCCGCCATTGCGAGTACGGGCCGCCGAACACGTTCATCGCGCTGCCGTGCAGCTCGGCGGTGTCGTCCATCAGCTCGAGCAGCGACACATCGTGGCTCACGACGATCAGCGTGCCCTTCCAGGCACACACCATCTCGGCGAGCCGCGCTCTGGCACCCCTGTCGAGATTGTTGGTCGGCTCGTCGAGCAGCGTGATCGGTGCTCGGGTGAGGCGGATGCCGGCGACGGCCGCGAGCACGGCCTCACCGCCCGACAGCTCGCCGACGGTGCGGTCGAGGGATGACGGGTCGAGACCTGCTTCGGCCAGGGATGCCTCGGCGCGCGCTTCGACATCCCAGTCGTCGCCCACGGCCTCGAAGTGCGCCGGGTCGACGTCGCCGGCGGTGATGGCCCGCACGGCATCGAGCGCAGCCGCGATGCCGAGCAGATCGGCGACGCGACGATCGGTCTCGAGGGTGAGGCGCTGCGGGAGGTAGGCGACCCGATCCGAGCGCAGGATCTGACCGGATGCCGGTGTCAGGTCGCCGGCGATCAGGCGCAGCAGCGTCGATTTGCCGGCGCCGTTGCGGCCGACGAGCCCGGTGCGACGCGACGCGAACGATCCGGACACGGTGTCGAGGGCGATGATGCCGTCGGGCCAGGCGAACGAGACCCGGTCGAGCGTGACGGCGGCGGATGGTGATGACATGAGCGACTCCCGGAAGTGTGCGGGTGCGCGGATGCCGACGAACGGCCCCTAAAGAGACGTCGGAGACGTCGTGGGATCGATTCCGGGGCGAAGGCCTGTGCGGCGGGAAGGATCGTCGGATCAGCGCGTGATGGATTACGCGGAGAGGCGACGGATCAGATCAATGGACTTCCAGACACGGCGGACAGGACTCTGCGAGAGTACCCGCGGTCGGCGAGAACGCGCAACCCGGGCGTGTCGCGGATCAGGAGGCGCTCTTGTCGGCCGCATCCCTCCACTGCGAGAGGAAGACGTGCACGTCGGTGAGCTCCTGCGCAGAGATCGAGTGGGTCAGTCCCTGGTAGACCCGGCCTGACAGCTCGGCGTGTGCGGGCAGCCACTGCGCTGTGTGATCGACGAGACCTGTGGGGATGACGTCGTCGTGCGTGCCTCGCCCCCAGAAGACAGGAGGGCGCTGCTCCTGCAGCACCGTGTCGTTCGGCAGGTCTCCGGTCGCCACGTAGCCGCTGAGGGCCACGACCGCGTCGATGCGCGAGGGGTCGAGGCGCAGCGCCTGCAGCGAGACGGCGGCGCCCTGTGAGAAGCCCAGCAGAGCAACCGAGGGTGCGTCGCCGACCGCCTCCTCGAGCCAGCTGAGCAGCGCCTGCGCCGCGGTGGTGATGCCAGCGGCATCCCGCGTGTCGAGCGAATCGATCGCGTACCACGACCGGCCCGGCATCGGCCACGGCGGTGCGAGCGGAGCCGCGACGGCGGCGACCGCGATCCCCTCAGGCAGATAGGGCATCAGGCCGAACAGGTCGCGCTCGTCGGCGCCGTAGCCGTGCAGCAGCACCAGCAGCGGCTTGCCCTCGCGCGGTCCGGGCGACCACAGCGTCGCGGAGGAATCGATCGAGACGGTCACGCTCACATCCTGCCAGCTGCCACTGACACGGGCAGAACCGCTCACGTCGACGTGCGGCCGGCCGTCTCGGACGCTGGTAGAAAAGACCCATGGCGGTGCGCACTCCAGATCCCGGCCCCGAGCCCGACGACTTCGGCTACGACGGCGCGCGTCCGGGCGACGCGAACCCGGGCTGGCTCACCGACATCGAGCTCGAAGAGGCGCGTCGCCGCCTCCCCATGCTCTACGTCGAGGCGATCCCCGTGATCACCGACGGGTCAGGACAGGTCACGTCCATCGGCGTGCTGCTGCGCTCCACCCCGCTCGGCGAGATCACGCGCACCATCGTGTCCGGCCGGGTGCGCTACGGCGAGACGATCCGCGATGCGCTGTTCCGCCATGTCGAGAACGATCTCGGTCCCATGGCCTTCCCGCTGCTGCCCGCGTCGCCTGCGCCGTTCACGGTGGCCGAGTACTTCCCGATCCCGGGCGTGAGCGCGTTCCACGACGACCGTCAGCACGCGGTGTCGCTGGCTTTCGTGGTGCCGGTGACCGGCACCTGCGAGCCGCGGCAGGACGCCCTCGAGGTCACCTGGTTCTCACCGGAGGAGGCCGCGTCCGATGCGCTCGCCGCCGACCTGGAGGGCGGTCGCGGCACCCTCATCCGCCAGGCGCTCGCGCACCTCGGTCTGCTGCGCTGAGCCGAGCGCGGCTCAGGCCGTGGTCAGGCGCGCCAGCTCGGCGACGAAGGCGTCGACGTCCGACTCCTGCGTGTCGAACGAGCACATCCAGCGCACCTCATTGCGCGCGGCATCCCAGTCGTAGAAGCGGAACTTCTCGCGCAGCCGGTCGGCCACGCCGTCCGGCAGCGTCGCGAACACCCCGTTCGCCTGAGTGGGCTGCGTGAAGCAGACGCCCTGGATGCTGCTGTCGGCGATGCCCTGCTCGACCTCGGCACGCAGGCGCTGGGCCATCGCGTTGGAGTGCCTGGCGTTGCGCAGCCACAGGTCGCCCTCGAGCAGGGCGATGAGCTGCGCCGACACGAAGCGCATCTTCGACGACAGCTGCATGTTGAACTTGCGGCTGTACAGCAGGCCCTCGGCGGCATCCGGGTTCAGCAAGACGATCGCCTCACCGAGCATCGCGCCGTTCTTCGTGCCGCCGAAGCTGAGCACATCGACGCCGGCATCGGTCGTGAAGGCGTCGAGCGGCACGTCGAGAGCGGCAGCGGCATTCGAGATGCGGGCGCCGTCGAGGTGCAGCTTCATGCCGCGCTCGTGCGCGTGGTCGGCGAGAGCCCTGATCTCGTCGACGGTGTAGAGCGTGCCGAGCTCGGTCGACTGCGTGATCGAGACGACCAGGGGCTGCGCGCGGTGCTCGTCGCCCCAGCCCCACGCCTCGCGGTCGACGAGCTCGGGGGTGAGCTTGCCGTCGTCGGTCGGGACGGTGAGCAGCTTGAAGCCGCCGATGCGCTCGGGCGCGCCACCCTCATCGACGTTGATGTGGGCGGTGGATGCGGAGATCACCGCACCCCAGCGGGGAAGCATGGCCTGCAGGCCGGTGACGTTGGCGCCGGTGCCGTTGAAGACGGGAAAGGCCCGCGCGCTCTCGCCGAAGTGCGAGCGGAACACCTGCTGCAGACGCTCGGTGTACTGGTCTTCGCCGTAGGCGATCTGATGGCCGTCGTTGGCCGCGGCGATCGCAGCCAGCACCTCCGGATGGATGCCGGAGTAGTTGTCGGATGCGAAGCCGCGGACGGCGGTGTCATGCAGAGTGCTCACCGTCTGATTTTAGTGGTTGGCGGATGCACGGATCTGCGGCGGAGGCCTGTCGGATGTCGGTGGCCAGGATTACCCTCGACCCGTGACCGCAGCAGCGAAGACGAGGGCGTTCACGAATGTGCTCGTGAACACGCTGATCGCCAACGTGACGACCAGCTTCCTGTGGTTCGCGCTCACGTTCTGGGTGTACATCCAGACGCAGTCCGTGCTCGCCACGGGTGTCATCGGCGGCGCATACATGCTGCTCATCGCCTTCTTCTCGATGGTGTTCGGCACCATCGTCGACCGCTATCGCAAGCACACCGTGATGCTCCTCTCGAGCGTCGTCTCCGCCGTCGCGTTCGGCGCGGCGGGCGTGCTCTACCTGTGGCAGCCCGAGTCGGCGCTGCTCGACATCGGCGGTCCGTGGTTCTGGGCGTTCGCGCTGATCATCCTCATCGGCGGCGTCATCGAGCAGCTGCGAAGCATCGCGCTGTCGACGACGGTCACGCTGCTGATCCCCGAAGAGAAGCACGCGAACGCCAACGGCCTGGTCGGCACTGTGCAGGGCATCGCGTTCCTCGTGACCAGTGTGTTCTCGGGGCTGTCGATCGGCTTCCTCGGCATGGGATGGACCCTGATCATCGCGATCGTCGCGATGGGGGTGACGTTCGCCCACCTGCTGTTCATCCGCATCCCGGAGGATGCCCCGCAGCGCGACCCCGACGCGCCGAGCGCGCTCGACTTCCACGGCAGCGTGAAGGCGATCCGCGCGGCGCCAGGGCTGTTCGCCCTGATCGTGTTCTCGACGTTCAACAACCTCATCGGGGGCGTCTACATGGCGCTGATGGATCCGTATGGCCTCACGCTCTTCTCGGCGCAGATGTGGGGCATCGCGCTGGCGTTCGCATCGACCGGATTCCTCATCGGCGGCGCGCTGGTCGCGAAGTTCGGTCTCGGCGCGCGGCCCGTGCGGACCATGCTGCTCGTCGTCGCCGGCATGGGCGTTCTCGGCGCGGTGTTCATGCTGCGGGAGTGGTGGCCGCTGTTCGTCGTCGGCATGTGGCTGTACATGATGATGGTACCGCCGGTCGAGGCGGCCGAGCAGACGGTGATCCAGAAGGTCGTGCCGTACGCCAGGCAGGGCCGCGTCTTCGGAATGGCGCAGGCGATGGAGGCCGCCGCCGCGCCCGTGACCGCGTTCCTGATCGCGCCGCTGGCGGAGTTCCTGATCATCCCGTACATGCGCAGTGACGAGGGACGGATGCAGTGGGGCTGGCTGCTCGGAGAGGGCGAGGCCCGCGGCATCGCCCTGATCTGCCTGTTCGCCGGCATCATCATGGTGATCGTTGCCGGTCTCGCGTTCCTCACCCGCTCGTACCGGCTGCTCACTGAGCTGTACGCGCGGGCGCCCGAGCCCGACGAGGCGGATGCATCCGGTCTGAGCGACTCGGACAGCGAGCCGGCGCTGCGGACCGACCTCGCCCTCGACCCGGTGGCGGCGCGCGGCGGCCAGGCGGGCGCGAACCAGTCTGAGCGGGCAGTCGACGACACTCTGCAGGCACCCGAGACCGACGAGCAGCGCCCATGACGCCCACGGTCGATCCCACCGCGGGGGAGGTGCGCGTCACACCGGCCAACCTCGTGAGCTGGGACGACCTGCAGAAGGTCCTCACCGGAACCGCTCGGCAGTGCCAGTGCGAGCGGCAGCGGCTCGGTGACGGCGACTGGTGGTACATGCCGGTCGACGAGCGGAAGGCGCTGTTCCGCAGCGAATTGCGCTGCGATGACCCGCGGGCGAATGAGACGATCGGTGTCGTCGCCTTTGCCGGTGATGAGCCCGTGGGCTGGTGCGCGGTGGACCGGCGCAGCGTGTACGCGCGGTTGCGCAACTCGCCTGTCCCGTGGAAGGGCCGCTCTGAGCAGAAGGAAGACGAGTCGGTGTGGTCGATCGCATGCCTGATCGTGCGGCCGGGGTATCGCTGCCAGGGTGTGACCTATCCGCTGGTAGCCGGCGCTGTCGAGCACGCCAGAGCGCAGGGCGCGTCAGCAATCGAGGGCTACCCGATGCTCACCTCCGGTGGCACGGTGACCTGGGGTGAGATGAACGTGGGCTCTGTCGGCCCGTTCCTCGCCGCGGGGTTCCGGGAAATCTCCCGCCCGACCGTCCGCCGCGTGGTCATGCGCCTCGAGCTCTGACCGGGGCGCAGCCAGATGTGATGTTCAGCTCAGCGTGATGATGGTGTCGTTCAGCTCCGCAGCATCCAGGGCCCACAGGGCGACCACTGCGCGCGACAGCAGGTCGGCCTGCAGCCCGCCCTCGGCGCGGAAGATGACCGATGCTGTACGCAGCTTCCCGCCGGCATCCCGAGCGTTCTTCGCGTAACCGTGTGCGACACCGCGTGCCCAGGCCTCGCTCGCGGCCTTCATGGCCGCATAGTTGGCTCCGCCGGCCAGGGGCCTTGTCACCACCGTCGACGACACGATCGCGAAGCGCCCGGCATCCGACGCCTTGATCGCCGCGTCGAAGGCGCGGCTCGTCGCGCGCACGGCCTGCAACGCGGGCAGCAGTGCATCGAAGTCCTCATCGCTCTGCCCGGCCAAGCCGCCACCCCCGCGCCAGCCCCCGACGAGCGGGACCACCGCGTCGACGGCCCCGAGCTTCCCGGCCAGGGCGGTCATTTCGGCGAAGGACGTGGCGTCGGCCATCTCGGTCTGCGCCCCGGCATCCCGAAGCGGCGCCAGACGCTCTTCCGAGCGCCCGGTGGCGATCACCCGCGCCCCGGCGGCGATCAGCGCGGCGGCGGTGGCGAGGCCGGCGTCGCTGGTGGCGCCCGCCAGGACGACAGTGCGGTGGATGCTCATGCGGTCGGTTACAGATCGGTGCCGCGGATGCCCACGGTCGCTTCGATGACCGGCTTCATCTTCTTGTCGAGCGTCTCGAAGAACATCGACAGCGGGAACTCGTCGTCCATCACGGCGTCCGTGTATCCCTTCGGTGCGCCGGCGAGGATCTCGTCGGAGAGGCCACGAGCCCACTTCGATGCCGGGTGCGGTGTGAGGGTGCCCCGGACCAGCTCGTACGCCGCCAGCCAGTGCGCCACCTTCGGGCGGTCGATCGAGTGCCAGTACAGGTCGTCGATCGCATCGCCCAGGGCGACCACCGCGTCGGGCACGTTGTCCCAGTCGAAGGTGAGCGCCGTGTCGGTCCAGTGCAGCACGCCGCGCTGGTGCAGCCACGCGAACAGCAGCTGGCCGCCGACCGCGTCGTAGTTGCGCACCCGGTTGCCCGTGATCGCGAACCGGAAGATGCGGTCGAAGATGACCGCGTACTGCACGAGGTGCGCGTAGTCGTGCATCTCCCGCTCGGTCTCGGAGAGGGTCTCACCCGCGGCGACGCGAGCGTCGAACGCGCGCTCGATCTTCACCGACTCGCGGAAGGCCGTCATGTCGCAGCGCATCTCCTCGAGTGAGTAGAGGAAGAACGGCATCCGCTGCTTGATCATGAACGGGTCGAAGGGCAGGTCGCCGCGCATGTGCGTGCGGTCGTGGATGATGTCCCACATCACGAACGTCTTCTCAGTCATCTGCTGGTCGTCGAGCATCGCCCTGGCGCGCTCGGGCAGGTCGAGGTTGGTGATCTCGGATGCTGCGCGCACGACGCGGCGGTAGCGCGCCGCCTCGCGGTCCTGGAAGATCGCGCCCCACGTGAACGACGGGATCTCGCGCATGGCGACGGTCTCGGGGAACAGCACCGCGGAGTTGGTGTCGTAGCCGGGGGTGAAGTCGACCAGGCGCAGCGAGACGAACAGCTTGTTGCCGTAGTCGCCCGCCTCGAGTTCGGCAATGAACTCGGGCCAGATGGTCTCGACGATCAGCGCCTCGACAAGGCGGTCGCTCGAGCCGTTCTGCGTGTACATCGGGAAGACGACGAGGTGACGGATGCCGTCGACGCGGTGCTGCTGCGGCTGGAACGCCATCAGCGAGTCAAGGAAGTCCGGCACACCGAAGCCCCCATCGGCCCAGCGCTGGAAGTCGACGACGAGGGCGTCGAGGTAGGCCGCGTCGTGCGGGAAGGCGGGGGCGAGAGCCCGGATGCCCGCGACGATGGACGCCACGTGACCTGCGGCGGCCTCGTGGGCATCCGCCTGGGTCCCTGAGCCTGTCGAAGGGATGGACCCGTCCTTGACCTGCAGAGGGCGGATCGCGATCGCCGCATCCTTGAGCAGCTTCCAGGCAGCGCTGTGCTCGGCGGTCGAGGCGTCCACGACGTCTCGCTCCGCTCGCTCAGGTGCACCGATGATGCTGGAAGTGGCGCTGGTGATGGTGGACATCGAACCCTCCGATCGTGAGGTAGACCGGAGAATTTCCGGCGTGAGACATGTTTCACCCCTATTATTCCATCTATGGATGACACTGTCGATCACGCTCTCCTCGCCGCCATCTCCCGCGACGGGCGCGCCACCCTCGCGCAGCTCTCCGAGATGGTCGGCCTGTCGACCTCGGCCGTGCAGTCCCGGTTGAAGCGACTCGAGTCCCGCGGGGTGATCGTCGGCTACCAGGCGGTGCTCGATCCCGAGCAGGTGGGCTCGCCGCTGTCGGCGTTCATCGAGATCACGCCCCTCGACCCGGCCCAGCCCGACAACGCTCCCGAACTGCTCGAGCACCTCAGTGCGATCGAGGCCTGCCATTCGATCGCGGGCGACGCCGCCTACATGCTGTTCGTGCGCGTGGCGTCGCCGCGGGCTCTCGAACAGCTCGTCCGCGACATCCGGGTCGCAGCCAACGTCCGTACACGGACGACGGTTGTGCTGCAGACCTTCTACGAGCGCCGGCCGATCGTGGTCCCCGCCTGAGTCAGGAGTGCACCGCCGCGGCACGCAGAGGCGCGAACAGTAGGATCTCTGCCGTGGCAGGTTCCTCCAAGAAGACGAAGAAGCGCGCTCCACAGCAGCGTCGCACCAGCGGCAACCCGACGAAGCGTCCGGTGCTCGCCCTCGAGCCCGTGACCGCCGGAGACTGGGTCGGCGCCGCGCGCCTGCGCACCCTGCCACTGGCCGTCGCCCCGGTCGTGCTCGGGACGGGCGCGGCACAGACGGTCGACCATCTCTTCCACTGGGTGATCGCCCTCGCCTGCCTGGCCGTCGCGGTGCTGCTGCAGATCGGCGTCAATTTCGCCAATGACTACAGCGACGGCATCCGGGGCACCGACGCCGAGCGCGTCGGGCCCGCGCGCCTGACCGCCTCGGGTCGCGTCCCGGCGAAGCGCGTGCTGCTGGTCGCCCTGGTCTTCTTCGCGCTCGCCGCCGTGGTCGGGCTGGCCATCGTCATCCGCTCCCAGCAGTGGTGGATGCTCGCGGTCGGCGCGCTGTGCATCGTCGCCGCCTGGTTCTACACCGGAGGCAAGCGCCCGTACGGCTACAACGCGATGGGCGAGCTGTTCGTCTTCGTGTTCTTCGGGCTCGTCGCCACCCTCGGCACGACGTGGGTGCAGGTGCAGCACCTGCCGACCGTCGCCTGGGTCGTCGCCGTCGCCGCGGGTCTGTTCGCGTGCGCCGTGCTGCTCGCCAACAACCTGCGCGACATCGATCAGGATCGGGCCGTCGGCAAGCGCACCCTGTCGGTGCTGATCGGCAAGCGCGCCACCCAGGTGCTGTTCACGCTGTTCGTGCTGATCCCGTTCGCGCTCGCCGCATGGATCGCCCTGCTCTACCCGATCGCGTGGCTGGCGATGCTGGCCCTGCTCGCAGGGCTGGTGGCGATCGTCATCGTCTGGTTCCACCGACACCCCCGCGAGCTGGTCGCCGCGCTCGGCCTCACATCGCTCACCGCGCTCGCCTACGCTGGCGTCATCTACTGGGCGCTCGTCGGCTGACGTCGACGGCAGATTCGAGAGAAGGGGCGCCATGTCGTTTCAGGCTTACCTCGACAACATCGAGACCAAGACCGGTCTCACCCCGCGTCAGTTCATCGACCTGGCGTCAGAGAAGGGCTTCGGGCCCGGCACGAAGGCCACGCCGATCCTCGAATGGCTGAAGGCCGATTACGACCTCTCGCGCGGCTACGGCATGGCCCTCGTGCACGTGATCACCAAGGGGCCGCAGATCGCCGACACGCACGTCGGCAGCGAGGGCGCACACGCCGATCCCTCGAGCACCCTATGGCTCGAGGGCAAGGCCAGCAACCCGGCATCCGCTGGCTGAGGTGCGTCAGGCGCCCGACGCCGCGTCCTCCGCGTCCTCGTCGGTCTGCCCCCGGCCCTGGTCGCGGTTGCGCTTCGCGTAGATCTCGCGGGATGCCCGCGACAGCGGCGCCCGCAGGAACAGCAGCGAGATGCTCATGCCGATCAGGGCGGCGAACAGAGCGGCGAGCCACCAGTACTCGCGGAAGACGGGGAACAGCCACAGGATCCCGAGCGGCACGACGAACGCCAGCAGCCGCAGCACGGTGTAGACGAGGAGGGGTGGCAACTTCACTCCGACAGTCTACGAGCGGGGTCTAGGCGCCGGCTGTACGGCGGTCGGCCGGGTCCAGGCAGCGCGGGGAGATCTAGACTGGGAGCATGGCTCGTCTCCTGATCGTCGGCGGTTTTCTGGCTGTCATCTTCTGGGTGTTCAGCATCGTCGACGTGGCCGCGCAGCCTGCCGACCGGCACCGCGGAGTGGCGAAGGGCACCTGGGTTCTGATCGTGCTGCTGCTGCCGGTCATCGGCGGCATCCTCTGGTTCTGGATCGGGCGTCGTCGCCGCGGTGAGCGGGTCAGTGATTTCGTGACCGGGCCCGACGACGATCCGGCGGCGCTGCGGAGCATGAGCACGGCAGAGCAGGATGCCCGGATCCGGCAGCTGGAAGAGGAGCTCGCGCGCCTCGATGACGAGACCGACGGCACGGATCCGCGCTCGTGACGGGCGCCTCGCCCGCGAGTGACGCGGCGGCGGATCTGCTCGCTGAGCTCATCGCGCACGGCGTGCGCGACCTCGTGCTCTCACCGGGCTCGCGCTCGCAGGCCCTCGCGCTGGCCGCGACCGCACTTGCTCGGAGTGGATCACTGCGGGTGCACGTGCGCATCGACGAACGGGCTGCCGGGTTCACGGCGCTCGGGCTGGCGCGCGAGACGGGCGCTCCGGCCGCCGTGGTGTGCACATCGGGCACGGCCGCGGGCAACCTGCTGCCGGCGGCCATGGAGGCCTTCCACTCCGGAGTGCCCCTGCTGCTGCTGACCGCTGACCGACCGCCCGAGCTGCGCGGTGTGGGCGCGAATCAGGCGACCATGCAGCCGGGGATCTTCGGTTCGTTCGTGCGCCTGCACGTCGACGCCGAGGTGCCGGGCTCGGCGGCTGCCTCGTCGGGAATCACAGACGAAGTCGCCGCGCGGCGGAGCGTCGAGGGCGCACACGCCGGTGAGGGAACGGACGATCTGAGATCGCCGACGGCGTGGTCGGGTCTCGGGGAGCGCGCTGTGCGCGCGGCGCTCGGTCTCGAGGGACAAGGGCTGCCGGGAGTCGCCGGTCCCCTGCACCTGAATCTGCCCACTCGTGAGCCGTTGTCCGCCGCCGCTGACGTCACGGCGACAGTGGGCGAGCTGCCGACGCCGGAAGCCGTCGAGCCCGTGGTGCTCTCGCGTGGGCCGCGCACGGTGGTCATCGCGGGGGCGGATGCCGGTCCGGATGCCGAGGAGCTGTCGCACGAGGGAGGCTGGCCTCTCATCGCCGAGATCGTCAGCGGAGCTCGCTTCGGGCGTCTGCTCGTGCACGGGTACCGAGAGCTGCTGCGCGAAGCAGCACTGGGCGGCCGCATCGAGCGGGCCGTGGTGTTCGGGCATCCGACCCTCAGCCGCGAGGTGGCCGGGCTGCTCGCTCGACCCGACGTCGAGGTCATCGCGGTGCGACGCGGCGGCGAGGCGCTGAACCTCAACGGCCGCACGCACGCCGTTGCAGCGGTCGCGGTCGAGACCGGTGCGGCGGACAGGGTTTGGCTGGGGGAGTGGATGTTGGCCTCGCAGTCGCGCATGGTGGACCTCAGCGCGCCGGCGCCTGACCAGAAGGGCTTGTACTCCGACGACAGCGCCGAGCGGCTCGACGCCGTGCGCGCCGAGCTCGACGCGGTGCGCAAGCGCGTCGACCGGCGGATTCTGGCGGATGCCGTGTGGCGTGCCACCTGGCCCCACGATCGGCTCGTGTTCGGATCGTCGCGTCTGGTTCGCGTGGCGGATGAGGTGCTCGGGGGCAAGAAGGTTCCGGTCCACGCGAACCGTGGGCTGGCCGGCATCGACGGCACCGTGGCGACGGGGATCGGCATCGCGCTGGCCAGTCAGGCAGACGGCGCACCGGGCGTGACCCGCGTGCTGCTCGGCGACCTGGCGTTCCTGCACGATGTCGGCGCGCTGCTGCTGCCGGGTGACGAGCCGGCGCCTCGGATCCAGGTGATCGTCGGCAACGACGGAGGCGGGACGATCTTCGATGGTCTCGAGGTGGCCGCATCGGCGGCGCAGACCGACCTCGATCGGGCGTTCTACACCCCGCACGGCGTGCAGCTGGCCGAGCTGGCCGCCGCCTACGGCTGGGAGCACCAGCGGGTGACGACGCGCTCCGCGCTCGACCAGGCGCTGACCTCCGCGATCACCGGACCGCAGATCATCGAGGTGCCGCTCGAGCGCTGAGCGGGGGTGGTCAGCCGAGGCGCTGGGTGATCTCGCCCAGGTCGGCACTCGCGTAGCGCTCGTCGGACGAGGGCTCACCGTCGCCGCCCGTCTCGAGCTCGTACAGGTCGCTCTTCTGCGGCGCGACGGCCTGCGCCTCCACCGGCTGGGTCTCGGTGAGCACGTCGTCGAGTCCCTGCAGGGCGCTGAAGCGGCGGGCCTGCGTGACGACGTTGCGATCGAGCGAGCCCGCGAACCGGTTGTACGCATCGACCGTCGAGTTGAGGCTGCGGCCGAGCTTCGCCAGGTGCTGGCCGAGCGTGCCGAGGCGCTTGTGCAGCTCTTTGCCCACAGTGAAGATCTGCTGCGCCTCCTGCGCCAGCTGGTCCTGCCGCCAGGCGTGCCCGACAGTGCGCAGCAGCGCGACGAGCGTCGAGGGCGTCGCGATCACGACGTTGCGCTCGAAGGCGTACTCGTAGAGCGTCGCGTCCTGATCGAGTGCAGCGGCCAGGAACGGCTCGGCGGGCACGAACATGACGACGAACTCAGGCGACCCGGCCACGACATCCCAGTACTCCTTGGCACCCAGGTCGTCGATGTGCTTGCGCAGATGACGGGCGTGCGCCTGCAGCCGCTGCGCGCGGACAGTGTCGTCGGTGGCCTCCATCGCCTCGAGATATCCGCTGAACGCCACCTTCGAGTCGACGACGACGCGCTTGTCGCCGGCCAGGTGCACGACGAGGTCGGGGCGCAGCGCCCCGTCGTCCGTGGCATGGTGCATCTGCTCGTCGAAGTCGACGTGATTCACCATGCCCGATGCCTCGACCACGCGCCGCAGCTGCAGCTCGCCCCAGCGACCGCGGACCTGCGGCGCGCGCAGCGCGTTGACGAGGTTGCGCGTCTCGGAACCGAGCGTCTCCGACGACTGGCGCATGATCTGCAGCTGCTCGGCGAGAGCCGCGTGCGCCTCCAGCCGTGTCTTCTCAGCGGTCGTCATCTCGGACTTCACGGTGTCGAGCGTCTTCTGGATCGGGTCGATGAGCTGCTGCACGGCATCCTGTCGCTTCTGCAGCTCGGCCGCGCCCTCGCTCTGACTGCGCTTGAGTCGCTCTTCCGCCTGCTGCAGGAACGCCTTCGTATTGGCCTCCAGCGCCCTGCGGCTGAGCGCGTCGAACTCATCGGCGAGCCGCTTCTGATCGGCCTTCAGCTCTTCCAGGCGCTCCGTCGCGCGGCGGCGCTCCGCGAGCACATCCGCGTCGGCCTCTTCGCGCACCTCGGTCAGTCGCCGCCCGTGCTCGGCCCGCTCATGCTCGAGCCGCTCCTGAGCCTCGCGTCGAACGTCAGCCAGTGCCGTCTCGTGCAGCTGCCTGGCCTCCGCGACGCGACGATCGGCCAGCGCCCGCTCCTCCTGCACGCGTGAGACGGTCTCGGCGCGCAGTGCCTCGGCATCCCGCTCGAGCGCGCTGATCCGCAGCCGCGCCGCAGCGACTTCGGCGCGCTGCCCGGCATCGGCCGACCGGCCGCGCTGCGCGCCGAGCAGGAAGCCGGCTGTTCCGGCGAGGGCGGCTGTGATCACCGCGATGACGATGATGAGAACGGTGCTGTCCATGACTCCGATTGTGAGGCCGGCCACCGACACTTCGACTCGCAGGCTCGCTCAGTGCGGCGCACTGTCGTCCACGCTCGCCGACGGGGCATGATGTCTGCATGGCGACGCACACGTGGACGACCGAAGCGGCAGAGCTGCTCAGGGTGCGCAAGGGCTTCTCGCTCGCCGACGTCGACGCCGGCGCGCACCCCGGCTTCGACGGCGACAAGAGCCGGGGCACCGCACTGCTCGAGAAGCGCGAGCAGCGGCTCGACGAACTGCAGGAGCGGCTGTTCGCGGCGAGCCATGTGGGCGATGGGCATGACGCCGTGCTGCTCGTGCTGCAGGCGATGGACACCGCGGGCAAAGGCGGAATCGTGCGACACGTCGTCGGCGGGGTGGATCCGCAGGGCGTGGAGCTCGCTGCGTTCAAGGCGCCGACCGAAGAGGAGCTCGCGCATGACTTCGTCTGGCGGGTCCAGAAGCGTCTGCCCCGGCCGGGCATGATCGGCGTCTTCGACCGCTCGCACTACGAGGATGTGCTGATCGGCCGCGTGCGCCACCTCGCCGACGAGGCGGAGATCGAGCGCCGGTACGGCGCGATCGTCGACTTCGAGCGCCGCATCGCGGCATCCGGAACCCGCATCGTCAAGGTCATGCTGCACATCTCGCGCGACGAGCAGAAGGATCGGCTGATGGAGCGGCTCGAGCGTCCCGACAAGCACTGGAAGTACAACCGCGGCGACGTCGACGAGCGGATGCTCTGGGACGACTACATGGCGGCCTATCAGACCGCGTTCGAGCGCACCTCGACGCCGGATGCGCCCTGGTACGTCGTGCCCGCGAACCACAAGTGGTACGCGCGCCTCGCCGTGCAGGAGCTGCTCATCGACGCCCTGGAGGACATCGACCCGCAGTGGCCCGCCGCCGACTTCGACGTCGAGGCCGAGAAGAAGCGCCTCGCGGCCAGCTGAGGCGGACGCCGCTGCACACTTTCCCCCGTTCTGCACATAAAATCCCCGAATCCGTGTGCAGAACGGGGAGATCTGTGCAGGCGTGGACCCGCCGGAGCGCGACTCAGGCGCGCGGCTTGCGGGCGCGGTGCAGCGCGACGATGCCGAACGAGAGGTTGCGGTACTCGACATCCGCCCAGCCCGCCTCCCGGATCCATGTCGCCAGCGTGCGCTGATCCGGCCAGTCGCGGATCGACTCGTTCAGGTAGTCGTAGGCGTCGCCATTCGTGCCGGCCAGACGAGCGACCCGCGGCAGCACCTGCGCGTTGTAGAAGTCGTAGAACCCGCGGAAGAAGCGCCCGGGAGGGGTGGAGAACTCGTTGATCACCATGCGTCCGCCGGGCTTGGTGACGCGCAGCAGCTCGCGCAGCGCCTTCTTCGGGTCCTGCACATTGCGCAGGCCGTACGACATGGTGACCGCGTCGAACTCCTCATCGCCGAAGGGCAGGTCCGTGGCATCCGCCTCGACGAAGATGATGTTGTGCAGGTGGCCGTGCCTGCGGCGGCCCTCCGCCAGCATCCCGGGGGAGAAGTCGGCGGCGACGACTTGCGCTCCGCTCGCGGCGAGGGATGCCGAGGAGGATGCCGTGCCCGCAGCCAGATCGAGGATCCGCTCGCCGCGCTTCGGCGCGACCGCGCGGGTCGTCGCCGCCCGCCACAGCGCGTCGTTGCCGAGGGTCATGACCGTGTTCGTGCGGTCGTACCCCTTCGCGACCTGGTCGAACATGCCGCTGACGCGGGAGGGGTTCTTGCCGAGATCGGCGCGGTTCGGCTGCATGCTTCGATCCTAAAGCGACCGGATGCCGTGCGCTTCGCGCATCCGGGCACGTCCGGCGCCGGGCATAGACTCGCCGGGTGATCGCGAACCGACCCGAGCCCGGCACGCCGATGGCCATGACCTGGCGCAAGTGGGATGGCTCGCCGCACTGGAACAACGACGTCGTCTACCTGGGCGCCGACGAGTGGGGCGATTGGGTGGGACAGCCGGTCGGGTGGCGCAGTCACCGCCCCGGAGCCGACTTCGTCGCCGAGTCGCCGAACGTCACGCTCGTGCCGCGCGACCACACCGATTTCGCGCTCACCGTGCATCGCGGGCATCCCCGCCATCTGCGGGTCTACATCGACCTCGCGTTGGATCTGCGCTGGACAGACGATCCTCGGCTGTCGACGGCGATCGACATGGACCTCGACGTGGTGCGCCGGCTCAACGAGCAGGGCACCTATGTCGACGACCGCGACGAGTGGGCCGAGCACAGCATCCGCTACGGCTACCCGGCCGAGGTCATGACCCACCTCGAAACGCGCGCACTCGAACTCGAGGATCAGGTGCGCGCGCAGGTCGCCCCGTTCGACGACGCCACCGCCGATCCGTGGATCGACCGCCTCATCGCGCTCGGCCTCGACCGCTGACGCCCGCCGCGCGAATCCCGCCCATTCGACCGGCCGATAGGCTGTACGGGTGAGCAGCATCCGCTTGGTCGCGCAGACCCGCGAGATCCCACCCGTGGACGATCTGCTGGCACACACCTCCGCCGTCCGGCCCCTGGCGTGGCTGCGCCGTGGCGAGGGCATCGTGGCCGCCGGTGACGGTGTCGCTGCCGTGATCCGCATCCCGGCCGGCTCCGGACGCACTCGCAGCGACGTCATCGCCGACGCGTGGCGCGAGATCGCGGCCCTGGCCGAGATCGACGACGACGTGCGCCTCTCGGGCACCGGGCTCGTCGGCTTCGGCGCGCTGGCCTTCGATGAGGACTCGTCGTCCGACAGCGTGCTGCTCGTGCCGCAGACGGTGATCGGCCTCCGTGCCGGACGCAGCTGGATCACGCGCATCCGCCCGGCTGCCGACGCCGACTTCGCCCCGATCCCCGACTCTGCACCCCTCGGCCCGCACTGGGCCGGTCGCGTCGGGCCCGGCGCGCAGACGCCGCAGGGGTATCAGGATGCCGTGCGCCGCGCGCTCGACGAGATCGCCGCCGGCGCGTACAGCAAGGTCGTGCTCGCCCGCGACCTGACCGGCACCGTCCCCGGCGACGCCGACCTGCGACGCCTCGTGCGCGCGCTCGCGACCGGGTACCCCGACACGTGGACCTTCGCCGTCGACGGCCTCATCGGCGCCAGCCCCGAGACGCTGGTCACCGCACACGAGCGAGTGGTCACGGCACGCGTGCTGGCCGGCACCGCGGCGCGCGGCGCCGACCCGTCCGAGGATCATGCGGCGTCCGCTGCACTCGCCGCGAGCGGCAAGGACCTCGACGAGCACCGGTACGCCGTGCAGAGCGTTCTCGCCGCGCTCGACCCGCACACCAGCGCGCTCGACGCCCAGGCCGAGCCGTTCGTGCTCGAGCTGCCCAATCTCTTCCATCTCGCGACGGACGTGGCGGGGCAGCTGAGCGACGGCGCCTCGTCGCTCGACCTGGTCGGGGCGATGCACCCCACCGCGGCTGTCGCCGGCACGCCGACGGATGCCGCGATCGCCGCGATCCGCCGCATCGAGCCCTTCGACCGGGGGCGCTACGCCGGGCCGGTCGGCTGGATCGACGCCGCCGGCGACGGCGAATGGGCGATCGCGCTGCGCTGCGCGCAGTTCGGCGACGCCCCTCGAGCGGCATCCGGTGCGCGGCGCGTCACGGCGTACGCCGGCGCGGGCATCGTCGCGGGCAGCGAGCCGGAGTCGGAGCTGCTCGAGACGCGCGTGAAATTCCGCCCCCTCGTCGACGCTCTCGCGTGAGCGATCTCTGCGCGTCCGCCGTGCCGTCACCCGTCGCCGCGAAGGTAGGGTTGAGTACGTGACTTCAGGCCCCGCGACCCCGGGCACGCGACTGGCGAGCCGACTCGGCTTCAGCGACCGCATCTTCCTCGGCCCCGGCGCGCGTCGCGTCGCCTCGCGCATCGAGGCCGGTCTCGACCTGGTCGAGGCGGGCATCGCCGAAGAGGTCAAGGTCGCCGACTCGATCGCGGATGCCGCCGCGCGCTACCTCTACGAGGCCGGCGGCAAGCGCATCCGTCCGGTGCTCACTCTGCTCACCGCCCAGCTCGGCGACGGCAGCACCGCCGCAGTGGTCGACGTCGCCAAGGCTCTCGAGCTCACCCACCTCGGCTCGCTGTACCACGACGACGTCATGGACGGCGCCGACACCCGCCGCGGCGTGCCCGCCGCCCACGCGGTGTGGGGCAACAACGTCGCGATCCTCACCGGCGACATCCTGTTCTCGCGCGCCAGCCAGATCATGTCCCGGTACGGCGACCGCGCGATGCGCCTGCAGGCCGACACGTTCGAGCGTCTCGTGCTCGGCCAGCTCCGCGAGACCGTGGGTGCGCAGCCGGGCGACGACCCGATCGACTTCTACATCCAGGTGCTCGCCGACAAGACCGGCTCGCTGATCGCTGCGGCCACCAAGGGCGGTGCGATCTTCTCGAACGCGCCGGCCGAGTTCGAGGAGCCGCTGCGCGTCTACGGCGAGAAGGTGGGCGTGGCCTTCCAGCTGCTCGACGACGTGATCGACCTCTCGGCCGATGCCGAGGAGACCGGCAAGGTGCCGGGCACCGACCTGCGCGCGGGCGTGCCGACGATGCCGTCGCTGCTGCTGAAGACGAGTACGGCTCCTGAGGACGTCGACCTCGCGCGCCGCATCGATGAGGGCGTCGCGCGGATCGCCGAGGGCGAAGACCCTGCCGTGCTCGACGGACCCCTCGCAGAGCTGCGTGACAACGATGCCACCGCGCGCACCCTGACTCTCGCCCGCACCTGGACGGCCGACGCCGTCGCCGCGCTCGAGCCGCTGCCCAAGGGCACCGTGCGCGACGCGCTGACCCGGTTCGCGGAGACTCTCGCTGATCGCAGCAGCTGACGGAAGGAACCCCATGACGAAGCTCAAGCTGGCCATCGTCGGGGCGGGACCGGCAGGCATCTACGCCGCCGACCTCCTGCTCAAGGCCGAGCGCAAGTTCGATGTCTCCATCGACCTCTTCGAGCAGCTGCCCGCACCCTACGGTCTGGTCCGCTACGGCGTCGCCCCCGACCACCCGCGCATCAAGGGCATCATCACGGCGCTGCGCGACGTGCTGGACCGGGGTGACATCCGCCTGTTCGGCAACGTGCGCTTCGGCACCGACATCACGATCGACGACCTCAAGCGTCACTACAACGCGGTGATCTTCGCCACCGGCGCCGTGCGCGACTCGTCGCTCGACATCCCCGGCATCGACGCCGACCACTCGTTCGGCGCGGCCGAGTACGTGAGCTGGTTCGACGGGCATCCGGATGTCCCCCGCGAGTGGAGTCTGGATGCCGAGTCGGTCGGCGTCATCGGCAACGGCAACGTCGCGCTCGACGTCGCCCGCATGCTCGCCAAGCATGCCGACGACCTGCTGGTCACCGAGGTGCCCGAGAACGTCTACCAGGGCCTGAAGGCCAGCCGCATCACCGACGTGCACGTGTTCGGCCGTCGCGGCCCTGCGCAGGTGAAGTTCACCCCGCTCGAGCTGCGCGAGCTGGGCGAGCTGCGCGATGTCGACATGGTCGTGTACGACGAGGACTTCGACTACGACGAGGCATCGCTCCAGGCCGTCGCCAGCAACAAGCAGGTCATGGTGATGGACCGCGTCATGCAGTCGTGGCGCAAGCTCGACTCGGTGAACAACGCGGGTGGCACGGCATCCCGTCGCCTGCACCTGCACTTCTGGGCGCGCCCGGTCGAGGTGAAGAAGGACGAGAACGGTCGTGTCGCGGCGCTCGTCTACGAGCGCACGAAGTCCGATGGCGCCGGCGGCGCGGTCGGCACCGGAGAGCTGCGCGAGGTGCCGATGCAGGCCCTGTACCGCGCGATCGGCTACTTCGGATCGCCGCTGCCCGGTGTGCCGTTCGACAAGAAGCACGGCGTGATCCCCAACCGCGAGGGGCAGGTGCTCGAGACGAAGTCCAACCAGCTCGTGCCCGGCATCTACGCCACCGGCTGGATCAAGCGCGGGCCGGTCGGCCTGATCGGCCACACCAAGTCGGATGCCATGGAGACCGTGCGGCATCTGATCAACGACCAGGGCTCGTGGTGGCAGCCGGAGGACCCGTCCGACGAGGCGATCCCGGCGCTGCTCGCCGAGCGGGGTGTGGCATGGACCGACCTCGAGGGCTGGCACCGGCTCGACGCGCACGAGATCGATCTCGGTGCCCCGCATGAGCGCGCGCGGGTGAAGCTCGTGCCGCGCGAGGAGATGGTGCGCATCTCGCGCGCGGAGTGAGCACTCGCGCCCGCTAGGTTGAAGGCATGGCCGAGTGGGTTCCCGATGTCCTCGGTGAGGGCTTCCAGCAGCTCACCCTGCCGCTCGGAGACGACGTCGAGGGGGAGCTCGTCGCGACGGTCGTGCGCTCGCTGCCCGATCCTGTGCCGTGGTGGCGGCTGGGTGGCGACCGTCGTCCGCTTGCCGACGTCGACGTGCTCTACGTGCACGGCTGGTCGGACTACTTCTTCCAGAAGCGTCTCGCCCGATTCTGGAACGATCGTGGGGCGCGGTTCTTCGCCCTGGACCTGCGAAAGTACGGCCGCAGCCTGAGACCGGGCCAGACGCCCGGCTACGTGACGGATCTCGCCGAGTACGACGCCGACATCGCGGCGGCGCTGGAGGCGAGAGGGGATGCCTCGGGCCGGCGCCTCGTGCTGCTCGGGCACTCCACAGGCGGGCTCATCCTCAGCCTGTGGGCATCGCGGCATCCGCGTGAGGTCGACGCGGTCATCCTCAACGCGCCGTGGCTGGAGTTCCAGCTCGGCGCCGCCCGTGCGGCGATCACCCCGGTGGTCGAGCTGCAGGCCCGGCTGCGCCCGATGGAGGCAGCCCCGCAGGTCGACCTCGGCTTCTACACCCAGGCGCAGCGCGAGGTGGCCGATCCCGACGATCCGGTCGAGGTGAATCCGCTGTGGCGGCCGGAGCAGGCGATGACCGTGCACGCCGGCTGGCTGCGCGCGGTGCTCGCCGGGCACGCAGCCGTGTCACGCGGCCTGAGCATCGAGGTGCCGGTCTGCGTGCTGCTCTCGGCCCGGTCCGCTCTGCCCACGCGATGGTCCGATGAGCTGACCTCTGCCGACAGCGTGCTCGTCGTCGACGACATCGCCCGAGCCGCGCTCAAGCTCGGCAGCTCGGTGACCGTCGAGCGGATCGACGCGGCGCTGCACGACGTCTTCCTGTCACGCCGCGAAGCGCGCAACGAGGCATACGCGCGCCTCGACCGCTGGGTGCGAGGCTGGGCGCACGCCGGCTCCTCGCTCAGATGATCCAGTACATCCGCCGGCACGCCTGTTCGGCGGCATCCGCATCGCCGCGCTGGAAGGCGTCTTCCAGATCTGCGCACGCGGTGATGACCGACGGATGCTTGTCGGCGGGCACTTCGTACGTCTGCAGCGCACGCGCGAGTGCGAGGCTGACCTCGTCGATCAGCGCCTGCTGCAGTGCGTTGCCGCAGCGCGCCGCCAGGTACTCGATCAGCGCGCGCCGCGCGGCAGAGGTCGAGACGGCGTCCGAAACGTCGGCCGCCACGGCGCGGATGAGCCGGGAGACCGTCTTCACCTCGCTCGGCTTCAGCCGAGGACAGGCCAGGCGCGCGACGATGCTCGCCTGCAGTCCGGCGAAGACGTGTGCGGTCGCGACCTGACCGGGCGTGACCGACGACACCTCCGTGTACCTGCTCGGGTACATCGTGACCAGGCCGATGCGCTCGAGCCGCTGCAGCGCCTCGCGGACGGGCGTGCGCGACACCGACAGCTCGACGGCGAGTTCGCTGTCGCGGATCCGTGCTCCCGGAGCGAGTTCGCCGCTCACGATCCGCTCGCCGATCAGGTGGAACAGCCCTTCGGCAAGAAGCTGCTTCTTTGCCGCGATCTCCGCTCTCGCGGGTCGTTCGACGTCGATCATGTATCTCTCCCCAATTGCGCCTGACGGCGCCCCCCGGGTTGCCCCATACAACCCATACACCGGCATTCTACCCACCGGGTGCGACACGGCCCGCTGCGCTCATCGGCGGGGTCGCGAGCGCGACCGACCCGCCCGGAAGCGCACGCTCACCGGGCGGGAGAATGCACGAGAGCCGCGCTCATCGAGTGAGCGCGGCTCTCGGCCGAGACGGTGGTCAGCGGTAGTTGATGAACTGCAGGTCGATGTCGAGGTCGCTGCCCTTGAGCAGTGCGATCACGGACTGCAGGTCGTCGCGGCTCTTCGACTGCACGCGCAGCTCGTCGCCCTGGATCTGGCTCTTCACGCCCTTCGGGCCCTCGTCGCGGATGATCTTGCCGATCTTCTTCGCGTTCTCGCTCGAGATGCCGTCCTTCAGGCTCGAGGTCAGGCGGTACTCCTTGCCGCTCGCGACCGGCTCACCCGACTCGAGGCTCTTCAGCGAGATGCCGCGCTTGATCAGCTTCGACTGGAACACGTCGAGAACCGCGTTCACGCGCTCCTCGGAGTTCGCGACGATCACGATCTGCTCGCCACTCCACGAGATCGAGGCGCCGGTGCCCTTGAAGTCGTAGCGCTGCTCGATCTCCTTGCGCGCCTGGTTGAGAGCGTTGTCCGCCTCCTGGTGGTCAACCTTGGAGACGATGTCGAACGAAGAGTCAGCCATGACTACCACCATAGAGCGTCGGTCGCGATCGCCGAGGGCACTGGATCACTTGCCGTTGCCGTTGCCGTTGCCGTTGCCCTGCGGGGAGTCGCTCTTCCCGGCGGCCTTGCCGGAGTTCGTCTCCGGCGAGCTTCCCGAGTTGTTCCCCGGGCCGGCGTTCGGATTTCCGCTCGCGTTCTCGCCGGTGGTGCTGCCCGCCGTCTTCACCTCCGACTCGGCTGGTTGCGCAGGCTGCACGGGCGACGCCGGCTGGACCGGCTCAACGGGCTCGACCGGGGTCTCGGCAATCGGCGTGGTGACCGGCTGATCGGCATCCGGAGCGGCGGGCGTCTCCGCGACCTGCGCGGGAGTGGCCGTCGGCGTCGGGGAAGTGCCGGCCGGCGAGGCCATCCAGCCGCCCGCGAGCACCGCCGCAGCCGCGGCAGCGGCGGCGAACAGACCCATCGTCCGGCGACGCACGGGCCGGCGCTCCTGCACATCGGGAGTCGTCGCCGAGGCGATCTTCGGCGCCACGGGGGTGGCGATGGAGACCGCCGGCAGCGCCTTCGTCACTCCGGTCGTGTCATCACGGGCATCCGTCGACATGAGCGACACCTCGTGCACGACCTCGGCCGCCGTCGGGCGCTGGTCGGGCTCGCTGTGGGTCATCCGGCGCAGCAGCTGCGCCCACTCGGCTCCGAGTTCGTCCGGGATGCTCGGCGCGCTGACCAGTCGCGCGAGCGCGGTCTGCACGTCGCGGGTGCGCGGGAAGGCCGGCTCGCCGGTGAGCGACTCGAGCAGCACCAGCCCGAGGGAGTAGATGTCGGCGGCGGGGGTGATCGGATCGGCCCGCACCTGCTCGGGCGCCATGTAAGCGGCTGTGCCGATCGCGATACCGGGGGAGGTGCGCCTCGCCTCGTCGGGATGGTAGGCGATGCCGAAATCGGTGAGCTTCGCGGTCCACCCGTCATTGCCGTCGGCACGCGCGAGCAGCACGTTCGACGGCTTCACGTCGCGGTGCACGATGCCGCGCTGATGCACGACCCGCAGGGCATCCGCGAGATCGCGACCGATCGCAGCGGCTTCGCGACGACTGAGCGGTCCGCGCGTGAGATGGGTGGCGAGCGTGGGGCCGTCGATGAACTCCATCACCAGATAGCGCGGGTGGGGCAGGTCGAGGCTCGCGTCGTAGAGCGCGACGAGGGAGGGATGCGAGAGGGATGCCAGCAGCGCGGTCTCGCTGTGGATCCGCTCGGACTCCAGAGGCATCTCGTCGTCGGCACGAAGCAGCTTGATGGCGACGGTGCGCCGCAGCAGGGTGTCGTGGGCGCGATAGACCATCGAGGTTCCGCCGCGGCCCACGCATCCGTCGAGTCGGTATCGCCCGTCGAGGAGGGGAGCGGTGACCTCACCGTCGATCGTGTCCATCGGGAACTCCGGAATCCGGCACGGCTCGGGGCGCCGCGACCCTCCCCAAGCTAGGTCGCGCGCGGGGCGGTCGTCTCCCGCCTTGACGACGATCTTCGAACGTGCAAGGCGCAGGTCCGAGCTGTGGGCCTCAGCGCGCGGCGCGGGCCCGCAGCCGCCAGAGCAGCCACAGCCCGCAGACAGGGAACATGACGTAGCTGACCAGGATGCTCGAGTGCCACGCGGCGAATCCGCTCGGCAGGAGCGGGTTCGTCTCCTCGCCGCCGCCAGTAGGAGCGCTGAGCCAGCTCACCAGAGTCACGACACCAGCCATCAGCGCAAGGGTGACGAACGGCAGCAGCACCGCGATCAGCTTCTCGTACGTCCGCCACAGCCCGCACGTGAGCACCATCACGACGCCGATGAACCATCCGGCGAAGGGAACGATGAACCCGCCGACCCCCAGGGCGATCGCGGCGGCTATCGCGTACCCGCGAGAACGGGTGAGCGGGGGGCGAGGGGAGGGGGTCGCCATGGCGATCGGTGCGATCGGACGCGGCGTCCCCGCATCCATCGCCTCGCGGGCGATCTCCGCAGGATCCCCCAGCTGAGCGATCCGTCTGGCTGTGGCATCCGCGTCGAGACCGGTGAGCTCCTCGGCTATGCCATTGCGGATCTCGGAGGCGATCCCGTGCGGCACGTCCTGAAGGGCCGCGTCGAGACGCGCCAGGTAGGCGGCTGCTGTGGTCATGAAGGTCGTTCCTCTCTGACGAGCGACGAGACGGTGCGAGCGAAGGGCGCCCACTGCGCACGGAAGAGGGCGAGTTGCCCCACGCCGGCCTCGGTCAGCCGGTAGTAGCGGCGCACCGGCCCCGATTCGGAGGGCTGGTCGAAGGTCGACACCCAGCCGTTCTCGCGCAGTCGCGCAAGAAGCGGATAGAGGGTCCCGATGCTCGCGATCAGCCCCGCATCGGTGAGCGATTCCGCGAGCTGCCAGCCGTACATCGACTCACGGGCGAGCAGACCGAGCACGCAGTACTCGACCACCCCCTTGCGCATCTGCGCCCCGACGTCGACTGTCATGCACGACAAGCTAGCATGCGTGACAAGACAGTCGAATCGGCGGCGAGGGATGCCCGCGTCGCCGCCTTCACGGCTACGGTGAGCACATGGCAGCACGGGTCGGAGGTCGCAATCTGGCGATCACGTGGATCGTCGGCGTTCTGTGTGCGGGGATCGTGGGCGCGCTGGTCTGGCTGTCGCTGCCGGCGGGACCCGGACTGCTCTACATGGTGGGTCAGCTGATCGACGGCACCGTGCCCCACTGATCAGCCCGCGGCGCCGCCCAGCGCCGGATCGCGCGTCCTGACATCGCGGACACATCGGCACGCCTTCGCGGCGCGAAACGTGTGGGGAGTTAGCCTCGGGGTGCATCTACGACGAGAGGCGATCCCATGAGCGACCCCGAGGTTCCGAAGAACGAGCAGCACCACGATGTCGACGACGTCGTCGGCCGCGCCAACGAGGGACTCGACGCCGCCGCCGCTGCACGCGCGGATGTGCCGAGTGCGGATGCCGCGGCGAAGCCCGCCGACCCCGACATGGAGGCGTTCGCTGCCGCCGAGCGCGATTACCCGGGCATCTTCGGCACCCCTGAGCAGGTGGATTCCCGTGACGGCTTCGAGCGCTCGACGGAGGGACGCCGCTATGACGCTGCGCGCCGCGAGGACGACTCCATCTCCGCGCGCCCGGCTGTCGCCGACGTCGATCCTGTCGATGCGCCTCGCGTCGACGAGCACCGCGCGGACGAGATCCGCGCCGACGAGCACAGTGTCGGCGAGCACGGTGTCGGCGAGCACCGTGTCGATGACGTGCGTGTCGATGACGTGCGTGTCGATGACGTGCGTGTCGACGAGCACCGTGACGAGGTCGTCGTCACTGAGCTGCACGACACCACGGCATCCGTCCACCCGGCCGACACCCGCGATGGCGACGCCACCCGTGACGCCGACACGACCCGCGTCATCGACACCGACCGCCCTCAGCACCACACCGTCGCCGACACGGCGTACGCGAGCCCTGCGGCATCCGCCGCTGAGACGCAGGTCGTCCCGGCCGAGCCCATCGCCCCGCCCGCGGCACCGCAGCCGATCTTCGTGCAGGCGCCGGAGCCGCCCCGCGAGCTGGGCAACCGCGGCACCGCCGGGGCCATCGGCCTGGTGGCAGCGGTCGCGTTCGCCATCCTCTATCTCGCGGCGATCCTCGGCTTCGGCGCCCTCCGCGGCGATGTGACGGTCGAGAACATCGGCACCGCTGCGCTCGAGCCGCTGACGACCTGGTCGTTCTGGGTTCCGGTGGTCGTGTTCTTCCTCTCGTTCTGGCTGCTCGGCGCGTTCATCAACCGGGCCCGCTGGGGCAAGTGGGTCATCTTCGGCGTGTTCGTGGCCATCGCGACCTACGGCGGATACATCCTCGGGCAGCTCTTCCAGGCGCCCTTCTGGCGCATCACGGCGACCGAGTCCGTCGAGCTGGTGAACGAGCAGCTGCTCGCGCCGCTGGCCATCGCGTCGTTCATCTTCGCCCGCGAGCTCACGATCTGGTTCGGCGCCTGGGTCGCGCGCAGCGGCGCCAAGAAGAAGGCGCTCAACGCCGAGGCGCAGGCCGAGTACGAGCGCACCCTCGAAGCGGGTCCCTCCGCGCTGCGATGAGCGTAGTCTGACGGCATGACCCTCAGAGACCCCCACGGCCCCGAGCCGGAGGGGGTCTCTGCCTTCCTCGCCGGGGTGATCGGCACGGTCTGCTTCGGCGCCTTCGGCATCCTCGGACTCGGGATGCTGTCGTTCTTCACTGACGTCGACATCATCTCCGTCGAGGGGCTCACCCTCTGGCCGGGCGTTGCGGGCATGGCCGTTGCGATCGCGGTATTCGCCTGTCTGCTGGCACCGGTGCTGCGCAGGCGGCTTCCGCCGTTCGGAGCGGTCGTGCTCGTGGCGCTGGCGACAGCCCTCGCGCACCTCGCCGCGGTCTGGCTCTCGGCCATGGTCGGAGGCGCGGGACTCGCGCACGCCGCAGCCGCCGCCTCTCAGATCGTGGTGCGCGGATCGAGCCTCGTCATCGTCGTCGCCGCGCTGATCGCAGGATGGATCGGGGTGGCGCTGCGCCGCTCGCGGTCGGGTACGCCGCGGTGGCCGTGGGAGCGCGACGAGGCGGAGTGAGGGCGGACGCGCCGCCCCTCACCGGAAAGCGCCCCTCCATGGCATCCCGGCCCTACTCTGTAGACGTGGAGAGGTCGCTGGAATCCCTCGTCGACCAGGCCGTCGAGGCCTGGCTGCGCTGGGTGCCGCGCTGGGCTCCGGCCACGCACCGCGGCCGGGTGGCGCCGTGTCGGCGATGCCTGGGCTCTCCGGTGCTCTCGGCCGTGGGCATCGGCGGCAACGTGCCGCACGGCGTGCAGCACGGACTCTCGACGCGGATCAAGTCGATCGTCGACCAGGCCGTCGCCGAGTACACGGCGCGCAACCTGCCGATGCTCCAGGCTGAGCTCGACCACCAGGCGGCCCGGAACCGGTCGCGTGCCTACCGGCCCGGTGAGGACCTCGATCCCGAGTACGAGGGGATGCCGCTCGACCCCGACCCCGTGCCCGGGGCCCCGTTCCTGTTCACCGTCGCGGGCATGGCCGACGAGGCGGCTGCCCAGCTGCCACCTCTGCCGCCGCTCTCCGACGAGGCCAAGGCCGCGCTTCGCCAGGAGGTCGCGCTCGCCGACGAGTACGCCAACATGGTCGGACGCGAGATCTGCGGGCTGCTGCTCCGACACCGCCTGCACGTGCAGGCGGCGATCTCGCAGTACGTCGAGCCGCAGATCGAGGCGATGCTCGCCGAGCTCAGCGAGGCGCTGGACTCGCCCTTCGACCCGGATACGCCGTAGCACAGCATCCGGTGCTCATTTGACCGGCGTGGCCTCGGGCGCTTACACTTGATCGGGTGTGTGCACCACTGTGCGCGCACGCGGGCGCCGGCACCGTCGGTTCGCCCCCACGGCATACCCATCACACCAAAAGCCCGACTCCTCTGTCGAGCCGGTGGGTCATGATGTGAAACCCATCACGCTGTCACCGTGCAGCACTATGAGGAGAGAACGTGCCAACTATTCAGCAGTTGGTTCGCAAGGGACGTTCGCCCAAGGTCTCGAAGACCAAGGCGCCCGCTCTGAAGGCGAACCCGCAGCAGGCCGGCGTGTGCACCCGCGTGTACACCACCACCCCGAAGAAGCCGAACTCGGCGATGCGCAAGGTCGCTCGTGTGAAGCTCCGCAACGGCACCGAGGTGACCGCCTACATCCCCGGTGAGGGCCACAACCTCCAGGAGCACTCGCTGGTGCTCGTCCGCGGTGGTCGTGTGAAGGACCTCCCCGGTGTCCGCTACAAGATCGTCCGTGGTGCACTCGACACCCAGGCAGTCAAGAACCGTAAGCAGGCTCGTTCCCGCTACGGCGCGAAGAAGGGCTGAGTCAGATGCCTCGTAAAGGTCCCGCACCCAAGCGCCCCGTCGTCAACGACCCGGTCTACGGCGCTCCGATCGTCACCTCGCTGGTGAACAAGATCCTCGTCGACGGCAAGAAGTCGCTCGCCGAGTCCATCGTCTACGGCGCCCTCCGCGGTGTCGAGGCGAAGAACGGCCAGGACGCCGTCGCCACCCTCAAGAAGGCGCTTGACAACGTGCGCCCCACCCTCGAGGTCCGCAGCCGCCGCGTCGGTGGCTCGACCTACCAGGTTCCCGTCGAGGTCAAGCCGCACCGCGCGAACACCCTCGCGCTGCGCTGGCTGGTCAGCTACGCGAAGGGTCGTCGTGAGAAGACGATGACCGAGCGTCTGCAGAACGAGATCCTCGACGCATCGAACGGTCTGGGTGCCGCGGTCAAGCGCCGCGAAGACACCCACAAGATGGCCGAGTCGAACCGCGCCTTCGCCCACTACCGCTGGTAAAGGGCTGAGCGGATGCCGCCACCGCGGCATCCGCTCCCACTCTCTGTTCGTTCCTGAACCATCCCGGAGGAACCCCCGTGGCACAAGAAGTGCTCACCGACCTGAGCAAGGTCCGCAACATCGGCATCATGGCGCACATCGATGCCGGCAAGACCACCACGACCGAGCGCATCCTGTTCTACACGGGTGTCAACCACAAGCTCGGCGAGACCCACGACGGTGGCGCGACCACTGACTGGATGGAGCAGGAGAAGGAGCGCGGCATCACGATCACGTCGGCCGCCGTGACCTGCTTCTGGAACAAGAACCAGATCAACATCATCGACACCCCCGGTCACGTCGACTTCACGGTCGAGGTCGAGCGCTCGCTGCGCGTGCTCGACGGCGCTGTCGCCGTGTTCGACGGCAAGGAGGGCGTCGAGCCCCAGTCCGAGACCGTCTGGCGTCAGGCCGACAAGTACGACGTGCCCCGTATCTGCTTCGTCAACAAGATGGACAAGCTGGGCGCCGACTTCTACTACACCGTCGACACGATCGTGAACCGCCTGGGTGCCAAGCCGCTCGTGCTGCAGCTCCCGATCGGCGCCGAGAGCGACTTCGTCGGCGTCGTCGACCTCATCCAGATGCGCGCGCTGGTCTGGCCCGGTGACTCCAAGGGTGACGTGACCATGGGCGCCTCGTACGAGGTGCAGGAGATCCCCGCCGACCTTCAGGAGAAGGCCGAGGAGTACCGCCAGCAGCTGCTCGAGACCGTCGCCGAGACCGACGACGCGCTGCTCGAGAAGTTCTTCGGCGGCGAAGAGCTCAGCATCGACGAGATCAAGGGCGCCATCCGCAAGATGGTCGTCGCGAACGAGATCTACCCCGTGCTCTGCGGCTCGGCGTTCAAGAACCGCGGCGTGCAGCCGATGCTGGACGCGGTCGTGGACTTCCTCCCCAACCCCCTTGACGTCGGTGCCATCGAGGCGCACGACCCGAAGGACGAGGAGAAGGTCATCGAGCGTCACCCCGACGCGAACGACCCGTTCTCGGCTCTCGCGTTCAAGGTCGCCGTGCACCCGTTCTTCGGTCGCCTGACCTACGTGCGCGTGTACTCGGGCCACCTCGACTCGGGCTCCGCCGTGGTCAACTCGACCAAGGGCAAGAAGGAGCGCATCGGAAAGATCTTCCAGATGCACGCCAACAAGGAGAACCCGGTCGACTCGCTCACCGCGGGCAACATCTACGCCGTCATCGGCCTGAAGGACACCACCACCGGTGACACCCTCGCCGACCCGGCCGCCCCCGTCGTGCTCGAGTCGATGACGTTCCCGGAGCCGGTGATCGAGGTCGCCATCGAGCCGAAGACCAAGGCCGACCAGGAGAAGCTGGGTCTCGCGATCCAGAAGCTCGCTGAAGAGGACCCGACCTTCCGCACCGAGCTCAACCCCGAGACCGGCCAGACGACCATCAAGGGCATGGGCGAGCTGCACCTCGACATCCTCGTCGACCGCATGAAGCGCGAGTTCCGCGTCGAGGCGAACGTCGGAAAGCCCCAGGTGGCCTACCGCGAGACGATCAAGAAGATCGTCGAGAAGCACGACTACACCCACAAGAAGCAGACGGGTGGATCGGGTCAGTTCGCGAAGATCCAGTTCAACATCGAGCCGCTCGACCTCGACGGCGAGAAGACGTACGAGTTCGTGAACTCGGTCACCGGTGGTCGCATCCCGCGCGAGTACATCGGCTCGATCGACGCCGGTTTCCAGGACGCGATGAACGTCGGTGTGCTGGCGGGCTACCCGATGGTGGGCGTCAAGGCGACCATCGTCGACGGTGCCGCTCACGACGTCGACTCCTCGGAGATGGCGTTCAAGATCGCCGGCTCGATGGGCTTCAAGGAGGCCGCACGTCGCGCCAACCCGGTGCTGCTCGAGCCGCTGATGGCCGTCGAGGTGCGTACTCCCGAGGAGTACATGGGCGACGTCATCGGCGACCTGAACTCGCGTCGCGGGCAGGTCCAGTCGATGGAGGACGCACAGGGCGTCAAGGTGGTGCGCGCTTCGGTGCCGCTGTCCGAGATGTTCGGCTACATCGGCGACCTGCGCTCGAAGACCTCGGGTCGTGCCGTCTACTCGATGGAGTTCGACAGCTACGCTGAGGTTCCGCGCGCCGTTGCGGATGAGATCATCCAGAAGGCCAAGGGCGAGTAAGCCCTTCTCCGGATGCCCGGGTCTCGGCCCGGGCATCCGGTACCCCACAACTTCACATTCACTCTCTACTAAACTGAGAAACCGAAATCCGTAGGGACCCGGTCACAATCCAGTGCCCGGCCATCTCTACACGAACGTCCTGAGGAGGACCCAGTGGCCAAGGCCAAGTTCGAGCGGACCAAGCCGCACGTCAACATCGGAACGATCGGTCACGTCGACCACGGCAAGACCACGCTGTCTGCCGCTATCTCGAAGGTGCTTGCAGACAAGTACCCGTCGGCCACGAACGTCCAGCGTGACTTCGCGACGATCGACTCGGCTCCCGAGGAGCGTCAGCGCGGCATCACCATCAACATCTCGCACATCGAGTACGAGACCCCGAAGCGCCACTACGCGCACGTCGACGCCCCCGGCCACGCCGACTACGTCAAGAACATGATCACCGGTGCTGCCCAGATGGACGGCGCGATCCTCGTGGTCGCCGCCACCGACGGCCCGATGGCTCAGACGCGTGAGCACGTGCTGCTCGCCAAGCAGGTCGGCGTGCCGTACCTGATGGTCGCCCTCAACAAGTCGGACATGGTCGACGACGAGGAGATCCTGGAGCTCGTCGAGCTCGAGGTCCGCGAGCTGCTCTCGTCGCAGGGCTTCCCCGGCGACGACGCTCCGGTCATCCAGGTCTCCGCCCTCGGCGCCCTCAACGGCGAAGAGAAGTGGGTCAACTCGATCGTCGAGCTGATGCAGGCCGCTGACGACTCCATCCCGGACCCCGAGCGCGACCGCGACAAGCCGTTCCTCATGCCGATCGAGGACGTCTTCACGATCACCGGTCGTGGAACGGTCGTCACGGGCCGCGCCGAGCGTGGCACCCTGGCCATCAACTCTGAGGTCGAGATCGTCGGCATCCGCCCGACGCAGAAGACCACGGTCACCGGTATCGAGATGTTCCACAAGCAGCTCGACGAGGCATGGGCCGGCGAGAACTGCGGTCTGCTGCTCCGCGGCACCAAGCGCGAGGACGTCGAGCGCGGTCAGGTCGTCGTGAAGCCGGGCTCGATCACCCCGCACACCAACTTCGAGGGCACTGCCTACATCCTCTCGAAGGACGAGGGTGGCCGTCACAACCCCTTCTACACGAACTACCGCCCGCAGTTCTACTTCCGCACCACGGACGTGACCGGCGTCATCTCGCTGCCCGAGGGCACCGAGATGGTCATGCCCGGTGACACCACCGACATGACGGTCGAGCTGATCCAGCCGATCGCCATGGAAGAGGGCCTCGGCTTCGCGATCCGTGAGGGTGGCCGCACCGTCGGCGCCGGCACGGTGACCAAGGTCAACGCGTAAGCACCTGCTTCTCGGAAGAGGGGTCGGACCTTCGGGTCCGGCCCCTCTTCCGCGTTCGGGTGGGTCATCCCGCGGCCGCGGAGTCATGCGCGACACGCCCGGGTTTGCAGCACCGGAATCCGCGTGGCAGAATAGACAGGTTCCACATTTCTGCGCTCTTCACGATGCGCGGAATCACTGTCACGACTGTGCATAGACGGCGACATCCGAAGGATGCTGCAGGGTTCTAGGCCGCGGGCAGCAGGACGAATCCCACTCGAAGACGCGAGCATCTGATGCTGGCGTCTTCATGGTGAAAAGAGAACAGCGGTGCGCAAGTGCCGAAGGCGCGATCAGCGCCATCGAGCGTCCAATGCCCCAGGGTCACCCGGCCCCGGACGGTACGACGCCTATAGAGAGAGAGCAGACAATGGCGGGACAGAAGATCCGCATTCGCCTGAAGTCGTATGACCACAAGGTCATCGACACGTCGGCACGAAAGATCGTCGACACCGTGACCCGTGCGGGCGCGACCGTCGTCGGCCCCGTGCCGCTTCCGACCGAGAAGAACGTCGTGTGCGTCATCCGGTCGCCCCACAAGTACAAGGACAGCCGCGAGCACTTCGAGATGCGCACCCACAAGCGTCTGATCGACATCGTCGACCCGACGCCGAAGGCCGTCGACTCGCTGATGCGTCTCGACCTGCCCGCCGATGTCAACATCGAGATCAAGCTCTGAGGTCCGCCATGGTTGACATCAACGCAAAGATTTCCAAGGGCATGCTCGGCACCAAGCTCGGCATGACCCAGGTCTGGAACGAGAACGGGAAGCTCATCCCCGTGACCGTCATCGAGCTGGCTCCGAACGTGGTCACCCAGGTTCGCACCCCCGAGAAGGACGGCTACAACGCCGTTCAGATCGCCTACGGCCAGATCGACCCCCGCAAGGTCAACAAGCCGCTGACCGCCCACTTCGAGGCTGCCGGCGTCACCCCGCGTCGCCACGTCACCGAGATCCGAACCGCGGACGCCGCTGACTACGCGCTCGGCCAGGAGCTCACGCTCGACGGCGTGTTCGAGGCAGGCCAGCTGGTCGACGTCGTCGGCACCAGCAAGGGCAAGGGCACCGCCGGTGTCATGAAGCGTCACAACTTCGCCGGCGTCTCGGCCTCCCACGGTGCGCACCGCAACCACCGCAAGCCCGGCTCGATCGGCGCCTCGTCGACCCCGAGCCGCGTGTTCAAGGGCATGCGCATGGCCGGCCGCATGGGTGGCGAGCGCGTGACCGTCCTCAACCTCACGGTGCACGCCATCGACGCCGAGAAGGGACTCATGCTCGTCAAGGGCGCCGTCCCCGGTGCGCGTGGTCGTATCGTGTACGTCCGCAACGCAGTGAAGGGTGCCTGATCCCATGGCTGACTCCACTCTGGCAATCGACGTCCTGTCGGTCGACGGCAACAAGGCAGGCTCTGTCGAGCTGCCCGCCTCGATCTTCGACGTCGAGACCAACGTCCCCCTGATCCACCAGGTCGTCGTCGCGCAGCTCGCAGCCGCGCGTCAGGGCACCCACGCCACGAAGACTCGTGGCGACGTGTCCGGCTCCGGCAGCAAGCCCTTCAAGCAGAAGGGCACGGGTAACGCCCGTCAGGGCTCGATCCGCATGCCGCAGCACCGCGGTGGTGGCACGGTCCACGGCCCGCAGCCGCGCGACTACTCGCAGCGCACCCCCAAGAAGATGATCGCCGCCGCCCTCCGTGGCGCGCTCAGCGACCGTCTGCGCGGCGAGCGTCTGCACGCCGTCGAGGCCTTCGTCGCCGACAGCACCCCCTCGACCAAGGCTGCGGCCGGCCTCCTGGCATCCGTCGCCCCGTCGAAGAACGTGCTGGTCGTCATCGAGCGCTCCGACGAGCTGACCACGAAGAGCGTCCGCAACCTCGCGAACGTTCACCTGATCAGCTTCGACCAGCTGAACGCCTACGACGTCGTCGTCTCCGACGACATCGTCTTCACCAAGGCCGCACTCGAGGGCTTCATCGCCTCGAAGACGGGTGCGACCGCAGAGGAGGTCTCGGCATGACCGAGCAGAACGTTCTCGCCACGGCCCTGAACAAGGACCCGCGCGACATCATCCTCGGACCGGTCGTGTCCGAGAAGAGCTACAGCCTGATCGACGAGGGCAAGTACACGTTCCTCGTCGACCCGCGCGCCTCGAAGACCGAGATCAAGCTCGCCATCGAGAAGATCTTCGGCGTCAAGGTGGCTTCGGTCAACACGATCAACCGCGTCGGCAAGGCCCGCCGCACCCGCTTCGGCACCGGCAAGCGCAAGGACACCAAGCGCGCGATCGTGGCTCTCAAGTCGGGCTCCATCGACATCTTCACGGCAGTCGGCTGACCGGGGGATAAGGACACATAATGGCTATTCGCAAGTACAAGCCCACGACCCCGGGTCGCCGCGGTTCGTCGGTGGCCGACTTCGCCGAGATCACTCGATCGACGCCTGAGAAGTCGCTGCTGCGCCCGCTCTCGAAGACCGGTGGTCGCAACAACCAGGGCCGCATCACGACCCGTCACATCGGTGGTGGCCACAAGCGCCAGTACCGCGTCATCGACTTCCGTCGCAATGACAAGGACGGCATCAACGCCAAGGTCGCTCACATCGAGTACGACCCCAACCGCACCGCGCGCATCGCGCTGCTGCACTACTTCGACGGCGAGAAGCGCTACATCCTCGCCCCGAACAAGCTGAAGCAGGGCGACGTCGTCGAGTCGGGTGCCGGCGCTGACATCAAGCCGGGCAACAACCTGCCGCTGAAGAACATCCCCACCGGTACCGTGATCCACGCGATCGAGCTGCGTCCCGGCGGCGGAGCGAAGATGGCCCGTTCGGCCGGCGCCTCGGTGCGTCTGGTCGCGAAGGACGGCCCCTACGCACAGCTGCGTCTGCCCTCGGGCGAGATCCGCAACGTCGATGCGCGCTGCCGCGCGACCATCGGCGAGGTCGGCAACGCCGAGCAGTCGAACATCAACTGGGGCAAGGCAGGCCGCAACCGCTGGAAGGGCATCCGCCCGACCGTCCGCGGTGTCGCCATGAACCCGGTCGACCACCCGCACGGTGGTGGTGAGGGCAAGACGTCCGGTGGTCGTCACCCCGTCTCCCCGTGGGGCCAGGCTGAGGGTCGTACCCGTCACGCCAACAAGGAAAGTGACAAGTACATCGTCCGCCGCCGCAACGCCGGCAAGAAGCGCAAGTAGGAGTAGAGGAAGATGCCACGCAGTCTCAAGAAGGGCCCCTTCGTCGACGAGCACCTGCTTCGCAAGGTGGTCGGACAGAACGAGTCCGGTACGAAGAACGTCATCAAGACCTGGTCGCGTCGCTCGATGATCATCCCCGCAATGCTGGGACACACCATCGCCGTGCACGACGGTCGCAAGCACATCCCCGTGTTCGTGACCGAGACCATGGTCGGCCACAAGCTGGGCGAGTTCGCGCCCACCCGCACCTTCCGCGGCCACGAGAAGGACGACAAGAAGGGCCGTCGCCGCTGACGCGGTGACGCTCTGGACAGAAACAGAGGAGGAGAACAATGGTGGAATCCATCGCACGCGTCAAGCACATCCGCGTGACCCCTCAGAAGGCTCGTCGTGTCGTCGCGCTCATCAAGGGCAAGCAGGCGCAGGAAGCACTGGCCATTCTGAAGTTCGCACCGCAGGGTGCCAGCGAGCCGATCTACAAGCTCGTGCACTCCGCGATCGCCAACGCGTCGGTCAAGGCCGACCGTGACGGCGAATTCCTGGACGAGCAGGACCTGTACGTGAAGAACGCGTACGTCGACGAGGGCACGACGCTCAAGCGTTTCCGCCCCCGTGCTCAGGGTCGTGCCTCGCAGATCAAGAAGCGCACGAGCCACATCACGGTCGTGCTGGCCACCCCGGAGGTCGCTGACGCGGCCGCACCGGCGGCCAAGACGAAGAAGGCGAGCAAGTAATGGGCCAGAAGGTCAACCCGTACGGCTTCCGCCTCGGCATCACCACGGACCACGTGTCGCGTTGGTTCTCGGACTCGACGAAGCCGGGCCAGCGTTACGCCGACTACGTCGCCGAGGACATCAAGATCCGTCGTCTGCTGCAGACGCAGCTCGACCGCGCCGGCGTCTCGAACATTGAGATCGAGCGCACCCGCGACCGTGTGCGTGTGGACATCCACACCGCACGTCCCGGCATCGTCATCGGCCGCCGCGGCGCCGAGGCCGAGCGCATCCGCGGTGACCTCGAGAAGCTCACCGGCAAGCAGATCCAGCTGAACATCCTCGAGGTCAAGAACCCCGAGGCCGACGCTCAGCTCGTCGCGCAGGGCATCGCCGAGCAGCTCTCTGCTCGTGTGGCGTTCCGCCGCGCGATGCGCAAGGGTCTGCAGGGCGCACAGCGCGCCGGCGCCAAGGGCATCCGCATCCAGGTCTCCGGCCGCCTCGGCGGCGCGGAGATGAGCCGCTCGGAGTTCTACCGCGAGGGTCGTGTGCCGCTGCACACGCTGCGCGCGAACATCGACTACGGCTTCTACGAGGCGAAGACCACCTTCGGCCGCATCGGCGTGAAGGTCTGGATCTACAAGGGCGACCTCACCAACAAGGAGCTTGCTCGCGAGCAGGCCAACCAGAAGCCTTCGCGCGAGCGTGGCGACCGTCGTGGCCCCCGTGGCGACCGCGGTGACCGTCGCAACGAGGCTCCCGTCGCAGAAGGAGCGTCTGCCTGATGCTTATCCCTCGTAAGGTCAAGTACCGCAAGCAGCACCACCCGAAGCGCTCGGGCCAGGCCACCGGTGGCACCAAGGTGTCGTTCGGTGAGTACGGCATCCAGGCGCTCACCCCCGCCTACGTGACCAACCGTCAGATCGAGTCCGCTCGTATCGCGATGACCCGTCACATCAAGCGTGGTGGAAAGGTGTGGATCAACATCTACCCCGACCGCCCGCTCACCAAGAAGCCCGCTGAGACCCGCATGGGTTCGGGTAAGGGCTCGCCCGAGTGGTGGGTCTCCAACGTCAAGCCGGGTCGCGTCCTCTTCGAGGTCGCTGGCGTCAGTGAGGAACTCGCTCGCGAGGCACTCACCCGGGCCATTCACAAGCTGCCGCTCAAGGCACGCATCATCAAGCGCGAGGAGGGCGACGCGTAATGGCGATCGGCACCAAGGAGCTCGCACCGAGCGAGCTCGACACGTTCGAAGACCAGCGCCTCGTCGAGGAGCTGCGCAAGGCCAAGGAGGAGCTGTTCAACCTCCGTTTCCAGTCGGCCACCGGCCAGCTGGAGAGCCACGGCCGCATCCGCGCTGTCAAGCGCGACATCGCGCGCCTTTACACCGTGATCCGCGAGCGCGAGCTGGGCATCCGTGCGACGCCCGCTCCGGTCGAGGCTCCGGCGAAGGCGAAGAAGAGCAAGGCCAAGAAGGCGGATGCCGCTGACGAGGCCGCTCCGAAGGAGGAGGCCGAGTAATGGCTGAGAAGAAGGCTGCTGACGCCGTCGAGCACGGCGAGCACGATGTCCGCGACGCAGCTGCGCGCGGATACCGCAAGTCGCGCCGTGGCTACGTCGTCAGCGACAAGATGGACAAGACCATCGTCGTCGAGGTCGAGGACCGCGTGAAGCACCCGCTTTACGGCAAGGTCATCCGCGTCACGTCGAAGGTCAAGGCGCACGATGAGGACAACACCGCCGGCATCGGCGACCTCGTTCTCATCAACGAGACCCGCCCGCTGAGCGCCACCAAGCGCTGGCGTCTGGTGGAGATCCTGGAGAAGGCAAAGTGATCCAGACCGAGTCCCGCGTCAAGGTCGCCGACAACACCGGCGCCAAGGAGCTGCTCACGATCCGCGTCCTCGGTGGCTCCAGCCGCCGTTACGCCGGTCTGGGCGACACCATCGTCGCGACCGTCAAGGACGCGATCCCCGGCGGCAACGTCAAGAAGGGCGATGTGGTCAAGGCCGTCATCGTCCGCACCGTCAAGTCGACGCGTCGTGCCGACGGTTCGTACATCAAGTTCGACGAGAACGCCGCCGTCATCCTGAAGAACGACGGGGAGCCCCGCGGCACCCGCATCTTCGGACCGGTCGGTCGTGAGCTTCGCGACAAGAAGTTCATGAAGATCGTCTCGCTCGCCCCGGAGGTCATCTGATCATGGCGAAAATCAAGAAGGGTGACCTGGTTCAGGTCATCAGCGGCCGCAAGCAGGACAAGGGCGGCGACCGCGGTAAGCAGGGCAAGGTCCTCGAGGTCCTCGTCGAGCAGAACCGCGTCGTCGTGGAGGGTGTCAACTTCGTCACCCGCCACACCCGTGTCGGCCAGACCCAGCGCGGCACCAAGACCGGTGGCATCGAGACCGTCGAGGCCCCGATCCACATCTCCAACGTCGCTCTCGTCGACCCCTCGACCAAGAAGCCGACCCGTGTCGGCCACCGCGTCGAGGAGCAGGTCAAGGACGGCGTGAAGCGCACGGTCCGCGTGCGCTACGCGAAGAAGTCAGGTAAGGACCTCTGATGGCAACGGCAACTGCTGCTGAGACTGGCAAGACCCAGCCTCGCCTGAAGCAGAAGTACAACACCGAGATCAAGAAGACTCTGCAGGAGCAGTTCGGCTACGCGAACGTCATGCAGATCCCCGGCCTGGTGAAGGTCGTCGTCAACACCGGTGTCGGTGAAGCGGCTCGTGACTCCAAGGTGATCGAGGGCGCCATCGACGACCTCACCAAGATCACCGGTCAGAAGCCCATCGTCACGAAGGCCCGCAAGTCCATCGCGCAGTTCAAGCTGCGCGAGGGCCAGGCCATCGGCGCGCACGTCACCCTCCGCGGCGACCGTGCGTGGGAGTTCGTCGACCGCCTCGTCAACCTGGCGCTGCCGCGCATCCGCGACTTCCGCGGTCTGTCGGCCGATCAGTTCGACGGCAACGGCAACTACACCTTCGGTCTCCAGGAGCAGAGCGTGTTCCACGAGATCGACCAGGACCGGATCGACCGCGTCCGCGGGTTCGACATCACCGTGGTCACCACGGCCAAGACGGACGACGAGGGTCGCGCACTCCTGCGCGCGCTCGGCTTCCCGTTCAAGGCCGCCGACGCCCCGGCGTGACCCTTCGACAGGCTCAGAGACCCATCCTGGGTCGCTGAGCCTGTCGAGGCGCCCTCCCCGCATCCCTTACAATTGAAGATTGTGCGTCCGCTCGGGCGCCACTCTCATCGAAGGCCGTCTGTCGTGTAACGGCAGCCGGAACCTCATGATCGAAGGAAACCAGATATGACGATGACAGACCCGGTCGCAGACATGCTGACCCGTCTGCGCAACGCTAACTCGGCGCACCACGATTCCGTGACCATGCCGTCGAGCAAGCTCAAGACGAACATCGCCGAGATCCTCCAGCAGGAGGGCTACATCGGCGGCTTCGAGGTGACCGACGCCCGCGTCGGCAGCAACCTCACCCTCTCGCTCAAGTACGGTCCCAACCGTGAGCGCTCCATCGCCGGCATCAAGCGCGTGTCGAAGCCCGGTCTGCGTGTCTACGCGAAGTCGACCGAGCTGCCCAAGGTCCTCGGTGGCCTCGGCGTTGCCATCCTGTCCACCTCCTCCGGTCTTCTCACCGACCGTCAGGCTGAGCAGAAGGGCGTGGGCGGAGAAGTTCTCGCCTACGTGTGGTGATCTGACATGTCGCGAATCGGACGACTTCCCATCGACATCCCCTCCGGCGTGACCGTCTCGGTCGACGGCCGCGAGGTCGCAGTCAAGGGACCCAAGGGCGAGCTCTCGCTCACCCTGGCCAACCCCATCGAGGTCTCGGTCGAGGAGAACCAGGTTCTCGTCACCCGCCCGGACGACGAGCGCGAGTCGCGCTCGCTGCACGGTCTGACCCGTACCCTCATCAACAACAACATCATCGGCGTCACCCAGGGCTACACCAAGGGCCTCGAGGTCGTCGGCACCGGTTACCGCGTGCAGCAGAAGGGCGGCTCGATCGAGTTCGCGCTCGGCTTCTCGCACCCGGTCCTGGTCGACCCGCCCGCAGGCATCACCCTGACGGTCGAGGGCACCAACAAGGTGACCGTGAGTGGCATCGACAAGCAGGCTGTCGGCGAGGCCGCGGCCAACATCCGCAAGATCCGCAAGCCCGAGCCGTACAAGGGCAAGGGTGTGCGCTACGCCGGCGAGGTCGTGCGTCGCAAGGCCGGAAAGGCTGGTAAGTAACCATGGCTGTCAAGTCCAAGTCCGCCGCCCGCGCGCGTCGCCACGCACGTCTTCGCAAGAAGATCGTCGGCTCCGACGTCCGCCCGCGTCTCGTCGTCAACCGCTCCGCGCGCCACGTGTTCGTGCAGCTCGTCGACGACGCCAAGGGCCACACTGTGGCATCCGCTTCCACGCTCGAGACCGAGCTGCGCTCCTTCGACGGTGACAAGACCGCCAAGGCCCGCAAGGTCGGCGAGCTCGTCGCTGAGCGTGCGAAGGCCGCCGGCGTTTCCGAGGCAGTGTTCGACCGTGGCGGCAACCGCTACGCCGGTCGTGTCGCCGCCATCGCCGACGGCGCCCGCGAAGGGGGTCTGGCACTGTGAGTGACAACAAGGAGAACGAAGTGACCGAAACCGCTCCTGCCGAGGCTCAGGCTCAGGCCGAGCCGCAGCGCGAGCAGCGCGATAACCGCCGTGGCGGCCGCGACCGCGGCCAGAGCCGCGACCGCAACTCGCGCGACCGCGGGGACAACCAGTTCCTGGAGCGCGTCGTCACCATCAACCGCGTCTCGAAGGTCGTGAAGGGTGGTCGTCGCTTCAGCTTCACCGCACTCGTGGTCGTCGGTGACGGCAACGGTCTGGTCGGCGTCGGCTACGGCAAGGCCCGCGAGGTGCCCCTGGCGATCTCGAAGGGTGTCGAAGAGGCCAAGCGCAACTTCTTCCGCGTCCCGCGCGTCGGCTCGACCATCCCGCACCCCGTGCAGGGTGAGGCTGCCGCAGGCGTCGTCCTGCTGCGTCCGGCCGCTGCCGGTACCGGTGTCATCGCCGGTGGTCCGGTTCGCGCCGTGCTCGAGTGCGCCGGCATCCACGACGTCCTGTCGAAGTCGCTCGGCTCGTCGAACACGATCAACATCGTGCACGCCACGGTCGAGGCTCTGCAGGGTCTCGAGGAGCCGCGCGCCGTCGCCGCTCGTCGTGGTCTCGACTACGACGCCGTCGTGCCGGAGATCATCATCCGCAACGAGGCGAAGGCCGCTGCCGCCGCCGCGCAGAAGGTAGGTGCCTGATGGCTGAGCGCCTCAAGGTCACGCAGATCAAGTCCAAGGTGAGCGAGAAGCAGAACCAGCGCGACACGCTGCGTTCGCTCGGTCTCAAGCGGATCGGCGACTCGGTCGTTCGTCCCGACGACGCTCAGACCCGCGGCTACGTCCGCACCGTCGCGCACCTCGTCAAGGTTGAGGAGATCGACTAATGGCTGAGAAGAACGAAACCGTCGAGGCCACCAAGGCCCCGAAGACCGCTGCCAAGCGTCGCACTGAGCGACCGGAGGGAGCCGAAGTGAAGCCGGCTGCTGCGAAGGCCGATCCGGCCAAGGCCGCCGACAAGAAGGCTCCGGCCAAGAAGGACGCCGACGCTCCGGCTGCGCGTCCGTCGGTGCTGAAGGTGCACCACCTGCGTCCCGTCCCGGGCGCTCACACCGCGAAGACCCGTGTCGGTCGCGGTGAGGGCTCGAAGGGCAAGACCGCCGGTCGTGGAACCAAGGGCACCAAGGCGCGCAACACCGTGCGCGCCGGCTTCGAGGGTGGGCAGATGCCGCTGCACATGCGCACCCCGAAGCTGCGCGGGTTCAAGAACCCGTTCCGCGTCGAGTACCAGGTCGTGAACCTGGCCAAGCTCGCGGAGCTGTACCCCCAGGGTGGCGATGTCACCGTCAGCGACCTGGTCGCCAAGGGTGCCGTGCGCAAGAACGAGAAGGTCAAGGTCCTCGGCGACGGCGACATCTCGGTCAAGCTGACCGTGTCGGTCGACAAGGTCTCCGGCAGCGCCGAGCAGAAGATCGTCGCCGCCGGCGGTTCGATCAACTGAGCCAGAAGCTGTGAACGCTGGGAGGGGTCGGAGATTATCCGGCCCCTCCTTTGCGTTACCCTGGACTTTCGGCCGTCCTTCCACGTTCGGCAATCCCTTCAGGAGGAACGCCCTTGTTTAGCGCCATCGCGCGAATCTTCCGCACGCCTGACCTGCGGCAGAAGATCCTTTTCACCATCGGCATCATCGCTCTGTACCGTCTGGGCTCGAATGTGCCGGCTCCGTTCGTGAACTTCCCGAACGTCGAGCAGTGCCTCGCCGCCAACGCCGGCACCGACGGCCTGCTCGGACTGGTCAACCTCTTCTCCGGCGGTGCGCTGCTGCAGCTGTCGATCTTCGCCCTCGGTGTGATGCCGTACATCACCGCGACGATCATCACGCAGCTGCTCCGCGTCGTCATCCCGCACTTCGAGTCCCTCCACCAGGAGGGCCAGGCGGGCCAGAGCAAGCTCACCCAGTACACCCGCTACCTCACGATCGCACTCGCACTGCTGCAGTCCGCGACCGTGGTGACGGTGGCACGCAGCGGTCAGCTGTTCGGTCAGACCGACGTCGCCGCCTGCAACAACCTGCTGACCAACGACGTGTGGTGGGCACAGGCGCTCATCATCATCGCGATGACCGCCGGCACGGGACTCATCATGTGGATGGCCGAGCTCGTCACCGAGCGCGGCATCGGCAACGGCATGTCGCTGCTCATCTTCACCTCGATCGCCGCGACGTTCCCGTCGTCGATGTGGGCCATCTGGGAGGCGAAGGGCTTCGAGACCTTCCTGCTGGTGCTGCTCATCGGCATCGTGGTGATGTCGCTGATCGTGTACGTCGAGCAGTCGCAGCGTCGCGTGCCGGTGCAGTACGCCAAGCGCATGGTCGGCCGGCGCACCTACGGCGGCACGAACACCTACATCCCGATCAAGGTGAACATGGCGGGTGTGATCCCGATCATCTTCGCCTCGTCGCTGCTGTACGTGCCGATGCTCGTCGCGCAGTTCAACACGCCCGCTGACGGCAGCGAGCCGCCGGCGTGGGTTGCCTGGGTCCTCGCGAATCTGGCATCCGGCGACCAGCCGCTGTACATGGCCGCGTACTTCCTGCTGATCATCGGGTTCACCTACTTCTACGTCGCGATCACGTTCAACCCCGTCGAGGTCGCCGACAACATGAAGAGGTACGGCGGGTTCATCCCCGGCATCCGCGCCGGCCGTCCGACGGCGGAGTACCTCGACTACGTCATCACCCGCATCACGTTCCCCGGTTCGCTCTACCTGGGCCTCGTCGCGCTGATCCCGCTGATTGCGCTGGCGACGGTGCAGGCCAACCAGAACTTCCCGTTCGGTGGCGCCTCGATCCTGATCATCGTGGGTGTCGGTCTCGAGACGGTGAAGCAGATCGACGCGCAGCTGCAGCAGCGCCACTACGAAGGGCTCCTCCGATGACGTCTTCCGCTCGTCTTCTCATCGTCGGCCCGCAGGGCTCCGGCAAGGGCACCCAGGGCATCCGCGTCGCCGAGGCGCTGAGCATCCCCGTCGTCTCGACCGGCGACATGTTCCGCGCCAACATCAAAGAGGGCACCGAGCTGGGGCAGAAGGTCACCGCGATCCTCGACGCGGGCGACCTCGTGCCGGACGAGCTGACCAGCGAGATCGTCCGCGACCGGCTGTCGCAGGACGACGCGCAGGGCGGCTTCCTGCTCGACGGCTACCCCCGCAACACTGCCCAGGTGCACCACCTCGATGCCTTCCTCGGCGAGCAGGACGCGGCCCTCGACGCCGTCATCCTGCTCGACGTGCCGCGCGAGGAGAGCATCGCGCGCCTCAGCCTGCGTGCTGTGGAGCAGGGTCGTTCGGACGACACCGACGAGGCCATCGCGCACCGTCTCGACATCTACGAGCACGAGACCGCTCCGATCATCTCCGTGTACGAGGAGCGCGGCATCGTCGACCGTATCGACGGCGTCGGCTCCCTCGACGAGATCACCGCGCGGATCTCCGCCGCCCTCGCCGCGCGCGGCATCGGGCAGCTGGTCTGACCCTTCGATGTTCCGCAAGTCGATCTACAAGACACCGGCGCAGCTGCGCTCGATGCTCGAGCCCGGGCTGATCACCGCCGCCGCTCTCGACGCCGTCCGTCCGCTGGTGCGGGCCGGGGTCACGACCGGGCAGCTGGATGCCGCGGCCGAGCGGGCCATCCTCGATCGTGGCGCCGAGTCGAACTTCCAGCTCGTACGGGGATACCGGCACACGACGTGCATCTCGGTCAACGAGCAGGTCGTGCACGGCATCCCGGGCGATCGGGTTCTCGAGCCGGGCGACATCGTCTCGGTCGACTGCGGGGCGCAGTTCAAGGGCTGGAACGGCGACAGCGCGGTGACCTTCGTGGTGCCCGACGACACGCGCCCCGAGCTGGTGGCGCGCCGCGAGGAGCTCTCGCGCGTCACCGAGGGCTCGATGTGGGCGGGGATCGCCGCCATGGCATCCGCCTCGCACATCGGCGATCTCGGAACCGCGATCCAGGAGTACATCGAAGCGCAGGGCCCATCCGAGGTGTCGGGCGAGACGTACGGCATCCTGCGCGAGTACGTCGGCCACGGCATCGGACGCAAGATGCACGAGGCGCCCAGCGTCTTCAACTACCGCACGCCCGACGCCGGAGCCGAGATCCGCGCCGGTCTCGTGCTCGCCATCGAGCCGATGGTCACTGCCGGGGGAGAGGCGACGTTCATCGAGGACGACGACTGGACGGTCTCGACCGTCGACGGCTCCGATGGGTCGCACTGGGAGCACAGCGTCGCCCGCCACGAGGGCGGCATCTGGGTCCTCACCGCGCCCGACGGCGGGGCCGCGGGCCTCGCGCCGTTCGGCGTGGTTCCCGTTCCGATCGCGTAGCGCTCGCGCGCTCGTCGGCCCTGGTCGCGGCTTCGCGGCGCCGGCTGGGCTGAGAAACCACTTCTCGCGTGGGAAAGCATGTTCAGCGTGTGAAACCACATTCAGCGTGGGAAACCTCGTCTCAAGTGGTTTCTCGCGCTCGATATGGTTTCTCGCGCGGCCGGGCTTTGAGGCTGGCCAGCTTCGCCGGCTCGCGCGGATGCTTGAGGGGCACACCAGCCGCACGCAGCGCCGTGACGAGCGGCGCGATCTTCCAGACATCGCTCAGGTCCCAACGCGCGAAGGCATGTCCATGTCGCCGCAGCCTGTCCTCTCTGCGCTTCTCGTTTCGCAGGTGCTGCTCCGCCTTCCTCGGGTCGTCGAAGTCGTACTTCCCCCACCCGTCCGCTTCACCTATGGCGCCCACCGAGGGGAACAGGAAGTCGACGCGGTCATCTTCGCCCTCATAGTGGAACTCCCGCTGCAGCTCCGGATGCTCGAAACCGCACCAGCCGATGACAGCTCGGCTCACGCTCTCCGCCGGAGACTCCGCACGATCATCCGCGTGGTCGAATACCCAGTTCATCCGTCCGCGGCCGCGTCGGTTTCGTTGTGAGAGCCCGAGATCCCGCATCGCCCTGACGCTGGTGAACCCCTCCTGCTTGGGCGAGACGGCGGCGTCGGCGACCGCGAGCCCCTGCGCGAGGGGGAGCACACGCATAAGGTCTATGGCGGTGTCGACTGGAGAGGTCGTCAGCACGCCACGCACGTCCCCGACCGCGCGCGGGTCTGCGCCGGTGTGCACCGCGACGTCGCCGAAGCGCCGGGACGCCGAGCGGTCCGCATCGTAGACGTGGATGTCTTTGGGCTCGTTGAAGTAGGGCAGGCCGAGCAGCACGGCGGCGGACTCGAGGCACAGGACGGCGTCCGGATGCTTGCGGACGAACGCGTGAACCCGGACGGCGTATCGCTGCCAGCGGGGAAGCTTCTCGTACGCCGCGCGGTCGACGTAGATCCCGGCGCGCACGCGTGTGTACTGTCGCGCGCTGAGGCCGATGCCAAGCATCCGCGCCTCCGATGCCGTCAGGAGAGCGAGAGGAGACTGATTGATCGCTCGGCGGTCGAGGGTGATGGTCATACGACTCGAGGATGCCCGGTTGGCTCGGGCCGCGAGGACGGATCCGGCCATCTGTGGAGCGTTCGGACGGAAGTGCTGCCTGTGCAGGGTGAGTGCGGCCGGAGCAGAAACCGCTTCGTGCGTGAGAAACCCCTTCCTGCGTGAGAACCCACTTCTTGCGTGAGAAACCTCTTCCTGCGTGAGAAACCACCGCTGCGCTGGTTTCTCATGCGGGATCTGGTTTCTCGGCCTGGATCTGGTTTCTCGGGCAGGGGGGCAGGGGGAGGGGGGGGGCGGCCACCGGCAGGTGGCTCGCCGGAAGTGCGGCCGAAGGGCCCGCCGCCCACGCGTTCACATGGCAGGCATAGCGTGGGCGGGGCAGAATGGGGGCGACAATTTTGTGCTGAAGATCGGACTGTCATGGCCCACGCCCAGAGCAAGCCCAACTGGTTTGCCATCGGAATCTCCATCGCCGTCGTCGTCGTGCTGGTCGCGCTTGGCGGTGTGGTCGTGTGGCTCAACAACCAGGCGACGGATGCCGGTCCGGCGCCGAAGGGCGACCTCGTCAACTCCGAGACCGGGGCCCTCACCTTCGGCGACGGCGAGGATGTCGTCTCGACATACGTCGACTTCATGTGCCCGGCGTGCAACTCCTTCGAGCAGGCATACGGCCAGCAGCTTCAGGCGGCCGCCGCCTCGGACGACCTCACTCTCGAGATCCACCCGATCGCGATCCTCGATCACCTCTCGCAGGGAACGGACTACTCGTCGCGCTCCGCCGCCGCCATGTACTGCGTCGCCGAGAAAAACCCCGACGAGGCGCTCGACTTCCTGAACACGCTCTTCGCGAATCAGCCGGAAGAGAACTCGACCGGCCTCACCGACGATCAGCTCAAGCAGATCGCCGACGAGGTCGGCGCCGACAAGGCCGCGGACTGCATCGACGACGGCACGTTCCTGAAGTACGGGGCCGCGCAGGCGCAGGCGCACGAGATCAAGGGCACTCCGACTGTCGAGATCAACGGCAAGCGCCTCGACATCAACGAGATCAACACAGAGCTTCCGAAGGTTCTGTCCTGATCGAGGCGGGCTCCATTTGCCGCATGGGCGCCAAGGGTATATCGTAGATCTTTGGTGCCTTGTGCCTTGTTCCGGCGTGTCCGAACGGGCTGCACCACACTCATCACCCACCCACCGCAGATCGGCCGATCTGCAGAAGCGTCAGCGAGGCTATGGCTAAGAAAGACGGTGTCATCGAGATCGAGGGCGTCATTTCCGAGGCGCTGCCCAACGCGATGTTCCGCGTTGAGCTCAGCAACGGACACAAGGTGCTCGCCACGATCTCCGGAAAGATGCGGCAGAACTACATCCGCATCATCCCCGAGGACCGCGTGGTCGTGGAGCTCTCGCCCTACGACCTGACCCGCGGTCGGATCGTCTACCGCTACCGCTGATCGGTCGAGAAGTAACACCTCAGGCCTTCCGGCCTGCCCGGTGAAGACAGCGAACAGGAAACATCATGAAGGTCAACCCCAGCGTCAAGCCCATGTGCGACCACTGCCGCGTGATCCGTCGTCACGGTCGCGTCATGGTCATCTGCAAGTCGAACCCGCGTCACAAGCAGCGCCAGGGCTGAGCAGGGTCGCACCCCGCGAAATCCACAACTGAACACCCACCGTCGTAAGCGAGGCGTTTCGACTCGTCGCTCCGCTTCTCGCTCCACGACCGGGTGGGACCACAACAGGCAGCATCGGATGCCACGGCTCGTCCCTCACGGGCAGCCGCGGCGGACACCTCGGGGCGGAGGCCCGGGACCGGATGCTGCTCCACACCTCCACAACACTCCAGGAGAACCGCATGGCACGTCTTGCCGGCGTTGACATCCCGCGCGACAAGCGCGTGGTGATCGCCCTCACCTACATCTACGGCATCGGCCGCACCCGGTCCGTCGAGATCCTCCAGGCGACCGAGATCGACGAGTCGATCCGCGTCAAGGACCTCAGCGACGAGCAGCTCATCGCGCTGCGCGACCACATCGAAGGCAACTACAAGGTGGAGGGTGACCTGCGCCGCGAGGTCGCCGCAGACATCCGCCGCAAGGTCGAGATCGGCTCCTACGAGGGCCTGCGTCACCGCCGCGGCCTTCCGGTCCGCGGTCAGCGCACCAAGACCAACGCGCGTACCCGCAAGGGCCCGAAGCGCACCGTCGCCGGCAAGAAGAAGGCCCGCTAAGCGGCCAGGGAATAGGAGAACACTTTCATGGCTGCACCCAAGGCCGCCGCGCGCAAGCCGCGCCGCAAGGAAAAGAAGAACATCGCGCTGGGCCAGGCCCACATCAAGTCGACGTTCAACAACACCATCGTCTCGATCACCGACCCGTCCGGCGCTGTCATCAGCTGGGCCTCGTCGGGTGGCGTGGGCTTCAAGGGCTCGCGCAAGTCGACGCCGTACGCCGCCGGCATGGCCGCGGAGTCCGCTGCCCGCCAGGCAGCAGAGCACGGCGTCAAGAAGGTCGACGTCTTCGTGAAGGGTCCGGGCTCGGGCCGCGAGACCGCGATCCGCTCGCTGCAGGCCGCCGGCCTCGAGGTGGGGTCCATCCAGGACGTCACGCCTCAGGCGCACAACGGCTGCCGCCCGCCGAAGCGCCGCCGCGTCTGATCTCGCGCATTCGCCTCACTGGACCTTCGGCAGGCTCAGGGACCCAGGAGCAGAGCTCAGGGACCCAAAAGCACGGCTCGGGATCCAGTGAGGCGGACTCGCCCCCAGATTCCCCACAACTTCAGACCTCACCCCACACATGTCATATAGCGGGCATGTGATCGAAAGGAACACATAGTGCTCATCGCACAGCGTCCCACTCTCACCGAGGAGAAGATCTCCGAGAACCGCAGCCGGTTCGTCATCGAGCCGCTGGAGCCCGGTTTCGGATACACGATCGGCAACGCGCTGCGTCGCAGCCTGCTCTCGTCGATCCCCGGCGCATCGGTCACCACCATTCGCATCGACGGCGTGCTGCACGAGTTCAGCACGATCCCCGGTGTGAAGGAGGACGTCACCGAGATCATCCTCAACATCAAGCAGCTGGTCGTCTCCAGCGAGCGCGACGAGCCCATCACCGCGTACCTGCGCAAGACGGGCTCCGGCGAGGTCACCGCGGCCGACATCTCCGCTCCGGCGGGTGTCGAGGTGCACAACCCCGACCTGGTCATCGCGACGCTCAACGACACGGCTCGCTTCGAGCTCGAGCTGACCATCGAGCGCGGCCGCGGCTACGTCTCGGCAGCTCAGAACCGCAACGAGTACGCAGAGGCCGGCCAGATCCCGGTCGACTCGATCTACTCGCCGGTGCTCAAGGTCAGCTACCGCGTCGATGCCACCCGTGCCGGTGAGCGCACCGACTTCGACAAGCTCGTGCTGGACGTCGAGACCAAGTCGTCGATCCTCCCGCGCGACGCGGTCGCATCCGCAGCCAAGACCCTCACCGAGCTGTTCGGCCTCGCCCGCGAGCTGAACGTCGAGGCCGAGGGCATCGAGATCGGCCCCGCGCCGGTCGAGGCTGTGCTCTCCAGCGAGCTCTCCATGCCGATCGAGGACCTCGATCTGTCGGTGCGCTCGTACAACTGCCTCAAGCGCGAGGGCATCAACACCGTCTCGGAGCTGGTCGCCCTTTCCGAGACGCAGCTGATGAACATCCGCAATTTCGGACAGAAGTCGGTCGACGAGGTGCGCGACAAGCTCGTCTCGCTCGGTCTGTCGCTGAAGGATTCGGTGCCCGGTTTCGACGGCGCCCACTTCTACAGCGCAGGCGAAGACGAGTCCTTCTGAAACCCGACATCTTTCTGACCAGGAGCTAGACGATTATGCCCAAGCCCACCAAGGGTCCCCGCCTCGGAGGCGGCCCCGCACACGAGCGCCTTCTTCTCGCGAACCTCGCGGCCGCGCTCTTCACCCACAAGTCGATCAAGACGACCGAGACCAAGGCGAAGCGCCTGCGTCCGCTCGCCGAGCGCCTGATCACGCTCGGCAAGCGCGGCGACCTGCACGCCCGCCGTCGTGCTCTCACCGTGCTGCGCTCCAACAAGGACGCCGCGCACGTGCTGTTCAACGAGATCGCGCCGCTGGTCGCCGACCGTCAGGGTGGCTACACCCGCATCACGAAGGTCGGCAACCGCAAGGGTGACAACGCCCCCATGGCCGTGATCGAGCTCGTCCTCGAGCCCGTCACCCCGAAGCGCAAGGCTGCGAAGCCGGTCGCCAAGACCGAGGCTCCCCAGGCCGAGAAGGTCGAGGAGGCTCCCGTCGAGGAGACCACCGAGGCTCCGGTCGACGCCGCTGAGGAGACCACCGAGGCTCCCGCCGAGGAGAAGGCTGAGTAAGCTCTCCCTCCGCATCGAAGAAGCCCGCCGCCCCTTCCGGGGTGGCGGGCTTCTTCGCGTCCCGCCGGTGCCGGGCAGGGCGCGTCAGGCGCCCTGACGCGCTCGCAGGTCCTTGCGCAGGATCTTGCCGGATGCGGATTTCGGGATGCTCTCGATGAGCTCCACCTGCCGCACCTTCTCGTGCGGGGCCACCTTCGACGCCACGAACGTCATGACGTCCTCGGCGGTGAGCGTCGCATCCTTCTGCGTCACGATGAACGCCTTCGGCACCTCCTGGCCGTCCTCGTCGTTCGCGCCGATCACGGCCGCGTCGGCGATCAGCGGATGCTCGAGCAGCACCGCCTCGAGCACCGCCGGCGCCACCTGGTACCCCTTGTACTTGATCAGCTCCTTCAGGCGGTCGACGATCCGGAACGTCCCGTCGGATGCCGTCGTCGCGATGTCTCCGGTGCGCAGCCATCCGTCGGCATCCAGCATCTCCGCGGTGGCATCCGGCCGGTTCAGGTAGCCGACCATGACCTGGGGTCCGCGCACCCACAGCTCGCCGGGAGCGCTGTCGCCCTCTGCGGGGACGTCGACATCGGCGCCGGTCTCGGGGTCGACGAGTCGCGCCTCGGTGTTCGGCACCAGTGGTCCGATCGACGACTTGTCGATCTCGGGATGCCCAGCCGGGATCAGGTTCACGGCGGGGCTGGTCTCGGTCATCCCGTACCCCTGCACCACCTCGCAGCCGAGGCGCGCCGCGACCGCGGCCGCCAGCGACCCATCGAGGGGAGCCGCCCCCGAGAAGATCACCTTGATCGCCGACAGGTCGTACTGGTCGACGATCGGATGCTTGGCCAGGGCGACCGCGATGGGCGGCGCCACGAACACCCAGGTGGTGCGGTGCTCGGAGATGATGCGCAGGAACTCGAGAAGGTCGAACTTCGGCATGGTGACGAGCCCGGCCCGCTGCCGGAGGGCGAAGTTCAGCAGAACGGTCATGCCGTAGATGTGGAAGAAGGGCAGCACGGCGAGCAGGCGATCGGTGTGGTCGACATCCAGCAGCGGACGACACTGGGCCACGTTGGCGACGAGGTTGCGGTGCGTGAGCATCACGCCCTTCGGGTGCCCTGTCGTGCCTGACGAATAGGGCAGCACGGCGAGGTGCGTGGCGGGGTCGAACGTCACGTCGGGTGCAGCATGCCCCTCGCTCAGCAGGTCGCGCAGGCTGGGATGGCCGTCTGCGCCGTCGAGCACGATGAGGTGGTCGTCGGCGATGCCGCGCTGCCCGGCGGCCGCCTTCGCGCCGGCGAGCAGCGGCGACACCGTCACCAGCCACTCGGCGCCCGCGTCGTCGAGCTGGTTGGCGATCTCGTCGGCCGTGTAGAGGGAGTTGATCGTGGTGGCGGTGGCTCCGGCGCGCAGGATGCCGTGGAACACCGTCGCGAAGGCCGGGACGTTCGGGCAGAGCACACCCACCCGGTCGCCGATCGCGATGCCCCGTGCGGCGAGCGCGCCGGCGAACAGTTCGATCTGCCCGACCAGCTGCCGGTAGGTCGTCTCAGCGCCGGTTGTGCCGTCGACGATCGCGACGGTGTCGAGCGTCGCGTCATCGAGGTCGGAGAACAGGTAGTCGTAGATCGACACGGCCGGGATCTCGACGTCGGGCAGAGGGCTGCGAAGCATGTGATCTCCTTCGATCAGAGCGGGCGGCTTCTGGGCGTCAGTCTCGCACGGGTTGAGACACGGTCTCAATGGTGCGGTACCGGGTGCCCGGGCGGCCCTTGGTCGAGTAGTCCAGTGTGCGCACTGCGCGCCCCGTGCTCGCGAGGTGCTCGAGGTAGCGGCGTGCACTCACCCTCGACATCCCGAGCACTTCGCCGAGCTCGGCTGCGGAGGCGTCGGGGTTCTCACTCAGCGCGACGCAGACGCGATTCAGCGTCTCGGCGCTGAGCCCCTTGGGGAGGCCGGCGCGGCGACGGAACGCGATGATCGCATCGGCCGCCTCGACCCGGCGCACGACATCATGCAGTTCGGTGTGATCGCGCAGCAGCAGGGTGGCATCCACCGACTCGCCATCGACGCGCGCACCGGTGCCGCGAGCAACCAGCACATGACTGCCGACGATCACCGGACGACCGGCGTCCTCCCCGTCGCGGAGCACGACGAGCAGCTCGTCGTCGAGGACGTCCGCCGCCCGCGCGCCGGTCAGATCGCCGGCATCCGTGCCCAGCAGACGAGCGGCGGCGTCGTTGGCCAGGGTGATCGTGCCGGAGGCATCGACCGTGATGACACCCTCACTGAGGCCGTGCAGCGTCGTCTCCTGGTTGCGCACGAGGGCGGTGATCTCGTGCGGCTCGAGCAGGTGGATGCGCCGGCGGATCACCGCAGTGACCCATGCCGAGCCGAAGATGCCCAGCACGACCGCCACCAGCATCGCCCCGATGATCCACGTGAGATTGCCGACGAACTCTCCCGTGCCCTGCGACTCGAGGATGCCCACCGATACCGTGCCGATCACCTCGGAGCCGTCGAAGACGGGCACCTTCACTCGCCACGACGGGCCGAGCGTCCCGGTCTGCGTGCCCATGTAGATCTCGCCGGAGAGCGGCACCGACGCATCCGTCGACACCTTCTGGCCGATCCGCTCGGGGTTTGGATGCGAGAACCGGATGCCGTCGGCGTCGGCCACCACGACATAGGTGAGCTCGGATGCGCGGCGGATGGTCTCGGCGAGAGGCTGCACGGTCGCCGATGGATCCGCATCGTCGAACGCCTCGCGCACCACGGGCATCGACGCGATCGACTGCGCCACCGCCAGCATGCGGTCCTCATAGGCGTCGCGCACGGTGTGCGCCTGAATGACCCCCGCCGTCACCCCGGCGATCAGAGTCACCACTGAGACGATCAGCGCCTGCAGCAGGATCAGCTGCACGCGCAGCGTCATCCCGCTGTGCGTCATCTGCGACGCGCGCATCATCTTCGAGGCCACCAGACCATTCTCCTCGCGCCGGCGAGCAGGGGAACAGCCCGTCACCGCGCGTCCGAGACCAATACTTTCGAAAGCCCGACCAATGATTTCAGAAGCAGATCCGGCGTGGGCGCGGTGCCTACGGTTGCCCCATCCCTACACGCTCAAGGAGGAGCGCATGAAGAAGTCACGCTCAGCTCTCATCGCCATCGCCGCTGCGGCCGCACTGGCTCTCACCGGGTGCTCGTCGCAGAACGCGGCACCGGCATCCGACTCCGACGCGAAGGGCGACGCATCGTCCTTCACGGACGTCTCGCTCATCGTCCCAGCCGACCCGGGTGGCGGATGGGACCAGACCGGTCGTTCGATGTCGAAGGTGCTCACCGATGGTGACATCGTCGGATCGGCCGCGGTCAGCAACGTCGGCGGGGCCGGCGGCACAGTCGGCCTCGCGCAGCTCGCGAACCAGAAGGATCCGGCGACGCTCATGGTCATGGGCCTGGTGATGGTCGGCGCGATCGAGACCAACTCCTCGAACGTCCGCCTCGAGGACACCACTCCCATCGCGCGCCTCACCGACGAGCCTCTCGTGGTCGTCGTGCCGGAGAACTCGAAGTACGACACGCTCGAGGATCTCGTCGAGGACATCGCAGACAGAGGCCAGGAGATCACGGTGACCGGCGGCTCGGCGGGCGGCGCCGACCACATCCTCGCGGGCCTGCTGCTCGAGGAAGCCGGTGTCTCTGGCACCGACATCCCCTCGAAGCTGAACTACACGCCCAACTCCGGCGGCGGCGAGGCTGTCTCGCTGCTCGTCGGCAACAAGGTCGCCGCGGGCATCTCGGGAGTCGGCGAGTTCCTGCAGTACATCGAAGACGGATCGATGCGCGCGCTCGCCGTCTCGTCGGCGGAGCCGGTCGATTCGCTCCCCGAGGTGCCCACCATCACCGACGGGGGCTACGACGTCGTCCTGACCAACTGGCGCGGTGTGGTCGCACCGGGCGGCATCTCAGACGCCGACCGCGACGAGCTGGAGCGCATCGTGACCGAGATGCACGAGTCGGAGGCGTGGACGTCGGAGCTCAAGACGAAGGGCTGGACGGATGCCTTCCTCGCCGGCGACGAGTTCGACGCGTTCCTCGAGGAGAACATCGCAGAGGTCACCGGGACGCTCGAGAACATCGGGCTGATCTGACATGAACACCCCGTTCCTCGGGGCGACTGAGCGGGCCGAGGAGACTCGGCCCGCTCAGCGGGTTCCCCTCGGTGAATTCGTCTTCGCGCTGCTCATGCTCGCCCTCGGCGCGTTCGCGCTCATCGGGGCCTTCTCGATCCACGTTCCCGTCGGCGTGAAGGTCGGCCCCACGATCTTCCCGATCTTCGTCTCCATCGTCCTGCTCGCCTCTGCAGCCGCCGTGCTCGTCTCGGTGCTGCGCGGCAACCGCGCGGAGCTCGAAGAGGGCGAGGACATCGATCCCGATGCCCGGACCGACTGGCTCACGCTGGCGAAGATCGTGGGAGCGGTCGTCGCGCACCTTCTGCTCATCGATGTCATCGGGTGGGCGCCGGCGGCCACGCTGCTGTTCGGCATCGTCGCGTGGTCGCTGGGCGCCAAGCGCTGGTGGCTCGCCTTCATCATCGGCTTGGCGCTGAGCCTCGTCGTGCAGATCGTCTTCGGCGGGCTGATGGGGCTGTCGCTGCCCTGGGGTCCGGCACTCGGCTGGCTGGGAGGAATGTTCTGATGGACAGCTGGACTCTTCTTCTCGAGGGCTTCGCGACCGCACTGCAGCCGCAGTATCTCGTCTTCGCGTTCTTCGGCGTCCTGATCGGCACGGCCGTCGGTGTGCTGCCGGGCATCGGCCCGGCGATGACCGTCGCCCTGCTGCTGCCGCTGACCTACACGCTCGATCCGACGGCGGCGCTGATCACCTTCGCGGGCATCTACTACGGCGGGATGTACGGCGGCTCCACCACCAGCATCCTGCTCAACACCCCCGGCGAGTCCGCCTCGATCGTCACCGCGATCGAGGGCAACAAAATGGCCAAGCTCGGCCGGGGAGCCGCGGCGCTGGCGACAGCGGCTATCGGCTCCTTCATCGCCGGCACCATCGCGACGGTGGGCCTCACACTGCTCGCACCGGTGCTGGCGCAGTTCGCGGTGAACCTCGGTCCCGCAGACTACGTGGCGCTCATCGTCATCGCGTTCGTCACCGTCGGCGCCCTGATCGGCAGCTCCGTACCGCGCGGCATGACCTCGCTCGGTGTCGGGCTCTTCCTGGGCCTCGTCGGCACCGACACGCTCACGGCGCAGCAGCGCTACACGCTGGGACTGCTGCCCCTGTCCGACGGGATCGACATCGTGCTCGTCGCGGTCGGCCTGTTCGCCGTGGGGGAGACGCTGTACATCGCAGCTCGCCTGCGACAAGGTGGCATCGACGTCATCCCGGTCACCGGCGGGTGGCGCAGCTGGATGACGAAGGACGACTGGAAGCGCTCGTGGAAACCGTGGCTGCGCGGCACCGCGATCGGCTTCCCCATCGGCACGATCCCCGCGGGCGGCGCGGATGTGGCGACCTTCCTCTCGTACGCCACCGAGCGCAAGCTGTCGAAGCAGAAGAAGGAGTTCGGCCACGGTGCGATCGAGGGCGTGGCGGGCCCGGAGTCGGCGAACAACGCGGCGGCGGCTGGCGTGCTCGTGCCGCTGCTGACCCTGGGGCTGCCGACCACGGCGACCGCGGCGATCATCCTCGTCGCATTCCAGGCGTACGGTCTGCAGCCCGGACCGCAGCTGTTCCAGAGTCAGCCCGCTCTGGTGTGGGCGCTGGTGGCCAGCCTGTACCTCGGCAACGTCATCCTCATCGTGCTCAACCTCCCTCTCGTGGGGATGTGGGTGAAGCTGCTGCAGATCCCCCGGCCGTATCTCTACGCGGGCATCCTGCTGTTCGCCGCCTTCGGGGCGTATGCGCTGAACTTCGCCGTCGTCGACATCCTGATCCTCGTGATCATCGGTGTGCTCGGCTACTTCATGCGGCGCTACGGGTATCCGGTCGCTCCGCTCGTCGTCGGCATGATCCTCGGGCCGATGGGCGAGGAGTACCTGCGCAAGGCTCTGCAGCTGAGCCAGGGCGATCTGTCGACCCTGGTGGCGCAGCCGTTCGCAGCCACCGCGTACGCGGTGCTCGCCGCACTGGTCGTGGGGGGACTGTGGCTGCGACGGCGGCAGCGGCGCTACGAGCAGGCGCTCACCGAGTCGATCGCCGTGCCGATCAAGGCTGATCAGGAGGTCTGAGCAGAGCCGACCCGATGCCCGGGAGGGCATCGATGAGGAGCGCGGGGCCACCGGCGATAGTCTGAACTGCGTGAACGCGAAGCACCAGGCCATCACCCGGGGGCCCCGCGCCTACCTCTCCTTCATCGCCATCGGCCTCACCGCGGGTCTTCTCTCGGGGCTCTTCGGCGTCGGAGGAGGCACGGTCATCGTGCCGCTGCTGGTGGTGCTGCTCAGCTTCGGTCAGCGCATCTCCGCCGGCACGTCGCTGGCGGCCATCGTCCCGACCGCGAGTGTCGGCGTGATCTCGTACGCGATGTCGGGTTCGGTCGCGTGGATTCCCGCGCTCATCCTGGCAGCCGGCGCGGTCGTGGGTGCGCAGATAGGCTCGCGCCTGCTGCCGCGGGTGTCTCAGACCGCGCTGCGCTGGGGATTCGTCGCCTTCCTGCTCGTCGTGATCGTCAGCCTGTTCCTCGTCATCCCCTCGCGCGCCGCCGAGTTCGAGCTCGGCTGGCTCAACGGCCTCGCGCTGATCGCCGTGGGCGTGTTCACGGGCGTCATCGCGGGCCTGATCGGCGTCGGCGGCGGAGTGATCATCGTCCCGGTGCTGATGCTCGGATTCGGCACGAGCGATCTCGTCGCGAAGGGCACCTCCCTGCTGATGATGATCCCGACGGCTGTCTCCGGGACGATCGGCAACCTCCGTCACCGCAACGTCGACCTGATCGCGGCCGCACTGATCGGGGTTTCGGCCTGCACGACCACGGCGCTCGGCGCCTGGCTCGCGACGTTGATGGACCCGCTCCTGGGCAACGTCCTCTTCGCCGCCTACCTCGTGGTGATCGCCGTGCAGATGACGCTGAAGGCTCTTCGGTCGCGCGAGCGCTGAGGCGTTTGCACGGCCCGGCGGGCAGGATGTGCTCAGCGCTCGCCGGGTAGGATCGACGGGTGCCCGTGAACAGTGAACTGGTCGGCAGGGAGTTCCCGCCGACGGCCCCGTACCTCGTCGGCCGCGAGAAGGTGCGCGAGTTCGCCCGCGCCGTCTTCGCCGACGCCCCGCAGCACCTCGACGTCGAGGCGGCTCGCGCCGCGGGCTACTCCGATCTCGTCGCTCCGCCCACCTTCCCGATGGTCATCCAGGACCTCACGCTGCAGCAGCTGCTCTCCGAGCCCGACTCCGGCATCGTCCTGGCGCGCACGATCCACGCCGAGCAGCGGTTCCAGTACACGCGGCCGATCGTGGCCGGCGACGAGCTCACCGCTCGGCTGGCGGTCACGGGCATCCGCTCGCTGGGCGGCAACGCGATGATCACGAGCGAGGCGAGCCTCACCGACGCCTCAGGTGAGCATGTCGTCACCGCTGTCAGCGTGCTGCTGGTCGGCTCCGACAGCGAAGGGGAGGCCGCGTGATGGCGGAGTTCACCGTCGGCGATGTCATCGCCGAGCGCACGCTGCACCTCACCCGCGAATCCCTCGTCCGCTACGCCGGGGCATCCGGCGACTTCAACCCGATCCACTACCGCGACGACGTGGCCGTCGCCGTCGGGCTTCCCGGCGTGCTCGCGCACGGGATGCTGACCATGGGCCTCGCCTCGTCGGTCGTGCTCTCGGCTCTTCCGGCCGACACGCGCGTGGTCGACTACGGCGTCCGCTTCACCAAGCCGGTCCTCGTCGACGCCGAGACGGGCGCCGATGTGCACGTCTTCGCGAAGGTCGGCGCGGTCGACGAGACCACGGCGCGCATCGACCTCACCGTGAAGGCGGCCGAGGCGACCGTGCTCGTGAAGGCCCAGCTGCGGGTCGCGCTCTGACATGGCATCCGCCGACGTGACCGAGATCACCCCCGTCGCCCTGCGCGAGCTCACCACCCTGCGCACCGGCGCCGCTCCGCAGCGGATGCTCGAGGCAGGCACCCGCGAGCAGCTGCTCTCCGCGCTGCAGGACGCCTGGTCCACCGGCGACGACTGGTTCGTGCTGGGTGGCGGGTCGAACCTGTTCATCGGCGACGCGCCCTTCGAGGGCACCGTCATCCGCGTGCTCACCGAGGGCCTCGAAGAGCTCCCCTCGCCGCATGACGGCCGCATCCGCCTGCGCGTGCAGGCCGGACACAGCTGGGATGCCCTGGTCGCGTACGCCGTCGAACGCGGCTACGCCGGCATCGAGGCGATGAGCGGCATCCCGGGCACCGTCGGCGCCGCGCCCGTGCAGAACGTGGGGGCGTACGGTCAGGAGATCCAGGAGACGCTCGTCGAGGTCGAGCTCATCGACGAGCACGAGGACGCCCCGGTGGTGCTCCCCGCGGCGGATCTGGAACTCGGCTTCCGCACCTCGGTGCTCAAGCACCACTACGGCGAGGCAGAGGGCCGCCGCGCTGTCATCCTCTCGGTGACGCTCGACCTCGCCGTCACCGGCGATGCGGGGCGGGTGGTGCGCGGTGAGCAGCTGCGCCGAGCGCTGGGTCTCGAGGACTACGAGCCCGTTCCGCTCGCGTGGGTGCGCTCGCGGATCCTCGAGACGAGGGCCGCCAAGGGCATGCTGCTCGACGCCGACGACTCCGACACGTGGAGCGCCGGGTCGTTCTTCCAGAACGCGATCGTTCCCGAGCCGGTCGCGCGGACGCTGCCGCCGGAGTGCCCCCGCTGGCCCGTCGAGCCCGACCTCGACTCGGTCACCGTCATCCCGCTGGACTCGTACTACGGCCTCACGCCGCGTGAGGACAAGCCGATCGGGATGGTCAAGGTCAGCGCCGCCTGGCTGATCGAGAACTCGGGCATCCGCAAGGGCTTCCGTCTGCCGCAGTCGCGCGCGGGACTCTCGACCAAGCACGCGCTCGCGCTCACGAACCGTGGCGGGGCGAGCGCCGCCGAGCTGAGCGAGCTGGCCCGGTTCATCCAGAGCCGGGTGCACTCCGAGTTCGGTCTGCTGCTGCAGCCGGAGCCGGTGCTCGTCGGCGTCGACCTGTAGACGCTCGTCGACCGCCACGGCGTGCCCTGGCTGATCGGGCACAAGCGCTGACGCCGATAGGCCTCACACATCGGCGCCCCCTCTGAGCATCGGCGCCCCCTCTGAATCGCGTAGATCAGAGGGGGCGCCGACGACAGGAGGGGGCGTGGACGGATGAGCGGCCGGACGTCAGGCCGAGAACAGGCGCTGCAGGCGCTGCACGCCCTCCAGCAGCTGGTCATCTCCCAGGGCGTACGACAGGCGCAGGTAGCCGGACGGTCCGAAGGCCTCGCCGGGCACGACCGCGACCTCGGCCTCATCGAGGATGAAGTCGGCGAGCTCGAGCGAGGTCATCGGGGTCACCGTGCTGCCGTCGCGGCGAGTCCAGGTGCGACCGAGCAGACCCTGTACGTCGGGGTACACGTAGAACGCGCCGGTCGGGGTGGGCACCACCATGCCGTCGATCTTCGACAGCTCTGCCACGATGAGCCGGCGACGGCGGTCGAAGGCCTCGCGCATCTTCTCGGCCTCGTCCTGCGGACCGTTCAGAGCGGCGATCGCGCCGCGCTGGGCGACGTTGTTGACGTTGCTCGACAGGTGCGACTGCAGGTTGGCGGCGACCTTGATGGCATCCGCCGGTCCCACCATCCAGCCGACCCGCCACCCGGTCATCGCGTAGGTCTTCGCGACGCCGTTGACGAGGATGGTCTGGTTCGCGATGGCGGGCAGCGCCTCGACGATCGAGGTGGCCTTGACCCCCTCATACGTGAGGTTCTGGTAGATCTCATCGCTGATCACCCAGATGCCGTGCTCGAGGGCCCACTCGGCGATCGCCTTCGTCTCCTCGGCCGTGTAGACCGAGCCGGTCGGGTTCGACGGCGAGACGAACACGAGCACGGTGGTGCGCTCGGTGCGCGCGGCCTCGAGCTGCTCGACGGTGACCTTGTACTCCTGGTCAGCGCCGGCGAAGACCTCGACCGGCACGCCATCGGCCAGCTGGATCGCCTCGGGATACGTGGTCCAGTACGGCGCGGGCAGCAGCACCTCGTCGCCCGGGTTCACGACCGCCTGGAAGGCCTGATACACCGACTGCTTGCCGCCGTTGGTGACGATGACCTGCGACGGCGCGACCTCGAGACCCGAGTCGCGCAGCGTCTTCGCGGCGATCGCCTCGCGCAGCTCGGGAAGACCCGCAGCGGGGGTGTAGCGGTAGTTGGCCGGATCAGCGAGAGCCTTCGCCGCCGCATCGACGATGAACTGCGGCGTCGCGAAGTCGGGCTCGCCGGCGGCGTACGAGATCACGGGCTTGCCCTCGGCCTTGAGGGCCTTGGCCTTGGCATCCACCTTCAGCGTGGCGGACTCGGCGATGGCGGACAGTTTGCTAGAGAGGGGGGCGCGTTCGGTCACGACTCCGATCGTACTCGGGCGACCGTCGCGACGACACCGGCCCGAACCCTCTGCTGCGGTCGGCTCAGCCGACGTCGCACTGGCAGAAGTCGGCGAAGCGGCGGGTCGGATGCTGTGGATCGGTGATGTCGACGATCGCATCCGCATCCGTGTTCGCCATCTCGCCACCGGCGGCGAGCCAGATGCTCGAGTGCCACATCCACCGGGTGCGCTCGGCGAGCAGCGACGTGTCGCCGCAGACGATGGTCACGGCGTCCACTCCGGCATCCCGCATCGGCGCGACCACCTCGCTTCGCAGTTCGCTCTCGCCGCGACCACCCTGAGCGACGACGCCAGTGACGACGCCCTGCGTGCGCAGAGCCGCCGCGAGCATGTCGGCGAAGTCGGCGGAGCGCGCGGGGTCCGTCGCAGCGACGGCCAGCAGTCGTGCGCCTCGGCTGTAGTTGTGCAGGAACTCGCGCGCCAGGTCGTCCTGCGGCGTCCGTGATCCGATGGTGGTCCCGCTCATGCGACCAGGGTACGCCCGCGCGGTGCCGTGCGGGCCGGATCAGCGTTCGACGAGCACACCGTCCTCGTCGGCGTACAGACGCGCGCCGGGGCGGAAGACCACGCCGCCGAACTCGACGACGACGTCGGCCTCACCGGTGCCCTGCTTGCCGCTCTTGCGCGGGTTGGTGCCGAGCGCCTTCACTCCCAGCGGCATCCGTCCGATGGCGACGCTGTCGCGGATGCAGCCGTGGATGACGACGCCCGCCCAGCCGCTGTCGATCGCGAGCTGCGCGATCATGTCGCCCATCAGCGCGGTGCCGTAGGAGCCGTCGCCGTCGACGACGAGCACGGCGCCCTCGCCGGGGGAGGAGAGAACCGACTTCAGCAGCGCGTTGTCCTGGAAGCAGCGGACAGTGCGGACCGGACCCTCGAAGGAGGTGAACCCTCCGAACGAGCGCAGCTGCAGGGGCAGCGACTGCAGGTCGTCGCCGTGCACGTCGTAGAGGTCGGCGGTGGAGGTCATGGTCAGATCCTATGAGGTGGGGGAATGGGGGCGGATGCGCTTCGACAGGCTCAGCGTCCCATTTTGGGACCCTGAGCCCGTCGAAGGGCGGTCAGCTGAACTGGTTCATGGTGTTGTGCTGGCCGCCGGCCTTCAGCGCGGCCTCGCCGGCGAAGTACTCCTTGTGGTTGTCGCCCAGGTCGGAGCCGGCCATGTTCTGGTGCTTGACGGTGGCGATGCCGCCGCGGATCTCGCGGCGCTGCACGCCCTTCACGTACGCGAGCATGCCCTCGTCGCCGAAGTAGCCCTTTGCGAGGTCATCGGTCGACAGTGCGGCCGTGTGGTACGTCGGCAGGGTGATGAGGTGGTGGAAGATCCCGGCCCGCGCCGAGCCGTCGCGCTGGAAGGTGCGGATCCTCTCGTCGGCCAGCGCGGCGAGCTCGGTGTCGTCGTACTCGACGCTCATCAGCCGTTCGCGGTCGTACGCGGAGACGTCTTCACCCCGCTCGGCGAGCAGGTCGTACGCCTGCTGGCGGAAGTTCAGCGTCCAGTTGAACGACGGGCTGTTGTTGTAGACCAGCTTCGCGTTCGGGACCGCCTCGCGGATGCGGTCGACCATCCCGGCGATCTGCTCGACGTGCGGCTTCTCGGTCTCGATCCACAGCAGATCGGCGCCGTGCTGCAGCGAGGTGATGCAGTCGAGCACGACGCGGTCGACGCCGGTGCCCGGGCGGAACTGGTACAGGTTGCTGGCGAGGCGCTTCGGGCGCAGCAGTCTGCCGTCGCGCTGGATCACGACATCGCCGTCGCCGAGGTCGGCGGGAGCGATCTCCTCCACGTCGAGGAAGGAGTTGTACTGGTCGCCCAGGTCGCCCGGCTGACGCGAGACGGCGATCTTCTGGGTGAGGCCGGCGCCAAGGGAGTCGGTGCGGGCCACGATGATGCCGTTGTCGATGCCGAGCTCGAGGAATGCGTAGCGCACGGCGTTGATCTTCGCGAGGAAGTCCTCGTGCGGCACGGTGACCTTGCCGTCCTGGTGACCGCACTGCTTCTCGTCCGACACCTGGTTCTCGATCTGGATGGCGCAGGCGCCCGCCTCGATCATCTTCTTCGCGAGCAGGTATGTCGCCTCCGGGTTGCCGAAACCGGCGTCGATGTCGGCGATGATCGGCACGACGTGCGTCTCGTAGCCGTCGATCTGCGACTGGATGAACTCCGCGGCGGTGTCGTCGCCCGCTGCCCGTGCTTCGTCGAGCTGGGTGAACAGGAGGTCGAGCTCACGGGCATCCGCCTGCCGGAGGAACGTGTACAGCTCTTCGATCAGCGCGGGAACCGCGGTCTTCTCGTGCATCGACTGATCGGGCAGCGGCCCGAACTCGGAGCGGAGGGCGGCGACCATCCATCCGGAGAGGTACAGGTAGCGCTTGTTCGTCGACTTCAGGTGCTTCTTGATCGAGATCATCTTCTGCTGGCCGATGAAGCCGTGCCAGACGCCGAGCGACTGGGTGAAGGCCGACGAGTCGGTGTCGTACTCCTGCATGTCGCGGCGCATGATGTCGGCCGTGTACTGGGCGATCTCCAGCCCGGTGCGGAATCGGTTCTGTGCGCGCATGCGCGCGGCCGACTCGGGGTCGATGGCAGCCCAGCCGGAGCCCTGCGCGTGCGTGAGCTGCCGGATGGCGTCGATGTCTTCCTGGTAGCGGGTCATGGCATGTCCTTCGTGTGGTGTGGTCAGTCGTTGTCGGTCAGGTAGCGGGAGTACGCCGGCAGGGTGAGGAACGCGGGGAACTCGGGTTGCAGCGTGACCTCGCGGAAGAGTTCGGCGGCGTCGTCGAAGCGGTCGCCCTGGTGACGCGGAGCCGCGGCGAGCACCTCGCCGATCATCCGCTCGATGTGCTCGACGGTGATCTCGGTGCCCTCGTCGGTGCGGCGGTCCTGGTGGATCCACTGCCACACCTGCGAGCGGCTGATCTCAGCGGTCGCCGCGTCTTCCATCAGGCCGTCGATGGCGACCGCCCCCTGCCCGCGCAGCCATGCCTCCAGGTAGCGGATCGCCACCGACACGTTCTCGCGGACGCCGGCGTCGGTCACCGGCCGGCCGATGCGCAGGTCGAGCAGCTGCGCTGCGGTCACCTGCACGTCGTCGCGCTGGCGGTCGAGCTGGTGCGGGCGCTCTCCGAGCACCGCGTCGAACTCCGCCCTTGCTGTCGGTACGAGGTCGGGGTGCGCGACCCAGGTGCCGTCGAATCCGTCGGCGGCCTCGCGTCGCTTGTCTGCGGCGACCTTCTCCAGTGCGCGCTCGGTTGCCGCGGCGTCGCGCCGGTTCGGGATGAACGCGCTCATCCCGCCGATCGCGTGCGCGCCGCGCTTGTGACAGGTCTGCACGAGCAGCTCGGTGTACGCCCGCATGAACGGCACCGTCATGGTGACCTCGCTGCGGTCGGGCAGCGCGAATCGCGCGCCGCGCCCGCGGTAGTTCTTGATGATCGAGAAGATGTAGTCCCAGCGGCCGGCGTTGAGGCCGGCGCAGTGGTCGCGCAGCTCGTAGAGGATCTCGTCCATCTCGAAGGCGGCGGGCAGGGTCTCGATCAGCACCGTCGCACGGATGCTGCCGCGCGGGATGCCCATGTACTCCTCGCTGAACGAGAAGACGTCGTTCCACAGCCTCGCCTCTTCGCGCGACTCGAGCTTGGCGACGTAGAAGTAGGGGCCTCGGCCCGCGTCGATCAGCGCCTGCGCGTTGTGGAAGAAGTACAGCCCGAAGTCGGTCAGGGATGCGGATGCCGGGAGCCGGCGGCCTGAGCGGTCGGTGAACTCGATGTGCTTCTCGGTCAGGTGCCAGCCGCGCGGGCGCATCACGACGGTGGGGGTCTGCTCGGCGGTGACGCGGTATTCGCGGCCGTCGGCGCTCGTGTGGGTCAGCTCGCCCCGGATCGCGTCGCGCAGCGAGAGCTGGCCGCCGATGATGTTGCGCCAGGTCGGGCTGGTCGCGTCCTCGAGGTCGGCGAGCCACACGTTGGCGCCGGAGTTGAGGGCGTTGATGGTCATCTTCGGGTCGGTCGGCCCGGTGATCTCGACGCGGCGATCCTCGAGGCCGGGGCCGGCCCCGGCGACCCGCCAGTCGGCGTCGTCGCGGATGTGGGCGGTGTCCTCGCGGAAGCGCGGGTCGTGGCCGTTGCCGATCTCGAATCGGCGGCGCATCCGATCGGCCAGACGGTCATGACGGCGGCCGCCGAAGCGGTGGTGCAGCTCGGTCAGGAACGCGATCGCCTCGGTGGTCAGGATCTCGTCCTGACGGTCGAGCCGGGGCCCGGTGATGCGCAGCGTCGGACCGAGTCCGGCGGAGACGGCTGCGGTGACGGTGCGCGTCGGTGCGGTCGCAGTGGGAATGCTCATGATCTGTCTCCTCCGTGAGTGTCCGGTCGGCCTCGTGGCCGGGGTGGTGCGAGATCCACTGTGGGTGAAGAACGGCATGCGGAATCGCCAATGCAGGGGAGAAGTTCTGCCGAATTTCTGCTGCTGTGACAGACTGCGTGCATGTCTGACGAATCCGACGCGCTCACGATCGGCCGGCGCATCCGCCAGCTGCGCACCGCACGAGGGATGACGCTCGAAGAGCTCGCCTCCCGCATCGACCGCGCGCCGAGCCAGGTGTCGATGTTCGAGACGGGCAAGCGCGAGCCCAAACTCACCCTGCTGCAGACGATCGCCAAGGTGCTCGGCACCACCCTCGACGGCCTGCTCGAGGGTGAGCCGCTCGACGCGCGCGCGACCCGCGAGATCGCCCTCGAGCGCGCCATGAAGGGCCAGACGTTCCAGGCCCTCGGCATCCCGTCGTTTCGGATCGGCAAAGCGCTCTCCGACGACGCGATCGACGCGATGCTCGCCCTGCACGGCGAGATCGAGCGCCTGCGCGACGAGCGCTCCGCGACCCCGGAGGAGGCGCGCCGCGCCAATCTCGAGCTGCGCCACCTGATGCGCAGGCAGGACAACTACTTCGCCGATCTCGAGGCGCAGGCGCGCGGGATCCTCGACGCCGTGGGCCACCCGGGCGGACCGCTCACTCAGCGCACCGCGTCGGAGATCGCCGCGCACCTCGGCTTCACGCTGCACTACGCGCCCGACCTGCCGCAGTCCACGCGCAGCGTCGCCGATCTCGCGCACGGCCGCCTGTACCTCTCGAGCAGCGTGCCGGCCAAGGGCGATGCGCGCACCGCCGTGCTGCAGGCGCTGTCGAGCCGCATCCTCGGACACTCCGAGCCCCGCAGCTACGCGGAGTTCCTGCGCCAGCGGGTCGAGACGAACTATCTGACCGGCGCGCTGCTCGTGCCCGAGGCGCACGTCGTGCCGGTGCTGCAGGATGCCAAGCAGCGCCGCGCCATCTCGGTCGAAGACGTGCGCGATGCCTACTCGGTCTCATACGAGACGGCAGCGCACCGGTTCACCAATCTCGCGACGCGGCACCTGGGCATCCCGGTGCACTTCCTCAAGGTGCACGAGTCGGGCACCATCACCAAGGCGTACGAGAACGACGACGTGAACTTCCCGACCGACCGCCTCGGCTCGATCGAGGGGCAGATGTGCTGCCGCCGGTGGACGAGCCGCGAGGTCTTCGACGTCGACGACCGCTTCAACCCGTACTACCAGTACACCGACACCGGCAACGGAACCTACTGGTGCACCGCCCGCGTCGAGCCGTCCAGCGAGGGACTGCACTCGGTGAGTGTCGGGGTGCGCTTCGACGACACGAAGTGGTTCGTCGGGCGCGACACTCCCAACCGGGGAGTGTCGAAGCACTCGGTCGAGACCTGCTGCCGGCGTGCTCCCGCTGAGCTCGAGCAGCGCTGGCGCGAACAGGCGTGGCCCAATGTGCGCACCCCGCGCACGCTGCTGGCCACCCTGCCGACGGGGTCGTTCCCCGGCGTCGACACGACCGATGTCTACGAGTTCCTCGAGGCGCACGCGCCGCGCTGAGCCGGCGGTGCGGGTGCATCTGGGTAGTGTGGGCGTCGTGATGTCGGGGAGGAACCGCGTGGACGAGCGCAGCAGACCGATAGAGGAGCCGATCGAGGACCCGCACCCCTTCCGCAGCGATCTGCGGGCGATGCTCACCGGCGCGAACCTCGTCGTCCTGATCGCCGCAATCGCCGCCGGAGTCTGGGCCGTGTTCGACACCCTGGCCGATGCCGACGGCGAGCGCCCCTGGGGCATGCTGCCTGTCGCAGCCCCTGCCGCGTACGCCGGCTGGTGCATGCTCGAGATCGCCTGGAAGCCGTTGTCGGAGATCGGCCCCGTGCTCCGGCGGCTCGTGACAGCGTGCTTCGTCGCCCCGCTGTTCGTCGCAGTGCCGGTCGGGGTGGTCCAGGCGATCGCCGTCGCGTTCCCCGGCGTACGGCAGACGATCGACGACGCCAGTTCAGCGAACGGCGGATTCCACTACTGGTGGAGCGAGGGCATCGGTGCGCAGCTCGGCCTCGTGCCTGTCGCCGGCTACGTGATCGGCACGTGCGCGCCGCTCGCGGTGCTGCTGATCATCGTGATGCCGGTGCTCTCGCTGCGCGCTCCGCGCATCGCGGCCGAGGGCTCGCACCTGGAGAAGGTCGAACAGGGACGGCGCGGTGCCGCGACCGCCTTCGTGTTCGTCGGGCTCGGATCGATGACTCTCGGGGTCGGATTCTGGACGTTCGGCGACGGTGGCAGCCTCGTCGAATTCCCCGAGGACCTCGGCCGGTTCCTCGACGCGGTGTCCCACGGCTACGTCCCGTGGGACGACGCGGTGTGGCTCGTCGGGGTCGTGCTGGTGGTGCTCGGTGTCGCGGCGATGGCGTGGGGCTGCGTGCAGGTGCTCTTCGCGCGAGGCCGGGTCGCTGCCGCGGGTGGCGAGCGCGGCTAGCCGCGACCGAGCGCCCTCCCGCCACGTGCGGCGTCACCCGGCGCGAAGGGTCGCCCAGAGCTCAGCTCGCGCCGGGAACGAGCCGAGGTCAGCGCCGAGAAGCGACGCGGCCTGGGCGATCCGTGCACGCAGAGTGTGCCGATGGATGCCCAGCGCCGCCGCGGTCTGCTCGGAACGGGTGTCGTGCTCGAGCCAGACCCGCAGGGTGCGCTCCAGGTCGGCGCCGGTCGTCGCGTCGTGCGCGCGCAGCGGCGCGAGCCTCGTGCGGGCCAGGGTGCGCGTCTCGGCCGACACGACCGCGTCGAGCACACCACCTGACGCGACGTCGAGGTATTCGATCACCCGGTCGCCGCCCGATCGCCGCAGCGCGGTCATCGCCTGCGCGTGCGCGTGGGAGAACTCGCCGTACCCGGCGGGCGCTGAGACGCCGATCCGGATGCCGAATCGCTCGGCGACCTGATCGAGCAGGCCTCGCGATGCCGCCCCGAGGCAGATCGTCAGCCCGTCGGCATCCTCCGCCACGAACGACACGGTGCCGCCGACCGCACGCTGTCGCTCGAACCAGCCCACCATCGCGTCGACGGGCCCGGCGTCCGCGTTCGCGACGATCATCGGCGCCGGCGGCAGTGCGCCGAGCGTGCGCCGGGCGAGTTCCGGTTCGTCGGTGCGCAGCGACGCGAGCAGCTGGGTGTGCATGCGCCTGCGGCCGCGCGCGAGCTGCTCGCTCTGCTCGAGCGACAGGCCGGCCATGGCGATGGCCGTGGTGATGATTCCTCGCGCCTCCGCGTCGATGACGCTGAGGTCCACCCCGATCACACCCTTCAGCTGACCCGTGCGGCCGAACGTGAACAGCGTGACCGTGTGCTCGCCGGCGTCGAGAGACCGGCTCGCGGTCGTTCCCCTCGCGAGCATCTCGGCCACAGCATCCGCGACGGCGTCAGCGTCGCCGTCGAGAGCGGCCGGATGCTGCTGCGCGATCGCCCCGCTCGAGTCGAAGAGTCCCACCCAGCAGCCGAGGCGGCGGGCGAGCTCGGCGAGGGTCGCCTCGAGGCCCCGGGGACGCAGGGCCGCCACGGCCAGCGCGCGCTGCACCTCGAGCGCCCACGAGCGCCGGGCGTAAGCGTGCGTGGCCATCGCCTCGGCGTGCGCGCGGGCGATGGCGAGGAAGGGGATGTCGTACGGCACGTCGAACAGCGCGAGCCCGGCGTCGGCGCAGGCGGCGATGAGCTCGTCGGACGGCCCGAGGCGGTGAACGCCCGACCCGAATCCGAGCGCCAGCACGCCGCGTCGCACCAGGCGGTCGACGTACGCCGTGGCGCCCGGTGCGTCGCTGTCGGCGAACTGGCTGCCGGTCGTGAGCAGCACGAGATCGTCGGCGAGGAAGGGCGTCGGGTCGACGAGATCGGAATTGTGCACCCAGCGCACCGGCAGATCGAGCGCGCCGTCGGCGAGTGAGGTCTCGGGGGAGAGGAGGCTGAGGCGCAACTCGGCGTGCCCGAGCAGAGTGCGCAAGGTCGGGGTGGTGGCGATGTCCACGCTCTGGTCCTTGAGGGGTTGTACAGAATGGCGAAGCTGCTCCGGCAAGTGTACAACTCGGCGAATGCGTCGGACGGATACGGGTCGTAGCCTCGCCTCATGACCCTCATCGACGAGACCTCCACGATTCCTGCAGGCGGACCGACCCTCGAGCAGGTCCGTCGTGTCGTCACCGAGCTGCCCGGGCCCCGCTCCGCCGCGATCCTCGCCCGCAAGGCCGACGCGGTCGCCGCGGGCGTCGCGCACTCCATGCCCGTCTCCGTCGTGGCCGCCGGCGGCGGTGTCGTCGTCGATGCCGACGGCAACTCGCTCATCGACCTCGGCTCCGGTATCGCCGTGACGAGCGTCGGGAACGCGCACCCCAAGGTCGCCGCCGCCGTCGCCGCCCAGGCCGCGCAGTTCACGCACACCTGCTTCATGGTCTCGCCGTACGAGTCGTACGTGGATGTGGCCGAGGCCCTGAACCGCCTCGCCCCCGGTGACTTCGCGAAGAAGACGGCCCTGTTCAACTCCGGCGCCGAGGCCGTCGAGAACGCCATCAAGATCGCCCGCAAGCACACCGGTCGCCAGGCCGTCGTCGCCTTCGATCACGGCTACCACGGACGCACCAACCTCACCATGGCGCTCACCGCCAAGTCGATGCCCTACAAGGCCGGCTTCGGTCCGTTCGCCCCCGAGGTCTACCGGGTGCCCGGCTCGTACCCGTACCGCGACGGGCTGACCGGCGCGGAGGCTGCGAAGCGAGCCATCACGCTCATCGAGAAGCAGATCGGCGCCGACAGCCTGGCCGCCGTCATCATCGAGCCCATTCAGGGCGAGGGCGGCTTCATCGTCCCCGCCGACGGCTTCCTCGACGCGGTCGTGGCCTGGTGCCGCGACAACGGCGTGGTCTTCATCGCCGACGAGGTGCAGACCGGATTCGCCCGCACGGGCGCGATGTTCGCCAGCGAGATCTTCGGCATCGAGCCCGACCTCATCACCACCGCCAAGGGCATCGCCGCGGGCCTGCCGCTCGCCGGCGTCACCGGCCGCGCCGAGATCATGGACGCGGCTCACGCCGGCGGCCTCGGGGGCACCTACGGCGGCAACCCGATCGCCTGCGCCGCCGCGATCGCCGCGATCGACGCGTTCGAGAACGACGGGCTCGTAGAGCGTGCCCAGCAGATCGGCGCGGTGCTCACCGAGCGCCTCCGCGCGATCCGCGAGAACGACCCCCGCCTGGGTGACATCCGCGGTCACGGCGCCATGATCGCGGTCGAGTTCGTCGCCCCCGAGACGGGTGCTCCGGATGCCGCGCTGACCGCAGCCGTCGCCAAGGCCTGCGTGGCCGAGGGCGTCATCATCCTCACCTGCGGAACGTTCGGCAACGTCATCCGCTTCCTGCCGCCGCTGTCGATCGGCGACGACCTGCTGAACGAGGGCATCGACGTCCTCGCCACCGCGCTCGAGCGCGCCTGAGACGGTCGGCCGCGACCCTGGTCGGGGGATCAGGGGTCGCGGCCGACACATATTCGACACACATTCCGCATCAAAGGAGATCACCCATGGCAGAGCACGAGATCACGCGCGACGTCGTCATCGTCGGCGCGGGAGCCGCCGGCACCACCGCGGCGAACGAGCTGCGCAAGGCCGGCCTGTCGGTCGCCGTGCTCGAGGCGCGTGACCGGGTCGGCGGGCGCCTGTGGACCGACCAGATCGAGGGCGCGATGCTCGAGCTCGGCGGCCAGTGGGTCTCGCCGGATCAGGATGCCCTGAAGGAGACAATCGTCGACCTGGGCCTTGAGACCTTCGACCGCTACCGCGAGGGCGACAGCGTCTACGTCGGCCCCGACGGCACGCTGCACCGCTTCACGGGTGAGATGTTCCCCGTGTCGGCCGCGACCGAGGCCGTGATCGCCGAGATCACCGAGCGCCTCGACGCGATGGTGGCCGAGATCGACCCCGACCGCCCGTGGGAGCACCCCAGCGCCGCGGAGTGGGACACGATCACCTGGGACGCCTGGCTGCGCCAGCAGACCGATGACGACGAGGCCGTGCTCAACCTCGCGTTCGCCACCGGGTCTGCCATGCTCACCAAGCCCACCCACGCGTTCTCGCTGCTGCAGTCGCTGCTCATGGCGGCATCCGCCGGGTCCTACTCCAACCTCGTCGACGCCGACTTCATCCTCGACAAGCGCGTCGTCGGCGGCCTGCAGCAGGTTCCGCAGCTCCTCGCCGAACGCCTCGGCGATGACGTCTTCCTGAACCAGCCCGTGCGCACGCTGGAGTGGTCCGAGGACGGAGTCGTCGCGCACGCCGACGGCATGACCGTCCGCGCCCGGCACGCGATCCTCGCGCACGCCCCGGTGCTGTACGACCGGATCTCGTTCGTGCCGCCGCTGCCGCGTCGCCAGCACCAGCTGCACCAGCACCTCTCGATGGGCTTCGTCATCAAGGTGCACGCGGTGTACGACCGCCCGTTCTGGCGCGAGCAGGGTCTGAGCGGTACCGCATTCAGCCCGTACGAGCTCTCGCACGAGGCCTACGACAACACCAACCACGGCGACGAGCGCGGCACCCTGGTCGGCTTCGTCAGCGACCAGAACGCCGACGACCTGTTCACCCTGAGCGCCGAGGAGCGCAAGGAGCGCATCCTCGAGTCGCTGTCGCACTACTACGGCCCCGAGGCGAAGAACCCGGTCGTGTACTACGAGAGCGATTGGGGCAGCGAGGAGTGGACCCGCGGCGCCTACGCCGCGAGCTTCGACATGGGCGGCCTGCACCGCTACGGCGCCGACCTGCGCGCCGCCGTCGGTCCGGTCCACTTCGCCTGCAGCGACATGGCCGGCGCCGGCTACCAGCACGTCGACGGCGCGATCCGCATGGGCCGCCTCGCGGCCGCACAGATCATCGAGAAGGCCGGCGCCGGAAGCAGCGGAGCATGAGCGGGTCGATCGTCGTCGGGTACACGGCGACGGACGAGGGGGCCGACGCCCTCGCTCTCGGTGCGAGGCTCGCGCGCAGCATCGACGCGCACCTCGATCTCGTCATCGTGCTTCCGCCCGAAGGCACCCGCAGCTCGGCCGTCGTTCCCCCGGAGCGCGCTTTCGAGGCACACGTGCGCGCGCAGGCCGAGGAGTGGCTGCGGGCAGCCGTCGCTCAGGTGCCCGCCGACGTCCGCTGCCTCGGGCACGTGCGGTTCAACGAATCCTTCGCCGAGGGCATCATCGCCGCGGGCGAGGAGTTCGACGCACGGCTCGTGGTCATCGGAGCAGCCAACGGCACGACTCTCGGCCGCCACCGCCTCGGCTCCGTCGCCTCCGAGCTCGTGCACTCCTCGCCGATCCCCGTGGCGCTGGCACCTGCCGGCTCGCGCGACAACGCCGACGCCGAGACGCCGATCCCGCGCGTCACGGCCGCCGTCGGCACGCGCGCCGGCGCAGACGCGGTGGTCGACGCGGCTGCGCGCCTCGCGGCAGCCGCCCACGGCACGCTGCGTCTCGTCTCGCTGGTGCCGTTCGACGTGCCCGCCGGCCTCGACACCGGCGCGATCACCCTCGCGCAGAACGCGCACGGAGAGGACGTGCTCGCCCAGGTGCGGGCATCCCTTCCCGATGACGTCGCCGCCGAGGTCGAGCGCGCGGCAGGAGACAGCGTCGAAGACGCCGTGGCGCACCTGCGCTGGCATCCGGGAGAGGTCATCGTGGTGGGCTCCAGCCGGCTCGCCCAGCCCCGCCGTCTCTTCCTCGGCTCGACCGCGGCGAAGATGCTGCACGAGCTTCCCGTACCCATGATCGTCGTCCCGCGCGCACGCGCTGAAGCAGGAGAACGTTGATGTCCAGCACCGATCGGGCGATGGCGCCCGACTCCGGAGTCACGACCGGAATCTCCCGCAAGGGGCTCAGCGTCGGGACGGTCGGCGTTCTCGGCGCCCTCGTGATGGGCATCTCGTGCATCGCCCCGGCCTACACCTACACCGCCGGGATCGGCGGCGCGGTGGGCGCCGTCGGGTTCCAGGTTCCCGCCATCCTGCTGCTCGGCTTCATCCCGATGCTGCTCGTCGCCTTCGGGTACCGCGAGCTCAACAAGGCCATGCCCGACTCGGGCACGAGCTTCACCTGGGCCACCCGCGCGTTCGGACCCTACGTCGGGTGGATGGCCGGGTGGGGCCTGATCGTCGCGACGATCCTCGTGCTGTCGAACCTCGCCGGCATCGCCGTCGACTTCCTCTTCCTGCTGATCTCGCAGATCTCCGGCAACGAGGAGATCGCGTCCATCACGCGCAATCCCTTCGTGAACGTCGCGGTGTGCCTGATCTTCGTCGCGCTCGCCACCTGGGTGTCGTACCGCGACGTGTCGACCTCGCAGAAGCTGCAGTACGGCCTGGTGGCCTTCCAGGTCGTGATCCTCGTGCTCTTCGCCGTGATGGCGATCGTCGAGACCGTGCAGGGCGGCGCCTTCGAGGCGAACCTGCCGGAGTTCGCGTGGTTCAACCCGTTCGAGATCCAGGGCGGACTCTCGATGATCGTGATGGGTCTCTCGGCATCCGTCTTCATGTTCTGGGGGTGGGATGTCACCCTCACCATGAACGAGGAGGCGAAGGATCCCGAGCGCACGCCGGGCCGAGCCGCAATGCTCACCGTGCTCTCGATCATCGCGATCTACCTGCTGCTCACCATCAGCAGCCTGATGTACTCCGGGATCGGCGACAAGGGCCTCGGCCTCACCAACGAGGACATCGGCGGCAACGTGTTCTTCGCGCTCTCCGGTCCGGTGATGGGGGGCCTGGCGTTCCTGCTCTCGCTCGCCGTGCTCACCTCGTCGGCCTCGTCACTGCAGTCGACCTTCATCTCGCCCGCACGGACCCTGCTCGCGATGGGCCACTACGGTGCGATGCCCAAGAAGTTCGCGCGGGTCAACCCGCGCTTCTTCACCCCGGGCTACGCGACGATCGCCTCCGCGTTCGTCGCGGGCGGCTTCTACGCCGTGATGCGCTTCCTCAGCGAGGACGCCCTCTGGGACACCATCCTCGCACTGGGCATGATGATCTGCTTCTACTACGGCATCACCGCCCTCGCGTGCGTGTGGTACTTCCGCCGCCAGTGGTTCGACTCGGGCAAGGACTTCTTCTTCAAGTTCGCCAGCCCGCTCGTCGGCGGCGTCATCCTGCTCGTGCTCTTCGTGATCACCGCGGTCGACAGCCTCGCGCCCGACTACGGATCGATCGCCATCGGCGTCGACGCCAACGGCGAGGGCGGCATCGGCATCGTGTTCTTCATCGGCGTGGGCCTGCTCGTCTTCGGCGTGGTGCTGATGTTCGTCCAGAGGATCTTCGCCCCCGCCTTCTTCCGCGGTGAGACGCTGGGAGTGGACGCCCCGCCCAGCGCTCGCCAGCCCTGACCATCCCTCCCCACAGAATCGAGATGAACATGACACTCGCATCGAACGAGCAGGAACTCCTCTCCCGCGTCCCCGGCGGCCTCTTCATCGGCGGTCAGTGGACGGATGCCGAGGAGGGGCGCACCTTCGACGTGCGCGACCCCGCGACCAACGAGGTGATCGCGTCGATCGCCGACGCGACGCCCGGCGATGGCATCCGGGCTCTCGACGCAGCCGTCGCCGCGCAGGATGCCTGGGCGGCCACCGCCCCGCGCACCCGCAGCGACATCCTGCGTCGCGCCTTCGACCTCGTGCAGCAGCACAAGGAGGACCTCGCGCTGCTGATGACCCTCGAGATGGGCAAGCCGCTGGCGGAGGCGCGCGGTGAGGTCGTCTACGGCGGCGAGTTCCTGCGCTGGTTCAGCGAGGAGGCCGTGCGCATCAGCGGCCGCTACGGCAGCAACCCCGAGGGCACCGGCCAGATGATCGTGTCGCAGCGCCCCGTCGGCCCGTCCTTCTTCGTCACGCCGTGGAACTTCCCGTTCGCGATGGCGACGCGGAAGATCGCCCCCGCGCTCGCGGCCGGATGCACGGTGATCATCAAGCCCCCGGCGCTGACCCCGCTGACCACCATCTTCTTCACCAAGCTGCTGGAGGAGACGGGCCTGCCCGCCGGTGTCGTCAACGTCGTGCAGACCTCGCGCTCCGGCGCGCTGTCGGGCCCGATCATCGCCGACCCGCGTCTGCGCAAGCTGTCGTTCACCGGCTCGACCGAGGTGGGCCGCAAGCTCATCGCGCAGGCGGCCGACGGCGTCCTGCGCGTGTCGATGGAGCTGGGCGGCAACGCTCCGTTCGTCGTCTTCGAGGACGCGGATCTCGACAAGGCCGTGGACGGCGCGATGGCGGCCAAGTTCCGCAACATCGGCCAGGCGTGCACGGCGGCCAACCGCTTCATCGTGCACCAGGACGTGGCCGAGGAGTTCGGTCGCCGCGTCTCGGAGCGCGTGCAGGCGATGAAGATCGGCCGCGGCACGGAAGACGGTGTGGCGATCGGGCCGCTGATCGACGAGGACGCCGTCGCCAAGGCGCAGGAACTCGTCGGCGACGCCGTGGACCGCGGTGCGCGCGTGCTGGCCGGCGGCAAGGCCGTCGAGGGCACCGGCACCTTCTACGAGCCGACCGTGCTCACGGATGTGGTCGCCGGCAGCGCGATCCTCCGCGAGGAGATCTTCGGACCTGTGCTCGCCATCGCCACCTTCGCCGATGAGGCGGAAGCGGTGCGTCTCGCGAACGACACCGAGTACGGGCTGGTCTCGTACGTGTTCACCGAGGATCTCGGCCGGGGGCATCGGATGATCGATGCGCTCGAGACGGGCATGATGGGCCTGAACGTCGGTGTCGTATCGAACGCCGCCGCGCCCTTCGGCGGCGTCAAGCAGTCCGGCATCGGCCGTGAAGGCGGCGCCGAGGGCATCCACGAGTACCTGTCGACCAAGTACACCCTGATTCCGAACAGCTGACCCGACGGGTGGGCCCCCGACATCGTCGAGGGCCCACCTGCCTTTACGAGAGGAACCGACATGACCGACTACGCCGTCGTCAATCCGGCCACCGGCGAGACCCTCGCCAGCTACGACACCGCCACCGACGAGCAGATCGAGCAGGCCGTCGCGGCCGCCGCCTCAGCCGCCAAGGTCTGGGGCGCGACCGCTCCGACCGAGCGCGCCGCCGTGATCCGCCGCATCGCCGAGCTGCACCGCGAGCGCAAGGACGAGCTGGGCGCGATCATCGTGCGCGAGATGGGCAAGCCGATCGCCGCCGCAGTCGGCGAGGTCGAGTTCGCCGCCGACATCATCGAGTACTACGCCGACAACATCGACGTGATCACCGCAGACCAGCCGCTGCAGATCGTGGGGGAGGGCACCGCCGTGGTGCGGCGTGCGCCGCTGGGCGCGCTGCTGGGCATCATGCCGTGGAACTTCCCGGCGTACCAGGTGGCCCGCTTCGCGGCCCCGAACCTCGCGATCGGCAACACGATCATCCTGAAGCACGCCCCGCAGTGCCCGGAGTCGGCTGCCGCGATCGAGGCCATCTACCGCGACGCCGGCCTGCCCGAGGGCGCATACGTGAACGTGTACGCCACCAACGACCAGGCGGCGACGATCATCGCCGACCCGCGCGTGCACGGCGTCTCGGTCACCGGATCCGAGCGCGCCGGTGCCGCCGTCGCCGAGGTCGCCGGCCGCAACCTCAAGAAGGTCGCGCTCGAGCTGGGCGGGTCCGACCCGTTCATCGTCCTCTCGACCGACGACCTCGACTCGGTCGTGCAGCTCGCCGTCGACGCCCGCCTCGACAACAACGGGCAGTCGTGCAACGGCGCGAAGCGCTTCGTGATCGTCGACGAGCTGTACGACGAGTTCACCTCGAAGTTCGTGGCGTCGCTGGCCGCCGTCTCGGCGGAGGATCCGACCCAGGAGGACACCGTGCTCGGCCCGCTGTCGTCGCTGGCGGCCGCCGACCGCCTGCAGGAGCAGGTCGACACGGCCATCGCACAGGGGGCGACCGTGCTCACCGGCGGCACCCGTGAGGGGGCGTTCTTCGCGCCGACCGTGCTCGCCGACGTGACTCCCGAGATGGACGTGTACCGCGAGGAGCTCTTCGGCCCGGCCGCTGTCGTGTACCGTGTCGCTGACGAGGACGCCGCCGTCGAGCTCGCCAACGACACGACGTTCGGCCTCGGCTCCTACCTGTTCACGACCGACGCCGAGCAGGCCGAGCGCGTGGCGAACCGGATCGAGGCGGGCATGGTCTACGTGAACACCGCGCTCGCCGACAGCCCTGAGCTGCCCTTCGGCGGCGTGAAGCGCAGCGGCACCTCGCGTGAGCTGGGCCTGCTGGCCGCCGACGAGTTCGTCAACAAGAAGCTGATCCGCACGGCCTGAGCGGCCCGGGCCCGGGCATCCGGTGTTCAGCGCGCCGATGTCGGGCGCGCGAGCGAAGGTCAACACACGAGCGCAGGATGAGAACCCGGGTTCTCGTCCTGCGCTCGCGTGTTCTCCTACCTCGGGTGGGTCGGGCGGATGCTGAACCCGCGCCGGACTCGACCGGCGCCGGCCTCGAGCCCGCCGACCTCGACCAGTGCCGGCGGGCGTAGGGTCGAGGCATGGTCACCGTCGCTGAGAACATGGTCCGCACGCTGCGCGTCAACGGCATCGACCGGGTGTACGGCCTCCCGGGCGACTCGCTGAACGGGTTCACCGATGCGCTGCGCAAAGACGGGACGATCCGCTGGGTGCATGTGCGACACGAGGAGTCCGCAGCCTTCGCCGCGGCGGCGGATGCCGCGCTCACCGGTGACCTTGCGGTGGTCGCCGGCTCCTGTGGCCCTGGCAACCTGCACCTGATCAACGGACTCTACGATGCGAACCGTTCGCGGGTGCCGGTGCTCGCCATCGCCGCGCACATCCCCACGGTCGAGATCGGCACCGGGTACTTCCAGGAGACGCACCCGCAGGAGCTGTTCCGCGAGTCGAGCGTGTACGTCGAGTACGTCGCCGACCCGACGCAGATGCCGCGCCTGATGGAGATCGCGATGCGCGCTGCCATCGAGCAGCGAGGCGTCGCAGTTCTGGTGATCCCGGGAGATGTCGCACTCGCCGAGATCGCCGACGACCGCGCCGTCGTCATCCCGCGTACGAACCCCGTGATCACGCCCAGCCCCGCCGAACTCGAGCAGGCGGCGACGCTGCTCAACGGCACGCGGAAGGTGACCATCCTCGCCGGCGCCGGGGTCGAGGGTGCGCACGACGAGGTGGTCGCGCTCGCCGACCGGCTCGCCGCCCCGATCGTGCACGCGCTGCGCGGCAAGGAGCACATCGAGTACGACAATCCCTTCGACGTCGGGATGACGGGCCTGCTCGGCTTCGCTTCAGGATTCCGCGCGATGGAGGCGGCCGAGGTGCTTCTCATCCTCGGATCCGACTTCCCCTACACGCAGTTCTATCCCGAGAACGCGAAGACCATCCAGGTCGACATCCGCGGCTCGCAGCTCGGCCGGCGGCATCCGCTCGATCTCGGCCTCGTCGGCGACGTGAAGGCGACAGTCGACGCGCTTCTGCCGCGACTGGCTGAGAAGAGCGACCGCTCGCACCTCGACGACGCGGTCGCGCACTACCGCAAGACGCGGGCGAAGCTGGATGAGCTCGCGGTGCCGGCTCGCGGGAAGGCGCCGATCCACCCGCAGTACCTCGCGCGGCTGATCGATGAGGCTGCAGCGTCGGATGCGATCTTCACCGCGGATGTCGGGTCCCCGACGGTCTGGGCCGCGCGCTACTTCTCGATGACCGAGCGGCGGCGTCTGATCGGCTCGTTCACGCACGGGTCGATGGCCAACGCGGTGATGCACGCCATCGGCGCGCAGACGGCCCGGCCCGATCAGCAGGTGATCGCGCTCGCCGGCGACGGGGGACTGGCGATGATGCTCGGCGAGCTGATCACGGTCACGCAGAACCGGCTGCCGGTGAAGGTGGTCGTGGTGAACAACTCGTCGCTGAACTTCGTCGAGCTCGAGATGAAGGCCGCCGGGTTCGTCACCTACGGCACCGACCTGAACAACCCCGACTTCGCCGCGATCGCGACGGCCCTCGGCATCTTCGCGCGCCGGGTCGAGCGGTCGGAGGATCTGCCGGATGCCGTGGCCGAGGTGCTCGCCCACGACGGGCCCGCTCTGCTGGACGTGGTCACCGAGAGGCAGGAGCTCTCGATGCCGCCGTCGGTGAGCGCCGAGCAGGTGAAGGGCTTCGCCCTCTACGCGATCCGCACCGTGATGTCCGGCCGCGGCGACGAGCTGCTGGATCTCGCGAAGGCCAATTGGCGTCAGCTCTTCTGATGGCGCGCGCACGGCCCGGGCGCTCTGTCCGCGCGAGCGTAGGCGAACAGGCGGAGGTAGGAGAGAACTCGGGCGTTTCGTCCTACGCTCGCGCGTTCGCCTATGTCGGATGAGTCGCGGCGAGGGATGCCCGCATGCCCGGATGCCGGACTCCCGACGTCCGGGCGGGCCTGCGGGCTGGGCGGGCCCGCCTGTCCGCACGAGCGTAGGCAAACAGGCGGAGGTAGGGGAGAAGTCGTCCCTTTCGTCCTGCGCTCGCGCGTTCGCCTACGTCGAATGAGTCGCAGCGAGGGATGCCCGGATGCTCTGATGCCGGGGATGCCGGGCATCCGGGCAGGTCTGCGGGTTGAGCGGGTCCGCCTGTCCGCGCGAGCGTAGGCGAACAGGCGGAGGTAGGGGAGAACTTGGGCGTCTTGTCCTGCGCTCGCGCGTTCGCCAACGACGAATGAGTCGCAGAGAGGGACGCCCGCATGCCTGGATGTCGGATGCCCGATGCGCGGCATCCGGGCAGCTGGGCGGGCTGGGCGGGCCCGCCTGTCCGCACGAGCGTAGGTGAACAGGCGGAGGTAGGAGAAAAGTCGGGGATTTCGTCCTGCGCTCGAGCGTTCGCCTACGTCGGATGAGCGGCGGCGAACCGAACGCCGGATGCCGAACGCCAGAGCTCCCTGCGACCTACTCGTCCAGCAGCGCGCGCACCTGTGCGGCGTCGCCGGTGCGGCCGAGCTTCTCGAGAACGTCGCCGAGCTCGAGGGCCCCGACCTGGCGCAGCTGCGGGAACCCCGCTGCGCGGTCCAGCACGCTGCGGTACAGCGGCACGGCGTCGTCCAGGCGATCGGCGCCGGCGAGCGTGCGGGCGGCCAACAGCTCCGAACCGCCGGCCGCTCCGGCATCCCCGATCGCGGCGAAGCCATCGGCCGCGGTGAGCAGCGCGGCGATCGCCTCGTCGATGCGGTCGAACTCGATCAGCGCACGTCCGCGCGAGTCTGTCACGTCGGCGATCAGCCAGTCCGCCTCGTGCTCGACCGCGAGGGCGCGCACCTCGTCGAACAGCTCGAATGCGCGCTCGTCGCGCACGCCGCCGTACGACTGCCCGAGGTTGTGCAGCACCTCGACGATCGCGCCGACCGCATCCGTGGGGCGCACCAGGTCGGCTGCCTGCTCGAGCAGCCGGCGCGCGTCGGTGTGCTCGCCGAAGCGCGCGAGGATCTTCGCCTGCTCGGTGAGCACGAGTGCCTGTTCGGCGGGCTCCTCCGCCTCGGCATGCAGCTCGGCCGCATAGCCGTACGCGCCCATCGCCTGGCCGTACTCCTCAGCGGCGGCGAGAGCGCGACCCAGCACACTCGCCGTCATCGCCCGCGACGCGGCCGACGCTCCGCTGCTCTCCTCGCGCTGCAGCACATCTCCGAGCAGCTCGGCGGCCTCGGCCGCATGGCCCGCCGCGAGCATCGCCCGACCGAGCCGGAACTCCGCGCCGCTCACATCGCCGTCCCGCTCGCGCATCAGGCGGATGCCCGCACGGTAGCGCGGCACGGCCTGATCGGGGTGCCCGGCGTCGTCCCACAGTGCGCCGGCGAGCATCTGCGCGTCGGCCAGAGCGCTGACCGCGCCGAGGGAGGTCAGGACGCCCGCGGCGACGTCCGCGTCGACGGCACCCTCCTCGAGCCGACCGGCCCCGCCGTGCAGCCGAGCCCGCACCTCGAGCAGGCGCGCCCGCTGGCCGGGGTCGAGGTCCTCGTCGGCCAGCAGCGACTCCAGCAGCTCCTGAGCCTGCTCGATCTCGCCCTGGGCCACGCACGACATGGCGCGCAGCATCCTGCTCGCCGCGACCAGCCGCGCGTCGCCGGCCTCGGCGAAGCACACCGCCGCGTGCTCGGTGAGCTCCGCGGCGCCGACCGGGTCGTCACCTCGCAACCGCAGCGAAGCCAGGGTCAGCGCGACGTCGCCGCGCGACCAGGAGGGCAGGCCGGCGGCATCCGCCCACTCCTGCTCGAGCGCCGCGTGATCGCCGACGTCGCCGCGTCCGTACAGCGCGAGCCCGCGGCGGGCCTCCAGCTCGGCCTGCTCCGGGCGTCCGGCTTCTCGCAGCGCCGCACCGCGCAGCGGCAGCAGCGCCTCGGCCGCGGCCCATTCCGCGAGCGACGTGTGCGCGCCGATGCGCAGCCCGAGCAGCCGCGCCCGCCTCTCGGCATCCGGGAGCTCGCCGACGCGGTCGGCGGCGGCCAGCGCATCACGCTCCGAGCCGTAGCTGGCCAGGGCGACAGCCCGCTCGTACCAGCCCTCGGCATCCTGCGGCTGGGCCGACGGCGTCTCGACCGCGAACGCATCCGAGCGGATGGGAACGTCCCAGCGTGCGCCCGCCAGTGCCTGCATGCGGGCGCGGCGCTGCGCGTGCCAGTCCGACCCGTCACGCTCGTCGAACTCGGCGCCGATGCGGTCGGCCGCGGCGCTCGCCGCAGCTGCCAGGGCGGATGCCGTCCACCCGCCCTCACGATCGCCGAAGAACGACTCGAGGCCGGCGGCGTCGGCTCCGCGCACCGTGGCCTCGCCGTGACCGACCGCCGCGACGCGGTCGAGGGCGAAGGCGATGGCCGAGAGCATCGCGAAGTGCCCGTCGACGTTCAGCGGGTCGTGCGCCAGCCACGGCAGGTGGCGCTCGACCAGAGAGAGCGCCCGTGCCTCATTGCCCGTGACCGCGGCGAACACGAGGTTGTTCGCGACGATGCCGAGGTTGTCGGGGTTGTCCTTCGCCAGCCGGTAGCTGCGCAGATGCGCCGACCTGGCGTCGTCGAGACGGCCGGTGCGCAGATAGGGCAGCAGCACGCGCGACAGGGCGTGCTCGGGTTCCTCGCCGCACGAGAAGCCACCCTCGATCATCTCCTCGACCAGGCGGATCGCCTGCTCGTCTCGCTCGGTCGCGGCGAAGAACCCGGCGTTCTGGCTGCGTCCGCAGGCATCGCAGTGGCTGTAGTCGTCGCGAGGCGTCGTCTCGAGCAGGCCGCGCAGCCGCTCGGCTTCGTCGATGCGGCCGGAGGCCCAGGCATCCTCGAAGCGGGCGGTGAGCACTCCGCTCATGCCGATCCCCGCGCGGCGGTAGTGCGCCTCCATGTCGTCGAGCACGCCGGCGATCTGCTCGCTCGAGAACGCCGGCGAGGCGCGCAGGGTCGCTGCCATCCACTTGAACTGCCACATCAGGTCAGCGGCCCCGTTGTCGATGTCGAGCGGGAAGCGCTGCGGATCGGCGTCGTGGTGCGCGAGGCACCAGGCGAACGAGTTCAGCATCACGTCGGTGAGACCGCCCATGTTCGCCGAAGCCGTCTGGCGCATGCGCGCCTGGTACTCGAGCTGCTCGTCGCCGAGCTCCTGCGCGAGGGCCACCGCCTCGGCGGTCAGGGCCTGCTCGTGCGGACCCCAGGGTGTGCTGTCGATCTCGTCGAGGAGCTGCTGGAATCGCGTCGTCGAGTCGGTCATCAGGGCTCCTCGGTGAAGGGGTCGGGCAGGTCGAGCCCGTCGAAGGGGAAATCGTCGCGCACCCCGGCCGACAGGGCGACGAGATCGGTGAGGGCGGTGGTCATCAGCGACCGGTCGGCATCGGTCAGCGGATGGTGGCCGGCGAGCAGCGCCTGGATGTACAGCAGCTGCACCGTGCGGGAGAACACGGCGTCGTCGTCGACCCCGGCGAGGGTGCGCACCACGCGGTTCGACCAGTTCAGGCACAGCCGCGCGCGCTGGTCGTCGTCGGCCGCGCCGCCCATCGTGTCGTCGATTCGCGACAGCACGCCGCCCCACAGACCGCCGGCGATGCCCTTGGTGCGGCCGCGGTCGATCGCGCGCAGCACGCGCGGGTCGGCGACGTACAGTCCGCTGAGATCCGCCCGGTCGATCGCGCGGACGATCACCGCGCATCCGGATGCGGCGAGCACGGCGCCCGCACGCGCCTCCAGCGCGATGGCGGCCTCGCGGTCATCGAGTGGCGGCGGGTCGAGCCGGTCCAGCTCGCCGGTCACGTCGATCTGCTCGACCGTGACGTCCGGGAACAGCGCGGGAAGCTCGGCGACGAGGTCGGCGTCGTACAGGTACCCGCCGTTGACGAGCACCTCGGATGCCGGGATGATCCCCGCCACCTGCCGGAACTCGTCCACCGTGCGGGCATAGCGGATGTGCCGGTGCTGCTCGACGAGATCGCCGATGCGCACGCTGCCGTGGTTGGTCTCGACGGTCAGCCAGCGCGTGATGAAGCGGGCGAGCTCGTCGTCATGGCGCACGAGCGACTTCAAGCCCAGCTCGTGCACCGCGACGAACTGGGTGAGCAGGTGCGGAGCCGTGAGCCCGAGTTCGAGCACCCAGCGGCGGATGCCCGCACCGAGCCGCTCCCGCACGTGCTCGAGGGCGGTGTCCTCGACGAGGGACTCGCGGCTGGCGGTGGGGGAGAGGCCCGTGGAGTCGACGACCGCGCGCACGAAGAACGCCCAGTCGGGCAGCACCTCCGCCGAGCGCTCGGCCAGCAGCATCCGGCCGAGATACGTGCGCGTCGCCTGTCGCAGGTTGGGCGGCGGAGCGAAGGGGAGCACGTAGGCGAGGCCGCGGGTGCCGGTGGCCGGCTCCGAGATCTCGATGACGTCCATGGGGGTCGCGCCGATGAGGTCGCGACCGTACGCGAGGGCCGCGTCCGCGTCGCCCTCGCCGAGGAACGGCGCGGGGCGGGTCACATCGACGTCGCCGCCTGGCATCCCGATCGTGACCTGCACGGGCAGGAACTCGCCGAAATCCTGCGCGAGCTGTCGGACCGCGGCGGGACGCAGCAGATCGGCGTGCTCGAAGCGCGGGGTGAGATGCACGCTGGTGCCGATCGGCACCTCCTCATCGAGTTCGACGACCTGGAAGGTGCCGTCAGCGCTGCCGGTCCACTCCACGCCGGCACCGCCGCGCGCGCTGCGGGAGCGGATGACGATGCGATCCGAGACCATGAAGCAGCTCAGCAGCCCGATGCCGAACTGCCCGAGGTAGTCGCTGCGGGGCATGTCGAAGATGTCGCGCTTCGAGCTGCGACCCACGGTCGCGAGCAGATCCGCGACCTCGGTCGCGGTCAGGCCGACGCCGTCATCGCGCAGCACGAACTCGCCGCCGTCGTCGGTGAGCGGCGTGATCCGGATGCCCGTGCCGCCGCCATCCACCTCGGAGCGGGCGGCGATGGCATCCCGCGCGTTCTGGAGCAGCTCGCGCAGGTACACGCGAGGGCCGGAGTAGATGTGCCGGCTCAGCAGGTCGACGACTCCCCGAAGATCCACCTGGAACTGCTGCACATCCGCGCCCACTGGGCCCCTCTCGTCACCGGCTCTGCGCCGGTCGCGACCGGCTCCTCCCAGTCTGCCCGACGCCCGCGACTCACGCGGGCGTCAGCACCGGTTCGGCCGACGGTTCCGGATGCCGTACACTTGAGGGGCAGTTGTCTGCATCCTTCACCGTGCCTCAGGGTCGCGGCGGGGAGGTGGACCCAGAGGCCGGTCGGTCTCTAGGGCGGTAGCTCAATTGGCAGAGCAGCGGTCTCCAAAACCGCAGGTTGCAGGTTCGATTCCTGTCCGCCCTGCGCGTCAGCGCATGCTGACTCACGAAAGGTACGTGCATGGACCAGGACGACGTTCGCGGCGACATCGCCGCCTCGGGCACCTACGCCCTGCGCGACAGCAAGCTCGGCTTCTTCGGACGCATCGCCCTGTTCTTCCGCCAGGTCATCAGCGAACTTCGCAAGGTCGTCACGCCGACCCGCAAGGAACTCATCAAGTTCACCACTGTGGTGTTCGTCTTCGTGCTGATCGTCATGGGTCTGGTCTACGGACTCGACTGGCTCTTCGGAACCGGCGCGCACTACGTCTTCGGAGTCCCGCTGAGCTGATGAGCCCACTTCGACGGTCCGTCCCGCGGGCCGTCGCAGCGATTGGAAAGAAGCAAAGTGTCTGACAAGTATTCCGACGACGCCGACTGGGCGACCGCTGCCGAGCAGTCCAGCGAAGAGGACGAGTCCCAGGAGGGCAACGTGCTCGCCGAGCAGGAGCAGTCCTCCTCGGCCGCCGAGCACAGCGCTCTGCACATCGAGGGTGAGACCGGCGTGGAGTACGACGACACCGACGATGACATCGAGATCGAAGACCCGGAGGCGGACGCGATCGTGAACGACGCTCTGAACCTGGACGAAGCGGCTGAGTCTGAAGCAGCCGCCGAGGTCCTCAACGACGCTGTGGCGGAGGAGTCCGCCGAGGCCGAGGCCGCTGCGGCCGACGAGGTCACCCCGTACGACGGCCCCGAGGTCGACGACGCTGACGACGCCGTCGAGGAGGACCCCTACGAGGCGTTCCGCATGGACCTGCGCATGCTTCCCGGCAAGTGGTACGTCATCCACTCCTACGCCGGCTTCGAGCGCAAGGTGAAGGCCAACATCGAGCAGCGCAAGTCGACGCTCGAGGTCGAGGACGACATCTACCAGATCGAGGTCCCGATGGAGGACGTCGTCGAGATCAAGAACGGCCAGCGCAAGATGGTCAACCGCGTGCGCATCCCCGGCTACGTGCTGGTGCGCATGGAGCTCAACGAGGACACCTGGTCGGTCGTGCGCCACACGCCCGGTGTCACCGGCTTCGTGGGCAACGCCCACAACCCGACCCCGCTGCGCTTCGAAGAGGCGTTCAACATGCTGAAGTCGCTCGTCGAGGTCAAGGACGTCCCCACCGCGAAGTCCATCGCGGCGAAGGGCGGCGTCGCCGTCGCCCGTCCGATGGCGGCCGAGGTCGACTTCGAGGTCGGCGAGACCATCACGATCAAGGAGGGCTCGTTCGCGGGTCTGCCCGGAACGATCAGCGAGATCAACGCCGCCAGCGGCAAGCTCACGGTTCTCGTCTCGCTCTTCGAGCGCGAGACCCCGGTGGAGCTGTCGTTCGAGCAGGTCACCAAGATGATCTGACGCCTCCGCGTCTGCAGAGCGCCCCGTTGGCTTCGGCCGGTGGGGCGTTCTGCATCGGGTATACTTACATGGTTTGTGCACTTCTTCGATGGGTCCCTGAGCCCGTCGAAGGGTACCGCGCCCCGGAGACGCCGGGGAAGCGGGAGAGGGATGCCCTGGGCATCCGCTCGATGAAAGGAAAATCATGGCACCCAAGAAGAAGGTGACCGGCCTGATCAAGCTTCAGATCAACGCCGGTGCAGCCAACCCGGCGCCGCCGATCGGCCCCGCGCTCGGTCAGCACGGCGTGAACATCATGGAGTTCTGCAAGGCGTACAACGCCGCGACCGAGTCGCAGCGCGGCAACGTCATCCCCGTGGAGATCACCGTCTACGAGGACCGCAGCTTCACGTTCGTCCTGAAGACCCCGCCGGCAGCCGAGCTGATCAAGAAGGCCGCAGGCGTCGCGAAGGCCTCGGCCACCCCGCACACCGTCAAGGTCGGCAAGATCACCAACGACCAGGTTCGTCAGATCGCCGAGCAGAAGCAGGCCGACCTGAACGCGAACGACATCGACGCCGCGTCGAAGATCATCGCCGGAACCGCCCGCTCCATGGGCATCACGGTCGAGGGCTGAGGGAGATAACAATGGCTACCAAGTCCAAGGCATATGAGGCTGCTCTCGCGAAGATCGAGGCAGACCGTTTCTACACCCCGACCGAGGCCGTGGCTCTCGCGAAGGAGACCGGTTCGGCGAAGTTCGACTCGACCGTCGAGGTCGCGCTGAAGCTCGCCGTCGACCCCCGCAAGGCCGACCAGATGGTGCGCGGCACCGTCATGCTGCCGCACGGCACCGGCAAGACCGCTCGCGTCATCGTGTTCGCGAACGGTGCAGCCGCTGAGGCCGCCATCGCCGCGGGCGCCGATGAGGTCGGCAGCTCCGAGCTCATCGAGAAGGTCGCCGGCGGCTGGACCGACTTCGACGCCGCCGTCGCGACCCCTGAGCTCATGGGCCAGGTCGGTCGCCTCGGAAAGGTGCTGGGCCCGCGTGGCCTGATGCCGAACCCGAAGACCGGCACCGTGACCCCCAACCCGGCCAAGGCCGTCGAGGAGATCAAGGGCGGAAAGATCGAGTTCCGCGTCGACAAGCACGCCAACGTGCACTTCATCGTCGGCAAGGCCTCGTTCACCGCTGAGCAGCTGGACGAGAACATCGGCGCTGCGCTCGAGGAGATCGTCCGCCTCAAGCCGTCGAGCTCGAAGGGCCGCTACATCCAGAAGGGCGCCGTGTCGACCACGTTCGGCCCCGGCATCCCGCTGGACGTCAACGCCATCTGACGCTGATCGACCGGGCCGCTGAGCCCGTCGTCGCAAGGCCCCCGCCGGTTCGCCGGCGGGGGCCTTCTGCGTGTCACGCGGCGACATGCACGACCGCCCATGCAGGTTCGGCGCATAGTGTGAGATCACCGCACCACCGCACCACCGCACCCCAGGAGGGCTTTCCATGTCCCGTCGTCTCATCGCCGCCACCGCACTCGTCTTCGCCGCCGCAGCGCTCACCGCCTGCAGCGGTTCGAGCGCTCCTGCCTCGAGCGGATCGGCCACGTCCGGCGGCTCCGACTTCGGACTCGTCGAAGACGGCACCCTCACCGTGGCGACCGAGGGCACGTACCGGCCGTTCAGCTTCCACGCCGACGGCGGCACCGGCGAGCTGACCGGGTTCGACGTCGAGATCATCCAGGCGGTCGCCGACAAGCTCGACCTGAAGGTCGAGTTCCAGGAGACCCAGTGGGACGCGATCTTCGCGGGCCTGGATGCCGGACGCTTCGACGTCATCGCGAATCAGGTGACCATCAACGACGACCGCGAGGCGAACTACCTCTTCAGTGCTCCGTACACCGTCTCGCCCGGAGTGATCGTGGTGAAGGACGACGACGACTCGATCAGCTCGTTCGCCGACCTCGACGGCAAGACCACCGCGCAGTCGCTGACCAGCAACTGGAACGACCTCGCAAAGGAGTCCGGCGCCAAGGTCGAGGGCGTCGAAGGGTGGGCGCAGGCGGTCGCGCTGCTGCGTCAGGGGCGGGTGGACGCGACCATCAATGACAAGCTCACCTTCCTCGACTACGAGACCAGCGACGGTCCCACGGGGCTCAAGATCGCCGCAGAGACCGATGAGGCCGGCAAGCAGGCCTTCGTCTTCACCAAGGACAAGACGGCGCTCGTGAAGGCCGTCGATGAGGCACTCGAGGAGCTGCGCGCCGACGGCACCCTCGCCGAGATCAGCGACAAGTACTTCGGCGAGGACGTCACCGAGTAGGCTCGCCATCGATGGACGCCTGGCAGCTCTTCCTCGACTCGCTGGGGCCGATCGCGCTCGCCGGTGTCACGGTGACCGTGCCGCTGGCCCTGGTCTCCTTCGCGCTCGGCCTGCTGATCGCCGTCAGCATCGCGCTGATGCGCATCTCGGTGAATCCGGTGCTCTCGAACGCGGCCCGGTTCTACATCTCGGTGATCAGGGGCACCCCCCTGCTGGTGCAGCTGTTCGTGATCTTCTACGGGATGCCCTCGATCGGCATCACCATCGACCCGTGGCCCAGTGCGATCATCGCCCTGTCGCTGAACGTCGGCGGCTACGGGGCCGAGGTCGTGCGCGCCGCGATCCTCTCGGTGCCCAAGGGTCAGTGGGAGGCAGCCTATACGGTGGGCATGAACCGCGCCCGCACGCTGACGCGGATCATCCTGCCGCAGGCGGCCCGCGTGTCGGTGCCGCCGCTGTCGAACACCTTCATCTCGCTCGTGAAGGACACATCGCTCACGTCGCTGATCCTCGTCACCGAGCTGTTCAAGGTCAGCCAGCAGATCGCGTCGACCACGTACCAGTTCATGGTGCTCTACCTGGCCGCGGCCCTGGTGTACTGGGTGCTCTGCCTGGTGCTGTCCTTCGGGCAGAACGCCCTGGAGAGGAGACTTGATCGACGTGTCGCGCATTGAAGGATCCGTGCCGCTGCTCACCGCGACGGCGCTGCACAAGAGCTTCGGCGACAATCACGTGCTGCGCGGGATCGATCTGAGCCTGCACCGCGGCGAGGTCGTCGTGCTCATCGGGCCGAGCGGCTCGGGCAAGACGACAGTGCTGCGCTCGCTGAACGGACTCGAGACGCCGGATTCGGGGTCGATCGTCATCGACGGCGGTCCGGATGTCGACTTCGCGGCGGGCGTCACGCAGAAGCAGCGCCTCGCCCTGCGCGACCGGTCCGCGATGGTGTTCCAGCACCACAACCTCTTCCCGCACCTGACCGTGCTCGAGAACGTGATCGAAGGGCCCTGGCGGGTGCAGGGGCGCCCGAAGGCGGAGGTCATCGCCGAGGCCCGCGGGCTGCTCGAGCGGGTGGGCCTGGGGGAGCGGGCGGATGCTCGTCCGCATGAGCTCTCCGGAGGACAGCAGCAGCGAGTGGGCATCGTCCGCGCGCTCGCCCTGCGACCCGACCTGCTGCTCTTCGACGAGCCGACCAGCTCGCTCGATCCCGAGCTGGTCGGGGAGGTCCTCCTCGTGATCAAGGAGCTGGCGGATGAGGGCTGGACGATGGTCGTCGTGACACACGAGCTCAGCTTCGCGCGGGAGGCGGCGGATCACGTGCTGTTCATGGACGGTGGGGTCGTGGTCGAGCAGGGGTCGCCCGCGCAGATCTTCGGCGCGCCGCGCGAGGAGCGCACACAGCGCTTCCTCACGCGCATCCTCCGTCCGCTCGACGGCGGCTGATCCTCGTGCCGGTCAGCCGGTGAAGACGGGCAGCACCAGCAGGATGCCCATGAGCACGAGCAGCGCGGCGATGATCGTGTCGAGGATCCGCCAGGCGCGTGGTGTGCGCAGCCACCGGCCCAGGTGCCTGGCCCCGAAGCCGAGCGCGAAGAACCAGGTGATGCTGCCGAGGATCGCGCCCGCCGCGAAGAGCCAACGACCATCGCCGTGCGTCGCGGCGATCGAGCCGATCAGCAGCACCGTGTCGAGATAGACGTTCGGGTTGAGGTAGGTGAATGCGAGCGTGGCGATGAGCACCGGCACCAGCCGGGTGCGGGTCGCGGTGGCGGTGCTGCCGCCGACCGCTGCTTCCGATCCGGACGCCTGTGCGGCATCCGCCACGAGGGTCTCACCGTCTGCCGCCCACGCGCGGCGGGCGGCGAGGACCCCGTAGACGACGAGCGACAGGCCGCCGAGCCAGCGCGCGGCGACGATGAGCCAGGGCAGCTCCGCGATCAGGAAGCCGAGTCCGGCGGTGCCGACCAGCACGAGCGCGGCGTCGGATACCGCGCAGATCAGAACCACGGGAAGGACGTGCTCGCGGCGCAGTCCCTGCCGCAGCACGAAGACGTTCTGCGCGCCGACGGCGATGATCAGCGAGTACATGAGTCCGAGGCCGGAGAGGAACGTGAGCACGGGTCAACGGTACGGGCGCTCGCGCATCAGCACCAGCGAAGCGATCTGCAGTTACATTAGCCTCGCTTATATGAAGATCGATGCGCAGCTCGCGTCAACCGTCGCTATGGTGATCGATGAGGGCAGCTTCGAAGCGGCCGCTCGGCGGCTGCACGTGACGCAGTCCGCCGTCAGCCAGCGGATCAGGGCGATCGAGCAGCAGATCGGGCGAGCGGTCGTGGTGCGCTCGCGTCCGGTCCGCGCGACGGAGGCCGGTGAGGCGCTCGTACGGCTGGCCCGGCAGGTGGCGCTGCTCGAGCATGACGCGGTCACGGCGTTCGGTCTCGGCGACGCCGCGCCGGGCTCGCCGCGCGTGCGTATCCCCCTGGCTGTGAACGCCGACTCGATGGCCACCTGGTTCCTCGCCCCGCTCGCGCGCGTCGCGCGACGGCATCCGATCGATGTGGATCTGCACCGCGACGATCAGGACTACACCGCGCGCATGCTGGAGTCCGGCGAGGTGATGGCGGCCGTCACCAGCGAGGCCGAACCCGTCGGCGGCAGCGCCGTCACGCCGCTCGGTGTGCTCGAGTACCGCGCGATGGCCACCGCCGACTACGTCGCCGACTGGTTCCCGAGCGGCGTCACGGCTGACGCGCTGGCTCGTGCGCCGTTCGTCGACTTCGATCGGCGCGATGCGCTGCAGCAGGGATGGCTGCGCGCGAGGGGAGTGGAGCCATGGCAGGTGCCGCGGCACTACGTGCCCGCGTCGCACGACTTCTCCGAGGCTGTCCGGCTCGGGCTTGGGTGGGGACTCATCCCGGCTCCGCACGTCGCCGACGGTCTCGTCGAGCTCGGCGAGCCGCGCATCCGGGTGCCGTTGTACTGGCAGCAGTGGAATCTGCGCTCGCCGCTGCTCGACGCGATCGCCGAGGAGGTGGCGGCGGAGGCCGCCCGCGTGCTCGCGCCGCTGTGAGCGGCTACTCGGACAGGGCCAGGGCCCGGAACATGTCCCGCTCGCGGAGCGCCGACCGACGGCTCGGGGCCAGCGGCGCCCGCGTCGGCGGCGCCTGCCCCGTCGTGCGACGGTAGAGCTCGTCGATCAGACGCGTCGCGAGGGCGACGAGCTGACCGATCTCCTTCTCGTCGCGATCGATCCACACCGAGCGCGGCTCATCGTGGATCGGGTTGAAATCATCGTGCTCCTCCCACACGAACAGCGTGCGCTCGGCGCCGAGCACATGCTGCTGCCACCAGACCTGACGAAGGTAGGTGCGGGGGATGGTGCGCCAGGACTTGTTCGTGGTCTTGATCTCGGCGAGCAGCACGCGTCCATCGCCGTCCACGCAGACGCCGTCCGGAGTCGCCAGGTGCCGCTTCTCGATCTCGGCGTGGAACAGGGCCGACGAGGGCAGGATGCCGTGAGTCGCCGCCACCCATGCCGCGATCTCCGGCTCGCGGCGGCGGCCGTGATCCGTGTACGCGTTGCCGCCGAAGCGGGGACCCGCGCCGAGCTTGGCATCCGCCGCGCGCGTGATCGAGGCCTCACCGGAGAGTCCGGCCACGTCGGTGGCGGTGATCCCACGCGCTCGCGCCCGAAGCCAGGCGACCCTGTCGCGGGAGTCCGCGAGGATGCGCGCTTGGAGTTCGGGAGTCACCTCAGAAGCCTAACGCTCGCCCCCCGCATCCCCTCCCTCCCACGCCGCCCCCGTCCCCCGTCCCCGTTCCTGTCCCCGTTCCCCGTCCCCATCCCCGTCGAGAGCACGGGACCTCGCCGAACGCACGAGGTGTTCGCGTGAACGAGTCGTGCGCTCGCCGAGGTCCGGTGCTGTCGACGCAGGGAAGAGATATCCACAGAGGGGAGTTGTGCACAGATCGTGGGATCGGCGCGAGGGAGCGGATGCCAGGGCGCTGAGGATGACGGACATGGCATTCGAACAAGACGCGCTCATCGCTCGCATCCGTCGTGCCGGGTCGGATGCGCTGCTGCCCGACCTCGTCCGCTCGCGCGAGCACCTGCTGCTCGACGGATGGACCGATCGTGAGATGGCGCGTGCAGTCGCCGGGGGAGCGCTGCTCCACCTCCGACGAGGTTGGTACGTCGATGCCGAAGCTCACGCGTCACTTACGCCGGAACAGCGACATCGTGTGCAGATCATCGCCGTCGCGCGTGATGGCCACGGCGGCGCGGCGATGTCGCACACCTCTGCCGGCGTGCTCTGGGGGCTGCCCTTCTACCGCATCGATTTCGCACGAGTGCACATGACGACCGATGCGCCTCGCCGCATCTCGAGCGCTCCTGACGTGATGCGACACGTCGCACCACTCGGTGCTGATGACCTGGTCGTGGTCGACGGCATCCGGTGCACGAGCCTCGATCGGACGGTTTTCGATCTCGTGCGCACGCTGCCGTCGGAAGCCGCAGTCTGCGTGGCCGACGCCGCCGAACGTCTCATGGCAGAGCGGATCCGCGAATGGGATCAGGATGCCGTCGCGTCATGGAGAGCCAGCCTGACGGACCGGCTCGAAGGCAACGCCGGAGCCCGCGGGATGAGGCAGGCGCGCTGGATCTCGGAGTTCGCGGACGGACGCGCGCAGCTGCCGGGTGAGAGCGTGAGCAGGCTGCAGCTTCACCGGCTGGGCTTCCCGGCTCCTGACCTGCAGGTTCCGGTCCGCGGGCCGAAGGGGAAGATGTACTTCGTCGACTTCGGGCTCGACGGATGCAACAGCTTCGGGGAGTTCGACGGCGAGCAGAAGTACCTTGACGAGGCCCTGCGGTCCGGCCGCACTGTGGAGCAGGTGCTCCTCGACGAGAAGCACCGCGAGGATTGGATCCGAGGTACGACAGGTCGGCGCTTCGCCCGGTGGGGCATGGCCGACATCCGCTCGCCCAGGACGCTGGCATCCCGTCTCTCGCACTTCCATATAACGCCACCCTGATCACCGGCCTCTTCTTCGCGTCGAGAGCACGGGATCTCGCCGAACGCACGAGACGTTCGCGTGAACGACCCGTGCGCTCGGCGACGTCCCGTGCTCTCGACGAAAGCGGGGGCGGGAGGATTTGGGGGAGAGGGGCGGATGCCGTACAATTGGGCGTAACCGAAGACCGCCGGTCATCGTCGTGTGCGAACAGGACGATCGAAGCACTGCTCAGCAGGGGCCCGCGCAGGTGTGCGAATACTTCTCGAAGCTCCGTGCGCTTGCGTCGGAGCTTTTCTCATGTCGTGGGGCGGTCGAGGTCGACGTCCCGCATCCGCGTGGCGTCCGTACACGTAAGGAGTGACCATGGCGCAGAAGGATGCAACGGTTGCCGAGCTCACGAAGTCTTTCGAGAACTCGAACGCCGTCCTGCTGACCGAGTACCGCGGTCTGACGGTTGCCCAGCTCAAGGAGCTGCGCACCAACATCCGTCAGGACGCGGAGTACGCCGTGGTGAAGAACACGCTGACCAAGATCGCCGCGAACAACGCGGGGATCACGTCGCTGGACGAGGACCTCAAGGGCCCCTCGGCTGTGGCGTTCGTGCACGGTGACTTCGTCGCCACTGCCAAGGCTCTGCGTGACTTCGCCAAGGCCAACCCGCTTCTCGTGATCAAGGGCGGCGTCTTCGAGGGCAACGCCCTCGATGCCGACGAGGTCAACAAGTACGCCTCGCTCGAGAGCCGTGAGGTTCTGCTGGCGAAGGCTGCGGGCATGATGAAGGCGACGATGGGCAAGGCTGCCGCCACCATCGACGCGCTTCGCGAAAAGCTGGAGACCGCAGAGGCCGCGTGAGCGACCGGCGATTTCCTCACACAAACCCCATTCATTAGGAGAAAACATCATGGCGAAGCTTTCCACTGAGGAACTGCTGGAGCAGTTCGCAGGCCTCACCCTCGTCGAGCTCAGCGATTTCGTGAAGGCGTTCGAGGAGAAGTTCGACGTCACCGCGGCTGCCCCGGTCGCCGTTGCCGGCGCTGCCGGTGGCGCTGGCGCTGCTGAGGCCGAGGAGGAGAAGGACTCGTTCGACGTCGTCCTCGAGGCCGCCGGTGACAAGAAGATCCAGGTCATCAAGACGGTCCGCGAGCTCACCTCGCTGGGTCTCGGCGAGGCCAAGGCCGTCGTCGACGGTGCTCCGAAGGCCGTCCTCGAGGGCGCCAACAAGGAGACCGCCGAGAAGGCGAAGGAGGCCCTGGAGGCCGCCGGCGCCACGGTCACCCTCAAGTAATCACGCCTCACCGCGTACAGAAGGCCCCCGGTTCACGCCGGGGGCCTTCTGCCGTCTCAGGTTCTGCTGCCGGGCGGGTGCGCTACGCCCGCGGCACCGCGGTCGAGGAGCGGACGACCATCTCCGAAGCCACGGACAGCTGCTCGGCCGGCGCGTCAGGAGCATCCATCCTGCGCAGCAGCAGCTCGACCGCGGCGAGCCCCTGCATCCGCGGCCTCTGCCGCACCGTCGTCAGCGAGAACATCTCCGCGTGCGCGTGGTCGTCGATGCCGACCACGCTCAGCTCCGCCGGCACAGACAGCCCGAGGCGCCTGGCGGCGATGATGCCGCCGATCGCCGCCTCGTCGCACACCGCGGCGAACGCCGTCGGGCGGTTCTGGCGATCCCCGAGCATGCGCACGCCGGCGTCGTATCCGCCGGGTGTCGTCGAGTCGCCAGGCGCATGCCTGACGGCCGCCTCCAGCGACGCGGCCGCCATGGCGGCACGGTAGCCGCGCAGCCGCTGCGCGTCGCCGTAGGCGTGGGTCGCCGCGTCCTCACGGCCGCCGAGGAATGCGATATCGCGATGTCCGAGGTCGATGAGGTGCTCGGTCGCGATGCGGGCCGCGGCCTCGTCGTCGATCGCGACCGAGCTGTTCTCCTCGCGGTAGGCGCCGACGCTCACCAGCGGGGACCTGACCCGGACCAGACGCGACAGCTCGTGGGTGCTGGGCTGGATGCCGACGGCGATGATCCCGTCGAGTCGGCGGCGGGGGAGCACATCGGAGAAGAGCCGGGCGCGCTCATTCGAGCCCTCCTGGATCCCGTAGAGCACCAGATCCTGTCCGGCATCCAGCAGCCCCTCCTGGATCCCCGCGAGGAGCTCTGCGAAGAACCATCGATCGAGCGCGGGCATGATCACGCCGACCGACAGCGAGCGACCGGTGGCGAGGGTCGTCGCCGAGGAGTGGGCGACGTAGTGCAGCTCGCGCGCGGCGGATCGCACTCGCTCGCGCGTATCGGCCGAGACATAGCCGCCGCCGCTCAGCGCACGGCTCGCCGTGGCCTTGGAGACGCCTGCTCTCGCGGCGACATCGGCGATCGTGCTCATGGGGCTCCTCGAGTCGGCTCCGTCAGGCTACCCGGCATCCGACGTGGAAGGGAACCGGTTCCACGCGCTACACTTTGGGAGCGCTCCCAAAGCCGTGATCACGTATGCACAACGGTTGTGCGGTTGTCTCCGCGTGGCATTGTGCCGGGGCGCCCAGGGCAAGTAGGTTGTCCTGGAATCGGTTCCTCAACGCTGCGGATTCTCCGCCGAACGAGGTCCGGAACACCCTGGAAGAGGAGAAATCACATGGCTCTGTCACAGCGATACCGCCTGCTTGCTCCCCTCGCACTGCTCGGCGCGACTGCGATCGCCCTGGCCGGCTGCGCGGAGGCCTCATCGGGAGGGGGCGATGACGGCAACGTCGAAGGCAAGACCGTCCGCATCTCCGGAGGCATCACGGGAGGCGAGGCTGATGCACTGAACAAGTCCTTCGAGTCCTTCGAGAAGGACACCGGCATCAAGGTCGAGTACACCGGCGACAAGGGCTTCGAAGGCAACATCGTCACCAAGGTGACCGGTGGCGACGCACCCGACATCGCGATCGTCCCGCAGCCGGGTCTGCTGAAGACGCTGGTCGAGACCGGCAAGGTCACCGAGGCTCCTGACGCGGTGTCGAAGGCCGTCGACGAGAACTGGTCGGAATCGTGGAAGGAGATCGGCACGTTCGACGACACGTTCTACGCGGCGCCGATGCTCGCCAACCTGAAGGGCTACATCTGGTACTCGCCCGCCAAGTTCAAGGAGTGGGGCGTCGAGACGCCCAAGACCTGGGACGAGATGATCGCGCTCACCGACACGATCCGCGAGAAGACGGGTGCCGCCCCCTGGTGCGCCGGGTTCGCCTCGGGTGACGCATCGGGCTGGCCGGGAACGGACTGGGTCGAGGACCTGGTGCTGCGCACCGCCGGCGCTGATGTCTACGACGACTGGGCTTCAGGCGACGTGGAGTTCACCGACCCCCAGATCAAGAAGGCGTTCGACGCGGTCGGCACCATCCTGCTGAACCCGGACTACGTCAACGCCGGCTTCGGCGACGTGAAGAGCATCAACTCCACCGCGTTCGGTGACGTCGCGGCCAAGGTGGCCGACGGCAGCTGCGCGCTGACCCACCAGGCGTCGTTCCTCTCGGCGAACTTCCTCGATGTGAAGAACGCCGACGGAGAGACCCCTGAGGTCGCACCCGACGGCGACGTCTACGCGTTCATCATGCCGGGCATGACCGAGGGCGAGCTGCAGGTCGAGGGTGGCGGCGAGTTCGTCGCCGGCTTCAACGACAACGCCGCGACCCAGCAGGTGCTCGAGTTCATGGCGTCCCCCGAGTTCGCCGACGCACGCGTCAAGCTCGGCGGCGTCATCTCCGCCAACAAGAACGCCGACGCGAGCCTCGCGAGCAGCGAGTTCCTCCAGGAGGCGATGAAGGTCGTGCAGGAGCAGGGCGACAACGTCTTCCGCTTCGACGCGTCCGACCTCATGCCGTCCACGGTCGGCTCGGGCTCGTTCTGGAAGGGCATGGTCGACTGGATCGACGGCAAGGACACCGACCAGGTGCTGAGCGACATCCAGGCAGGCTACGAGAACTAGTCGGTCGCGCTGGTCTGAGCGCAATCCGCTGGTGAAGGCGGGGTCGGGCAGCGATGCCCGACCCCGCATCCGTACTCAGAAGGGGATCCCATGTCACTGCTGACAGTCGACGACGACAAGGACACGGCGGAACTGCCGAAGACAACGCACGGGGTGGATGCCAGAGGGCGCCGGATCACGCAGATCGTGGTCATCGCCGGCTTCGTCCTCGTTGTCGCGATGCTGTTCCTGCTCATCATCTCGGCACCGGTCGAAGACCCCGCGCGCATCGCGCTGGGCCCGGTTTCGCTGAACAACTTCTTCCTGTGGCTGGGCGGGCTCCATCCCCTGGCGCAGATTCCCGCCGTGCTGCTGGTCTTCGGCGTCGTGGTCGGCATCGTGCTCGTGCTGATCGAGTACGCGCCGCGTCCCGGCAGGGGCTACTTCATCATGCGACTCGTCGCATGCCTCGTCATCCCCGTGCTCGCGCTGCTGCTGCTTCGGCCCTACTCGAACGCCGTGCTGTACGTCGTCGCGATCGCGCTGCTCTCGGGCGCTCTGCTCTTCTTCGCCGACTACCGCTCGCGCCAGGGCGCCGGCTACCTGTTCCAGCTCATCCTCTTCATGGCCCCGGCGGCGATCATGCTGCTGCTGGGACTCATCTACCCGGCCATCGCCACCTTCGTGAAGTCGTTCTTCGACAAGCGGGGCGAGGAGTTCGTCGGACTCGACAACTACATCTGGGTGTTCACGAACCCGGTCGGCACCTGGTCGGTGATCAACACTCTGATCTGGGCGCTGCTCGCCCCCACCATCTCGGTCGCCTTCGGCCTCGCCTACGCCGTCTTCATCGACCGGGCTCGCGGCGAGAAGGTGCTGAAGGTGCTGGTGTTCATGCCCGTCGCCATCTCGTTCGTCGGCGCCGGCATCATCTGGAAGTTCATGTACGACTACCGCCAGGGCGATCAGCTGGGTCTGCTCAACGCGATCGTCACGATGTTCGGCGGTGAGCCGGTGAACTGGCTGGCTGTCGAGCCGCTGATCAACACCTTCATGCTGCTGATCGTCTTCATCTGGACCCAGACGGGCTTCGCGATGGTGATCCTCTCGGCCGCCATCAAGGCCGTCCCCGCCGAGCAGCTCGAGGCCGCCGAGCTCGACGGCACGAACGCCTGGCAGCGGTTCTGGAACGTCACGGTCCCCGGCATCCGCTCGTCGCTGATCGTCGTGCTGACCACCATCACGATCATGTCGCTGAAGGTGTACGACATCGTCGCGGTGATGACCGGCGGTCGCGACAACACCACCGTCCTCGGCTTCGAGATGGTCAACCAGCAGCAGCGCTTCCAGAGCTACGGGCACTCGTCGGCGCTCGCCGTCGTGCTGTTCATCTTCGTGCTGCCCCTGATCATCTACAACGCCCGGTCGCTGACCAAGCAGAGGGAGATCCGCTGATGAGCGCCACAGAAGCCATCGTCCGCGACACGCGCACGAAGCGTCAGGTCGCGCGCGACACCCGCCGCAACGAGGCGGTCGCCCACAAGAAGCTCACCTCGAAGGGGGCGACGATCGCCGCGGTCATCATCGCGGTGTTCTGGACCATACCCACCTTCGGGCTCTTCGTCACGTCGTTCCGACCCGGTGCCGACACGCAGTCGACCGGATGGTGGACGGCGTTCACGAACCCGGAGTTCACGCTCGAGAACTACTCAGAGGCGCTCAACGCCGGCGGCACCTCGACCACGCTCGCCACGGCCTTCATCAACTCGCTGGCGATCACGGTGCCGGCCACGGTGTTCCCGATCGTGATCGCGGCGCTCGCCGCCTACGCGTTCGCGTGGATCGACTTCAAGGGTCGCAACCTGCTGTTCGTGTTCGTGTTCGCCCTGCAGATCGTGCCGCTGCAGATGGCCCTGGTGCCGCTGCTGAGCCTGTTCTCGGAGGGACTCACGATCAACGATGTGATGGTCTTCCCGGGGCTCACGCTCAACGATGTCGACTTCAGCTTCGCCCGCGTGTGGATCGCTCACGCGATCTTCGCCCTGCCACTGGCGACGTTCATGCTGCACAACTTCATCGCCGAGATCCCCGGTGACATCGTCGAGGCCGCGCGCGTCGACGGGGCGGGACACGGCCAGGTGTTCTTCCGCATCATCCTGCCGCTGGCGATGCCGGCCATCGCCTCGTTCGGCATCTTCCAGTTCCTCTGGGTGTGGAACGACCTGCTGGTCGCGACGATCTTCGCATCGCCCGGCGCGCTGCCGATCACCCAGGCGCTGAACTCGCTGTCGGGAACCTGGGGCAACCGCTGGTTCCTGCAGTCGGCCGGAACCTTCATCTCGATCATCGTCCCGCTGATCGTGTTCTTCGCCCTGCAGCGGTTCTTCGTGCGCGGCCTGCTCGCCGGAGCGACGAAGGGCTGACCTCGAACCCGCTCTCGCTGAGCCGGTCTCAGCCCAGCAGCACGAGAAGGACGTGCGACGGCTGATCTGCTTCAAGCTCGTGCAGCACCCCGGCGGTGACGGTGATCGTCCCGCCGGGGGAGAGCACGTGCTCCGTCCCCGCGACCCGGAACCGGATGCCGCCGGCGACGACCTGCACGAGGATGGGCACCGGCGCGCGGTGCTCGCGCATGACCGAACCTGCGTCCATCGTCAGCATCCGGATCTTGTACCCGTCCCCGTCGACGACGCGGTGCGGGCGCACCCGCCCCGGGTCGACCGGGTGCGCCTGGACGAGATCGGCGGCCGAAGCGCCCAGAAGGAGAAAGGGATCGACGCTCATAGCCGAAGATTAGCGCGGTCACGGGGCACAATGGGACGATGAGAAGACGCACGCTGCTCATCGCCGGAAGCGCGACGCTCACGCTCGCCGCCTTACTGGGCGTGCTCGTGGTGCTGCTTCCGCGGGGCGCGACGATCGGGCTCGACGTGTTCTGGAACGACTTCATGTCGCACGTACGGCAGAACTGGATGCTGTCGGCCGCGTACCTGCTGAACTGGATCGGCGGGGGGTGGGTGGCCATCATCCTCGTGCCGCTGCTGATCGTGCTGCTGCTCGTGCTGCTGCGACGATGGCGCGGGGCCGTGTTCGCGGCGTTGGCGTTCGTGCTGAGTGCCGGACTCACCCAGCTGCTGAAGGAGATCTTCGCCAGAGCGCGTCCGGACGACATGCTGGTGACTTCGGACTTCGGATCATTCCCGTCCGGGCATACCTCGAATGCGGCGACCATCGCGGTGGTGCTCTGGCTGGTCTTCCCTCGGGTGTGGATGGCGATCATCGGGGTCGTCTGGGTGGTCGTGATGGCGCTGTCGCGCACGCTTCTCGCTGTGCACTGGATCACCGACACCGTCGGAGGTGCGCTCGTCGGCGCGTCGGCCGCGCTGCTCGTCGGCGCCTTCGTGCTGAGCTGGGCGTCACTAGGCTGGACGCCGACCCCCGACCCCGCACCGAGGAGCCCCCGTGACGAAGACCCGTCCCTACCGTGATGCCGATCGCGATGCGCTCTACGACATCTGCGTGAAGACGGCGGATGCCGGCGGCGACGCGACCGGCATGTTCACCGACGACCGCCTGTGGGGTGACGTCTTCGCGGTGCCGTACGCGGTGCGGCATCCGGATCTCGCGCGGGTGGTCGAGTCGGACGACGGCCGCACGGTCGGATACATCGTCGCGACCGACGACACGGATGCCTTCGAGCGGTGGTTCCGCGAGGAGTGGTGGCCTTCGAAGCAGAGCGCATACGCGCTCTCCGGTGCTGCCGAGCCCACCCGCCAGGACGGCATCATCCGCTACGCCAGCCGTCGCGCACCGGGCAGCGAGAAGCACGCGGCGGAGTATCCCGCGCACCTTCATATCGATCTGCTGCCCGAGACGCAGGGGCAGGGGCTCGGTCGTCGGCTCATCGAGACACTCTTCGACGAGCTGAAGAGCCGGGGCGTGCGCGGACTGCACCTCGGCATGAACCCGACGAACACGGGCGCAGGCGCCTTCTATGAGCGTCTCGGCATGCACCGACTGGACTCGAACCCCGACACGACCATGTACGGCGTGCGCTTCACCTGAGCAGTCGGTTCTGGTCCGAAGCGACGTGCGCGATCGGATAGGATGAACAGGTTGTTTCCTGGTGACGTGTCCGAGCGGCCGAAGGAGCACGCTTGGAAAGCGTGTGTTGTGCAAGCAACCGCGGGTTCGAATCCCGCCGTCACCGCCAAAGCACCGAACGGCCCTCGCACAGCGGGGGCCGTTCGCGGTGAGAGCCCCGAGCACCACCCCACGTAGAATCTCCTGGTGCCCACTCCGAAGATCGTGCTGTTCTACGCGTTCGCGCCGCTCGCGGACCCGCAGGCGATCCGCCTCTGGCAGCGCGATCTCTGCGAGGCGCTCGCCCTGCGCGGGCGCATCATCATCTCCGAGCACGGCATCAACGGCACGCTCGGCGGCGACCTTCCCGCGGTGAAGAAATGGGTGCGGCGCTTCCGCCAGCATCCGGCTTTCGCAGACGCCGACATCAAGTGGAGCGAGGGGACGGCGATCGATGCCGACGGCTACAGCGCCGACTTCCCCAAGCTGAGCGTGAAGGTGCGCGACGAGATCGTCTCGTTCGGCGCCCCCGAAGAGCTGCAGGTCGACGCGCACGGCGTGGTGGGCGGCGGCGCCAGGCTCGACCCCGAGCAGCTGCACAGCCTGATCGCCGAGCGCGGCGAAGAGGTGGTCTTCTTCGACGGTCGCAACGCGCTCGAAGCCGAGATCGGCCGATTCAAGAACGCGATCGTGCCCGACACCGACACCACCCGCGACTTCGTCCGTCTGCTGGATGAGGGCGCGTACGACGATCTGAAGGGCAGGCCGGTCGTCACGTACTGCACCGGCGGCATCCGCTGCGAGGTGCTGTCGAGCCTGATGGTCTCGCGCGGCTTCGGCGAGGTGTACCAGCTCGACGGAGGCATCGTCCGCTACGGCGAGAAGTACGGTGACGACGGTCTCTGGGAGGGATCGCTCTACGTCTTCGACAAGCGCGGAGCCGTCGACTTCAGCGACCACGCCGCCGTCATCGGCACGTGCGCCGGGTGCGGTGCCGCCACCAGCCGCACCGCGAACTGCCCGGACGCATCATGCCGCCGCCAGTTCGTCGTCTGCGCGGACTGCGGCACCGTGCCGTGCGCGGATCACGCGCCGGCTGTCTCAGCCTGAGCCCGCTCAGCGGCGCAGCAGCGATGCGGGCAGCAGCCATGCGAGCAGGCGTCGGCGGCCGCTGACGCTCAGCTCCAGATCCCCGAGCACCCGACGCAGCGCCGCGTCCAGTTCTCCTCCCGCAGGGCCGCCCTCGGCATAGCTGCGGCGCTCGACAGCGTTCACCAGCTCGCCGATCGCCTCCGCGTTCGCACCCCGCGCCGCCACGAGCGACTGCGCGCGGGTGCGCGCGGTGTCGGATTCGTGCAGCGACAGTCGCAGGTCGGCCATCGTGTCGGCCACCTCGCGCCATGCGGCGATCGCGTCGCCGCCGGCAGCGCGCCGTGTCCGCAGCATCCGGCGCAGCGCGCGTGCCAGCCCCGGCAGCAGAAGCACGACCAGCACCCCGGCGATGCCGAGCGCCACGGGGGTCGGGTCGAACTGTCGCAGCGCACTGTCGCCCCCCGCTCCGGGATCCTCGTCGCGGCGATCGGGACCGCCCGTCGGCGCCGTCGACGGGGCCGCCGTCGGCGCACCGGAAGCGGTCGGCACGTCAGCGTCGCCATCGCCGCCGGACCCCGCATCGGAGACGAAGCCGGTCGGCGTTCCGAGCGTCGCTGTCGGCTCGAACGGCACCCAGCCGATGCCGCGGAAGTACACCTCGGGCCAGGAGTGCAGCCTGTCGCTCGTGACGGAGTACACGCGCTGGTCGCCCCGCTTCTCCTCGGTCGCCGTGCCGGGCAGATAGCCGACGACGATGCGAACGGGCATGTCGAGTGCCTGCGCCATCAGCGCGAAGGCGCCGGCGAAATGGATGCAGTATCCGCTGCGCACGTCGAGGAAGGTCGCCACGGCATCGGCACCCGTGCCGTCGAAGCCGTCCTCGACCGGGGCGTCGAGCGAGTACTCGAACTCCGAGCGGAACCAGTCCTGCAGGGCGAGCAGCCGATCGTAGTCGGTGTCGGTGCCGCTGGTGACCTCGCGCGCGAGCTCGCCGATGATCTCCGGGAGATCACCCGCCGGCGCTGCGACGAGTTCCGCTCGGCCGGCAGAGCTCGCGCGGATCTGCTCGAGGCTCGGCGCGGGGGTCGCCGTCTGCACGGTGTAGTCGGCACCGGCGGCATCCTGCGTCGAGCTGATCACCGTGCGGTTGAGCGGCATCGCCTGCCAGCCTCGCGGCAGCCCGCTGATCTCCTCGGCGGCGTACGGAACGGGCAGCCGTGAACTCGACATCCCCACGACCCGGATCGAGACCTCGTGCTCGACCGTCTCGATGTCATCCGTCCACTGTCGAGCGCCGAAGCCGTCCTCCACCGGGTTGCGGTCGGAGCGATCAGGTCGCCAGACCTCGCCGTCGAACCTCGACAGCGTCGCCAGCCGCAGATACGGAGGGGCGGCTGCCGAGGTGACGACCGTCAGCGCCTCAGTCTCGTTGGGCCGTCGCAGGTCGTCGCCCAGCCGCAGGTCGGCGTTGACCGTCGGCATCTGCCCGTGCCCTCCGGCGGCGACGCTCAGGGGAAGACCGGGGGAGACGAAGACGGTGGCTGCGATGGCCGCTGCGCCGATGAGCCCGGCCGCCACGAAGGACGAATGGCGGATGGCGTCGCGATCATGTCTGGCGCCGAAGCGCAGCACGATCAGGATCATGATCGCCTGCAGCACGAACCACACCAGATTCACCGAGCCGAAGGTCAGCAGCATCGGCACGGCGCCCACGATCGAAGTGAACAGCACGGTGAGCACGACCAGCCGCTGAGCCAGCAGATGATCGACGAGCAGCGCGACCAGCGCGAACGCCACACCCATCGCCGTGGTCATCGAGACCGTCGAGTCGATCGGGGCGACGCCGTTCGAGATCTCGTCGACCGCGCGCTGCAGGCGCAGCCCGGTCAGCTCGAAGGTCGCCGCAGTGGGCACGAGACCGAACTGGGCAGCCTCGCTCGCCAGCAGGATCGTCAGCGCGAGGAGGAGGACGACCAGCTGCAGTAGCAGAGTGAGAAGCGACCGGATGCCTTCCCGCAGCCCCCGGAAGAGCCTTCGCCCCGCCACACCCGACGCCGCTGTCGCGGCGATGATCATGACGACCACGAACGTCCACGCGCCGGGAGCGATGACCCCGGTGTACGGCCACATCGCGACGAGGGTCGCCACCAGGGCCAGCATCCCGGCCCCGACCACCCCTGGCCGCGGTGCAGTGCGGACCGGCTCAGCCATGGGGTGCCTTCGCTCGCGGCATCGCTGCTTCCCACGCGTCGGCCGGGTCGGCCGTCGCGTGCAGCGCGGCGACGTGCCAGCCGCGACCGGCAGCGACAACGAGCGCCTCGGGGCGAGCGCCCGCCGCGATGAGCATCGGCGCCGAGGCGCCCGCTGTGCTCAGGCGTGCGGCATCGTCGGCACCGATCGCCCCGGTGATCAGCACCAGCGGGCCCGGGGGCGTGCCGCCGATGATGGCGCGCAAATCGCGGGGCTCACCGCGGGGTGTCACGGTCGCCAGCGCGACCATCAGCCCGTCCCGGTCGTCCTCGTGCCCGCGCAGCGCGCCGAGCAGCGAACCGGCGCTGTCGAAGACGTCGACGCTGTAGCCGTCCTGCACGAAGCACAGCGCGGCAGACGCGCACAACGAGACCGCCGCCTCGAAGGCAGGGTCGACGCCGTCACCCGGACGCGCCCAGCGCGCCGCTGCGCGGTCGAGCACCACGACGGCGTCGGGGCTGGCCTCTTCCTCCTCCTGCCTGACCATCAGCGAGCCCCGGTGCGCGGTGGCACGCCAGTGGATGCGCCGTCGGGAGTCGCCGGACAGGTAAGGACGAGGGATGAGGTTGTCTGCCCCCTGCCCGAGCCGCGTCGAGCGAGTCTGCGCCGCGCCGCCCGCCGCCCCCACCTTCGTCGGCAGCGGAGCGAGCGCGTGCACCTGCGGCACGACCGTGACCATCCGCGTCTCGCCGAACGACTGCACCCGCTGCGCGAGACCGAACGGATCGACGGTGCGCAGCAGCAGGGGGCCGAGCGTCGCCGTGCCGCGGCGCACCCCCTCGAGCTCGTAGTGCAGCAGCCGCGTCTCGCCGGGGTACTCGCCCGCGGCGTCGCCGCGCACCGCCTCCGGGAGAGTGTCGCTCCAGCGTCCGTGCGGGATGCCGGGAGCGTACAGCTCGAAGCGCACGCTCACCTTCGACGTCTCGCCGACCGCGAGCAGGTCGGTGGAGATCTGCCGCCACACCTCGCCGCGTCGCCGCGGCGCGCGCACGACGAGCAGCGCGATGAGCGGCAGCACGACGAGCAGCACGCCGAGGTACAGCAGCGCGCGGGCGGCGAGCACGTTGGCGGCGATGCACAGCATGACCCCGAGCAGCAGGCACGCTGCCCCTCGTGTGGTCAGCGGACGGGTGCGCATGACATGCTCAGACGCGTGCCGCGAACGGCACCGGCACGCGCGCGACGATCTGACGCAGAGCCGCCTCGACCGGCTGCGCTCCCGCCCGGTGCACACCGCGCGCCGCCAGCAGCCGGTGCGCGAAGACCGGGATGACCAGGTCGGCCAGATCGTCGGGCACCACGTATTCGCGGCCGTCGAGGGCGGCGACCACCTTCGCCGCGCGCACCAGCTGCAGGGTCGCCCGAGGGCTTGCCCCGAGATGCAGGCTCGGATCCTGCCGCGTGGCCTGCGCGAGCGCGACGGCGTATTCCTCGAGAGACTCGGCGACGTGCACGCGTCGCGCCCAGGAGATCAGCGCGCGGACCGTCGCGGCGTCGGCGACGGGCGCGATGGCGGAGAGCGGGTTGGCGGTGTCGCGCTGGCGGAGCATGAGCGTCTCGGCGGCGGCATCCGGATACCCCATCGAGATGCGCATCATGAACCGGTCGCGCTGCGCCTCGGGAAGCGGATACGTGCCCTCCATCTCGAGGGGGTTCTGCGTCGCCACCACGAGGAACGGGTCGGGAAGCAGATGAGTGTCGCCGTCGACGGTGACCTGATGCTCCTCCATCGCCTCGAGCAGGGCCGACTGGGTCTTCGGCGAAGCGCGGTTGATCTCGTCGGCGATCACGATGTGCGCGAAGATCGCCCCGCGCTTGAACTCGAACTCGCGCTCCACCGGGTCGTACACCGCGACGCCGGTGACATCGCCCGGCAGCAGGTCGGGGGTGAACTGGATGCGGCGCACGGTGGCATCCACGCTGGCTGCCAGCGCGCGGGCGAGCATCGTCTTGCCCACGCCCGGCACGTCCTCGATGAGCAGGTGCCCCTCGGCCAGCAGGCAGACGAGAGCGTTGCGCACGGCCTCGGCCTTGCCGTCGATCACCGAGGAGACGGAGGCGGTGATGCGCGACGTGTGCTGGGTGAACTGCTCAGCAGTGAGCGGTGCGTTCTCGTGCATGCGGGCCCTCTCGTGCGCGACGGTGCGTGTGATGATCGTAACGCCGTCCGACCGACGCCGTCGCCGCCTGCGAACGGGGCTGCGCAGGCGAGCGGCGGATCAGCACCACACCGAATGCCGTGGCGCCGTGCTGTCGATCGCTTCGTGCTGCGCCCGAGCCGCGCGCAGCACGACCAGACCCTCCGCTCCCTTCAGCTCGATCAGCTCCCCGCCGCCGAAGGTCTGCCGCCAGAGCGCGGCGAAGTCCTCGGCATCCGCCCGCCGCCTTCCGATCTGCTGAGGCACGGCGAGGTAGGTCCGCTCCCGCGCGCCGACGCGCAGCACGAACCGCGGAGTCCGCACCGGGCCGAAGAGCTCCTGCACCGCGTCGGCCAGCACCCGCCGTGTCTGCGGCGGGCCCTCGAACAGCAGCCGCACTCGTGTGGATCCGTCTGGGAGAGGCTGCGCGGTCACCGCTATGGCCTCGTCAGGGAGGGCCGCGATCCGTCCCGCCGAATGCAAGGCGCGCGCGACGGTCACTGCCGCGAGGTGATGGACCCGTGCCGGATCCCTGCGCAGACGGAGTGCTCGCCGCACGTCCTCGCCACGTCGAACGAGCGTGAACAGCGCGCCGGCACCCAGCGCCGCGCCGAGCCCGCCGAGCAACGGCAGGTGCAGCGCGAGCGGGCCGGAAGCCAGAGCGAGTGCTGCGCCACTCGCCAGTGTCGACAGCGCGAAGGTCCGAGAGGTGCCCGCGGTCAGCGCCGGGACCAGCTGGACGACGCCCCTGCGTCGCGCGCTGCGCACGGCGAGCGCTTCTCGCTCCCGTGCCGGCAGCGTCTCGCCGATGCGCCAGTCCGCCCGGGTCTGCGCGCGGGAGCGCTCCGCGGCGAGCACAGCCGCGTTGAGGGCGGCGACGCTCGTCTGACGGTCTTTCCCGATGACACGCGAGAGCAGAGCGCGTTCCGGCGCGGCGAGCACCGTGCCGAGGCCCGACACGATCTCGGAGTGGTCATCGGCGCTCAGCCCCCACAGGTGACCGTGACGCCGTCGCAGCCGTTCGATCTCGCCGCGGTCGTCGAGCGAGACGTGCGGCGGGATGAGACAGACGACCGACCAGTTGTGCGCCACCTTCTCGGGCCATGCGGGGTCGAGTCGCAGGGTGCGCCCGCGCAGCTGCTGAGTGGCGGTGCTGGTGGCGACGGTGGTCAGATCGACCAGGGTGTTCACGGCCGGGCAGTCCCAGCCCTCGCCGAGAAGGCCACGCGTGCCGACCAGCAGGCGCACAGTGCCATCGGCGACGAGGTGCGACACCGCGGCGACCAGACCCGATCCGCTCACGCCCCTCGCCCCCAGCCTGCGCGTCGCGCCGGGTGTCTCCTTGACCTCGACCGGAGTGCCGAGGAGGCGGCTGAGCGCGTCGGCGACGCCATGCGCTGCGGTCGCGGTGGTGCGCAGGTGCTCGCCCGTGAGCAGCACCGGCGACAGCGCGGCCGTGATCGGATCGGCGGCGAGCATCTCGAAGATGCGCAGCACGCCCGGAGCCGCATCGCCGGTGAGTCCTCGAGTGTTGCCGGATTCCACCACGTCGGTCACCACGACCGCGCGCACCCGCTCGCCGTCCGCAGCGCTCAGCTCGTGGCGGATGATCTCGACGGCGGCGTGGTCCTTCGCGACAGAGGCCGCCAGCGTCGACTCGACCGGGTCGCGTCCGCGGCGCAGGCCTCGATCGGTGAGATGCAGCCCGAAATCCGCCAGCGCCCCCTTCAGGAACCGCCACTGCGGGTGCGCGTCGGGATCGGCCAGCAGCCGGTCGAGCGCGAACCTCGCGAGCACCTGCAGCAGGTCGTCTGTGCTCGGCCTCCCGAACAGGCTCGGTTCGAGGAGCACGGCGAGCGGATGCCCGGGAGCGACTGCCCGCAGCACGGACCCGCATGCGGTGGCCAGTGGGAAATCCGCGCTCAGCGCGCGGTCGATGTCGCGGCGGGCGCGCTCGTCGGACGAGGACGCGGAGTCATCTGCTGTCTGCTGGTCATCGACCGTCGGCTGAAGCTGATCGACGAGGAAGCCGAGTCCGTCGGGAGACGAGAGCACCTGTGTGACCAGCTCGTGCAGCTGCGCCTCGCTCCGGCGGATGAAGTCGGCCTCCTGCGGCACGGGCTCCGTGAACCAGACGCGGGCGCGGTAGGGAGCGAGATGGCCCTCCTTGACGACCGCCGGAGTGGGCACCTCGTAGTCGACGTCGCCGAGCAGCTGGCTGTAGTTGTCGAAACCCGTCTCGTCGTCGGGCGAGGGCAGCGTGGCTGTGAGCCCGATCAGCAGGCCCGTGCCTCCGCTCGCGCGGATGCGCGATCTGAGATAGGCGACGACGAGCGCCCAGTGATCGAGCAGATGGTGGCATTCGTCGAGCACCACCGTGTCGACGCCCGCCTCGACCACGCGGTCGATGAGCGCGATGGCGTTCGGGTGCAGCGCACGGGCGATCTCGTCGGGCCTGGCGCGGCTGAAGCGGCGCCGCAGCGCGGAGGCGCGACTGCGGATGCCCCGAGCATGCTGCGCCGGGTTGTCGACGGACAGCGTCGCGAGCCAGGTCGCCGCGTCGGATGCCGTGCGCCCGGATGCCGTCAGCTCGTCCAGCCACTGCCGGGAGGCCAGCTCGTCGAAGGGTGAGCTGTCGCCGGTGACGCTCAGTCGCTGGTACGTCAGCACCGTCAGGTCCTTCAGCTCGGCGGGATCGTCCGAGACGGCGTCCACATCGTGCGCGAGATCACGCGCGGTGCGCACCCACTGATCGCGGATCGTCACGCTCGGGGCGAGGACGAGCGCTCTGTGCCCGACGCGAGCGGCGAGCAGCAGGCCCAACAGCGTCTTTCCCGAACCAGGAGGGGCGACGACATGCATCGCCGAGTCAGCCGGGTCCGCAGGGATGCTGCGCAGCGCCTCGGCCTGATACGTCCTCAGCTCGCCATCGAAGCGCCAGTGCGCGAGCGGTCGTGAAAGAAGGGAGGGCATCGATCCGAGCCTAGGCATACCGAGCTGCTGTTCGAGCGCCGGTCCGCGTTCGGGTAGACTCGTCAACGGCTCTCCGCGTGACGACACCCAGGCCAATTCCCCCAGGACGGAAACGTAGCAAGGGCAACCGGGCTCTGTCGGGTGCGCGGAGGGTCTTTTCTCTTCCCGAGCGGACTTCTGCGAGCGGACTGCTCGCGCGGTCAGCGTCGCCCCGACCCTCGGCTCTCTCACCGGATGCCCTGCGAGGATCGACCTGTGACCGCCCCCGCTGCATCCGCTCCGCGCTCCTCGTCAGCCGGCCGCTTTCTCGCGCCGGTGGCGCTGCTCGCCGTGATGTGGGCCATCCAGCTGCTCGACGCGGTGCTGCCCGGGTCGTTCACCGGGTGGGGACTGCGCTCCTGGGACCTCACCAGCCTTCCCGGTCTCGTGCTCGGCCCGCTGCTGCACGCCGGCTGGGCGCACCTGATCAGCAACTCGCTCCCGCTGCTCGTGCTCGGGTGCCTGGTGGCGGTGGAGGGCGTGAAGCGCTTCTGGGCGGTGACGGGCATCATCGCCGTCGTCGGCGGAGCGGGCACGTGGCTGCTCAACGCCCCGGAACGCTCACCGTCGGCGCATCGGTGCTCGTGTTCGGGTACTTCGGCTACACGGTGCTGCGGGTGTTCGCACCCGGCCGTATGTCGCACCGCATCGCCTACGCGGCGATCGCCCTCATCGTCATCGTGCTGTACGGCACGACCGTGCTCACCGGCATCTTCGGCGCCGGCACCGGGGTGTCATGGCAGGCGCATCTGTTCGGGGCGGTCGGCGGCGGCGTCGCGGCACTGGCCGCGCGGCGGTCTGCCGGGGGCACGCGTGCCCCCGTGCGATCGTGAGCGCTCGCCGCGCGGGTCGCACAACGCGTTCGCGGGCGCGCGCACAGCGGCGGCGAGGGCTCAGGGTGGCGGCGGTCACCGCGGGGGTCGCGGTTCTGGCATCCGGTCTTCTGGCGATTCTCGCCCTCATCACCGCTCCACGAGCCGAGGGCTACTGCCTCGATCAGCCGGAGGCGTACCCGGCGTTCGGAGTGAGCGGGTGGCACGGCGAGCAGCTCGAGAACGCCGCGACGGTCGTGCGCACCGCACGCGAGCTCGGGTTCGCGCGCGACGGTCAGATCGTCGGCGTCATGGCGGCGATGGGCGAGAGCTCTCTGCGCAACCTCGATCACGGCGACTGGGAGACGTCGGGGGTGGTGAACCCGGACGGCAGTCGCACGACGAGCATCGGACTGTCCCAGCAGCAGGACTGGTGGGGAAGCGCCGCCGAGCGGATGGATCCGGTCACCGCATCGTCGATGTTCTTCACCCGACTCCGGCGCGTGCCCGACTGGCAGACTCTCCAGCCGTCGCACGCCATCAACCGCGTGCAGATCAACGCGGACCCCGAGCACTACGCCCGATTCGCCGACGACGCCGCCGCTGTGGTGGATGCTCTGTCCGGGCCGTGCCCTTCGACAGGCTCAGGGACCCAGACAGGCTCAGGGACCCAGACAGGCTCAGGGACCCAGACAGGGTCAGGGACCCAGACAGGGTGAGGGACCCAGACAGGGTCAGGGACCCAGGGCGGCGGTCACTAGGCTGGTCCTGTGGCACGCAGCATCTACATCACGTCTGCCGAAGGACACACGGGCAAGTCGACGATCGCGCTCGGCGTGCTCGACGCGGTGATGCGCGTCTCACCGCGTGTCGGCGTCTTCCGGCCCATCATCCGCTCCGCCGATGAGCGCGACACCGTGCTCGAGCTGCTGCTGGCGCATGACGGCGTGCACCTCGAGTACGAGGACTGCATCGGCGTCACCTACGACGACGTGCGGCACGACGCGGACGCAGCCCTGGGCACCATCGTCGCGCGCTTCAAGGCCGTCGAGGCGCAGTGCGACGCGGTCATCGTCGTCGGCAGCGACTACACCGATGTGGCGGGGCCCGCCGAGCTCGGCTACAACGCGAGGATCGCGGCCAACCTCGGCGTCCCCGTGATGCTCGTCCTCTCGGGACGCGACAGCCAGAACCAGGCCGAGCAGCTGGGCACGACAACCGCCCGCACCCCCGGGCAGGTGCAGCAGATCGCCGCCCTCGCGATCGCCGAGCTCGCCGCTGAGCGAGCGGAGCTGTTCGCTCTCGTCGTCAACCGCGCCGAGTCCGGCGAGCTGGCCGAGATCATCGAGCTGATCGAAGACGGCCGCACCCCGGTGTGGGCCATCCCCGAGGAGCGGTCCCTCGTCGCACCCTCCATGCGCGGGATCATGCGCGCTGTCGACGGGCGACTCGTGCGCGGCGGTGACGAGCTGCTCGAGCGCGAGGCGTACAGCATCGTGATCGCGGGCATGTCGATGGTCAACGTGCTGCCGCGCCTGACCGAGGGGGCGGTGGTCGTGATCGCCGCCGACCGCACCGAGACGCTGCTCGCCACGGTGCTCGCCGCAGCATCCGGCACGTTCCCCGACCTCGCCGGCATCGTGCTGAACGGGCCGTTCGAGCTGCCCGATCCGATCCTGCAGCTGATCGACGGATTCGAGCTGCTCGTGCCCATCATCGCGACCGATCTCGGCACCTTCGACACGGCGGTGCGGATCATGGGCTCGCGAGGCCGAATGAGCCCCGAATCAGCGCAGCGCTACCAGAGCGCGCTGGAGCTGTTCCAGAAGCACGTCGACATCTCCGAGCTGACCGACGAGATGGGCCTGGCCGAGTCGACGGTCGTCACCCCCCTGATGTTCCAGTACGGGCTCATCGAGCGGGCGCGCAGCGAGCGCAAGCGGATCGTCCTTCCCGAAGGCGACGACGATCGGATCCTGCGGGCGGCATCCATCCTGCTCGCGCGCGAGGTGGCCGAGCTCACCATCCTCGGCGAGGAGGCACCTGTGCGTGCCCGTGCCGCGGCGCTCGGACTCGACATCTCCGCGGCGCAGGTGCTCAGCCCCACCGACCCGGCGCTCGTGCAGCGGTTCGCCGAGGAATACGCACGGCTGCGCGCGCACAAGGGCATCACGCTCCAGCAGGCGGCCGACACGGTCACCGACGTGTCGTACTTCGGCACCATGATGGTGCATCTCGGACTGGCCGACGGGATGGTCTCCGGCGCCGCGCACACCACGGCGCACACCATCCGGCCCTCCTTCGAGATCATCAAGACGAAGCCCGGCGTCGAGGTCGTCTCGAGCGTCTTCCTCATGGCGCTCGCCGACCGCGTGCTCGTCTACGGCGACTGCGCAGTCATCCCCGACCCGACCAGCACGCAGCTGGCCGACATCGCGATCTCCTCGGCGGCGACCGCCCGACGCTTCGGCATCGACCCGCGCGTCGCGATGCTGTCGTACTCGACCGGCGAGTCGGGCTCGGGCGCCGACGTCGAGAAGGTGCGCGCGGCCACGGCCCTGGTGCGCGAGCGGGATCGCCTCCTGCCCGTGGAAGGGCCGATCCAGTACGACGCGGCCGCCGACGCGGCGGTGGCGAAGGCGAAGCTGCCCGGATCGGAGGTGGCAGGACGCGCCACGGTGTTCGTCTTCCCCGACCTCAACACCGGGAACAACACCTACAAGGCCGTGCAGCGCTCGGCCGGCGCGGTCGCGATCGGACCGGTGCTGCAGGGTCTCAACAAGCCGATCAACGACCTGTCGCGCGGCGCGCTCGTCGACGACATCGTGAACACCGTCGCGATCACCGCGATCCAGGCCCAGGGAGAACAGGCATGAGCAGCGCCGCGTCGAGTCATCGGAGCGATGAGATGTCGCAGGGGGCCGTGCTCGTCATCAACAGCGGCTCGTCGTCGCTGAAGTACAGCCTCATCGATCCGTCTCGCGAGCTCGAGCTGGGCAGCGGGCTCATCGAGCGCATCGGGCAGGGCTCCGGGATCATCAGCCACACCGCCCGGGTCACCGCCGAACCGGGCGAGCCGGCGCCCACCGTCCTCGACGTGCGTCATTCGGAAGAGCGGCCCATCTCCGACCACCGCGAGGCGTTCGCCGTGATGCTCGCCCAGTTCGCCGAGCACGGACCCGATCTCGACGACCACCCGCCCGTCGCCGTCGGCCACCGCGTGGTCCACGGGGGCGCGCGGTTCTTCGAGCCGACGGTGATCACTTCTCTGGTCGAGATCAACATCGACGACCTCAGCGTTCTGGCGCCGCTGCACAACCCGGCGAACCTGGCCGGCATCCGGGCGGCGCGCGCGGCGTTCCGCGACGTGCCTCACGTGGCCGTCTTCGACACCGCGTTCCACCAGACCCTCTCGCCGGCGGCGTACACGTACGCGCTCGACGCCGCCACTGCCCGTGAGCACCGCATCCGCCGCTACGGCTTCCACGGCACCAGCCACAAGTACGTCTCCGAGGCCGCCGCAGCCTTCCTCGGGCGCGACCTCGCGCAGCTGCGTCAGATCGTGCTGCACCTCGGCAACGGGGCATCCATGACCGCCGTGGACGGCGGCCGGTCGGTCGAGACGTCGATGGGCTTCACCCCGCTCGAAGGTCTCGTGATGGGCACCCGCACCGGCGACATCGACCCGGCGGCGCTGTTCCACCTGTCGCGCCGGTGCGGACTCGGCACGGATGGGCTGGACGATCTGCTCAACAAGCGCAGCGGCCTGCTGGGCCTCGCCGGACGCAGCGACATGCGTGACATCCTCGCCGGCCGCGCCGCGGGGGAGGAGGCGGCGACGCTCGCCTACGACGTGTACGTGCACCGGCTGCGCGCCTACCTGGGAGCCTACGTCGCGCAGCTCGGCGGAGTGGATGTCATCGTCTTCACCGCCGGCGTCGGCGAGAACGCCGTCGACGTGCGCGCGGATGCGCTCGCGACCTTCGGATTCCTCGGCGTGGAGGTCGACGCGGAGCGCAATGGATCGCGCGGGCGCGGCATCCGGCGCATCTCCTCCGACGACTCGTCCGTCGAGGTGCTCGTGGTCCCCACCGACGAGGAGCTCGAGATCGCGCGGCAGACCCTGTCCGCCATCTGAGGGCGCACTCGCGGCATCCCACTCTCACTAGGCTGGATGAGCCCGTCCGACCAAGGAGGACCCATGTCTGACGCTCTCCCCGATCTGCACCGCACCACCGGCGTGCTCTTCGACCTCGACGGTGTGCTGACCCCCACCGCCGAGGTGCACATGCGCGCCTGGAAGAAGGTCTTCGACGAGGTCTTCGCGCGCTGGGGCATCGAGCCGGCATACACCGACGAGGACTATTTCGCGTACGTCGACGGCAAGAAGCGCTACGACGGAGTCGCGAGCCTGCTGCGCAGCCGCAACGTCGAGCTCCCCTGGGGCGAGATCACCGACCCACCCGAGGCCGAGACGGTGTGCGGGGTCGGCAACCGCAAGAACGACGCGTTCATCGCCGTGCTGCGCAGCGAGGGCATCGCCCCTTACCCGGGCTCGCTCGCGCTGCTCGAGAGCCTGCGCGACGCCGGCGTGCCGATGGGCGTCGTGTCGAGCTCCAAGAACGCCGGAGAGGTGCTCGCCAGCGCCGGCATCCGCGACTTCTTCCGCGTCGTCGTCGACGGCCTCGTCGCCGAGCGCGACCACCTCGCATCGAAGCCGGCACCCGACATGTTCCTCGACGGCGCGCGGATGCTGGGCGTCGATCCTGTTGCGGCCATCGCCGTGGAGGACGCCGTGTCCGGCGTCGCCTCCGCAGCAGCCGCCGGATACGGCGATGTGGTCGGAGTCGATCGCGGCGCAGGCGGCGCGGCTCTGCGCGAGGCGGGCGCGACCTGTATCGTCGATGATCTTGCCCGTCTGCTCATCCAAGCGCAGAACTGACCCCCTCACACGCTTTCGGAGAGAGCATGATCGATCGCGACCGCTACCCCGTCGACCCCTGGCGTCTCATCGAGACCCGCTACGACGAGGAGGGGGTCTCCGAGACCGTCTTCACCGTCGGCAACGGATACCTCGGCCTGCGCGGCAACCACATCGAGGGACGCGGCGCCCACGAGCACGGCACCTTCATCAACGGACTGCACGAGACGTGGCCGATCCGCCACGCCGAGCAGGCCTACGGGTTCGCGGAGGTCGGGCAGACGATCGTGAACGCGCCGGACGCCAAGATCATGCGCGTCTACATCGACGACGAGCCCCTCTCGTTCGACGAGATGGAGGTGCACGAGTACTCACGCGCGCTCGACATGCGCACCGGTGTGCTCGAGCGCAATGTCGTCTGGATGACGCCGTCGGGCAAGCGCGTGCGCATGCGCGACGAGCGCATGGTGAGCTTCGAGGAGCGTCACCTCGCCGTGCTGCGCCTGGAGCTGACCGTCGAGAACGCGGACGCGCCGGTGACGGTGAGCTGCCAGATGGTCAACCGGCAGGACGGCGCCGGCATTTACGCCGGCGACCCGATGGCGGGCAAGGGCGACGGCAAGGCGGGCTTCGACCCGCGCAAGGCCGAGAGGATCACGGAGCGCGTGCTGCAGCCCGTGGAGTACTGGCAGGACGGTCTGCGCTCGGCGCTGTCCTACCGCGTCTCGGACTCGGGGATGACCCTCGCGGTCGTCGCCGATCACCTCATCGAGACCGAGAACGAGTACAGCGCTCGCACGCTCGTCGAGCCCGACATCGCGAAGAACGTCTTCCGGATCCAGGCGAAGGCGGGTGTGCCGATCAGGATCGACAAGATCGTCAGTTACCACAGCTCGCGCGGCGTGCCGCCTCGCGAGCTCGTGGACCGCTGCCGCCGTTCGCTCGACCGCGTCGGGGTGGAAGGGGTGGATGCCCTGTTCGGCTCTCAGCGCGAGTGGCTCGATGCGTTCTGGGCGCGCTCCGACGTGCGCATCTCAGGTCACGACGACCTGCAGCAGGCGACGCGCTGGTGCCTGTTCCAGCTCGCGCAGGCGGCGTCCCGCGCCGACGGGAACGGTGTCGCCGCGAAGGGCCTGACCGGTTCGGGCTACAGCGGGCACTACTTCTGGGACACCGAGATCTACGTGCTGCCGTTCCTCACCTACACGTCGCCGCAGTGGGCGAAGAACGCCCTGCGTGCGCGCGTGATGATGCTTCCGGCCGCCCGTCGGCGCGCAGCCCAGCTCAATGAGGCGGGCGCGCTGTTCCCGTGGCGCACGATCAACGGCGAGGAGGCCTCGGCCTATTACGCCGCCGGCACCGCGCAGTACCACATCAATGCCGACGTCAGCTTCGCCCTCGGCAAGTACGTGCGCGCCACGGGCGACCTCGACTTCCTGCGCCGGGAGGGCGCCGACATCGCCGTCGAGACCGCGCGCCTGTGGGCGACGCTCGGCTTCTGGCGCGGCACCAACGGCGACTCGACCTTCCACATCCACGGCGTCACCGGGCCCGACGAGTACACCACGGTCGTCAACGACAACCTCTTCACGAACGTGATGGCCCGTTACAACCTGCGCTTCGCCGCGCGCATCGTCGGTGAGATGTCCGTGAACGACCCCGCCGCGTATGCGGCTCTCGTCGAGCGCACCGGCCTCGACGACGGCGAGCGGGATTCCTGGACGCGAGCGGCCGAGGCGATCCACATCCCGTACAGCGAGGCGCTGGGCATCCACCCGCAGGACGCGTTCTTCCTGGAGCGCGAGGTGTGGGACCTCGAGGGGACGCCGGCGGAGATGCGCCCGCTGCTGCTGCACTACCACCCGCTGGTGATCTACCGCTTCCAGGTGCTCAAGCAGGCCGACGTCGTGCTGGCGCTGTTCCTGCAGGGCAACCACTTCACCGAAGAGGAGAAGCTGGCCGACTTCGACTACTACGACCCGCTGACGACGGGGGACTCGACCTTGTCGGCGGTCGTGCAGTCGATCATGGCGGCCGAGGTGGGCTATCAGGATCTCGCACGGGAGTACTTCGAGCAGGCGCTGTACGTCGACCTGGCCGACCTGCACAACAACGCGGCCGACGGGGTGCACGTGGCGTCGGCGGGAGGCGTGTGGACGGTGCTCGTCAGCGGCTTCGGTGGCATGCGAGACCATGACGGCGAACTGAGCTTCGACCCGCGTCTGCCCGTCGACTGGCCGGAGCTGTCGTATCCGCTGCAGTGGCGCGGCTCGCAGCTGCAGGTCACCGTCACGCGGACTCAGCTGCGCCTGGAGGTGCGCGAGGGCGATGCCGTCGACTTCACCGTGCGCGGCGCCGCGCATCGCGCAGCGGTGGGGGAGCCGGCCTCGGTGCTGCTCGCGGGTCAGGGTCCGGTGCGTCCGGGGCGGCCGACGCTGCGCGGCATCGAGGATGCCCGTCGCGACGACGGCACGCGCCTGTCGGTCTCGCTTCCGGTGACCACGACGACGATCCCAATCATCGACGCCTACGAGGCCTGACGCCCGCCGAGGGCGGGCTGATGTCGGTGGCACGCCGTAGGCTGGACGGGTGACGACAGCCCTGTACCGCCGCTACCGGCCCGAGACCTTCGGCGAGATGATCGGGCAGTCGCAGGTGACCGATCCGCTCATGACCGCGCTGCGCGGTGACCGCGTCGGCCACGCCTATCTGTTCTCCGGCCCGCGCGGCTGCGGCAAGACCACGTCGGCCCGCATTCTCGCGCGGTGCCTGAACTGCGCCGAGGGTCCGACCGACACGCCCTGCGGCGTCTGCCCCAGCTGCGTCGAGCTCTCCCGTGCGGGCGGCGGCTCGCTCGATGTGGTCGAGATCGATGCGGCGAGCCACAACGGCGTCGACGACGCGCGCGACCTGCGTGAGCGCGCGACCTTCGCGCCGAGTCGGGACCGGTTCAAGATCTTCATCCTCGACGAGGCGCACATGGTCACCCCGCAGGGGTTCAACGCCCTGCTGAAGCTGGTCGAGGAGCCGCCGGCGCACGTGAAGTTCATCTTCGCGACGACCGAACCCGAGAAGGTGCTCGGCACGATCCGCTCGCGCACGCACCACTATCCGTTCCGGCTGGTGCCGCCTGCGGCGATGCTCGAGTACATCGAGAAGCTCTGCGGCGAGGAGGGCGTGCAGGTCGAGCAGGGTGTGCTCGCGCTCGTCGTTCGTGCCGGCGGCGGATCGCCCCGCGACACGCTGTCGCTGCTCGATCAGCTGATCGCCGGATCAGACGAGGGCAACGTGACCTACGAGCGTGCTGTCGCCCTGCTCGGCTACACGCATGCCGCTCTGCTCGACGAGATCGTCGACGCGCTCGCCGCCGGAGACGCAGCGACGGCGTTCCCGGCGGTCGACCGCGTCGTGCAGACCGGGCAGGACCCTCGCCGCTTCGTCGACGACCTGCTCGAGCGCCTCCGCGACCTGATCGTCATCGACGCGGTGGGCGACGGAGCGTCCGCGGTGCTGCGCGGCATTCCCGCCGACGAGATGGAGCGCATGCAGGCGCAGGCCGCGTCGTTCGGTGCCGCGCGCCTTTCTCGCACCGCCGACCTCGTGAGCCAGGCGCTCGACGACATGAGCGGAGCGACATCGCCGCGGCTGCACCTGGAGCTGATGGTCGCGCGCGTGCTCGCGGGATCGCCGAGGGATGCCAGTGCCGGCACTCCGCAGGGTGCGACCGCTCAGACCCCGCCCGCGAAACCCGCAGCTCCCGCAGAGGCACCCACGGTCTCGCCGGTGATCGTCGAGAACCTCACGGCGTCGAGTCCCGTTGCTCCGAGGTCGCCGGATGCCGCGCCCTCGCGGCCGGCCGAGAAGGCTGACGACGCCGCGGCGGCACCTCAGCCCGCGCGCGCAGCCGAGGCGCCGGCATCGGCACCGGAGGAGTCCCCAGCGCCGGCCGCATCCCCGGCACGCGCTGCGTCCGCCGCAGACGCGGCAGGCACCGCGACTGCTGCTGAGACCGTCGTGCCCACGGTGAGCGGTCCCGTCACCTTCGAGCGCATCGCCGCCGCATGGCCCGCCGTGCTCACCCGCCTCGAGACCATCAGCCGCGCCTCGTGGCTGATCGTGACCGGCATCCAGCCGCTCGCGTTCGACCCGAGCACCGAGGTGCTCACCCTCGGATTCTCGAGCCCGAGCGATGTGCCGCGGTTCAAGGGCACGACGCCGGGCAAGAGCACGTCGGACCACCTCCGCACGGCCATCGAGCAGGAGCTGGGCGTGACCGTCAAGTACCGCCCGGCGCCGCTGCCGCCCGGCGGCGGGGGAGCGGCAGTGCCCACCGGTCCTGCTGCACCCACCGGTCCTGCTCCCACAGGTTCACGACCCGACTCCACGCACGCGGGATCGGCGACGACCGGAGCCGGCCACCGGGCAGCTCCGCCGCGCCCCGCCGGGGGCGACGATGACGCCCCCGCGGCCGGCTGGGCCAACCCGCTGAGCGGTCCGCAGGATCTCGGTGGTGCCGGCCGCGGTTCCGGTGCTGCTGCTGAGGCGCAGCCGCGATCGGGCGCCGGCTCATCGGCATCCGGCGGCACCCGTTCCGCGGCGTCGGCGGTCACCGACTGGGCCGTCGCGCCCATTCCGTCATCCGCCCCGGTCGGGACGATGCCGGTCGAGACCGCTGCGACCGACGCCGTCGTCGCCACTGGCGCGCCCGGCGCAGGTGCGCCGATCGCCGGGTCGAGCGCACCGCAGCCGCAGTTTCCCGTAGACGACGAGCCATCCGAGGTCGAAGCCGCCTCCTCGGCGCCGCAGCCTCCGCATGACGGTGACATCGACGCGCCCCCGCCGCCGGACGACTACCCGCCATATGACGACGAGCCGCCCTATGACCCGGAGTACGACGAGCCGCGTGGACAGACCGGCGGTGCCGCTGCGGCCCCGGCGGCGGTCCCCGAGGCGAAGTCGCAGCAGGCGCCCGCTCGCCCGTCGCTCCGCGAGGTGCCGCCGGCACCGAGCCGCCCCCAGGGCTCCGACGGCGTCGAGCGTCGCGGCGAAGCCGTGATCCGGCAGGTGCTCGGTGCGAAGTTCCTGCGTGAAGAGCCCTACCAGCCCCCCTCGAGGTTCAACTGATGTACGACGGAATCGTCCAGGAGCTGATCGACGAGTTCGGTCGACTGCCTGGAATCGGCCCCAAATCCGCGCAGCGCATCGCGTTCCACATCCTGCAGACGCCGTCGTTCGACGTCGCACGGCTCTCCGAGCTGCTCACCGAGGTGCGCGCGCGCGTGCGCTTCTGCGAGGTGTGCGGCAACGTGTCCGAGCAGGATCGCTGCGCGATCTGCCGCGACCCCCGGCGCAATCCCGAACTGATCTGCGTGGTGGAGGATGCCAAGGACGTCGCGGCCATCGAGCGCACCCGCGAGTTCCGCGGCCTGTACCACGTGCTCGGCGGTGCGATCAGCCCGATCGCCGGCGTCGGTCCCGACGACCTGCGCATCGCGCAGCTGATGACCCGGCTCGCCGACGGCACGGTGCAGGAGGTGATCCTCGCCACGAACCCCAACCTCGAGGGCGAGGCGACCGCCAGCTACCTCAGCCGCTTGCTGACCAGCATGTCGATCACCGTGTCGCGCCTGGCATCCGGACTCCCCGTCGGAGGAGACCTCGAGTACGCGGACGAGGTGACGCTGGGGCGGGCCTTCGAGGGCCGTCGCCGCCTATGAGCGCTCACCACGCCGGATTCAGCCGCAGGGGCTGGATCCTGTTCGCGATCATGGCGTTCGTCTGGGGCATCACCTACCTCTTCATCAAAGAGGCGGTGCACTCGTTCTCGCCGCCCGCGGTGGTCGCCGGGCGCACCCTGCTCGGCGGGCTGATCCTGCTGCCGTTCGCGCTGCGCGGCGGCGCGCTGAGGGCGGCCTGGAAGCACTGGCCCTGGGTGCTCGCGTTCGGTCTCGTCGAGATGGCCGGACCCTTCCTGCTGCTCAGCCACGCCGAGACCCAGCTGCCATCCGGACTCACCGGGCTGCTCGTGTCGACGGTTCCGCTGTTCGCCGTGATCATCGCACTGCTGCGCGGAGATCGCTCGGCACTCGCGCCGGTCAGGCTCGGGGGCCTGCTGCTCGGTTTCGCCGGCGTCGCCGTGGTCGTGGCAGGCCCCGGGCTGTTCCCCCACGGTCCGAGCAGCGCGTTCGCCATCGCCGAGATCCTGCTCACTGCGGTGCTCTACGCCATCGCCCCCTTCATCATCGCCCTCAAACTGAAGGACGTGCCCTCGCTGGGCACGATCACGCTCGCGCTGTTCGCGATCGGAATCGGCTACCTGCCGGCGGCCCTGCTCACCCAGCACGAGGTGCCGACGATCCGCGCCACGGTGTCGCTGCTTCTGCTCGGCATCGTCTGCACCGCCCTCGCGTTCGTCGCCTTCTTCGCCCTGATCCGCGAGGTCGGGCCGGTGCGGGCCCCGCTGTTCACCTACGTCAATCCGATCGTCGCCGTCGTGCTCGGCGCCATCGTGCTCGCCGAACCGCTCACGCCCGGGCTGCTGATCGGCTTCCCGATCGTGCTGATCGGATGCTGGTTCGCCGCGACCGGTGGGCGGCTGCGGCCGCGGGCATCCGCCTCCGACCTGACCACGGGTCCGATCACCACCGCCGAGACGGCGGAGGCGATCGTGTCCGACCTCGGGGTCGGGTCCGAGCACCGACCCGATTCCGACGGCCGCCGCTGACGGCGACCGCCCGCGACCGCCGGGCGTCACATGCGTGAGGCGGCATGGGAGTGATTTGTAGAATGTGCCTGGGCGGATCCGCCCTTCGTCCCCGGGAGTGATCGTGGCCCTGATCGTGCAGAAGTACGGCGGTTCGTCCGTCGCCGACGCGGAGAGCATCAAGCGCGTCGCCAAGCGCATCGTCGACACCCGTCGTGCCGGTCACGACGTCGTCGTCGCGGTCAGCGCCATGGGCGACACGACCGACGAGATGCTCGACCTCGCGCACGAGGTCGCCCCGATCCCCGCCCCGCGCGAACTGGACATGCTCCTCAGCAGCGGTGAGCGCATCTCGATGGCGCTGCTCGCCATGGCGATCCACTCGATGGGCTTCGAGGCGCGTTCGTTCACGGGCAGCCAGGCCGGCATGATCACCGACTCGCATCACGGCAAGGCCCGCATCGTGGATGTCACCCCGGTGCGCCTGCGCGAGGCGCTCGACGAAGGGGCGATCGTCATCGTCGCCGGCTTCCAGGGCTTCAACCGCGACACCCGCGACATCACCACGCTCGGTCGCGGCGGCTCCGACACCACCGCCGTCGCCCTCGCCGCGGCCCTCAACGCGGACGTCTGCGAGATCTACAGCGATGTCGAGGGCATCTTCACCGCCGACCCGCGCGTCATCCCGCGTGCTCGCAAGCTCGACCACGTCTCCAGCGAGGAGATGCTCGAGCTCGCCGCCAACGGCGCCAAGGTGCTCTACATCCGCGCCGTCGAGTACGCCCGCCGTCACGGCGTGCTCATCCACGCCCGCTCGACCTTCTCGTCGGCCGAGGGCACGTATGTTCTGGGCGAGGGCATGAAGAACCCGCGCGCCACCGAGGGAGAAGTCATGGAAGAACCGATCGTCGCCGGAGTCGCCACCGACCTGAGCCAGGCCAAGATCACCGTCGCCGGTGTGCCCGATGTGCCGGGCAAGGCCGCCGAGATCTTCAAGATCGTCTCGAAGGCCGGGGCGAACGTCGACATGATCGTGCAGAACGTCTCTGCGGCATCGACCGGCCGCACCGACATCTCGTTCACGCTTCCGAAGGCCGATGCCGCGACGACGCTCAAGGCGCTCGCCGCCGAGCAGAGCGAGGTCGGCTTCGAGAACCTGCTGCACGACGACCAGATCGGCAAGCTGTCGGTCGTGGGCGCCGGCATGCGGACGCATTCGGGTGTGTCGGCGATCCTGTTCGAAGCGCTCAGTGCCGGCGGCATCAACATCGAGATGATCTCCACGTCGGAGATCCGCATCTCGGTCGTGCTCCGCGGTGACGACCTCGCGGAGGCGGCGCGCACCGTGCACAGCGCCTACGGTCTCGACAGCGAGATCGAAGCCGTCGTGCACGCCGGCACCGGCCGCTGACCCGCACGCGAAATGCCGGACCCGCAGCCGGCGGCGACCGGATAGACTCACCGCAACCCTGACATCGGTGCCAGGCGCAGCGTCCGCACCCGGGGGCTGAGCCTGGCGCATCGCCTGCACGCCAAGGATCCCCCCATGACCCGTATCTCCGATTCCGGATTCTCGATCGCCATCGTCGGTGCGACCGGCCAGGTCGGCACCGTGATGCGCGACATCCTCATCGAGCGCTCGTTCCCCGTGCGCGAGCTGCGTCTGTTCGCCTCCGCGCGCTCCGCCGGCACCGCCATCGACTTCGGCGGCGTCGACGTGATCGTCGAGGACGTCGAGACGGCGGATGTCGCTGGCATCCACATCGCGCTGTTCTCGGCCGGTGCGACCGCGAGCCGGGCGTACGCGGCGAAGTTCGCCGAAGCGGGAGCGGTGGTCGTCGACAACTCCAGCGCCTGGCGGATGGACCCCGAGGTTCCGCTCGTGGTGAGCGAGGTGAATCCGGATGCCATGGACGAGCGTCCTAAGGGAATCATCGCCAACCCGAACTGCACCACCATGGCCGCGATGCCCGTGCTGAAGGCGCTGCACGCCGAGGCGGGGCTTGAGCGTCTCATCGTCAGCACCTATCAGGCCGTGTCGGGCTCGGGCATCGCCGGCGCGGAGGAGCTGCTCGGCCAGGTCGAGGGCGTCCTCGCCCAGGGCGACACCCTGCGCCTCGTCCACGACGGATCAGCGGTCGAGTTCCCGGCGCCGGAGAAGTACGTCGCTCCCATCGCGTTCGATGTCATCCCGCTCGCCGGGTCCGTCGTCGACGACGGCGAGAACGAGACCGACGAGGAGAAGAAGCTCCGCAACGAGAGCCGCAAGATCCTCGGCCTTCCCGACCTGCGTGTCGCCGGCACCTGCGTGCGGGTGCCGGTCTTCACCGGCCACTCGCTGTCGATCCACGCCGAGTTCGCCAAGGACATCACTCCCGACCGTGCACGCGAGGTACTGGCATCCGCCCCCGGAGTCGTGCTCGACGAGGTGCCGACGCCGCTGCAGGCAGCCGGCAAGGACCCGAGCTTCGTCGGCCGGATCCGCGCCGACCAGTCCGCGCCCGAGGGCAAGGGCCTGGTGCTCTTCATCAGCAACGACAACCTGCGCAAGGGCGCGGCGCTCAACGCGGTGCAGATCGCGGAGGAGCTCACCAACCGCCTCGCCCCGGCCGCGCTCTGAGCCGCTGACCCGGGGCGCTGGGCGCCCCGGCCTGGCGGAAATCCGCGCTGTTCCGGACGACTAGACTGTTCTGGTGACCGAAACCGTCGATGTCGTTCTGATCGGTGGGGGCATCATGTCCGCCACGCTGGGTACCCTGCTGCACGACCTGCAGCCGGACTGGAAGATCGTCGCCTACGAGCGCCTCGGTGGCGTCGGCGAAGAGAGCTCGAACCCGTGGAACAACGCCGGCACCGGCCACGCCGCGCTGTGCGAGCTGAACTACATGCCGCAGAGCAAGGACGGCACGCTCGACCCCGCCAAGGCGATCTCGATCAACGAGCAGTTCCAGCAGAGTCGTCAGTTCTGGTCGACGCTCGTCGAGCGCGGCATCCTCGACGGCCCGTCGACGTTCATCAACTCGGTGCCGCACATGACCTTCGTGCGCGGCGAGAAGGACGTCGAGTTCCTCAAGGCGCGCTACGAGGTGCTCAAGGATCAGCCGCTCTTCGACGGGATCGAGTACAGCGAGGACTCCCGCGTCATCAACAAGTGGGCTCCGCTGCTGATGCAGAAGCGGCGCAAGGGCGAGCCGTTCGCCGCGACCCGGGTGCCGTCCGGCACCGATGTCGACTTCGGCTCCCTCACTCACCAGCTCTTCGATCACCTCGCCAAGTCGGGCGTGGAGGTGCGCACCGATCACGAGGTGCGCAGCCTCAAGCGCCAGGACGACGGCAGCTGGCTCGTCAAGTACCGTCACGTCATCGGTCGCACCCCGGGCCAGGTGAAGGCGCGCTTCGTCTTCGTCGGCGCCGGCGGCTGGGCGCTCAAGCTGCTGCAGAAGAGCGGCATCCCCGAGATCAAGGGGTACGGCGTCTTCCCGATCGGCGGACAGTGGCTGAAGACCACGGACCCCGCGCTCGTCTCGCAGCATCAGGCGAAGGTGTACTCGCAGGCGGCGATCGGCGCGCCGCCGATGTCTGTGCCGCACCTCGACACTCGCGTCGTCGACGGTGAGAAGTCGTTGATGTTCGGCCCGTTCGCGACCTTCAGCCCGAAGTTCCTCAAGCACGGCTCGATGCTCGACATCATCACCCAGGTGCGCCCGCACAACCTGTGGCCGATGCTCCGCGTCGCCTTCGCCAACCCCGATCTCATCACGTACCTGGTCAGCGAGCTCGTCAAGAGCCACGGCAAGAAGGTCGACAACCTGCGCACGTTCGTGCCGACCGCGCAGGATGAGGACTGGGAGCTGATCCAGGCCGGCCAGCGCGCGCAGGTCATGAAGAAGGACCCGAAGAAGGGTGGCATCCTGCAGTTCGGAACCGAGGTCGTCGCCGCCGAGGACGGCACGATCGCGGGTCTGCTCGGCGCCTCACCGGGTGCGTCGACGGCGGTGCCGATCATGCTCGGCCTGCTCAAGCGCTGCTTCCCCGACCAGTACGCCGGCTGGGAGCCGAAGCTGAAGGATCTCATCCCGACCATGGGACACCGGCTCAACGACGATGCGGCAGCCGCCGAGAGGTCGATGAGCGCGACCGCATCCGTTCTGTCCCTCACGGCCTGATCGCGCGACCGTGGCGAAGCTGTACTTCCGCTACGGCGCGATGAACTCGGGCAAGTCGACCGCCCTGCTGCAGGCCGCCTACAACTACGAGGAGCGCGGTCAGCGGGTGCTGCTGGCCAAGCCCGCGATCGACACGAAGGGCGCGTCGCAGATCGAGAGCAGGCTCGGCATGACGCGCCAGGTGGACTTCCTCATCGGGCCACACGACGAGGCACGCGCGCTGTTCACCAGCGAGCGAGAGCGGGTCCTCGATGAAGACCTGCAGTCCACCGAGCCGCGGGATGTCGCGTGCCTGCTGATCGATGAGGCGCAGTTCCTGACGACGGAGCAGATCGATGATCTGTTCCGCATCGCGGTGCTGGACGGCATCCCGGTGATGGCCTACGGCATCCGCAACGACTTCCGCACCCACGCCTTCCCCGGATCGGCGCGGCTGCTGGCGATCGCGCATTCCCTGGAAGAGCTCAAGACGATCTGTCGATGCGGGCGGAAAGCCGTCTTCAACGGCCGCGTGGTCGACGGTCGTTTCGTGTTCGCGGGCGACCAGGTCGCGATCGACGGCGCCGAGGTGACCTATGAGTCGCTGTGCGGGAACTGCTATCTCGACGAATCCGGCGGCGTGCTCGACTGACGGCCCGCCGGTCGTCGCTCAGCGCGCGACCGGATCGGGAAGGGTGAGGATCAGGGCATCCAGCTTGTCGGCGGTGTCCTGCCAGCCCTCGACCGCGACCGACCGCACCCCGATCGCCCGCACCGGATAGTCGTTGCCGCCCTCGTCGAGCCGGTCGCCGTAGAAGAGCATCTCGTCGAGGCGGATGCCGGTGTGCTCGACCAGCTTCTGCATGCCGTAGGCCTTGTCGATGCCGGCGCGAGTGATGTCGATCGACGTGGAGCCTCCGGAGCGCACCTCGAGCCCCGGCAGGCGCGGTGCGACCGCGTCGCGCAGTGCCGCTCGACGCTCACCAGTGGGATCCCAGGCGTGCTTGGCGTCTCGGGGTGCCCGCTGGCCGAGCGCGGAGAAGGTGATCTGCGAGCCGCGATCCTCGAGGATCTCGCCCCATGGCTCCGCCTCCCACAGCCCCAGCCTCTCGGCCTCTTCGCGCAGCGCGGCGAGAGCCGTCGTCTTCTCGTCGTCGCTCAGGTCGTGCGCGTAGACGGCGGAGAACGTCGTGCCGTCGTGACGCAGGTAGCGCGTGCCGCAGGTGGGCAGCAGATGCAGCCGGGCCTGCTCGGCGGGGAGGAGATCGGCGAGGCGGGCGATGACCTGCGTGCGGAACTGCTGTTCGTTGCCGCCGGAGATGATCGCGACGTCCACCCGCCGCAGCAGCTCGCGCAGCAGCTGCGCGATGCGATCGTCGATCTCGCCCTTCGACGGGGCGAGCGTGTCATCGAGGTCGAATGCGACCAGGCGGGGGTGCGTCATGATGACCCCAGCTTATTGGGGTTGGCTGTGGAGCGGCGGCGTGCGGAGCCTCCCGCGCCGCGGGCCCACTCGAGATTCTTGAGCATGAAGAAAGGGACCCGCCCCCGGCGAGTCCCTTTCTGCAAGCTGTCGGGGTGACAGGATTTGAACCTGCGGCCTCTTCGTCCCGAACGAAGCGCGCTACCAAGCTGCGCCACACCCCGTGATTGCAACCGTTCAAGTCTACATGTCTCGCGCTGCAACCACGAATCCGATGGCCCGTTCGGGCGCGTCAGGAGCGGGCGGTCAGCGTCAGCAGGGTCGCCTCGGGGCGGCAGGCGAACCGAACCGGCGCGTAGATCGAATGCCCGCAGCCGGCCGAGACGTTCAGCGGCACCGTGCGGCCACGGTGCGACCAGCTGCTCAGGCCCTTCGCCTGCTTGAGCGGGATGTCGCAGTTCGCGACCAGTGCGCCGAAGCCGGGGACGCACACCTGCCCGCCGTGGGTGTGGCCGGCGAAGAGCGCGTCCGCCCCCAGGTCGATGAACGAGTCGAGCACACGCCGGTACGGTGCATGGGCCACGGCGATCCGCGACGTCCCTGCGGGGGACGCCTCGAGCGACGAGATCGCGGAGGTGAGAGCGGCGAAGTCGTCCCACTCGCGGTGCGGGTCGTCGACCCCCACGAAATCGATGTCGTTCCCCGCGACCTCCAGCCGCACCGCGGCGTTGTTCAGATCCACCCAGCCGAGCTCGTTGATGAAGAACGCGTCCATCGCCGCGGTGTCGAGCAGCTCAGGCGCGCGGTGCACGCGGGAGGGGCCTCGGAAGTAGTTCAGCGGGTTCCGAGGCGCGGGAGCCTGCACGTCGTTCGATCCGTGCACGAAGACGCCGGGGACGCCCGCGAACGGGGCGAGGGCCCGTCGGATCCCGGCGAGTCCTTCCGGATGCCCGAGGTTGTCGCCCGTGTTCACGATCAGATCGGGTTCGAGCTCCGCGAGCGATGCGAGCCACTCCTGCTTGCGCCGCTGCCAGGGTGCCATGTGCGCGTCGGAGACGTGCAGCACGCGCACCGGCGCGCTGCCCGGCGCCAGAGCGGCGACGTCGGCCCGTCGCACGGTGAACAGGTAGCGCTCGATTCCGATTCCCCAGACCGCTGCGCCGACGCCGACGGCCCCCATCGCGCCGAGCGCGATGAGGGCCGGGTGCGCGGCCGTGCGGCGGGTCACCCGTCACCCGCGCAGGTGAGCGTCACCACGGTGCCGGCGGCGGCAGCAGTGTTCGCGGGAGGGTTCTGTCCGTTCACGGTCGACCCGTTCTTGCATCCCTCGGCTGAGACGCCGTAGCCCGCTCCTTCGAGCTTGGCCTTCGCCTGGTTGAACGGACCTTCTGTGACGTTCGGCACGGTCGCCGGCTTGTTGCCCGTGCTCGGGCGCAGGGTGACGGTGGTGCCGCTGGCCACGCGCCCGGCGCCGGGCGTCTGCTCTGCGACCAGACCCGCGCCGACCTCGCTGTCCATGGGCTCGCCGACCTGCACACTGAATCCGGCGGCATCCAGGATCTGCGTGGCCTCCTCGACCGACTTCCCGACCACGCTCGGCAGATCCTTGGGGACGGTGCGCGTGAGGCCGCGGTCAGGCTCGGGGAACCGGTCTCCGCCGTACACCCTGTTCGCCGCGCGCTGCAGATCCCTGGCGAGGGGATAGCGGATGTCGTTGAGCCGTATCCCATGCGCACGGAAGTTTTTCAGGTCTTCGCGGCCGTCGGCGTTTCCGACCCATACCGCTGTCGTGACGTTGGTGCTCGACTCAACCAGCATCGTGTGCGAGACCTCCGCAGTACCGGTCTTGCCGATGACCTGGATGCCGTCGTTGGGGTTGGCGCCTGAGCCGGTTCCACCCTCCATCACGCCCCGCAGCGCGTATGCGGCGGTTGCAGCCACCTCAGGGGAGATCACCTGCGTGCAGCTCGTCTTCGGGAGGGGAATCTCTTTGCCGTCCTGGGCGACGATCTTGTCGATCACGCGAGGTTCGCAGAAGATGCCCTTGTTGGCGACCGTGGCGTATGCGCCTGCCATCTGAATCGGGGCGACGGACTTCGAACCGAGCACGGTGGGGAACGGGTCGTTGGGCGCGGAGCCGTCAGTGGTGACATCTCCCATGTTGCCGTAATGCACGCCGAGGCGCTTTGCCATCTTGTTGATGTCGCACAGGTCGAGCTTCTGCGCCATGGCCAGGAAGCCGGTGTTCAGTGAGGCAGCGGTGAAGCTCCGCACGCTGCTGACCGACCCGCGCCCGTTTCCAAAGTTCTTGGACGATTTATCGCGGGCCAAGGTGTAGGTGCCGCCGCACTGGGCGAAGCTGCCGCTGACCGGATAGCGGCCGTCGAGCACTTCGTTGACCGAATGTCCACGCTCGAGCCACTCCAGCAGAGTGAAGAGCTTCCATGTCGACCCGGTTTCGAAGCCGTTCGTGGAGCCGTTGTGCTTCTTGTCAGCGGCGAACACCTGAGATGACTGCCCGTTCGCGAGGCTCGCATTCGACGACTCGCTGAAGTCCGTGTTCTGCGCAATCGCGAGGATGCGGCCGGTGGATGCTTCGATCGAGACGCCGGCGCCGCCGACGAGAATACCGGGCATCGCCGCCGGCACCCTCTCGCGGACGGCCTGCACCGCAGGACCCTGCACCCGCATGTCGAGCGAAGTGTAGATCTGCATGCCGCCGCGTCGCATGTTCTCGACGCGCTTCTCCGGCGTGGCGCCGAATGCCTCGTCCGACTCCACGACCGACTTCACATACTGACAGAAGTAGGCATTGGCGCCCGCAGCCGCACAGCCTTGAGTGGTCTGCGTGAGGTTCGGCTCGATCGGCGCCTCCACTGCGGCAGCATGCTGTTCTTCGGTGATCTGTCCGTTCTTCAGCATCTGACCGAGAACGTAGTCACGGCGGTCCCGCGTTGTCGCGTAACCGTCGGCAGCGGTGTTGTGCGCGACGCCGTCCTTATCGGTCCAGGTGCCCTCCTCGGGGCGGTCGATGCGCAGCAGATTGGGCTCCTGAACCATGCCCGCCAGCGTTGCCGCCTGCACGAGCGTCAGGCTCGCGGCGCTCGTGCCGAAATAGCGGTTGGCCGCAGCCTCGATACCGTAGGTGGTGCCGCCGAAATTCGACACGTTCAGGTATCCCAGCAGGATCTCGTTCTTCGAGTAGTCCTTCTCGATCTGCACCGCGTAGCGCATCTCCTGCAGTTTGCGCTCGATGCCCTCGGCGCCCTTCGACTGCGCGGCACCTTCGAAGCACTGCTGGATCTTGACGTCGTAGTCCTCCTCGCCGGGGCTGACGCCCTGCTCGCATTCCTGGATCAGAGCGTTCTTGACGTACTGCTGGGTGATCGTCGACGCGCCTCGGGAAGACGAGCCCGTGAAGTTCTCGACCGCGGCCTTCATGGTCTGCAGGAGGTTCACGCCGCCGTGCTCGTAGAAGTTCTTGTCCTCACTCGAGAGGATCGCGTCGTACAGCAGCGGCGACACCTGCTCGAACGTCACCGGCACCCGGTTCTGGTCGAAGAACTTCGCCAGCTGGAACGGCTGACCGTCCTCGCCGGTTCCGTAGAACTCGGTCGGCTCCATAGGAGGGTTGGGCGTCAGGCTGTTCGGCAGGTTGTCGAAGATCGTCAGCGCCTGCGAACCGGTCACTCCTGCGACGGCGATGGCGGGAGTGACGGCTGCGGTGACCAGGACCCCGGCGACCGCGCTCAGGCCCACCAGGCCGAGCAGTCCGCCGAGCACACCAGACAGCGTGCGTTTCGTTTGAGGCATACGCTGATGTTAAGGGAATTCCCTGAATAAGAGCCTCGACGCTTCGGCATCCCGTGCCGTTCGTCGCCGACGCACAGGAGTGCCATGATCACGTGGGAGTATCTGACCACGCCGCTGCTGATCCACAACACGGCGGCGATCCTCAACAACTGGGGCAAGCAGGGCTGGGAGCTCGTGCAGGTCGTGCAGGGTCCGGAGGGCGGTCTCGTCGCCTATCTGAAGCGTCCCATCACGCAGGACTCCACCGCCAACGCCGGCCTCGCCGCTGCGGCTGAGGCGTCCCGCCAGTTCGAGGGCGATGTCCTGAGCGAGCGAAGCGAGTCGAAGGGGGAGAGCCGGTGAGCGTCTCCGCCCGCCTCGACGAGCTCGGCATCGAGCTGCCCGCCGTCGCCGCTCCCGTCGCCGCGTACGTCCCGGCCGTGGTCCACGCCGGTCTGGTCTACACCTCCGGGCAGCTGCCGTTCGTCGACGGCGCGCTGCCGGCGACCGGCAAGGTCGGCGCCGAGATCGAGGCGGCGGATGCCCAGGGCTACGCCCGGACGTGCGCGCTGAACGCACTGGCCGCCGCCGCGCAAACCGCGGGAGGCGTCGACCGGATCGCAGGCGTGCTGCGTGTGGGGGGCTTCGTGGCATCCGACCCCGCCTTCACCGGCCAGCCGGCGGTCGTCAACGGCGCCAGCGACGTGCTCGCCGAGATCTTCGGTGACGCTGGCCAGCACGCTCGCGCGGCTGTGGGTGTGGCGAGTCTGCCGCTCGACACTCCCGTCGAGGTCGAGGTCACCTTCATCCTGGCCTGACCCTTCACTTCGTCTCGCTGGCGCTCGCTCAGCACAGGCGGCAGGCTCAGGAACCCAGACCACGAACAGCGGCCCCTCCGATCGGAATGGGAGGGGCCGCTGTTTCGTGTGCCGACTACTTCACCTGGCTGGTGATGGTGCTCATCACCATGGTGTCTGCCAGCGTCGTCGTGTCGCCGACCTCGCGGCCCTCGGCCACATCCCGCAGCAGACGACGCATGATCTTGCCCGAGCGCGTCTTCGGCAGCTCGTTCACGATGTAGACATCGCGCGGACGGGCGATCGGCCCGATCTGCTCGCCGACCCAGCCGCGCAGCAGCGTCGCCAGGCCCTCGGGCGAATGCGCCTCGAGGTAGCTCTGCTTGATGATCACGAAGGCGACCACGGCCTGACCGGTGGTCTCGTCCGACGCTCCCACCACCGCCGCTTCCGCGGTGGCCTCGTGCGCGACCAGCGACGATTCGATCTCGGTCGTCGACAGGCGGTGACCCGACACGTTCATCACGTCGTCGACGCGCCCGAGCAGCCACAGATCGCCGTCCTCGTCGAGGCGGGCGCCGTCACCGGCGAAGTAGTACCCCTTGTCCTGGAACTTGTCCCAGTAGGTCTCCTTGAACCGCTCCGGGTCGCCCCAGATGCCGCGCAGCATCGACGGCCACGGCTCGGTGATGACCAGCAGTCCGCCGTTGCCATTGCCCACCTCGTTGCCGTCGTCGTCGGTGACGTCGACGGAGATGCCGGGGATGGGCACCTGCGCGGAGCCGGGCTTGGTGGCGGTGATGCCGGGGAGGGGCGAGACCATGATCGCACCGGTCTCGGTCTGCCACCAGGTGTCGACGATCGGGGTCGTGTCGGCGCCGATCACCTCGCGGTACCACATCCACGCCTCGGGGTTGATGGGCTCACCCACCGACCCGAGCAGGCGCAGGCTCGACAGGTCGAACTTCTGCGGGATCTGACGCCCGAGCTTCATGAACGAGCGGATCGCCGTGGGCGCGGTGTAGAAGATCGTCACGCCGTACTTCTCGATCAGCTCCCACCAGCGGCCGGGATGCGGCGAGTCGGGCGTGCCCTCGAAGAGCACCTGGGTGGCGCCGTTCGCGAGCGGACCGTAGGTGACGTAGCTGTGCCCGGTGACCCAGCCGATGTCGGCGGTGCACCAGAAGACGTCCGTCTCGGGATGCAGGTCGAAGACGTACTTGTGCGTGTAGGCGGCCTGCACGAGATAGCCGCCGGAGGTGTGCAGGATGCCCTTGGGCTTTCCGGTCGTGCCCGACGTGTAGAGGATGAACAGCGGGTTCTCGGCGGGGAAGGCCTGCGCCTCGTGATCGCCGGATGCCTGCGGCACGACATCGTGCCACCAGATGTCGCGCTCGTCGTTCCACTCGACCTCGTTGTCGCCGCGCTTGACGACGAGCACGTGCTCGACGGTCTGCTGCTCGCCCTCGCCGTTGCGGTCACTGAGCGCCTGGTCCACTGCGGGCTTGAGCGCCGAGACCTTGCCCTTGCGGTATCCGCCGTCGGCGGTGATCACGAGCTTGGCTCCGGCGTCGTCGATCCGGGAGCGCAGGCTGTCGGCGCTGAAGCCGCCGAACACGACCGAGTGGATGGCGCCGAGGCGCGCCACGGCGAGCATCGAGATGACCGCCTCGGGGATCATCGGCAGGTAGATGGCGACGCGGTCGCCGTGACCGATGCCGAGGTCCTGCAGCACGTTGGCGGTGCGCTTGACCTCGTCGGTCAGCTCGGCATACGTGATGCGGCGCTCGTCGCCGGGCTCGCCCTCCCAGAGGATGGCGACGCGGTCGCCGTTGCCGGCCTCCACATGCCGGTCGAGGCAGTTGTAGGCGACGTTCAGCTCGCCGTCGTCGAACCACTTCGCGAACGGCGGGTTCGACCAGTCGAGCACCCGCGTGAACGGCTTGTGCCAGTGCACGCTCTCCCGGGCCTGCTCGCCCCAGAACGCCTCGCGATCGGCGGCAGCCTTCTCGTACAGGGCGGGGTCGTCGATCGACTGAGCGACGAACTCGTCTGACGGCGGGAATCTGCGGGCCTCATCGAGGAGGTGGTCGATCTGGCTGCTCATGCACTCGCTCCTTTGCGCGGTCGGGTGATCGTGCGGGAACACGACCGTGACACGGCGAATCTAGTCCCACCGGAGAAGGAGGCCTACTGTCGAAAGTCGGTAGCGAAAGGGGTTTGCCGTGGCGGGCGCCTCGTGCGTACACTGACCTCAGCCGATTCGTATACGGCTTCAGCGCGCCCGGGTGCCCCCCTCGTTCCGGGCAGCGCGTGGGCGGCACCTCATTCCCCCCGTGAGGTGCCGCCCGTCCGTTTCCGGAATGTCTGAGGTCTGTCTGCACAGCACTGGTGCAGCGACAGTTGTGCACATCACATGGGAATCGGGCCGTTCCGAGCGGAGCGGTGAGCTTAGCGTCACTGCATGCCCGAACCGTTCGTCCTCCGCATCCAGCAGCCTGACGGCCGCGCGGCGGCTGATTCGATCGTCGAGGTCGATCCGGCCCTCGGTGCGCTCGCCGAGCACGTGCGCGACGGCGAGGTGACGGACATCTTCGTCAACGGCGCCGACGGTCTGTATGTCGATCGAGGCCGCGGTGCTGAGCGGGTGCCGGCCTGGCGCGCATCCGAGCGCGAGGTGCGCGGTCTGGCGGTCGCCCTCGTCGCCGCCGGCGGACGCCATCTCGACGACCAGTCGCCGTGCGTCGACGTGCGGCTCGCCTCCGGCATCCGCGTGCACGCCGTCCTCGCGCCGGTCTCGGTGACGGGCACCGCACTGTCGGTGCGCATCCCGCGCGTGCTCGGCGCCGACCTCGCGGCGCTCGCCGCGACCGGCACGTTCAGCGACGCGCAGCGTGCCTGGCTCACCCGGCTGGTGGGGGATCGGGCCAACGTGCTGATCACCGGCGGAACGGGCACGGGCAAGACGACGCTGCTCGCGGCCCTGCTGTCGCAGGTGGGCGAAAGGGAGCGGATCGTGACCATCGAGGATGTCGCTGAGCTGCGTCCCCGGCATCCGCATCACGTCTCGCTCGAAGCCCGCCAGGCGAATCTCGAGGGCGCCGGCCGCATCACGCTCGCGATGCTCGTGCGGGAGTCGCTGCGCATGCGTCCCGACCGACTCGTCGTCGGCGAGTGTCGCGGCGAGGAGGTGCGCGAGCTGCTGACCGCTCTGAACACCGGTCATGACGGGGGCGCGGGAACCCTGCACGCCTCGGGGCTGGCCGATGTGCCGGCCCGGATGGAGGCCCTCGGTGCTCTGGCTGGGATGGATGCGACGGCCCTGGCGCGGCAGGTGGTCAGCGCCTTCACGATCGTGCTGCACCTGGAGCGCAGCGCGGACGGACGCCGCCGCATCGCGCATGCCGGCCGCTTCGTGCTGCGCGGCGATCGCCTGGCCATGGAGGAGGTGCAGCCGTGGTGAAGTGGCGGCAGCGGCATCCCGACCCGAGCGACCCGCAGCAGGCCGCTGCTGCGGTGCGCACCCTCGCTGTGCTGCTGCAGGCCGGAGCCCGGCCACGCGCCGCGTGGCGGCACCTCGCCGACACCGGCGACGTCGTCGCGGGCCGGATCGTCGCCCGGGTGGATTCGGGGGCCGAGCTCGTGGGCGCGATCGACGCGGAGGGCGACGCGTGGTCGGACGTCGCCGCCGCGTGGGAGATCGCCACGACCGTGGGCGCACCGCTCGCTGAGGTGCTGCGCGCCCTGTCGGAATCGCTGCAGGACGCCGCTGCCGCCGCCGACGACGTGAGGGTCGCTCTGGCTGAGCCGACCGGCACGGCCCGCCTGCTGCTCTGGCTGCCGTTCGCCGGACTGCTGCTGGGTTTCGCGCTGGGCTTCGACACGATCGGCGTGCTGGTGAGCAATCCGTTCGGCCTCGCCTGCGTCGTGCTCGGCATCGCCCTGGTTCTGGTGGCGCGCTGGTGGACTGCGCGCATGGTGCGGGCCGCGCAGCCCCAGGCCGGCACCCCTGGCATGCATGCCGAGCTGGTCGCGGTGGCGCTCGCCGGTGGCGTCGGCATCCCGCGGGCGCTGCGGCTCGTCGAGCACAGTCCCGCTGCCGTGTCGGACGACCGCAGCGGCACGGACGCGGTCCTGGAGCTGTCGCGCTCGGCCGGCGTGCCGGCCGGCGAGCTGCTGCGTGCGACGGCCGCGCAGCAGCGCCACGAGTCACGGGTGCGAGGGCGCGTCCGCGCCGCCCGACTGTCGTCGAAGCTGCTGCTGCCGCTGGGCGCGTGCACCCTGCCCGCATTCCTCCTGCTCGGGGTGGCGCCGCTCATGCTCAGCGTGCTCGCCTCCACACCGCTGCCCATCTGAGACGTCGAGGGCGAGAGCCGCCCCGCACGAGAGAGAAGGAACACCATGACCGCACCCTGCACCGATCCGCTGCCCCCGCTCACCAGAAGCCGCGCAGCCGAGCTGTTCACCGACGAGACGGGAGCCGCGACAGCCGAATACGCGATCACCACGATGGCCGCCGTGGCATTCGCCGGCCTGCTCGTCGTCATCATGCGCTCCGACGAGGTGAGAGGCATCCTCACCGACCTCGTCCGACGGGCGCTCACGGTCGCCTGATGCCGCGCCCCTCTCGCCTGCTCGGCGACGACCGCGGGTCGGTCGCCGCCGAGCTCGCGGTCGCCCTGCCGGCGGCGCTGATCGCGGTCGCGTTCGGTGTCGGAGCGCTCGGCGCGGCGGCGACGCAGGTCTCGCTGCAGGATGCCGCTGCCGACGCCGCCCGCCTGCTCGGCCGCGGCGAGACGAACGCTCGGGCAGCGGCGGTGGTTCGGGATGCCGTGGACGGCGCCTCATCGGCATCCCGATCGGCGGGAGACCTCGTGTGCGTGACCGCCTCGCTCGACCTGCGCATCGGACGCCTGATCTCGGTGCCGCTGAGCGCGTCGAGCTGTGCCCTCGCGGGAGGGCTGTGATGGTCTGCGCAGGGGCGGGGTCCGGGAGGGGAGGGACCGACCGATGAGCGGAACAGCGCTCGCCGCCGGCGTGGTCACCGTCGCAGCGACCCTCTCGCTCGGACTCGCGGCCGTCGGCGGCGCGGCCGTCACTGCCCAGCGCGCGGCGGGGGCGGCCGATGCGGCCGCTCTCGCCGCTGCCGATGTCGCCTCGGGGGCTGTCGACACGGGGGAGGATGCCTGCGCTCTCGCCGCGCGCGTGGCCGAGGCATCCGGATCGGCGCTCGTCTCGTGCACGGTCGACGCTCTCCTGGCGACGGTCGAGGTCAGATCGGCGTACTCTGGACTGGTCGCCGTCGCCCGCGCCCGAGCGGGGCCCCCGAAGAGCTGAACGTGCGACGCCCCTCACACCGCCCGCGCGTCAGCCGATTCGCCGGACGAGCTCTCGGCCCACGCCAGGATCGCGGTGTGTATGGTGTGCTTCGAAGAAAGGACGCCCCTTGGCAGAAGGCAAGAAGCTCGTCATCGTCGAGTCCCCGACGAAGATGCGGTCGATCCAGGGATACCTCGGCGACGGGTACGAGGTGCTCAGCTCGGTCGGTCACATCCGCGACCTCGCCGACAAGAAGGACATCCCCGCTGACGACAAGAAGGCGTACGGCAAGTACTCCATCGACGTCGAGAACGGCTTCGATCCCTACTACGTGGTGTCCGATCGCAAGACCAAGACGGTCGCTGAGCTGCGACGCGCGCTCAAGAGCGCCGACGAGGTCCTGCTCGCCACAGATGAGGACCGCGAGGGCGAGGCCATCGCCTGGCATCTGCTCGAGACCCTCAAGCCCAAGGTGCCCGTCAAGCGCATGGTCTTCCACGAGATCACCAAGGACGCCATCCAGGCCGCCGTCGGCAACACCCGCGAGCTCGACCTCGCCCTCGTCGATGCCCAGGAGACCCGTCGCATCCTCGACCGCCTCTACGGGTGGGACGTCTCGCCGGTGCTCTGGTACAAGGTCAAGTCGGGTCTGTCGGCCGGCCGTGTGCAGTCCGCCGCCACGCGCATGGTCGTCGAGCGCGAGCGCGAGCGGATGGCTTTCGTCTCGGCCGAGTACTGGGACGTCGAGTCCCAGGCGTCCGCTTCGGCAGGCTCAGCGACCCAGGGAGCCGCGTTCGGCGTGCGTCTCGTGCGCGTCGACGGAGGGCAGCTGGCCCGCGGAACCGACTTCAACGACGCGGGACAGCTGAAGAAGGCTGTCGTCGTGCTCTCGGAGGCCGACGCCGAAGCGCTCGCCGCCGCGGTGGATGCCACCGGCACGGCATCCGTCACCAAGGTCGAGGCGAAGCCCGGCACCCGCAGCCCCTACGCGCCCTTCACCACCTCCACGCTGCAGCAGGAGGCCGGACGCAAGCTCTCGATGAGCGCCAAGCAGGCGATGAGCGTCGCCCAGCGGCTCTACGAGAAGGGATACATCACCTATATGCGCACCGATTCGGTCGCGCTGTCGACGCAGGCCGTCCAGGCCGCGCGCAGCCAGGCCGTCGCGCTGTACGGCGACGCGGCCGTGCCGCTGAAGCCGCGCGTGTACAAGTCGAAGAGCAAGAACGCGCAGGAGGCGCACGAGGCGATCCGCCCGTCGGGCGAGACCTTCCGCACTCCCGCCTCGGTCTCCTCCGGTCTCGACCGCGAAGAGCAGCGCCTGTACGACCTGATCTGGAAGCGCACCGTCGCCAGCCAGATGTCGGATGCCAAGTACGAGACGACCACGATCACCCTCGAGACCGAGGCTGCAGGCAAGCGGGTCGAGTTCACGGCATCCGGAACCGTCTACACGTTCAAGGGCTTCCTCGAGGCGTACGAGGAGGGGCGCGACGAGAAGCGCAACGCGCAGGACTCCTCCGCCGACCAGTCGCTGCCTGCCGTCGCCGTCGGCGACGAGCTGGCCATCGGCGAATCCGTCGCGAAGGGGCACCGCACCACTCCGAAGCCCCGCTACACCGAGGCATCGCTCGTGAAGGCCCTCGAAGAGCACGGCATCGGCCGTCCCTCGACCTTCGCCAGCATCATCGGCACCGTGATCGACCGCGGGTACGCGACCAAGCGCGGCCAGGCGCTCGTGCCGACGTGGCTGGCCTTCAGCGTGGTGCGGCTGCTCGAGCAGCATTTCGCCGATCTCATCGACTACGACTTCACCGCCGCCCTGGAAGACGATCTCGACGCGATCGCCCGCGGCGAGCAGAACCGGGTCGAGTGGCTGAAGTCCTTCTACTACGGCTCCGAGAATCAGGTGGGCCTGAGGCAGGTCGTCGACAACCTCGGCGAGATCGACGCGCGGGCGCTGAACTCGACACGGATCACCGACGATGCGACCCTGCGCTTCGGCAAGTACGGTCCCTATCTCGAGGTCGTCGACCCGGCGAACCCCGAGGCGAAGCCGCGCATCGTCAACGTGCCTGAGGATCTCGCGCCCGATGAGCTCACCGCAGACAAGGCGCGCGAGCTGATCGACGCGCCCGTCGCGGGCGACCGTGTGCTGGGCGAGAACCCCGAGAACGGCAAGATCGTCGTCGTCAAGGACGGCCGCTTCGGTCCGTACGTGCAGGAGAACGACCCGGTCTCCGAGGACGACTCCGTCGACGAGGCGACCGGTGAGGTCCTTCAACAGGCTCAGGAACCCAGTGCGAAGGGCAAGAAGAAGACGAAGAAGGAGGCGGCACCCAAGCCGCGCACCGCGTCGCTTCTCCGCTCGATGTCGGTCGACACCATCGACCTCGACACCGCGCTGCAACTGCTGAGCCTGCCGCGTGTCGTGGGCACGGACCCCGCCACCGGCGAGGAGATCACCGCGCAGAACGGCCGCTTCGGGCCGTACCTGAAGAAGGGCACCGACTCGCGCTCGCTGGAGAGTGAATCGCAGATCTTCGACGTCACGCTCGAGCAGGCGCTCGAGCTGTACGCGCAGCCGAAGTACGGCGGGCGCAAGGCTTCCAGCGCGCTCAAGGAGTTCGAGGCCGACCCGGTCAGCGGCAAGCCGATCCGCATCCGCGATGGACGCTTCGGCGCCTACGTCACCGACGGCGAGACCAACGTGACGATCCCGCGCGGTCAGACGCCGGACGATGTCACCTTCGAGATCGCCGTCCAGATGCTCGCCGACAAGCGCGCCAAGGGACCCGCGCCCAAGCGGGGCGCGAAGAAGCCGGCCGCGAAGAAGGCTCCTGCCAAGAAGGCTCCTGCAAAGAAGACGGCGGCCAAGAAGGCACCGGCCAAGAAGGCACCCGCATCGGACGCCGACAAGGCGGCCGCACGCTCCGAGGCCGCGAAGAAGGCCGCGGCCACGCGCAAGGCGAACGCGATCGCGAAGGCCGATGCGGGGCGCGCGGCGGCGAAGGCAGGCTCGTGACCTCAGCGGCGGGGCTGTGGATCACGCTGGAGGGCGGTGACGGCTCGGGCAAGACGACTCAGGCCGGACTGCTCGCGCAGTGGATGCAGCAGCGCGGTCGCACCGTGCTGCGCACCCGCGAGCCCGGCGGCTCCGAGGTCGGCACACTGATCCGCGACATCGTGCTGCACCACCGCGGCGACATCGCGCCGCGCGCCGAGGCTCTGCTGTACGCCGCCGACCGAGCGCACCATGTCGCGACGGTCGTCCGGCCGGCGCTGGCGCGCGGCGAGGTCGTCATCCAGGACCGCTATCTCGACTCGTCCGTCGCCTACCAGGGCGCCGGGCGCGTCCTCGACGCCACCGAGGTGCGCGACCTCTCGCTGTGGGCGACCGAGGGCGAGCTGCCGGATCTGACCGTGCTGCTCGACCTCGATCCCTCGACGGCGCGTCACCGGCTGGACGCGGACGACAAGCCGTTCGACCGTCTCGAGGCAGAGAAGGAGGACTTCCACGCCCGCGTGCGATCGGCGTACCTCGCCCTCGCCGCCGCCGAGCCGCAGCGGTTCCTCGTCGTCGACGCCTCGCTCGACCCCGACGACATCGCCGTGCTGATCCGGGCGCGCATGTCGGTTCTCGTCTGAGCAGGCAGAGCAGCCGATGTCGGCCCCGCGGATAGGCTGGAGAGCATGACAGCCCTCGCCACCGCGCCGTTCCCGTGGACGGACGTGTGGGGTCAGGATGCCGCGGTGCAGACGCTTCGTCAGGCCGCAGCCGACCCGGCGTCGCTGTCGCACGCCTGGCTGATCACCGGCCCGCCGGGCTCGGGGCGCTCCACTCTGGCCTACGCCTTCGCCGCCGCGCTGATCGCCGACCGGCCCGACGATGAGGCGACGATGCGTCAGGTGCTCGCGCGCACGCATCCGGATGTCGCCGCGCTGCGCACCGACAAGGTGATCATCACCATCGCAGAGGCCAGGGCACTGGTCGAGCGGTCGTACTTCGCCCCGTCCGCCGGACGCTACCGGGTGATCGTCGTCGAAGACGCCGATCGCATGGTCGAGCGCACCTCGAACGTGCTGCTGAAGGCCCTCGAAGAGCCACCGGAGAAGACGGTCTGGGTGCTGTGCGCACCCAGCGAGGCCGACCTGCTCCCGACCATCCGCTCCAGGGTCCGCCCGCTGCGGCTCCGCGAGCCCGACGTCGACGACGTCGCCCGGCTCATCGCCGCACGCACCGGCGTCGACCCCGAGATCGCCGAGCAGGCCGCCCGGCACGCGCAGCGGCACATCGGCATGGCGCAGCGGCTGGCGACCGACGACGACGCACGCCTCCGACGCGACGACACGCTGCGCGCCGTGCTCGGCGTTCGCGGGGTCAGCACAGCCGTGGAGGTGGCAGGGAAGATCATCCAGGCCGCGACCGACGACGCCAAGGCCCTCAGCGCCGAGCGCGACGCCGCCGAGCGAGCCGCACTGCTGCGCACCGTGGGCATCGCGGAAGGGCAGGCCGTGCCGCCCGCGCTGCGCGCGCAGGTCAGCGCCCTCGAGGACGATCAGCGCAAGCGCGCGACACGCAGCCTGCGCGACGGCATCGACCGGGTGCTCACCGATCTGCAGTCGCTCTACCGTGACGTCGTCATGCTGCAGTTCGGGCGCGGCGACCAGCTGATCAACCGCGAACTGCGCGACGACCTCGAACGGATCGCCGAGGCGTGGCCCGTCGAGCGCACCATCGTCGTGCTCGACGCGGTGGCCGACACCCGCCAGTCACTGGAGCGCAACGTGGCACCGCTCCTCGCCGTCGAGAGTCTTCTCGTGACCGTCTCCAGCGGAAGGACCCCGTGAACGTCCGAATCCCCAGGTCGCGATCCCTGCGGCCGCTGCGCCGAGTCGCCGCCGTGCTGGCCGGTCTCGCCGCGGCATCACTCGTGCTCTCCGGGTGCCTCTACGCGCAGATCCCCGACGCTCCCACCTCGATCTCCCGAGAGCCGGACGGGTCCGGCGTCTCGGAAGAGCTGAAGCCGTACTACTCGCAGAAGCTCGAGTGGGAGGCCTGCGGGGCACGGTTCGACTGCACCGAGGTGACCGCCCCGCGCGACTGGGAGGACCCGTCGGCAGGCGACCTGACACTCTCGGTCATCCGTCACCAGGCGACCGGAGAGTTTCAGGGTTCGCTTCTCATCAACCCCGGCGGGCCCGGCTCGAGCGCCTACGACTTCGTCGCCCAGAGCCTCGAGTATGCGGTCGGCGCCGACCTCATCGAGCGCTTCGACGTGATCGGATTCGATCCGCGCGGCGTGGGTCGCTCGAGCGCCGTCGCCTGCCTCGATGCCGAGCAGATGGACGAGTACAACTACGGTGTGCTCGACGCCCCGCGCGACACCCCCGAGTGGGAGGCGGAGATCACCGCGCGCAACCAGCAGTACGCCGACGCATGCGAGGCGAACAGCGACGGCCTGCTGCCGCACATCACGACGGTGAACTCGGCGCGCGACATGGACCTGATCCGCGGGGTGCTGGGCGACAAGACGCTGAACTACCTGGGCTACTCGTACGGCACGTTCCTCGGTGCCACCTACGCGAAGCTGTTCCCGGAACGTGCGCAGCGGCTCGTGCTCGACGGGGCGATCGACCCATCCGTCCCCGGGCTGGATGTCGGCACCACGCAGGCGGTCGGCTTCGAGTCCGCGCTGCGCGCGTACCTCTCCGAGTGCGTCTCGTCCGCAGACTGCCCGTTCAACGGCTCGGTCGACGAGGCCATCACCGACTTCCAGGCACTGCTCGCCACGGTGGCTCGCACGCCGATCGAGAACGGCGACGGGCGGATGCTGACCGTCGACACGATGATCACCGCAGTGATCACGGCGATGTACAGCGAGCAGAGCTGGCCGTACCTCACGCAGGGCCTCACCGCGGTGCTGCAGGGCGATCCGTCGGTGCTCTTTGCGCTCGCCGACAGCTACAACGGGCGCGAGGCCGACGGCACCTACGCCGACAACTCCTCCGAGGCGTTCCGGGCGTACAACTGCATCGACTACCCCGTGGAGGACGACCCTGCGGCGGAAGCTGCCGCGATCGCGAAGATCGAGAAGCTCGCGCCGACGTTCGCTCCGTACTGGCAGGGTCCCGACCCGTGCGAGGTGTGGCCGTATGCGCCGGTCGGCGTGCGCGAGCCGATCGCCGCGCCGGGCTCGGGTCCGATCGTCGTGGTCGGCACGACCAACGACCCGGCCACGCCCTATGAGTGGTCGCAGTCGCTCGCGCAGCAGCTCGAGAAGGGCGTGCTCGTGACCCGGGTGGGCGAGGGGCACACGGGCTACAACAAGGGCAGCAGCTGCGTCGACGACGCGGTCGAGAGCTTCCTCATCGACGGGACTGTTCCGGATGACGGGCTGCGCTGCGAGTGATGTGCCGGCGGTGCCTGCTCGGTTTCGCGAGCACCCGATGGTCGTAGTAGGATCATTGCTTGTGCCGCAGTCCGCTGCGCACGCCACCTTAGCTCAGTGGTAGAGCATCCCACTCGTAATGGGAAGGCCGTCAGTTCGATCCTGACAGGTGGCTCAGATCGGACCCGGGATGCACAGCATCCCGGGTCCGCAGTGGTTTCAGTCGACAGCGACGATCAGATGATCGAGCGGCCCTCGGCCTTGGCCTGCTTCGCCTCCTTGACGAAGGCGCGGATGATGACCGTGAGCGTTCCCGCCACGATCACCGGCCAGACCAGCATGTAGGCGGTCAATGCGATGGTCGACATCTCCATCAGTTCCTCTCGTTCTCAGCCGACAGCGGCTTCTCGGTCTCGGTGAGCCGGGCCAGCTCCACGTTCAGCTCGTCGGTGTCGAGGGAATCGAAGTCGCCGGTGCGCTGCTTGATGAGGTCGAAGTCGAAGTCCGCCTTCCTGCTCGGCAGCGTGAGTGCGACGCACACGATCGTCGACACGGCGTAGGCGATCAGCGAGCCCGACAGCACCGGGTAGGTGTGCAGGAAGCCGATGGCGAACGGAGCGGATGCCAGAGTCGCCACGGTCGCGACGATCAGCGCCACGCGCTTGCCGAAGAAGCCGAAGGCCATCAGGCCGAGCACCACGCCGATGCCGACCGTCGACAGCACATCCGAGATGATCCCGACCGGACCGTTCAGCTCGACCCACTCGAAGCGCACCGGGATGAACGCGGCGAGAGCCACCACCACCGAGACGGAGAAGGCCAGGTTCGTGACGCGGTTCCAGTAGAAGCTGGCGATCACGGGGAAGACCAGCGCACCCCAGAGGGCGCCGACGAAGACCAGCAGATCGAGGATGTTGAACTGGCTGCCGGCGAAGAACAGGCCGGCGACCATCGCCACGACCATCGTGATGCGGCCGATCAGCACCATCGTGCGCGGGTTGGCCCTCTTCTTGCCGGCGACGTTCTGACCGTAGATGTCGGCCATCACGATCGACGACAGAGCGGTCAGGTCGGCGTCCGCCGTCGACGAGAGCGAGCCGATGATCATCACGAAGAAGACGCACAGCAGCAGCGGCGACAGGTAGGTGGCCGCCATCTGCGGGATCAGGTTGTTCAGGTCGCCGCCGACCGGCGTGATCCCGGCGTACAGGGCGATGACGCCCAGCATGCCGATGCCGATGATCGTCGCGCCGTACCCGAACGTCGCCGTCACGAACGTCTTCTTGATCAGGTCCTCGCGCACGGCGAACAGACGCTGTGCGATCGTCTGGTTGCCGATGGCGTACGCCAGCACGGCCGCGATGTACGGCGCGCCCTGGTTGAAGAACGCGTCAGACGAGAAGAAGTCCGCCTGCTGCGGTGTGAGGTTAGATGCGCCCGTCTCGAACAGGCTCGGACCGCCCGCCGCGAAGAACACCACCGGGATGATCACGATCACGGCGCCGAGCATCGCGCACACCTGGGCGAAGTCGGTGAGCACCGAGGCGCGGAAGCCCGACCACAGCGTGTAGAGCAGCACTCCCGCGCCGATCGCCAGGATGCCCTGCGCGAACGTGAACGGCGAGAGCATCGAGATCAGCGCGCCGCCGGCGATGAGGTTCGAGGTCAGGCTGATGACGCTGCCGAGCACATTGGAGCCCGCGAGCATGAGCTGGCTGGAGCGGCCGTGACGGGCGAACATCACCTCGGCAATGGTGTGCGCCTTGGGTGCCACCTGACGGATGCGCCTGCCGAAGGGGTAGATGAGCAGGATCATCAGAGCGCCCCACAGGCCGTAGTGGATGGGGCCGGAGATGCCGTAGGTGTAGCCGGATGTAGCCGAGGCGTACATCGACGCCGCCCAGATCCAGGTGGCGGTCATGGATGCGGCTGAGATGCCGAACCCGATTTTTCCGCCGCCGGTCATGTAGCTGTCGGCGTTCTCGGTGCGCTTGCGGATGCGCAGCGACATGTACAGGCTGCCGCCGAAGAACAGCAGCATGAGCAGAACCACGACGGGTCCGGCGAGGGTTTGCAGGTTTTCCACTTTTCACTCTCTTGTCGAAGGGCCGGCGGCACTGCCGGTGGGCGGGACGAGAGAGCGCTAACGGGACGGGAGGGTGGCTTTGAGTGGGCCGCTGCGCAGACGGGCGGAGGGTGCGGGGGTGAAACGGATACTGGCCGGCATACGGTTCCTTCACTCGGTGGGCACGCGCGCGGATGTCGCTCCCGCCGAGGAGTGATGCGCGCGTGCGCGGAAGGCAGAAGCCTCCGCGCGAGCCGGAGAGAACGGGCGCTGCTCACGACGCAGGCGGTTCGTCGTGGCGCACCCAGGGGCGGACCTCAGGTCCTCATCCAGGCGGGCGCTCGTGACCGGGCGGCAGCGCTGCGAGCGTGTCCGGCCCGCTTCTCCAAGGTAGCAATCGGCCGAGGCAAGTCAAATGCCGGGCCGATCGCGACGATGCGGGGCACCGGCGCACCTCTCCGACACGTACGCTCGTCGCATGACCAGGGCTCTTCTCATCGTGGATGTGCAGAACGACTTCACCGAGGGCGGTGCGCTCGCGGTCGCGGGTGGTGACGCCGTCGCGTCGAGGATCTCGGCGCTGCTGGCTGAGCGCGCCACCGACTATGACGTCATCGTCGCGTCGCGTGACTGGCACGACGCCGAGAGCGACAACGGCGGACACATCTCCGCACAGCCCGACTACATCGACACCTGGCCTGTGCACTGCATCGCGGGCACCGAGGGCGCCGACTACGATCCGCTGCTCGACACGACGGCGGTCACGCACCACGTGCGCAAGGGGCAGGGCATCCCGGCCTACTCCATGTTCGAGGGCGTGACCGAGAGTGGGGAGCGGACGGCCGAGATCCTCACCGCCCACGGCGTGACCGACGCCGACGTGGTCGGCATCGCCACCGATCACTGCGTGCGGGCTTCCGCACTGGATGCGATCGCCCATGGCATCCGGGTGCGGGTGCTCACCGATCTCGTCGCGGGCGTGGCCGTGGAGGCGAGCGAGGCGGCGCTCGCCCAGCTCGCGCACGCCGGCGCCGTGCTCGCCCCGGTCAGCCGATGACCGACCGCTGCGCGCTGCTGCTGAGGGCGGTGAACGTCTCGGGCGCGAACCGGGTGCCGATGGCCGAGCTGAGGTCGCTGCTGTCCGAGCGCAGCGGCCTGCACAACGTGACGACCTACATCGCCAGCGGCAACATCGTCTGCGATGCGCCGGATGATCTCGCCCGTGCGTGCGCAGACGTGCGTGCGCTCGTCGCCGAAGGTTTCGGCGTCGACACCCCGGTGATCGCCCGCACGCACGCAGAGCTCGCACGCGCCCAGCGCGACGACCCGTTCCCCGACGCGGCTCTCGACAAGATGGTGCACGCGATGTTCCTCGAGGCTGAGGCCGCTCCCGGTGCCCTCCAGCAGCTCACCCCTCGGCTGCAGCCGGGCGAGCGCATCGCGCTCCTCGGGCGCGAGCTGTGGATCGATTACGGTCAGGGCGGCGTCGCCTCGACCAAGCTCACCCGAGCGGTGCTGGATCGTGCGCTGGGGACAGCGGGCACGGGTCGCAACCGCAACACCGTGCGGAGGCTGGCGCAGCTGACCGCACCCGCCTGACTCCGCCTGCGCTGACAGAGCGCTCCGCCTGCGCGTGACAGAGCCGGGGTCGGATGCACCGGCCCCGGCTCTGGGAGATGTTCGACTCAGCTGTCGATGTCCACCTGCACGACGCCGAGATCGGCGTCGAGCTCGACCTCCACCTCGCTGCGGTCGCCGCCGCGCAGCTCGACCTCGTAGACGGCGCCCGAGCTGCTCGTCGACAGCGCGTGGAACGCTGTCTCGGTCGCCCCCGCGTCGGTCGCGGCCGACTGCGCCGCGGCGAGGATGTCACCGAGCTGAGCCAGATCGATCAGCGGATCGTCGTCATCGTCATTCGCCTCGTCGCCGCCGCGCTCGCGCACCGAGCCCTCGGGTGTGACGAACAGGTCGACCTCGCTGCCGTCGGAGAGTCGCGCATCGATGTCGTACCCGCCGCGCTCGATCTCGATCGAGGTGATGCCCTCGGCGGAGGAGTGCTCGATGGCCGCCTCCGCGGCCGCGCGCAGCGCGCCGGCATCGGCCGGAGCGGACGCCGCGCCGGCGTCGCCGGGTCGTTCGTCACGGTCGTCCTCACGGTCGCCGCCGGGGCCGTGTCCCGGCTGGCCGCCGCGCGCGTCTCCGTCCCGAGAGCCCGGTGCGTGGATGCCAGGCCGATCGTCGTCGTCATCGTCGGCCACGGCCGTGCCGATCGCGAAGGCGCCGCCGCCGAAGGCGAGCAGCGCGACAGCGGCACCGGCGCCGATCAGGATCCTGCGGTTGCGGCTCCGGCCGCCCACGTGGTTCTCCGCGGCCGGCGCAGTGTCAGGCGTGGATGAGTCGGCGCGAGCGGGCGCAGTGGCGTCGTCGAGGCGCTCAGTGGGAGCGTCGGCACCGGCACTGTCGGGGTGCGTCGCGTCCCGGCCGGCGCGGTCGTCGGAGGAGGCGGGAGTGTTCTCGTCGTTGTCCATGTCTCCACTGTGCTCCGCACGGGGTGAAGCGTTCCTGAAGCCACCTGAAGACGTCTTCAGGCTTCGGCGGAGCGAGGAAGGGAGAGAGTCATCAGCGCCCCTCCGGAGGTGCCGTCGGATGCTGTGACGGTTCCCCCGTGCGCCAGAGCGATCTCCCGCACGATGGCGAGCCCGAGGCCGCTGCCCCCGGCATCCCTCGCCCGCGCTTCATCGAGGCGCACGAAGCGGTCGAAGATGCGCTCGCGCTCTGCGGCGGGGATGCCCGTTCCGTCGTCCTCGACCTGCAGCAGCACTCTGTCGCCCTGCTCGAACACCCGGATGGCCACCTGCTCGCGCGCGTGGCGCGCAGCGTTGTCGACGAGGTTCCGCGCCGCACGAGCCAGCAGCGCTGCGCTGCCCACGACCCGGCCGGGGCCGATTCCGCGCGCGTCGACGCTGATTCCCATCCCGCGCAGCCGCTGCACCTCGGCGAGGGCGATGTCGTCGACGTCGGTCGGCGCCGTGGGGGCGTCGCGGCCCTCGTCGAGCCGGGCGAGCAGCAGCAGACCCTCGACGAGCTCCTGCATCCGCTCGCCCTCGTCGAGCACGACGCGGCTCAGGGCCGGCAGCGAGCTCGCCTCGGGATGCGCTGTCGCCAGCTCGGCGTGCTGACGGATGGTCGCCAGAGGCGAGCGCAGCTCGTGCGACGCGTCGCTGACGAACCGACGCTGCGTGATCTGCGACTGCTCCAGGCGATCCAGCATCCGGTTCATGGTGTGCGCCAGCGCCCCCAGCTCGTCGTCGCGGGTGGCATCCACCCGCCGGTCGAGACCGGTCGCGTCGATCGCGTCCACCTGCCGACGCAGCCGTTCCACGGGAGCGAGCGCGCGGGTGGCGACCACCCACATGACCAGGCCGACGAGGCCGAGCACGAGCGGCACGGCGACGGCCAGCAGGGCGGCCGACGCCGACACCGCCTCGTCGACGCCGTCGAGCGGGCGGGCGACGGTGAGCGTGCCGCGCTCGGTCTCCTCGCCGGCCGCGAGGTAGGACTCGCCGTCGACCTCGACGCGCTGCACGTGGTCGTTGCGCAGGACGGGGAGGGCGCGGGCATCCTCATCGTTCACCTGATCGGCGCCCGGCGCTCCGCTGTCGTCGTCATCGCGCTCGCCGTCGTGGTCATCGCCGGGGCCCTGCAGCAGCACGAGAACGTCGTCATCGATGGCATCCACGCGCCCGGGGCCGCGCTCCAACTGCGCCGAGATCGTGTCGACGTCCTGCTGAACGGCCGCGGCGACGCTCTCTGTCAGCGTGGCCCTCAGCACCTGCACCGCGGCGAACGAACCGGCGATCAGGGCGATGGCCACGACGGCCAGCGCGCCGATCGTCAGGCGCGAGCGGATGGAGCGCAGTGGCGAGGTCATGCCCTGGCATCCCTCCCGGCCAGGCGATAGCCGGCGCCGCGGACGGTCTGGATGCTCTCCCGTCCGAACGGGCGATCCACTTTCGCGCGGAGGTGCCCGATGTAGACCTCGACGATGTTCGCGTCGCCGTCGAAATCGGCTCCCCACACGTTCGCGATGATCTCGGCCTTGGTGACCACCTCGTCGCGGCGACGCATCAGGAAGTCGAGCACCGCGAGCTCCCGTGCAGTGAGTGAGATCTCGGTGTCGTCGCGGAAGACGCGACGCGCGGCGGGGTCGAGGCGCAGGTCGCCCGCCTCGAGCACTGCGGGGCGCTCACGTCCACCGCGACGCACGAGTGCCCGGAGGCGGGCGACGAGCACGGGGTACGAGAAGGGCTTGGTCAGCCAGTCGTCGCCGCCGGTGTCGAGGCCCTCGACCTCGTCCCACTCGCCGTCCTTCGCGGTGAGGAAGAGCACCGGCGTCCAATCGCCTTCAGCGCGCAGCGCCTGGCAGAGTCGGTACCCGCTCATGCCCGGCATCATCACATCGAGCACGATCGCGTCGTAGTCCTCGTCGCGCGCGCTGGCAAGGCCGTCGACGCCGTTGTTCGCGACGTCGACGACCATGCCCTCGGCTTCGAGTCCGCGCCGGATGCCGTCGGCGAGACGCACTTCGTCGTCGACGAGCAGGATCCGCATGCTCACAGTCTGTCGGCTGGATCCTGAAGCGCAACTGAAGTGCGGAGCGGGAGATCAGGCGTGCTGCTCGCGGTGCTTGCCCTCGCCGATCTCCTCGACCACCTTCGCACAGAACGCCGGCAGGTCATCGGGCGTGCGGCTGGAGACCAGGCCGGCATCGACGACGACCTCCTCGTCGACCCAGTTCGCTCCCGCATTGCGCAGGTCGGTCGCCAGGCTGGGGTAGCTGGTGATCGTGCGGCCGTCGACGACGCGCGCCTCGATCAGGATCCACGCGCCATGGCAGATCACCCCGACCGGCTTGTGCTGCTCGAAGAATGCGCGCGCGAGGTCGATCGAGTCGCGGTCCATGCGCAGATGGTCGGAGTTCACGACGCCGCCGGGCAGCACCAGCGCGTCGAAGTCGTCGGCCGAGGCGGAGGATGCGGCGAGGTCGACGGTCTGCGCGTGGCCGTTCTTCCCGGTGATCTCGCCGGACTCCGGCGACACCATGGTCGCCGCGCCGCCTGCATCGGTCACGGCCTTCCACGGCTCGGTCAGCTCGCTGTCTTCGAAGCCGTTCGTCGCGAGGAAGGCGACCTTCGCGTCGGAGATGCTCGTCATGATGCGTCCTTTCGATCGGGGATGGGATGCCACTCTGCGACGGGCGCGCGCATCTCGGCAGGGGATGGCGAGGCACGGCGACGCGTGGTACGCAGACGGGTGCCTACGCTGGAGAGATGTCCGTGTCGTCGCACCCGCTGCCCGCGACGATCGCCGCCCCCGTCGAGCACGAGCTGGTGATCCGCAAATCGCGGTTCCTGACGTCGGTGGCTCCGGTCGATTCGCCGGAGGGGGCCGACGCCGTGATCGCCGCCGTGAAGAAGCGATATTGGGATGCCAGGCACAACTGCAGCGCGCAGATGACCGGGCTGCACGGCGAGCGGGCGCGGTCGTCCGATGACGGCGAGCCGTCGGGGACGGCCGGGATCCCGATGCTCGAGGTGCTGCGGCGGCGAGAGCTGACGGACGTCGTCGCTGTGGTGACGCGCTACTTCGGGGGCATCAAGCTGGGAGCCGGCGGACTCGTGCGCGCGTACTCGTCCGCGGTCTCCGAGGCGCTGGATCTGGCGGCCCTGCTCGACCGGCGCGTGCTGGATCAGGTGCGGGTGACTGCTCCCCATGCGGATGCCGGGCGCTTCGACCACCTGCTGCGCGACTGGACGGCACGCACCGGGGCGGTGCTCGGTGAGACCACCTACGCGGGCTCGGCGGAGTTCGAGGTGTGGGCACCCGCGGCCACTGTGCCGGTTCTGCAGGCCGAGGTCGCCGCTCTGTCGGCCGGAGCGGTGGCGGCGGTCGGCACGGGGGTGCAGCGGGTGGTGGACGTCCCGCGCTGAGCGGCAGGCCGGGTCAGCCGCGAAGGGCGGCCAGCACGGCATCCGACAGCGGCGGCCAGGCCTCGATCGCCCACTGCCCGAAGTCCCGATCGGCGAGAGCGACACAGGCTGCCTGCGCCTGCGGGTCGACCCAGAGGAACGTGCCGCTCTGCCCGAAGTGGCCGAAGGTCTCGGGGGAGTTCGAGGCCGACGTCCAGTGCGGAGACTTGCCGTCGCGCAGCTCGAATCCCAGCCCCCAGTCGTTGGGCCGCTGCACGCCGTAGCCGGGGAGCACGCCGTCGAGCCCGGGGAACGCGACGGTCGTCGCCAGGGCCCGGGTCTGCGGCGCCAGCAGCTGGGGACGCTGAAGTTCCGCGGCGAAGCGCGCGAGGTCAGCAGCGGTGGACTCGGCGCCCGCGCCGGCGGATCCTGTCAGCTTCGCCGACGTCATGCCGAGCGGCGCGAAGACGGCCTCGTCGATGTAGGTGGCGAAGGGGATCTCGGCACGCTCTGCGAGCGTCTGCGCGAGCACGTCGAAGCCGCGGTTGGAGTAGATGCGGCGACTGCCGGGCTCGGCGCGCACCTTGTCTTCCGAGAAGTCGAGGCCGGAGGCGTGGGCGAGCAGGTGCCGCACCGTCGAGCCGGGAGGACCCGCGGGGTCATCGAGGTCGAAGACGCCCTCCTCGACGGCGACGAGCGCCGCGTAGGCGGTGAGCGGCTTCGTGACGGATGCCAGGCGGTACACGCGATCGAGATCGCCTCTCGAGGCGACGGTGCCGCCGTCGGCGCCGATGACGACCGCCGCGGCGTTATCGACCGGCCAGCTGTCCACCTGGGCCAGTGCGTCGTCGATGGCTGTCATTCGTCGTCCTCTCGCTCGATGAGCGTCTCTCGGCGCGGAGCGCGTTGGCATCCTCCCACATCGGTTCGCGAGCCCGCTGGTCGCCGCATGTGACAATCGGCATATGAACTCGCGAGTGTCAGGAGCGGCCCCGGGACTCGCCGGTCTTGCCCTCATCCTCTTCCCGCTCGTGGCTCTTGCGGCGAAGCTCGTCTACCCGGGATGGATGCTGGTGCTGGTGATCTGGAGCAGCTGGCTGCTGCTGCCCGGGTACGTGATCCAGGTCGTGATCGCCGCAAGCGCCCTGCTGCGCAGGAGGGGCGTGCTGCGTCATGCAGACGGCGGGTGGCGCGCCATCGTCGCCTCGTGGGTCACCTCCATCGGGGTGCTCGGGGTCGGCTTCTTCCTGTTGGACGGAGGCGACGACGGCCGCTCCGAGTCAGCGATGACCGTGCTGTCGGGCATGACGGAATCCGCACCCGCGGCTCAGGTCTCGATGGTGCTCGCCCTGATCTGCGGCTTCTTCTGGCTGGTCGGCTGGATCTGGCTCGTCTTCGAATGGATCATTCAGCTGATCCTTCTTCGTCGGGCACAGACGGTCGCCTGAGCGCGTCCGTTCGCCACGTACGAGGCATGCGCCCGTATGTGGCGATGGCGTGGCAGTTACGACAGTGCACGTCGCACTTCGCGATCTCCTTCGCGATCACGCGGATGTGATGTTTTCGGTTCTCGCGGTAGTACTTTCTGGACGATGCGCGGTTGCACTCTCGGCAGACTTCCTGGAGGCCGTCCGGTCGTGCTGACTTCCGGTTGAAATCGGTGAGTGGTTTAGACTTCTGACAGGTGCCGCAACGCTTTTCAGTCGGCATCTGCCCCCGTAGCTCAGAGGCAGAGCAACCGGCTTTTAACCGGTGGGTCGGGATGTCGGAATTCCCCGGGGGCACCTCTTGAGCGGTCATGCAGAGTCCTTCCGTTGCGGATGACAGTAGCCAAGGCATCGGACATCACCACGGGGACTCAAAGCGCGGGCCTATGAGACCGCGCACACGAAGAGGCGCCCGTCGATTCCTCGTCGACGGGCGCCTCTGATCAGCTTGCGGATCCCCACCGGGCTGATCTCACCGCGTCACTCCTGCACGGTGTCCGCTTGGTCACTGAGCCGGCGGCATCAGGACCGAGTCGATGAGGTAGACGGTGGCGTTGGCGGTCTGCACGCCGCCGCAGATGACGTTCGCGTCGTTCACCATCCACTCGTCGCCCGAGCCGCTGGCCTCGAGCTCGGCGCCCTGCACGGTCTTGTGCATGCCCTCGATGTCGGCCGGCGAGATCTGCCCGGGGACGACGTGGTAGGTCAGGATCGACGTGAGCGTGTCGGCGTCGGTCTTCAGGCCCTCGATCGTCGCTGCGTCGATCTTGGCGAAGGCGTCGTCCACCGGTGCGAAGACGGTGAACTCGTCGCCGTTGAGCGTGTCGACGAGGTTCACGTCGGGGTTCAGCTGTCCGCTGACCGCGGCCGTCAGCGTCTTGAGCATCGGGTTGTTCGATGCCGCCGTCGCGACCGGGTCCATCGACATGCCCTCGATCGAGCCGTCGCCGTCCGGCACCTGCTCGGCATACGCCTCGCAGCCGGCGCCGACGAGGTTCGCGGCCGGGTCCATGGTCTCGGGGGCGTCGGACATCTCGGACGTCTCGGCCGGCTTCGGCTCCGACGACTCCATGTTCGACTCGTCTCCCATCGTGCAGCCCGACAGGACGAGGGCGCCGACGAAACCGAGCGAGAGAGCGGCGGTGATCTTCTTCTTGGTGCTGAGCATTTCAACCTCCGGGGTTCCGTGCCGCGGACCTCCCGCGGCGTCGATGGTTGTTCGGAACCCCTCCGCGATCGGATGGGAATCAATCCGATTCGATTTTCCGAACCGAAGAATCGGCGAGTGGCGTCCATGCACGAGAGGGGGGATGAGGCATGCTTGTCGAGATGGTTATCGATGGCGTCGAGGTGCTCGAGGACGGGTCGTCCGGCGATCTCGCCGCCGACCTCCTCATCCGCGTCGCCGACGGCGATCAGCGGGCGTTCGCAGAGCTCTACGACCTGCTCTCTTCGCGCGTGTTCGCCCTCATCCTCAAAGTCGTGGTGAATCGCTCGCAGAGCGAGGAGGTGCTGCAGGAGGTCTTCCTCGAGATCTGGCAATCCGCTTCGCGGTTCGCTCCGAACAGAGGTCAGGGCCGCTCCTGGATCTTCACGATCGCACACCGCCGGGCCGTCGACCGGGTGCGTTCGTCGCAGTCCAGCACCGATCGCGACATGCGCGTCGGCGTGCGCGACCTCGGCGGCGAACGGGACGTGGTGCAGGAGGCGGTCGAATCGAAGCTGGAAGGCGAGCGTGTGGTCGCCGCTCTCGCGGCCCTGCCCGAAGCGCAGCAGGAAGCGCTCATCCTGGCTTACTACGGCGGCTACAGCCAGAGTGAGATCGCGGCTCTCACGGGAGTGGCACTGGGAACGATCAAGACGAGAATGCGGGATGGATTGACGCGGTTGCGCGGGGAGATGGGGGTGTCAGCAGCATGAACGAGCAGGAATTCGCGGAGCTCGCGGCCGCCCACGCCCTCGGCGCGCTGACCGACGCCGACGAGCGCCGGTTCGCCGCAGCGCTCGCCGAGCATCCCGAGTGGCAGGCCATCGCCGACGACGACCACGACACCGTCGCGATCCTCGCCGACGGACTCTCACCGGTCGCGCCGCCGCCCGCGCTGCGCTCGGCCCTGCTGCAGCGGATCGCCGACCTGCCGCAGGACGATGGGGAGGCTCCGGCATCTCCGGATGCCACTGCCGCTGCGGAGGCGGGAACCCGGGACCTCGCCGCCCCGGCGCCCGCCGGAGCGCCGTGGCGACGCAGGATCTTCGCGCTCGCCGCGGGACTCGCGCTGATCGTCGGGGCCGGTGTGGCGACGACGACCGTCGTCTCGCAGCTGCAGCGACCGGCATCCGTCGTCGCGCTCGACGAGATCCGCTCCGCCCCGGATGCCGAGCAGGCGAAGGTGCAGCTCGACTCCGGCGCCACCGCGACCGCGCACTGGTCGGGTGAGGTCGGCAAGGCCGTGCTCGTGGCATCCGGACTCGACGATCTCGGCACCGACAAGAGCTACGAGCTGTGGTTCGTCCGTGGTGATCAGCCCATCGCCGCCGGCGTCTTCGATGCTGACGACGGCACGGCGACGGCTCTGCTGGATGTGCCCATGCAGGCCGGCGATGTCATCGCGGTGACGGTCGAGGAGGCCGGAGGATCGCCGTCGGGTTCACCGACGACCGACCCGATCATCGTCATCCCGACCGCCTGAGCGGTCGACGCCGGATGCCCTGACGCCGCAACGCACATCGCCGGGCAGCTCTCGATGAGCTGCCCGGCGATGTGCGCGTCACGCGGGTGCGGTGATCCTCAGGACCACGGTCCCCAGGCGGATCCGGGCGCCTCGCCGCGAGTCCACCACTTCGCGGTGTAGGTCTTGCCCTTGTACTCGACCTGGTCGCCCTTCGTGTAGATCGTGTCGCTGAACCACTGCTGCACAGCATCCGCATCCACACCGCACGCGGTCAGCGTGGCCCACGGACCGGTCGTCGACGAACCGGGCTCGGAGCCCTTCGCGTACCACTGCGCCTGGAACACCTTGCCGTCGATGAAGACCAGGTCTCCGTTGCGATACGTCGCGGTGGCGTTCCACGGCGCGGCGTCGCTCTGCGCTCCGCACAGCAGCGGGGCCTTCCCCGCCACAGGGCCGGGGGCAGCAGCGCGCAGCACATCAGCCGCAGCGATCGACAGGTCGCCGTCGACGTCCTGGCCGATGTCCCAGTAGTCCACGCCACCCAGCCCGTTGGCGACCGCCCAACGTGCCTTCTCGGCTGCGGCGGTCGGGTCATCGAGCGACCAGAACTCCTTGCGTGCGGCGTCGTACGCCCAGGTCGCGTCGAACGCTCCATCAGCGGTGTACTCGTGGTGGTACTCGAGATCCCGCGACGAGAGCTCGTCCCACGAGAGCTGGCCGTGACCTGCGGTCGCGGGAGTCCACGGCTCGGGCTGCGCGTTGCTCCACCCCTGCCCGTACGCGGCCAGACCCAGGTTCAGCTGAGAAGGATCGACACCGGCCGACACGTAGCTCGCGACGATCGAGTCAACCCCGAGACCCCAGTTGTGCTCGGGTGTGCCGTGGATGTTGCCCTGGTGACCGGTCTCTGCCGACCAGGAGCCCCACAGGTCGTACCCCTGCAGGTTGCCGAAGTCCAGCAGCTCCCACAGCGCAGGGTCGCTCCAGCCACCTGCGGAGATGACGGTCGGGCTCGCCGGCACGAACGCGCTGAGCTCGTAGTCGTCGCCGGTCTCCGGCTCGAGTGCATCGAGCTGATCGCGCAGCTCCTGCACGAAGGCGAGGAAGTTCGCCCTGTCGTTGACCGGGTCGACCGTGTTCCCGACCTCCTGAGACCAGTCCGGAGCGCCCGGCCACTCCCAGTCGAGGTCGAACCCGTCGAAGATCCCCGCTGCCGACCCGGCGCCGCCGCGTCCGTCGATCTGGGGGAGGTTGCCGCGGATGTACAGATCGATGCATGACTCGGCCAGCCCCTCGCGCAGCTCGGGCGTCGCCGTCGCGGCCGAGAAGGACTTCGACCACGACCAGCCACCCAGTGACGCGAGCACCTTCAGGTCGGGGTAGAGCCGCTTCAGCTGCCGCAGCTGGTTGAAGTTGCCGGCCAGCGGCTGGGTGGCGGAGTCCGCGATGCCGAGCACGGACTCCGCGGCGGTGTAGCGGTGCAGGAAGTCGCTGTCGGCGTCGCCCGCCGTCTCGGTCTGGCCGGGGGCCGGAGCAACCCCGTCGGAGATGAAGCAGGTGTAGGGCTGGACGCCGTCGAGCCCCTTCGTGCCGGCGGCTGCGGCGGCGTCGATGGCCTCCTGAGATCCGGCGATGTTGCCGAATGCGTAGTTCAGATGCGTCAGGTTCTCGCCGGCCGGCGTGTCGACGAAGAGGCGCTTGATCGTCGCGCCGGCCTCTCCGTTCGCGCGCCACTGGCCGTAGTAGCCGACGCTGCGATAGCCGTTGATGGTCGTGGTCGGGGTGGCCGACTCCTCGGATGCGGTCGCCGGCGTGGCGACCAGCAGGCTGCCGGCGATGAGGCCGGCGGCGGCGAGGGCGGGGTAGCGGTACTTCACACAAGCTCCTTCGATTGCGGATGGCGACTGCAGCATCAATTAGGCAACACGCCTAACAAATGACGCGCCCAGTCTGACACGTTCCGGCAGGGAAGACCAGACCTGATCGCGTGGATCGCCGGCCCGAAAGCCGCACAGCGGGCGTACCCTTGATGGATGCCCGAGCAGTTCCACCGCCCTGTCCGCAGGCCGCCCACGGCATTCGACAACATCGTCGGCGAGGCCGATCCGGCCGAGCAGTCACGTGTCGCTCACGCCACGGCATCCGCTCTTCTCGAGCGCGCACGCAGCGACGAGTCAGGCGTCATCACCGAGCGTCTTCTCGCCTTCGCCTCGGAGCACGGCATCGACGAGATCGCCGAACTCTGGTCGCACGCGCCCGCGCGTTCGCTGCCGGGAGCGCTGTGGCGGCTGTACCTGCTGCAGATCGCGATCCGCTCTGACGCGCCGTTGACCGCGCTGCTCTACGAGCGAGGACGCGTCGAGCTGCACACGGCCGATGCGGCGATCGCGGGCGCTCCGGCTCCCGCCGACCCCGGCGAGCTCGTCGATCTCGTCGACGCCATTCTGCGCGGAGTGTTCCGAGGCGACTTCTCTGTGGCGCTCGAGCGCGCTGCCGCGTACTGCCGGGTGCAGGCATCCGGCGCCACCCACACGGCAGACGACTACGAGCCGACCGAGCCGCAGCGGGCGAGCGATCTCACCCGCCGGGCGCTGCGGTTGACGACCTACGCCGAGGACCTCGCGGCCGCCGCTGCCGCATGGCGCCGCGGCATGCTCACCTGACGCTGAGGAAGCGCGTGCCGTCGATCGTCTGCTGTCTCCGACGGCGGATGCCGAGGCCGCGAGGGCAGAAGAAAAGCCGGACCGCAAGAACGCCTCTCGGCGGAAGGCCGCTCGCAGCGGCGAATATTGGAGCCCGGGGTTATGCGGCCCGGCCGATCAAGTGTAACGCGTCATCGGCACGGGTATTCCCGTCGCCTCTAGGCTGTGCACATGTCCCAGCGCTTCGCCCTCATGATCGCCCCCGCCGACGCCGCCGACGGCCGTGCGGACTTCGCCGACACGTTCACGCCGATGGATGTCGCCGCACCGGCGCTCAGCGTGGGGGAGCTCAGCACGCAGCGCGGTGACGGCGTGTTCGAGTCGATCGGCGTCGTCGACGGGCACGCGAACGAGGTCGAGGCGCACGTGCAGCGGCTCGCGCACTCCGCGCATCTGTGCGATCTGCCCGCGCCGAACCTCGCCCAGTGGCGTCAGGCGATCGCGGTCGTCGCCGCGCAGGCTCCCGTGGGCGAGGCTGTGATCAAGCTCATCCTCAGTCGCGGCGTCGAGCACGGGCCGGCCCCGACGGCGTGGGCGACGGTGTCAGCGGCGCACGACTTCACCAAGGTGCGGCGCGACGGAGTGAAGGTCGTCACGCTCGACCGGGGATACGACCTCGGCGCGGGGGAGCGGGCGCCGTGGCTGCTGCTCGGCGCGAAGACCCTGTCGTACGCGGTGAACATGGCTGCGCTGCGCGAGGCCAAGCGGCGTGGCGCCGACGACGCGATCTTCGTCACCCGCGACGGGTACGTGCTCGAAGCGCCGACCGCATCGCTGATCATCCGCGTGGCCGGGGAGTTCCTCACCCCGGCGCCCGCGGGAGGTATCCTGCATGGGACCACGCAGCTCAGCGTGTTCGAGCATCTGGAGTCCCGCGGTCTCACCACCCGCTACGAGATCCTGTCCGCCTCCGATCTGACGAAGGCCGATGCCGCCTGGCTCGTGTCGAGCATCCGCCTCGCCGCGCCCATCACCGCCGTCGACGGCGCGCCCCTGGCATCCGACCCCGACCTGACCGCCGAGTTCAACGCCTATCTGCTCTCCCCGCGCTGAGCCGACGGTTCGGTGCTCGGTATCGTAAGGGGCATGATCACCATCTGGAAACGCGCACTCGCGACCACTGCCATCGCTCTCGTCGCAGGAGTAGGCCTGACCGCCTGCGATTCAGGCGCAGACAAGGCATCCGACTCCAAGGGCTCGCAGTCTCAGACAGAGTCGCAGAAGCAGGCCAAGCCGTCAGCGACGATGACCGCCGATGACTTCGCCCAGCGCATCAACGACGCCCAGATCGAAGCGGGGTCCACGCACTTCGCTCAGACGATGGAGGTCTCCGGGCAGAAGATCGAGTCCAGCGGTGACATGGTCGTCGATGCCGACCCCCGCAAGACGAGGATGGCCATGTCGATGCCCGGCGGCATGGAGCTGCGCCTCGTCGACGGCGAGATGTACCTGAACATGGGCGAGCTCACGGGCGGCAAGTTCTACCAGCCCTCCAGCGAGGCCGGAAACCCGATCACGGAGCAGCTGAACGGCTCGCTCGACCAGGCGAACCTCGGCAAGCAGATGTCGACCTTCAAGACCGCGCTCAAGGACTTCACGGCCGAGGAGGACGCCGAGACGATCGACGGCGTCAAGACGACGAAGTACACGCTGGTCCTCGACTCGAAGAAGCTCTTCGAAGCGCAGGAGCTCGAGATCCCGGCTGAGGCGGGTATCGGCGACACCATCGAGTATGTGATCTTCGCGGGCGACGACGACCTGCCGCGTCGGATGGTGACGGATCTGGCCGGCAGCGCCATAACCATGGACTTCAGCAAGTGGGGCGAGGACGTCTCGATCGAGACGCCCGCGCCCGACGAGATCACGGACAAGGCTCCCGGTATGTGAGAGCCGACTGCAGCGCAGAGGCCCCGACGACCAGTCGCCGGGGCCTCTGCGCGTCACAGGAGCGGTCAGCCGAAGCGGCCGGACACGTAGTCCTCCGTGGCCTGCACGGCAGGGGTGGTGAAGATCGTGGCCGTGTCGTCGAACTCGATCAGCTTGCCCGGCTTGCCCGTGCCGGCGATGTTGAAGAACGCGGTCTTGTCGCTCACACGCGATGCCTGCTGCATGTTGTGCGTCACGATGACGATCGTGTAGTCGTTCTTCAGGTCCTGGATGAGCTCCTCGATCGCGAACGTCGAGATGGGGTCGAGCGCCGAGCACGGCTCATCCATCAGCAGCACCTCGGGCGACACGGCGATCGCGCGGGCGATGCACAGACGCTGCTGCTGACCACCCGAGAGGCCGGAGCCGGGCTTGTCGAGCCGGTCCTTGACCTCGTTCCACAGGTTCGCGCCCATCAGCGACTTCTCGACCAGGGCATCCTGATCGCTCTTCGACATCTTGCCGTTGTTGAGCTTGACCCCCGCCAGCACGTTCTCCTTGATCGACATGGTCGGGAACGGGTTCGGGCGCTGGAACACCATGCCCACCTGGCGGCGCACGAGCACCGGGTCGACGCCCGCGCCGTACAGGTCCTTCCCGTCGAGCAGCACCTCGCCCTCGACGCGCGCGCCGGGGATGACCTCGTGCATGCGGTTCAGGGTGCGCAGGAACGTGGACTTGCCGCAGCCCGACGGGCCGATGAACGCGGTCACGCTGCGCGGCTGGATCTCGAGGGAGACGCCCTCCACGGCGAGGAAGTCGCCGTAGTAGACGTTGAGGTCGTTGACTTCGATGCTCTTGGACATATCGGGTTCCTTCGGGTTCGGGTGCGACTCAGCGGCCGGCGGTCTTCGGGGCGAACCACTTGGCGATCAGGCGCGCGAGCAGGTTCAGCAGCATGACGATGAGGATCAGGGTGAGCGCGCCGGCCCAGGCGCGGGCGACCGAGGCGTCCGCCGCAGTGCCCTGGTTCATGTACGAGTTGTAGACGAACACCGGCAGCGTCATCATCTGACCGCTCACGAGGTTCGTGTTGAGGCTGGCGGTGAAGCCTGCGGTCAGCAGCAGCGGAGCGGTCTCGCCGATCACGCGCGAGATCGCGAGCATCACCGAGGTGGTGATTCCGGCGATCGAGGTGGGCAGCACGATCTTCAGGATCGTCAGCCACTTCGGCACGCCCAGCGCGTACGACGCCTCGCGCAGCTCGTTCGGCACGATGCGCAGCAGCTCCTCGCTGCCGCGTACGACCACGGGCACCATCAGCACCGCCAGGGCCAGAGCGCCCATCAGTCCCATCGAGATGCCCGGCCGCACGAGCAGCGCGAAGACGGAGTAGATGAACAGACCCGCGACGATCGACGGGATGCCCGTCATCACGTCGACGAGGAAGGTGATGCCCTTGGCGATGCGGCCCCGGCCGTACTCGACGAGGTAGATCGACGTCATCAGGCCGACCGGCACCGCGATCAGCGTCGCGGTGAGCGTGACGAGCACCGTGCCCCAGACAGCGTGCACGATGCCGCCGCCCTCGCCGACCACGTTGCGCATCGAGTAGCTGAAGAACTCCGCGTCGAGACGGCCGATGCCGTTGGTGACGACGGTCCACAGCAGCGAGATGAGCGGCAGCAGCGCGACGACGAACGCCGCGCTCACGAGCGCCGTCATGAGCCGGTCGACGGCCTTGCGGCGGCTCTCGGCGATCGAGGAGACGACCGTGATGAGCACCATGTACAGCAGCACGCCCACGATGACGGCACCGGCGATGTTGAAGTCGGCCGGGTCGCCGCCGATGGCGCCGAGGGCGAAGACGGTGAAGGAGGTGGCGAGGGATGCCCCGAGCAGAGCCCACGGTGCCCACGGCGCCAGCCGTCCGGCGGTGAGCGAGGACGAGGCGCGTGCGGCGCTGAGCGTGGTCATCTCGGTTCGCTCCAGAGTCGTGGTCATGTCAGTTCGCTCCGGAGAACTCGGCGCGACGCGCGACGATCCAGCGGGCCAGCGCGTTGACCGCGAAGGTCACGACGAACAGCACCAGACCCGTGGCGATGAGCGTGTTGACGCCCGTGTCGTGCGCCTCGGGGAAGGCGAGCGCGATGTTCGCGGGGATCGGGGTGGGGTTGGTGGCGGTGAGCACGAGGAGGCTGTAGACGGCCGCGGGGGAGAGCACCATGGTCACGGCCATCGTCTCGCCGAGGGCGCGCCCGAGCGCGAGCATGACGGCTGAGACCATGCCGCCGCGCGCGAAGGGCAGCACGGCCATCCGCACCATCTCCCAGCGCGTGGCGCCGAGTGCGAGGGCGGCCTCCTCGTGCAGCTTCGGCGTCTGCAGGAAGATCTCGCGGCAGATGGCGGTCATGATCGGGATGACCATGACGGCGAGCACGACGGCCGCGGTCATGATCGTCTTGCCCGTCGACGAGACCTGGCCGCCGAAGATCGGGATCCAGCCGGCGTTGTCGTTGAGCCAGGCGTACACGGGCTGCAGCAGGGGCGCGAGCACCAGCCCGCCCCAGAGGCCGAAGACGACCGAGGGCACCGCGGCGAGGAGGTCGATGACGTAGCCCAGCAGGCCGGCTAGGCGACGGGGCGCGTAATGCGAGATGAACAGTGCGATGCCGATCGCGATCGGCGTCGCCATCAGCAGGGCCAGGAACGACGCCCAGACCGTGCCGAAGGCGAGCGGCCCGACGTACTCCCAGAACGAGCGACCCTCGAGGATGTGGTTGTCGCTGGTGTCGGGGGCGAAGGCCGGCAGGCTCTGGATGATGAGGAACGCGGCCACCGCGGCGAGCACGACGAGGATGATGATGCCGGCGCCGAGGGCGCTGCCGGAGAACACCCGGTCGCCGAGGCGCTGCTTGGCTCTGATCGGGGCAGGCGGTGCCTGCCTGGTCGTCGTGCTCATGGTCTCCGTTCCGGGTCGAGATGCGTGCGGGCTGACCCTCCGGTGCCCCCGCGCCGGATCGGACGCGGGGGCACCGTTGTCAGCCGGTGGTGATGGGTCAGCCGACCTTGATCGTGTCGATGGCGGCGAGGACCTTCTCGCGCAGCCCGTCGGAGATCGGCGCGCTGCCGGCGTTGTCCGCTGCAGCCTCCTGGCCCTCCTCGCTCGCGACGTACTCGAAGTACGTCTTCACGAGCTCGGCCGTGTTCTCGTCCTCGTACTGCTCGCACGCGATCAGGTAGCTGACCAGGGCGATCGGGTAGGCGCCTGCCGGAGCGGCAGCCGGGTCGACGTCGAAGACGAGGTCGGCGTCTCCGCGACCCTCCTCGAGCGGCGATGCCTCGACCAGCGCGGCGGCGGCCTCGGCCGAGTACGCGACGTACTCGCCGTCGACGCCGACCTTGACCTGGCCGAGCTCCTTGGTCTGCGAGGCGTCTGCGTAGCCGATCGCGCCGTTGCCCGCCTTGATCGCCTGCACGACGCCGGAGGTGCCCTGAGCGGCTTCGCCGCCCTGCAGCGGCCACACGCCGTCGGCCTCGTCGGTCCACACATCCGGAGCGGTGGCGTTGAGGTAGGCGGTGAAGGTCTCGGTGGTGCCCGAGTCGTCCGAGCGGTGCACGGGCGAGATCGCCAGGTCGGGCAGCTTCACGCCCTCGTTCTGCGTGGCGATCGCGTTGTCGTTCCAGTTGGTGATCGTGCCGGCGAAGATGCCGGCGATCGTCTTGGCGTCGAGGTTGAGCTCGTCGATGCCCTCGAGGTTGAACGCGACGGCGACGGGCGAGATGTACAGCGGCACCTCGATGATGTTCTCCGACGAGCAGGTCTTGAACCCGTCGCCGAGCTCCTCGAGCTTGAACGCGCGGTCCGAGCCGATGAAGTCGCTCGCGCCGGCGATGAAGTTCTCGCGTCCGGTGCCGGACCCTGTGGGCTCGTAGTTGATGGTGACGCCGCTGTTGGCGGTCTGGAACGCGGCGACCCAGGCCTCCTGCGCCGAACCCTGCGACGAGGCGCCGGTGGCCTTCAACGTGCCCTCGAGCTTCGACGCGGCGGAGCCGTCGGTGCTCTCGGAGGCGGGGGCTTCGTTCGCGGCGCAGCCGGCGAGTGCGAGGGCGGCGACAGCGCCGACGGCGCTGAGACGAGCGATGCGGGTGATCTTCACTGTGGGTCCGTTCGATCGGGGAATGTGTATGGCCCGGTGCAGGGCACACAGTGACGTTAGGAGCGCCGGTTAACGAGACTCTCCCCGAGAGGTGAACGGGAGGTGAACGAGGGGCGGCCAGTCGCACCGCGCCCTCGGGTGGACGGCGTCAGATCTTCGGCTCGTGGGTCTCGATCGAGATGATCCCCGAGCCGGGATTGGTGGCGGACAGGTGCACGACCGAGAACGCCGCGACGTTCAGGGCGCTGGCGCTGTCGATGTACGAGCCGGGAACGGTTCCGGTGGCGAGCGCGAGCTCCGACAGGATGCCGGGAAGCACCGGCCCGTGGCTGCACAGCACCGTCGCCTTGCGCGAGCGCACGCGCCGTCCGATCACGGAGCGCACGTCGGCGGCGTCGGCATCCCACGCATCCTGACTGAGCTTCGGGGTCAGGCGAGCCATCCTGCCCAGCTTGCGCTCCAGCGGCGCGACCGTCTGCGTGCACCGCACCGCGTCGCTGCTGACGATGCGCCGCACGCCGAATGCGCGCAGCGGACCGACGATGGCCTTGGCCTGTCGCAGGCCCTTGTCGGTGAGCGGGCGAGCGGCATCCGCCTCATGCCAGTCCGAGCGGGCCACGGCCTTGGCGTGCCTCAGGGTGATGATGGGGAAGGTGCGCAGCACGCCGTCGTCGACGAGCCGGATGAAGTTGTCGAGGATCTCGACGTCGACGGGGTAGCTCAGGTGCTTGCGCGCCTTCTTCAGGCTCACCCACTCGACGCCGGAGATCTCGCCGTTCGGCACGAACGACGAGGCGCGGATCGCGTCGTCGGTGGCCTCGGCCGCCCAGTAGTGCACGACCTTCTGCCGCTTCGGGCGCATCCAGTACTTGCTGACGCCGACCGGCACTCCGAGCGAGACCTGGATGCCCGTCTCCTCGCGCACCTCGCGCACCGCGGTCTCGGCGAGCATCTCGCCGGGGTCGACCTTGCCCTTCGGCAGCGTCACATCGCGGTACTTCGTGCGATGGATCAGCAGCACCTTCAGCTTGTCGTCGACCATCCGCCAGACGATCGCGCCGGCCGCGTAGACCGCCGAGTCAGTCATCGGATCGTGCGCTTGCTGCGTCGTCGGCGGCTCTGCACGCTCGCCATCGTCAGATCCTGCAGGTCGACGAGGGGCTGTCCGTCGACCTCGGAGACCCGCTTCCATTCACCGCCCTCGCTCAGATGCCACGAGTTGGTCTGCGGGTCCATCGCCAGGTCGAACAGGTCGTGCAGCTCCTGCAGGTGCGCGGGGTCGCGCAGCCGCACAAGCGCCTCGACGCGGCGGTCGAGGTTGCGGTGCATCATGTCGGCGCTGCCGATGTACACGATCGGGTCGCCGTCGTTCTCGAACATGAACAGCCGGGAGTGCTCGAGGTAGCGGCCGAGGATGCTGCGCACGGTGATGTTGTCGCTCACACCCGGCAGGTCCACCCTCAGGCTGCAGATGCCGCGCACCCACACGTCGACCTTCACCCCGGCCATGCTGGCCCGGTACAGCCCGTCGATGATCTCCTCGTCGACCATCGAGTTGACCTTGATGCGGATGCGCGCGGGCTTGCCCGCCTCGGCGTTCGCGCGCTCCGCGTCGATGTGCCGCAGCAGCCCCTTGCGCAGGTGTCGCGGAGCGACGAGCAGGTGCTTGAACTTCTTCTCGATCGCGTAGCCGCTGAGCTCGTTGAACAGCCTGGTCAGGTCCTTGCCGACCTGCGGGTCGGCGGTGAACAGTCCGAAGTCCTCGTAGATGCGGCTGGTCTTCGGGTTGTAGTTGCCCGTGCCGATGTGCGAGTAGTGGCGCAGCACGCCCTCCTCCTCGCGGATCACCAGAGCGAGCTTGCAGTGGGTCTTCAACCCGACCAGGCCGTACACGACGTGCACGCCGGCCTTCTCGAGCTTGCGCGCCCAGACGATGTTGTTCGCCTCGTCGAATCGCGCCTTCACCTCGACGAGCGCCAGCACCTGCTTGCCCGACTCGGCTGCGTCGATGAGCGCCTGCACGATCGGGCTGTCTCCGGAGGTGCGGTACAGCGTCTGCTTGATGGCGAGCACGTGCCGGTCGCGGGCGGCCTGCTCGAGGAACGCCTGCACGCTGGTCGCGAAGGACTCGTAGGGGTGGTGCACGAGCACATCCGCCTTGCGGATCGCGCGGAAGATGTCGGAGCGCTCGTTGCTGTCACCCGGCTGGAACGCCACGGCCGTCGTCGGCACGTGCGGCGGGTAGCGCAGATCGGGGCGGTCGAGGCGCCCCAGATCGAACAGCCCGCGAAGATCGAGCGGCCCAGGCAGTCGATAGACCTCCTGGTCGGTGATGTCGAGCTCGCGGATCAGCAGCTCGAGAGTCACCTCGTCCATGTCCTCCGTGATCTCCAGCCGGATCGGCGGCCCGAACCGGCGCCGCAGCAGCTCGGCCTCGAGGGCCTGGATGAGGTTCTCGCTCTCGTCCTCCTCGATCTCGACATCCTCGTTGCGGGTCAGGCGGAACGCGTGATGGTCGAGCACCTCCATGCCGGGGAAGAGGTCGCCGAGGTGATTGGCGATGAGCTCCTCCAGCCGGATGAACCGGGTGATGGGGCTCGTGCCGGGCACCTCGACGAAGCGCGGGAGCATGGTGGGCACCTTGAGGCGCGCGAAGTCCTGCCGCCCGGTGCGGGCGTTGCGGATGCGGATCGCGAGGTTCAGCGACAGACCCGAGATGTACGGGAACGGGTGCGCGGGGTCGACGGCGAGAGGCATGAGTACGGGGAAGACCTGGGCCTGGAAGTACTCTCCGAGCGCGCCGCGTTCGGCGTCGGTGAGGTCGTTCCACTCGGTGATCTCGATCCCGGCGTCCGCGAGCGCGGGTCGCACGAGGTCGTTCCACGCGGCCGCGTGGCGCAGCTGCAGAGCATGCGCATCGCGCGAGATGTCGGCGAGCACGTCGCTCGGGGAGCGCCCGACGTTGGTCGGCACCGCGAGGCCGGTGAGGATGCGGCGCTTGAGCCCGGCCACCCTGACCATGAAGAACTCATCGAGGTTGCTGGCGAAGATCGCGAGGAAGTTCGCGCGCTCCAGCTCGGGCAGCGACGGATCCTCAGCCAGTTCGAGCACGCGCTGGTTGAACGCCAGCCAGCTCAGCTCGCGGTCGTGGTAGCGGTGGTCGGGGAGCACCGCGTCGGGAGCCTCGTGCGCATCGAAGTCGTCGTCTTCGGCATCCCCGAGGCCGGTGTCGACAAGGGCGGGTTCCATCATGGGGTACATCTTTGCACCCGCCGGTGACGGATGAGTGAACTCAGCCCGCCCCGGCCTGACCGTCGTCGTGCAGATTGAAGCGGTAGCCGACGTTGCGCACAGTGCCGATCACCTGCTCGGCGTCGCCGAGCTTGGCGCGCAGTCGCCGCACGTGCACGTCGACCGTGCGCGTGCCGCCGAAGTAGTCGTACCCCCACACGTCGCTCAGCAGCTGTTCCCGGGTGAAGACACGAGACGGGTGGGTCGCCAGGAAGTGCAGCAGCTGGAACTCCTTGTACGTCAGATCCAGCGGCTTGCCGTGCAGCTTGGCGGAGTACGACTGCTCATCGATCGTGATGCCCGACGCTTGAACGTGAGCGGGAGCCGCGGCATCCACCCGCGCCAGGGCGAGTCGCAGCCGGGCGTCGACCTCCGCGGGACCCGCGGTGCACAGCAGCACGTCGTCGAAGCCCCAGTCCGAGGCGATGGCGCTCAGCCCGCCTTCGGTGACGACCAGCAGCACCGGCGTCTCGGCTCCGGCGGTGCGCAGCAGCCGGCACGCAGCCCGCGCGGCGGCGAGATCGCCGCGTGCATCGATGATCACGGCGTCGCTCTCCGGCAGGTCCAGAAGGCGGGTGGCGTCGAACGGGTGATGCCGGATGCGGTGCGACAGCAGCTCGAGCGCGGGCAGTGCCGGGTCCCCTTCGGGAGCGGAGGTGAGTGCCAGCACGAGGACCACGCGTCAATGCTAATGGCGGGCGCTTCTGACATGACGGGATGCCGGGCGGCGGCATTCCGGATGCCCGCAGGTGCGGCCGTTACGATGTCACCATGTCTGAACCGGCCCTCGCCCCGCGCAGCGCCTTCCGCGGCATGATCGCGGTCTGGATCGCCTCCCTGGTGGTCGCGGTCACCCTCGGCTTCGTGCTTCCCGAGGAGGACAGGGTCGGCTGGCTGCTGATCGCCTTCGGCGGCATCGTGCTCGTCTCGTTCGCCGTTCAGCTCGCCTCCGGTCGCGCCCAGGGCTTCATCGTCCGCACGGCGGGAAGCGTCGTGGGTGCACTGATGATCATGGGTGCGGTCTCCGGCGTCTTCGGCATCGCGGCGCTCGCCTCCGCGCTCTGACACCGTCTCTCTCCAGTCCGGTCGTCAGGGGGAGGGGTAGAGTGGGCGCATGGACCTCGTCGCGCTCGAATTCTTCTTCCTCGGCCTGCTGGGGCTGGCGAGCCTCGCGATCGCCTTCGTCTCCGGCGTCGTGCTCGTCAACCTGTTCCGCGGCCAGCGCTGATCCGACGCCGTCGTGATCGAGCTGCCCACCGATCTTCCCGCTGACCTCGCACCGCTGTCATGGCTGCTCGGTGTCTGGGAGGGCACCGGCGTCATCGAGTACACCGCGGGCGAGCAGCGCTATCAGGGTGAGTTCTCGCACCGCGTGAGCTTCAGCCACGATGGTGGAGCCTTCCTGAACTACGCCGCATCCGCGTCGTTCCTCGGCGCCGAGGGCACGGACGAGCCCGTCGACCTGCTTGCCGAGACGGGCTTCTGGCGCCTCGCGCGTCCCCGCACCGATGCCGATCCCGGACCCGCTCTTCTTCCGCCCACCGCTGAGTCGACGCCGCGGACAGCCGACGACGTCGAGGCGCTGCGCACCGACGACGGGTTCCCGCTGGAGGTCTCGGTGACGCACTCCGACGGAACGCTCGAGCTGTACCTGGGCCGCATCGCCGGTCCCCGCATCGACATCGCGACGGATGCTGTGGTGCGCCCGGCCGGGACGAAGGCCTACTCGGCCGCCACGCGCATGTACGGCCTGGTTGACGCTCACCTGCTCTGGGCGTGGGACATCACCGCTCTCGGCGAGAAGCTGAAGTCCCACGCGTCGGCTCGTCTGGCCAAGGTCTGACATGGCCACGTTCGACGGCATTCCCGGCGCCGTGCGCGAGGGCGAGCTGATCGCGCACTTCGGCAGCCCGCTCATCGAGCAGCGTCGCCTGGCATCCGGCGAGGCGCTCGCGCCGCTCACGGACCGCGTGCTCATAGAGGTGTCGGGCGACGACCGGCTGACCTGGCTGGACTCGATCACCTCGCAGTCGGTGGCGCGGCTGCGCGCCGGCGACAGCACGGAACTGCTCGTGCTCGACCCGCAGGGCCGGGTGGAGCACGCTGCGGGCGCGCTCGAGGACGGCTCGTCCGTCTGGCTGATCGCCGATGAGGGGGATGCCGAGAAGCTGACCGCGTGGCTGCAGCGCATGGTCTTCCGCTCGCGCGTCACGGTCACGCTGCGACCGGATGCGGCGCTGGCCGGGTTCTTCGCCGGCGGCACCGCCGAGGCGCGCCTCACGGCATCCGCTCCGCACGGCGTGCCGCTCATCTGGCGCGACCCATGGGCGCGCGTGCAGCCCGGCGGGCACCAGTACGCCGCCGAAGCCGGGCATCCCGCCGCGGACTACAGCTGGAGCATCGCCGTCGTCGATGACGCGCACTCCCTCACTGGCCCGTTCGCGGGTGCGCTCGCCGCCGAGGCACTGCGCATCGCGGCCTGGCGGCCGCGCTGGGCACGTGAGGTCGACGACCGCAGCATCCCGCACGAGGCCGACTGGATCCGCAGCGCCGTGCACCTGAACAAGGGCTGCTACCGCGGTCAGGAGACGGTCGCGAAGGTGCACAACCTCGGGCATCCGCCGCGTCGCCTGGCGGCGCTGCTGCTCGACGGCAGCGACGTCGTGATGCCCGCGCCCGGTGATGCGGTGCTGGCGGGCGAGGCCGAGGTCGGCCACATCACGTCGGTTGCGACGCATCACGAGGACGGCCCGATCGCCCTGGCGATGCTGTCGCGCCGGGCGCCGGTGGGCGAGCTGGTCGTGCGCACGGGGGAGACCCTGATCGCCGCCGCACAGCAGGTGATCGTACCCGCCGATGCGGGTGCCACCGCTGATGTGCCGCGCCTGACCCGTCTCTCGCGCCGCCCCGCCGGCGAGGATCCGCGGCACGCTCGCTGACCCGCTGCCCATACGTCGAGAGCACGGGACGTCGTCGCGAGCACGGGTTATTCGCGCGAAAGCCCCGTGCATTCGGCGAGATGTCGTGCTCTCGACGATCAGAGCGGCGAGGTGTCTGATCAGGGGCGCGGGGCCACGGTGTGCCAGGGCACCGTCAGCTCGCCGAGGCGCCAGCGCCGGCGGTCGCCCCGCACCGGGATGCCCTGCGTCTTGAGCGCAGAGACGACGGCGAGCCAGCGCTGCACCGGACCGAACGTCGACAGGGGAGCCGCACGCTCCCATTCGCGAGCCAGTGCGGTGAGCAGATCGTGGACGCGCTCGCCGGGGACGTTGCGATGGATGAGCGCCTTCGGCAGGCGCTCGGCGACGATTCCCGGATGCTCGAGCTCGGTCAGCCGCAGCGAGATCGTGAACGCCACCGGCTCTCCCTCGCTCGTGACATCGGTCCAGCTGGCGATGCGGCCGATCTCGTCACAGGTGCCCTCGAAGAGCATCCCGCCCGGTGCGAGTCGCGACGTGACCTGGCGCCACGCGTCAGCGACATCGCCCTCGTCGTACTGCCGCAGCACGTTCATCGCTCGGATCACCGCGGGCCGTCGACCACCCGGTACCGGCACCTCGAACCCGCCGCGCGCGAACGACACCGCGAGATCCGCAGCGAACGGCGTGCTGCCCGCGCGCACGTCCTCCAGCTGACTGCGTGCGGTCGCCACGCGTCCCGGGTCCAGCTCGAGGCCCAGCACCTCGGCATCCGTCCTCACCCGGCGCAGTCTGGTCGCGAGCTCGAACGCGGTGACCCCGCTGGCTCCGTACCCGAGGTCGACGACGAGCGGGTCGGATGCCCGGCGGAACGCCGCCGACGCCGCGATCCACCGGTCGTTCCGCCGCAGCCGGTTCGTCCCCGTCGTCCCCCTCGTCGGCTGCCCAACCGGTGACGCTCCCATCCCTCCATTCTCCCCTCTCTACTCCTCACTTCCACACCGCTCATGCTCTCGCTCGCAGAGGTGAGGGCGGAGTGACGTTCCCGGAGCGAGCATCGGGGAGGGACCCGCGAAGCGGGAGGGGCACCCGCTCTGCGAGCGAGGGGAACGTCACGCAGCCCGCCGCACGTCACCCAGCCCGCCCCGCCCACCCCGAATCGATACAGTGGATCCATGACCCGCACTCTGATTCTTCTGCGTCACGGCCAGAGCGAATGGAACCAGCTCAACCTCTTCACGGGATGGGTGGACATCCGCCTGACCGACCAGGGCAAGGCGGAGGCTCGCCGCGGCGGCGAGCTGCTGGCCGAGTCGGGTCTGCTGCCCGACGTGCTGCACACGTCGCTGCTGAGCCGTGCGATCCAGACGGCGAACATCGCGCTCGACGCGGCTGACCGCCTGTGGATTCCGGTGACGCGCTCGTGGCGACTCAACGAGCGCCACTACGGTGCGCTGCAGGGCAAGGACAAGGCGCAGACGCTCGAGGAGTTCGGTCCGGAGCAGTTCCAGCTGTGGCGCCGTTCGTTCGACGTCCCGCCGCCCGCGCTGGCCGATGACAGCGAGTTCAGCCAGGTGCACGACGCCCGCTACGCGGACATCGATGGGGAGGTTCCGCGCACCGAGTCGCTCAAACTCGTCATCGACCGTCTGCTGCCGTACTGGAACGACGCGATCGTCCCCGACCTCGAGGCCGGCAAGACGGTGCTGGTCACCGCGCACGGCAACTCGCTGCGCGGCCTGGTCAAGCACCTCGAGGGTATCAGCGACGATGACATCGCCGAGCTGAACATCCCCACGGGCATCCCGCTGGTGTACGAGCTCGACGAGAACAACGTGCCGACCGGTCCGAGCCGCTACCTCGACCCCGAGGCCGCTGCGGCCGGCGCTGCCGCCGTCGCCGCGCAGGGCAAGAAGTAGCTCTGTCGACGCCCCCTCACATCGTCGAGGCCCCCTCCGGTCCACCTGGATCAGAGGGGGCCTCGACGATGTGAGGGGGCGCCGATGATGGTGGTGAGTGTCAGAACGCCGGAGGAGCGGGGGGCGTCACGCTCGACTGCGCCTCGGCCGCCAGTGCGATGTCCTCCTCCTGCACCGCCCAGTCGCCCGTCGCGAGGTAGACGACCTTCTTCGCGACGGCGACCGCGTGGTCGGCGAAGCGCTCGTGGTAGCGGCTGGCGAGCGTGGCGTCGACGGTCGCGGTCGCCTCGCCCTTCCAGTTGTCGCTGAGCACCTTCTCGAACACGCTGGCGTGCAGCTCGTCGACGTCGTCGTCGGCGTTGCGGATCTCGTCGGCGAAGCGCAGGTTCTGCGTGCGCAGCAGCTCGGCGAGGGTGCCGGCGATCTGCACGTCGAGTTCACCCATCCGGCGGAACGTGCCCTTGAGCCCCTTGGGAACGGCGCGCTCGGGGAAGCGCAGGCGGGCGAGCTGTGCGATGTGCTCGGCCATGTCGCCCATGCGCTCCAGCGAGGCGCTCACGCGCAGCGCGGTGATCACGATGCGCAGGTCACGGGCGACCGGCTGCTGACGTGCGAGGATCTCGATCGCCTGCTCGTCGAGCGCGACGGCCAGCTCATCGATCTTCGCGTCGTCGGCGATGACCTCTTCGGCCAGTGCGACGTCGCTCTCGGCGAATGCGGTGGTGGCCTTCTGGATCGCGACCGTGACCAGGTCGGCGATCTCGGCGAGCTGCGTCTGCAGCTCTTCGAGGGACTGGTGGAACACTTCGCGCATGTCGGCGCAACCTTTCGTCGGGGGTTCGGCACGGCATGCCGGGGCACGCGCTCGCGCGGCCGCATCGATTGTCCGCGTCGAAGGTTAACGAACGGTGCCGGGAACGTGAATACTATTCTCTCCGCCCCGTGACGGCGCGGTGCACGTCAGGTGGCCGGCATCCCGGCCTCTACTGTGGAGGCATGGATTCCGCTCAGCTGGCGCTGTTCGCCCTCGCCGTCGGCGCGCTGATCGGGGCGGGCGCCGTGCTGCTGGTGAGCTGGGCCTATCGCGTGCGCGCCATCGCCCTGCAGGAGACCTCCTCCGCTGTGCCGGGGGGCGTCCGCGACGTGCTCGCGAGCATGGATGACGCCGCGTGCGTGCTCGATGCCTCCGGGCTCGTGGTCGCCACGTCGAACGCCGCGACGCGCTTCAGCATCCGCGAGGGAGCAGTGCTGGAGAACGGGGAGCTGCGGCGCCTCGTGCGCAGCGTCCGCGACAGCGGCGCGGACGCGACCGAGACGATGCGGCTCACCGGCGGCGCCGCCCTGGATCCTCGGCTGGTCTCTGCACGCGCCAGCTCCGTCGGCCCGCAGCTGACTCTGCTGATCATCCGCGATGTCACCGAGCGCGAGCGCCTCGATCAGATGCGCACCGACTTCGTGTCGAACACCAGTCACGAGCTGAAGACCCCGGTCGCTTCGGTCAGCCTGCTCGCCGAGGCGATCGAATCGGCGGCAGACGACCCCGAGCAGGTGCGCATCTTCGCCGCACGCATCTCGGCGGAGGCCGCCCGTCTCGGGCAGCTCACCGGGCGCATCCTGAGCCTCTCGCGGCTGCAGGCGGCGGAGAGCCTGTCGCAGGTCGAGCCGGTCGCGATCGATGAGGTCGTGGCGGCGTCGATAGAGGCGCATTCGGTGCAGGCTGATTCGGCCGGTGTCGAGCTGAGCCGCGGCGGTGAGCGCGGGGTGTGGGTGCGCGGTGACGCGCAGGTGCTGATCGAGGCGGTCGGCAACCTCATCGCCAACGCGATCGTCTACTCGCCGCGCGGGTCGCGCGTCGGCGTCGGCGTGAAGGTCGACGGGGACGTCGTCGAGATCGCCGTGACGGATCAGGGCATCGGGATCTCGGATGCCGACCTCGAGCGCATCTTCGAGCGCTTCTACCGTGCCGATGAGGCGCGTTCGCGGCGCACCGGGGGCACCGGACTGGGACTGTCGATCGTCAAGCACGCCACTCAGCGGCACGGCGGCGAGGTGCGCGTGTGGTCGCGTCCGGGTCGCGGCTCGACCTTCACGATGCGCCTGCCGCTCGCGAGCGCACCCGCCAGCGCCGCCGACAAGAAGTCCAAGAGAAAGCCCAAGAAGAAGCGCGTGAGCGGCGATACCCGCAAGCGCGACGCTCGAAACGGAGAGTACGCATGACCCGCATCCTGCTCGTCGAGGATGAGCCCGATCTGGCCGACCCGCTCGCCTACCTGCTGCGACGCGAGGGCTACGAGGTCGAGATCTGCGAGGACGGCCCTGGGGCCCTGACCGCCTTCCGCGAGCGCGGCGCCGACATCATCCTGCTCGATCTCATGCTTCCGGGCATGGCGGGCACCGAGGTGTGCCGTCAGGTTCGTCAGACCTCGAGCGTGCCGATCATCATGCTGACGGCCAAGGACTCCGAGGTCGACATCGTGGTGGGGCTGGAGCTCGGCGCAGATGACTACATCACGAAGCCCTACTCGTCACGCGAGCTGCTGGCGCGCATGCGCGCCGTGCTGCGTCGAGTGGTGCAGGCCGAGGCGGAGCTGGACGAGCGCGTGCTGGAGGGCGGCCGTGTCACGCTCGACATCGACAGGCACACCGTCGCCGTGGATGGGTCCGAGATCAACATCCCGCTGAAGGAGTTCGAGCTGCTCGAGGTGCTCATGCGCAACGCGGGTCGTGTGCTCACCCGCGGTCAGCTGATCGATCGCGTCTGGGGCAGCGACTACTTCGGCGACACGAAGACCCTGGATGTGCACATCAAGCGCATCCGGTCGCGCATCGAGCAGAACCCGGGCGACCCGGTCATGCTGGTCACCGTGCGGGGCCTCGGCTACCGCTTCGAAGGCTGATCGGTCGCAGAACGCGAAGAGGCCGGTTCCGAAAGGAACCGGCCTCTTCTTCGTCGCAGCTGTCGCGACGGGAAGTCAGGATGCGGAGTCGAGCGGCGCGGCGCTCGGCACCAGGTCGGCGTACTGCGGGAGCGATCCGTCGAGCACGGGCACCTGGGCGGGAACCGCCTCGCCGTCACCCGCGACGATGAGCACCTCGACGGTGGCGCCGGGCTTGGCGCCGAGGTTCTCGACGCGCAGCGGCATCTTGTCGGCACCGAGGCTGACCCGGTCCTCGCTGGGCACGCGCAGGGTGAGCTGCTCGCCCGCGACGTCGATGTCGACCGTGCTGGTCTTCGAGCTCCCGTTGATGAACGCGCCGACGAGGTTGCCCACCTCGCCGTCCTCCGTGGCCACCACGAAGACGTTGCGCGCGACGACGGAGCCGCCGGTCTCGTCGATGTTCACACCGTCGGACGCGGAGTAGGGGTTCGTGGTCGCCTGGTGCGTGATGAAGGTGCATCCGGTGGTGCCGAGTGCGAGCGCCGAGCCCAGGGCGATGGCGGCGATGAGACGCGGAGCGATGGACGCAGCAGAGCGCGAGTTCACGGATCCTCCTGAGGTGCGACGGGTGGCCTGGATCAGTCTAGTGGGTCGAGCGTGCGCACAGACCACGGATGCCCGCTGCGGTGCCGATCGGCGCGAACCTTACTGCATAACGGCTGTGGTATGCTGGAGATTGCCGAAAGGACACGTTTTTATGCTTTTTGAGGTTGGCGAAACCGTCGTCTATCCGCACCACGGAGCCGCGACGATCATCGAGGTCAAGGACCGCGTGATCAAGGGGGAGACCAAGAAGTACCTGAAGCTCAACGTCACGCAGGGTGATCTCATCATCGAGGTTCCTGCCGAGAATGTCGACCTGGTCGGTGTTCGCGACGTGATCGGCAAGGAGGGTCTCGAGAACGTCTTCGAGGTGCTGCGCGCCCCGTTCACGGAAGAGCCCACCAACTGGTCGCGCCGCTACAAGGCGAACCTGGAGAAGCTCGCCTCGGGCGATGTGATCAAGGTGAGCGAGGTCGTTCGCGACCTGTGGCGCCGCGATCAGGATCGCGGTCTCTCCGCGGGTGAGAAGCGCATGCTCGCCAAGGCCCGCCAGATCCTCGTGTCGGAGCTCGCTCTGGCCGAGAAGATCGATGAGGACAAGGCCGGCGCCCTGCTCGACGAGGTGCTCGCCTCCTGACGAGCGCGTCGACGGTCGGAATTCGAAGAGGGCGGATGCTGCGGCATCCGCCCTCTTCGCGTGCTGCGGCGCGCGATAGCGTGAGAAGGTGACTTCGATCCCGACTCCCACCACAGCGATCATCGTCGTCGCCGCCGGCTCCGGCACGCGACTCGGTGCCGGCATGCCCAAGGCGCTCGTGGACATCGACGGCCGGACCGTGCTGCATCACGCTCTGGATGGTGTCTTCGCCGCCCAGCGCATGCAGGTCGTCGTCGTGGCCCCAGCCGGGTTCGAGCAGGCCGCGGCGGACATGCTGACCGATGCCGATCGAGGCCGAGGATGGCCGGCATCCGTCGTCGTCGGCGGCCAGACACGGCAGCAGTCCGTTGCCGCGGGCCTCGCCGCCCTCGACGCGAAGATCGACGTCGTGCTCGTGCATGACGCTGCGCGTGCCCTCACCTCGGCCGCGCAGATCGATGCCGTCGCCGCGGCGGTGACATCAGACGCCGGGGTCATCCCCGCGCTTCCCGTGGTCGACACGCTCAAGCAGGTGTCGGGCGACGAGGTCGTCGGTGCCGTCGACCGCTCGCTGCTCGCGGCCGCGCAGACCCCCCAGGGCTTCCCCCGTCGCGCGCTGGAGGCCGCTTATGAGCGCGTCCTGCTGACGGGCGACGAGCACACCGACGACGCCGCGCTGTTCGCGGCGGACGGAGGGACCGTGCGCCGCATCCCAGGATCCGAGCGTGCATTCAAGATCACCACCGCGGAGGATCTGGAGCGTGCGCGCATGCTTCTGACCCAGAGGATGCCGTCTCCGCCGATGCTGCCGCGCATCGGCGTCGGCACAGATGTGCACGCCTTCGGTGGGGAGGGGAACCTGTGGCTCGCCGGTCTGGAATGGCCGGGGGAGCAGCCCCTGTCGGGCCACTCTGACGGGGATGCCGTCGCACACGCCATGGTCGACGCCCTGCTGGGCGCGGCAGGACTCGGTGACATCGGCCAGCATTTCGGCACGGCGCACCCCGAGTACGCAGGCGCGCACGCTGACGTCTTCCTCGCCCGAACCGCGGCGATGCTCGCCGAAGCGGGCTTCGCGATCGGCAACGTGTCGGTGCAGTTCCAGGGCAACCGGCCGCGGTTCAGCGCCCGCCGGGTCGAGGCCGAGCAGGTGCTCTCAGCCGCGCTGGGAGGCGCCGCCGTCACCGTCTCGGCGACCACGACCGACGGACTCGGGTTCACCGGTCGCGGCGAGGGCATCGCGGTCACCGCGGTCGCGCTCGTCCACCGGATCTGACAGGGGAGCCCGCCCCCAGGTGCGCACCGCGACGCCCCGGTAGTCTTGTGCGGTGACGATCCGCCTGTACGACACTCGCGCACAGCAGCTGCGCGACTTCGCCCCGCTCGATTCCTCGAACGTGACGATGTACGTCTGCGGACCCACCGTGCAGTCCGGCCCGCACATCGGGCACGTGCGCGCGGCCCTGAGCTTCGATCTGCTGCGCCGCTGGCTCGCGCACCGTTACGAGCGGGTCACCTTCGTGCGCAACGTCACCGACATCGACGACAAGGTGCTCGCCAATGCGACCCAGACCGAGTCGTGGTGGGCGCTGGCGTACCGGATGGAGCAGGAGTTCTCGCAGGCCTATGCCGCCGTCGGCATCCTGACGCCCACCTACGAGCCGCGCGCGACCGGGTTCATCCCGCAGATGCACGATCTCATCGCGGCCCTCATCGAGCGTGGCCACGCATACGCCGCATCCGACGGCTCGGGTGACGTCTACTTCGACGTGCGCTCCTGGCCGGAGTACGGCTCGCTCACCCATCAGTCCGTGGACGCGATGGAAGCGGCGGCCGACGCCGGGCCGCGCGGCAAGCGCAACCCGCAGGACTTCGCGCTGTGGAAGGGCGCGAAGAGCGACGAGCAGCCGGATGCCGTGTGGGATTCGCCGTGGGGACGTGGCCGTCCCGGCTGGCACATCGAGTGCTCGGCGATGTCGCGCCGCTTCCTCGGACCCGAGTTCGACATCCACGGCGGGGGTCTGGACCTGCGCTTCCCGCACCACGAGAACGAGCTCGCGCAGTCGGCCGCCGCCGGCGACGGCTTCGCGCGGTACTGGGTGCACAACGGGCTCGTCACCGTGGGCGGTCAGAAGATGTCGAAGTCGCTGGGCAACTTCACCCTCGCCGCCGACGTGCTCGCCGCACAGGACCCGCTGGTCGTGCGGTACGCGCTCGCCGCCGCGCACTACCGCTCCAGCCTCGACCTCACCGAGTCGTCGTTCGCCGAGGCGGATGCCGCGCTGGGGCGCATCCGCTCGTTCCTCGAGCGCGCGGCTCGACTGCCTGCTGAGTTCGCCTGGACTGCAGAGCGCGCCACCGACGACGACGCCGACGACGGCGAGGCGAGCCTCGAGCTGCTGCCCGCCGCCTTCGCGGCCGCGATGGACGATGACCTCGGCGTGCCCCAGGCGCTCGCCGTGCTGCACGAGACGGTGCGGTCGGGCAACAGCATGCTCGATGCCGGTCGCAGCGCCGACGCGCAGCTCGCGGCGATGCAGGTGCGCGAGATGGCGGGCGTCCTCGGGATCGACCCGCTCGCGCCCGAGTGGAGCACCGACAAGCACGACCGCGCTGAGGCTTCCGCCCTCGACGCGCTCGTGCAGACGATGATCACGCAGCGCGCCGAGGCGCGCGCGGAGAAGGACTGGGCCGCAGCCGATCGCATCCGAGATGCGATCGGCGCGGCAGGAATCACTCTGGAGGACACTCCGGACGGAACACATTGGAGTATCGATGGTTAAGCCTGGACGCCCCGGAGCGGGCAACAGCAAGAAGAAGGGTGCCAGCAAGGGCACCGGCGGCCTCGGGCGCAAGGCGCTCGAGGGTCGCGGCCCGACACCCAAGGCAGAGGACCGCAGCTGGCACGTCGCCGGCAAGCGCAAGGCAGCTCAGGAGCGCTTCGCCGCAGCCGGCGGCAAGGGCAAGGTGAGCCAGAAGCCGCAGGGGCGCGACATGAACCGCCAGCAGCGCAGCAAGGCATCCGACGACACCGAGACGGTCACCGGCCGCAACTCCGTGCTCGAGGCCCTGCGCACCAAGATCCCGGCGACGTCGTTCTACATCGCACAGCGCGTCGAGATGGACGACCGCGTGAAGGAGATGCTCTCGATCGCCCGCCACCGGGATATCCCCGTGCTCGAGGTCACCCGCCAGGAGCTCGACCGCATGGCCGGGTTCGACGGCGTGCACCAGGGCGTCGCGCTGAAGGTGCCGCCGTACGAGTACGCGCACCCGCAGGACCTCCTCGAGCAGGTCATCGACCGCGGCGAGACGCCGCTGTTCATCGCCCTCGACGGCATCACCGATCCGCGCAATCTCGGAGCGATCATCCGCTCGACGGCCGCCTTCGGCGGGCACGGCATCATCCTGCCGCAGCGCCGCTCGGCGAGCGTCAACAGCGCCGCGTGGAAGACCAGCGCCGGCGCGGCGGCGCGTCTGCCGGTCGCGCTGGCCGCGAACCTCACCACGCTGCTGAAGGAGTTCAAGAAGCAGGGCGTGTTCGTGCTCGGCCTCGACGGCGGGGGAGATGTCGCGCTGCCCGCGCTCGAGCTGGCCGACCGTCCCGTCGTGATCGTGGTCGGATCCGAGGGCAAGGGGCTCTCGCGCCTGGTCACCGAGACGTGCGATCAGATCGTGTCGATCCCGATCTCATCCGCCACCGAGTCGCTGAACGCCGGCATCGCGGCATCCGTCGCGCTGTACCAGGTGTCGACGGTCCGCGCCGCCGCGGAATAGCCTGCGCAGCGGCGGGAGTTGTACCCGACGAACCCGTTCGCGTATCGGAAGGAGCACAGATGTCCCGCATCGTCGTCATCGGAGGAACCGGCTACGCCGGATCGCACATCACCCGCGAGGCGGTGAGCCGAGGGCATGAGGTGACGGTGATCTCCCGTCAGGCCCCGGAGGCACCCCTCGACGGTGCGCGGTACGTGCAGGGCTCGGTGCTCGACCTCGACGGCCTCGGCGACGTCTTCGATGGAGCGGATGCCGTCGTCTCGGCGCTCTCACCGCGCGGCGATATGGAGAACGAGGTCATCGGGGCACTGCGCGGCCTGACCGAGAAGCTCGCCGGCACCCCGACCCGTCTGGGCGTCGTCGGCGGAGCCGGCGGCAGCCTGGTCGCACCGGGCGGACCGCGCCTGTTCGACCAGGGCTTCCCCGAGGAATACAAGCACGAGGCGCAGGTGGGCATCGACTCGCTCGAGCTGCTGCAGCAGGCCGATGACCTGGAGTGGTTCTTCATCCACCCCGCCGAGGTGTTCGGACCCTGGGCGGAGGGCGAGCGCACCGGCCGCTACCGCGACGGCGGCGACGTGCTGGTCCGGGACGCCGACGGCAACTCCACCATCTCGGGCGCCGACTTCGCCATCGCCGTCGTCGACGAGATCGAGCAGCCGAAGCACCGCCGCGGGCGGTTCACGGTCGGCTACTAGCGTCAGACGAGGTCGCGCCAGTCGATCGCGGCGGTGTCGTCCGAGACCTCGACCGAACCGGTATCCACCGGGATGCCCATCGACTCGGTCGGCGGGCCCATGATCGTCGCCTCGTCGCGGCGGTGCCGCAGCACATCGTTGATGTAGCTCGTCAGCACCTCGGCGAGCGGCACCGACCGCGACTGGGCCTGTGACAGGTACCAGCGGTGCTCGAGCACCTGGTGATACACCTCGGCCGGCTCGAGCTTGGCGCGCAGGTCGTAGGGGATGGCGCGCACGACCGGCTCGAACACTCGAGTCAGCCACTCGTGCGCGTACATCTCCTCCTCAGCCCATGCCTTGGTCGAGCGCACCCGGAACTCGTCGAGGTCGTTGAGCAGCCGGCGCGCCTGGTTCTCCTCGACGTCGAGACCGGTGAGGCGGATCAGCCGTCGCTGATGGTGTCCTGCATCGACAACCTTGGGCTGGATGCGCACGGTGGTGCCGTCTGCGGTGGTCTCCATCGACATCTCGTCGATGTCGAAGCCGAGCGCGTTCAGCTGCTCCACCCGCTCGGTGATGCGCCACGTCTCTCCGGTGGAGAACGACTCCTCATCGGTGAGCGCCGCCCACAGCGAGCGGTACGACGAGACGATGCCGTCGGCGATCTCGAGCGCGTCCACACCCCGTTCCAGGCGGCCGCCGGCGGCGAGGTCCATGATCTCGCCGGCGATGTTCGTGCGCGCGAGGTCGAGGTCGTATGCGCGCTGCCCGTCGGTCAGCCCCTCCTCATGCAGCTCGCCGGTCTCAGCATCCACCAGATAGGCGGCGAAGGCGCCCGCGTCGCGACGGAACAGCGTGTTCGACAGCGACACGTCGCCCCAGTAGAAGCCCACGTTGTGCAGCCGCACGAGCAGCAGGGCGAGGGCGTCGACCAGGCGGGTGGCCGTGTCAGGGCGCAGCACCCGGGTGAACAGCGCGCGATACGGCATCGAGAAGCGCAGATGCGAGGTGACGAGCGCCGCAGGCAGAGCCTTGCCGTCGTCATCCGTTCGTCCTGCGATCACCGCGACCCTGCTCACGCAGGGCACGTCGAGGCGGCCGAGGTTTCCGAGCATCTCGTACTCGCGCTGCGCCATCTCGGCCGTGGTCTCCTTGACCGCGACGACGCGCCCGGACAGATCCGCGAAGCGCACCAGGTGACGCGAGAGGCCCTTCGGCAGCGACACGATCCTCTCCGACGGCCACTTGCCGAGCGGGGTCGACCAGGGGAGGCTCAGCAGACCCGGGTCGATGGAGCTGGCGGTGATGCGCAGCGACTCCTGCATGGTTCCTCCGAAAACACCGCGGCGCGGGAGACCGAGAGGTCCGCCCGCGCCCGCGTGTGCTGATTCGTCAGGCCGAGACGACCGGCTTGTCGTTGAGGCGCTCGCCCGACTCGAGGTCGAAGGCGTGCACGTGTCCGGGGTTGGCGGCCAGGGTGACCGTCTCGCCGGCGTTGGGGTGGCTGCGGCCGTCGACGCGCGCGACGATGTCGGTGCGCTTGCCGTTGATCTCGGTGTGACCGTAGAGGTAGCCGTCAGCGCCGAGCTCCTCGACCAGGTCGACCACGACCGAGAGGCCCATGCCGTCAGCGGGGCCGACGGTGATGTCCTCGGGGCGGACGCCGACGGTGACCTGCGAGCCGTTGGCGCGGCCGACGGTGTCGCGGTCGAGCGGCACGACCTCGGTGCCGAAGCGCACGCCGCCATCGGCGAGGTCCGCCGAGAAGAGGTTCATCGCGGGCGAGCCGATGAAGCCGGCGACGAAGACGTTGTTCGGCTTCTCGTACAGGTCACGCGGGGTGCCGACCTGCTGCAGGATGCCGTCCTTGAGCACCGCGATGCGGTCGCCCATCGTCAGGGCCTCGGTCTGGTCGTGGGTGACGTAGACCGTCGTGACGCCGAGCCGGCGCTGCAGCGAGGCGATCTGCGTGCGCGTCTGCACACGCAGCTTCGCGTCGAGGTTCGACAGCGGCTCGTCCATCAGGAACACCTGCGGCTGGCGCACGATCGCCCGGCCCATGGCGACGCGCTGACGCTGGCCACCCGAGAGCGCCTTCGGCTTGCGGTTGAGGTACTCCTCGAGGTCGAGGAGCTTGGCGGCCTCGAGGACGCGGCTCGCGCGCTCCTCCTTGCCGACGCCGGCGATCTTGAGCGCAAAGCCCATGTTCTCCGCGACCGTCATGTGCGGGTACAGCGCGTAGTTCTGGAAGACCATCGCGATGTCGCGGTCCTTCGGCGGCACGTCGGTGACGTCGCGGTCGCCGATGAGGATGCGGCCGCCGTTGACCTCTTCGAGGCCTGCGAGCATGCGCAGCGACGTGGACTTGCCGCAGCCGGACGGGCCGACCAGGACGAGGAACTCGCCATCGGCGATCTCGATGTTCAGCTTGTCGACAGCCGGACGAGTGCCGCCGGGGTACAGGCGGGTGGCGTCGTCGAACGTAACGGTGGCCATGATTTCTCCTTCACCGGCAGGTACGTGCCGGACGATCCTTCGTGATGGAAGCGGCGGACGCTGCCCGCCGTGACCCGCCATCGGGTCGGGATCAGTATGGCACGGCGGGGCGCGTCTGGGTATTTCTCAGGCTGCCTCGTTAGCATCGAATCCGGCGCCGCAGTCTCCGCGGCCGCGGGATCACCCGTCCCACCCGATCTTCAAGAGGAACGATGTCGAGCGACGAAACGCCGAACGTCCCCGCCGCTCGCCATTCGCGCGAAGCGGTGCGGGAGAAGGCACAGTTGGTGCACGCCCAGCAGTCGCGGGCGCGACTGATGCGACGGCTCATCATCACTCTCGTGGCGATCCTCGCCGTCGGCTCGATCGGCGCGGCCGTGGCGTATGCGGTCAGCTCGTCGATCTCGAAGCCGCAGCTCAGCCCGACCGGGATGTCGGACGACGGCGTCACGGTGAGTCAGATCTCTGCGGCTCCCTCCGCGACAGCGGCGACCCCGGCGCCGTCTGAGGGCGCGTCGGAGACCGGCGAGAGCGCCACCCCGACCCCGGATCCGTCGGCCACGCCCGGCGCGAAGGCCACCGAGATCCACATCTACGTCGATTACCTCTCGGCAGGAGCCGCGGAATTCGAGCGGGCCAATGCCCGTCAGCTCGCCGGCTGGATCTCGGAGGGCGCGGTCACCGTGACCTACCACCCGGTCGCTCTGCTGACCGCCAGCTCCAACGGCACGAAGTACTCCCTGCGCGCCGCTGCCGCCGCCGCGTGCGTCGCCACCTACGCGCCGAACAGCTTCTACGACTACAACCACGAGCTGCTCGCCAACCAGCCCGAGCCCAACACTGACGGCCGCAGCGACGCCGACCTGGCCGACCTCGCGGTCGCCGTCGGAGTGTCGGATGCCAAGAAGGTGCGCTCGTGCATCGAGAAGCAGGACTTCGTGTCGTGGGCGAAGGATGCCACCGACCGCGCGCTCGAGGGTCCGCTGCCCGGCTCCGATGGCCTGAAGCTGAACAACGAGGCGCTGATCCTCGTCGGCGGCAAGTCGTACGTCGGCGCGCTGAACGACCCGGCCGAGTTCTCGCAGTTCGTGCTCACCATCGCGAGCGACGAGTACTTCGGCTCCACGAAGCCCACCCCGACCCCGACTGCCACTCCGGCGTCCTGACCCGGGTGGTCGGCGCGGGTGATCCGCGCGCCGTCGCTATGCTTGATGACGGTCCGCCGACTTGGCGCAATTGGTAGCGCACCGTACTTGTAATACGGGGGTTACGGGTTCGAGTCCCGTAGTCGGCTCCACACACGAGGCACGTGCACCCGAGAGGGGCGCGTGCCTCGTCTCGTCAGAAGAGGGTCTGGGCGCCCTTGTCGTCGTCGCGTGGCACGGCGGCGACCCGCTCGTCGAGACCGGCAGCGGCGAGCAGGGCCTCGTCGATGAGCTCGCGAGTGGGGTCGCCGTGCAGCCAGTCGTCCGCGAACGCGGTCGCGATCAGCACGGGCATCCGGTCGTGGATGTTCGCCAGGTGCGGGGGAGCAGGGCGCATCACGATGGAGTAGCAGGTGATCCACTCGCCGTCGGGGGTGCGGCCCCGCTGGGTGACGGCGGCCATTCCGAACAGCACTCCGCGACCGAGACCGAACTCGTGCCACACCCGATCGGGCTTCTGCATCTCGTACCAGCCCGTGGCGGGTACGAGACCGCGCGTGCGCAGCGAGCCGGGGCGATCCTGCAGGCGTTCGGATCGGGTATTGATCGAGGGGAACCGCGCCGGCTGCCCGTCGACGAGAAAGCCCCACCATGCGGGCTCGAGGGCGGCGTCGCCGTCAGCCGTCGTCACCAGGGGATTGAGATTGCGCAGGTTCTTCCCCGTCGGGCGCAGGGTCTCACCGGCGTTGCGCTCGGCCCACGTTCGCAGCCCGTCGAGCACCGCGTCGTCGGCCTCGGCCAGCAGCTCGGCGTCGGTGAAACGGGGATCCAGTCCGTAGCTCGCGCACATGCTGACAGGCTAGCCCCGGGCACCGACATGATGAAGGGCTGGCGAGAGCGCCGAGCGATGCCCCGGGCCGGGTAGCCTGGAGCGAGTGACGCCCACCCGACCGCTGCCCGCCTGGATCGCCCTCGGCGGCGCTGTCGCGATCGGGGCCATGACGGCCATCCAGGCCCGGATCAACGGCGTCCTCGGTGTCCGCATCGACGACGGCATCGTCGCCGGTCTGGTCTCGTTCTCGGTCGGGCTCGTCTTCCTCATCGTGGTGATCCTCGCGCTGCCGTCCGGCCGCGCCGGCCTCGGACGTCTGCTCACCGGCATCCGCTCCCGCTCCATCCCCTTCTGGATGCTTCTCGGCGGCACCTGCGGCGCTCTCACGGTCACCACGCAGGGTCTCGTCGCGGGCGTGCTGGGAGTCTCGCTGTTCACCGTGGGCGTGGTGGCGGGCCAGACGCTGCACGGCCTGCTGCTGGACCGCATCGGCGTCGGGCCGTCGGGGATCGTCGCCGTCACCCCTGGGCGGGTGATCGGCGGTGGGCTCGCCCTGGGCGCCGTCGGCATCTCGCTGGGCGGCGATGTGCTCGGGACCGCACCACTGTGGCTGCTGCTGCTTCCGTTCGCTGCGGGTGCGGGCATCGCCTGGCAGGCTGCGGCGAACGGCCGCCTCGCGCGGCGGGTCGCGTCGCCGCTGACGGCGACGCTGATGAGCTTCATCGCCGGCACCGTGGTGCTGCTGGCCGGTGCTGCTGTCAGCGTCTCGATCAGAGGGATGCCCGATGCGCTCCCGGCCGAGCCCTGGCTGTACCTGGGCGGCCTGCTCGGGTTCGCCTACATCCTGCTCGGCGCCTGGCTGGTGCCCTACACCGGCGTGCTGCTGCTCGGGCTCGGCAGCGTGCTCGGGCAGCTGGTGGCGTCGGTGGTGATCGATGTCGTCTGGCCGGTCGACCGCGGTCCCGCGCTGTGGCAGCTCGCCGCGATGCTCGTCGTCGCCGGGGCGTCCGTCGTCGTCGCGCTGCCGCGGCGGCGCTGACTCAGCGCTTCTTCCCGTCCTTCTTCTTCTTCGACTTTTTGTGCTTCTTCGGCTTCTCGTCGTACTGAAGCTGCTCCTCGCCCGGCGCCGGCGCCGCGGGCATCGCGGTGAGCAGCGAGTCGGCATCCACCGGCCTGCGTCGACCGGCGTCCTTGCCCTCCGGCTTGCCGCCGACATAGAGCCAGCCGAGCAGCTCCTCGTTCTTCTTCAGGCCGTGCGCCTTCGCGACGGCCTTCGAGCGGGTGAGACCGCCGGTGCGCCAGATGACGCCCCAGCCCGCCTCATCCAGCAGAAGGCTGAGGACGTGGGCGACGCCGGAGGCCACCGCCTCCTGTTCCCACCGCGGGACCTTGTCGCTCTTGCGGTACGAGGCGACGATCGCGATCAGCAGCGAGGCGCGCAGCGGCTTGGTGGACGGCTTGTCGTCTCCGTCCGCTCTCGCCAGCGCCGCTCCCAGCGCGAGGCGATCATCGCCGCGCAGCTCGATCAGCCGCCACGGGCGAAGGGAGGAGTGGTCGGCCACGCGCCCGGCCGCTTCGACCAGGGGCAGCAGCTGCTCGCGGGTGGGAGCGTCCTCGGTCACACGTGACCACGATGCACGGCGCCGAACGGCGTCGAGCGCGCTCACGACTGGTCGGGTGTGAACGACAGCGCCACGGAGTTCATGCAGTAGCGGTCGCCGGTGGGAGTGCCGAAGCCGTCGGGGAAGACGTGTCCGAGGTGCGATCCGCATGCGGCGCAGCGCACCTCGGTGCGCACCATGCCGAGCGAGGTGTCCTCGATGAGCTGCACCGCCTCCGGGCGCACCGACTCGTAGAAGCTCGGCCAGCCGCATCCCGAATCGAACTTCGTGCCGCTGCGGAACAGCTCCGCGCCGCACGCGCCGCAGGTGTAGAGCCCCGCGCGCTCCTCATCGAGCAGCTCTCCCGTCCAGGGGCGCTCCGTCGCCGCCGTGCGCAGCACCGCGTACTGGTCGTCGCCGAGCTCGGCGCGCCACTCTGCATCCGTCTTGTTCACGCTGTAACCCATGCGTCCATTCTCTCGCTTCCGCGGCTGGTGCGGGCCGCGGAAGCGAGGCGGGCATCGGCCGGCCGCTGGAACAATGGGAGCATGACGGATGCTGTCGCCGAGCGCTACGACCGCTTCGCCCGGGAAGAAGCGCGCGGACGCAGCGAGGTGTACGCCGAGTGGGCGGCGGGCGTCGCGACGGATGACCTTGTGCAGGCCGTGCTCGAGCGGCTGACCCCGCAGCAGCGGCAGCCGCCGCTCGTGTTCGCCGTGTCCCGGCTTCTCGGCGCCCCGGTGGGCGGATATCGGCGGTGGCGCGAGTTCGTGCTCGCGCACGCCGACGAGCTGGTTGCGGAATGCACTCGCCGCGGTGTGCAGATCAATGAACCGCTTCGGCTGGCGGCCCTGCTGCCCGCGCTCAGCCTCATCGAGGGTCCGATAGCGCTGCTCGAGCTGGGTGCCGCCGCGGGTCTGTGCCTGTATCCCGACCGGTTCTCGTTCCGCGTCGACGGCCCGGATGGCATCCTGCGGCGCCGACTCGACCCGCCGGAGGGCCCGTCGCCGGTGCTGCTGACCAGCACCGTCTCGGGCGAGCTGCCCGAGCTGCGCCTGCCCGAGGTGAGCTGGCGGGCGGGGATCGACCTCGACCCGATCGACGTGCGTGCGCCCGCCGATCGCGCGTGGCTCGAGTCGCTCATCTGGCCGGGCGAGCACGAGCGAAGCGAGCGTATCGCCCACGCGATGGGCGTCGTCGCAGCCGACCCGCCGCTGCTGCGCGCGGGCGACGCAATCGAGCAGCTCGAGACGATGGCCGACGCAGCCCCGGCCGAGGCGACACTGGTCGTCACCACCCCGGGGATGCTGGTCTACCTGCCCCGACCGCGATGTGCCCAGCTCATCGACCGCATCCGCGCGCTCGATGCGCGCTGGATCACGATCGACCCGCCTGCGCTGCATGACGCCTGGCGACCGGCGATCGATCCGGCCGCCTTCCGCGGCTTCGCGGTCGCGCTCGACGGTCGGGTGGTGGCGGATGCCGATCCGCTCGGCCGCTGGTGGGAGTGGCGCGCGGGGATCGGACCGGATGCCGCATAGCCTGAGCACATGCTCGGTGAACTCTCCGATCGCGATCGCGCGATCCTGACGCTGGAGGCGGCCTGGCCGCGTCATGGCGGCATGAAGGAGGAGACCATCCGCGCCCAGCTGGGCATGAGCCCGGCACGCTACTACCAGCTGCTGGGGCGGCTGATCGAGACCGAAGCGGCGCTGGACTTCGACCCGCTCCTCGTTCGCCGCCTGCGCCGCCTCCGCGACGTGAGGGCGGGGCAGCGCACCGCGCGCATGCGCGGATTCGTGGGCTGACGCGACGCCTCTCGCGGGCTTCCGTTCCGCATCCGGCTCCGTGCGGACTCACGGCAGCCGCCCGCTAGCATCGAGGGGTGCAGAAGCTCTCCCGTGATCGATTCGACGACGTTCCGCGCGCCACCGGACGCGTCGGCGCTCACCGTGCCGAGCAGCCGGGTATGAACGGCCTCGTCGTGCTGCTGTGGTCGGCCGCGGTCGCCCTCGTGCTCATCGTCTGCGGGATCTTCGTGTCGCTGGTGATGATGGATCGCATCTCGCTGTTCGGCGGCTCGGAGCCGGCCCCCGTGCATACCCAGCCGGGTGTCGTCGCTCAGGTCGACACCTCGTATCGCGTGCTGGTCCTCAACGCGACGCCCGAGAAGGGGCGCGTGGCCGAGGTGCGCGAGAAGCTGCTCGCCGAGGGCTGGGCGACCGACGACGTGTTTGGCAGCGACGGGGCATCGCAGGAGTTCTCGAAGACCACTGTCTTCTACGTCGCGGACGCCGACGAGGGTGCGGCGCTGGGAGTCGCAGAGGTGCTCGGCGGAGTCGACGTGCAGCAGAGCGATTTCTACGCCGGGATGAACGACTCCGAGAGACCGCAGCTGACGGTCGTGATCGGTATGGACGAGGCGGGCTCGTCCGCGCCGGCCACCGAGGCTCCGGCTCCCTGACGCCCCGCTCTCGCTTTCCTCCCGCGGCTTGCACTCCCATGGGTCGAGTGCCAGACTGGTGTTAGCACTCGAACACCAGGAGTGCTAATACCCCATCGCCTACGTCCGGGAGGGACGAAAGACTCATGGCAAAGATCATCGCTTTCGATGAGGAGGCCCGTCGTGGCCTCGAGCGCGGCCTGAACATCCTGGCCGACGCCGTCAAGGTGACCCTCGGCCCGCGCGGTCGCAACGTCGTGCTCGAGAAGAAGTGGGGCGCCCCCACGATCACGAACGACGGTGTGTCGATCGCCAAGGAGATCGAGCTCGACGACCCGTACGAGAAGATCGGTGCGGAGCTCGTCAAGGAGGTCGCCAAGAAGACTGATGACGTCGCCGGTGACGGAACCACCACCGCGACCGTCCTCGCTCAGGCACTGGTCCGCGAAGGTCTGCGCAACGTCGCAGCCGGCGCCGACCCCATCTCGCTCAAGCGCGGCATTGAGAAGGCCGTCGCGGCCATCACCGAGGACCTGCTGAACAGCGCCAAGGAGATCGAGTCCAAGGAGCAGATCGCCGCCACCGCGTCGATCTCGGCCGCTGACCCGGCCATCGGCGAGCTCATCGCCGAGGCCATCGACAAGGTCGGCAAGGAGGGCGTCGTCACCGTCGAGGAGTCGCAGACCTTCGGCACCGAGCTCGAGCTCACCGAGGGCATGCGCTTCGACAAGGGCTACCTGAACCCCTACTTCGTGACGGATCCGGAGCGCCAGGAAGCTGTCTTCGAGGACCCGTACATCCTCATCGCCAACCAGAAGATCGGCAACATCAAGGACCTGCTGCCGGTCGTCGACAAGGTGATCCAGGACGGCAAGGAGCTCGTCATCATCGCCGAGGACGTCGAGGGCGAGGCTCTCGCGACGCTCGTGCTCAACAAGATCCGCGGCATCTTCAAGTCGGTCGCCGTCAAGGCTCCCGGCTTCGGCGACCGTCGCAAGGCTCAGCTGCAGGACATCGCGATCCTGACCGGCGGCCAGGTCATCACCGAAGAGGTCGGCCTCAAGCTCGAGAACACCACCCTCGACCTGCTCGGCCGTGCACGCAAGGTCATCGTCACCAAGGACGAGACCACGATCGTCGAGGGCGCGGGCGAGCAGTCCGCCATCGAGGGTCGCGTGACCCAGATTCGTCGCGAGATCGAGAACACCGACAGCGACTACGACCGTGAGAAGCTGCAGGAGCGCCTCGCGAAGCTGGCCGGCGGCGTGGCCGTCATCAAGGCCGGCGCCGCGACCGAGGTCGAGCTCAAGGAGCGCAAGCACCGCATCGAGGACGCCGTCCGCAACGCGAAGGCTGCCGTCGAAGAGGGCATCGTCCCCGGTGGTGGCGTCGCGCTGATCCAGTCGGCGAAGGCTCTCGACGGGCTGTCGCTCGAGGGCGACGAGGCGACCGGTGCGAACATCGTGCGCGTTGCACTCGAGGCGCCGCTGAAGCAGATCGCCCTGAACGCAGGGCTCGAGCCCGGTGTCGTGGCGCACAAGGTCGCCGAACTGCCGGTCGGTCACGGCCTGAATGCCGCTACGGGCGAGTACGGCGACATGTTCGCACAGGGCATCATCGACCCGGCGAAGGTCACCCGTTCGGCGCTGCAGAACGCGGCATCGATCGCTGCTCTGTTCCTGACCACCGAGGCCGTCGTCGCCGACAAGCCCGAGAAGGCTCCGGCCATGCCGGCCGACCCGTCGGGTGGCATGGACTTCTGATCCCAGGGATCTGAAGCACCGCTTCGAATGCCCCCTGCCTCACGGCAGGGGGCATTCTGCGCTGGAGGGCATCAGCGGAACAGGCTCGCCGAGAACTGGTCCGCGTCGGCGTACTGCGCCGCAGCCGAGCCGAGGGCGCCGCTGATCGAGCCGAGCACCTGCTCGAGGTGCATCTGCGCTCCGCGCCACTGCTCGCTGCACTGCTGGAACGCGACGGCGGCTGTACCGGTCCATGACGACTGCAGCTGGGTCAGCTGCGCCATGAGCGCGGCTGACTCGCTCTGCAGTCGTTCCATGGTGGCGTACGCGGCGCCGTTCGCGGCCTGGACAGCGTCGGTGTCGACGGTGAAGACGGACATGGGGTCTCCTCTCGATGGGCTTTCGAGGCTAGGAGGTGCCACGACCCGTGAGGACGCGCGTATCCGGCATCCGTGCACAAGTCGCCGGATACCGGCGATGTGCAGCGGCAGTCGTGTGCTCAGCGATCCAGGCGCTCGATCGGCTGCGTCTGCTCGAGCAGATGCGCGGGAGTGGACTGGGCCGGCGCCAGCGGCAGCGCGACGATGAACGTCGCACCTCCTCCTGGCGTCTCGTCGACCGAGACCGAGCCGTGCAGCGACTCGACGATCGACGTGACGATCGCGAGCCCCAGGCCGGATCCGCCCGTCTCCCTCGCCCGCGAAGTGTCGGCTCGCCAGAAGCGTTCGAAGATCTGCTCGCGGATCTGCGGCGGGATGCCCTCACCGTGATCGACGATCGAGATGGTGCCCACGCCTCGTCGGCGATCCGCTCCGACCACCAGCTCGATCGGGCTGTCGCCCGGCGAGAACCGGCGCGCGTTGCCGAGCAGGTTCGTGATCACCTGACGCACCTTGTTGTCCTCCCCGAGAACGATCGGGGGTGTGCGCACGGGAGCATCCGTCGCCTCGGTGAAGTCGATGGCGGGCACCGGTGTCGACGGCCTCGGGCGGCGTCGCAGGCGGGCCAGCGGATTCGCCGGGCGGCTCGTCGTGGACGGCGGCGGCACGGGCGTCGGTGCGCTGCTCGGCGACTTCCCATGCAGTCGAGGTGCATCGTGCTCGTCGGCGGTGGTGTCAATGACGGTGATGGTGCGTCCGGGAGCTGCCACCCGCAGATCCAGAGCCGCATCCCGTGCGATCGGACGCAGGTCGAGCGGCTCGATCTGCAGCTCGCGGGATCGCTCCTCGTCGAGGCGGGCCAGCGCGAGCAGGTCCTCGACGAGCACGCCCATGCGGATCGCCTCCTTCTCGATGCGCTCCATCGCCCGCGCGGTGTCCTCCTCTCCGGTGATCGCGCCCATCCGGTACAGCTCGGCGTAGCCGCGCACGCTCACCAGCGGCGTGCGCAGCTCATGACTCGCGTCGCCGATGAATCGTCGCATGTTCTGCACGGTGCGGTCGCGCTGCGCGAGAGAGCGGTCGACGCGGTCCAGCATCGTGTTGATGGCTGAGTTCAGGCGGCCCACCTCGGTGGTCGGCTCGAGGTCGGTGAGGCGCTGGCTGAAGTCGCCGGCCGCGATCGCCATGGCGGTCGACTCGACGTGCCCGAGTCGACGGAAGGTCAGGGTCACGAGGCCCCGGGTGAGCAGCGCGGCGAGCAGGATCGTGACCAGCGCGACGGTGGTGTACACGGCGACATAGGTGGCCACGATGCGGTCGGCCTCGTCGAGCGGCAGGGCGACGATCTGCACGTAGGTGAGGCCCTGGGGATCCTGTGCTGACTGCGCGGAGGCGACGGCGCTGTACGTCTCGCCGTCGTCGCCGTTCAGCGTGATCACCTGATCGCCCTGGCTGACAGTGTCCTGCAGGGTGAAGACCTTCGGGAACTGGGGGCGAGGGGCGGATGCCTGGCCGCCCGCCTCGGCGATGAAGTCACCGTTCGCGGTGTAGAACGCGACCATGAAGTCGGTGGGACGCGGGGCGATCTCGGCCGGCTCGAACACGAGCCCGCCGCCTTCGGCCGAGACGTCGAAGAAGCGCTCGGCCTGGCCGGTGGTCGCCAGGGCCGGCAGCTGCGCGTCGATGTTGTTGATCATCGCCCCGCGCAGGATGGGCACCGTCCCGATGCCCGCGATCATCAGCCCGAGGGCGAGCACCGCGACGGTGACGCCGGTGACCTTCGCGCGCAGGCTGATCCGCCGCCACCACCGGGTGACGGAGTCGGGCTCGCCTGCCATGACCGTCTCGAACCCTGCTCCGCTACGCGGACTTGCCGACCTTCAGCATGTAGCCGAAGCCGCGCTTGGTCTGGATCACCGATTCCTCGGTGTGCGGGTCGATCTTGCGACGCAGGTACGAGATGTAGCTCTCGACGATGCCTGCGTCGCCGTTGAAGTCGTACTCCCAGACGTGATCGAGGATCTGCGCCTTCGACAGCACCCGGTTCGGGTTGAGCATGAGGTACTTGAGCAGCTTGAACTCGGTGGGGCTGAGCTCGATCGGCACCTTGCCGACGAAGACATCATGGGTGTCCTGGTCCATCGACAGCTCGCCCGCGCGGATCAGCGACTCCTCGTCGGTGTGCATCGTGCGACGCAGGATGGCCTGGGCGCGGGCGACGATCTCGTCGAGCGCGAACGGCTTGGTGACGTAGTCGTCGCCGCCGGAGTTCAGACCCTCGATCTTGTCCTGGGTGTCGTCCTTGGCGGTGAGGAAGAGGATGGGGGCGGTGAACCCGGCGCCGCGCAGACGCTTGGTGACGCTGAACCCGTTCATGTCCGGGAGCATGACGTCGAGGATGATGAGGTCGGGCTCCTCCTCGAGGACGGCTGAGATGGTGGCCGCTCCGTTCGCCACGGTCCGCACCGTGAATCCGGCGAAGCTGAGACCTCGGGAGAGCAGGTCGCGGATGTTCGGCTCGTCATCGACGACCAGGATTCGCGCATCAGTCATGCCCCCATTATGGTGACTTCGGCCCTGTGCGCGCTGATTGCGTTCGGCGCGGGGGTCAGGATGCCAACGCCGCATCCACCGCGACCGCGACGATGTCGCGACTGGGCGCCCCTCGAGGAGTAGCGTCGACGCCATGGACGAGGACGACCACGGCGGCGACAGCGCCTGCTGGCTGTCTCAGGTGTGCCCGGAGTGCGGCGCCCTTCTCGACGACCTCGCTGCACCCTGCTGGCGCTGCGGCGTGAAGCCGGGCGAGGAGACCGGCTGATCTCGATCCGGCGGCTCAGGCCGCCAGGTCCACGGCGTCCATGATCGTGTAGCTGTACCCCTGCTCGGCCAGGAACCGCTGCCGGTTCTGCGCGTAGTCCTGATCGACCGTGTCGCGGGCGATGAGCGTGTAGAAGCTCGCGGTGTGGTTCGACTGCTTGGGTCGCAGCAGCCGGCCCAGGCGCTGCGCCTCCTCCTGACGCGAGCCGAACGAGCCCGACACCTGGATCGCTACGGATGCCTCGGGCAGGTCGATCGAGAAGTTCGCGACCTTCGACACCACCAGCAGCGAGATCTCACCCTCGCGGAACTGGCGATAGAGCTCTTCGCGTTCATCGATCGGCGTGGCGCCGGTGATCTGCGGCGCGTTCAGCGCCTGGGAGAGGCTCTCCAGCTGGTCGAGGTACTGCCCGATGACGAGGATGCGCTCGCCGGGGTGCTTGGCGATGAGCTCCCGCACGGCGGTGATCTTCGCCGGAGCCGATGCGGCCAGGCGATAGCGTTCGTCGTCGGTCGCCGCGGCGTACTCGAGCCGGTCGCTCGGCGGCAGGTCGACCCGCACCTCGTAGCAGGCGGCGGGGGAGATGAAGCCCTGCGCCTCGATCTGCTTCCACGGGGCGTCGAAGCGCTTGGGCCCGATCAGGCTGAAGACGTCGCCCTCGCGGCCGTCCTCGCGCACGAGGGTCGCGGTGAGGCCGATGCGCCGGCGCGCCTGCAGGTCGGCGGTCAGCTTGAACACGGGTGCGGGAAGCAGGTGCACCTCGTCGTAGACGATCAGGCCCCAGTCCATCTCGTCGAGCAGCGAGAGGTGCGCGTACTGGCCTTTCCGCTTCGCCGTGAGGATCTGGTAGGTCGCGATCGTGACCGGCCTGACCTCCTTGGCCTGCCCGGAGTACTCGCCGATCTCCTCAGGGGTGAGCGAGGTGCGCTTGAGCAGCTCGTCGCGCCACTGCCGCGCCGAGACCGTGTTCGTGACCAGGATCAGGGTCGTCGTTCCGGTCGCGGCCATGGCCGCGGCGCCGACGATCGTCTTGCCCGCGCCGCACGGCAGCACGACGACACCGGAGCCGTCCTTCGCGAAGGCGTCGACCGCCTGACGCTGGTACGGCCGCATGGTCCAGCCGTCCTCGTCGAGGTCGATCTCGTGAGGGGTGCCCGGTGTGTACCCGGCGAGGTCCTCCGCGGGCCAGCCGATCTTGAGCAGCTCCTGCTTGATCTGGCCACGCGCCCAGGCATCGATGACGTAGCTGTCGGGGGAGGGATGCCCGATCAGCAGCGGCTGGATGCGCTTGTTGTTCGCCACCTGCGCGAGCACGGCGGGATCCGTGGAGCGCAGCACCAGCAGGCCCTCGTCGTCGCGCTCGATCACGAGCCTGCCGTAGCGGTTGACGGTCTCGCGCAGGTCGACAGCCACCGAGGGCGGCACCGGGAAGCGCGACCAGCGATCGAGCGTCTCCAGCATGTCCTCCGCGGTGTGTCCGGCAGCGCGGGCGTTCCACAGCCCCAGCCGCGTGATGCGGTACGTGTGGATGTGCTCGGGAGCGCGCTCCAGCTCGGCGAAGATCGCCAGCTCGTGCCGTGCCGATTCGGCATCGGCATGCGCGACCTCGAGCAGCACGGTGCGGTCGCTCTGGACGATCAGGGGGCCATCAGACATAGCAGACCAGTCTACCGGGCGTCAGCGCGGGTGGTCCGCCCGAGGTCAGCTCGACGGCGCCCGCACCGAGACGATGCTCCGAACAGGCAGCGTGCGCTCGACATCCGCCGCTCGGTCGCGCCCGCGCAGCCGCCCGCCGCCCAGGCCCGACGCCTCGAGAGTGAGCTCGCGCCGCGAGCCGTCCGGCATCGCGACCTCGACGATCACGACGGACCTCGCCCGCACGGCGGCCTCCAGCTCGCGGTCGAGCCACGCGGCATCGGCATCCGCGCCCTGGTGCGAGCGGAGCCGAGCGATCAGGGCGGTGTAGCCGGGGTCGTTCTGAGCGTCCGCACCGGCGATCCGGGCACGCCCAGCGGCGACACTGCGACCGTCGCGGTCGACGAGGGTCGCCGGGTATCGGGCATCCGTCAGCGCCCAGGCGACGGCCTCGGCGCCGACTCGCGAGACCAGTCCGTCGTCCTCGCGGATGAGCCCGAGCGGACGCAGGTTGCGGTCGATCTCCATCGCCTCGAGCAGGTGCGGGTCGGCGCTCGTGACGACGGTGCCGCCCTCGGCATCCGGACGCACTCGCACGAGACCGTGTCTGGTCGCGGTCTGCCGGACGAGGTACTCGAGGGGCTGCGGAACGCCGGTGAGCGAGATCTGCCGCAGGAAGGTCAGGATGCCCTCGCCGGTGTCTCCCTCGACCAGCGCCCGCGACACGGATTCGGCGGTGAAGCGATACGACGAGGCCTGGGCGGGATCGTGGTCGGTCATCGCGCGCAGCCGATTGTCGAGCGAGGGCTGCAGGGGACCGGGCGCGATGGCGCTGAGGTCGTTCTGCAGGAAGATGCGGTCCACCTCGGTGGGCAGCAGCGCCTGCAGCGCAGAGCTGTCGAAGGGCGAGTCGGCGCGCAGGGCCGCCCCCCACGCCGGAACCGTCCACGTGCCGTCGGATCCGCCCGTTAGCAGGCCGATCCGCCACGCCAGAGAGCGCAGGTGCGCTGCTCGCGCGGGCCAGTGCGGATCCCAGGGGTGCAGTCGGGGCCAGTCGGCCGCCGCGGAGCTCCGGATGCCAGAGGGCAGCGACTCGGCGAAGCGCGAGGCCACGTGCGCCCACCGCTCGGGGAAGGAGGCATCCAGCCATCGCTCGGCGTCCGCGGTGAGCCGCAGCTCGCGATCGACGCGTCGCACGAGGCCCGCGAGCTCGGCGAGATCGCGCAGCTCGTCGAGGTCGCCGTCATCGAGCAGCCGGCGCTTCTCGGTCGCGCTCAGCGCCCCGGTCGCCAACAGCGCCAGCGGCGCGGTGCGGGCGGCGAGCAGCAGCTCGGCCAGGCTGCCGATCGTCGCGAAGGCCCGCTCGGCCGCTTGCGCGGAGTCGGCATCGGATGCCGGCGAGGGGACGGCATCCGCAGCATCCGGGATCTCGGGCTGGCTCTCGACGACCGCACGCACCGGCGGCAGCAGCCGGCCTTCCCCGTCCAGCAGCCCGAGCGCGGTGTCGTCGAGCGCAACGCGGTCGCCGGACGCTGCCGCACGCAGCGCGCGCGCCTCGGCCCTCGTCAGTCGCGCGAGCGCGCGCTCGATCGATGCCGGCTCGAGAAGCGCCTCCGCGGCGTCGAAGAAATCGGTCCAGCCGACGTCGGGCCGCACCGCCCGCTCACGCAGCACCCGCTCCAGCTGCGCGTCGCTCGCTGAGGCGAGCTGGTCAGCCAGCGGACGGGCGTGCGTGCTCATGGTCAGGACCCGGAACCCGCGCGTCCCCTGCGAGCCCAGTTGATCACGAGCAGCGCGATGATCATCACGAAGGCGAGCGGCAGCCCGAACAGCGGCAGGCCTGCGACGACCGGCCAGATCCCGTCGCCGAACGCGGACTGGTCCATCCCGACGGCGGTGCCGATGATGATCGAGAAGAAGCAGATCACCGACACGGCGGCCAGCACGAGCGCGGTGAACGCCAGGAATCGCTCGAGTCGCCCGGTCTGCCGTGCGGTGCTGTCGTCGTGCTTGCTCATCGGTCTCAGCGTATCCTGACGGCGCGAGGGGGCGGGTAGGCTGGAGGGGTCGCGCTGCCGTGCGACGTCTCCGTTCCGTGTTTCAGTGAGGTTCGCCCATGCCCACCGGCAAGGTCAGGTTCTACGACGACGAGAAGGGGTTCGGCTTCATCGCATCCGATGACGGCCAGGACGTCTTCCTGCACGCCTCTGCCCTTCCTGCAGGCGTCTCCGTGAAGAAGAACGCCCGGGTCGAGTTCGGCCTGGCCGACGGTCGACGCGGTCCGCAGGCGCTGTCGGTGCGCGTGCTCGACGCCCCGCCCAGCCTGGCGAAGGCCGCGCGCAAGCCCGCCGATGACATGGCCGTGATCGTCGAGGATCTCGTGCGGATGCTCGACGAGATGGGCGGCGATCTCCGTCGCGGTCGCTATCCCTCGGCGACCAGGAGCCGCACTGTCGCCGCCGTCCTCCGCAAGGTCGCTGATGACCTCGACGCCTGACCTCGCCGAGAGCACGCGCGAGCTCGCGCTCGCCGCGCTGCATGAGATCACGCCCTCGTCGACCGTCGGGCCGGCCGCCGGGCATGTCGTAGAGGAGAGCGGTGCGGTCTCGCTGCGCTTCGAGAACCGTCTGCCCGGGTACCCGGGATGGCTCTGGACCGTCACGGTCGCTCAGGTCGATGACTCGGAGCCGACCGTGCTCGAGGTCGAGCTGATGCCCGGCGACGGCGCGCTGCTCGCACCCGACTGGGTGCCGTGGGCCGAGCGCCTCGCGGAGTATCGCGCGCACCAGGCCGAGCTCGCCGCGCAGGCCGAGGCGGATGCCGTCGACGGCGGCGCTGACCAGGACGACGACTCCGATGAGGACGAGGACTCTGAGGATGACTCCGACGAGGACGACGACTCCGACGACGACGTCTCGCCCCGTCTGCACGCCGGCGATGTCGATGGCGTGGACATCGACGAGCTCGACGACTCGGGCGATGAGCCGGACGACGAGGACTCCGATGACGATGACGACGAGTCCGACGATGATGACGAGGACGACTCCGACGACGACGACGACGACGAGGACTCCGATGACGACGAGTCCGACGAGGACTCCGATGACGACGACTCCGACGATGAGGATGACGACGACGAGGACGACTCCGACGACGACGAGTGAGTGACGCGGCGTCCCGACCAGTGCGGGCGCCCCTCTGACCACCGACGCCCCCTCTGATCCGCCGGGATCAGAGGGGGCGTCGTCGGTCGAGGGGAGGCCGCCGGCAGCTCTCAGCCCTGGTGCGCGAGCACGTGCTCGATCGAGCGGATGAGCTGGCGCACGTCCTCCGGCTCGATCGACACGAACGTCGCCACGCGCAGCTGGTTGCGGCCGAGCTTGCGATAGGGCTCCGTGTCGACGATGCCGTTCGCGCGCAGGGTCTTCGCGACAGCCGCCGCATCGACTGTCTCGTCGAAGTCGATCGTGGCGACCACCGGCGAGCGGTGCGCCGGGTCGCTGACGAACGGGGTGGCGACGTCCGACGCGGCAGCCCAGTCGTAGAGGAGCCCGGACGACTCCGCCGTGCGAGCGCCTGCCCAGCTGAGCCCGCCGCCCGCCAGGATCCACTCGAGCTGGCTGTCGAGCAGGTGCAGCGTGGCCAGGGCAGGGGTGTTCAGGGTCTGATTCAGTCGTGAGTTGTCGACCGCGTTCTTCAGGCTGAGGAATTCGGGGATGTACCGGCCCGATGCGGCGATGCGCTCGATCCGGTCGATCGCGGCCGGTGACACCGCGGCGAACCACAGTCCGCCGTCCGAGCCGAGGTTCTTCTGCGGCGCGAAGTAGTAGACGTCGGCCTGGGCGACGTCGAAGTCGATGCCGCCGGCGGCGCTGGTCGCGTCGATGACGGTGAGCGCGCCCTCGGCGCTGACGCGCTGCACGGCGGCGGCGACGCCGGTCGAGGTCTCGTTGTGCGGCCACGCGTACACGTCGACTCCGTCCACGACCTCGGCGACGGTCAGCGACCCTGCGTCAGCAGTGCGCACATCCGGCGCCTCGAGCCACGGCGCGGCCGCCGCCTTGGCGAACTTGCCGCCGAACTCTCCGAAGACGAGATTCTGGCTGCGGTGCTCGATGAGACCGAAGGCGGCGGCATCCCAGAACGCCGTCGATCCGCCGTTGCTGAGGATGATCTCGTAGCCGTCCGGAAGGCGGAACAGCGCCGCGAGGCGTTCGCGCACGCTGCCGACGAGGTTCTTCACGGGCGCTTGGCGATGCGACGTGCCGAGCAGGCTGAGACCCGCCGCGGCGAGGGCCTCGACCTGGGCGGGACGGATCTTCGAGGGGCCGCAGCCGAAGCGTCCGTCGGCTGGCAGGAGTTCGCGGGGGATCTCGATCGACATGGCTCGATTGTAGAGGCGGGGCGTGCGCAGTCCGCGCCCTGTGACGGGTTCGGCGTCGCCCGGGAAGGTAGGCTTGCCTACGAGCTTCGGAGGCACGAATGACCGACTTGATCGACACGACCGAGATGTACCTGCGCACCATCCTCGAGCTCGAGGAGGAGAACATCGTGCCGCTTCGCGCACGGATCTCCGAGCGCCTGGGCCACTCCGGCCCCACGGTGTCGCAGACCGTCGGCCGCATGGAGCGCGACGGTCTCGTCGTCGTGTCCGAGGACCGTCGTCTCGAGCTCACCGACGACGGCCGCCGCAAGGCGGTCGACGTGATGCGCAAGCACCGGCTGGCCGAGCGGCTGCTCTCCGACGTGATCGGCCTCGACTGGGCGTACGTGCACGAAGAGGCCTGTCGCTGGGAGCACGTCATGAGCGAACAGGTCGAGCGACGTCTCGTCGAGCTGCTCGGGCATCCCACCGAGTCGCCGTACGGCAACCCGATCCCCGGACTCGACCAGCTCGGAGACGTCGAGACGCCGGCTTTCGAATCGGGCGTGGTGGGTCTCGTCAAGAAGCTGGATGCCGCGGGCGGCCCCATCACGGGCACCGTGCGGCGTCTCGCCGAGCCGGCGCAGGTCAGTCCCGAGCTGCTCGAGCAGCTGCGCGACGCCGGCGTGGTCCCCGGCGCCAGCGGCGACTACCGGTACAGCGAGGGGTACGTGCTCATCCAGATGGACGGCAGCGAGGCGGGCCTCGAGCTTCCCGTCGAGCTGGCCTCCCACATCTTCCTTGTCGGAGAGAACGCCTGATCAGGCCGCATTCTTTCGGCATCGAGATGATTGCCAGGTTCGCAGGGTGACAGAATCGTTATCTTCCGGTAGCCTCGGTGAAGTCGTCGGAGAAGAAGCCCGCCGATGACGAATCGCGAAGATCGCCTCCCTGGCTCGTCGTCTTCGCGAAGAGTTCGCACAACGTGCCGTCTGACATACGTGCCCGAGAAACGACATTGCTGACGAGTCGGCGCTACCCGAAGCGCGGAGGCGCAGGAGGAATCCCTTTTGGCCGAAGAAATCGTTCCGACCGAGCCTGCGGGCACCCCGAAGCTCTCGCGTCGGCGAGCACCCGGCGGAGGCCGCTCGAGCGTCAAGCCGATGCGCACCGTCGCCATCCTGGGCGCCGTGGGTGCGCTGGTCGCCGGCGTCGCGCTTCCCGCCCTGGCGTCAGCCAAGCCCACCCCGAGCGCAGCCACCACGCTGCAGCAGATGGCGTTCGACGATGCGCAGTCCCTCGTGGTCGCATCGGAGGCCACGAGCGCTCCGCTCGAGCGCGGCTCGTACTCCGCGACGACGCCCGATGAGATCGAGAAGAAGAAGGCCGAAGAGGCCGCGAAGGCCCGCGCCGCCGCAGCCGCGGCAGCAGCCCGCGTCGCTTCGAGCTCCGGCAGCAGCATCAGCGACGCCGATCTCCAGCTCATCTCGGCGGGTTCCGGCGCGGTGCGCTCCCCGCTGCCACAGGGCTCGTACTCCGTCAGCCGCACCCTCAGTGCCAGTCACAACGGCGCCGACATGGTCGCGCCCGCCGGCACCCCGATCTTCGCCGCCACCGGCGGCGTCGTCCGCATCTCGTCCGAGAGCCACTTCGGCTACGGCGTCGCGGTGGTGATCGACTCCGTGATCGGCGGCCAGCGCGTCTCCACCCTCTACGGACACATGACCAACGGCACCCGCGCCGTGCAGACCGGTCAGACGGTGGAGCCCGGTCAGTTCATCGGCAAGGTCGGCAACACCGGCCACTCCTTCGGTGCTCACCTGCACTTCGAGGTCAAGGTCAACGGCTCGCTCGTCGAGCCCATCGGCTGGCTGCGCGTCAACGCCGGCTGATCGGCCGGCGTCCCGATCGGCACGCCGTTCAGATGCACTGCATCCGCTGTTCATGCGGATGGGTTACCCTGAACCCGTCGTCGAACGGACGGGAGGAAGCCGATGAGCTCGATACCGGGCATCCGCACCATGGATGCGCTCGGTCGTCTGGCCCTTCGGCAATGCCCGCAGATCCATCTCGGTCTGACCGAGCGCAAGAGGCGCTGTCTGTAGACAGCGCCTCTTCCTGTATCCGCGTGCCCTCCTGATCCGCCGACGTCGTGTGAGTCGAGAGTGCCGGGAAGCCATCCCGGCGGATCGAGAGGATGACGACGATGCGCACGCTGGTTTTGAACGCCGGGTACGAACCGCTGACGGTGGTCTCGTTCAAGAGAGCCATGGTGCTCGTGATGAACGACAAGGCCAGCGTGATCGAGCGCGTCGAGAACGATCCGGTCATCGCGGGATGCCGGCGCTTCGATCGGCCCGTGGTGATCCTGCTCACCCGGTACGTGCGCGTGCCGGCCGCGCGTCGGCAGCCGGTCACCCGTCGTGGAGTGCTGCGGCGAGATGACCACCGGTGCGGATACTGCGGAAAGGCGGCGTCGACCATCGACCACGTCATGCCGCGCTCGCGCGGGGGAGCGGACAGCTGGGAGAACCTCGTGGCGTGCTGCCTTCGCTGCAACAACGCCAAGAGCGATCGCACGCCGCAGGAGATGGGCTGGGTGCTGCATCGCGCGCCGCGTGCCCCGCACGGCGGGACGTGGGTCGTGCGCGGGGCCGAGCGCGGGGATCCGGTCTGGGAGCGGTACCTGGCGCTGGCGGCGTAGGCCCGGGCCGACGACTAGACTTGTCGGGCGCCTTCGTAGCTCAGTCGGATAGAGCGGCCCTCTCCTAAAGGGCAGGTCGCAGGTTCGAATCCTGTCGAGGGCACGTACTCGAAGAGCGGGCCGCCCGAGGGCGGCCCGCTCTTCGTCTCATCCGAGCTCAGTGCGCGGCGTGGTACGCCTCGAGCACGTCGGCGGCGATCCGCCCGCGCTCCGAGACCTTCATGCCCTGCTTCTTCGCCCACTCGCGGATCTCGACCGTATCCGAGCTGCCCGCTGAGCGGCGGCGCGGGGTGGACGAGCGGGTGGCGGTGGATCCTGCGGCGCGTCGGCCGGCCTCGATGTACGGTGCCAGAGCGTCCCGCAGCGCCTCCGCGTGGGAATTCGTCAGATCGATCTCATAAGCGACACCATTCAGTGCGAAATGAACGGTCTCTCCTTCGCCGACATCGAGAAGCGTTCCATCGATATCGTCGACCAGCTGGTGCACAATTCTTCGAGCCATGACAATAGGGTATTTGAATTCCTCCAGCCACCGCAATCGACGCGTGCATTCATATTGAGAATGAGCCGCATGAAATGTTCCGGCGGTCAGGGAAGAAGGCCCGCGCGCCGGGCGCGCGCGACCGCGGCATGCCGCGTCGACGCGTCGAGTTTCGACATGGCCGCACTCAGATATGCCTTCACCGTGCCTTCACGCAATCCCAGCTGCGTGGCGATCTCCGCATTCGTCGCGCCCAGTGCGGCACACGCGAGCACGTCCGTCTCGCGCGGTGAGAGGCGCACCGTCGCCAGCGGCGCCGTCGCGGTCGGCGGCTCGGCGGCGGATGCGCCCACCAGGCGTCGTTCCACGGCGGCGATGCGCTTTCGGATCCCCTCGTCGCTCACCGACGCGGCGATGCTGCGCAGCTCGGCGAAGCTCTCCCGAAGGTCTTCGAGGTGCGAGCCGTGCACCGCCTGATCCCGCCGGATCGAACGCATGCGACGCTCCACCTCGTCCCGGATGCGCAATTCGTTCGCGACGTTCTGCGCCACGCTCATCGCCGGAGCGGTCGTGAAGCCGCCGACGTGCGATTCCTCCCATGCGCCCGCGTAGAGCACGCCGCGAGGGCGCCCTTCGACGACGATCGGCAGTGCGAGCAGAGTGCGCAGGCCCTCGCCGAGAACGAACACGTCGTAGTCGTGCGTGATCTGCTGCGAGGTGCGGTAGTTGCTCGTCATCCGGGGTCGCAGCTCGATCATCGCGCGGCCGCCGAGCCCGCGCTCCGGACGGACGGTCAATCCGTCCAGGCTGTGCGTGCGATTGCCGACGATGCTGGTGACCCGCACCACACCGTCTTCGATGAGTCCGCCGAACGCGACCGGGAAGCGGGTGCGGCGCGCGAGTTCCCGTACCCCGACCGCCACGGGATCCTCTTCGGCGCCCCGGTGCTTGTCCGATTCCACTGATACCAACTTTCGGGGGTGACGACAGGGCCCGCCGGTTTCGTAGCGTCGACCATACCACCGTGTGAATTCCCTCATGCGGACGACGGACATGTGGCAAGGAGGCCCCATGACTCAACCGACGACGCGCGATTCCTCTCCGGGAATCGACTACATCGCTGTCGAGGAATCAGAGAGATTCCAGGGATTGAGGCGACTGCAGCGCTCGTTCATCTTCCCGATGGCCGCGTTCTTCCTCATCTGGTATTTCGCTTACGTGCTGCTGGCCGCGTTCGCGACCGACTTCATGAGCCAGCGCGTCTGGGGGGACATCACCGTCGGCCTGCTCATGGGTCTCGGGCAGTTCGTGACCACTTTCGTCATCACGATGGCGTATGTGTCCTTTGCCAACCGACGCCTCGATCCGATCGCGACCGAGATCCGTGAAGAACTCGAGAAGGCCGAGACGAAGGCATGACGACGACATACCTGGCCGCCGAAGCGGTTCAGAACGACCCGGTGCTGAACATCGCGATCTTCGGCGCATTCGTCGCGGTCACGCTCTTCATCGTGATCCGCGCCAGTCGCAACAACAAGACAGCCGCCGACTACTACGCCGCCGGACGCTCGTTCACCGGCACGCAGAACGGCTTCGCCATCGCTGGAGACTATCTGTCGGCAGCCTCCTTCCTCGGCATCTGCGGGGCCATCGCACTGAACGGATACGACGGGTTCCTCTATTCGATCGGATTCCTGGTCGCGTGGCTCGTCGCACTCCTGCTCGTGGCGGAGATGATGCGCAACACGGGCAAGTTCACGATGGCCGACGTGCTGTCGTTCCGTCTCAAGCAGCGGCCGGTGCGCATGGCGGCAGCCCTGACGACCCTCGCTGTCTGCTTCTTCTACCTGCTCGCGCAGATGTCGGGTGCGGGCGGACTGGTCTCACTGCTGCTCGGCATCGACGACAAGATCGGCCAGTCGCTCGTGATCGCGGTCGTGGGCGTGCTCATGATCGTGTACGTGCTGATCGGAGGCATGAAGGGCACGACATGGGTGCAGATCGTCAAGGCGGTGCTGCTCATCGCCGGCGCTCTCGCGATGACGCTCTGGGTTCTCGCGCTGCACGGCTTCAGCCTGAACACGCTGCTCGAGAGCGCCGTCGACAACTCGCCCAACGGCGAGAAGATCCTCGGCCCTGGTCTGCAGTACGGGGCGAACCCGCTCGACTTCCTCTCGCTCGGCATGGCACTGGTGCTCGGCACCGCCGGTCTGCCGCACGTGCTGATGCGCTTCTACACCGTGCCCACGGCCAAGGAGGCACGGCGCTCCGTGGTCTGGGCGATCTGGCTCATCGGCGGGTTCTACCTGCTGACGCTGGTGCTCGGCTACGGAGCCGGCGCGCTCGTCGGTCCGGAGCGGATCGCGGCGGCGCCAGGCGGCGTCAACTCCGCCGCGCCACTGCTCGCCCAGGCGCTGGGCGGTCCGCTGCTGATGGGCTTCATCTCGGCCGTCGCGTTCGCGACGATCCTCGCGGTCGTCGCCGGTCTGACGATCACTGCGGCGGCATCCTTCGCGCACGACATCTACTCGAACGTGATCAAGCGCGGGAAGGACGGCACGGGCACCGTCGACCCGAACGGCGAGGTCAAGGTGGCACGACGCACGGTCATCGTGATCGGAGTGCTCGCGATCGTCGGCGGCATCGGCGCCCAGGGGCAGAACATCGCCTTCCTCGTCGCGCTCGCGTTCGCCATCGCGGCGTCGGCGAACCTGCCGACCATCCTCTACTCGCTGTTCTGGAAGCGCTTCAACACGCGCGGCGCGGTGTGGAGCATGTACGGCGGACTGATCGCTGCGATCGGCCTCATCGTGATCTCGCCCGTGTTCTCGGGCAATGAGAAGGCGATGATCCCGGGGATCGACATCGCGATCTTCCCGCTGAACAACCCGGGCATCATCTCGATTCCGCTGGGCTTCCTGCTCGGCTGGATCGGCACGATCACGGCGAAGACAGCCGAATCGCGTGCGCTCGCCGCCGAGATGGAGGTGCGCTCGCTGACCGGCTTCGGCGCCGAGAAGGCGGTGGATCACTAGGTTTCTCCCCAGAGATACCCGAATGCCGCGTCCCCAGCGCGACGGGAGCGGAGCCCGGCGGCCTACACGCCGGGCTCCGGTTCGTTCACGACCGCGTGGCAGACGAGTCGCGCTCGAGATCGAGCAGGTAGCGCTTGCGCTCCGGGTACGCCCCGTAGTGGCCGGGCGTGCCGTCGGCGCGGATCACTCGGTGCACCGGAACGATCACCGACAGAGGAGTGACCCGGCATGCCGAGCCGACGGCGCGGGCCGCACCGGGGCTGCCGGCGATCACCGCGACCTCGCCGTAGCTCATGGTCTCGCCCCACGGAATGTCGCACACCGCCTGCAGCGCCGACCGGGTGAAGCCGTCGACCAGACGCCAGTCGAAGGCGAAGCGCTCGTCGAACCGCACGGGCTCTCCCTCGAAGTACTCCTCGAGCGCCACCGTGAGCTCATCCGCCGCACCGGGGGCCGACACGGGCATCTCACCGATCCGCCGGCTGACGCTCTCGAGAAGCCACGGCACGCGAGGATCCGCCGACTCCGACAGGTCGAAGCTGACGATCCCGGCATCCGAGAAGACGGCGAGGGCATCGCCGAACGGTGTTGGTGCGAAGTCGTAGCGATAGCTCATGCCCCCATCCTGCTCCCCGTCCGCGCCCCGGGGACGGCGCGATCACGCAGTCGGTGGACAACCGGATCGACGGGCCGCCTGTGCAGGGCGATACCCCAAGAGGACGCGGAATCCTCGCGAAACGGCCAGGAATACCGCTGGCCGCGCCTCTCGCGCCTAGGCTTGCCGTGTGTGGCGACGAGAGGCGAAGGATGCTGAGCGCGCGACCCAGCCGGTCGCAGTGACGCTTGGCGATCTCAGCAACTCGTCAACCGGCGTCGGTATCGCGCACGCGGCCGAGGAACGGCGCACCAGCCTGCGCGCCCAGGCCGCCGACCTGGGCGGAGCATCGCCGCTCATCAGCTTCGTCGACGCGCCCGAATCCGTCGTCGACATCTCCCGCGCGCACCCGGGAAGCCTGCCGCAGTTCATCACCGGCCGCTCCACGCTGCTGTCGAACCTGTTCCGCGACGAGGTGGGGCTGCGGACCGCGCGCATGGCCGCCGAGCGCATCACGGCGCGCAATACAGAGCTGCGCACGGTGCGCGGCATCGACGCCGTGCGCCTCGCGGTGGGCATCGCACGGTGGCGGATCGGCGGCGCGCAGTTCGCCGCCCCGGTGCTGCTGCGTCCGCTGGCGATCCGGCGTCATCACGCCGACTTCGAGCTGAAGCTGCACGGTCGCTTCGAGGTCAACCCCGAACTGGTGCGCGTCGCGCGCGAGCACTTCGGGCTCGACCTCGACCCCGCCGGGCTGGCATCCCTCGCCTACGACGGCGGCATCTTCAAGCCGCAGCCGGTTATCGACCAGCTGCGCGCCCTGACCCGCTCTATCGACACGTTCTCGGTGAACCCGCGCCTGGTGGTGTCGACCTTCGCCGATGTCGCCGATGCCATGGTGCGCGACATGGTCGACCTCGACCATCCCGTGCTCAACGCGCTCGCCGGACACGTCGCCGACCGCGAGCAGGTCACCGCGCCCCGCGAACTGCCTGCCGCGGCAGGGCCTGACGATCGTGCGCCCGCCTCGGAGAGTCTTCTCCTCGATGCCGACTCCGAGCAGGAGGAGGTGCTCGCGCGCATCGCCGCCGGGCACTCCCTCGTGGTCTCGACGCTGCCGGGCACAGGAGGCACGCAGACCGTCATCAACGCGCTCGGCGGATTCGTGCGCTCCGGGCGGCGCGTCCTGGTCGTCTCGGCTCGCAGGTCGACGCTCGACGGCGTGCGTCATCGCCTCGCCGGCGTCGGTCTCGACGCGCTCGCCGTCTCACCCGATCGGGCGCGACGCGACCTCATCACCGCGATCACCCGCAGCGAGAAGGCCGTCCAGCCCAAGGCCGCCGAGCTCGACGAGGCGCTGGTGCGTCTGCGCACCGTGCTGCGCGACTACCGCGGGGCGCTGGGGGAGCCGGTGGGGCGCACCGGGGCATCCGTTCTCGACGCCACAAGAGAGCTCGCCCGACTCGCCTCGCTTCCTGTGCCGCCGTCGACCGGCGCCCGGCTGTCGATCCAGACGCTCGAGAAGCTCGCGGGGGACCGCAGGGATGCGGCGCAGGCGCTCACCCGTGCGGCCAAGCTCGGCGAGTTCCGATTCGGGCCCGACGACTCGCCGTGGTACGGCGTCAGCTTCGACAGCGCTGAGGCTGCCCAGCAGGCTCACGAGCTGGCGGGCCGGCTGCACGGCTCGGCCGTGCCCTCGCTTCTCGAGCGCGGGTACGAGCTGATCGCGCAGACGAGCATGCGGCCGTTCGGCACCATCGACGAGCTCGGCGAGTACGTGCGGCTGCTGCAGGGCATCCGGGATTCGCTCGACCGCTTCAGCCCGACCGTCTTCGAACGGCCTCTCGGCGAGCTGATCCAGGCGCACGGCTCGCGCCGGGACGCGCCCGGCATGTCGTCGGCCAACCGTCGCAGGCTCAAGAAGCTCGCCCGCGAGTACGTGCGTCCCGGTGCGCATGTGTCGGAGATGCACGAGGCGCTGCTGCGCATCCAGCAGCAGCGCACGCAGTGGCAGCGCTACGTGGAGGCCGGCGTCGCACCGCAGGTGCCGCTCGGGCTCTCGGACGTGCACGTCGCGTGGCAGCGGGTCTCGGCCGAGCTCGCCGACCTCGATCGCGCCCTGAGCCGTCGCGAGCCGCTCAGCTCCCTGCCGGTCGCGCGTCTCGTGCGCACCCTCTCCGGCCTCGCCGCACGCTCCGCCGTGTTCGACAACCTCGTCGAGCGCACGCAGATCCGCGATGCGCTCGCGGATCTCGGCCTGCGTCCGCTGCTGTCAGACCTCTCCGTACGGCACGTGCCTGAGGAGCGGGTCTCGGCCGAACTCGAATTCGCCTGGTGGCAGTCGCTGCTCGAGCGGGCTCTGCAGGACGACCGGTCGCTGCTCGGCGCCAACACCGCGGTGGTCGACCGTCTGGAGCGCGACTTCCGGCTCGTCGACGAGGCGCACACCGCGATGGCCGGTCCGCTGCTGGCCTGGAACCTGGCCAGCCAGTGGCGCATCGCGATCGTCGACGAGCCCGAGCAGGCCTCGCATCTGCGCCAGGCGCTCAAGGGGGGCGAGGCGACGACCGCCGAGATCGTCTCGGCGGCTCCCGATCTCACGCGAGTGCTCGCACCGGTGTGGATCGCGTCGCCGTACGAGGTGCCGCTGATCCCCGAGTCGGTCGAATTCGATGCCGTGCTGCTGGTGGATGCCGCCGCCGTGAACCTCGCCGAGACCGCGCCGGCGATCCGCCGTGCACGCCAGATCATCGCGTTCGGCGACCCGGTGACGCAGCGTCCCACGCCGTTCACCGTCGCCACGGTGCCCGACCCTGACTGGGAGCCCGAGGTCGAGTTCGACGACGTGTCGGTCTTCGAGCGGCTCGCCGAGCTCCTGCCGGTGATGACGCTCACCCGCAGCTACCGTGCCGGCGGCGAGGACCTCGCCGAGCTCATCAACGACGCGTTCTACGGCGGCGAGATCGTCTCGCTGCCATGGGCCGGGTCGTACCTCGGGCGCGGCAGCCTCACGGTCGACTACGTGGAGGGGGGAGTCGGCACTCCCGACCCCGACTCGGGCGCGGTCGAGAGCCCGGATGCCGAGGTGGCCCGCGTCGTGACCCTGGCGGTGGAGCACGCCATCCATCGCCCCGCTGAGTCGCTCATGGTGGTCACCGCGAGCCGCAAGCACGCGGAGCGGGTGCGAGCGGCAGTGGCATCCGCGTTCGCCGGACGATCCGACGTCGCCGCCTTCGTCGGCCGCGACACGGCCGAGCCGTTCGCCGTGCTCACGCTCGAGGAGTCCGTGGCCGAGAGTCGGGATCGCGTGATCTTCTCGCTCGGCTTCGGCCTCACCAAGCACGGACGCGTGCTCAGCGACTTCGGCGACCTCTCCCAGCAGGACGGCGAGCGACTGCTCACGGTCGGGATGACGAGGGCGCGGCGCTCGATGGTCATCGTGTCGTGCATCCGCCCGTCGGCATTCGACGAGGGGCGGCTGGAACACGGCGCGTCGACCCTGATGTCGATCCTCGGCGGACTCGCGACGCGCGGCCGCGACGCGCGACTCGAGGATCTCGCCGACCCGTTGACCCTGGCGCTGGCCCGCGAGCTGCGCCGTCTCGGCGCCTCGGTCGATGTCGACTATCGCGGACTGCTGCCGCTGGTCGCGCAGCATGACGGACGTGCGGTGGTCATCGAATCCGACGCCGAGATGCGCGGGGAGTCGCTGCGCGAGAGCGTGCGCCTGCGCCCCCAGGTGCTGCGCCGGCTGGGCTGGCACTACGTGCGCGTGCACGCCTTCGATCTGTACAGCGATCCGGCCACCGTCGCCCGTCGCATCGCCACCGTGCTGGGGATCGACGAGGACGCGGTGCGTGCCGAGAACGACACCCAGCCCTTCGACGTCGATGGATGATGAGCGTCAGCGGGTCGTGCGCGTCGCCGGGGCGCGCCGGGCGAAGCTGACCCGCGTCGAGGGCACGAGCTCCGAGCCGCATGTGAAGCCCGAGCGCTCAGCGCCGGCAGACGGCGACCGCGGACCGAACGACGAGCGGATGCTGCGCGAAGTTCCGCCGCACTACTGACCGGCGCGGTGCCCGATGCGCCTGATCGACAACGGCCCGCCTCTGGCGAGGCGGGCCGTTTTATCCTCGGGCGCAGTCAGCGCGTGCCGGCGTCGCGACGCAGCAGGTCGCGGATCTCGATGAGCAGCTCCTGCTCGGTCGGCAGCGTCTCCTCGTCGACGGCGGGGTTCTTGGCCGCCTTGCGCTCCTTGTACGTGTTCATCGGCACGACGAACACGAAGTACACGACGATCGCCACCGCGAAGAAGGTGATCACGGCGGAGAGCAGCTCGCCGATCGGGAAGGTCACCGGGTCGTCGTAGATGTTGCGCACGGTGAATCCGAACTTGCCCGCCTCATCCGCCTTGAAGACCATCGCGACGAGCGGGTTGATGATGCTCGACACGACCGCGTTCACGATGGCGGTGAACGCGGTGCCGATCACGACAGCGACGGCGAGGTCGATGACGTTGCCCTTGGTGACGAACTCCTTGAAACCCTGGATCATCGGCTTCCCTCTCTGCGGCTCAGTTCGCGGCCGGGGTCGACGCCGGCGCCGGGGCGGCGGTCGTCGCCTTCTCCGCCTTCGATGATGCCGAACCGGCCGCGGGTGCGCCAGCATCTCCGCGGGAGTCCGTGCGGTAGAAGCCGGAGCCGTTGAAGGTCACTCCGACCGTCCCGTACTGCTTGCGCAGCGCTCCGCCGCATTCCGGGCAGAGGGTGAGCGAGTCCTCCGAGAAGGACTGCACGGCGTCGAAGCGGTGGTCGCAGGCCGTGCACGCGTAGGCGTAGGTGGGCATGGGAGGCTCCTGTCAGTTCCGCGCGGGCGACAGGGTGATGGTCTGCGTCGGGGTGACGATGCCATCGACCGGCTGGTCGTGCACTTCGCGCGGGAGCGAATCGAGTACCTCGGAATCATAGATCACGGCGTACACCGGCGGGCGGCCCTCCATCGAGCCGAGGGTCTTGTCGAAGTACCCGCGTCCCCAGCCCAGACGCGTGCCGTCGCGGTCGACGGCGGCAGCCGGGATGAGCATCAGATCGACGTCGTTCACGGCGATCGGACCGAGCACCTCGCCGGTCGGCTCGGGCAGGCCGAACAGTCCTTCGCCGACCGCGTCGGAGTCGTCCGCGACGGCCCAGTCGAGCAGCCCGTCGGCACGGCTGATCGGAAGCAGCACCCGGATGCCGCGGCGCACCGCGGCCTGCACGAAGGGCATGGTGCCCGGCTCGGTCGTGGTGGAGAGGAAGCACGAGACCGACCGTGCTCCGTGCGCGTCGAGGAGGGCGTCGAGCTGGGCCGCAAGTCCCGCGGCCGCCTCGTCGCGCTGCGCCTGTGACAGGATCTGACGGCGTTCACGCAGTTCGGCGCGCAGCGCGCGCTTCTGCTGTTCTGCTTCGCTCCGCATGCCCCGATCATACGGGGGTGACTCCGGCATCCCGCCGGGCCGCGGCAGGGCCGCGCCACTATGCTGAACCGCATGCGCACCATGAAGGCGGTGATTCCCGCCGCGGGCCTGGGAACCAGGTTCCTGCCGGCGACGAAGGCGATGCCCAAGGAGATGCTCCCGGTCGTCGACAAGCCGGCCATCCAGTACGTGGTGGAGGAGGCGGTCGCCGCCGGCATCCAGGACATCCTCGTCATCATCGGTCGCAACAAGAACGCGATCTCGGACCACTTCGACTCCGTGCCCGAGCTCGAGGTGCGGCTGCAGGAGAAGGGCGACCATGGGCGCCTCGAGCGCGTGATGAAGTCCAGTGACCTGGCGGACATCCACTTCGTGCGCCAGGGTGAGCCGAAGGGCCTCGGTCACGCGGTGCTGCGTGCGCGGACGCACGTCGGCGACAGCTCCTTCGCCGTGCTGCTCGGCGATGACCTCATCGACGAGCGCGATTCGCTGCTGACCGAGATGATCGCGACCCACGAGAGCACGGGTGCGGCGGTCATCGCCCTCATGGAGGTGGACCCCGCCCAGATCCACCTGTATGGCGCGGCCGACGCCCAGCCGACCGATACCGAGGGAGTCGTGCGGGTGGATGCCCTGGTCGAGAAGCCCTCGTCGGAGGATGCTCCGTCGAACCTCGCGGTGATCGGTCGCTATGTGCTGCCTCCGGCCATCTTCAGCATCCTCGAGCGCACCGAGCCCGGCAAGGGCGGCGAGATCCAGCTGACCGACGCGCTGCAGGAGCTCGCAGCGGATCCGGACGGCCCCGGGGTGGTCGGCGTCGTCTTCGGTGGGCGCCGCTATGACACGGGTGATCGGGCGGACTACATCAAGGCGATCGTGCAGCTCGCCGTCGACCGCGACGACCTCGGCGAGGAGCTGCGCCCGTGGCTCAAGCGGTTCGCGGCCGGACTCTGACCGGGAGAAGACGATGTCGAACGACATCCTGCCCGTGATGCGCTACGGTCCCGTGACCCTCCGACTCGTGAAGCCACGCGACGCGAGGGTGCTGCAGCGTGAGCTGCTCGAGAACCGCTCCTGGCTGCAGCCCTGGGAGGCGACGATTCCCGGCGGCAGCGCAGGATTCGACATGAGGGCGGCCATCCGCCGGCTGCTGCAGCAGCACCGCGACGGTGCCGGGTACCCGTTCGTGATGGAGTACGACGGCGACGTCGCCGGGCAGCTCAACATCTGGGGCGTCGCTCGCGGTTCGCTCGCGTCGGCGACCATCGGGTACTGGGTCAGCGAGCGCTTCGCAGGGAAGGGCATCACTCCCGCAGCGGTCGCGATGGCGACGGATGCCGCGTTCGACCAGCTCGGCCTGCACCGAATGGAGATCTGCATCCGTCCCGAGAATCACGCGAGCCTGCGGGTGGTGCAGAAGCTCGGATTCCGTTACGAGGGGCTGCGGCGGCGCTACATCCACATCGACGGGGACTGGCGCGACCACCACGCGTTCGCCCTCACGCAGGAGGAGGTTCCCCGCGGGGTGCTCTCGCGCTGGGTGAACGGCGATGTGCCTCTTGCGGCGGCGCTGCCTCCGCACGGAGATGAGCAGAGCTGAAGCGCGCGACACACGCGCGGGAATGATCGGGTCTGAGCTCAGCCGCGCGCTACCGTGGTCAGCATGGATGGGCCGGTGCTGAGTGGGGGCGTGATCGTCCTCGTCGCTGTGCTGCTCTGGGTGCTCTACTTCGTGCCCAGCTGGCGCGGGCGACACCAGTACTACGCGGCCGAGCGCAACGCGGTGCGACTCAACCAGGCGCTGCGGGTTCTCGCCGAGACGAGCGAGACGCCTGACGAGGTGCGCCTCGAACTCACCGCGCGCACGGCTCTCGCCCAGCAGCGGCTGGCCAAGCGCCTGCAGGCCGAGAAGGAGAACGCGGAGCTCGAGCGCCTTCGCGAAGAGCTCGCCGCCACCCGTCGTGATCCCGTCGTGCGTCAGGCGCGGGCGCGCCGCCGCACGCGGCTGGCCGCAACGGCATCCCTCGTCACCGCGCTGATCATGCTGGGACTCGGCATCTGGCAGATCGTCGCGACCGGCGGCTGGATGCTCGCAGCCGGGGGAGTCGTCCTCGCTGCGCTCGGGACGGCGGTTCTGGTCCGCATGGCTCAGGTCGCCGCGCGAGGAGCGCGTCGCCTGGAGCGCCCCGCCGTCGCACCGGTCGCCGAGCGCGTGTCGCCGCCGCTGCACGACCAGGGCCCCGCGGTCTGGACGCCGCGTCCGCTGCCGCAGCAGCTGGTGACCGTCGCCGGCTCCCGCGCTCAGACTGCGCAGGCGGAGATCGACGCTCGGGCCGAGCGCGAGCGCGCCGCTCGACGTGCCGAGCTGCGTCGTCGCGCCGAGGAGCTCGCTCCGCCGGCGCCGACCGCACTGCCCGTCGCACCCGCTGCCGCTGAGACTTCGCCGTACGCGGGGATGGGCGTCGTGGACGATGCCGAGATCGAAGCTCACGTGCGCCAGCTGCTTGCGCGTCGAGCAGTCGGCTGAGCGCGTGATAACCTGAACTCCGTTCACGGGCCTATGGCGCAGTTGGTAGCGCGCCTCGTTCGCATCGAGGAGGTCAGGGGTTCGAATCCCCTTAGGTCCACTGCGTGACAGAACCCCCGCACTGAGGTGCGGGGGTTCTTGCGTTCTCGGGCGCAGTCACGCGCTGACGACGGACCCGTTGCGCGGGAGTGCTCCTGAGAAGGTCACCGGCACCGCGCGTGCGAGACCGACATCCGGCCGATCGATCGCCTGCAGGTGCAGATGCGGCTCGGTGCTGTTGCCGCTGTTGCCGCAGCCGGCGAGCGGCTGGCCGGCGACGACAGCCTCGCCCACGCGTACGCGAAGGGAGTGCTGCTGCAGGTGACAGAGCGCGACGACAGCATCCCCGATATGCAGCAGCACGTGGTTGCCGGACAGCGCCGCCCATCCCTGTGCCGCGCGACGTCGCTGGGAGACCGCGTATCCCACGGAGGGCAGCCCGCGGTGCGCTCCGTGATCGGGCGCGGCATCCTCCGCCGCCACCACGATGCCGTCGGCCGGAGCGAGCACACCGCGCCCGTACCCGGGAAACACCTGCGCCGGCTCAGTGCGCACCCACGATCGGGCACGCATCGGAGCAGTCCGAGCATGGTCGCCGAGAGGTACGAAATCGATCGCGTATGACGAGGCGAAGAGCGGGGTCCCGTGACTGGGCACCCGGTTCGCTGGGCTGTTCTGCACAAGCCACTGACCGGCGAACGGGAACGCGAGATCGAGCGATCGGGGCATGAGGAGGCTCCGTCCTTCCGGCCTGATGTCGTCACAGTAGCGGCAACCGCCTGATCACAGGAGCTTTCGGTGGTGGTGGGCGGGGTGCGACACGCCCGGGGGTGTGTGGTGATTTGCGGGGTGTGGGGGATCGGCGTAACTTATTACTTGTTCGCCCCAAGCGGTTGAGCGGAAGGCCTGAAGGGCCTGGCTCCCCTCCAAGTAGTGAACCACCCACCTCCAGTGTTGAGAGCTTCGGTTCTTGGTGCGGGTCTTTAGCCCGGGGAGTGTGGTCATCCCAGTCGGGGTTGTCGATTTGACAGTCTGGCCGGATGGGTTAGGCTGGAGAAGTTGCCTCGGAAGCGAGGCGCGGATCTGGTCCTGGTCCTCTCGGCGTGTCGGTTTGACAGTCGGGCCGGGATGGATAAGATTGTGAAGTTGCCCTGCGCTTCTTGCCCTGATGGGGTGGGTGTGCGGGTGCGTCCGATCCTTGAGAACTCAACAGCGTGCACTTGTCAAATGCCAAATTATCCTCGTCCAACCCTTGTGGGGTTGGTTGAGAATTCCTTTGGATCAATTTATATGAATGTCAGCAATGATGTTCGTCTCTTTTGGTCAGTTTCAAACTCGCTGCATGGTCGTT
>NZ_JBIVGE010000003.1:0-219453 GCF_044748505.1 Microbacterium sp. NPDC089987
TGGAGGGGAGCCAGGCCCTTCAGGCCTTCCGCTCAACCGCTTGGGGCGAACAAGTAATAAGTTACGCCGATCCCCCACACCCCGCAAATCACCACCCACCCCCGGGCGTGTCGCACACCACCGTCTGCCCGTGAATACGCGGATGATCAGGCTGTTCCGGCGTAGTGTCTGCTCATGCAGCAGATGGAGCCTTCGCACCCCGTGCCGCTGCCCTCCCGGCTGGCGGTGGGCGAGCTGGCCTGGCGCAGTGTGTGCGCCGTGGGCCGGGCGCTCTCCCCCGACGACTTCCTGCCGCCGGATCCCGGCCAGATCGCCGCTGCCTATCGCACCGACAGGGAGCTCCGCATCGACGGCGAAGTGCCCGACGTATGGTCGCCGCTGTCTGGCGGACGGCCGATGGCTGGGTTCGCACGCATGGCAATTACCCGCATCACGCCTCCGCGCTCACGGCAGCGCTTCGGGTGCCTCTCCACGCTTCGCCCGAGGACATCTCGAGCAGGCTGGCGACCATGGCGTCCGACGTGGCCGCCCACGGGATCACCGCCGCGGGCGGGCTGTGCGTCACGGTGCGCCGAGAGGATCCGCAGCGCGACGCGATGCTGCGGCGGCATCCGCTCGTCGAGACGCGTCGCGTGGCGGACTCCCCCGCGCGTCCGCTGCCGCTCCTTTCAGCGACCGCTCCCCTCTCGGGCGTGCGCGTCCTCGACCTCACCCGCGTGATCGCCGGTCCGGTCGCCACCCGCACGCTCGCCTTCGCGGGAGCAGACGTGCTGCGACTCGACCCGCCTCACCTCCCGGAACCGGAGTGGCAGCACCTGGACACCGGCCACGGCAAGCGCACCGCACTGCTCGACGTCGGTGCCGAGTCGGCGCGTGTCGAGAGCCTGCTCGCAGATGCGGACGTCGTCGCGCTCGGATACCACCCTTCCGCGCTTGCACGTCTGGGGCTCTCGCCTGCAGACCTCGCTCGACGGCATCCGCATCTCGTCATCGCCCAGCTGAGCGCGTGGCCTGGCGATGACTCGCCGCGCGGGTTCGACAGTCTCGTGCAGGCGGAGTCCGGGATCTCGTGGATCGAGTCCGCTGACGGTGCGTCGCCAGGCGCGCTCCCCGCGCAGGCGCTGGATCACTCCGCCGGCTATCTGCTTGCCGCCGCGGTGATCACGGCCCTGCGACGCCGTGCGGAGGTCGGCGGCGGCTGGCTGGTGCGCGCCTCCCTGCGGCGCGTCGCGGCGGAGCTGCTCGGGATGCCACGGCGGCCCGTCCCCGCGCCTGCGGATGAGTACGAGGCGCGAACTCAGGAATTCGAGGTGGCGGGTCGACGGGTGACGACCGTGGCACCCGCGGTGCTGTGGCCTGGTGCACCCGCGCGCTTCCGTCCGGCCCGTCCGTGGGGCGGCGACACTCCGGAGTGGTGAGCGCCCTCCGTGGCACGACGCGACATGAGCGAGGCCGAGCGTCAGTCCCGCGTCTGGGTCATCTCCGACGCCGCGCAGAGGCGACCACGATACCCAGCGACAGCACGAGCGTGGCCGCGCCCCACAGTCCGCACGCCGGCGGCAGCACCCGGTAGGCCAGATGCTGCACGGTGAACGACGCGTCGAGAGGACCGAACGCGAGCAGCCCGACGACCCACGCGGCGATGAGGATCGCCGGCAGGCTCAGCATCCAGATCCACCGGGCCCACGCCGGCAGCATCCGCGGGAGGCGCTCGACCGGCCGGCGGCGCAGCCAGATCAGGGCGAAGACGCCGATGACCAGCAGTCCGACCACACTCGATCCGTGCTGCAGCCACTTGTAACCCGCGAGTGGTCCCCACATCTGCTGCAGCGCGGGAATCGCCTCCACGCCCCAGCGTCCCTCGTGGGTGAAGAGGTCCCAGCCGATGTGCGAGAGTACCCCGAGCATCAGCGAGATCACCAGCAGCAGCGGATAGCCGAAGCGCTCGCGCGGAGCGACCAGCTCGATCGCTGCGTCAGCGCCAGTGCGTCGCCAGTCAGCCGGAAGACGATCGGCGATGGCATCCGGGGCCAGCTCGACGGATGCCGGACGAAGCACCACCCGCCAGACCAGCAGCAGCACGAAGGCGACGAGAGTCGTCCACACGATGTTCGACCAGCCGTGCGTGAAACCGTACGAGAGTCCCGCCCCGCGCAGGAACAGCGGCAGATCCGGCGTCATCGCACCGATCGCGATCGCAGCCGGAACCAGCGGTGATCGCGCGAACGGCAGCGCGATCACCGCATGGCTCGGAGTGAAGGGCATGCTCAGCCGATGAAGACGCCCGCGAGGGTCTTCTTGCCGCGGCGCAGCACGGAGACGCCGCCGGGCAGCGTGCCCTGAACGGTGGTCTCATGATCGACGACCTTCGCGCCGTCGAGTGTGACGCCGCCCTGCGTGATCGCCCGTCGCGCCTCGGATGCGCTGGTGACCAGGCCGGTCGCGACCAGCGCATCGACGACGGATGCTCCGGTCGGCACCGTGGCATTCGGCAGCTCGTCGAGTGCCGTGCGCAGGGTCGCCGCATCGAGCTCGCTCAGGTCACCCTGCCCGAACAGCGCCTCCGACGCCGCGATCACCGCGGCCGTCGCCTCGGCGCCGTGCACGGTGGTGCAGACCTCGAGCGCGAGGCGCTTCTGCGCCGCTCGTCGGAACGGCTCGCTCTCGACGAGAGCGGCGTACTCCTCGATCTCGGCGCGGGTCAGGAAGGTGAAGACCTTGAGCCGTTCGATCACGTCGGCGTCGGCGGTGCTGAGCCAGAACTGGTACATCCGGTACGGGCTGCACATGTCGGCGTCGAGCCAGACCGCATTGCCCTCGCTCTTGCCGAACTTCGTGCCGTCGCTGTTGGTGATCAGCGGGGTGCCGATGGCGTGCGCGGAGGCGCCCTCGACGCGGTGGATGAGATCCGTGCCGCTGGTGAGGTTGCCCCACTGGTCGCTGCCGCCGGTCTGCAGCACGCAGTCGTAGGAGCGGTACAGCTCGAGGAAGTCCATGCCCTGCAGGATCTGGTAGCTGAACTCGGTGTAGCTGATGCCGGCATCCGAGTTCAGACGCGCTGCCACAGCGTCCTTCTTGAGCATCGTGCCGACGCGGTAGTGCTTTCCGATTTCGCGCAGGAAGTCGATGGCGCTCATCGGCGCCGTCCAGTCGAGGTTGTTCACCATGCGGGCGGCGTTCTCGCCCTCGAAGCTGAGGAAGCGCTCGACCTGTGCGCGCAGGCGCTGCACCCACTCCTCGACGGTCTCGCGCGTGTTGAGCGTGCGCTCGGCCGTGGGGCGCGGGTCGCCGATCAGGCCGGTCGAGCCGCCGACGAGGCCGAGCGGCTTGTGCCCCGCGAGCTGGATGCGGCGCAGCGTGAGCAGCTGCACGAGGTTGCCCAGGTGCAGGCTCGGCGCGGTCGGGTCGAATCCGCAGTAATACGTGATCGGGTCCCCGGCGAGAAGGGCGCGCAGCGCCTCCTGATCGGTGGACACGTGGACGAGGCCGCGCCACAGCAGCTCGTCCCACACGTTCTCGAACGTGGGGTCGAGCGCCACCGGGGCGGTCGTCAGAGCGGGATTCGACACGCGTTCCAGGCTATCAGCGCACGACACGCGCACCGTCCCGTCGGGTGTCGGATGCCCGTGGGATGCTGTCGGCATGTCGCCGGTCGATCCGCTCACCTCCGCCGTGCTCGCCTCGATCATCCTGATCGTGCTGGTCATCGTGCTCGTGCTCTCGCTGCTCGGCGTGCGCACGCCCTCGACGGCGACGATGGCGGTGTGCGCCGTCCTGCTCGTCGCTGCGGTGACGATCGTGATCGTCGTCCACCCGATCGCGATGCCGGCGATCGGGGTGCCGATGACGGTGATCGGGATCGGCGCCGCGACTCTCGGAGGCAACCCGTTCACTCGACGGGCGCTGGACATCGCCACCGGCAAGCGCGTGCGCGAGACCCCGGACGGCGGCATCCTCATCGTCGCCGCGCAGCACGCAGATCCCGCGGACGTGCGGACCCTCATGCGGGGAGGAACCGTGATCGGCTACCTCGAGCGGATCTGCACCGTGCTGGCGATCGCCGTGGGGTTCCCGGAGGCGATCGCCGCGATCATCGCTGTGAAGGGCATCGGCCGCTTCCCCGAGCTGGGCGAGGCCGAAGCGAGGGAGCGCTTCATCATCGGCACCCTCGCCAGCCTGCTCTGGGCAGGGGCGATCGGCCTGATCCTGCGCCTCAGCCTGGGTTGAGCTCGAGCAGCCGGAATCCCTCGACCACCGCTGCCGAGCCCGCGGCCGTCAGCGCCTGCGACACCGCCGACTGCGTGACCCCCTCCTCTGCGGCGAGCTCGCGCTGAGTGCGGCCGAGGCAGCGGCCGTAGGTCAGCCGGCGCAAGCGCTCCCGCATCCCGCCGACGAGTTCATCCCGAGCCAGCAGATACGCGTTCGCCCACCGCACCTGCTCGAGAGGCATCTGTACACTCTCGTGCACGACGATCCAGGTGCGGGCCTCGGGCGCCGCGCGCTTCTGCAGCGCCTGCACATGCTCGATGGCGCTGCGCGCGGCCCACCAACCCGGTCCCTCGGAGATACCGTCCTTCGATGCCGTCGAGGGGATGCGGCCCACATCACCGACGCCGATTCCGAAGCGGAACTCCACTCCGTCCGGCAGTGCGAGACGGATCAGCAGCAGAGAGGCCAGTGCGGCGTCGAGCGTCGGGTAGATGCCCTGCTGCTCATCGCCGACCGTCGGGCGGAGCGGCTGCGCAGCCAGGGGAAGGTCCTGCTGCGCCCGAGCGATCGCCGCGTCGAAGTGCTGCTGTGCTTCGATGCGGTCATCCAGCTGCCGGGATCCGATGATGTCGGCCGTGACTGCGATCACCATGGCATTAGGGTATCACTGATATCGCACGATAATAAGCAGATCGCTCATATTCCGCGGTTATCAGTTCCGGAGATCGCGGCGATCACAATCCCAGGGCGTGAGCGGCAGCCTGTGCGCGTGCTACGAGCTCGGCCCGCTGCTCGGTCACGCGATCCGGTGCGGTGCCCCCGACGCCCGAGCGCGACGCCACCGATCCCTCGATGGACAGCACCTCTCGCACCTCGGCAGTCAGATGCTCCGACACCGAATTAAGCAGCACCTCATCCGCATCCTCGAGTCCGATGCCGCGCTCCTCGCAGGCGCGCACCAGCGCGCCCGAGATCTCGTGCGCATCCCGGAACGGCACGCGGCGCTTGACCAGCCACTCCGCGACATCCGTCGCCAGCGAGAAGCCCTGCGGCGCGAGCGCCGCCATCCGCTCCGTGTCGAAGCGCAGCGTGGCGACCATGCCGGCGAACGCGGGCAGCACCACTTCGAGCGTCTGCACCGAGTCGAAGACCGGCTCCTTGTCCTCCTGCAGGTCGCGGTTGTAGGCCAGCGGCAGACCCTTGAGCGTGGCGAGCAGCCCGGACAGGTTGCCGATCAACCTGCCCGACTTGCCGCGCGCGAGCTCGGCGATGTCGGGGTTCTTCTTCTGCGGCATGATGCTCGACCCGGTCGAATACGCGTCGTCGAGCGTGACGAAGCCGAACTCCCGGGTGTTCCAGAGGATGATCTCCTCGCTCAGACGCGACAGGTCGATGCCGGTCATCGCGGCGATGAACGCGAACTCGGCCACCACATCGCGGGCCGAGGTGCCGTCGAGCGAGTTCTCGGCCGGGCGGTCGAGCCCGAGCTCGCGTGCCACGAGAGCAGGGTCGAGGCCGAGCGTCGAGCCGGCGAGCGCTCCCCCGCCGTACGGCGAGACTCCGGCGCGGCGCCGCCAGTCGACGAGCCGCTCGAGCTCGCGCACCAGAGGCCAGGCGTGCGCCTGCAGGTGATGGGCGAGCAGCACCGGCTGTGCGTGCTGCAGGTGCGTGCGTCCCGGCAGGATGGCGCCGGGGTGCGCCTCGGCCTGCGCGACCAGTGCGTCGATCACGCGCAGCAGGTGCTTGGCGATGACCCGGGCGTGGTCGATGAGGTACATGCGCACGAGGGTGGCGATCTGGTCGTTGCGGCTGCGACCGGCGCGCAGCCGGCCCCCCACCTCGGCACCGACCTCGGCGATGAGCGCCTTCTCGAGCGCTCCGTGCACGTCCTCGTCACCCGGATCGGGCAGCAGGGTGCCATCTGCGATCCGCGCCGCGAGAGCGTCGAGTCCCTCGTGCATGATGCGTGCTTCGTCGGCTTCGAGGTAGCCCGCCGCCTGCAGAGCGGTCGCGTGCGCGTGGGACCCCGCGATGTCGTACGGGGCGAGAATCCAGTCGAAGTGCGTCGAGCGGCTCAGCTCGGCGAGCTCCGGCGAGGGACCGCCGGCGAAGCGCGCGCCCCAGAGTGCGCCGTCGTTCGTGCCGTTGCCGCTCACGCTGCCGTCTCCTGCTTGCCGAGCAGCCACACGAGCAGCGCCTTCTGGGCGTGCAGACGGTTCTCCGCCTCGTCCCAGACGACACTCTGCGGGCCGTCGATGACCTCGGAGTCGACCTCGTAGCCGCGATCCGCGGGCAGGCAGTGGATGAAGATGGCATCCGGTGCGGCCTGCGACATGACCTCTGTCGTGACCTTGTACCCGCCGAGATCGCGCAGACGCTCGATCTTCTCCTCCTCCTTGCCCATCGACACCCAGGTGTCGGTGACGACGACGTCAGCGCCGACGGACGCCTCGCGCCGGTCGGAGACCAGGGTGATCGAGCCGCCGGTCTCGGCCGCACGGGCCTCGGCCGCAGCGACCACGTCAGCGCGAGGAGCGTAAGCCGCGGGCGAGGCGATGCGCACGTGCATCCCGGCGGTCACTCCGGCGAGCGCGTAGGAGTGCGCCATGTTGCTGCGTCCGTCGCCGAAGAACGACAGGGTGAGACCCTTGAGGTCTCCCTTGTGCTCGCGAATCGTGAGCAGGTCGGCCAGCAGCTGGCAGGGGTGGAAGTCGTCGGAGAGTGCATTGACGACGGGAACCCGGGTGCCGCGCGCCATCTCCTCGAGCCCCGACTGGGCGTAGGTGCGCCACACGATGGCCGCCACCTGGCGCTCGAGCACACGGGCGGTGTCGGAGGGGGTCTCCTTGCCGCCGAGCTGGCTGTTCGCGGTCGAGATGATCAGCGGCGATCCGCCGAGATCGGCGATGCCCACGGCGAACGAGACGCGGGTGCGAGTGGAGGACTTGTCGAAGATCACCGCGACCGTCTGCGGGCCGGCCAGGGCCTTGCTCGCCCAGCGGTCCTTCTTCAGCTCGAGCGCGAGGTCGAGGATCTCCGCCTGCTCGGCGGGGGTCAGGTCGTCGTCGCGCAGCAGGTGGCGGGTCATGCGGAGGCCTCCGAGAGGGTCGTTGCGGTCTGTGCCTGCGCGGTCTCTGCGACGGCCGCGAGCGCGGCGCCGAAGCGCGTGACGAACTCGTCGACCTCGTCGTCGCCGATCGTGTAGGCGGGGGCGATGCGGATGATGTCGGCCGTGGGCGCGTTGACGATGAGTCCGCGCTCGTGTGCGGCCGCGCGGACGTCGGCGGCGACCGGTGCGGTGAGGTGGATGCCGATGAGCAGGCCTGCTCCCGAGGTGCGGTCGACCAGCGGCAGCGACGTCACCGCATCGCGCAGCTGTGCTCCTCGCGCGGTGACGTTCTCGAGCAGGTTCTCGCTCTCGATGTAGCCGAGCACGGCGTTGGCGACGGCGCTCGCGAGCGGGTTGCCGCCGAACGTCGAGTTGTGGGTTCCGGGATAGAACAGGTCGCCGGCCGCTCCGAATGTGATGAGCGCGCCGAGCGGGAAGCCCGCCCCGATGCTCTTGGCCACGGTCACCGCATCCGGCGTGATGCCCTCGCGCTGGAAGGCGAACCACTCCCCCGTGCGTCCGGACCCGGTCTGCACCTCGTCGAGGATCAGCAGCGCGTCGTTCTCGGTGGCGAGCTCGCGAGCACGCACGAGGAATCCGGCCGGGAGCTCGACGACGCCCGCCTCGCCCTGGATCGGCTCGACGATCAACGCCGCGACGGCCTGTGACGCGAATGCCGACTCGAGGCTCTCGACGGAGCGCTCGACGGTCACCACATCGGGGATCGCGGGCTGGAAGGGGTCGCGGTACGCGGCCTTCGGCGTCAGCGACAGCGTGCCCATCGTGCGCCCGTGGAAGGCGCCCTCGACCACGAGGATCGTCGTGCGGGCTCTGCCCTCGGTCTCGGTGAAGCGCGCGCCGTGCAGACGCGACAGCTTGATCGCGGTCTCGTTCGCCTCGGCGCCGGAGTTGGCCAGGTACACGCGGCCCTGCTCACCTGTGCCGGCCAGGCGCTTGAGTCGCGCGGCGATCTCGAGCTGAGCAGGCGAGGCGAAGTAGTTCGACACGTGCGACAGCGTCGCGGCCTGCCGCGAGACGGCGTCGACGAAGACGGGGTGGGCGTGCCCGAGGCAGTTCACCGCGATGCCACCGAGGAAGTCGAGGTAGCGGTTCTCATCGGCGTCCCATACCCACGAGCCGTCACCCCTGGTCAGCAGCGCCAGGCGCCCGCCCAGACTCATCAGATCGCGTGCCGCGTCATCGTTCCAATCAGGCATCCTTGACCACCTCCGTGCCGATTCCCTTGCTTGTGAACAGCTCGACCAGCACCGAATGCGGCACCCGTCCGTCGATGATGGCGGCGGCGTCGACGCCGCCCTCGACGGCATCGAGGCAGGCTCGCATCTTCGGGATCATCCCCGACTCGAGCGTCGGAAGCATCTCGGCCAGCGAGCTGGATGTGAGATGCGAGACGAGTGAGTCGCGGTTGGGCCAGTCAACGTAGAGCCCTGGCACATCTGTGAGGATCACCAGCTTGCGCGCGTCGAGCGCGACGGCGAGGGCGGATGCCGCGGCATCCGCGTTGACGTTGAGCGACTGCCCGGGGTGGTCGAGGTCGGGGGCGATCGAGGAGACGACCGGAATGCGCCCGGAGGCGAGGTGGTCCAGCACCGGGGTCGGGTCGACCTGCACGACGTCGCCGACGCGACCGAGGTCGACCTCTTCGCCGTCGATCACGACGCCACGACGACGACCGCCGAACAGACCCGCGTCCTCTCCGCTGAGCCCGGTCGCGATGGGCCCGTGCGAGTTGATCTTCGCGACCAGCTGGGGGTTCACCTGGCCGGTGAGCACCATGCGGACCACGCTGATCGCCTCGGTGTTGGTGACCCGGTAGCCGCCCTTGAACTCGCTCGGGATCGCGAGTCGGTCGAGCATGTTCGAGATCTGCGGGCCGCCGCCGTGCACGACGACGGGCTGAACACCGACATAGCGCAGGTACGCGATGTCCTGCGCGAACGCCTCCTGCAGCTCGTCCGAGACCATCGCATTGCCGCCGTACTTCACGACGACGATCTGGTCGCGGAACTTCTTCAGCCACGGCAGGGATTCGATGAGGGTGCCGGCCTTGACGGCCGCCTCTTCGGGCCGGGTGTCGTGGATGTCGGTCATGAGGCGTAGGCGCTGTTCTCGTGCACGTAGTCGTGGGTCAGGTCGTTGGTGAGGATGGTGGCGGTGGCGTCGCCCAGCTTCAGGTCGATCTCGATATGCACCTCGCGCGGTGTCAGGTCGACCTCCTCGCGCGGTCGATCCGGGCCGCCGGCGGTGCACACGCGCACGCCGTTCATCGAGACGTCGACGTCGTACGGGTCGAACTGGGCGGAGGTGGTGCCGATCGCGGCGAGAACTCGGCCCCAGTTCGGATCGTTGCCGAAGATCGCCGCTTTGAAGAGGTTGTTCCGTGCAACCGACCGGCCGACCTCGACGGCCTCGGTCTCGGTGACGGCGTTCCTCACCTCGATGGCGATGCTGTGGCTCGCGCCTTCCGCATCCGCCTGCAGCTGCTCGGCGAGATCCCGGCAGAGCTCCGTGAGCGCGGCGGCGAAATCGTCCAGATCGGGACGGATGCCGCTGGCGGCATTCGCGAGCAGCGTGACCTGATCGTTGGTGGACATGCATCCGTCCGAGTCGAGCCGGTCGAAGCTGACGGCGGTCGCCCTGCGCAGTGCCGCGTCGGCTTCGGATGCCTCGAGGTCGGCGTCGGTGGTGATGACGACGAGCATGGTCGCGAGTCCCGGGGCGAGCATGCCCGCGCCCTTGGCCATGCCGCCGATCGTCCAGCCGTCGCGGCTGACGACCGCGATCTTCGGCACACTGTCGGTCGTCATGATGGCGGCCGCCGCGTCGTCGCCGCCGTCGGAGCTGAGTGCGGCGATGCCGCGCTCGACGCCGTCGAGCACCTTGTCGCGGAACACCTCGTCGCCGGTGCCGATGAGCCCGGTCGAGCACACCAGCACGTCACCGGCGCTGACATCGAGCAGTTCGGCTGCCTTCTCGGCGGTGAGGTGGGTGGTCTGGAAGCCGAAGGCGCCGGTGAAGCAGTTCGCTCCCCCGGAGTTGAGCACGACCGCCTCGACCACGCGATCGGCGATGACCTGCTGCGACCAGATGATCGGGTTGGCCTTGGCGCGGTTGGTGGTGAAGACAGCGGCGCCGATCTTGCGGGGGCCGCGGTTGACGACCACGGCGACGTCGGGCTTGCCGGTGCTCTTCAGGCCTGCGGCGACTCCGGACGCTTCGAATCCCTGGGGTGCGGTGACACTCACGGCGCGACTCCGTTCACAGTGAGGGCGCGACCTTCTGGCAGGCCGAGCGCGATGTTCATGGACTGCACGGCGGCGCCGGCCGTCCCCTTGACGAGGTTGTCGACGGCGGTGACGACGATCACCCGGTTCGCGGCCCTGTCGATCGCGAGGCCCATCAGCGCGGTGTTCGCGCCGAGCACGTCGGCGGTGCGGGGGAAGTGGCCTTCGGGAAGCAGGTGGACGAATGTCTCGTCGCCGTAGGCGCTCTGCCACGCGTCGCGGATCTCAGCGTCTGAGACTCCTTGGGCGATCGGCGCGCTCGAGGTGGCGAGGATGCCCCTGGCCATCGGGACGATGACGGGGGTGAACGAGATGCGGATGTCCTCATGACCGGTCCCTGAGCCCGCCGAAGGGGACGCCGCGGCGAGCGCCTGCCGGATCTCGGGGATATGCCGGTGCGAGCCGCCGACCGCGTACGGGTTGGCGGTGCCGAGGATCTCGCTGCCGAGGAGGTTGGTCTTCAGGCTCTTGCCGGCGCCCGAGGGGCCGACGGCGAGCATGCTGACGATGTCTGACGGGTCGATCACGCCGGCCGCGACGCCTGGGGCGAGGCTCAGGCTCACGGTGGAGGCGTTGCAGCCCGGGGCGGCGATGCGGTTCGCTCCGCGGAGGTTCTCGCGCTGCTTCCGCCCGTCCACCAGCAGCTCGGGCACGCCGTAGGTCCATGCCTCGTGGAAGGTGCCGCCGTAGAAGGCATCCCAGGCGTCTCGCGAGGCGAGGCGGTGGTCGGCGCCCGCGTCGATCACCAGCGGCGCGTCCTGCAGGGCATCCGTGTACTGGCCGGACTGGCCGTGCGGCAGCGCGAGGAAGACGATGTCGTGCCCGGAGAGGATCTCGGGAGTGGTGTCCTGCAGCGTCAGATGTGCGAGGGATCGGAGGTGCGGCTGGTGCTCGATGAGCGGCTGACCCGCGTTGGAATGCGCGGTCACGGTGCGGATCTCGATGTCGGGATGGGCGGCGAGAAGCCGCAGGATCTCGCCTCCCGCATAGCCGGATGCGCCGGAGACGGCGACGGAGTACGTCATGCTTCTACCTTAACGGTCGGTGCTCGGTCGGCCCCGAGGATGACGCGGGGTGCGAGCGATGGACGGGCCGGGGCGGCGACGCCGGCTCCCTCCGATATAGGTCCCTGAGCTTGTCGAAGGGCGGAGAGCGCGGGGTCGCCTAGAGTCGGCGGCCGCCGCGGCGTCGGCGCACAGGAGCGACGCTGAAGATGAGCGTCTGCGAGAGCTGTGCGACCGAGGGCATGCCGCGACAGTAGCGCCGCGGGCGCGGCATCCGCAAATCCGCCACGTCTCGGCGGAGAGGGATGCCGCCGATCGCAGGACCTGCACCTCGGATGTCAGGGCGATGTCAGCTGGTCGATGAGCGCGCGTTCGTCTTCCCGGCTGAGTCCTGCGCGGCGCTCCCGATCAGGCCGCGGGCGCGCTCGTCGTCGAGGACGACGCGGATCGTCTCCTCGAGCGGGCGGATCGCCCCTCCGGCCGCGCGGTATGCGGAGTTGTCACGGCGCATGAAGCCGGGCATGTCGGCGGGCAGCCAGAGCGGCAACGACCTCTCCCCCATCCAGTACTGCACGCCGTGCGCCTCGAGCCACCCATCGCCCGCCTCCAGAAGCTCTCCGCTGTGTCCGGCCGCGGCTCGGATGCGGCTGAGCACCTCGGCCAGCGGATGCACGTCGCCGATCGCGTTCACGATCCCCCGCCGCCGCTCGGCGGTGAGGAAGGCGGCGAGGTCATCGACGTCGATCACCTGCACCGCGCGTGCGGCCAGCTCCGGGACCAGCACGGGGTCGATGCCCGCGCGCGCGAAGGCCGCCGCCCAGTAGCCGAACCGGTCGCTGGGGTCCCCCTCGCCCACGATGAGTCCGGGCCGCACGATGAGCGCCCGGTCTGCGAGCGTCATCACGGCGTCCTCCGCCGCGACCTTCTGCGCGCCGTATTGGTACTCGTCACCGGGCTGGGCGGGCGGATGCCGGATGCCCGACTCGTCGAGTCCCTTGGTCGTGTCGTCGGAGTACACCGACATCGACGACACGTACGTCCAGTGATCGGCTCGGTCGCCGAGTGCGGCGACGGCCGCGGCGACGTGGTCAGCGCGGGAGGAGATGTCGACGACCTCGTTCCAGCGCTGCTCGGCGAGCCGATCGTAGACCCCAGGGTCATCGCGATCGCCGCGGAGCAGCACCGTGCCGGCCGGCGCCGGGCGCTCTCCGCGTGCGAGACAGGTCACGGCGGCACCGGCATCCCGCCACCGCTGCGCGATCCGCCCCGAGAGCCATCCTGTTCCGCCGAGCACGAGCACCTGGGTCATGCCGCAATGACAGCACCGGCACCGTGTGAGCGGAAGGGATTCCGCTCAGAGCAGACGGAACACAGCGCAGAGGGAACACAGGGCAGACCGGAACGCAGAGCAGCCCTCCTGCGCCGGTCGGCTCAGGAGGGCTGCTCTGGGTGCAATCAGTCGCGGATGCTCGCACCGAAGCGCTCGGTGGCGACGGCGACGCCGGCGAGCTTCGCCTCGGTCGCCTCGGCCGCGGTGAGCGTGCGGTCGGATGCCCGGAAGCGCAGCGCGAAGCTGAGGCTCTTCTGCCCCTCGCCCAGCCCCTCGCCGCGGTAGTCGTCGACGAGGCGCGCCGACTCGAGCAGCTCGCCTGCGCCCTCGATGAGCGCGGTGCGGACCTCGGATGCCGGCACCTCCATGCCCACCACGAGCGAGACGTCCTGCGTCGCGGCGGGGAAGGTCGACAGCGACTCGGCCACGACCCGGTGACCGGCGAGGGTGAGCACGCGGTCGAGATCGAGCTCCAGCACGTACGCGCGTCCGGGAAGATCGGCGTCGGCCGACACCTGCGGGTGCAGTTCGCCGACATAGCCGACCTGCTCGCCGTTCACGCTCAGCACGCCGGCGCGGCCCGGGTGCAGCGCCGCACGCTGCGTCTGCTCGACATCGATCTCGACGCCGGCGGCAACCGCGATCACTCGGACCGCATCGAGCGCGTCGGAGAGATCGACGTGCTCGGCGGCGCGCCCCGGCTGCCGGGGCGTGATGTTGCCGGTCAGCAGCGCCGAGACGAGACGCGGCTGCGGCGGAATCGACGCGTCGAGCTCGGCGAGCGTCTCATCAGACGGACGCCGGCCCAGTGGCGGCACGAAGTCGGTGCCGTACGCGACGCCCTCCTCGGGCGTGAACACCGAGCCGACCTCGAACAGCGCCAGGTCGACGAGTCCGCGTGAGATGTTGCGGTGCGCGGTCTGGAGCAGTCCCGGGATCAGCGACCGGCGCAGGAACGGCGCCTGGCCGTCGAGAGCGTTGGCCAGACGGATGCTGGGCAGGTGCGCCCCGCTCGCCGAGCCGTGCAGATCGTTCTGCTCCTCCGTGGTGAACGGGAACGACGGCGTCTCGACGAAGCCGGCCGCGGCGAGCGCGTCCGCCACTCGGGTGCGCGCGATCTGCAGCGCGGTGTACCCGCGGCCGGACGGCGGGGTCGGCAGGATCGAGGGGATGCGGTCGAGCCCATGGATGCGGGCGACCTCCTCGACGAGCGTCCACTTGTCGGTCAGGTCGCGTCGCCAGCTCGGCGGGATGACGAACCAGCCCTGTGACGGGGTGCCTGAGCCGGCCGAAGGGCGCACCTCGGCGCCGATCATCTCGAGGGCGCCGACGATCTCCTCGTCGGTGTAGTCGACGCCCACGACGCCCTCGGTGAACCCGCGGGGCAGGTCGATTCCGGCGATCTCGACCTCGGCGTAGAGCGCACCGCCCTCATCGGTCAGCGTTCCACCTGCGAGCTCGACCATGAGGTCTGCCACCCGCCGTGCGGCTACGAACGGAATCAGCGGGTCGACGCCGCGCTCGAAGCGCTTCGACGCCTCGCTGGGCAGCTTGTGCCGGCGAGCCGTGCGGGCGATGGTGACGGGATCGAAGGTGGCCGCCTCGATGAGCACGTTGCGGGTCTCGCCGCTCATCTCGGTGGTGCCGCCGCCCATGACACCGGCGAGGCCGATGGGACCTGACCCGTCGGTGATCAGCAGGTCCTCGACGTGCAGGGCGCGATCCTGTCCGTCGAGCGTGGTCATCCGCTCGCCCTCGACCGCACGGCGCACGACGATGCCGCCCTGCAGCCTGTCGAGGTCGTACCCGTGGATCGGGTTGCCGAGCTCGAGCATCACGTAGTTGGTGATGTCGATCAGCACGCCGAGCGAGCGCATCCCCGCCAGGCTCAGCCGTGCGATCATCCACGGCGGAGTGGGGCGGGACGGGTCGACGTCGCGCACGACGCGCACGACGAACTCGGTGGCGCCGACCGCACCGCGGATGGGCGCCTGATCGTCGACGCGGATCTCGAATCCGGATCCGGGCTGCAGCTGTGCGAAGTCGCGCTCGGCAGGATCGCGGAACTCTCCGCCGGTGGCGTGCGAGTACTCGCGGGCCAGACCGCGCAGCGAGAACGCGTAACCGCGGTCGGGCGTCACATTCACGTCGACGGCGAAGTCGTCGAGGTGCAGCAGAGCGATGGCATCCGCCCCGACCTTCGGGTCGAGACCGAGGGTCGAGAGCACGATGATGCCGTCGTGCTCGTCGCCGAGACCCAGCTCACGCGCCGAGGCGATCATGCCGTCGGAGACATGACCGTAGGTCTTGCGGGCCGAGATCGGGAAAGGACCGGGCAGCACCGCACCGGGCAGGCTCACCACGACCTTGTCGCCGACGACGAAGTTGTGCGCGCCGCAGACGATGCCCCTGGGCTCGGCCTCGCCTACATCGACCTGGCACCAGTTGATCGTCTTGCCGTTCTTCTGCGGCTCGGGCTCGATCGACAGCACCTGCCCGACCACGACAGGGCCGGAGATCTCGAAGCGGTGGATGTCCTCCTCTTCGAAGCCGACCGACACGAACGCGGCCAGCACGTCCTCGGCCGTGGCATCGGCTGCCACATCGACGTACTCGCGCAGCCAGGAGATCGGAACGCGCATCACACCACCATCCCGAACTGCTCGCTGAAGCGCACATCGCCCTCTGCCATGTCGCGCATGTCCTTCACGTCGCTGCGGAACATCAGGGCGCGCTCGACGCCGATGCCGAAGGCGAACCCGCTGTACACCTCGGGGTCGATGCCCGCCGCGCGCAGCACGTTCGGGTTGACCATGCCGCAGCCGCCCCACTCGATCCAGCGCGCGCCGCCGGTGAAGGTGGGGTGCCAGAGATCGAATTCCGCGGACGGCTCGGTGAACGGGAAGTAGTTGGTGCGCAGCCGCGTCTTCGCCTCGGCGCCGAACAGCTGCCGGGCGAGGTGGTCGAGCGTGCCCTTGAGGTGCGCCATCGTGATGCCCTTGTCGATGACGAGCCCCTCCACCTGGGTGAACACCGGCAGGTGGGTCGCGTCGAACTCGTCGGTGCGGTACACACGCCCGGGGCAGAGCACGTAGATCGGCAGCTCGCGGTCGAGCATGGAGCGCACCTGCACGGGGCTGGTGTGCGTGCGCATCACGAGGTGGCGCGACGTCGGGTCGACGTAGAAGGTGTCCTGCTCCTGGCGGGCTGGGTGATCCTCGTCGAAGTTGAGCGCGTCGAAGTTGAACCACTCGTGCTCGAGCTCGGGCCCCTCTGCGACCTCCCACCCCATGCCGACGAAGATGTCGCTGATCTGCTCCTGCATGAGCGGCAGAGGGTGGCGCGCGCCGACGCGCGAGCGCGACGCGATCGCCGTGATGTCGACGCGCTCCGCCTCGAGTCGAGCGGCCGTTTCGGCCTCGGCGAGCTCGGTCTCCTTGGCGGCGAGGGCCTGGGTCACGCGGCCCCGGCCCTGCCCGATCAGCTTGCCGAACGCGGCCTTGTGCTCGGGGGCGACCTGACGCATCGACGCGTTCAGCACGGCAAGCGGAGAGCCCTCGGCGACGTGCGAGGCGCGTGCCGCCTTCAGCTCTGCCGTGTCGGCTGCGGCGCCGATCGCGACGAGCGCGGCGTCGACGGCGACCTCCACCGCCTCGGGTGTGATCTGGGGTGCTGCGGGCGAGTCTGACACGAGAGAAGAGTCTACCGGCGCCCCGGATGCCGACCCGCCCGCCGATAGGATCGCCAACGACGGCGACCGACGAGCGCGACGGGATGGACGATGACCGCGAACGAACTGCCCACCACGCAGGCCATCACCCTGGTCTCTGCGCCCGCGCCGTACGTGCTGGCGATCGACATCGGCTCGGGCTCCACCCGCTGCAGCCTGTACGACGCCTACGCCCGACCGATCAAGAAGCGCATCGCCAAGGCCGACCATCTGTTCGTCGAAGAGTCGGACGGCACCGCCGAGATCGATGCCGATCTGATCGTCGCCGAGGTGGCCGACGTGATCGGCCAGGTGGTGGACGGCATCGAGCCCGGGCTCATCCGCGCGGTGGTGATGGACACGTTCGCCTCCTCGCTGGTGTGCGTCGACGCCCACGGCGATGCCCTGACGCCGTGCTACACCTACGCGGATTCCCGTTCCGCGGGGCATCTGGCTCAGCTGCGCGCGCGCCTGGACGAGGCCGAGGTGCACCAGCGCATCGGCGCACGACTGCACACCAGCTACCACCCGCCGCGCCTGCTGTGGCTGCAGGACGAGCATCCCGACGTCTTCGCCCGCACGGCGAAGTTCCTCTCCCTCGGCGAGTACGTGTACGCGAAGCTGGCCGGCATCGAGGGCGCGGCCACATCGACGATGGCGTGGGCGGGCATCCTCAACCGGCACACCTGCGAGCTCGACGACGAGCTGCTCGCCGCGGTGGGCGTCGACCGGTCGCGCTTCGCGCCGATCGTCGACCCCGACGAGCCGATCACCGCGGTCTCCCCCGACGTCGCGCGGCGCTGGCCGGCCCTCGAGGGCGCGGCATGGTTCCCTGCGGTGCCGGACGGATACGCGTCGAACGTCGGGGTGGGCGCGTCAGCGCCGGACACCGCCGCCCTGTCAGCGGCCACGTCGGGTGCGATCCGCGTGATCGTCGACGGGACACCCGATGTGCTGCCCTCGGGACTGTGGGCCTACCGCATCTCCCGCACGCAGTCGATCGTCGGCGGTGCGCTCAACGATGTCGGACGCGTGACGCTCTGGCTGCAGGCCACGCTCGCTCCCCTCTCGTACGAGGAGATCGACGAGCTGCTGCGCGCCGCACCCGAGGACAGCACGCCGCTCATGCTCCCTTTCCTCACCGGCGAGCGGGCCACCGGATGGGCGGGCAGCGCGCGTGCCGCACTGACCGGGGTGTCATCCGCCTCGGGGCCGCGCGAGCTGTGGCGCGGCGCGGCCGAGGGCATCGCCGTCTCGTACCAGCGGGTGTTCGAGCAGCTGCACGAGGTGAGCCCTGGCATCGAGCGCGTGATCGCCTCGGGCGGCGTCACCGGCGCCTTCCCCTCGCTGATGTCGGTGGTCGCGCAGGCGCTCGGGTTCCCCGTGCAGGTGGTCAAGGTGAAGCGCGTCACGATGCGCGGAGCCGCCGCCATCGCCCTGTCGGTGCTGCAGCCCGAGCATCCGCTGGCGATCATCCCGCAGACCGCTCGCACCGAGCCGGATGCCGGGCAGCGGGAGTACTACGACGACCTGCGGCGCCGGTTCGACGAGGCGTACGCGGCCATCATCGCCGGCTGAGACGGCCCGGAACGGATGAAGGCGCCCCGGACGGGGGCGCCTTCGCTCTTCTGTCAGATCTGGGTGGGCGGCATGCCCGAGCCGGGATCGAACTTGCCGGCGCCGCGCTGCATGGCGATGACCTCGGTCACCGTCGACTCGCCGTGGATGCGGGGGTCGCCGCCGGCATCCGGGGTGTAGCCCTTGAGCTTCGCGGAGTGACGCGTGCGCACCTCGACCCACTTCGCCACGCCGGCGAGGATCAGGCAGAGCGCGATGTAGATGCCGCCGATCACGAACGCCGACTGCAGGATCGGGCGACCCTGCTGCGAGCTGAGCAGCTTCGCGTAATACAGCAGCTCGGGGTAGGTGATGATGAAGCCGAGCGCGGTGTCCTTGAGGGTGACCACCAGCTGCGCGACGATCACGGGCAGCATCGCGCGCACCGCCTGCGGCAGCAGGATGAGGCGCATCACGCCGCTCTTGCGGAGGCCGATCGCGTACCCGGCCTCCTTCTGCCCCTTGGGCAGTGATTCGATGCCGGCGCGCAGCGCCTCGGCGAGCACCGAGCCGTTGTAGACCATGAGGCCGATGACGACCGCCCAGTACGGCTCCATGTCGATGCCGACCACGGGGAGCCCGTAGTACAGCAGCATCATGAACACGAGCACCGGCACAGCGCGGAACAGCTCGATGATCACGCCGACCGGGATGCGCACCCAGGCGTGATCGGAGAGGCGGCCGATGGCGAGGGCGAAGCCGAGGATCAGGCTGAGCACGGCCGCGAGGGCGAAAGCGCCGAGGGTCTTGCCCAGCGCACCGAGGATGCCCGCCCACACGTTCGAGAAGGTGAAGACGTACCACTTCTGCGCTTCGAACTGACCGGTGGTGTACATCCGGTATGCCACGAAGCCGATCGCGCCGAGCACGACGAGGATGGTGACCACGGCGAGGACGCGGTTGCGGACGATCGCCCGGGGACCGGGGACGTCGTAGAGCACTGAGGTCATCGTGCGATCCTCCACTTGTTCTCGAGGTGGCGCTGCACCGCGCTCATCGCGAGCACGAGGATGACGAACACGACGGCGACCCAGAGCAGGACCTCCATCGGGTTGCCCGGCCGCTCCGCGGAGTCGTTGACGCGCGCGCGCAGGGCGGCGAGCTCGCTGATCGAGAAGCCCGCGGCGACGGTGGTGTTCTTCAGCAGCGCGATGAACACGCTCATCATCGGCGGGACGACGGAGCGGAACGCCTGCGGCAGCACCACCACTGTCATCACCTGGCCGAACGGAAGCCCGATCGCGCGTGCGGCCTCGGCCTGCCCGACGGGAACCGTGTTGATGCCGGCGCGCAGCACCTCGGCGACGTAGGTGGCGGTGTAGATGCCGATGGCGAGGATGCCGAGCACGGTGTTCGACAGCCGGGGAAGCCCCAGCTGCGGATAGCCGAACACGAAGAAGAAGAAGACCAGCGTGAGAGGGGTGTTGCGGATGATGTTCACGTACGCGGTGCCGACGGCACGCGCGATCGGCACGGGCGAGACGCGCATCGCGCCCACGATGACGCCGAGCACGAGCGCGATGAGACCGCCGATGAAGAACACCAGCAGGGTGTTCCCGATCGCCTCGCCCCACAGGTCGAGGTTTCCGAAGATGACGTCCACGCCGTCTTCCCTTCTCAGGAGGTGTTCGGGGCGGCCCTGTCAGGGCCGCCCCGAGAGGTGATCAGTACGCGTCGACCTTCGGCTGCTCGACCTTGATGCCCGACTTGCCCAGGTTCTTGTCGAAGATGGCCTGCCAGATGTCGTTGTTCTCGGTGAAGAGGTCGTTGATGTGCGTGCGCAGCGCATCATCGCCCTTGGTCAGGCCGACGCCGTAGCGCTCTTCGGTGAAGAGGCCGCCGGTGACCTTGACCTCGTCCGGGTACTGCGCGGCGTAGCCGATCAGGATGGCCTGGTCGGTGGTGACCGCGTCGACCTTGCCGTCGATGAGGTCCTGCACGCACGCGGAGTAGAGGTCGTACTCCTGCGTCTTGATCTCCTTGAAGTTCTCCTTGATGTTCTGGATCGGCGTGGAGCCGGTCGCAGAGCACACGGTCTTGCCGTTGAAGTCCTCGAGCTTGTCGGCCTCGGGGTCGTCCTTGCGGATCAGCAGGCCCTGCCCGGTGATGAAGTAGGGACCGGCGAAGTCGATCTGCTCCTTGCGCTTGTCGTTGATCGAGTAGGTGCCGACGTAGTAGTCCACGTCGCCGTTCACGATCGCCTGCTCGCGGTTCGCCGAGGCGATCGGCTTGAACTCGATCTTGTCCTCGCCGTAGCCGAGCGAAGCGGCGATCCAGCGGGCGATGTCGACGTCGAAGCCGCTGCGCTCCCCCGACGTGGCGTCGAGGTATCCGAGACCCGGCTGGTCCTCCTTGACGCCGATGGTGACCTTGCCGGCCTTCTCGATCTTGTCGAACGTGGGGCTGCCGTCGAGCTTGACGTCCTTCGCGACCTCGAACAGCGGCTTGTCGCCACTGTCTCCGGCGTCGCCGCCTCCCGGGTTGCTGGGGCTGCCGCTGTTGCAGCCGGTGAGGGCGAGCAGCGCCGCCGTGGCGATTCCGATCCCTGCGAGAGCTCGTGTGCGTCGCATGTGCGTCTCCTTCTGTGCTGTGGTGCGTATCGGTGAGGGTCAGTGGGTGAGGAGCTTCGAGAGGAAGTCCTTGGCGCGGGGGCTCTTCGGGTTGGTGAAGAACTCCTCGGGCGTCGCCTCCTCGACGATCTGCCCGTCGGCCATGAAGACCACACGGTTCGCGGCCTTGCGCGCGAAGCCCATCTCGTGGGTCACGACGATCATCGTCATGCCCTCCTTGGCGAGCTCGACCATCACGTCGAGGACCTCGTTGATCATCTCGGGATCGAGCGCGCTGGTCGGCTCGTCGAAGAGCATCACCTTCGGATGCATGGCGAGGGCGCGTGCGATCGCGACGCGTTGTTGCTGGCCGCCGGAGAGCTGCGCGGGCAGCTTGGATGCCTGCTGCGCGACGCCGACGCGCTCCAGCAGCGCCATGGCCTCCTTCTCGGCCTCGGCCTTGCTCTTGCCGAGCACCTTGATCGGACCGAGGGTCACGTTCTCGAGGATGGTGAGGTGCGCGAAGAGGTTGAACGACTGGAAGACCATGCCCACCTCGGCACGCAGCTTCGCGAGGCCCTTGCCCTCGGCGGGAAGGGTCTTGCCGTCGATGCGGATCTCGCCGCTCGTGATCGTCTCGAGACGGTTGATCGTGCGGCACAGCGTCGACTTGCCCGAGCCGGAGGGACCGATGACGACGACCACCTCGCCCCGGTCGACCGTCAGGTCGACGTCCTTGAGGGCGTGGAACTCGCCGTAGTGCTTCTGGACGTTCTCGACCACCACGAGGGCGTCATTGCGCTCTGCCATGAATCACAGACTAGGGCAGAGCCATCGTCCGATGCCGCGGCCCCACGCCCGTTTACCGATTCGTGATCGGCGTCCGGCCGCGTTCCCCAGCCCGAGGCGGGCGGCTCAGTCCGCCGCGCGCTGCGCGAAGGCCGACTCGTAGAGGCAGACGCTGGCGGCGGTGGCGAGGTTGAGGGACTCCGCGCGGCCGAAGATCGGCAGGCGCAGCGCACGGTCGGTCTGCGACAGCGCGTCGTCCTCGAGTCCGCGCGCCTCGTTGCCGAACAGCCAGGCCGTCGGCTGGGCGAGAAAGCCCTCGGCGCGGGCAGCGAGAAGATCGTCGCCCTTCACATCGGCTGCGACGACGTTCATCCCGGCTGCGTGCGCCCGGCGGATCACATCGTCGAGGTCTCCCCCGACGGAGACCGGCAGATGGAACAGAGAGCCGGTCGTCGAGCGCACGACCTTGGGGTTGTACGGGTCGACGGTGCGACCGGTGAGCACCACCGCATCCGCCCCTGCCGCATCCGCGGCGCGGATGATGGTGCCGAGGTTGCCGGGGTCGCGCACCTCCTCGCAGATCGCGATGAGCTTCGGCGAGGCCGCGAAGATGTCCTTGACCGAGGTCGGGGTCTGGCGAGTGACCGCGATGAGCCCCTGCGGGGTCACGGTGTCGGCCATGGCGGCGAGCACCGCCTCGGTGACGTACTCGACCTCGATCTCGTGCTCATCGGCGAGGGCGCGCACGTCGGCGTGCTTCTCCCATGCGGTGGGAGTCGCGAACAGCTCGATGATCGCCTCGGGCAGGTACTGCAGCGCCTCGCGCACCGACTGTGGACCCTCGAGCAGGAACAGGCCGGTCTCGACCCTTGCGCTGCGCTTGGTCAGCTTGGCCACGGCACGGACGCGGGGAGAGCGGGGGTTCTCGAGCACAGGCCCAGTCTATCGGGGCCGGGGAAGGCGAAACGGGCGCCTCCCCGAGGGGAGACGCCCGTGCAGACCACTCGGATCAGGCAGCGGCCTTCGGCGCGTTGACGTCCGAGGGCAGAGCGTTCTTGGCGACCTCGACGAGGGCGGTGAACGTGCCGGCGTCGGTCACGGCCAGGTCGGCCAGCATGCGACGGTCGACCTGCACGCCCGCGAGGCCGAGGCCCTGGATGAAGCGGTTGTACGTGATGCCGTTCTGGCGGGCAGCGGCGTTGATGCGCTGGATCCACAGACGGCGGAAGTCGCCCTTGCGCTTGCGACGGTCGCGGTACGCGTAGACGAGCGAGTGGGTGACCTGCTCCTTCGCCTTGCGGTACAGGCGCGAACGCTGGCCACGGTAACCGGACGCGCGCTCGAGGATGACGCGACGCTTCTTCTGCGCGTTGACTGCGCGCTTGACTCTTGCCATTTTCGTGTTCCTATTCGTACGTTCGGGCGCTCAGCGACCGAGAAGCTTCTTCGCGACCTTGGTGTCGGCCTTGGAGAGGACCTGGTCCTGGTTCAGGCGACGAGTGCGCCGGCTCGACTTGACCTCGAGGTTGTGGCGCATGCCGGCCTGCTGCTTCTTCAGCTTTCCGCTGCCGGTGATCTTGAAGCGCTTCTTCGCACCCGAGTGGGTCTTCTGCTTCGGCATCTTCTCTTCCTTCGTGTGGCGCCCTGGCGGGCGACGGTGGGTACCCGCTCGGAAGCGGGAGCTTTGGGGGCGGCTTACGCCTCGGACTCGTCGGTCGGGTCGGACTCCGACCCGCTCTTCGCGTCGCGCGCGGCCTGCTTGTTCGCAGTGCGGACCGCATTCTGCTCGGCCTTGGCCTCCGACTTGTTCTTCAGCGGAGCCACGACCATGACCATGTTGCGACCGTCGATGGTGGGGTTCGATTCCACGGTGCCCAGTTCGGCGACGTCCTCGGCGAACTTGCGCAGCAGGCGCACGCCCTGCTCGGGACGCGACTGCTCGCGACCGCGGAACAGGATCATCGCCTTGACCTTGTCGCCGGCTTTGAGGAAGCCCTCGGCGCGCTTGAGCTTGGTCGTGTAGTCGTGAGCTTCGATCTTCAGACGGAAGCGGACCTCTTTGAGGATGGTGTTCGCCTGGTTGCGGCGCGCTTCCTTGGCCTTCTGCGCGGCCTCGTACTTGAACTTGCCGTAGTCCATGATCTTGACCACGGGCGGCTTGGAGTTGGGGGCAACCTCGACGAGGTCGAGATCTGCCTCCTGGGCCAGACGCAGTGCTGCCTCGATGCGGACAACGCCGATCTGCTCACCCGCGGGACCGACGAGGCGGACCTCGGGGACGCGGATGCGCTCATTGGTACGGGGATCGCTGATGCGGAGCTCCTAAGACGTGGGTTCTCGGCCACCGGGACGCGGGTCGCGTCTCGGGCGAAATCGGAGTTCTCCCCACCCGCCGGCGCGATCAGACACACCGGCTTGTGACACCCTTTCCACCGGAACCGGCGGGGTGCTGAACCCGGTAGCCTGGAACGGCAAGCGCGGGTGGGATAAGAATCCTCTTTCGTATCGGAGCATGACACTCCGAAGCCCGCAGAAGTCTACCAGAAAGCATGCCGAAGTGACGATTCCTGCCGAGCACCACGATGACCGCCACGATCGCTGGGAGCAGCAGGAGCACGCCGCGAGTGCTGCGACCCGGGACATCGCGGATGTGCCCGCCGTCGAGGTGATCACGACCACCGCCGTGCACCTGATGAGCGCCGCGGCCGTGAAGGTCGGTCTTGCCGACTCCCCTGAGCAGCAGACCGACCTCGACGAGGCACGCAAGCTCATCAACACCCTCGCCGGTCTCATCACCGCAGGAGCACCCGAGATCAGCGACATGCACGCCCGCTCGCTGCGCGATGGCCTGCGCTCGCTTCAGCTGGCGTTCCGCGAGGCGTCCGTGATCCCCGACCCGATCGGCAAGGGGCCGGGCGAGAAGTGGACGGGTCCGGTCAACTGACCCGCTCAGCCCGTCGAGCGGGTGAGCTTCACCGTGAGCGAGTCGACGAGCACGGCCATGCGGTCATCGGCCGCCCAGCGCTGCGCGAGCCGTGCCAGCACAGCGTCGAGGGTCTCGCGTTCCAGGCCGTCGATCAGCTCGAGGGTGACGATGAGCTCCGGACCGCGCATCCGGGCATCCGGATCCCCCGCAGCGACCGACACGTCGATGACCGCCAGCTCGTGCGCGATGCTCTCCCGCAGCGCGGTGAACACCTCGGGCGAGAGGTGGCTCGGCTCCCACCGCTGCGCCTGCGCGATCGCCCAGACAGCCGGCCGGCGGAGGACGAACTCGGTCTCGGATGCCGGGTCGAGCACGATCAGATCCGTCTGCTCGCTCGACGCCGACAGCGCCACGCGGATCGCCTCGACGGGGATCGGCCGAGCAGCGGCATCCCAGCGGCGCATCGTGTCGACCGAGGAGAACACCGGCTGCACGCGACGGCCGTCTGGGGCGGCGACCGTGACGATCGAGAGCTCCTGCGTCTTGTCGACCGTCAGTCCTGTCACCTCTGAAATGGGTTCCTGAGCCTGCCGAAGGGCGCCCTTCTCGGCGATCAGCGGCACGAGCACGCGCGCGTCACGGAACGCATCGACCACCTCGACCTGAGAGCCCTCGCCGCTGCGGAAGCGCAGCAGCGCGGCGAGCAGCGCGGGGTCGGCGGAGCCGTCGTCGGCGGCGTGCGGGTTCGCCTCGAAGCTGCGACCCGCCCACGGAACGCCGGCCGAGTCGCCGGGGTTCTCGTGCCCGTGGTCGCAGGCGTCGTCAGTCGCCGGCGACATCCAGCGCCTCGGCGAGGGTGAACTGACCGGCATACAGGGCCTTGCCCACGATGGCGCCCTCGACGCCGAGCGGTACGAGCTCGCGCAGCGCCGCGATGTCGTCGAGCGTCGCGACGCCACCCGAGGCGATCACGGGCTTCGGGGTGCGCGAGGTGGTCTCGCGGAGGAGTTCGAGGTTCGGTCCGCGCAGGGTGCCGTCCTTGGTGACGTCGGTGACGACGTAGCGGCTGCAGTTCGCCTCTTCGAGGCGCTCGAGCACGTCCCAGATGTCGCCGCCCTCCTTCGTCCAGCCGCGGGCGGCGAGCGTGGTGCCGCGCACGTCGAGCCCGACGGCGATCGCCTCGCCGTAGCGGCTGATGACGTCGGCCGACCACTCCGGGTTCTCCAGGGCGGCGGTGCCGAGGTTGATGCGCGTCGCACCGGCCTCGAGGGCTGCGTCCAGGCTCGCGTCGTCGCGGATGCCGCCGGAGAGCTCGATGCTCACGCCGCGGTACTGCTTGATGACCTTGCGCAGGATCGCGGTGTTGCTGCCGCGCCCGAAGGCCGCGTCGAGGTCGACGAGGTGGATCCACTGCGCGCCGGCGTCGACGAACTCGCCGGCCGCGTCGACGGGGTCGCCGTAGCTCGTCTCGGTGCCGGCCTCGCCCTGCGTCAGGCGCACCGCCTTGCCGCCGGCCACATCGACCGCGGGCAGCAGGATCAGCGAGGGGGACTGTGCGAAGTCGTTCATGTCGTCCTTCGAAGGGGGTGAGTGCGGCCCGAGCGGGCACGAGAGATCAGAGTAGTCGGGCCTGAGGGTCGTCTCAAATGACGTGACGCTCGGCACCATGGGCCACTGGGGTTCTCGCAGGCCCCGGCGGTACGATCAGAGGGCGCACGAGCGGGACATCTTCGCCCGTGCGCTCATCTACATGGAGGGACGTGAGGCATGGCCGACGCGCACGATGACAGCGGCGCAGGTCCGCTGCGCCGACGGACGAGCGCGACGCGTCGGTCAGCAGCCGAGTCGGAGGCACTGGCGTCGGAGGTGCCGCTGGCGCCGTCCGGCGTCCCCGCCGAGGCTCCCCGCTATCACCGAGGGTCGGCTGCTGCGACATCCGCGCCCGCCCCGTCTCCCGCAGCGGCAGCGGCATCCGCTCCAGCCACGGCATCCGCGCCCGCTCCGGCTCCCGCCTCCTCACCGGCACCTGCGCCGACATCTCCGGCTGCTCCGGCGACGCCGACCGCATCGCGGCGCGATCAGCGCGAGCGGCCCTCGTTCCTGCAGCATGACGCCCGTGAGGAGCCGGCCAGGACCGGCGCTCGCGGGATGCTGAACCGGATCGGATTCTCGCTCGCGCCCGGCGCCGCCGAGCGGGCCGTGCGCGACAACGAGCTGCTCGTCAGCCAGCACTGGCCCGGTCCGCGCACCATCGCCGTGGTGAACGGCAAGGGCGGCGCAGGCAAGACTCCTGCGACGGTGCTGCTCTCGGCCGTCTTCGCGCGTTTCGGCGGCGCGGGCGTGCTCGCCTGGGACAACAACCAGACCCGGGGCACATTGGGCTGGCGCACCGACACCGGTCCGCACGACAGGACGCTGTTCGAGCTTCTTCCCGAAGCCGATCGCCTGCTGGGCGCGGGAGCGCAGTCCGCCGATCTCGCTCACTTCGTGCACCACCAGGCACGCGAGAAGTACGACGTGCTGCGCTCGAAGCCCATGCGGCTCGCGCAGGAGAACCGGCTGCGCTCGGCGGACATCGACGCGATCCACGCCGTGGCGGCGAAGTACTACCGCCTGATCATCATCGACTCGGGGAACGACGAGTCCGACCCGATGTGGCTGCGGATGATCGACCACGCCGACCAGATCGTCGTGGCGACCACGACTCGCGATGACCACGCCGAAGCGGGTGCGCTGCTGCTCGAGGCGCTCGAGGACCGCGATGAGCGATCCGCACGGCTCGCTCATCAGTCGGTGGTCGTCGTCACTCAGGCCGACCCCAAGGCGACCCCCGCCGATGTCGACCAGGTGGTCACGGGCTACCGCGATCTGGCACGCGAGGTGGTCGCGATCCCGTTCGACCACGAGATGGTCGACGGCCACTTGCGACTCGGCGCACTCGCCCCGAGCACGCAGACCGCCTGGCTGGCCGCGGGAGCGGCCGTCGCGCGCGGACTCTGACGACCCGGCTGAACGTTCGCCTCGCGAGCGCTCACGCCATCCGAGCGCCGTTCAGAGCGATTCGATCCAGTTGCGCAGCAGCCGGATGCCCGCCTCCCCCGACTTCTCAGGATGGAACTGCGTCGCCGAGAGCGGGCCGTTCTCGACCGCCGCGATGAAGCGCTCACCGTGCGTCGCCCACGTGACGGCCGGCTGCGGGAACGGCGGGATCACGTCGAGCTCCCACGCCGTGGCGGCGTAGGAGTGCAGGAAGTAGAAGCGCTCGTGCTCGATGCCGCGGAAGAGCACGCTGCCCTCCCCGGGCTCGACCGTGTTCCAGCCCATGTGCGGCAGCACCGGGGCATCCAGTTCGGCGATCGTGCCCGGCCACTCCCCCAGCCCCTCGGCGGGCTGGTCGCGCTCGATGCCGCGCTCGAACATCACCTGCATGCCGACGCAGATGCCGAGCACCGGGCGGCCGCCGGCCAGGCGCCGGTCGATGATCTCGTCGCCGCCGTGTGCGACCAGCGCCTCGCGCACGGCCGCGAACGCGCCCACGCCGGGAACGAGCAGTCCGTCAGCCTCGAGGGCCCGCTCCCGGTCACGGGTGAGCTCGACCTCGGCGCCCGCTGCGACCAGCGCCTTCACGACGGAGTGGACGTTGCCCGACTCGTAGTCGAAGACGACGACGCGCCGCGCGGTCACAGCGCCCCCTTCGTGGAGGGGACGCCCTCGACGAGCGGGTCCAGAGCCTTGGCCTGGCGGAATGCACGGGCGAACGCCTTGAACTCCGCCTCGGCGATGTGGTGCGGGTCGCGACCGCCGAGGACGCGCACGTGCACCGTCAGCCCGGCGTTGAAGGTGATCGCCTCGAACACGTGACGCACCAGCGATCCGGTGAAGTGCCCGCCGATGAGGTGGAACTCGAAGCCCGCTGGCTCGCCGTCGTGCACCAGGAAGGGGCGTCCCGAGATGTCGACCACGGCCTGCGCGAGAGCCTCGTCGAGCGGAACGAGGGCGTCGCCGTAGCGGGAGATGCCGACCTTGTCGCCGAGCGCCTCGCGGATCGCCTGGCCGAGCACGATCGAGATATCCTCGACGGTGTGGTGCGCGTCGATGTGGGTGTCACCGGTGGCGCGCACGGTGAGGTCGGTCAGCGAGTGCTTTGCGAAGGCCGTCAGCATGTGATCGAAGAACGGCACGGTGGTGTCGATCTCGCTGCGACCCGTGCCGTCAAGGTCGACGACGACCTCGACCGTCGACTCGGAGGTGCTGCGGGTCCGGCGGGCGGTGCGGTCGGTCATGATGACGATCCAATCGACGCGAGGGCTTCCAGGAAGGCGGTGGTCTCGGCTTCGGTGCCTGCGGAGACACGGAGGTGATGCGGGATCCCGACGTCGCGGATGAGCACGCCGCGGTCATACAGCGCGCGCCAAAGAGCCTGCGGATCGTCGACCCCGCCGAACAGGACGAAGTTCGACCACGAGGCGTGCGGTCGATACCCGAGCGCCTCGAGCGTGGCCGAGATGCGCTCGCGCTGCTCGACGATCTCGTCGACCATCCGCAGCATGGTCGACGAGTTGCGCAGCGCCGCCACGGCGGCCGCCTGCGTGAGCGCGCTGAGGTGGTACGGAAGGCGCACGAGGCGCAGCGCGTCGATGAACGCCGGGTCGGCGGCGAGATATCCGACGCGAGCGCCGGCGAAGGCGAACGCCTTGCTCATCGTGCGCGAGACAGCGAGGCGCGGGCGACCGTCGAGCAGGCTGAGCGCCGAGGGCGCGTCATGCGGGGCGAACTCCTGGTAGGCCTCGTCGACGATCACGACCCCGCGAGCCGCCTCGTAGACGGCCTCGATGACGTCGAGCCCGAGCGGCGTGCCGGTGGGATTGTTCGGCGTGCAGAGGATGACGACGTCGGGGTCGACCTCGGCGATCTGCCGTGCGGCATCGTCAGGGCGGATCGTGAAGTCCTCCTGACGCGTGCCCGCGATCCACCGCGCTCCGGTGCCCTGCGTGATCAGCGGATACATGGAGTACGTGGGCGCGAAACCGAACGCCGTTCGACCGGGGCCGGCGAATGCCTGCATGATGTGCTGCAGCACCTCGTTCGAGCCGTTGCCGGCCCAGATCTGCTCGGCAGTCAGTCCGTGACCGAGGTAGTCCGCGAAGGCCTCTCGCAGAGAGCTGAACTCGCGGTCGGGGTAGCGGTTGACGTCTCGCAGCGCGAGGGCGATGTCGTCGAGGATGTCGCTCGCGACCTCGTCGGGGACGGCATGGGTGTTCTCGTTGACGTTCAGAGCGACGGGAAGCGGCACCTGCGGGGCACCGTACGGCGTGAGTCCGCGCAGATCGGCGCGGAGGGGCAGCTCATCGAGGGATGTCACATGCTCCATCGTAGGCCGCGCATCGCGGCCACCGCCGCGGATGACGGTGCGCCCTCACTCGGAGTGCGCGGCCCCGGAGTAGGCGGTCGGGATGGCGATCGAGGTGCCCACCTGGATCATGCCGGAGGTGAGGTTGTTGAGCCGCTTGATGTCGTCGATGACATCACGCGGATCGGCTGCGGGCGCGGCCTCGGCGGCGATAGACCAGAGAGTGTCGCCGGGCAGCACGGTCACGGTCTCGAAGGCGACCGGGTCGCTCTCCCCGGATGCGAGGGCCGAGCCCCCTGCCAGCACGGAGACGCCGATTCCGGCGATGACCGGCGCGGCGGCGAGCGTGGCGAGCAGACGACGGCCGCGCGCGGTGAGGCGCAGCCGGGTGGGGACAGAACGCCGGGCAGCTGCCGAGACCGATGCGGTCAGGGGGGTCTGGATGCTGATGGTGCTCATGTGATGCTCCTCTTCACTCTCCCCGCCCATCGGGCGGGAGTGGTGCAGCTTTCGCATCCGGCATCCGGCCGGGGATGCCGGATGCGAAGCTACGTTCCGAATCTATCTTCGATATCGAACATCTGTCAAGGATTCTTCGAATACAGTGCCGACACTTCCGCGACACGCTCGAACAGATCTTCCGTTTTCCGAGAGAACTCGGATACGGTTTCGATGAAGTCAGCCCACCATGGGCCACCGACATTCGAATCGGATCCCCGCGATGACGCGGATCCGCACCGTGTGAGGGCATGAAGGAGCACCCATGAGCGAGACCCCCGAGACCGCAGCCGAGGCTCCCCGCACGCGGCGCCGCAAGAGCCTCAGCCCCAAGCAGATGGCGATCCTCGAGGTGATCCAGACCTCGATCGCCCGCCACGGCTACCCGCCGAGCATGCGCGAGATCGGCGACGCCGTGGGACTCAAGTCGCTCTCCAGCGTCACCCACCAGCTCGGGCAGCTCGAGCTGAGCGGCTACCTGCGTCGCGATCCCGGCAAGACCCGCGCGATGGAGGTGCTGATCGACCTTCCCGGCACCGGCGCCGAGAATCCCGCCGACACCGCGCCGTCGGTGGGCGATGCCGCCCTGGTGCCCCTCGTCGGGCAGATCGCGGCCGGTGTGCCGATCACGGCAGATCAGCAGGTGGAGGAGATCTTCCCACTGCCCAGGCAGCTCGTGGGCAAGGGCGACCTGTTCATGCTCAAGGTCAACGGCGAGTCGATGATCGACGCGGCCATCTGCGACGGCGACTGGGTCGTGGTGCGCACGCAGAACAACGCCGAGAACGGCGAGATCGTCGCCGCGATGATCGACGGCGAGGCGACGGTGAAGACCTTTCGCCGTCGTGACGGCCACACCTGGCTGCTCCCCCGCAACTCGGCCTTCGAGCCCATCCTGGGCGATGAGGCGGTCGTGCTGGGCAAGGTCGTCGCGGTGCTCCGCGCGGTCTGATCCGGCATTCGCACAGAAGAGGCGCCCCTTCCCGTCTGCTCGGGAAGGGGCGCCTCTTCGTGGTGGAGGGGACTCAGACGGTCACGGCGACGTCCTCGCGAACACGCCGGGTGGCCTCGACGATGTTGCGCAGCGACTGCACCGTCTCCTCGTAGGCACGGGTCTTCAGGCCGCAGTCGGGGTTCACCCACAGCTGGCGCAGCGGCAGCTCGTCGACCGCGCGGCGCAGCAGCGCCTCGATCTCCTCGACGCTGGGAACGCGCGGCGAGTGGATGTCGTAGACGCCCGGTCCGACTCCGTGGTCGAAGCCGAAGCGCGCGATGTCGGCGACGACCTCCATGCGGCTGCGCGCGGCCTCGATCGAGGTGACGTCGGCATCGAGCGCGCGGATCGCGTCGATCACGACGCCGAACTCCGAGTAGCAGAGGTGCGTGTGAATCTGCGTTCCCGCGGCGGCGCCGCCGGTCGCGAGCCGGAACGAGCGCACCGACCAGTCGAGGTAGTCGGCCTGATCCGCCGCCTTCAGCGGCAGCAGCTCGCGCAGTGCCGGCTCATCGACCTGGATGATCGCGATCCCCGCACCCTCGAGGTCGGTGATCTCATCGCGCAGGGCGAGGGCGACCTGGTTGGCCGTCTCGCCGAGCGGCTGGTCGTCGCGCACGAACGACCACGCGAGGATGGTCACGGGACCGGTGAGCATGCCCTTGACCGGCTTGGTGCTCAGGGACTGGGCGTACGCGGCCCACGAGACGGTGATCGGGGCGGGGCGCGAGACGTCTCCCCAGAGGATCGACGGGCGCGTGGCACGCGAGCCGTACGACTGCACCCAGCCGTGCTGGGTGACGGCGAACCCGTCGAGGTGCTCGGCGAAGTACTGCACCATGTCGTTGCGCTCGGGCTCGCCGTGCACGAGCACGTCGAGGCCGAGCTCCTCCTGCAGGGCGACGACCTGGTCGATCTCGCGGCGCAGGAAGTCGTCGTAGTCGTCAGCCGGCAGCTCGCCGCGCAGGAACTGCGCACGCGCCCGGCGGATGTCGCCGGTCTGCGGGAACGACCCGATCGTCGTCAGCGGAAGTGCGGGGAGGTTCAGCGCCTGCTGTGCGTTCTCGCGCTCGGCGTACGAGACGCGCGAGAACTCGGTCTCGGCGACCTCGTGCCCGCGCACGGCGCCGTCGCGCACGCCGGGGGCGTCGCGTCGGTCGGCGAGGGCGGCGGATGCCGAGTCCAGCGCGTCGGCGATGGCATCCCGGCCCTGAGCCAGACCGTGAGCGAGGGTGACGACCTGGCCGACCTTCTGGTCGGCGAAGGCGAGCCACGAGACGAGACGCCGATCGAGCGCGGTCTCGTCGTCGACGTCGTGCGGCACGTGCAGCAGCGAGGTGGAGGTGGATGCCGAGATGCTCGACGCCCCGAGCTCACGCAGCGACTCGAGCTTGGCGAACGCCGCGTCGAGGTCGCCGCGCCAGATGTTGTGCCCGTCGATCACGCCGCCGACGAGGGTCTTGCCCTCGAGCGCGGGGAGCGCGGCGGGCACCTCGCCGCGGACGAGGTCGATGCCGATGGCCTCGACGGGCGCGGCCGCCAGCACCTCGAGCGTCGCGCCCAGCGCGGCGTAGGGCGCGGCCACGAAGATCCGCGGGCGCTCTCTCACGCCGCCGAGAGCACCGAGGGCGCGGGCGGCGGCATCAGCGAGAGCGGCGGTGTCGACCGGCAGCGACTCGCTGACCAGCGCCGGCTCGTCGAGCTGCACCCACTGGGCGCCGGCGGCCTTCAGCTTGGTGAGCAGCTCGGCGTAGACGGGCAGCACGTCGTCGAGGCGGCTGAGCGGCTCGAACCCCTCCGGCGCATCGTCCGACGCCTTCGCCAGCGCGAGCAGGGTGACCGGTCCGACGATCACCGGGCGGGTGACGTATCCGGCGGCCGTCGCCTCGGCGACCTGCTGCACGAGGTGCTCGCTGGCGAGCGAGAAGGTCGTCTCGGGGCCGATCTCGGGGACGAGGTAGTGGTAGTTGGAGTCGAACCACTTCGTCATCTCGAGCGGTGCGCGCTCTCCCTCGCCGCGCGCGACGGTGAAGTACGCGCCCAGCCCGATGGAGCCGTCTGCATCGCGCAGGTCGTCGAAGCGGGCGGGGATGGCGCCCACCGTGACCGCGGCGTCGAGCACCTGATCGTAGAACGAGAACGACTCGGGGATCGACGAATCATCGCGACCGAGACCGAGTTCGGCGAGACGGGCTCGCGTCGTCGCGCGCAGCTCGGCGGCCGTGCGCTCGAGCTCGGCCTGATCGGAGCGGCCGGCCCAGAAGGACTCGACGGCCTTCTTCAGCTCGCGCCGGCGACCGATGCGCGGGTAGCCGAGGATCGTCCCTGCGGGGAAAGCGGTCATGGTGTTCCTTTCGATGCTGCGGAGAGCTGGCGCGCGGGGATGATCCCGGCGGACTGGAGGACGTCGAGCACGGTCTCGTGCTGGTTGAACGCGTACAGGTGCACACCCGGGGCGCCGCCGTCGACGACGGCGCGGATGAGGTCGGCGGCCCACCGGATGCCGATCTGGCGGCGTCCCTCGGCAGTGGGCTCGATCTCGAGCTCGATGGCGAGCTCGCTGGGCAGCTCCTCGCCGGTGAGCTCGAGCACGCGCGCCAGGCGCGCGGGCGAGGTGATCGGCATGATGCCGGGGAGGATCGGGATGGTGACCCCGGCGCGGCGGGCCCGCTCGACGAACGCGAGGTAGTGGTCGGGGTGGAAGAACAGCTGCGTGATGGCGACCGTGGCGCCGGCGGCCTGCTTGGCCAGCAGCGCGTCGACGTGCTGGCTGCTGTATGCCGAGCGCGGGTGGCCGTTGGGGAACGCGGCAACGGCGATGTTCACCCTGCGGCGCGGCGCGACGCGCACGGCTGCGGGGTTGCCGCGCACCGGCGACTCCTCGTACGGCGCCCGCTCGGCCTGCACCCGGTCGATCAGCTGCACGAGCTGAGCGGAGCTCTCGAGGTCGCCGAGGAACACATCGTCCTCGCTCTGGCCCGCCGGCGGGTCGCCGCGCAGCGCGAGGAAGCCGAGGACACCGGCGTCCAGGAACTCGCGGATCAGACGCGCCGCGCCCGCATAGGTGTTGCCCACGCAGGTGAGATGCGCGAGCGGCTCGGTGTCGGTGTGCGTGCGGATGTATCGCAGCACCTCGAGGGAGCGGCCTCCGGTCGACCCGCCCGCGCCGTAGGTCACCGAGATGAAGTCCGGTCCTGTCTCGGCGAGACGGTCGATGGTGTCGTGCAGTGCGCGGGCGCTCTCGGCGGTGCGTGGCGGATACAGCTCGAAGGAGAACGGGATGCTGCTCATGGCGGTTCTCCTTCAGAGGTGGTTACGGCGGGGTGTCCTCAGACGGTAGGACAGCCGCTCCGCGCGGCGCACACTCTGTGACGCCGTGTGTCACCTGCGGGCTCTGGCTAGGCTCGGACCATGACCGCACCGCACGGCTCGTGGCCCTCGCCCTTCACGGCTCAGATGATCGCGCAGGCGTCTCCGCGCATCGACGGAGCGCGCTTCGTCGGCGACGAGGTGTGGTGGGGCGAATCGGTTCCCGCCGAGGGCGGCCGTGTGACGGTGCGCAGCTCGAGCGGTCACGAGATCCTGCCGGCGCCCTGGAACGCCCGCTCGCGGGTGCACGAGTACGGCGGCGGCGCATGGACGGCCGGCGCCGAGGGCACGCTGTTCTTCGTGCACGGCGCCGACCAGCGGGTCTACCGGTTGTCCCACGGCGGCGCCCCGGAGCCGCTGACCGCGGCTGGGCCCTCGTACGGCGGGCTCCGACTGCAGCACGGCCGCCTCCTCGCGGTGCGAGAGGACCTGCGACCGGAGCAGCATGTGCGCGCGATCGTGGAGATTCCGCTGGACGGTGCCGCAGCCGACGACGAGGGCGCGGGGCGCACGCTCATCTCGACAAGCGGCTTCGTCGCCCATCCCGCCCTCTCGCCCGACGAGAAGCGGCTGGCGTGGGTGCAGTGGAGCACGGTGCGGATGCCGTGGGATCAGGCGCTTCTACACGTCGCTCCCCTCGGTGGCGATGACATCGCGTCGACGCCCACCCGTGCTGCCCTGCAGCCGGAGTGGGTGAGCGACGACGAGCTGCTGTATCTCGACGACCCGTCCGGCCGGTGGAACCTGCACAGGGTCCGGCTCGGGGACGCCGCGACCCCGATCACGCCCGCCGATGCCGACACCGGCGGCGGACTCTGGGTGCTCGGCAACCGCTGGTACCAGCCGCTCGACGACGGCCGCATCGTCGCCGTGCGCACGAACGGCGCCGATGAGATCGTGCTCATCTCCGCGGACGGCGCGGCCGTCGAGCTGCTGACGCTGCCGATCACCGCCGGCGCCAGCGTCGACGACGCCCGCGGCTCGCGCGTGCTCATCTCCGGCGCTGGGCGCACGGTCGGGACGGGCCTCTGGTGCGTCGACCTCGACGATGGCACGATCACAACCGTCACGGGCGGAGCCGAGGCCGATGCCGCTTGGATCCCTCGCGCGCGGCCGGTCACCTTCGACGGCCCGCGCGGCCCCGTGCACGCGTTCGACTATCCGCCGACCAACCCCGACGCCGCAGCGCCCGCGGGCGAGCTGCCGCCGTACATCGTCATGGTGCACGGCGGCCCCACCGCGCACGTCTCGGGTGCGGCATCCACCGCATACGCCTACTGGACCAGCCGCGGCATCGGCGTGCTCGATGTGAACTACGGCGGCTCGACCGGGTACGGTCGCGCCTACCGCGAGCGCCTCGGCGGGCAGTGGGGCATCGTCGATGTCGACGACGTCATCGCGGCCGCCCGCGGCATGGTCGAGGCCGGGCTGGCCGATCCCGCCCGCATCGCCATCCGCGGCGGATCTGCCGGCGGCTGGACGGTGCTGTGCGCGCTGGTGCGCGGCGGCACGTTCACCGCGGGCATCTCGCGTTACGGCGTGGCGGATCTGCGGATGCTCGCGGCCGAGACCCACGACTTCGAAGCCCGCTACCTGGATGGTCTGGTCGGGCCGCTCCCTGAGGCGGAGAGCGTGTACATCGAGCGCTCGCCGCTCTCGCACGCCGATCGCATCGACGTGCCGGTGCTGCTGCAGCAGGGCTCCAATGACCGGGTGGTGCCGCCGTCGCAGTCGGAGGCGATCCGCGACGCGCTGGCTGCCAGAGGCGTGCCGCACGAGTACCTGCTGTTCGAGGGCGAGGGCCACGGCTTCCGCGCAGCCGAGACGATCATCGCCTCACTCGAGGCCGAACTGCGCTTCCTGGGGCGGACCTTCGGCTTCGAACCAGAACTGGGTTCCTGAGCCTGTCGAAGGGCTACTCGCCGACGCGGTTGCGCAGGCGCATGGCCCGCTCGGCCTCGCGCGTGTCCTGACGCTCGCGCAGCGTCTGCCGCTTGTCGTACTCCTTCTTGCCCTTCGCGAGCGCGATCTCGACCTTGGCGCGGCCGTCGGAGAAGTACAGCTTGAGCGGGATCAGCGTATAGCCGCCGGCGGAGACGGCGTGCTCGAGCTTGTGGATCTCGTCCTTGTGCAGCAGCAGCTTGCGGATGCGCTTGGCGGAGTGGTTGGTCCAGTGCCCCTGGGAGTACTCGGGGATGTGCACGGCGTCGAGGTACGCCTCGCCGCCCTTCACGTACGCGTAGCCGTCGCTGAGGTTCGCACGCCCCTGACGCAGCGACTTGACCTCCGTGCCGGTGAGCACGAGGCCCGCCTCGTACGACTTCTCGAGGTTGTAATCGTGACGCGCGCGACGGTTGGTCGCGACGACCTTCTCCCCGCGTTCCCTGGGCATGTTCTTCTCCTGACGACAGACAGCCCTCCACCCTATCGGTTCCCGAGGCGGGCGAAGGATCAGGTGCGCAGCCAGCGCCGGATGGCGAACCCGGCCGACAGCGCAGCCAGCACGACGCCGATGCCGATCAGCACGGGCACGACGAAGACGGCATCCTGCATGTCGACCAGCGGACGCATGAACGGCACCCGCTCGGCGAGGTAGCCCTCGACGCCGAACTTCACGCCCGCCAGCACGGCAGCGCTGGCGAACACCGATCCGAGGAAGGCCGCGAAGACGCCCTCGAGCACGAACGGTGTCTGGATCGATCGGTTCGAGGCGCCCACCAGACGCATGATCCCGATCTCCTTGCGGCGCGCGTAGGCCGAGAGGCGGATGGTCGTGGCGATCAGCAGCACGGCGGCGATCAGCATGAGAGCCGCGACGCCGACCGCGATGTAGGTCGCCACGGTGAGCGCCGAGAACAGCGGATCGAGCAGACGGCGCTGATCCTGCACCTCGTCCACCCCGGCGACTCCCGAGAACGCCTCGGTGAGCACGCGCGACTGCTGCGGATCCTTCATGGTGACGCGGAATGCGACGCCCATGTTCTCGACGCCGAACGCGTTCGCCTGCTCCTCGCCGAAGCGCTCCACCCAGTTCTGGTAGGTCGTCTCCTTGTCGTCGAAGACGACGTCGCTGATCAGCGGCTTCAAGGCGGGCCCCGCGAGGTCGCCCTCGACGGTGGTGATCTGCTCCTCGGTCGCCTCGTCTGACGTGCAGTTCTGCGAGGTCGAAAGCGGCGAGCACATGTAGATCGTGACCTCGGCCTTCTCACCCCAGTAGCCGCGCATCGTCTGAATCTGCGTCTGCATGAGGATGGCCGCGCCGACGAACGTCAGCGAGACGAAGGTGACCAGCACCACCGAGATGACCATGGAGATGTTGCGACGCAGGCCGATCAGGGCCTCGCCGACGATGAGTCCGAAGTTCATGAGGTCGGGCCCACTTCCTCGTCGTCGTCGCGCGAGAGGCCGAGACGGTCGGCCATGCCGAGCTCGGCGACCTCCACCTCCGGGAGCACGATCGGGCTGGTGCGGGGACCGACAGCGGTCGCATGCCCCTCCGGCGGGGTGGTGACAGCAGGCGGGCGCTGAACGCCCTGGGCGGCCGGCGGCATGGCATCCGGATTCGACGTCGGCCGCGCAGCCGGATGAGAAGCAGCCGGCTGCTCGACGGGCGGCGTCGGCACGACGCCGGTGACCGTCTCGCGCTGGATCTCCTGCACGGCGGTGAGCGCTGCGGCCACGGCCGCGCCGGGCACCGCCTCCGGCGTGAGGCGCGGGATGCTGGAGGTGTCTCCGTAGCCGCCGCCGACCTCGTCGCGCACCATCTCGCCGCCCTTGAGCTCGATCACCCGGCGCTGCATCTGGTCGACGAACGCCGCCTCGTGCGTCGCCATGACCACCGTCGTGCCACCGGCGTTGATGCGGGTGAGCAGCTGCATGATGCCCACGGACGTCGCCGGGTCGAGGTTTCCGGTGGGCTCGTCGGCAAGCAGCACCTTCGGCCGGTTGACGATGGCGCGGGCGATCGCGACGCGCTGCTGCTCACCGCCGGACAGCTCGTGCGGCATCCGCTTCGCCTTGCCCTCCAGGCCCACCAGCGCGAGCGCCTCCGGCACCGCCTGCTGGATGAACCCGCGCGACGAGCCGATCACCTGCAGTGAGAAGGCCACGTTCTGCGCGACGGTCTTCGACGGCAGGAGGCGGAAGTCCTGGAACACCGAGCCGATGTGCCGCCGGAAGTACGGCACCTTGCGGTTCGCGAGGGAGCGGAGGTCGCGGCCGAGCACGGCGACGCGGCCGGTGGTGGGGACATCCTCACGGAGGATCAGCCGCAGGCACGTCGATTTGCCAGAGCCCGAGGCTCCGACGAGGAAGACGAACTCCCCCGCGTCGACGTTGAAGTCGACTTCTGACAGTGCGGGGCGTTTCGTGCCGCGATAGCGCTTTGTGACGTTCTCGAACCGGATCATGGCCATACGAGCCTAGGCGCGGGGCGGCGCAGGGTCGCCAGCGACACTCCCCCATGCCGTTCCCGTCGACGGCGACTGATATACACGTAGGGCGCGGATGCACCGCGAGGCAGGTCGTGCGGCTCGAGCCCACGGCGCAACGAAGACGACGAGGAGAAGGCCATGAGCGTTCCCGCAGGATGGTACGACGACGGATCGGGGCGCCAGCGCTGGTGGGACGGTGAGCAGTGGACCGAGCACTACGCGCCCGAGAGCGCTGAGAGCCCCGTCGCCGGTGACGCGGCCGAACCCTCGGATTCCGCTGCGGGCGAAGATCTGACGGTGGATGCCCGGGCATCCACCGAACCGCACAGCGACTACCTCCCGCCAGCTGCTCCCGGCGCGGCGGAGGGCGCCCGCCCGACCGAGGCCGACCCCGCCGTCACGCCGGAGGGCTATCCGCAGAGCGCGTACGGTCAGCCGCCCTACGGCCAGGACCCATACGCGCAGGCAGGCTTCGGGCAGCAGGGCTACCCCGGTGCCGCGGGCGTCGACCCGCAGAACCCGTACGCCGCACCCGCGCCCTACGGCAATGCTCCTTCATACGGCGGCGCGTACTCCGCGCCAGACGCCGGACCGCGCAAGACCCCGCTGCTCGGCTACATCGGCCTCGGGCTCGCCGTCGTCGGCGGCATCATCGCCTGCATCCCGAACTTCGTCACCTTCGGCATCGGATCGTTCCTGCTCTTCGCCGCGTTCGTCGTGTCGATCATCGCGCTGTTCATCAAGAACACCGCGAAGTGGCCCGGCATCGTGGGTCTGATCCTGTCGATCGTGATGGGCGTCGTCGCCACGGTCGTGCTGAGCGTCACCCTCTTCGCCACCGCGATGAACGACAGCGCCTGGGATTCGTCCTACGACCCGTACGCCACCGACGAGCCCTGGACGGAGCCGTCTCCCGAGCCCAGTGCCACCGATGACGCGACCGACGAGGCGATCGGCGGGCGACCGTCACCCGAGGAGCTCGCCGTGGGCCTCGAGGAGATGGCCGGCATGTCCGAGGCCACCGGCTACTCCGACGAGCTGCTGCTGTGCCTCGGGCAGGAGTTCTACGACTCCGACCTGAGCGACGAGGCCCTGCAGAGGGTCGCCGAGGGCACCATCGAGTTCTCGGATCAGGCCGACGCGGCCGAGTTCGGGAACACGTTCACCGACGCGGCGAGCGCCTGTGCACAGCAGCAGTGATCGTGCGCTGACGCAGACGGGCCCGGAAGCATCGCTTCCGGGCCCGTCTCATGTTCGGGTGAGGATCAGTCCTCGTCCTTGCGCTTGCGCCAGCGGATTCCCGCCGAGATGAAGTCGTCGAGGTCGCCGTCGAACACGCTCGCGGGGTTGCCCGACTCGTGACCGGTGCGCAGGTCCTTGACCAGCTGCTGACCGTAGAGGAAGTACGAGCGCATCTGATCGCCCCAGCTGGCGGTGATGTTGCCCGCGAGCTCCTTCTTCTTGGCCGCCTCCTGCTCCTTCTGCAGCAGCAGCAGGCGGGTCTGCAGCAGGCGCATGGCGGCGGCGCGGTTCTGGATCTGCGACTTCTCGTTCTGCATCGAGATGACGATGCCGGTGGGAAGGTGGGTCAGGCGCACGGCGGAGTCGGTGGTGTTCACCGACTGGCCGCCAGGGCCCGAGGAGCGGAACACGTCCACCCGCAGGTCGTTCTCGGGGATCTCGACCTCGGTGGCCTCTTCCATCAGCGGAATGACCTCGACAGCCGCGAACGACGTCTGGCGCTTGTCGGCCGAGCCGAACGGGCTGATGCGGGCGAGGCGGTGCGTGCCTGCCTCGACGGAGAGCGTGCCGAATGCGTAGGGCGCCGCGATCTCGAAGGTCGCCGACTTGATGCCGGCGCCCTCGGCGTACGAGGTGTCCATCACCTTCGCGGGATACTTGTGGCGCTCGGCCCAGCGCAGGTACATGCGCATGAGCATCTCGGCGAAGTCGGTGGCGTCGTCGCCGCCGGCACCCGAGCGGATCGTGATGATCGCGTTGCGCTCGTCGTACTCGCCGTCGAGCAGCGTCTGCACCTCGAGCTGGTTGATGGCCTGGGTGAGCGACTCGAGCTCGACGCGCGCCTCGGCGGCGGAGTCGTCGTCCTGCATCTCGTTGGCGAGCTCGATGAGCACGTCGAGGTCGTCGAGCCGGCGCTCGACCTCGGTGACGCGCTTGAGATCGGCCTGCTTGTGGCTGAGCGCGCTGGTCACCTTCTGCGCCTTCTCGGGGTCGTCCCAGAGGTCGGGGGCGCCCGCTTCCTCGCTGAGTCGCGCGATGTCCTCGCGCAGGGAGGTGACGTCGACGACCTCGCGGATGTCGCCGAAGGTGTGTCGCAGGGCCTGTATGTCGGCGGAGAGATCGAGTTCGAACATGGCAGTACACCTTATCGCGCCGGGGAGCCGCTTCCCTGACCGCGGTATGTCCCTGCCCCGGCTGCGATGCAGGCGGGGCTAGCGTGGCGGTGTGGTTGACAGCGCGGCGGGTGTCCTCAGGCGGTTCGGACCGATGGTCTATGCGCCGACGGTGCTCTTCTCGCTGGGCGAGGGCGCAGTCATCCCCCTCATCCCCGTGATCGCCACGCGGCTCGGCGCCGACGTGTCGCTCGCGGCGCTGGTGGCCGCGGCGCTCGTGATCGGCCAGTTGTGCGGCAACCTGCCCGCGGGTGCGCTGGTCGCGAAGGTCGGCGAGCGGTTCACGATGGTCGTCGCGGGCGCCCTCTCGATCGTGGCCGGCGTCGGGATGCTGCTCGCCGAGCACCTCGCCGTCTTCGCCGCTTCGGTGTTCGTGCTCGGCTTCTGTGCGGCGGCGTTCGGGCTGGCCAGGCACGCCTTCATGACGACCCGAGTGCCCCCGCGCTTCCGCGCCAGGGCGCTGTCGCTGCTGGGCGGCAGCTTCCGCTTCGGCGTCTTCATCGGGCCGTTCGTCGCGGCCGCGCTGATTCAGCTGACCGGGTCGGAGCAGTCGACGATCTGGGCGATGATCGTCTGCTGCGCGGCGATCGTGCCGCTGGTGCTGTTCGGCCCCGACCCCGAGAAGAGCAGCCCCGCGCTGCTGAAGCCGACAGGAGCCGCGGTCGCGGAGGACTCCGGCGAGGTCGTCACGGGGTCGATCCCGACCCGCGACCGCTATGGCGTGCTCGAGACCATCTCGTACTACCGCGGCGTGCTGATGCGCCTCGGCCTGTCGGCCGCAGCGCTGTCGGGTGTGCGCTCGGCCCGCCAGGTGATCCTGCCGCTGTGGGGCGTGTCGCTCGGACTCGACGCCAGCTCGATCGCGATCGTCGTCGGAGTCTCTGGCGCCATCGACTTCGCCCTGTTCTACGCCAGCGGCCAGGTGATGGACCGCTTCGGCCGGATCTGGGCGGCACTTCCCGCGCTGCTGCTCATGGGCGCAGGGCTCATCGCCCTCTCACTCACGCATGACCTCGATCAGGCGACGATGTGGTTCGCGCTGATGGCTGCCGTGCTCGGTCTCGGCAACGGCCTCTCCAGCGGCATCCTGCTCACCTATGGCGCCGATCTCGCGCCCGAGACGGATCCGGCGACCTTCCTGGGTGCCTGGCGGACGTTGACGGATGCCGGCGGCGCTGCCGCCCCCGTGGTCGTCGCGTCGATCGTGGCACTCGCCTCACTTCCCCTTGCGACCGGAGTGATGGGCGGCGTGGCGCTGCTGGGCGCTGCGGGCTTCGCCGTGTGGACGCCGAAGTTCCTGCCGCGGCGCGAGCCCTGACACGCGGCTCAGCGCAGCGCGGTGCGGCTGGTCGCGGTTGCCTCGAGCGGGACGCCGTCCGGCACGAAGGGCGAGAAGAGCGGCGGATGCCAGGCCGCGGCGACAGTGACCCGTGCCGACACGCCGTCGGGCGTGCCCGCGGACATCAGACTCGCGCCGGAGCCGACGGCATCGATCACTGCGGCGGCCTGCTCGCGGACGCCCTCGTCGGCGAGCTCGGCCCGAACGCCCTCACCGTCGGCCTGCAGCGTGAAGCCGTCGGATCCGGCGAGCGCGGCGGCATCGGCAAGCGAGTCCAGACGCTTCTGCGCGATGTAGAGGTCCGTGGCGCACACGCACACGAAGATCACCGCGATCGCGAGCAGCACGTACCCGAGGACCAGCGGCAGCACGCTTCCTTCGTCGTCCGCGAGCGATGCGCGGGTCCGGTCGCGGCCGTTCATTCGCTCCCCCACAGCCTCGAGACCTTCTGTGCGGCCTGCGCCTCGACGGGAATGGCCGCGAGTTCATCGAGTCCGAAGATCGGCGGCATCAGCGGAAGCGTCACCTCGGCTCGCACCGTGACGATCACCGTCGCGCCGGCACCCGGGCACTCGGCAGCCGTCGGACGGCAGCTGATCGCCACGTCGACGGCGCTCTCGTCCATGCCGTACTCGCGGATGACACCGGCGAGCACGGTGTCTCCTCGTTCGGCGGCGGCCCGGGCATCCGGCGCCTGACCGATCACGCGTGCCGTGTGGCGGGCGGCAGCCTCCGCGCCCAGCGTCTGCTCCTGCACGGCCCCCAGCACGAGCACCAGGTACACGAGCGGAACGAGCAGCAGAACGCCCGCGACGATGAACTCGAGGGCGGCGGACCCTGCCTCGTCGTCGAGGAGGGACTCACTCGTCTCCGAACGATTCGACCGGCGCACGAGCCTCCACCTCCAATCCGAACGGCACGCCGAGGAGGCCGAGCACGGGCAACGTGGTGCGGACCCGCACGAGCACGCTCGGATGCCCCAGGCTCACGTCCTCCCCGATGGCGACGTCGCCGGCGTACTCGGGGCCGACGGCTCTGGTGATCACGGCCTCGGTGCGCGCGACGCCCTCGTCGAGCGTCGTATCGGCGAGCGCCGCGTGGTGCGCGCCTTCGACCGCCGCGTCGTGGACGACGTTGCGGACGTACATGGCGAGCGCGATCTGCAGCACAGCGAGGGTGAGCGCGGTCAGCAGCGCCCCGACGAGCACGAACTCGACGGGGCTGGAGCCTCGCTCATCGGCGAGGAGCGACCGCGCACGCATTCCGAGCGTCGATCAGATGCCCGAGACGCGCGAGATCGCCTGCTCGAACAGGTCGACCAGCGCGGGCCCGGCGACCGCCCAGATGACCACGACGAGCGCCGCGGTCATCAACGTCACCAGCACCCAGCCCGGCACATCGCCCCGCTCGTCCTCCGCCAGTTCACGGCCGACCGTGAACCATCTCTTCAGCGTCTGCATCTCTCTTCCCTCCGGATTGTCGATCGTCTCTCAGCCGAGGCCCAGTCGCAGGATGAACAGGCCGGGGTACACCGCGAAGAGCACGCTCAGCGGCAGGATCAGGAACACGAGCGGCAGGAGCATGAGGATCTCCTTCTGCCCGGCCTGCTCGATGAGCACCCGCTTGGCCTCGTCGCGGGCATCTGCAGCCTGCGAATGCAGCACCGTGGCGAGCGGGGCGCCGTGCTCGAGCGCGGCGATGATCTGGTCGGTCGCGCGCGACAGGCCGGGCAGCTGCAGGCGCGTGGCCGTCTCGCCGAGCGCGTCCGCGAGCGGTGACCCGGTGTGCACCGCGAGCACGGTCTGCCGCAGCTCGCCGGTCAGCTGCCCCGTGCCGATCGCCGACACGCGGCGCAGCGCGTCGAGCAGCGATTCGCCGGCCGAGAGGCACAGCGCCAGGAACTCCAGGGTGGTGGGCAGCTCGTCGGCCAGTCGCGCCCGACGAGCACGCGCTCGCGCCGTGAGCTGCATGTCATAGGCGATCGCAGCGCCGGCTGCGGCGATGATGGGCAGCAGCGCGGCGGGCGGCGTCATGCGACCCGAGACCGCGAGGATCACCACGATGACCGCGCCGATCAGCAGTCCGGCCACTCCCCACGCGAGCTGACGCCCGCGGAAGGTTGCGGGTGCCTGCGCGGCGCCGGCCTGCGCGAGGCGCAGCCGCAGCGTGTCGCCGCCGCCGAGCATGCGGTCGAGCATCTCGCGCAGCCTGTCCCAGAGCCGCCGACCGTGCACCGGCATGACGTGGACGGTCGGCAGGATGCCTGCAGGAAGGGCTTCGTCGTCGACGACGTCGCGCACATAGGGTGCGATCCGCCGCTCGAGAGAGGTCGCGCCCCAGCGCGGCAGCGCGGAGAGCACGCCGAGCAGCCCGACGGCGAGCGATCCGCCCAGCAGCACCGCGATCGCGGCATCCGTCACCCCGCTCATCCGAACCACCGCTGCGGCTCAGGCAGCCGACCGATGCGCAGCATGATCCGGAACGCCACCACCGACACGACAGCCCCGACGAGGATCACGATCACTCCCTCGGTGCTGCCGTACGCGTCGCGCCCCTCGGGACGCATCGCGAGCAGCCCGAGGATCACCCACGGCGCGACCGCGCCGAGCACGGCGGCGCCGCGGATCCAGGACTGCCGCGCCTCGACCTCGCCCCGCAGCGCCGCATCCGCGCGCACCGAGGATGACAGCGCGCGCAGCACACCGGTCAGCTCGGTGCCGCCGACCTGGCGAGCCATCCGCAGCGTCTCGGCGATGCGGTCGGCGATCGGATCGGCGAGGGTCGCCTTCAGCCGGTCCAGGCTCGACTCGAAGCGTCCGGTCGACTGCAGGTCACGGGCGAAGACCAGGAACGCCGGACGCACGGCGAGCGGCGCCGACTCGGCGAGACTCGCGACCGCGTCCGGCAGAGAGAGGCCGACTCGGATGGCGGCGACCAGCAGATCGCAGATATCGGGCCACATCTGCCGTCGCGCCTTGCGCAGCCGCAGCCGGCGGCCGCGCAGGAACACCACCGGCGCCGCGGCTCCGGCGAGTGCGGCGAGCAGGGCCAGAACCGGGATGCCCGTGAGCAGCCACACGAGGGCCGCCGCAACGGCGGCGATCGCAGCCATGACCACGACGATCGTGCGCGTCGCCGTGCGGGAGTGCCCGGCCTCGTCAAGGAGCCGTCGCAGGCGGGTGCTGCGCGGATCGCGAGCCGGACGCTCCTGCGGCGGCCAGAGCCAGGGCGACGCGCAGAGCAGCAGACCCGCGCCCAGCAGTGCGCCGACGAGCAGAGTCATGTCGCACCCTCCGCCCGATAGAGGGACCTGCTGACGATGCGCCCGTCGATGACCTCGCCCGTCGGCGAGATCACCTCAACGACCCGTCGTGACCCGTCGGGCTCCCGGCGGCAGTGCACGACGAACGAGATCGACGACGCCAGGGCGGGCGCGATGAAGGCGCGGTCGATGTTGCGGCCCGCGAGCAGCGGCAGCAGCGCGAGCTTCTCGAGTGCCTCGGCGGCCGAGTTGGCGTGCACGGTGCCCGCACCAGGCACACCCGTGTTCAGCGCGAGCACGAGATCGAGCGCCTCGGCATCGCGAACCTCGCCGACGACGAGGCGATCGGGGCGCATGCGCAGCGCCTCCTTCACGAGCCGCCGCAGGGTGATCTCGCCGGTGCCCTCGAGGCTCGCCTGCCGTCCCTGCAGCGCCACCACGTCCGGGCCGTCGACGGCGAGCTCGAACGTCTCCTCCACGGTGATGATGCGCTGATCTGCCGCGCAGGCCGCGAGCAGAGCGCCGAGGAGCGTGGTCTTTCCCGCGTGGGTGGCCCCCGAGACGATGATGCTGCGGCCGTCGCGCAGGGCGGCGACCAGCATGCCGGCGACCTGCGGGGGCACCGACCCCTGCGCGATCAGCGCATCGAGCGTGCGGTGCCGCTTCAGGAACTTGCGGATGTTCACCGCCCACGATCCGCGCACCACGTCGGCGATCGCGACATGCAGGCGCGAGCCGTCGGGCAGCGACGCGTCGACGAACGGCTGGCTGACATCGACCCTGCGGCCCGTGGTCTGCAGCATCCGCTCGACGAGGTCGCGCACCAGGGCATCCGTCAGCTGCAGGTCGACGCGGTAGGTCGCCCCGCCCTTCGCGACGAAGACACGGTCGGGCGTTTTCGCAAGTGACATGCCGACCGAAGCTAGCTCATTTTGCAGCCGGTCGTAGCGGAGGACCATCGAGAAGTCGGTATCGCTGTCCAGAACAACTAGTGGGGCGTACAACAGTTGCCGCCCCCGGTGTACGAAACCGAGAGCGGCAGAGGAGCTGTTGTGATCCCCAATGTAACCGCCGACCCTGGCCAGAGCCGGGCTGTTCGTCGTGTCGCGTTTACCCGTACCCAACTTGCCGAGTTCGCCCGCGTTGATGCCCAACAAATTCGCTCGAATGGGCGGACAGGCACACCGAATAGCGCGGACGAGAGTCTGGATGAGCAATTGGTGCCTTGTTCAGACATCGGCTCAGATAACCAAGACGGAGCGGCTCAGATAACCCCTGACCGGAGGTCAGGTGTGGAGCTTCTGAGAGAACTTCGGTCTGCAATACGTCCGCGTGGTTCGCGGAAGAGGCTCGATGTGCCATCGCTTCCCACAACGGCGTCATTCGAGTTCGCGAAGATGAAAGCGAACCGAGAGCGCTCCGCTATGCGGCATGCGACGGCGGATGCGAAGGCTGCACACTTGCAGGACAGGCTGGGTCGTGAGTACCTCGCGAAGTTGAAGCCGGGCAAGCTCCCCAAGCGGGAGCACGGTGGATACATGCTGGTCGCGGTCTACCTGTGCGCCCTCACCTGGAGGGTGATGAATGACCGTCACCTCGCAGACCGGGCGCAACCGACGCACGCACAGCTGTCGGCAACCCTCCGGTGCTACATGGACAAGTACCTGTCGAAGTTCCTTCTGCCCTGGGACCCGACAGCCAGGCCGACGCCCTACCAGCGGTTCGCCTACTTGGAGGACGAGCAGGCTGACTACCTCGCAGACTCCCTCGCCACGTCGCTGCTGCACGATTGGAAGCCAGAGTGGATCGAAGAACAGCAAAGGCGCGGAACGGTAGGCGGACTCGCGGGTAAGCCGCGCAGGCCGACCAAGGCAACTGATGAGAACCGCCGCAAGCTGGCGACTCTGCGGGCCGAGAACCCCGGCTGGACACAAGTGCGACTTGCCAATGAGCTGGGTGTGTCAGTGTCCACGATCAAGCGGATCTCATAAATCTTCCTCCAACCGGTTCTGAGCATGCGTTCGGGCGCAGCACTGGCGACCCGAAGGTGGCCGCATTCGTGAGCGCTATGGCTGGCCTCATGAATGCGTACCTCGATGACTCCACACCCGCTGGGTGGGATGCCCGGTTGGCACGTATCGAGCGCCTCGCGCGCCGACACCTGGCAGAGGGCGGCGACGTTCTGCGCATAAGCCGGACCCGCAACATGCTTTCGGTGGACTACGGCACATATCGGATCGTGCACACGCGGGCGAACACGGCTGAGGCGCGAGAGCCGCACGGCCTCTTCCTGCAGGACGTGCTCACCTGGATCGACGACTGATCGGACACCAGTACTCACCGCTTCGCCCCGAGGTCGATATCACTCATCGAGGACATGATGAGCACACAGGTCGAGCAGCAACTGGCACTTCCGTTGGGGCGTCCTTGCGTCACCTGCACGCACCCGGATCGGCTGGCCATCGAGCAGGAGATCGCCGAGGGCACGCCTTTGCGGACCATTGCGGACCGTCACGATGTCGCCCGCTCCAGCGTCCGGCGTCATCTCACCACTCACATGGAGGTGGATGCGGAGACCAGCGCCCGTTTGGGCCTCGATCCGGAATCGCTCGCTGTGCGCGTCTACGAGGTCGCAGAACGCGCTCGTGACATCGCAACCGACGCGTTGGATGCTGGGAGCCTTGCAGTGGCTCTGAGGGCTGGAGACGCCGAGTTGCGGGCGCTCGCCGCATTGGCCGGACTGGGGGTTCGAGATGAGGGGCGAGTCGTTGAGTACGACATGTTCCGCGTCACCTCCCATGCAGTAGTCCGTGCCGCCCGCCGGGACGAGCGAGTCGCCAATGCCGTCGCCGCGCAGCTCGACATCGTGGACGAGCAGGGGATCGCCGACGATATCCGTGCGCAGTTCACTCCTGCGAGTCTGGAATCTTCTTCGTAGCAGCGCAGTGGCGCTCCAAAGAAGATTCCGTCAGTGTTGGTCCTCGGTCCCGTATAGCGGTCGGAGCAGGTCACCGAGATCGATCTGGAGTGCCGAGGCGATCCGCCACCACGTCGCCAAGGTGCCGGTGGTCGCCGCCTGCTCGCGGTCTCCCCGCGTCCGGGGCTTCCCGAGTTCCAGGCTCACCAGCGTCGCGCGCCCTACCCCTGAGTGCGCAGCCAGTTCGTCGTACGTCCACCCCCGATTCTCACGCAGACGGCGAAGGTGACGGCGGAGGGCATCGAAGTCGGGGTCATCGGCAGGAGCAAAGTCGGGCACCCCTCAACGCCATCGCGTGTCGCGCTCAGTCCTATTATGGAAAACCAGCACAACATGATGGTTAGCCATCAGTCAAGAGCTGGGGCTTGTCCCCGGCACTGCCTGTGGAGGCCCGATGCCGAAGAAGACTCTGCGCGCCAATCGTGGAATGCGAATCGCTGCGCTCGCCGCAGCGCTACTCGCAGCGACGAGCATGACCGGTTGCAGCATGTTCCCGATGTCGAAAGCAGACGCCGGAGAGCAGTACCTGTCGATCTTGTGCCCAACCAATGCCGCGTTAGACGTTTTCAACGCCGCCGTGGACAGCCAGGATCTCGAAGCGATTAAGGCCGCGGCGCAGGAACTCGCCACCGCACAGCGCGCGGCAGCCAAGCAACTCACCGATGACTCGACCAGCTGGCCCGCCGAAGTAGCCGAAGCTGACCGGCGGACGATGGCCGACCACTACTTCGCGAACATCTCTTGGCTGAACTCGGTCACAAGCGCAACGACGGTTGCAGACATCCCGATGCAGCTGCCCGGCGACGACGGGTTCGGCGAAGCCAGCCAACGCATTCGAGCGGGTCTCGATCTCTCCACCGACACCTCCGTGGGCTGCAAGTAGCCCGTGACACCGAGGCAATATCACGGCGATGACAGCTGGGGAATCATCTTCGGCGTGTTCGGCTCGCTCCTGTACGTCGTGTTCGCCCTCATCCGACTTGTGGTTGTGGTCGTCGCGACCTGTGTCCGGCGCGACGCGATTCCTGATCTGAAGTCGTACCCACCCCTCAAATCTGCAGGGGTGCCCCCACCATCCACGGGCCGCAGAAAAACTACGGCCCAGACGGGAGGTCCAATGAAGCTCACCGACGACGACCTGACGAGCCTCTTCCCTTATGGAATGTCCGTCACTCAGGAAAGTCACGTTCCCGGCGATGACCCAGAGGACGTGATCCCGCTGCGAGGGATCGTCACGCCCCACGACGAGAACCCGGACTGGTTCAACCTGTGGATCACCGACGGAGCGAACACCGTGTTCACCCGTGAAGTCGAGCCGGATGGCACGGGCGGGTACATGAATGACCGACTCGGCGTCGCTTACCGATTCTTCCCTCTCCCGGAGTCGCGGCAGGTGATCCTCTGATGAGCTGCTTCGGCGACATGCAGGAGTTCTTCGGCCCGGAATCGTCTTGGCCCGCCTTCCGCGCGGTCGCCGAGGACCACATGCTCGACTTCAGGGCGATCATGATTCCCGAGAAGGACGACGAGTGGATCGTCACCACCACAAACGGACGCTGGGCCTTCCGACGCCTACCTCAGGAGCAGCGCGACGCATTCGTCCAGCAACTGCGGAAGGACGGTCTGAGCGTTGGCTAAGTTCCTGATCCACCAAGGCCGCAACGCATACCCGTTCGGCGTCTACCGGTCAATGGACGACTACTTCTACGGTCACGACGCCCAGCACAAGATGGCATACGGTCGCGCTGTCGTCGCCAGCATGGGGAACGCCACTACGTGGGACGAATGGATCGAGCAGCTCGCATCGAAGTTTCCCGGCCCCACTGACATGTGGGACATCATCGATGCCGATGGCACGTTCGAACTCGAAGAAGTTCTCGCGGAGGCCCGCGCGAGCCTCACCTACGGCGATTGAGCACCACTTCGGTGCTGGTCGTGGACGTGCCAAGCGGGGTCGTGCCCCCTCGACGGCCGATAGCGCGGGAGTGCGCAAACTCACCGGCCGCGCATCTCGGCGTGATGTCGGTCCCTCCTGTTACATGTAGAGCAGAGAGGAGAGCTGATGATCGACTGGTCACAACTGCGAGACATGATGTGGGAGGCGCGCTGGGACGGACTTGTCGCCATTGGGCAGGCACTCTGGGCCAACGTTCTCACTCACTGGTGGTTCGGGCCGCTCCTTCTCGTGATGCTCGCGACCTTCTCGCGCAGGGCTTGGCTACGGCTAGTCCGCTACATCGGCACCACATTCCTCCGAGGCACCTAGCCCCGAGTTCGGCTGCGCGACGGTAGCAACACGCGCGCGGACTACGCCGTCTCGCCCTGGGCCGCGTCGCCGGATTCTGGGATGATCGATGGTGGGGGAAGCGCCACGGCGGCTGACGACTTCGCCGTACGAACCGTGCTTTCTCATTGTGAAGGCGTTATGTCAGAGGCAGCGGAGATGTGGTTCGATCAGCGTGGTGTGAATGGGGGTGACCTGGCGTAGTGCATGATTCGACCATGGGGGCATTGCAAGCTGTGTTGCACGACGTGCGCGACGCGTTGCAAGCCTCTAACCACTCGTTCGACTACGCCCAGGCCGCACAGGTCGCGCACGAGGTCGAAATCGTTCGCAACCCGCAAGCTCGTCCCCCCTGGGTAGTCGCATCCGAGGTAGAGGGGGGATTCGCTCCTCAATTGGGGTCTCCCGAGATCATCAAGATCGCGGAGTACGCCGCAGCCGAGGGATTTCGAGTTATGCGGTTCCAGCTCGTGGACCGCCGTCACGACCTCATCGCGCAGCCCGAGCAGGACGAGTGGTCAGAACAGCTCGTGGAAGCTTTCCAGGAACGTGGCCAGTACGGACTGCAGCTCCTCCTCCGCCGCGACTTCCCGAACGTTTTCCTTAACGGTGTCGAGTTGTACCTGCACCCCGGTATCAGGATCGAGATTCGTCGCCGGGGAGTGCTCCTAACGAACGATGAGTCGAGGCTCCGTTCGTTCCTCACATCCGCGTGGAAGGCCCTCCGTCTGTCGTGAAGGCTTTCTACGACTTCCTCCGCATCGCTATCGCGTGTTTTGGCTTCGTGCTTCTCGACCCCGCCGTGTCCTCATGGTTCTCAGCGCTCCCGGAATGGCTGCGGGGGATTATCGGAGTAGCGATATCGGCTGGCCTTACATGGGGACTCTTTCAACTCGTGAACCCCACGACGCAGATTCACTTCTCGTGGCGCGAGATCGCAGAGGGGCCGGAGGAAGAGGGGCCAACTCTGACTATCGAGGCGCGACCAGGCCAGCCGGGTCAGACATACTCGATTCTGGTTCAGCGGAATACACCCACGTACGTCGGGCGTGCCATTCTTCGTGGCTTCGTTCGCAGCAGGTTGCGCGTCGAGATAGAGGCGAGCCAGGCGGAGTTACAGATGGTGCTTCAGAGCGAGAACAATTTCGTGCAGCGTCACGGTCAGACCATTTCTGTGCAGCCGAGTAGGCCCAAGCATCCCGTCAACGATGTGCCCTTCGACCTCGATCTGAGTTGGGACGAGATCACCCGATCGGAGTTCGACGCGAAACTACGGTTCGAGGTCACTACCGACCATTTCATATCTACTTGGCTGGCGCGTCTGCTCGTTTGGGTCCACCCGTCCGTACGCAAGATTAGGAAGGTCACACGTGGCTAATTTCACCTCCGGACACTTGTCTGTCTGGGTTGCCAGCATCAAGACGAACGTCACTCTTCAGCAGCTCCAGCACGAGATGACGCAGCAGCGCCCCAGTCATGCGGCGATGCAGCCTGGGTGGAGTTCCATATACGACGACACGGCGCTACTGAACACGATCTCGCCTCCGCCGCAGCTCAGCACGCCCCAGGTGGACCCTCCAAGCGGCAACCTGTACCCGGAACGCCTCCTCGGACGTTTGTACTTCTGGGCGGCAGACCCTGGGATGCGCCGCGCACTGGGAACCGCTGCAACCCCGCAGCAGACCCACCGTCTGCGGGCCGTGGATTTCATGTTCAGCCGGGTCGATGCAGACACGCTCATGGTCGTGATCTCCACGAGGAACTGGATCGAGCAGCAGACGGTCAAGCCCGCGCTCGAATCTCTCGTGCTGGCCATTGATAATTCCGCCCTCGTGCAGATGGACAGCTCGCCGCTAGATCTCATCGACTCGGATATCTTCATGTGGCTCCTCCACCGATCCGCCGCGAACCCACAGGTGGCCACCGGTCTGAAACTCGACAAGATTCGCGAGATAACGAGCCAGGATGTGCTGTCGCGTGGAGCCAACCTGTCCCATGGCGTTGATCTAAGCCGCCGCGAGTTGCTGGCGCTGATAACCAACGACTCGATTCGGTTCGGCCCTGCAAAACTCGTCGTCATCTACGACGAGACGAACGCCTACCTCGATTTCGAACTCTTCAAGGAGGGCGGCTTCTCGGTCAATGCGAAGGGGAGCCAGTACGCAGCTGTGATGAGCCGCGCTGTCATCGGCCCGCAAGCCATGCAGGATCTCGCGTTCGGCGTTGTGCCTCTTCTACGTGAGGCGTTCACATTCGACAGGACGTGGGCGGCTTCCGACAAGGCTACGTTTCTCGACTCGTGCCTTCAAGGCTTGCGGGGGATAGACGACGACGCGGCAGAGTTGGACGCCGAGCTGACCTGCCCTCATTGCGGGGAACTGGTGCACACATAGAATCCATCCGCTCGTCGGATTGCAGTTGCCGTCTCAGCGACCTTGCCAGGCGAGACGGCGCTGAGGTCGGCCATGAGTGTCTCAAATTGAGGATTCTTCACATCAATTGATACATGTCTCAGGCGCTGAGTATCATTCACATTAGTTGATACACCCAGCTCCAGGAGGTGCCTATGGCAGAGACGGCGACCAGTTACACGTTCGGCTACCGACGAGTGTCCAGCGTCAAACAGTCGTACGAACGACAGACGAAGGTGTTGCACGACGCGGGGATACCGGAGGACCGGATCTTCGAGGACAAGATGAGCGGCAAGTACGCGAGCCGCCCCGAGTTCGACAAGCTACTGAAGCAGGTGCGTCCAGGCGACAGCGTCGTCGTCTCATCCCTCGACAGGTTCGGACGCACAACGCTACACATCCTCCAAACCATCGAGGAACTGGCATCCAGAGGAGTCGAGGTGCGTTCGCTAAAGCCCGGCGAGCAGTTCGAGGGCATCACGGGAAAGTTGATCCTCACGATCATGGCTGCCATCGCCGAGTGGGAACGCGAGAACATCAATGAGCGTGCCGCTGAAGCCCGCGCTGCACGAGACGCCAACGGGATAAAGCGAGTACGCCCGAAAACAGCGCTTACACCGGACACCGTGGACGCGATCCGGGCACTCCGAGCGGCTGGTAAGACGATCGGTTACATCGTGTCCAACCAGAAGGTGTCGAGGGCATCGGTCTATCGCGCTCTCGGCGCTGCCTAACGGTCGCCTGAGAAGACACGACTCATCGGAAACGAACGTGCTACTCCGAGTCGCTCACGGACTGGAGTGCTCCGACCAGGCTCAGATAGTCCAGTTCCACCGCCTTGCACATGTCCTTGAAGTGCTTGTGATCCGCGAGATGCATGAATTCGAGCGATGCGCAGAGTTCCTGCTCGATCGAGGGAAAGTCGAGCGCGGAGGTAGGGCACGGTTCCTCGCGGTGCGACATGCCGTGCAAGAACTTCACGATGCGGCGTGCAAGTACGGGGTCCAGATTCTCCGCCCGCTGGATCGCATCGACCTTCTGCTGGAAGTCATCAAAGGCCGGTGCCCGAAAGGAAATGAACCCTTCGAGTAGGCGTCGCGCCGCATTCCCCATCAGCGGGAGCGTCTCAGCATCACTGGTTAGGACAGAGTGTCCGACTCTGAAGAAGAGGTAGTGATACTCGCTCGGGTGCCGGATGAGACTACCGGGCATCGGGCGGAGGCCACTCGTGCGCTGACCGGTGGTGCGGTCGAGCGTGGCTACCATCTCCAGGACAGCGACGGCTGGGAAGGCAATTTCGTTCGCGTTGCCCTCTCGAATCCTCTGAGTCGAGGCCTTGCGCGCATTCCTGCGCTGACGAAGCTGCAAGCGGAAGTACTCGTAGTCATGAGTGAGAACCATGACTTGGGCGAAGTCCTTAGTGCGTTCCTCGGCGAGCGCGAAGCCAGCGAACAGCGATTCCTTATCCATGCTGGTTACGGGATCGTCGATTACGACGATGGACTTCGATGGGTCAACGCCGTCAGCGTCCAAAGTCCGCAGGAAATAGGCAAACGCGATGGCATTCCGCTCGCCTTCGCTGAGCCTGGTTGCGGGTGTGGAGTCTCGAAGCACGACGTACCCCTTGCCGTCGTCTGAGACTTCAATGCGCAGATGCTTGTGTCCGAAGTGGTTGCGAACGTCGGCATCGATTTCGATTGCCATCCGGGAGGTGTCGTCCTGTGACTGCTCTAGCCGTGTAATCGTGAGCCTGAGTGCGGCCGCTCGGCGCTCGACCGCCGCCTCAGCTCTTTCCACGCGCTTCAGACGGTCGAGTAGACGGCGATACGCGGGCCCTTCAACAGCTGAGTAGTGCTCTTCGACAGTCTTCTGTGCCAGTGCTTTGCGGTCGCCCTGCTCATCGCAGGCGTCACGATTCTCCTGGATGACCAGATCAAGCTCGACGGTATCGAAGGTTGTGAATTCATCGTGGAGTCGTTGTTCCGTTGGAAGCGGGACAAGCGGGTCAGCGAGCCGCGCCGCGATGCGCTCCATCGCGAGCTTGATCTGAGAGAGGGTTCGTTCGCTCGTCTGGAGGGCTGCGTCCTTTGCCAGCTCGTAGCGCGCGCGAAAGTCGCTGAGAAATGCGGCCGAATCCGGCAGAGCCGCGTTCCACTGAGCGATCTTGCTCGCCCTCTCGTCCAAATACTCCAACGCCTTCTGGAGTCGGGCGCGTAGGTTGTTCATTGCCTCACTGAAATGGAGGTGGTAAGACTCCAGCACTTCAGTTGTGAGCGTCCCCGCGCTGCAGAACTTGCATGTGTCCCCAGCACGGTGGACTTGAAGTCCGGCCTCCACCCAGGCCGATAGGAGACGGTCCTCGTTGAGGCGAGGAAGCACTTCCGACTCGACCGGCAGGCTAAGCAGTTCGTCATTGATCATGCGCCTTAGATCGCTGGCCAACGCGGGCCAGGGCACGAGCTTGTCGGTTGGCGACACGACGGCGGCGGATGCAGCAGCAACTTCCCGCACTAGATATTCATCCGTCAGCACCACGAGGGACGCGTCGGCGAGTAGAGTCCGTACTCTGGTGACCTGGAACGTGGTCGTGTTGTAGCGTGCTGGGTCGCTCGCGCTTAGCGCGGCGATGATGTCACCCTTGACCTGACGTTCTAGCGCGGTACGTTCGCGCTCCAGCGTTCTTCGAGTCGCGATGAGAGCATCCCCACGTCCTCGGAGCACATCCAGGTGCGCTCTCGCCGCGAAAAGCTCCGAGGTCGCCGCGACGTTCGCCGCGCCGATCTTCAGAATTGTCGGTGAACCACCGGAGCCATCAAGGAATAGGCCGAGGGAATCCTGCACATAGTGTCGGTTGTAGACGAACACACGCCATGGGAAGTTGCGTTCGTCAAGTCGAACCGACGAGTTCGCTCCATCCTTCCGTATCGCGGCAGTCACGACGGAACCATCAGCCTCACCACCGTGCGCGGCTAGCCTAAGAGCCTCCGAGAAAGTGGTCTTTCCGCTGCCGTTCCGGCCATAGATCACCGTCCGCTTGCCTAGAACACACGTTGGACTCGAGCCGGTAAATGGTTGGGTCGCCAGCGCCCTGAAAGTGGAATCGAGTGATATCGCTCGGAGCATCCCTGCGTCACCTACTCGATGATGTCCAGCGCGGGCAGTGACTTCACGATATTCACTGTCTCCACACTCACGGTCACGATCCGCGCGATCAGATCGAGGATGTATCGGGAGTCTCCCTGCTCCTCTGCCCAATCGTTAGGGTCGTTAACGATCCCAGATACCTTGTCAGTCTTGACCTGGTAACGCTCGACAATCCAGTCCAGTGCAGAGCGGGAGCCGAGCATGTACTCTTGCGCTTCCTCCGGGATACCGGAGATGGTGATGTCGGAGTTGTAGATGATCGTCGTCTTATCGGTTGTCCGCCCCTTCTTTAGGTAGCGCATCTTCTCGACTCGGTCGCTCGCGAAATCAGACCGCGACTCAACAATCGGATAAGGCTCGACTGTTTCGTAGTTGAGATGCAGATTTGCGAGCTTGCGACCAGCCTCGACGAACGCGGCAAAGTCCGCCACCTTCGGAATCCGCGGCAACGTCTTCGCAAGGTCCGCAGCGAACCGCGTCCGGTAGTCCGGGCTGTGCAGGACTCCGTAGATGTAGAAGAACACGTCGTCCTTCGTGACCGCCGCCCCAAAGGAGCGTCGGTAGTCAGCGAGAATGGCGTCGGTCAGGTTGTCCGCGCGATGCTCGTGATCGTGGTCTTCTCCCAGGCCAATGAAGAGCGAATCCTCGATGCTCGCCTCGTTGTAGGTGTACCTCGGAAAGAACTGGCCGCTGCCAGATCCCCAGAACGCCAGATCAGGGATAGAGCGCACCGCAAAAAGCGAGAAGGGATGGCCCGACCCTGGAGCAGTGAGATACATCCCCATGTTCTCCGCATCCGGTGTCGGGAACATGAGCGGAAGCCGACCCACAATGTGGTTAACCTGCCGGTCGAAGTAGACGTTGGTTCCGCTGAACGGCCGGTACTCGGCTCGAACGACCCGGGACTCGTCTACCTCTACCTTCCTCCCCGAAGCGAGTCGGTTCCTGAGACTGAGAGTCCAGCTAATCTTCTTGGGATCAGGGTCAAACACTGCAGCAGCAGCCTCCTTCGCGGATGCGCCCGGGTGATCCGCAACATAGGCCACCGCCTCGGTCACGAGACGGTTAAAGTGGCCCGCCAGGAGCCGCACGTTCCGAAGGAGAGCGGTACGTGCCTGGTTGTATACCCATGCGTCCCGACCCGTCTCCAAGCCTCGGCTGTAGCTTTCGAAGTAGGTGATGCCACCAGCGTCTTCCGCACGTTTCGACCCGATGGCCGGGAAAGAGGTGAAGTGGTCAGAACGCTGGTTGATCCAGTCGCCCGCCGCATTTGGGGTGATCTCCTCCCAGTCAACCGCCGCATAGGAACCCGCGGCCTTCACAATCTGCAGCTTCTCCTCACGGCTCAGGTAGTCTCCGATATCCCTATACTTCAGCGTTGTCGGACGGCCAGCATGTCGATTCTTGACGAAGAGGAACAGCGCGACCGTTGTCCTTGACCCCTGACCGAACACGTTGTCTTTCTCCTTGCGGCGCTGCTCGCCCGAAGTTCGAGCATTGCCACGCAGGTTGAAAACGTAGAGGCTAGAGAACTCCTTCATTAGGCGTTGACGCATCTCGGATGCTGTCGTGCCATCAATGAAGCCGCCATTCGAGACGAACGCCACAATGCCGTGGTGTCCGACTCGGTCCGACGCCCAACGGATCGCGCGAACGTAACTGTCGTATACGGCGTTGTTCCCACCTCGGCCGCGCTCAGATGAGTACGTCTCAGCTACTCGCGCGTCTAGGGTCGGATACCTGAGATTCTGATTGCTCTCATTGCCGGACTCTTGACCCTTGGAATACGGTGGGTTGCCGATAACCACACGGATGTCAAGAGCTTTCTGTGCCTCAACACGCTCGTTGTTCTCGGGGAAGATTCCGCCACCATCGAGTTCGTCGTCGTCCTCGTTCATCTGGAATGTGTCCGTCAAGACGATGCCGTTGAACGGCTCGTACTCCCCGCTGGTGAGGGCGTGGTACGTCTCCTCGATGTTGATGGCTGCGACGTAGTACGCCAGCAGGACAATCTCGTTGGCGTGTAGCTCGTACCGGTACTTGCGGGCGAGATCTTCCGGCTTGATCAGTCCTGACTGGAGCAGTCGGACGATGAAGGTGCCGGTTCCGGTGAACGGATCGAGGATGTGAACGCCTTCGTCAGATATTGACGCGCCGAACTCGGCCTTCAGCGCGTCGTCCACGGACTGGATGATGAAGTCCACGATCTCGTTAGGCGTGTAGACGATTCCGAGACGGTCGCTCGTGCCGCTGAAGGCCGTGCGGAAGAATTTCTCGTACAGTTCCTTGACGATGGTCTGCTTAGCAGCCGCGTCGGTGATCCCCTCCGCTCGGGTACGGACGGAGTCGTAGAACTTCGCGAGCCGTTTCGTCTCCTTCTCCACGTGCTGGCCTTCGAGGGCATCGATCATGCCTTGCATGACGAGGGAGACGGGGTTGTGATCCGAGAAGGAGTAGCCCTCGAAGAGCGCGTCGAAGACGGGCTTAGTGATGAGGTGCTGAGACAGCATTTCGATGGCGTCTCGCTCGGAGATGTAGGGGTTGAGGTTGTCCTGCAAGCCCTTGAGGAAGCGTTGGAACTCGACGCGGAGCGTCGCGTCTGATCCCTCCACGAGGGCAGTGATACGGGCGATATGGTCCTCAGCGATGCCTACGACATCCTTAGCCCAGGTCTCCCAATAGCGGCGCTCGCCAACGCGTTCAACGATCTTGGCGAGGATGGCTTCGCGCCACTGGTCCAGCTCGGGGAAGTCGAGCATGACCGCGCCGTGGTCGGTTCCGGTGGAGGAGGTGTCCCTCTCCTGCGAGGTGCCCTTCTTGCCGATGATCCCGACCTGGAGCTTGTCGGTCTTCTTCGTGAGGTCGATCTTGTTGACCTCAGCATCGAAGCGTTCGTCGTGCGCTCTGAGCGCCTGCAGCACCTGCCACACCACGCGGTACTTCTTGTTGTCAGAAAGAGCCGTCGCGGGGTCCACGTCGGCGGGGACACCGATCGGAAGGATCACGTAACCGTACTTCTTGCCTTCGAGCTTCCGCATGACGCGACCGACCGACTGGACCACGTCCACAACGGAGTCGCGAGGGTTCAGGAACATCACGGCATCGAGCGCAGGGACATCGACGCCCTCGGAGAGGCAGCGGGCGTTCGTCAGCAGGCGAGCGTTTCCCTCGCCGGGGTCTTCCTTCAGCCAGTCGAGCTTCTCGTTGCGCAGCAGCACGTTGTAGGTGCCATCGACGTGCTCGGCCTCGACAGTGACGAGGTTCTGAGAATCTTCTTCCCCGGAGTCGATCAGCTCGATTTCGCGGGAGACGACGTGCTCGAAGAGCTGCGAAATCTTCTTTGACTCCGCGATGTTCCGAGCGAACGCGACGGCGCGCTTCATCGGCTCCGGGTCCAGCTTGAACTCGTCCTGCGTGAGCGCGCGCTTGGAGAGGCCGTTCCAGCAGCCGACGATCTTGGCGGCGTCATCGAGGGTCAGCTCATTGTCCTCATCGGCGAGGAGACGCTGGAATCGCTTGGAGACGTAGCTCTCGTCTACGGCGAGCACGAGGACCTTGTAGTCGGTCAGTCTGCCGATGTTGACGGCCTCGCCGAACCCGAGCCGGTGGAACTCTTCCCCGTAGAACTCGGTGTTGTTCATGTCTGTCAGGACGGCTCCGGCTTCCTCGGCCTTGCTGCGGGACGAGTCGGCGTAGATCTTCGGCGTCGCGGTCATGTACAGGCGCTTCTTGCCGTGGATGTAGTCCTGGTCGTGGACGCGAACGAAGGCGGATTCTTCTTCACCAGCGAGAGTCACACCAGTGGTCCGGTGCGCCTCGTCGCACACGATGAGATCGAACTCGGGCAGCCCGAGCTTCTGCGCCTGCGCGACGACATCAATGCTCTGGTACGTGGAGAACACCACCGTCACCGTCTCGGGATCATCGGGGTGAACCTTGTACTTCGCGATAAGCCGCTCGGGGTTCGTGGTCGCCGGGTAGGCGAGATCCACCACCGGGGTATCTTCCTCGTTCTTGCGTTTCCCGACCGACACGTCGGAGCACACCGCGAACGACCGCAGCGGGCGCGACGCCTCGATCGTCCACTCTTTCAGCAGCTGCGAGAGCAACGCGATGGAGGGCACGAGGACCAGAACCGTGCCACCGGCAGGGACGAGCCGTTCCATGATGTTCAGGCTCGTATAGCTCTTCCCTGTTCCGCAGGCCATGATCAGCTTCCCGCGATTCGCCGTTCCGAATCTGTTGATCACATTGGTGATCGCCTTCTCCTGGTGAGGGAAAGGCTTCTTCTGCGGCTTCTTCGTCAGCTCGCCAGGACGCTGCAGAGAGAACTGCGACCAGTTGATGGATGAGTCGTCCAGGTCCTGCACGCGGAGGCGCGAGACGGGTGGATTCTGATTCTCGACCGCGTCTTCGGCGTTCCTGCCCCAGTTGTCTGAGGTCGAGACAACCATCCGTGCCGAGAACTCGGGAGCACCGTCATAGTTCTTGCTGGAGGCCGCAAGGAACGAGTCCAGCATCGGTTTCGTCACCTGGGTCGTCGGGGCGAAGAACTTCGCCTGAATGGCCGTGTGCGCCCCTGTGGCGCGCTCACGAGCCACCAGGTCGATCCCCGTGTCTGTGCGTCCGTCGCGACGCGGGTATTCGGCCCACAGCCACACTTCGTCGTACAGCTCGTAGTACTGCGGCTCGGTCTTCAGGTAGGCCTGCATCAACTTCTCGAAACGAGCACCCTTGTCGCGCTCGTCGTACGCAATTGAGCGCAGCTCATCGAGGACATCGTGAATAGTAGGCACGCAGGCGCTCCCTTGAAAGTTGACCACTTTCAACCTATCGGCGCTCTGAGCGGGATCGACGGAGCAAGACACGCGCGCCATGCACCGGACCGTGGGTCCAGGCTGGGGCAGGAACTGGCGGTCATTAGGCTCGTGCCATGGACTCCGACGACGAGTTGCCGCCACTCGATCCGGCGTACGCCAACGTTCCAGTAGATGCCGGAGCGCTCGACCGGCTCGATGGACCTCGGTGCGAGGCGTGCGGCTCACTGGAGCGCATGCGGCCTTCCGAGGGCATCAAAGGCCACTACTGGACATGCAGCGCGTGCGAGGCCGTGCGGCTCGCTTAGCGGCACTATGCGACCTCCAACCGACCGGTGACGTACGGGGACAGAACCGATTTCCCAAGATCCATCGTGACGGTGTTGTGAGGTGTCACGGCGCGTCTTGTACCTCGTGAACGTTGAGACTCGTCACGACCTTGTGAATGATGCGCCAACGGCGCGCACCGTACACCTTGGGTCCAAGCGGGAGCACTGTTATATCCAGCAGGGCGCGAACCAACTCGCGGCGTTGCTCAATCGGGAGCGCATCGAACGTCCGCCCCAGCTCTGCCCTGTATTCCGCGAACGCCGCGACATCTACGCGTCCCGCTCGGCGGACGCCGTGCCGGATGTCCGTCAGCATGGCCCCCTGGGCCTCGCTGGCCGCAGCCGTCCCGAGTTCCTGCAGCAACTTCGCCTTGCGCGCCTCTTGGCGTTTCAGGTTCGGCCCCACACTCGCGTACTTCGCTCCGTCCTCCAGCGCTAGGCCAATCTCTCGGATAGCCGCCTCTACGCGCTCTAGCTCGGCATAGACGGCGTTCGTCAGGTCGGGCGTGAACTGAGGGAACAGGTTCTCAGGGCCGAACGCGAACGCCGCCACAGCGGCCTCTCTCACCGCCCAATCCAGACCGCGCGAGATCCGAGGCTTTCCCGTAGCGGGGTCTTTCGTCGTCAGTTCGTGATCGGTGATTCGGGCGCTGACGTGCCGCTTGCCGGGGTCCGCCACGAACGCGAGCTTGGACACGCACCGATAGATCGGGATGCGCTCGTCGTGCTCGTCTCTCTTGCCTTGGATAGTGCTGGAGCGGAGCACATCGCCGCAGACGCCGCACTTGACGATGCCTGAGGCCAGATACGCCGACTTGCGCCCTGGAGCCGTGCGACGGGCGGCGCTCGTCAGCAGGGCGCGGGCCTCCAAGTAGACGGCCTCAGGCACGAGCGCTTCCCACTGGCCTCGGATGGGCTGGCCGTCGTCGTCGGCGCTCGTGAGCCACCCGCCCGCGCCGTCAGTTACGTATCCCGCGTTGGATGGGCGCAGCAGCGCAGCCCGCACGCTCGCGTAACTCCAGGCCTTGGCGCGCCGCACGGGCGTCAGAGCGGGGTCGCTGTTCCATCGCTGGATGATCGAGTAGAGCGATGCCGCCGTGCCGTTCTGGCGCTTCACGTAGTTGTCATCCAAGTTCAGTAGGTCACGATAGGCCCGCTGGATGGCGGCGCGCTCGACCGGCTCCGCGAGCATCGACCGCTCGGGCTTCCCTTTCTCCCACTGCCAGCCGAACGTCTTGGTCGTAGCGCGCAGCGTGCCCTTGGCCCTCATGCCTTCGTAGACGTTCCGCAGCGTCTCAGACTTCAGTGCGCTCTGGTACTCAGCGACGCTCTGCATCATCTGGAGGCTCAGCTTGCCGCCCGACTCGCCGGGGTCGATGATGCCGCCCGTCAGCAGATGGAACCGGACGCCCGCCTTCGTGGCCGCGATGCGGATTGCCGAGTTGTCCACGTCGTTGCGCCCGAGCCGGTCAACGGCCCGGCAGATGACGACATCGACGTGACCGCCAACGATGAGCCGCATGAGCTTGTCGAACCCGGCTCGCTCCGCTCCCTTGAACCCGGATACGCCGTCGTCAACGAGCGGTTCACACACGAGTTCGTATCCCGCGTGGTCGGCCAGCGCGAGGCCGGGAGTCACCTGGGACTCTATGGAGATCGACGCCTCGCGCGCCTGTTCTTCCTTGGTTCGCTTGCCCTTGCCGAAGTCATCGACTGAGACGCGGGCAGCTACGACGGCTCGGGGTCGCTGGGATGGCTTCACGTAAGGTTCTACGCCGCTCTGGGCTGTCTGAACAGGGGTCATTGCCAAATAGTGAAACACCGTCAGGGCCGTTGAGCCAGATCTCCTCGATCTCCGGGTCGTCGAGAAGCGGCTGCAGGGCGCCGAAACCCGAGACGGATGCCAGCACATCCCGCACGAGCGCCTGCTCGTCATCGATCATCGCCTCGCCGCGCTGCAGCGCCAGGTCGTTGTGCCTGCGCACCTCCAGCTGTGCGATCCGACGGGCCTCGTCAGGCCGGGCCGAGGGATCGGTGTTCTCCAGGCGCAGGCGCCGACGGACCCTCTCGGCGACGGCGACGGACGGATGACTCACGCGGGCATCCTGACAGAGATCGGCCATCCGGCGCGGAAGTTATCCACAGTGGACCAGTCCACGTTCCTATGGGCAGATCTACGGAAAACCCGACGGACCCGATCGCTAGACTCAGGAGCGCGCGGAAGTGGTGGAATCGGTAGACACGCAGGATTTAGGTTCCTGTGCCCCCGGGCGTGTGGGTTCAAGTCCCATCTTCCGCACAGCATCCCCCAAGCACTCCGCCGATATCGAACGACGGGAACTCACTTGCTTCACACCATGCTTCAGGCTCCGATGTCGCTGATCCCGTGGCTCGACCCGGCGAACATCATCGAGGGCGCGGGCGCCTGGGCGCTCGCGGTGGTCTGCTTCATCGTCTTCGCCGAGACGGGTCTGCTGGTGGGCTTCCTGCTTCCCGGTGACACGCTGCTCGTCATCTCGGGTCTGCTCACGCACACCAGCGACATCTTCGGCCTGAACATCTGGGTGGTCTCGCTGCTCATCGCCCTCGCCGCCTTCGTGGGCGGCGAGGTGGGCTACCTCATCGGGCACAAGGGCGGCCCGGCCGTGTTCGAGCGCAAGGAGTCGGGTCTGTTCAGCGTGAAGAACGTCGAGCGCACCAATGCGTTCTTCGACCGCTTCGGCGGCATCACGATCATCCTCGCCCGCTTCGTGCCGATCGTGCGCACCTTCGCCCCGGTCGCCGCGGGCGTGGGCCACATGCCGTGGAAGCGGTACTCGCTGTTCAACCTGATCGGCGCGCTGCTGTGGGGCTTCGGCCTGACGATGATGGGCTACGTGATCGCATACATCCCCTGGATCCGCGACCTCGTCGTCGACTACATCGACATCATCCTGCTGCTCGCCGTGGGCGGCACCGGGGTCGTGACGCTCTGGCACTACCTCGTCGAGCGGCACAAGGCGAAGAAGGCCGCCGCCCGCGGTGAGGACGTCGACACGGATGCTGCCGAGGCGAACGCGCTGAAACTGGACTCCGAGGTCTTCGACCGCGCACCCGACCTCGACGGCGACGGCAAGCACTGAGTCTGCGCGCCGGCTGAGGATCCCGCCGTCAGCCCGCCCTCTTCTTCGGAGCCGCCTTCTTCGCGGCTGCCTTCTTCGTCGCCGATGACTTCTTCTTCGACGCGGGCTTCTCGTCGTCCGCGTCCTCGTCCTCGGTCGCGTCCTCGGCGTCCTCCGCATCCGCCGCCGCCACCTTGCCGCCCTTCCTGGCCGCCTTGGTGCGCTCGACGCTGGCGCGCAGCGCCTCCATCAGGTCGATGACCTCGCCGCCCTTCTCGGGCTTGCCCTCGTCGCCGAAGGTCTCCGCGGCGTCGAAGCCCTCCCCCGCCTCGATCTTCGCGTCGATGAGGGTGCGCAGCTCCTTCTGGTACTCGTCGACGAACTCCTCCGGGTCGAAGTCGCTCGAATAGCTCTCGACGAGAGCCGCCGACATCTCGAGCTCCTTCTTGCTGATCCTCACGTCCTCGTCCAGCGCGGGGAACGCAGCCTCGCGCACCTCATCCGACCACAGCAGCGTCTGCAGCACGAGCACGTCGCCGCGCACGCGCAGAGCGGCGAGCCGGGTCTTCTGCCGCAGCGTGAAGCGCACGATCGCAGTGCGGTCGGTCTGCTCGAGGGTCTTGCGCAGCAGCACGTAGGCCTTCGGCGACTTCGAGTCGGGCTCGAGGTAGTACGCCTTGTCGAGCGTCAGCAGGTCGACCTGCTCGCTGGGCACGAACTCGACGACGTCGATCTCGCGGCTCTTCTCGGCCGGAAGGGAGGCCAGGTCGTCTTTGGTGAGCACGATCGTCTGCCCGTCCTCGACATACGCACGGTCGATGTCGGCGTACTCGACCGGCTGACCGTCGATCTCGCAGACGCGCTGGTAGCGGATGCGCCCGCCGTCCTCGTGGTGCACCTGATGCAGCGGCACGTCGTGATCCTCGGTCGCGGAGTACACCTTCACCGGGACGTTCACGAGTCCGAACGTCAGGGCGCCCTTCCAGATGCTTCTCATGCCCATAGTGAACACCAGGCCGCCCTGCTGCCGCGAGGGGCTTGCGGATGCCCAGTAGCCTGGCCCCATGGCATCCGGCGAGCAGGTCGTTCAGATCGACGGCCGTCGCCTGCGCATCACCAACCTCGACAAGGTGGTCTACCCGGAGACGGGCACGACCAAGGGCGAGGTGATCGCGTACTACTCGCAGATCGCGCCGCTCATGCTGCCGCACATGCGCGGCCGCCCCGTCACGCGCAAGCGGTGGGTAGACGGCGTCGGCACGGCGGATGCGCCGGGCGAGAGCTTCTTCACCAAGCAGCTCGAGCGCGGCGCCCCCGACTGGATCAGGCGGATGCCGATCGAGCACTCCGACGGGCCGAAGGAGTACCCGCTCGCCGATGACGTCGCCTCGCTGGTGTGGTTCGCGCAGATCGCGGCCCTCGAGCTGCACGTCCCGCAGTGGCGCTTCGCCCACTCGGGCGGACGCGGGATGCCCGACCGCCTCGTGCTCGACCTCGACCCCGGTCCGGGCGCGGACCTCGCGCAGTGCGCGGAGATCGCGCGGATCGCCCGCGGCATCCTGGGCGGGATGGGCCTCGAGCCGATGCCGGTCACGAGCGGCAGCAAGGGCATCCACCTCTACGCCCGCCTGCCCACCAGCGACGACGGCACGGGCCTGCAGTCGAGCGACGACGTCTCGGCGGTCGCGAAGGAGCTCGCCAGGCTGATCGAGGCCGACCACCCCGACCTCGCCACCCACGTCATGGCGAAGTCGCAGCGCGGCGGCAAGGTGTTCATCGACTGGAGTCAGAACAGCGCCTCGAAGACCACCATCGCCCCGTACTCGCTGCGCGGTCGCGCGCGCCCCTGGGTGGCGACTCCGCGCACCTGGGACGAACTCGACGACCCGGATCTGCGGCACCTCGAACTTCACGAGGTTCTGGAGCGGATGGAGGCCGGCGTCGATCCGCTCGCGGCTCTCGCACCGGCCAGCACCGCGCTCACCTCGTACCTGGCCAAACGCGACGCGAAGAAGACGCCGGAGCCCATGCCCAGCACGGCATATGCCGGCGCGGGCGGCGCGCCGCGCTTCGTGATCCAGGAGCATCACGCCAGCCGACTGCACTACGACCTGCGGATCGAACGCGACGGCGTGCTCATCAGCTGGGCCGTGCCGAAGGGCGTGCCCGAGACCGCTGATCGCAACCATCTCGCGGTGATGACCGAGCCGCACCCGCTCGAGTACCTCACCTTCGAGGGTGAGATCCCGACCGGCGAGTACGGTGCGGGTTCCATGACGGTGTGGGACACCGGCACGGTCTCCCTGGAGAAGTGGCGCGACAGCGAGGTGATCGGCACGTTCACCGGGCAGACCGGCGGCAGGCTCGGCTCGGCACGACTCGCGCTGATCCGCATGAACGGCGAGGGCGAGAAGTCGCAGTGGCTGCTGCACCGGATGAAGGATGCGGAGTCGCATCCTGACGCCGGTCACCGCTCCCCTCCTCGCCCCGAGAACCCGTCTCGCTCCGAGAAGCCGTCTCGCTCCGAGAAGCCGTCCCGCCCCGAGAAGCCGTCTCGCCCCGCACAGGACAAGAGCGCGGGAGCCGCCCCGCTCCCATCGTTCATCCCGCCGATGCTGTCCGAGTCCGGCACGCCGGGGCTCGCTCGTTCGCTCAGCGATCCGTCCTGGGCGGAGATCAAGTGGGACGGCATCCGCGCGGTCGGCACCTGGCAGCGCGGCGATGACGGGGTCGGCCGGTTCAGCCTGCGCGCCCGCAGCGGCACCGACATCACCGCACGCTATCCCGAGCTCACTGCCGACGGCGCCCCGCACCTGCCGGCCACCGACGCGGTGGTCGACGGCGAGATCGTCGCCTTCGACAGCGACGGCCGTCCGAGCTTCGCACGGCTGCAGAACCGGATGCACCTCACCAAAGGCCGCGAGATCGAGCGGGAGGTCGTGCGCACGCCGATCGTCTACATGCTCTTCGATCTGCTGCGCCTCGACGGATACGACGTCACCGGCATGCCGCTGCGTCAACGGCGCGAGCTGCTCGAGCAGCTCGCCGCCGACGTGGACGCGCCGGTGCAGGTGCCACCGGTGTTCGACAACCTCGAGGCGGCGATCGACGCGAGCCGGGAGTTCGGCCTGGAGGGCGTGGTCGCCAAAGACCCGGAGTCCCGGTACCGGCCGGGCCGCCGGTCGGGGTCGTGGCTGAAGCTCAAGCAGACGCACGCGCAGGAGGTCGTCATCGTCGGCATCCGCCCCGGTCAGGGCGCCCGTCGCAGCGGCATCGGCTCGCTGCTGCTCGCTGTCCCCTCACCGGAGTCGGAAGGCGGGCTGCGCTACGTCGGCCGGGTCGGTACCGGATTCACCGACCGGATGCTGCGCGACCTCTCCTCGCAGCTCGAGCCGCTGCGTGTGAAGAAGGCCGCACTGCAGGTCCCCGCCCCCGATTTCTCCGACGCGCTGTGGGTGCGGCCGGAGCTGGTCGGCGAGGTCGAGTTCGCGAACTGGTCGCCGGGCGGCATCCTGCGTCACTCCCGGTGGCGGGGGCTGCGGCCGGACAAGTCTCCTGACGAGGTGCGTCTCGAGAGCTGACCGCCCTCAGGCGTGCGCGCCCTCGCACTCCTCGTGATCGGCGGGTTCGAGCTGGAAGGTCGAGTGCTCGACGTCGAAGTGGTGCGCGAGGCAGCCCTGCAGCTCCTGCAGCAGCCACGATGACCCGCCCGACGCGAACACGGCGGACTCAACCTTCACGTGGGCGGTGAAGACGGGCGCGCCGCGGGTCAGCTGCCAGACGTGCACGTCGTGCACGTCGACCACACCGGGATACACCTTGAGGTGCTCGCGGATCTCGCTGACCGCCATGCCCTGCGGCGCCGACTCCGCGAGCACCGAGAACACCTCCCGCAGCAGCGAGATCGCGCGCGGCAGGATGAGCACTGCGATCAGCAGCGAGGCGATCGCGTCGGCGGGCATCCACCCGGTCGTGACGATCACGACGGCGGCGACGATGACCATCACCGATCCGATCAGGTCTCCGAGCACCTCGAGGTACGCGCCGCGCACGTTGATGCTCGTCTTCTGCGCACGGCTGAGCACCCACATCGCGATGGCGTTGGAGATCATGCCGATGACCGCGACGGTGAGCATGAGCGGGCCTGCCACCTCCGTCTCGCCCGGGTCGATCAGCCGCTGGATGCCCTGCACGGCGACCACGACCATCAGCACGATGAGGATGATGGCGTTGATCAGCGCGCCGAACACCTCCGCGCGCTGGTAGCCGAACGTGCGCCGGTCATCGGCGGGCCGGGCGGCGACCGCGGTCGCGATCAGGGCGATCACGAGGGCCGACGAGTCGGTGAACATGTGCGCGGCGTCGGCCAGCAGCGCCAGCGAGCCCGAGAGGATCGCGCCGATGACCTGCACCACCATGACGGTGGCGGTGAGCGTCAGCGAGATCGCCAGCACGCGCCGGTGGCCGGCGTCGCGGATCCCGCCTGCAGCGGGTGCGTGGTCGTGCATGCCTCCAGGCTAGGCCGGGTCGTCGCCGTCGAAGGCCCGTTCCGCTTACTCGGGAACGGTAACGCTTCTCAATAGCCGGGCGACCCGGGTGCTACAGCGCGGCGAGCAGCGGAATCAGCGCCTGGAAGGCGCGAGCGCGGTGCGACTGCGACTGCTTCTCGCCATCGGTGAACTCGCCGACCGAGCGCTCGGATGCCGGGTCCTGACCGTCCGGTATGAAGATCGGGTCGTATCCGAAGCCGCCCGAACCGGATGCCCGGTGCGCGAGGCGACCCGGCCAGATGCCCTCCACCGTGCGCTCTGCACCGTCCGCCGTCACCAGCGCGATGGTCGAGTGGAACTGCGCGGTGCGATGCGGGTCGGCGACGTCGCGGAGTTGATCGAGCAGCAGCTCGAGGTTGGCCGTGGCATCCTTCTTCTGCCCCGCCCAGTACGCCGAGAAGACACCGGGCGATCCGCCGAGCACGTCGACGCAGATGCCGGAGTCGTCCGCGAGCGACGGCAGGCCCGTGTGCGCGAACGCCGCGCGCGCCTTGATCAGCGCGTTCTGCGCGAACGTGACGCCGTCTTCGACCGGCTCGGGACCGTCATAGCCGATCACCTCGAGGTCGGGGCGGCTGGCGGCGACGATCTGCTGGAACTCCGCGACCTTGTGCGGGTTGTGGGTGGCGAGGACGACCCTCACTGCTGGACTCCTGAGCTCTCCTGGGTCCCTGAGCTCTCCTGGGTCCCTGTCCCTGGGCTCCCCTGGGTCCCTGTCCCTGGGCTCTCCTGGGTCCCTGTCCCTGGGCTCTCCTGGGTCCCTGAGCCTGTCGAAGGGCCCTCGCCCAGCGCGGCGAGCTGGTGCTGCTGCAGCGTGGCGCAGCCGTTCACACCGAGCTCGAGCAGGGCGTCGAGCTCGCGCTTGTCGAACGGAGCGCCCTCGGCGGTGCCCTGCACCTCGACGAAGAGCCCGCGGCCGGTGACGACGACGTTCATGTCGGTCTCGGCCCGCACGTCCTCGACGTATGCCAGGTCGAGCATCGGCTCGCCGTCGATGATGCCCACCGACACGGCGGCGACGGTGTCGAGCAGCGGCTTGGAGTTCTTGCCGATGAACTTCTTCTCGCGGCCCCACTCGATGGCGTCGGCGAGCGCGACGTACGCGCCGGTGATCGCGGCGGTGCGGGTGCCGCCATCAGCCTGCAGCACATCGCAGTCGATGACGATGGTGTTCTCGCCCAGCGCCTTCGTGTCGACGACGGCGCGCAGCGCACGGCCGATGAGCCGGGAGATCTCGTGCGTGCGACCGCCGATGCGGCCCTTCACGCTCTCGCGGTCGTTGCGGGAGTTGGTGGCCCTGGGCAGCATCGCGTACTCGGCAGTGACCCACCCCTTGCCCTTGCCGGTCAGCCAGCGCGGCACGCCGTTGGTGAACGAGGCGGTGCACAGCACCTTCGTGCCGCCGAAGCTGATCAGCGCCGAGCCCTCGGCGTGGGCGGACCAGCCGCGCTCGATGGTGATCTCGCGGAGCTGGTCGGTGCTGCGCCCATCGGCGCGGACGATGTCTGACATGGTGTCCTCTCGGAGCGGTTGGGGCTCAGCGACTCAGGGCGGAGCGGTTCAGGGCGGAGCGGTTCAGGGGCCGGCGATTCCGTGGCGACCGATTCAGGGGCGGCCGGGGCCGCGGTGACCGACCTCGTCGGCCTCGGCGTCGAGCAGATACGGCAGGTCGATCACGCCGGTCTGCACGAGCTGCACGTCGCGCACCTCGTGACCCATCAGCCGGTTCGCGAGGGCGGTGAAGTCCTCTGCCGAGTCGCCGGTCGCCTCGTACACGTAGCTCGCGACGGCTCCCTGCGAGGCGAGCTGGTCGTGCTTGACGAGCTGACGATAGACGTCGGCGGCGGTCTCGTCGTCGCTCGAGACGAGCGAGGCGCCCTCGCCCATCACGTAGCTGATCGCACCGCGCAGGAAGGGGTAGTGCGTGCATCCGAGCACGAGGGTGTCGACCTGGGCATCCCGCAGCGGCGCGAGGTACTCCTCGGCGACGGCCAGCACCTCCGGCGATCCGGTGATGCCGGCCTCGACGAACTCGACGAAGCGGGGGCACGCAGCGGTGAACACCTCGAGGCGCTCGTTCACCTCGAGCATGTCCTGGTACGCCCGCGACGCGATGGTGCCGACGGTGCCGATCACTCCGACGCGACCGTTGCGCGTCGTCGACACGGCGCGGCGCACGGCCGGGCCGATCACCTCGACGACGGGAACGTCGTACCGTTCGCGGGCATCGCGCAGCACGGCGGCGGATGCCGTGTTGCACGCGATCACGAGCATCTTCACGCCCTGCTCGACGAGCGCGTCGAGCACCTCGATGCTGTACCGCCGGACGTCCGCGATCGGCTTCGGCCCGTACGGGGAGTGCGCCGTGTCGCCGATGTAGACGAGTGATTCCTGCGGCAGCTGCGCGCGGATCGCCCTGGCCACCGTGAGCCCGCCGACGCCGGAGTCGAAGATGCCGATCGGTGCGTCGTTCATGATCCCACCAGCCTAGCCGCGCACCCCGCCGCGATTGCACGGCCGCGGCGCGGGTTCTAGGGTCGGACTGTGCCCGACTCCCCGCAGTTCCCCGTCGTCGTCATGGGCGAGGGGCTGATCGTCTTCGTTCCCGAGACCGACGGCCCGCTCGCCGAGGTGCCTCTCTTCCGGCGCTCGCTCGCCGGCGCGGAGTTGAACGTGGCGGTCGCGCTGTCGCACGTCGATGTTCCGGCCGCGGTCATCAGCCGGGTCGGAGAGGACGGCTTCGGCGAGTTCGTCGTCGCCGAGCTCGGCAGGCACGGCGTCGGCACGGATGCCATCGAGAAGGACCCGCATGCGGCCACCGGCCTCTATGTGAAGGAGCTCGCACCAGGTGCCGGGCGGCGCAGCACGCGTATGCACTACTACCGCTCCGCCTCCGCCGGCAGCCTGCTGTCCCCCGAGACGCTGCGCGCTCCCGCGGCATCCGCTCTGCTCGATGCGGCCCGGATCGTGCACACCACCGGGGTGACCTCGGCACTGTCCGACTCCTGCCTGAGCGCCCAGCGAGAGCTGTTCACCGAGCGACCAGGACAGCTGCGCTCGTTCAGCGCGCACTGGCGAGCCGCCCTCTGGCGCGGCCGCGAGGACGACGGGCAGCAGGTGGTCGCCGAGCTCGCGCGCAGCGCCGACATCGTGTTCGTCGACGTCGACGACGCGGCAGAGATCTTCGGCGCGCGGGGCGAGGATGAGCTGCGCGCTGCGGTGCCCGAGCCCCGTCTCCTCGTCATCACCCGCGCCGACGGGGCGACCGCCTTCGACGGCGCCGACCGCGCCGAGACGCCGCTCATCGACTTCACACTGGTCGAGCCCACCGGCGCGGCAGACGCGTTCGCCGCCGGCTTTCTCGCCGGCATCGTGAGCGGACTCTCACTCGCGGGCTCGCTGGCGCGCGCGAACCGCCTGGCGACCCGAGTGATGTCGAGCACCCGCGACCACGTCGGCTGAGCATGCCCTGATGCGGCGCCGTCAGGTCCCCGCAGCCCTGTTGTGTCCCTCGATGGCGTCTCGGGTGCGGCGCAGCACACCCCGGGACTGCTCGGCTCTGGACTGCACGATCCTCGTGAAGACGATGTCGACGACCGTCAGCTGGGCGGTGCGACTCGACATCGCCCCGATGCGGAATCTCGACTCGCGAGCCACCGTGCACAGCACATGGTCGGCGTGCGCGGTGAGGGGCGAATCCGGCACGTTCGTGATGGCGACCGTCGCCGCGCCGCCGGCTCGGGCGAGCTCGAGCAGCTCGACCGTCTCTCGCGTCGCGCCGCTGTGCGAGATCGCGACGACCACATCCCCGGGGCCCCGCGTCGCCGCCTGCACCAGCGCCAGATGCACGTCGGAGCCGAACCACGCCGGTGCCCCGATGCGCGCGAGCTTGAGATGCAGGTCCATCGCGGCGAGCGCCGAGGCGCCGACACCGAACAGGTCCACGCGCGCGGCGTCCGCGATGAGCGCGGCGACGGCATCGACGTCCTGCCCGCGCAGCGACTGCGCGGTCTGCGCGATGGCGCGGCCCTCCTGATACGCGACCTTCGCGATGACGCTCTCGATGCTGTCCCCGGCGACGACGTCATCATCGTCCAGACCGTGTCGCTCGCGATCGGCCTGTTCTCGGCTCAGCGCCTGCGCGAGCTCGAAGCGGAACTGCCGGTATCCGCTGAAGCCGATCTTCTGGGCGAAGCGCGCGATGGTCGCCGGCGATGTCTCGCAGAGCACCGCGAGGTCGGTTATCGACAGGTCGACCACGATGGTCGGGTCCGCGCTGATCCTGCGCAGCAGGCGCGCGTCGGCGGCGCTGACCCCGGCGGGGTCGATGCGCAGAGCGGCAAGCGGATCGGTCACGCCTGCTCGGTTCCGCTCATGTGCGACGCGAACGCCCGATCGGTCATGGGCGGATCTCGAGCCTGGCGAAGCCGCCTCGCGCAGCGGGAAGCACCAGTCCGTCCGGCGACGGGGTGAAGCGCCCGGCGATCCGCCGCGCCGGTCCCGCGATCTCGACGGGCACGCCGAACCACGACAGGATGCCGACGACGGCGAACATGAGATTCTCCCGACTGTCCGGGTCGAGGCCGTGTTCCGCCGTGGACGAGACGGGAACGGGGTCGAGCAGCGCGCGCAGTCGGTGCATGATCACAGGATTGCGCACTCCGCCACCCGACGCGAGCACGCGCCGCGCACCAGCGCCGCGCACGGCGTCTGCGATCGATATTGCGGTGACCTCCACAAGCGTGGCGGCGACATCGGCATCCGGAACCGATCCGCCGACCGCGGCGATCGCATCGTCCACGACGGAGAGGGAGAACTCGTGCCGGCCGGTCGTCTTCGGCGCGGGTCGCGAGAAGTAGGGATGCGCGAGCAGGCGCGCCAGCAGCGCGTCGTGCACGCGACCGGATGCGCTCAGCGCGCCGTCCGCGTCGAAGCGAGCGCGACCGTGAGAGCGTCGGGAGACGAACGCGTCGAGCAGCGCGTTGCCTGGTCCGGTGTCCCAGGCGCGCACGCCACCATCCGGCGTGATCACCTGGATGTTCGCGATGCCGCCCATGTTGACGGTCGCGACGGTCCCGCTCTGCACGGAGCTGCCGAGCCAGAGCCGGTCGAGCACGGCCATCAGCGGCGCACCCTCTCCCCCGGCGGCGATATCGGCGTGGCGCAGGTGGGAGACGACCGGGCATCCGGCGGCCTCCGCTATCAGCGAGGGCTCGCCGAGCTGCATGGTGCCGCGCACGCGCTCGCCGTCGATCCAGTGGTAGACCGTCTGCCCGTGCGAGACGACGAGGTCGAGCCCGTCGAGCGCTCGCACCGCGTCGGCGAAGGCCTCGCCGATGCGGGTGTCGAGCGCGCACCACGCGGCGGCGTCGAGCGGGGTGCCGTCCGCAGCGGCGAGGATCAGCCGGCGCAGTTCGTCATCCCAGGCGATGGTGTCGGCGTGTCCCGGCCGGACGATGAGCGTGTCGCCGCTGATCTCCGCGTCGACGATGAGCACGTCCACTCCGTCGGCCGAAGTGCCCGATTGCAGAGCGCACACTCTCACGGCGTCCGCCCCCTCATTCGCCGATCAGCATGCGACGCGCGCGCTGCGCCCCGAGCAGTCCTGCGCCGCGAACGCTGATCACCGCAACGCCGTCCAGCGGCGGTGAAGGAACTCCCACATCGACGACCGTGACGTTCGGAAGCTCACGGCCGATGCGATCGGCCAGCGTCCGCTGCGCCGACCCCGGTCCCAGCATGTCGGCGAGCACGAGCACGGGCGCATCGGCACAGGCGGCGACAGCGGTGCGCACCTCCTGATCCGAGATGCTCGTCGCGTCGAGTCGGATGACGGTCCCTCCGGCCGACAGCGCCCGCACGACGTGAGCGGCCGCGCTGTCGACGGCGAGACTGGAGCGACGGCGGATGTCGATGACGGCGGTCTCGGCATCCGGGATCGTGACGAACGAGCCCTCGACGGTCACCGCGCGCCGCACGACGGCATCCGGGTCGAACTCCTCGCGCGGCGCCACGCCGCGCGAGCGCACTCGCGCGGCCATCCTCGTCACGCGCGTCGCCGCCTGCTCGACCCTCGCGATCGGAAGCGACCCGTCTTCGAGTGCGGCGACGATGGCGTCGCGCACGGCATGGAAGTCACGTTCGTCCTGATCCGCGAGCATGGCGTCGCCCGGATTCGTCGGGTTGCCGACGCAGAGCAGGTCGGCTCCCGCGGCGAGCGCGGCGACCGCTCCCGGGCCGAGTCCCACGGTCTCGCGGATCGCCGCCATGTCGAGGGCGTCCGTGATGATCACCCCGTCGAAGCCGGCGTCGCGCAGCAGCCCGAGCACCTGCGGGTTGAGAGTCGCCGGCGCCTCGCCCCATGCGGGCACGACGATGTGGGCGGTCATGATCGCCATGGCCCCCGCACCGACCACCGCCGCGAACGGCGGCAGGTGCTGCGAGGTGATCTCGTAGATCGGCGCGTCCAGACGTGGCAGGTCGTGGTGCGAGTCGACGTGGGTGTCGCCATGGCCGGGGAAGTGCTTCGCGCACGCAGCCAGACCGACCTGTTGGATGCCTCGCACGGCGGCCGCCGCATGACGCGATACGAGTACGGTGCTGTCGCCGAACGAGCGCGTGCCGATCACCGGGTTGCGGGCGTCCGTGTTGACGTCGGCGACGGGGCCCAGCACGACATCGGCGCCGATCGCGTCGCAGCGGCGGGCGATCTCCGCGGCTGTCGCCCGCGTCGCCTCGAGGTCATCGACGGCGCCCAGCTGCGCGGCCCCGGGCACGGTCGATCCGGTCGCGGTCTCCAGACGCGTGACCGATCCGCCCTCCTCGTCGATGCCGATCAGCGCGGACGGTGCGACCTCGTGGATGCGCCGGCTCAGCTCGGCGGTGTCGCCCTGCAGGTTCTGGGCGAAGTAGACGACCCCGGCGAGTCCGTCGCCGAGCTCCTTCTCGAGCCATGCGGGCACCGTGCTGCCGAGGAAGCCGGGCCACACGACCCGGTTCGCGAGCCGTGTCAGGTCATCGGTCATGGTCATCCCTTCACCGCGCCCGCGACCAGGCCCTCGCTGAGACGGCGCTGCACGACCACGAAGAAGATCATCACGGGCACGGTGATCAGCGTCGACGCAGCCATGATGTAGCCCCACTCGTTGGAGTGCTCGCCGAAGAACTGGCGCAAACCGATCGACACGGTGTACTGCCCCTTCTCGCCGCCGAGAAGCGTCATCGCGAAGATGAACTCGTTCCACGCTGTGATGAACGAGAACACGCTGGTCGCGACGAGTCCGGGCATCACGAGCGGCAGCATCACCGAGCGGAACATCCGCGACCAGGACGCGCCGTCGATATAGGCCGCCTCCTCGAGCTCGACCGGGACTGCGGCGACGAAGCCGCGCAGCATCCAGATGCCGAAGGGCAGCGACAGAGCGACGTAGACGACCATGAGGCCCAGGATCGTGTTGAGCATGCCGAGGTTCTTCACCTGGATGAACAGCGGGATGACCAGCGCCTCGAGCGGCACCATCTGCACGATGAGGATCATCAGCAGCATCGAGGTGCGCAGCTTGAAGCGGAATCGGGTGACCGCGACCGACGCGAGCAGGGCGACGAGGGCGCTGACGAGCACGGTCACCAGGGCGACCACGGCGGAGTTGCGCAGGAAGACGTCGAACCCGCCCTCGGTGAGGACGTACGCGTAGTTGTCCCAGGTGAACTCACGCGGCAGCAGGCTGCCGCCGCCGCTGGATGCCTTCTTGTCGAAGGAGCTCATGATCATCCAGTAGACGGGGAACAGCGTGAATGCCAGCAGGGCGGCGACAGCGATCGCGATGCCCGTGCGGCGGAGAGGCGTGGACTTCCTCACAGCTGGTCCTCCTTGAGCAGGGTGCGGATGTAGACGATCGTGATGCCGAGCAGCACGAGTGTCAGCAGCACCGCGAGGGCCGATCCGAATCCGTAGCGGTTCTGGCCGAACGATTCCACATACGACCACACCCCGAGATTCAGCACCGACCTGTTCGATCCGGCACCGCCCGGCATGAGGAAGACCTGTGCGAACACCTTGAAGTCCCAGATCGTCGACAGGATGATGACGACCGAGAAGACCGGCTTCAGGGTCGGGAAGATGATCTGCCAGAAGCGTCGCCAGGCTCCTGCGCCGTCGATCTCGGCGGCCTCGATCATCTCCCTCGAGACGCCGAGGAGTCCCGCGAGCACGGTGATGGCGACGAACGGGAAGCCGTGGTGCACGACGTTCAGCAGCACGATGCCGTAGAAGGCCCAGCGGTTGGTGAACCAGTTGGTCGGCTCGTCCATGAACCCGGCGCCCTGCAGAACGCTGTTGAAGATGCCCCGGTCGGCGTCGAAGATCCACGTCCAGACGTAGGTGCCGGTGACGGCGGGCATGGCCCACGCGATCATGATCGCGCTGCCGACGATGGTGCGCCAGGCGAGATTCAGGCGCGCGAGCAGAAGCGCGACGAGGGTGCCGAACGCGACCGTGGTGAACACGGCGATGACGGCGAAGCCCACCGTGTTGGGGACCACGACGGTCCACAGCTGCGGGTCGGTGAGCGCTTCGACGTAGTTCTCGAACCCGATGAAGTTGGTGGATCCCTTGCGGATCTCACGGATGCCGTAGTCCTGGAACGACAGCAGCACCACCTGGATCAGCGGCCAGAGCAGCAGCACGCCGAGGATGACGAGGGCCGGTCCGAGCAGCAGCCATGGCCGGATGCGCGTGATGAGGGGGCGACGACGCGGAGAGACCGCGGCCGGGGAGGGGACGGTGCCCCTCCCCGGCGCGGGCTTCGCCGTGGAGATCACGGAGTGCACAGGTGTGCTCCTACTTGCTGTTGAGCAGATCGGTCATCTCGTCCGCAGCCGACTTCGCAGCCGCGTCGAGGTCCTTCTCTCCGCTGAGCACGGACTGCATCATCGTGTTGGTGGTCTGCTTCGCCTGCACGGCGCCGAACTGCGGGGTCACCGGCACCGAGGCACCGCCTTCGACCATCTGCTTCGCGAAGGGCGCGACCAGCGGGTCGGTCGACTTGAGCGCATCCGTCATGAGCGACTCCAGGCCCGGGAAGTATCCCGTCGAGTCTGCCCACTGGCTGGCCAGCTCACCGGTGGTCATGATCTTGACGAGCTCCCATGCCAGGTCGGGCTCCTTGGAGTCCTCGAAGACCGAGAGGTGCGATCCGCCGAGCACCGACGGGGCGATGCCGCCGTCCTGGCCGGGGATCACGGCGACGCCGATCTTGCCCTCGAGCTCGGGGTTGGCCTCGATGAGCGACTTCGGGGTCCACGAGCCGGAGATCATCGTCGCAACGGTGCCCTGCGTGAAGGCGTCGCGGACGTCGGTCTCCTTCCACGTGGTGGCGCCGGCCGTCGAGAAGCCGTGCTTCAGTGCGAGGTCGGTGTAGAAGGCGAGGCCCTCCTTGGACTCGTCGGAGTCGAGCTCCGACTTCCACTTGTCGCCGTCCTTGACGGCGACCTCTCCGCCCGCGGCCCAGACCCACGGGTAGACCTGGAACTCGGCGTTGCCCGGCACGGCGAAAGCCGCCATCTCGGGGTGAGCGGCCTTGATCTTCTCGCCGTTCGAGACGATCTCATCCCAGCTCGTGGGGGCCTCGAGACCCAGCTCCTCGTAGATGTCGGCACGGTAGACGATCGAGCGCACACCGGCGTACCACGGCATGCCGTACAGCTCGCCGTCGTACGTGCCGGCCTCCGCGAGACCCTTCACGAGGTCGTCGGCCAGGCCGTCCTCCTCGTCGATGTAGTCGTCGAGCGGCACGAGCGCGGCGGCATCGGCGAACTCCGGGGTCCACGTCGTGCCGGTCTCGGCGACGTCGGGCGAGGTTCCTCCGGCGATGGCGGTCACGAAGCGGTTGTGCGCATCGGCCCACTGCACCTCCTCGAACTTCACCTTGGCGCCCGTCTTCTCGGTGAACGCCTCCGAGACGGCGTCGAGGTAGGCCGACGAGTCGGGGTTGGTGCCCTGCATGATCCAGGCGGTGATGGTCTTGCCCTTGCCGTCGACGGGGTCGTCGCCATCGGCGGCGGAGCCGTTCGAGCACCCGGCGAGCGCCAGGGCGGCGATGGTGCCGAGGGCGAGGGTCGGCACGAGACGAGTGTTCATGTGCGTCCTTGTTCGTCATTGAAGAAGTGGTCCGGACGAGTTCCGAGCCTGCAAACAGCTTGCATCAAACGGGCATCCGGTGCAAATAACTTTCATGGGTTACGGCGACCGTAGACTGGCGCGATGAGCTCCGCGTTCCTCACCGACCGCTACGAACTGACAATGCTCGCCGCTTCATTGCGGGATGGCACCGCATCGCGGCCGAGCGTGTTCGAGTTGTTCTCCCGGCGCCTCTCCGGCGGCCGCCGCTTCGGCGTCGTGGCCGGCACCGGGCGCCTGCTGACGCTGCTGCGCGACTTCCGCTTCGGGGAGGACGAGTTGCGATACCTGCGCGACAACGACGTGGTGGATGCCGAGGCGGTGGCCTACCTCGAGAACTACCGCTTCACGGGAACGATCCGCGGCTACCGCGAGGGCGAGCTGTACTTCCCCGGCTCCCCCATCCTCACCGTCGAGGGCACCTTCGCCGACGCCGTCGTGCTGGAGACGCTCGCGCTGAGTGTGTTGAATCACGACTCGGCGGTCGCCACGGCAGCATCGCGCATGAGCATCGCCGCCGGTGAGCGTCCGCTCGCGGAGATGGGCTCGCGTCGCGCCGCGGAGCAGTCGGCGGTCGCCGCGGCTCGCGCCGCGTACATCGCGGGATTCGCGTCGACCAGCAACCTGGAAGCGGGGCGGCAGTGGGGCATTCCGACGATGGGCACCGCCGCGCACTCATGGACTCTACTGCACGACTCCGAGGAGGCGGCGTTCCGCTCGCAGATCGAGAGTCTGGGTACGGGCACCACCCTGCTCGTCGACACCTATGACATCCAGACGGGTGTCGAGACGGCGATTCGCATCGCCGGCACGGGCCTCGGGGGTGTGCGCCTCGACTCCGGAGATCTGCCGCTGGTCGCAGCGGCCGTCCGCCAGCAGCTCGACGAGCTCGGTGCGACCGAGACGAAGATCACCGTGACCAGCGACCTGGACGAATACGCGATCGCCGCTCTCGCGGCGTCTCCGGTCGACTTCTACGGAGTCGGCACATCTGTGGTGACCGGATCGGGCTATCCGACCGCGAGCATGGTCTACAAGCTCGTCGCCCGGCAGGACTCATCCGGCGGCTGGGTGGCCGTGGCCAAGGCATCCACCGACAAGGGCTCGAAGGGCGGCCGGAAGGCGGCGTTCCGCACCCTCGACGAAGGCGTCGCGACCTCCGAGACCGTGTCGGTCGCCGACGGCTTCGAGCAGGTCGACACGGCAGCCGAGCACCCTGACGCCCGCGCACTGCAGGTGGTTCTCGTCGACAACGGGGAGATCGACGCCGCGCACGAGTGTGCCGCGGGAACGGCATCCGCTCGCGAGCATCACCTGCGGGTGCGCGAGGAGCTGCCGGTGCGCGCGCTAGCGCTCAGCAAGTCCGATCCGGCGATCCCGACCCTGTTCGTCGACGCGCTGTAGCGGCCGCCCGGTCCCTGAGCAAGGAGCGCAGCGACGCACCGAAGGGTCGACGCGCGCTAGCGGCCGCCCGGCTGCGTCGCGTCAGGAGATCATGCTCTCGTAGATCTCTTTGCAGGTCGGGCAGATCGGGAACTTCTCCGGGTCGCGACCCGGGGTCCACTTCTTGCCGCAGAGAGCGCGCACCGGCTTGCCGGTGATGGCCGACTCGAGGATCTTGTCCTTCTTGACGTAGTGCGAGAAGCGCTCGTGGTCCCCCGGCTCGAGATGCTCTTCCTGCAGCAGCTCTTCGAGTTCGCGATCGAGCGTTGCCACGCCACCCTGATCGGGGCTGTCCAGCGGAGTACTCATGCCGAGATTCTATCCGCGTCTGCGGCGCAGGGGTCAGGTGGTCTCGACGAACTCCATCAGCCGTTCGCCGCTGCGCTCGAAGATCGCGGCGCCGACGGCCGCGCCTGCGAAGAGCACGACGACGCCGCTGATCATCCCGACCCAGAACGTCGTCGGCGCGTGCTGATCACCGTCGACGAGGGTCAGGGCGAACAGCCAGATCGTGGGCGTGCTGGCGAGCAGGGCGCCCACGAAGGTCAGCGCGGCACCGTACGAGCCGTGCGCCGATGAGCGCTGCGGCTGCTGGAACGGGCTGTCGCCGGGCCGCGAGACGGCGTAGGGGGCGACAACCGACGCGATGCTCGACATGCCCAGCCCGGTCAGGAGAAGGGCGGCTGTCACGCCGACCAGCGGCAGCATGAGATGCCAGTCCGTGGTCACCGCGAGGGTGACCGAGATTCCGATCGCGAGCACGGGGAGGGCGACGAGCAGCACGGGAACGAGCCGCCCGAGCCGGTCGGGCAGTCCGCGCACGCCGCTGGCGATGTGCATCCACAGCGCCGTGGAATCGTAGGCTGCGTCGTTGTGCGGCAGCCACCCGAAGAACAGGGCCATGAGCGGGACAGGGACGAGGGCGGCGAGCCACAGCGGCACTCCGGCCACGAGCAGCGGGAACACCGTCAGCACGCCGGCGATCGGCACGACGAGGAGGTTCACGATGTAGCGCCGGTCGCGCAGCCAGTACACCAGGCTGCGCGCGGCGACAGCGCCGAACGCGTTGGCCGGGAGCGATCCGAACCATCCCAGTCCCGACCGCTCGCGCGTCGCGTATGGCCGCTCGGACGCGGTGAGGAGGCGCCTGACCAGCATGTGCCACAGCAGCAGCATCCCGCCGATCGTCGCAGCCGCGACCAGGCCGCTCGCCCACGCCGCCCCCGTCTCGCCCGAGGCGACGTGGAACAGGAAGGCCTGCGGGGCCGCGAGCGGCGAGAAGCCGACGATGGTGGTGGCGGTGTGCACGGCCGGGGGAACCTGCCCGTCCCATCGCAGCGAGGCGAAGTACGCGGCGACGGGGAATGCGATGACGATCACCGGGAGCGCGAACAGGATGGTCAGCTCACGCGAGCGCCGCTCGGGCAGCATGATCGCACTCATCGCCATCCCGATGCGAGTGGCGAGCGAGATCGTCACCACGCCGATGACGCCGAAGAGCACCGCGGCCGCCCATGGCACCCCTGCCTGGATGACGACGATCACGACGCAGGCGGTGACGGCGACGAGGGCGAGGCTGGGCACGCTGATCAGTGAGGCGAGCACGAGAACCCAGCCGAGTCGATGCTCGTCGACGCCGAACGGCAAGAAGCGTCGTGGATCGAGCTGATCGGGTGTGCCCGTGAGCATGGGGCCGACGAAGAACGCCAGCATCAGCGCCGCAGCTCCGAGCACGATGACGGTCTGAGCCGTCGCCAGCGGCGCCGCCCCGAGGCCGAGGATGGCGATGCAGACGGCGACCGTCGCCGCGATGCAGGCCACGAGGGCCACGGCGGCGCGAATCGCACGCTCTCCGCGCAGCGCACCGACCAGCAGTGCGATCCTCAGTCGGAGAACGTGTGCAGCCACTCGAGCCCCTCCACTTCTCCGCCTGTGCCTGAGAGCTCGATGAACCGCTGGGTGAGCGTCTGCCCCGCACGGACCTCGTCGATCGTTCCCTCGGCGAGCACCTCTCCGCCCACGATCACGGCGACGCGCGAGCACACCCGCTCGACCAGATCCATGCCGTGGCTGGAGAGGATGACCGTTCCGCCGTGGGCGACGTACGAGCGCAGGATGTCGAGGATCACACCCGACGAGACCGGATCGACGGCCTCGAACGGCTCGTCGAGCACGAGAACGCGCGGCGAGTGGATCAGGGCGCCGGCGAGCATCACCTTCTTGGTCATACCCGCCGAGTAGTCCGAGACCACCCGGCTCAGCGCCTCGCTGAGGTCGAACGCGCGGGCGAGGTCGGCGGTGCGCTTCTCGATGACGGCGCGATCGAGTCCGCGCAGCTGACCGTAGTAGTACAGCAGCTGGCGTCCGGTGAGCCGGTCGAAGGTGCGCAGCCGGTCGGGCAGCACGCCCATGACGCGTTTCGCCTCGAGCGGCTTCTCGCGCTGATCGATTCCGCTGATGTGCACCGTGCCCGCGTCGGGGCGCAGCAGGCCGGCGATGATCGACAGGGTGGTGGTCTTGCCTGCGCCGTTCGGGCCGACGAGTCCGTAGAACGATCCGGCAGGGACGGTCAGGTCGACATCGTCGACGGCGTTCGTGTCGCCGAATCGCTTCACCAGACCGCGGATGCGGATGGCGTCGCGCGCCGCGGCGGGCTCATCGGCATCGCGGTCGTCGGCCGAGACGTCGCCGTCCGGATCAGCCAGCTCAGGCATCTCGAGGGCGGGGGCCGCGGCGATCTCATCCGCTGTGCGCGGTGGCTCGATCACTGTCCCGGCTGCTGCCGGAGCGCCCGATGCCGGCTCGTCGTATGCCGGAGTATCCGCTCCGACGACGACAGCGGATCCTGCGGCGCCGCCGCGCGGCGGTCGTGCCTCCGCCAGATCGGCGCTGTTCGACGCAGCGACCATCCGGCGCACCGGCTCGGAGTCGAGCGCGATGACCGCATCGGTGGTGACCTCGGGCATCACCCGAGCCAGCTCTGCGACCGCGTCATCCTCAGCAGCGGATGCCGTCTTCACCGCAGCCTTCGCGGTCGAGGCCTTCGAGGCGGATGGCGTCTTGGTGGACGACGTCTGGGTGGACGACGTCTTCGCGCCTGTCGTCTTCACGGCCGCCGTCTTCGCGGACGAAGGCTTCGCCGCTGCCGCCTTCCCAGTCGTCGTCTTCGCCGCCGCCGTCTTCGCGCCCGCTGTCTTCGAGGCCGTGGTCTTCGCGCCCGCCGACTTCGCAGCCGCCGTCTTCGACGCCGTGGTCTTCGCGCCCGCCGACTTCGCGCCTGCCGACTTCTCAGCCGTGGTCTTCGCGCCCGCCGTCTTCGCGCCCGCCGACTTCTCAGCCGTGGTCTTCGCGCCCGTCGTCTTCGCGCCCGCCGACTTCTCAGCCGTCGTCTTCGCAGACGTCCTCTTCGCCGCCGTGGGCGTCGACGATGCCCTGGCACCAGATGTCTTCGGGGATGCCCCCTTCGTCACGGACGTCTTCGTCGCGGCAGCGCCGGCCGGATCCAGAATCCCCGCCTGCTCCTCGATCGTCGAGTCAGCGGCCGAGTCCTTCTCCGCGTCTGCGGCCGCGTCCTTCGAGGCGGCTGCAGCCGCCTGGGCCTTCTTCGCCGTCTCGGCGCGCTTCGCCGCCGTGGTCTTCGCCGCCGTCGTCCGCGCGTCGGTCGTGCGGCTCGTCGTCTTCGTCGCGGCACCCTCGGCAGACGCCTTCTTCACTGCGGCTGTGCGACCGGCATCCGCCTGCGCCGCCTTCTTCGCTGCGGCCGACTTCGACGCCGCCGATGTGCTCGCGGCCTTCTTCACCGCCGCGGTCTTCGCAGCGCCACCACGCGATGCTGCGCCGCTGACAGTCTTGCTCGGGGTCCGCGCGGGCTTCTTCTGCTCGGCCGATGGCTCGGAGACAGCCTCGCCGGACCTCGTCGTGTCGTCGATTCGGGCGTCCTCGGGATCAAGCGGAGCAGTCACTCGTCTACGGTACCAATCGCCGCTGACAGCCTCCCGCGCTGCGAAACCGCGCGACATCGACGACGCAACCCCCTTGTGGCTCTCTGGGAGAAACGTGTGCAATCGATCACGAAAGGACAACGGGACCGCCTCCCCCCGGTGTCTCTCAGCAGCGGTCGGTAGCATTGCGGAGGCACGAAGAGGTGTCCCGTCGGTGAACCGACAGCGAACACAGTTCTTTCTTAGGAGATTCCGTGACTCTTCAGACCGTCATCCTCGCAGCCGGAATGGGCTCGCGCCTGGGTCGCGCCCTGCCGAAGCCGCTCACCGAGCTGAGCGACGGCCGCACGATCATGGGCCAGCAGCACGACAACATCCGCGCGGCCTTCGGCAAGAGCGCACGCATCACCACCGTCGTCGGCTATCGCGCCGAGACGATCATCGAGGCCTTCCCCGCCGCGAACTACGTGCACAACGAGCGCTACGACGTGACCAACACGTCGAAGAGCCTGCTGCGCGCGCTGAACGCCACCGGCAAGGGCGGCGTGCTCTGGATGAACGGCGACGTCGTGTTCGACCCGCGCATCCTCGGCCGTGCCATCGAGTTCATCGAGCGCGACCAGTCGTTCGTCACGGTGAACACCTCCAAGGTGAGCGACGAGGAAGTCAAGTACACCGTCACCGCCGAGGGCTACATCGACGAGCTGTCGAAGACCGTCAAGGGCGGCCTCGGCGAGGCGGTCGGCATCAACTACATCTCGTCGCGTGACAAGAAGGCGTTCATGCGCCAGCTGCAGCGCGTCGAGGATCAGGACTACTTCGAGCGCGGCCTCGAGCTCGCCATCGCCGAGGATGGCCTGCTGCTCGAGCCGATGGACGTCTCCGATCTGTACGCGGTCGAGGTCGACTTCGCGGAGGATCTGGAGCGCGCGAACCTCTTCGTGTGACCGGATTCGAGCAGAGTCGAAAGCCCCGCCCTGTCAAGGGGTCGGGGCTTTCGGCTTTCTCGCGGGCGCGGTGCATAGGATCGCCGCATGCGTGAGAAGGTCCACAAGATCCACTCGCTCCCCGAGGACTCCCCCTGGGACGGTCCCGTGCCGCCGGTCGGCTCGACGGAGCATCCGCTCAGTGTGCGCAGCCTTGATCGGGTGATGGGCGTGCAGCGCCCGCTGGTCGTGGCGCACATCCGCAGCATCCGTCGCCGTCATCCCGACGCGACACCCGAGCAGATCGTGCGAGCACTCGAGGCCCGGTACCTCGCCGCCGTCACGGCCGGCGGTGCCGCGGTGGGCGCCACAGCCGTGGTGCCCGGCATCGGCACGGGCATCACTCTCGCGCTGTCGGGCGTTGAGACCATCGGCTTCATGGAGTCGACGGCGCTGTTCGCGCAGTCGGTCGCCGAGGTGCACGGCATCGCGGTCGACAATCCCGAACGTGCGCGCGCGCTGGTCATGACGCTCATGCTCGGCAAGGAGGGCGTGGATCTGGTCTCGCAGCTCGCTCGGCAGGCGGCGGGAAGCGGCGGGACGCGCTCGTCGTACTGGGGTGAGATGGTGACGAAGTCGCTGCCGCGCGCAGCCATCGGCCCCATCGTCGATCGGCTGAAGTCAGCGTTCATCCGCCAGTTCGCCAAGCGCGGCGGCGCGTCCATCCTCGGCAAGGCGCTGCCGTTCGGTGTCGGCGCGGTCGTGGGCGGAGCGGGGAACCACCTTCTCGGGCGGCGGGTGCTGACGACCGCCCGTCGCGCCTTCGGCACCGCTCCCGCGACCCTCCCCGCAGAGCTCGAGCCGTCAGCGGGAAGCGAGAAGATCGAGACCCGGATGCTGAACGGCGCCCGGTTCCTCGGATCGAAGCTCCGTCGCTCGCCGCGAGAGGTCGAGTCACCCTCCACAGAGGAGTAGTGCGCGGCAGTTGCGCACAGCTCGGGCGCCGTCGTCGCGATCCGGAGTGCGGGGTCCGACCTCCTTCCTAGCGTGACGGGATGCTGCATCCCCTCGATCCGGAACAACCCGCTCCCCCGGTCGCGTACTGCGTGCCGTGGGTCATCAGCCGACGCGACCGCACGCACCCCGTGGTGCTCAACGCGGGTCGCGAGGCGGTCGACTTCGTGCGCGTCTTCCGCGACGACGTCGACCACCACCAGGTGGTCGACCTGTGGGGGCAGGTGCTGGCCGGCGAGACCGTCGAGCTGTGCCTGTGCGCGTCGGATCCAGACGAGGCAGTGGTCTCGATCGCCTGGTTCCGACAGCTGGACGGGCTGGAGTACGTGTGGCGATTCGTCGTGTGACGGCGGATGCCTGGTGGCTGGGCGGTCCGAGGCGAAGCGCCACAGTGGCAGGACAGTCAGACGCGGGTGCGAGCGGATCAGTTCTCGTCTTCGCGGCGGCGCAGCTCGCGACGGAAATCCGACTCGGAGTAGGGCTTGATCTCCTCGGGCAGGTCGGCTGCGGTGAGCCCTGCGAGAAAGCTCGACGCGTCCACCTCGAGCGCCGTGGCGAGCTGGATCAGCACGAACAGCGTGGGGTTGCCGGCTCCGCTCTCGATCCGCGCGAGGTGCGAGACATCCATGTCGGCGCGCTCCGCGAGCTTCGCGCGGCTGATCGTGCGCTTCGCTCGCAGCTCCCGCACGCGCATCCCGACCATCTCGGATGCTCGTGATCGGGCGGCTCTCATCCGTCCAGCATCCCGGCGCGGGGCATCTCGACCGCACGCATTTATGAACCAGCCTGCATGCGTACTCCGCTGTCGGCCCGCAGGAGCACAGGTTGACACCAAGACCACCGTCCACCATTCTCGCCAGAGTCAGACTTCTCCCCCAGGAAGGTCCTCATGCACGCATCGACCGAGACACCGCGCATCTCTCGACTCGCCCTGCTGGTGGGCGTCGCCGCCGCGACCGTCGGCATCATCTATGGCTACGACTCCTCGAACATCGGTGGCGCGCTGCTCTACCTGCGCGAGGACTTCGACCTCGACGCGACAGCCGAGGGCTGGGTCACGAGCACCGTCGTCTTCGGCGAGATCGCGGGAGCGCTGTTCGGCGGCGCGCTCGCCAACCGCATCGGCCGCAAGCCCACCATGGTGCTGGTCGCCGCGACGTTCACCCTGTTCTCGCTGCTCAGCGGCATCGCTCCGACCCTCCTGGTACTCGTGATCGCACGCTTCCTGCTCGGTGTCACGATCGGCGTCTCGGTGGTGGTCGTGCCGGTGTTCGTCGCCGAGTCCGCCCCCACCAAGCAGCGCGGCGCCTTCCTCGTGCTCTACCAGGTCGCGACGGTCGTCGGCATCATCCTCGGCTATCTGATCGCGATGGCTCTCGCACCGGCGCAGAGCTGGCGATGGATGCTGGGGGTCGCCGCGATCCCGGGATTGATCATCACGATCCTGCTGCTGCGGCTGCCCGACACCGCACGCTGGTACGTGATGAAGGGACGCCTCGCTGACGCCCGTCGGACCATCGCCCGCATCGAGGGGCCCGCCGTCGATGTCGATGAGGAGGTCGAGTCGATCACCGCCGGGTTCGCCAATGCGCGAGCATCCGGCTGGCGGGATCTGCTGCGCGGACCGTACCTGCGCGCCACGATCTTCGTCGTCGGCCTCGGATTCTTCGTGCAGATCACCGGGATCAACGCGATCGTGTACTACAGCCCGGCGATCTTCGAGTCGATGGGCTACACCGACGACGTCACCAAGCTCGGACTGTCCGCTCTCGTTCAGGTCGCCGGGCTCATCGCGGTGTTCATCTCGCTCGCGGTGATCGACCGGATGGGCCGCCGCCCCGTGCTGCTGATCGGCATCGCCGTGATGATCGTCGCCAACGCCCTGCTCATCGGCGTCTTCGCCGTCGGCGGCGGCTCGTTCGACGGCGCGCTCACTGTGCTCGGGTTCATCGGCCTCGTGCTCTTCACGGCGGGGTTCACGTTCGGGTTCGGGTCGCTGGTGTGGGTGTACGCCGGGGAGTCGATGCCCTCGCACCTCCGCTCGCTCGGCGCGAGCGTGATGCTCACGGCGAACCTCACCGCGAACGCCATCATCGGGGTCGCCTTCCGGCCCGTCCTCGAGCAGAGCGGCACCGTCGCGTTCGTGATCCTCGGCGCGATGGCCGTCGCCGCGTTCTTCTTCGTGCTGCGACTCGCCCCCGAGACGAAGGGGCGCCCGCTCGACGACATCAGCCAGTTCTGGCAGAACGGCGGCAGCTGGAGCCCCAAGGACTGACAGCGAGACCGCGCGCGCCGATACCCAAAGGATCTCCGGTTCCGTTGTGGCGAGCATCCAACAGCGGAACCGGCCCCGGCGCTAGTGTGGAATCCGTGACGGACACGCCAGACCTCTCGACCACCGCCGCCAAGATCGCGGATCTCCGCGCGCGCTTCACCGATGCGGTTCTCGAGCCCGAGAAGATCGCCCAGCAGAAGCAGCACGCGAAGGGCAAGATGACCGCCCGCGAGCGCATCGAGCTCCTGGTGGACACGGGCAGCTTCGTCGAGTTCGACGAGTACGTGCGTCACCGCACGACCTCGTTCGGCATGGATCGCAACCGTCCGTACGGCGACTCGGTCGTCACCGGCGTCGCCACCATTCACGGCCGCACCATCGCCGTCTACTCGCAGGACTTCACCACCTTCGGCGGCTCGCTGGGCGAGGTCGCCGGCGACAAGATCATCAAGATCATGGAGTTCGCGCTGAAGGGCGGGATGCCGATCATCGGCATCCTCGACTCGGGCGGAGCCCGCATCCAGGAGGGCGTGCTCGCGCTCAGCAAGTACGGCGAGATCTTCCGCCACAACACGCGCTCGTCGGGCGTCATCCCGCAGATCTCGATCATCATGGGCCCGGCGGCCGGCGGCGCCGTGTACGGCCCCGCGCTCACCGATTTCGTCATCATGGTCGACAAGACCAGCCAGATGTTCGTCACCGGCCCCGACGTCATCAAGACCGTCACGGGTGAGGACGTGGGCATGGAGGAACTCGGCGGCGCGCTCACGCACAACACCCGGTCCGGTGTCGCGCACTACCTGGCAGAGGACGAGGACGACGCTCTCGACTACGCGCGCACCCTGCTCAGCTACCTGCCCGACAACAACATGGCCGAGATCCCCGCCTACGACTCGCCCTTCGAGTGGGAGACGACGGATGCCGATCAGGTGCTGAACAAGATCATCCCCGACTCCCCCAACCAGCCCTACGACATCCACACCGTCATCCAGCACGTGGTCGACCCTTCGACAGGCTCAGGACAGGCGAAGGGTGAGTTCCTCGAGGTGCAGCCTCTGTTCGCGCCGAACATCGTGATCGGCTTCGGACGTGTCGAGGGCCGCTCTGTGGGCATCATCGCCAACCAGCCGTCGCAGATGGCCGGCACGCTCAACATCGAGGCGGGTGAGAAGGCCAGCCGCTTCGTGCGCTTCTGCGACTCGTTCTCGATCCCCATCGTCACGCTCGTCGACGTGCCCGGCTATCTGCCGGGCACGGACCAGGAGTGGACGGGTGTCATCCGCCGCGGAGCCAAGCTCATCTACGCGTACGCCGAGGCGACCGTGCCCATGGTCACCGTGATCCTCCGCAAGGCCTACGGCGGCGCGTACATCGTGATGGGTTCCAAGCAGCTCGGCGCCGACGTGAATCTCGCGTGGCCGACCGCGGAGATCGCGGTGATGGGCGGTCAGGGCGCCGTGAACATCCTCTACCGCGGCGAGATCAAGAAGGCCGAGGAGGCCGGCGAGGACGTCGCTGCCGTCCGCACGCGCCTCGCCAACGAGTACACCTACAGCGTCACCAGCCCCTTCCTCGCGGCCGAGCGCGGCGAGATCGACGGCATCATCGAGCCGGCGAGCACACGCGTCGCGATCGCGAAGTCGCTGCGCGCGCTGCGCGGCAAGCGCGCGGAGCTGCCGCCCAAGAAGCACGGGAACATCCCGCTGTGACCGACTCCGACGAGACCCCGCGCATGGAGATCGTCCGCGGCAACCCCACCGAGGAGGAGCTCGCGGCTCTCATCGCCGTCGTCGCCGAGGCGTACTCGCACGAGTCCGCCCAGGCCGTCGCCGATGTGCCGCGCGTCTCGGCGTGGCAGCGCACACAGCGCGGCATCCGCCGCCCGCTTCGCCGCGACATCCCCTGGGGCCGGTTCTCGGGCTGAGCCGGTTCTCGGCTGGGCGAAGCTCGGGCTGAGCGAAGCTCGCAGGACTGATATCTCGGAATGCGGGATAGCTTGTCCCCCGAAATACCTACAGACAGGCCGCTTGCGGGCCGAGACACTGATAGAGACGCTTCGCGTTAGGCGGCTGCTCTGTCCCCAGGGTAGACAGACGCAGCACCGCCCACCAGCGGACAGTTTTCGGGTAGCTGTTCCGCACCTGGCGAGGGGCCGGCAGACCTGCCGCCCCTCGCCTCTCTCATTCCGCCACGCGGCGGATCTCGTGCCAGAGGTCGACGGCGTCGTCGCTCGTGCCGTTCGCGCTGCGTCCGACGACCGTGACGGCGTTCGTGTCGTCACGGCCCGCTCGTATGATGACTCGATCAGAGTGCGCGCTGGCCAGTATGGCGGCGAGTTCATCGCGGATCTCGCCGACCCGCTCCTCGTCGATCCCCTCCAGGCCGCCTTCGTCGAATACGGTGACGGTCGAGCCGCGCCGGCGCACATCTTTGATCATCGACCTGACGGCATCGTTGATCAGGATCGCACCGCGCAGCTCGTCTCGGAGCGTCCCCTCGGCCAGACGAGCTTCGAGCCGCTCCTGCTCAGTGATCTCCCCCCGCGCCGCAACCGTTCGCGAGAGCACCGGGCCGGCGATGACCAGAGCGCGCTGAGTGCGCACTCTCCGCTCACGTTGACGCACGAGCTGCGAAGCGTGCCACGCGGACACTCCCCGCTGAACATCCGTCAGCCGATCGGTATCGCGAACCGCCCTGCCCCAGAACAGCACGAGCACCTGTGCGATGACCGCCCAGGTTATCGACCCCACCAGACCGAGCGTCAGCGCCTTCTCAAGGCCCATGTACATCCCCGCGGACAGGATCAAGATGCCCAGGGTGGTCCATCCGAGAAAGAAGCGCCGCCGTACGACGCAGGCCACGCTGAGCAGGCCTGTCGCGCCGATGTACCAGGTCGCGAACGGAGCGCCCCGCATCGACGGATCCAGCGACAGGCTGACCAGAGACGGCACGGCAGCGCCGGCGCCGACGACGAACGCTCCGGCCCAAAGGGGCATTCTCATACTCTGCGACGCACCAGAGAGCACAGCCACGAGCATCGCCGCGATGAACAGCAGGATTCCGGCGATCATCAGCAGCGGATTCGCCGGCTGATCAACCCACCAGATGCCGCGGGCAGCGAAATAGATGGCGAACCCGAGCGCGAGAGCAGTTGTCATGCTCCGGACTGTTCGCTTCATGATTCCTGCCAGCCCAGTTCGACGGTGGTTCCTGTGGAGTCCGTGATGATATTGGAGGTTCCAGCCACCGCCGCCATACGCGCGACGATGGACGCTCGGATTCCCAGCCGATCCTCACCGATGGCGCCGGGGTCGAACCCTGGTCCGGTGTCGGAGACGGCGATGGTCAGCCGACCCTCCTCGGGCGACTCGACAATGACGTGAAGGCCCCGCCCGTTCGCGTGCAGCACCGCGTTGTTGATCGCCTGTCGCGCGGCGAGGACCATGGCGCGTGCGACCCGGCCGGGAATCGTCACCGGTACGCCGCGTTCTTCCACGACAGCATCGGCGCCCTGCTCGGACAGAGTCCGTCGCAGCTCCGCCACGATCCGCGAGCGAGCAACGGGGGCGTCACTGCCCTCCTGTGCAATCGCGGCCTCGGTGTTCGCGAGTCTGGTGAGAGCCTCGCGCGCCATAGCGACCGCCAGCGCTCGTTCACGCGGGCTCTCGGCGCGCTCTGCGCTGATCAGCGCCGCGAGCACGCTGTCGTGCATCAGGGCCGACATCGCCATGCGCTCCTCCTCGGCGGCGGACGCGGCTGCCGCCTCCGCATATGTCTCGACAGCTCGCGCTCGCGCATCATCCACACCTGCGGCGACCTGGCGGAACATCCATCCCAGTGAGACGATCACCGAGCCCAGGATGAGCGTGAACGACACGTCGAACGCTGTCGTGATCCAGTAGCTCTGCTCGAAACCGCCCTGGACGAGACGAACGTAGCCGTAGACGAACGGCAGACCGATCGCCCAGAGGAACTGCAGCCGAGGCGAGAAAGCGAGCAGCGCCGCCACCACGCCGATGTTCACCAGAAAGAAGATCCATGGCTGACTCTCGGCTTCGTTCACGTTCAGATCGACCACGACCGGCCAGATCGCCAAGGCCACGACGTACAGCACCGCGAACGAACCGCACGCTTGACTGATCCACCGTCCTGAGAAGCATGCGACGATCATCCACAGCAGTGGTCCGAACACCATCACCATGACCGCCAGATGAGGCCCGTCCAGGAGGTCGATGCGGCTCAGAGCCCCCAAGAGCGCCTGCGCGCCCAGGGCCGTCGAACCGATTCCGCCGACCGTCGCCAGAATGCGCTCCATACGACGCCCGGTGAAGCGCTCCATACCGACGCCCACCTCCCCAGGCGACGGGAGGCTCGTCCATGCCTGGCTGATCGCGTCGCTGTCAGTGGACCTGTCAGCCGTCACTCGGCGCACCATCCGATTCGACGATCCCGTCCTCCATGGCGCGGCGCAGGAGATCCACCTTCGTGGGCGCCGGGCGCCCGACTTCGACGTACTTCACGCGGATGCGCGTGATGTTCTCCTTGGCGGTCGAGTACGCGACCCCGAGCCGCTCCGCGACGGCCTTCAGCGGCAGCCCGGCAGCGTACAGCCGCAGCACCTCGCGCTCCCGGGTCGACAGCTGCGCGTCGGCGAACTCGCGGTCACCATCGACGGCGCTGGCCCACTCGACGTTGTTCAGCGCCTCCCCCCGCGCGACGGTGCGGATGGCGTCGAGCACTTCACCGAGCGCCGACGACTTGCTGACCACCCCGGCGGCTCCTGCCGCGAGCGCCTCGCGCACCGAGGCGGGCCGATCGGCGACGCTGTGGATGACGACGCTCGCGCCGTCGGCTACCAGCGTCGCGACGTTCTCGGTGACGGTCGTGCCGTCACCGAGGGTCAGATCCAGCACGACGACGTCCACCGGCGGCGCGCCGGATGTCGAACGCCAGGTCAGGTACTCCTTGACCGTCCCGCCCGAGAAGACGACGCGCTGGTCGCCCTCGCGCAGGCATGCGGCTTCCAGGCCGAGGCGGACGGACTCGTGGTCGTCGATGAGGGCGACGGTGCTCATTCCGTCAGCCTACCGAGTGCAGGGGGGCGGGCCGTTCCCGAGCCCGTCAGCGGCTCAGCAGCGCGACGGCCTCGAAGTGGTGCGAGTGCGGGAAGAGGTCGAAGGCCCGCAGCGAGTCGACACCCCAGCCCAGCTGGCGGAAGGTGCCGAGATCGCGCGCGAGCGCGACCGGGTCGCAGGCGACGTACACGACAGCCTCAGGTCCGAGCGCGCTGATCGCCTCGACGACGCCGCGTCCCGCTCCGGCGCGCGGCGGATCGAGCACGACGGCGCCCGCGCGCGTCTCGTCCGGGATGCCGGAGAGGAAGCGGTCGACACGCGCGGTGACCGCGTGCACGTCGACGTCGGCGAGGTTGGCGGCCGCGTGCTCGGTCGCGCGCCGGTCCGATTCGACCGTGATGATGTCGCTCGCGCCGTGTGCGGCGAGTGTCGCCGCGAACAGCCCGACGCCTCCGTAGAGATCGAAGTGCGTGGCATCCGGATCCACCCGCCCGGCGAGCGCCTCGCCGACCGCGCCGTGCAGCGTCTCCGCGGCGCGGGGGTGCACCTGCCAGAATCCGGCCGCGTCGAGCTGGAACCGGCGCCCGCCCACCTGCTCGAACACCACCTCGGAGCGTCCGCGACGCGCGCCCTCGGGTCGCGGCAGGATCCGCACGCGTCCGTCGCCCGCCTCCACCAGGTCGACCCGGCCCGGCTTCTGCGAGCGCAGGCCGAAGGCGGCCGCCTCGACGGCCGAGCGCGCCAGCGGCAGTGTGGCGACGTCGATCACGCGGTGACTGCGCGCCGCGTACGGCCCCACGCGACCGTCGGCGTCGACGTGCAGCGAGACGCGGGTGCGCCAGCCGGTTCCATCGCCCTGGTCGACCGGCTCCACGGCGGGCGCGGTGATCCCGGTGCCGGCGAACTTGTCGAGCGCCTCCTGCAGCACCTGTCGCTTCAGCACCCGCTGATGGGCCAGATCGATGTGCCCGAGATCAGCGCCGCCCACCCGATCCGCCGGAGCGCGGGAGACGTCGGCCTCGGCCCAGACATGGTCGCGCCGGTGCGGCGATGCATGGAGCACCTCGCGGGTCTCGGCACGCCAGAACCGCTTGCCGTCCTCCCCCTCGGTGACCTCGGCGCGCACGCGCTCGCCGGGGATGGCGTCGGGCACGAACACGACGCGCCCCTCGTGGCGGGCGATGAAGGTGCCGCCGTGCGCGATGCCGGTGATGTCGAGGTCGAGCGTGCGCGCAGAAGAGGTCATCCCTCCAGGATTCCACACACCCCTGGGATCTCACCGGTTAGCGTGGGTGCATGCGCGTGTGCCTGGCATCCACCTCCCCCGCCCGTCTGATGCTGCTGCGGCAGGCGGGCATCGAACCGCTCATCGTGGCGCCTGCGGTCGACGAGGACGCCGTCGCCGCCGCTGCGACCGCCGAGAGGAGCGCGGCGCTCGCCCCGGATGAGCTGGTTCTTCTGCTCGCCCGCGCGAAGGCCGCCGATGTCGCGCACCGCATCCACGCCGAGCATCCGCGCTTCGACGGCATCGTGATCGGCGGCGACTCGATGTTCGCGATCGGCGGGCAGGTGCACGGCAAGCCGTACACGCCGGAGGCGGCGCGTGAGCGCTGGCAGCAGATGCGCGGCGCCACCGGCATCCTGCACTCCGGGCACTCGGTGTTCCGCGTCGGGCCGGACCTCGAGCCGGTCGAGGCGACCGCCGTCGCCGAGGCGGCGGTCACCTTCGCCGCCGATGTGACGGATGCCGAGCTCGAGGCGTACATCGACAGCGGCGAGCCGCTGCACGTGGCGGGCGCGTTCACCGTCGACAGTCTCGGCGGGCCGTTCATCACGCGCGTGGAGGGGGATCCGTCGACGGTCGTGGGCATGTCGCTGTCAACGCTGCGCCGGCTGGCACGCGAGCTCGGCGTCGTGTGGACCGATTTGTGGTCGCAGTCCTAACGGATAGCGGTATTTCTTGTGGAGAGTCGTCAAAAGGATCTGCGCCGACCTCGCTAGGCTGAAGCCCATGCCTGATATCGCCAAGGTGCTCATCGCGAACCGCGGCGAGATCGCCGTACGCATCATCCGTGCCGCCCGGGACTCCGGAATCTCCTCCGTCGCCGTGTACGCCGACCAGGACCGCGACGCCATGCACGCCCGTCTCGCCGATGAGGCCTACAGCCTCGACGGGGCGACGAGCGCAGCAACGTACCTGCAGATCGACAAGGTCCTCTCCGTCGCGCGTCGCGCCGGAGCCGACGCCGTGCACCCCGGATACGGATTCCTCGCCGAGAACGCGGAATTCGCGCGCGCCGTCATCGGCGCGGGCATGACCTGGATCGGCCCCTCCCCCGAGGCGATCGAAGCGCTCGGCGACAAGGTGACCGCCCGTCACGTCGCCGAGAAGGTGGGGGCACCGCTCGCCCCCGGCACCCCGGGACCGGTCGACGGCGCCGACGAGGTCATCGCCTTCGCCAAGGAGCACGGCCTGCCGATCGCCATCAAGGCGGCGTACGGCGGCGGCGGGCGCGGCCTCAAGGTCGCCCGCGAGCTCGACGAGGTCGCCGAGCTGTTCGAGTCCGCCACCCGCGAGGCGGTCGCGGCCTTCGGCCGTGGCGAGTGCTTCGTCGAGAAGTACCTCGACCAGCCCCGGCACGTCGAGACGCAGTGCCTGGCCGATGCCGAGGGCAATGTCGTGGTCATCTCCACTCGCGACTGCTCGCTGCAGCGCCGTCATCAGAAGCTCGTCGAGGAGGCGCCTGCGCCCTTCCTCACCGACGAGCAGAACGATCTGCTCTACTCGGCGTCCAAAGCCATCCTCAAGGAGGTCGGCTACGTCGGCGCCGGAACCTGCGAGTTCCTCATCGGCGCCGACGGCACCGTGTCGTTCCTGGAGGTGAACACGCGCCTCCAGGTCGAGCATCCTGTCTCCGAGGAGGTCACCGGAATCGACCTCGTGCGCGAGCAGTTCCGCATCGCCGCCGGCGGCACGATCGACTACGACGACCCGGCACCGCAGGGCCACTCGATCGAGTTCCGCATCAACGGCGAAGACCCCGGTCGCGGGTTCCTGCCGCAGCCCGGACCGATCAACGTCTTCAAGACCTTCGGCGGCCCCGGCATCCGTCTCGACTCCGGCGTCACCGCCGGCGACGCCGTGTCGGGGGCGTTCGACTCGCTGCTGGCGAAGATCATCGTCACCGGCCGCGACCGCGCCGAGGCGCTCGAGCGCTCGCGTCGGGCTCTCGACGAGTTCGAGGTGGCGGGCATGCCGACCGTGCTCCCCTTCCACCGCAAGGTCGTCAGAGACCCCGCGTTCGTCGCCGCCGACGGTGAGTTCGGCGTGTACACGCGCTGGATCGAGACGGAGTTCGTCAACGACATCCCCGCCTGGGACGGTGAGCTCGATGAGCCCGCCCCCGCGCCTGGCCGTCACACCGTCGTCGTCGAGGTCTCCGGCAAGCGCCTCGAGGTGAGCCTGCCCGACCGTGTCGTCGCCCCCGTCGCGGGAACCGCCGGTCGTCCGGCGGCGGTCCCGCCGTCGCGGCGCAGCCACACGGCGACCGCCAACGCCGGAGCGTCGGGCGACGCCGTCAAGTCGCCCATGCAGGCCACCGTCGTCAAGCTGGCCGTCGCAGAGGGCCAGCAGGTCGTCAAGGGCGACCTCGTGGTCGTGCTCGAGGCGATGAAGATGGAGCAGCCGCTGCAGGCGCATAAGGACGGCGTCGTCGGCAGCATCGACGCCACCCCGGGAACCACGGTGTCGGCGGGTCACCAGCTGCTGACGATCAGCTGACGACAACGGGCAGTCGGCGGCGCCGGGACGTCACGTCAGGCACTCGGCGCGGCCGCTGCCCACTCGTCGAGCAGCTGCTCACCCGCCGGTGTGCCGAGCACCGCGCGTGCCGAGGACGAATCGTGGAAGCCGCGCAGCACTGACCATACAAGCTGCGGGTGCGCCCTCAGCATCGCTGGGGCGACGGTGACCGTGGCAGGCACCCGCGTCCCGCCCGATGCGCGAACGCGGGCCGGATCGACGCGCAGGCGGATCAGCGGGAGCTGGTCCATCCCCCTGCGGGGCTCGGTCGGATCAGCCTCCACTCCGCGGAGGGCGCTCCACGGCAGATAGAGGGTCTCGGTCGCGCGAAGCAGGATGAGGCCGTGGGCGCCGATCCCCACCCCGAGCGGACGCCGCCCGAAAGAATCCGCGCGGTACTGGGTGATCGCCGCGCGAACGGCTGCGAAGACGAAGAGCGCAGCCGCTGCTGCGAGCACGGCGACTCCCAGGAAGGCCTCCGGCCGGCCGGACACCCCGATCCCGATCGCCACGACGGTCGCGGTCGTCAGCACGAGCGCCCAGATGACGCAGAGCAGGAGGATGACGACACCGGGGCGCCGCTCGAACAGGAAGTGCACGCGGACATCGAGCGTTCCCACGGACTCACGAGTCAGGCTCGCGGCGTCGACCAGTCTGGCGCGTCCCTTCAGGAACGGACGGCGAGCGGCCACGGCGAACGCCGTGAGCCCGAACAGGGCGACGACGGCGCCGGACCACAGTGGACCTTCGGCGCCCCTCGAGAATCCGATCATGGCGCCCGCGAGCACGAACAAGGCGAGGCCGAGCCCCAGCATGCCGGTGTTGCGCCGGCGCCGACTATCGCCCCATCTCGCCGGCCATTCCCGCAGCCGTGGCAGCGTGCTCGGGTCCGTCATAGGTCGTCTGCCGAGCGGAGTCAGACGACGCCGACCGCGTGCATCGCACGGGTCGCGTCGGTGATGCTGGTGGTGAGCGAGGGGTAGGCGGCGAACACCCGCGCGACCTGGTCGACGGTGAGCCGGCGCTCGATCGCCATCGCGATCGGGTAGATCAGCTCGGATGCCCGTGGCGCGACGATCACGCCGCCGACCACCGTTCCCGAACCGCGCAGGGCGATGATCTTCACGAAGCCGTCCTTGATGCCGAGCATCTTCGCGCGCGGGTTGGCCGCCAGGGGCAGCTTGTGGGCGATGCCGTCGGCCTGGCCGTTCGCGACGTCCTGCTCGGAGTAGCCGACCGTGGCGATCTCGGGTGCGGTGAAGATGTTGGCGGTGATCTTGCGCGTCTCGAGCGGGATCACGACGTCGCCCAGAGCGTGGAAGACCGCGGTGCGCCCCTGCATCGATGCGACGGATGCCAGCGGGAAGAAGTTCGTGCAGTCGCCGACGGCGTAGACGTTGGGCACCGAGGTGCGCGCCACTCGGTTGACGCGAACGTGACCGGCCTCGGTGAGCTCGATGCCCGCCTCCTCCAGGCCGATGCCGGCGGTGTTCGGGATCGATCCGACGGCCATCAGACAGTGGCTGCCCTCGACGGTGCGTCCGTCGGAGAGGGTGACCAGCACGCCGTCGTCGGTGCGCTGCACGCTGTCGGCGCGCGACTTGGAGAGCACCTGCATGCCGCCGCGCGTGAACACCTTCTCCAGCACCTTCGCGGCGTCCTCGTCCTCACCGGGCAGCACCTGGTCGCGGCTCGAGATGAGCGTGACCTTCGCGCCGAGGTTCATGTACGCCGACGCGAATTCGGCACCCGTGACGCCCGAGCCCACGACGATCAGGTGCTCGGGAAGCGCCTTCATGTCGTACAGCTGGGTCCAGGTCAGGATGCGCTCGCCGTCGGGCTTGGCCGAGGGCAGCTCGCGCGGCGAGGCGCCCACCGACACGATGACGGTGTCCGCCTCGACGCGGTCGAAGTCCGTGCCGCGGGGGCCCGTGGCGACGACGATGGCATTGGGGCCCTCGAGGCGGCCGTGTCCGGAGAGGATGCGCACGCCGGCCTCGAGCAGGGTGGCGCGCATGTCCTCCGACTGCTGACCGGCGAGCGCCAGCAGGCGCTTGTTGACGGCGGCCAGGTTGATGGCGATCTCGGGCTTGAGCGGCCTGTCGTCGGCGCCGCGCGCGTAGAACTGCACGCCGAGGTCGGTCGCGCCGGCGATGGCGACCGCCGCGTCGGCAGTGGCGATGAGGCTCTTCGACGGCACCACATCGGTGAGCACGGCAGATCCGCCCACGCCCACGCGCTCGACGAGCGTCACATCCGCTCCCAGCTGCGCGGCGGCGAGCGCCGCCTCGTACCCACCGGGGCCGCCGCCGAGGACGGCGACGCTCTGCCTGTTCGCGAAGGAAGTCTGAGACATGAACTCCATTCTTCCGCAATCCTGGCTCCCGCCCTGCCACCTTCCTAGAGTGGAGACATGCGTGACAACTCCCTCAACCCCCTGGACGACCCGACGGCCGATCCGTTCGCCGTGGCCGCCGACGCCGCCGCCGACATCGCTCGTCTGACCGGGGTCGACCATCACGACATCGCTCTGACCCTCGGCTCCGGCTGGGGCAAGGCCGCCGAGCTGATCGGCGAGACCGTCGCCACCATCCCCGCCACCGAGGTGACCGGCTTCTCCAAGCCCGCGCTCGAGGGGCATGTCGGCACGCTGCGCAGCATCCGCACCCCCGGCGGCAGGAACGTGCTGGTCATCGGCGCACGCACCCACTACTACGAAGACCACGGCGTGCGCCGGGTCGTGCACTCGGTGCGCACCGCCGCAGCCACGGGAGCGGCGATCATGGTGCTCACCAACGGCGCCGGCGGCATCCGCGAGACGTGGAAGCCGGGCCAGCCCGTGCTCATCAGCGATCACATCAACCTCACCGCCGACTCGCCGCTCGAGGGCGCGACCTTCGTCGACCTCACCGATCTGTACTCGATCCGCCTGCGCGAGATCGCCCGCACGATCGATCCCACCCTCGACGAGGGCGTCTACACGCAGTTCCGCGGTCCGCACTACGAGACGCCGGCAGAGGTGCAGATGGCGAAGGCGATCGGCGGCCACATCGTGGGCATGTCCACCGCTCTCGAGGCGATCGCGGCCCGGGAGGCCGGCATGGAGATCCTCGGCTTCTCGCTCATCACGAACCTCGCCGCGGGCATCCAGAAGACCCCGCTCAGCCACGGGGAGGTCATCGAGGCCGGCCGCGAGGCAGAGCCCGTGATCTCCGCGCTGCTCGCCCGAGTCATCGAGGCGCTGTGAGCGAGCGACTCTCCCAGGCGCGTGCCTGGCTGCGACAGGATCCGGATGCCGAGACCCGCGACGAGCTCGCCGGGATCATCACCCGCGCCGCCGGCGGTGACGCCGCGGCTCTGGCCGACATCGAGGACCGCTTCGGCCGACGGCTCGCCTTCGGCACCGCGGGCCTGCGCGGCGAGCTCGGTGCGGGCAGCAACCGCATGAACCGCGTGCTCGTCACTCAGGCGGCCGCCGGCTTCGCCGGCTACCTCCTGCAGCGCAGCACGACGAGGCCGACCGTGGTCATCGGCTACGACGGCCGGCGCAACTCCCGCCGCTTCGCCCTCGACTCCGCCGAGATCCTCGCCGGCGCCGGCCTGCGCGCGATCCTGCTGCCTCGGCTGCTGCCGACGCCGGTGCTCGCGTTCGCCGTGCGTCACCTGCAGGCTGATGCGGGGATCATGGTCACCGCGAGCCACAACCCCCCGAACGACAACGGGTACAAGGTGTACCTCGGCGGGGACGACGGCGGATCGCAGATCGTCGCGCCCGCGGATGCCGAGATCGCCGCGCACATCCAGCGCGTCGCCGATGCCGGCGACGTGGGTCTGCTCCCCCGGTCGGATGCCTACGAGCTCGCCGGCGAAGACGTCGTCGAGGCATACATCGCGGCAACCGCCGCCGTCGCTCCCGCGCCGTTCGGCGTGCAGGAGATGCGCTGGGTGTACACGGCCATGCACGGGGTGGGCTGGGAGACCTTCTCGCGCGTCGTGAAGGCGGCGGGCTACCCCGCACCGCGCATCGTCGACGCGCAGCGCGATCCCGACCCGACCTTCCGCACCGTCTCGTTCCCCAATCCGGAGGAGCCGGGCGCGATGGATCTCGCTTTCGCGCGAGCGCGGGAGGCGGATGCCGAGTTCGTCATCGCCAACGACCCCGACGCCGATCGTCTCGCGGTCGCCATCCCGGATGCTGCAGCCGTCGGCGGCTGGCGCCGGCTGACCGGGAACGAGATCGGACTGCTGCTCGGCTGGCGCGCGGCACGGTCCGCGCAGGGCACGGCGGGGGCATCCCTCGCCTGCTCGCTGGTCTCCTCCCCCGGGCTCGGCGCGGTCGCCGAGCGCTATGGACTCGACTTCCACGAGACGCTCACCGGCTTCAAGTGGATCTCCCGCGCGCCCGGGATGGTGTTCGGCTTCGAGGAGGCGCTCGGCTACCTGGTGAACCCCGACACCGTGCGCGACAAGGACGGCATCTCCGCTGCGATCGCGCTGCTCGGACTCGCCGCCGAGGCCAGGGTGCGCGGCACCGGCATCGCGGGTCTGCTCGACGAGCTCGGCGCTGAGATCGGTCACTTCGCGAGCGGCCAGGTGCCGGTGCGCGTCGATGACCTGGCGCTGATCGGCGCGACGATGGCGGCGATGCGTGCCCAGCCGCCTGCGGCGTTCGGCGCCCGCTCGGTCGCTTCGGCCGAGGACCTGGCTGCGGGTGCCGCAGGTGTGCCCGTCGGAGACGTGCTGCGCTACCGCCTCGACGACGGCTCGCGTGTGATCGTGCGTCCCAGCGGCACGGAGCCCAAGCTCAAGGTGTACATCGATGCCCGCGGCGACAGCTCTGCGGATGCCGCGGCCGCTGTCACCGACCTCGAAGCCGCCGTGCGGGATCTTCTCGCGGCGCGACGCTGAGTGCTGGCACTGATCGCGGCCGCGACGATCGTCGCGGCCGTCATCCAACGTGTCACCGGCTTGGCGTTCGTGCTGGTGCTGATCGGCCCGATCGTGCTCGCGTACGGCCCGGTCGAGGGCGTGACGATCGCCGTGTTCCTCGCGGTGATCGCCTCGCTCTTCGCCGTGCCCAGCGCATGGCGCGATGTCGACTGGCCTCGCACCCTGTGGCTGCTCGGTGCCGGGCTCGCCGCGGCTCCCCTCGGTGCGCTCACCGCGGCCGCGCTGCCTGAGACCGCGCTGCTGCTCCTCATCGGCGCGATGGGCGTGCTTGCGCTCAGCGCGCAGCACCTCGGAGCGGTCGCCCGCAACGTGCGCGGCCGTCCGGGCGCGATCGGAGCGGGACTCATCGCCGGATTCATGCACGCCTCCAGCGGGCTGTCCGGCCCGGCGCTGGCATCCTTCGCCCTGGGCGACGACTGGTCGCAGCGGCGCTTCGCGGCCAGCGCGCAGGTCATCTTCCTCGGCTACGGAGTCGCCTCGGTTCCGCTGCGCGGCCTGCCGGAGATCGCACCTCTGGAGCTGACCGTGCTCGCCGCGTGCACGGCCGCGGGGATCCTGCTCGGCGCCGTCGCCGCGCGGCGTGTGCCGCTCGCCCTCGCCCGCCGGGCGATGCTGCTGTGTGCCTGGGCGGGCACGCTCGTGATGCTCGGCCGCGCCACGGCGTCCCTGCTCACCTGACCTGCGTGCCGGCCGAGCGCTCAGCGCCGATAGCCTGGACGCATGCCCGTCACGCGCGCGAAGCGCATCCTCTCCCGGATCCTGTTGTCGCTGGCGGCCCTCGTCGTTCTGATCCTCGCGGGCACCCTCGTCTGGACGCAGGTCGGGGTGATGTCAGCGGAGTCGGATCCGCTGGCGCAGGCCGAGGCGAACCCGTCGATCAGGATCGAGGATGCGCCCGAGGGAATCGTCCTCTCCCCTGCCGAGGGCGGGTCGGAGATCGGCCTCGTGTTCATCCCCGGTGCGAAGGTGCAGCCAGAGGGATACATCGCGACGCTGCAGGATCTCGCCGCGGAGGACGGACTCACCGTCGTCATCACCCGCCCATGGCTGAACCTCGCGTTCTTCGATCCGCGCGGACTCGACGCATTCACCTCGGCCGCCCCGGACGTGGATTCATGGATGGTCGGCGGGCACTCGCTGGGCGGGGTGCGCGCCTGCCAGCTGGCGCCGGACGCCGATGCCCTGGTCCTGTTCGCCTCGTACTGCGCGAACGATCTGTCGGATTCCCGGATGCCGGTGCTGAGCCTGTCCGGGAGCGAGGACGGGCTGTCGACGCCCGACAAGATCGCGGATGCCAGGCATCTGCTGCCCGACGACGCCGAGCTCGTCGAGATCGCCGGCGCCTCGCACGCGTCGTTCGGCGCCTACGGCCCGCAGGCCGGTGACGGAGCGCCCACGGTCCCTGCCGACGTGGTGCGCGACCGGATCACCGATCGCATCGGCAGTCTCGCCGCCGCGCTGGGCTGACCGAGTCCGAGTCCAATCCGATTCAGTCGCGGTGCTCGCCACGTCGCAGCAGCAGCGCGCAGGACTCCTCGGTGATGAACGGCTCCAGCCGCTCGACCTCGAGCGGGCCGTCCACCTGCGCCAGCGTGTCACGCACCAGGCGCGCGTGCATGCCGCAGACCGTCGCCTGGTCCTGCGCGATCATGCCGCGATAGCGGCACGGCAGCATCTCGAAGCGCAGCGCCGACTCGTCGAGAACAGGGCTGAGGCCGGCGTCGTCGAGGTGCTCGTAGAGCACATCCAGCTGCGCTTCGGCATCCTCGTCCGCGTCCGTCGACGCCTCGCCGGGAGTCTGCGTGGTCACCGCGCGCAGCAGTGCACCGCGCCGACGGGCGCCGTCGACGCGACGGCGGGCAGCGGGGTTCGAATCCGCCTCGCGTACCGCGTGGTAGGCGATCGGCGGGCGGCCCCTGCTGCCCACCTGCAGTCGCTCCTCGCGCACGAGGCCCTCCTGCACCAGCACCCGCAGGTGGTCGCGCACGGTGTTGAGCGGCATCCCGCACCGTTCGGCGAGCTCGCCCACGCGCAGTCCGGGATGACTCTGCACGGCGCGCAGCAGACGCAGGCGGCTCGGCTGAGTGAGGCCGCGGTAATCGTCGACTCGACGTGGCACTCCTCCAGGCTACGAGCGTTTGATCGAAAGGGCGCCGAATAGAACCGGTGAAAACGCTGTCCTTCCATCGGAGACCGAGCGCAGACTCGAAGGGACGCAGACCCCACGAAAGGAACGTCATGAAGCTCTCGCCCGAGTCCGAAGCAGTCGTCGCCGCCACGGCCGGCGTCGTCGCCGAGCACGCCGAGCAGATCACGAAGGTGTTCTACCCCACCATGTTCGCCGCGCACCCCGAGCTGCTGCGGGTGTTCAACCAAGCCAACCAGGCCATCGGCGAGCAGCCCAAGGCGCTCGCGGCGTCGGTGGTCGCCTTCGCCGTGCAGCTCATCGACCCCGCCGCTCCGGACTTCACCCCCGTGATGCGCCGGATCGCCCACAAGCACGTCTCGCTGGGGATCAAGGCCCGCGAGTACACCATCGTCGGCCGGCATCTGCTCGACGCGGTGGGCACGGTCCTCGGCGACGCCATCACGGTGGAGGTGCGGGCGGCGTGGGACGAGGTGTACTGGCTGTTCGCCACCGCCCTGATCGCCGAGGAGGCACGCCTGTACGCGATGTCGGGCACCGACCCCGAGAACCCGTGGCGCGGCTACCGGGTGGTGGAGCGATTCGAGGAGTCGGAGGACATCTTCTCGCTGCTGCTCGCACCGGTCGACGGCCTCATCCCCTCGCATCGCACCGGTCAGTACGTCGCCATCGCGGTTGACCTGCCCGATGGCAGCCGCCAGCCGCGTCAGTACACGATCTCGTCGGGCCCGCGCGGAGACTCGATCAGAGTGACGATCAAGCGGGTGCACGGAGTGGGCGGGGCGCCCGACGGGCAGGTCTCGACGTGGCTGTGGCAGCACGCCCAGCCCGGCACGGTGCTCGATGTCTCTCAGCCCGCCGGCGACGTCGTGCTCGACGACGAGGACCACCCGCTCGTGCTCGTCTCGGCGGGCATCGGCATCACGCCGGTGGCGGCGATCATGGAGGACCTCTCGCGCCGTCAGCCCGCGCGCACGGTGCGGCTGTTCCACGCCGACCGCGCGCACGACACGCACGCGCTGTACGCGTCGCTGCGCCGCCAGGTGCTCGCGATGCCGGACGCCAAGGCGCAGAACTGGTACGAGCAGGACGCCGTCGGCGCACCGACCCTGCACCCGGCTCGTGACGGGTTCATGGACCTGACCGAGGTGGATCTGCCCGACGATGCGTCGGTGTTCATGTGCGGCCCGCTGCCGTTCATGCAGGCGATGCGCCGCACCCTCATCGCGCGGGGCGTGCCCGCCGACCGCATCCAGTACGAGGTGTTCGGCCCCGACCTGTGGGCGCAGAATCCGGAAGCCGCCTGAGCGTCATCAGGCGCAGGCGGCCGTTCGCCGGGGGCTTCAGCGCTCGAAGCCCTCGGCGATCATCTCCACGAGCTCCTCGCGCTCCTCGACCGGCAGGAAGGCCGCGGAGGCGGCGTTGAACTGGAAGGCCTCGAGGTCGTCGAGGTCGTACTCGAACGCGTCGACCAGCAGGGAGAGCTCGCGGGTCAGCGAGGTGCCGCTCATGGTGCGGTTGTCGACGTTCACCGTGACCGAGAAGCCGAGCTGGTAGAGCAGGTCGAACGGATGGTCGGCGAACTCCTCGCCCCACTGTGCGATCGCGCCGGTCTGCAGGTTCGACGACGGCGAGAGCTCGAGCGGGATCTCGCGGTCGCGCACCCAGCGGGCCAGGTCGCCGAACTGCACCTGCACCTCGTCGCCTTCGCGCTCGATCACCTGCAGGTCCTCCGCGATGCGCACACCGTGACCGAGACGCAGCGCGCGGGCGTCGAGCAGAGCGGACCGGATGGATGCCGGACCTGCGGCCTCTCCGGCGTGCACCGTGACGGGCAGGAACTCGCCGGCGAGATAGTCGAAGGCGGCACGGTGCTGCGAAGCGGGGAAGCCGTCCTCGGGGCCCGCGATGTCGAAGCCGACGACGCCGCTCTCGCGATGACGCACGGCTAGTTCGGCAATATCGCGCACGCGGTCGTTCTGGCGCATGGCCGAGATGATCTGACCGACCCGGATGCTGCGGCCCGCGGCATCCGCCTCGTCCTCGCCCTCTTCGATGCCGCGCTGCACGGCGCGCACGGCGTCGTCCAGGCTGAGGCCGCCGGAGACGTGCTGCTCCGGTGCCCAGCGCATCTCGCCGTAGATGACGCCGTCGGCGGCGAGATCGGCGACGAACTCCCGCGCGACACGGGTGAGCGCCCGCTCGGACTGCATGACGGAGGTCACCAGATCGAACGTCTTCAGGTACTGCACGAGAGAGCCGGCATCGCTCTGCTGCGCTATCCAGCGGCTCAGTCCCTTGGCGTCCTGCGCCGGAGTCGGGATGCCGGCCGCGTCGGCGAGCTCGAGGATCGTCCCCGGACGCACGCCACCGTCCAGATGGTCGTGCAGCGAGATCTTCGGCAGAGCGCGCAGTTCGTCGATCTTCATGGTGGTCCTCCTGGTCAGGCGGTGATGCGCTCGCGCACGATGGGCTGTGGGGCCGGCGTCGACGCGGCGTCCCCGATCTCATAGGCGCCGTCCAGTGCCTCGAGAGCGCGCGCGAAGCGCCCCTCGTCGTCGGCCGACAGGGTGAACAGCGGCTGCCCTGCGGTGACGGTCTCACCCGGCTTGACGGCGAGGTCGATGCCGGCGGCGAAGATCACCGGATCCTCGGCGCGCGCGCGTCCGGCGCCGAGGCGCCATGCCGCGATGCCGAACGGCAGCGCATCCATGCGGGTCACGACGCCGTCGCGGTCAGCGGTGACGACATGGGTCTCCCGTGCGGTCGGCAGCGGGGCATCCGGGTCGCCGTCCTGGGCGCGGATCATGGCCTTCCAGCTGTCCATGGCCCGGCCGTCGTCGAGCGCGGCCTCGACGTCGGCATCCGGCTGACCGGCCAGCGAGAGCATCTCGCGGGCGAGGGCGAGGGTCAGCTCGCGCACGTCTGCGGGGCCGCCGCCGGCGAGGATCTCGACCGACTCGCGCACCTCGTTGGCGTTGCCGATCGCGAGTCCGAGCGGGACGTTCATGTCGGTCAGCAGGGCTGTGGTCGCCACACCGGAGTCGGTGCCGAGCTCGACCATCGTGCGAGCGAGCTCTCTGGCGCGATCGATGTCCTGCATGAAGGCGCCGCCTCCGAACTTCACGTCCAGCACGAGAGCGTCCGTGCCCTCGGCGATCTTCTTCGACATGATGCTCGACGCGATCAGCGGGATCGCCTCGACCGTGCCGGTCACATCGCGCAGGGCGTAGAGCTTCTTGTCGGCGGGCGCGAGTCCGGAGCCGGCGGCGCAGATCACCGCGCCGACGTCCGACTGCATCTGCGCGAACATCTCGTCGTTGCTGAGAGCGGCGCGCCACCCGGGAATGGATTCGAGTTTGTCGAGCGTGCCACCGGTGTGGCCGAGGCCGCGGCCGCTGAGCTGCGGGACTGCGACGCCGAACACGGCCACCAGCGGAGCCAGCGGCAGGGTGATCTTGTCGCCCACCCCTCCGGTGGAGTGCTTGTCGACGGTGCGCTTGCCGAGGCTGGCGAAGCTCATCCGCTCCCCCGACGCGATCATCGCGTCGGTGAGCACGCGGATCTCGTCGCGCTGCATGCCGCGCTGGAAGATCGCCATGGCGAACGACGCCATCTGCGCGTCCGACACGTAGCCGCGCGTGTACGCGTCGATCATCCAGCGCAGGGCCGCGTCGGGCACCACTCCGCCGTCGCGCTTGGCGCGGATGACGTCGATCGCGTCGAACGCCTCGCTGGGTCCCTGAGCCTGTCGAAGGGTCATCGGGCATCCTCCAGATCGCGCGGACCGAAGGCGTCGGGCAGCACCTCGTCGATGGTGCGGATGCCCGAGACCGTCTCGAGCAGCATCTCCGGGCTGGAGTGCTCGAACAGCAGCTGACGGCAGCGGCCGCACGGCATGATCGTCTGCCCGTCGTTGTTCACGCAGACGAATGCGACCAGCCGGCCGCCGCCCGACATGTGCAGGCCGCCGACGAGAGCGCACTCGGCGCACAGGCCCACTCCGTACGAGGCGTTCTCGACGTTGCATCCCGCGACGATCCTTCCGTCGTCGACGAGCGCCGCCGCCCCCACCCGGTACCGCGAGTACGGCGCGTAGGCCTTGCGCATCGCCTCGGTGGCGACGTGCCTGAGCTCGTCCCAGTCGATGTCGGTCATCTGTTCTCCTAAGACTTGATGTACGGCTCGCCGTCGGCTGCCGGCGGGCGGGAGCGCCCGACGAGGCCGGCCACGGCGAAGATCGTGACGATGTACGGAAGCATGAGCATGAACTGGCTGGGCACCGGCGAGCCGATGACGCTGAGCACGCCCTGCAGGTTGCTGGCGAAGCCGAACAGAAGCGCGGCGAGCGTCGCGCGGATCGGATCCCACTTTCCGAAGATCACCGCCGCGAGGGCGATGAAGCCCGCGCCCGCCGTCATCTCCTGGTTGAACCTCGGCACCGAGACGAGCGTGTAGAACGCACCTCCCAGGCCCGCGACGGCGCCGCCGAGCAGCACCGCGCGGTAGCGGGTCGCCGCGACCTTGATGCCCACCGTGTCCGCCGCCTGCGGATGCTCGCCCACGGCACGCAGGCGCAGACCCCAGCGGGTGCGGTACAGCCCGAACCAGACCAGCGCGACGACCGCGTACATCAGGTACACGATGAAGGACTGCTGGAACAGGATCGGTCCGATCAGCGGGATCTCGCTGAGCAGCGGGATGGGAACGACCGAGAAGGTGTCCGGGCTGTTCATGGTCTCGGTGTTCGGGGTGAGCACCTGACGGAACAGGAACGTGGTGATGCCGATCACGAGCACGTTCAGCACGACGCCGACGATGACCTGGTCGACGTAGTACGTGATCGTGAAGACGCCCAGCACGAGGGCGACGAGCACGCCCGCGAGCATGGCTGCGACGAGTCCCGCCCACGGGGTGCCCGCGAGCGAACCGGCGATCGCGGCGCTGAACGCGCCGGCGAGCATCTGCGCTTCGATGGCGATGTTCACGACGCCCGCTCGCTCGCCGATCACGCCGCCGAGGGCGCCGAAGATCAGTGGGGTCGCGAGGGCGAGAGCGCCGGCCAGGAGGCCGATCATCGGCAGCGTCGCGCCGGCGCCGGCCCAGGCGAGGAATCCGATCAGCAGCACGGCGACGTAGACGACGATGAGCCAGAGGGGCAGACGGCGGTGCGCCATGACCGTCATCGCCGCGTATCCGGTGCACAGCGCCAGCAGCACCACGGCGATCCACGCGGTGGGTGTGGCCGGCAGCAGCACGTCGGGAACGGCGATGGCGGCGTTCTGCTCGGCGAGCCGGAAGGTCGTCGTCCCCGCGCGCGGCGCGAGCAGCGGCAGCAGGGCGAACAGCACCGTGAAGATGCCGAAGATGATCGGCGCCTTCCACGACACGACGGTCACGACACGCGGCTGGTCGATGTCGCCCTGCGGCGCATCGTTCACGGGCGTGGTGAGGCTCATGCCGACACCTTCTTTCCTTCAGCCGACTCTGCGCGACGGGTGCGTGCGGCCCTGCGGGCGCGACGGGACGGACGACCGGGCTGCGGCAGTCCGAAGATCGCGCGCACCAGCGGGGGTGCGGCGATGAAGAGCACGATCAGCGACTGCACCACGAGGATGATCTCGACCGGGATGCCCTGCGAGGACTGCATCGTGAATCCACCGGTCTTGAACGCGCCGAACAGCAGACCCGCGAACAGGATGCCGATCGGCGAGGACCGCCCGAGCAGCGCGACCGTGATCGCGTCGAAGCCGATGCCCGCGTCGATGCCGCCGCTGAAGCCGCGCACCTCGGTGCCCAGCACCTGGCTGACGCCGGCGATGCCGACGAGAGCGCCGGCGATGAGCATCACGACGAAGTACATGCGTCCCACATCGATTCCCGCGACCCGCGCCGCCGACGGGTTCTCGCCCACCGCCCGGAAGCGGAAGCCCAGAGACGAGCGCTCGAGCAGCCACCAGGTGAACGCGACGGCGACCAGCGCGAGCAGGAAGCCGGCGTGCAGCTTGTACGAGGGGCCCAGCAGCTGCGGCAGCACCGCGGTCTCCGCCATCGGCGCCGTCTTGGGGTTGCTCGACCCGGGCGCCTGGAGCAGGCCCTGGGTCGCCAGCATCCAGGCCAGCAGGTAGAACGCGATGTGGTTGAGCATGATCGTGGTGATCACCTCGTGCGCTCCGGTGCGCGCCTTCAGCAGGCCTGCGATGCCGGCCCAGAGGGCCGCGGCGATCAGGCCGGCGACGATCGCGACGATCAGGTGCAGTCCCATCGGCAGGTCCATCGCGGTGGCGACGTACCCGGCGGCGGCGGCGGCGAGGAGCATCTGCCCCTGGCCGCCGATGTTGAACAGGCCGGCGCGGAACGCGAGTCCCACACCGAGGCCTGCCGCGATCAGCGGAGTAGCGAACTTCAGGGTCTCGGTGAGCGGGCGGATGCCCTTCTCGAAGGTCTCGGCGTTGAAGTTGTACACCGCGCCGCGGAACAGCGCTGCGTAGGCCCCGGTCACCGCTTCCCAGATGGCGGCGAAGGTGTCGCCGGGCTGCGCGAAGAAGTACCCGGATGCGGCCTGCACCTCCTCGTTCGTGGCGGCGATCATGATCGATCCGACGATCACCGCGAGCAGCACGGCGAGCAGCGAGATGATGCCGTTGCCGGTGACGATCGCCTGCAGAGTGGTCTGCCAGCGGGACGGCGCGATCTTCGTCTCGGGCTCGGCGAGCGGGGCCTGCGACTGCGGCGCCGGTGTCTGGGTGGCGCTCACTTCGTCTCCCTCCGGTCGATCCGTGAATCCCATCCGCTCTCTCCGTTCGTGGCCGTGATGGGACGCGCACTCGTCGCGGCCTCCATCTCCGACATGCCTGCCATCATCAGACCGAGCTTCTCCCGGGATGTGTCTCCGGGCACGATGCCCATGATGCGGCCGCGGTACATCACCAGGATGCGATCGGCGAGCGCGGCGACCTCGTCGAGCTCGGTGGAGATGACGATCACCGGCACGCCCGCATCGCGCGTCTCGATGACGCGCTTGTGGATGAACTCGATGGACCCGACGTCGACGCCGCGAGTCGGCTGGGCGGCCACGAAGAGCGCGAGCTCGCGGCTCAGCTCGCGGGCCAGCACCACCTTCTGCTGGTTTCCGCCGGAGAGCCGCCCTGCCGCCTGATGCGGACCCTGGGTGCGGATGTCGAACTCGGCGATGCGGTCCTGGGCGAAGTCGTGCAGATCCGAGCGCTGCACCGTGCCGGCCTTGACGAACGGCGCGCCGTGGGAGCGGTCGAGCATGAGATTCTCGGCGATCGAGAACTCCTTCACCAGTCCGTCGACGCTGCGATCCTCGGGAACGAAGCCGACACCGGCATCCAGGATCTGCCGCACGGATCGACCGACCAGCTCCTGCCCGTCGAGACGGATGCTGCCGCGGACATTGTCCTGCAGACCCATGATCGCCTCGGTGAGCTCGGTCTGGCCGTTGCCCTGCACGCCGGCGATGGCGAGCACCTCGCCGCCGCGCACCTCGAACGACGCGCCGTCCACGACGACGATGCCCGTCGGGTCGGTGACGGTGAGATCGGTGACGGCGAGACCGTTGCCGCGCACGGCAGGAGCGCCCTTGTGCACGGTCAGCTCGACAGCGCGGCCGACCATGAGCGAGGCGAGCTCCTCATTCGGGGCGGTCGGCGACGCCTCGCCGACGACCTTGCCGAGGCGGATGACGGTGATGCGGTCGGCGACCTCGCGCACCTCGCGGAGCTTGTGGGTGATGAAGACGATCGAGGTGCCCTGCGCCTTGAGCTGACGCATCGTCGCCATCAGCTCGTCGGTCTCCTGCGGGGTGAGCACGGCCGTCGGCTCGTCGAACACCAGCACGCGCGCCTCACGCGAGAGCGCCTTGATGATCTCGACGCGCTGCTGCACGCCGACGGGGAGATCCTCGACGACGGCGTCGGGGTCGACGTCGAAGCCGAAGCGATCGGAGATCTCACGCACGCGCGCACGTGCGGCGTTCAGGTCGAGTCGTCCGCCGAAGGTGGTCTGCTCGTGGCCCAGCATGACGTTCTCGGCGACGGTGAAGACGGGGATGAGCATGAAGTGCTGATGCACCATGCCGATGCCGGCGCCCATCGCGTCGCCGGGTCCGTCGAAGTGCTGGACGACGTCGTCCAGCAGGATGTGACCCTCGTCGGCCTGGTACAGGCCGTAGAGCACGTTCATCAACGTCGACTTGCCGGCGCCGTTCTCACCGAGAAGGCAGTGGATCTCACCCGCCTCGACGGTGAGATCGATGTGGTCGTTGGCTGTCAGCGCGCCGAATCTCTTCGTGATGCCGCGCAGTTCAAGCTTCATGTTCTGATCCTATTCACGCAGGAACGGGCAGGCCGGCTTCGACCGAGTCCTGTTCAGGCAGAAACGGGGAGGCCGGCTTGCGCCGACCTCCCCGTTGCAGGAGCCTTACTTGCTCAGGTACGAGGTGACCTCGACCTTGCCGTCGATGATGTCCTTCTGCAGCTGCGTGACCTCGTCCTGCAGAGCCGAGTCCACCTTGTCGGCGAAGTTGTGCAGCTCGGCGATGCCGACGCCCTTGTTCTCGAGCGTGCCGATGTAGGCCTCGGCGTCGAACTCGCCCTCACCGCTGGAGAGCACGGCCTCGTAGGTCGAGAGATCCATGGCCTTCAGCACCGAGGTGAGCACCACGTCGGCGGTGGACGGGTCGGTCACGAACAGGTCGGCGTCCGCGCCGACCAGGGCGACGTCCTTGCCGGACTCCTTGATCGCCTGCTGAGCCGACTGGTAGATCGGGCCGCCGACGGGGAGGATCACGTCGACACCCTGGTTGAGGATGTTGACCGCGACCTGCTTGGCGTCGGGGTTCGCCTCGAAGCCGCCCGTGAACGAGCCGGTCTTGCCGTCCCAGCCGACGACCTGGACGTCCTTGCCCTTGACCTCGTTGTAGTGGTCGACGCCCTGCTTGAAGCCGTCCATGAAGATCGTCACGGTCGGGAACTCCATGCCGCCGAAGGTGCCGACCTTGCCGGTCTTCGAGTAGCCGGCGGAGAGGTAGCCGGCGAGGAACGCGGCCTCGGCCGTGTTGTACAGCAGCGGCTTGACGTTGTCGGCGTCCTTCTTGCCGTCGAAGTCGTTGTCGGCTGCATCGTCGACGAGGATGAAGTCGATGTCCTCGTTGGCGGTGGCGGCCTCCACGGTCGCCTGGGACAGCGCGAAGCCGACTGCGACGATCGCGTCGCAGCCCTCGTCGACGAGGTTCGTGACGTTCGGGGTGTACTCGGTCTCGGCGTTGGACTGCACGTCCTTGAGCTTGACGCCCAGCTCGTCAGCGGCCTTCTTCGCCCCCTCGAAGGAGAGCTGGTTGAAGGACTTGTCGTCGAAGCCGCCCATGTCGGAGACGATGCAGGGCAGGAAGTCGGACTCGCCCTTGCCGCCGCCGGCACCCGGCTTGTCTGCGGGAGCCTGGCCGCACGCGGCGAGACTGAGAACGACGCCGACCGCGACGGTGGCGCCGAGCAGCTTCTTGGTGATGGAGTTGGACACTCATGCCTCCCGGGTGATCTCCGCGGACATCGCGGATCGATCGAGGTTACCCAGTGTTACGCGCGTGACGCACGTGATGCTCAGGTGTGCTGGCGAAAGGTTACAAACCTGCAATGATGACCGCCCCTATGGCTTGGCCATCTGCAGCAGCGGACCTCAGAGCACGTCGCCCCGGCCGGTGAGCTTGAGCGACTCGACCACGCCCTTGACCCGCTGCGCGTGCTCGACCGTGGTCACCAGCAGTGCGTCGTCGGTGTCGACGACGACGATGTCCTGCACGCCGACCAGGCTGATCACGCGCGAGGTCTGGGATACGAGGATGCCGCTGGCGGCATCCGACAGCACGCGGGCCCTCGGGCCCAGCACGGCCAGATCGTTCTTGCGCCCGTTCGTGATCAGCTTGGTGAGCGAGGCGAAGTCGCCCACGTCGTCCCAGTCGAAGTGACCGGGCACGACCGCCAGGCGACCGCGCTCGGCGGCCGGCTCGGCCACCGCGTAGTCGATGGCGATCTTCTTCACGTTCGGCCAGATCCGGTCGACCGCGGGACCGCGCCGGTCACGGTCGTCCCATGCGTCGGCGAGCTCCATGAGTCCCGCGTGCAGCTCGGGCTCGTTGATCCTGAGCTCGTCGAGCAGCACGCTCGCCTTCGCGATGAACATGCCGGCGTTCCAGAGGTGCTCGCGATCGGCGACGTACGCCTTCGCCGTCTCGAGGTCGGGCTTCTCGACGAAGCGCTCCACGAGAGCCGCCTCGCGCGCCCCGTCGACGACGAGCTCCTCCCCCTTCTTGATGTACCCGAAGCCGATGGCAGGCTCCGTGGGGGTGATCCCGATCGTGCAGATGTAGCCCTCCCGCGCGACCTCCACGGCGTCGCGCACGGCGAATTCGAAGACGCGCGTTCCGCGGATCACGTGGTCGGCGCTGAACGAGCCGATGATGACGTCCGGATCGCGACGGTGCAGGATCGCGGCGGCGAGGCCGATCGCGGCAGCCGACTCGCGCGGCTCGGATTCGAGGAAGACGTTGGCGTCCGGGATGCCGGGCAGCTGAGCCTCCACGGCGGCGCGATGCGCCCGCCCCGTCACGACGGCGATGCGGTCCGCCCCGGCCAGCGGCTCCAGGCGGTCCCAGGTGTCGCGAAGCAGCGAATGACCCGAGCCGGTGAGGTCGTGGAGGAACTTCGGGGCATCCGCCCGCGACAGCGGCCAGAGCCTGCTGCCGATGCCGCCGGCCGGGATCACCGCGTAGAAGTCGTCGATTCGCGCCATGCGTCACACCTTAGCCGGGGAGGTTCCCGCCTCAGCCCAGCGATAAGGGTGCCCTTCGTCGCCCCCGGCCTTCTGACAGGAATAGGATGAATGAGGTCGGGCGTGCCCGGATGCATGCACGACGTCTCATCGATCAGGGAGGACGACGTGTCCACGAGCACACGCTTGACACCGTCGGTTTCGGAGACCACATCCCGGTCTCCGCGCGGCACACTCTATCGGGGCCGCGAAGGCATGTGGTCGTGGGTGCTGCATCGCATCACCGGCGTCGCGATCTTCTTCTTCCTTCTGGTGCACGTCCTCGACACGTCGCTCATCCGCGTCTCGCCCGAGGCGTACGACGCGGTGATCGGCACGTACAAGAACCCGATCATGGCCTTCGGCGAGGTCGTGCTGGTCGCGGGCATCGCGTTCCACGCGTTCAACGGCCTGCGCATCATCATCGTCGACTTCTGGTCGAAGGGCGCGAAGTACCAGCGCCAGCTGTTCTGGATCGTCATCGGGCTGTGGGCCGTGGTCATGGCGGGCTTCGTGCCGCGTCACCTCGCACTCGCATTCGCCGGATTCGGAGGAGGCAACTGATGTCCGCGCAGACCCTCGCACCCGCCCGCCGCCAGCGCGGCGTCAACCTCGAGAAGTGGGGCTGGCTGTTCATGCGCGGCTCGGGCGTGGTGCTCATCGTGCTGATCTTCGGCCACCTGTTCGTGAACCTGATGGTCGGCGACGGCATCCACGCCGTCGACTTCGGCTTCGTCGCCGGCAAGTACGCCACTCCGTTCTGGCAGTGGTGGGACGTGCTGATGCTGTGGCTCGCGCTGATCCACGGCTCCAACGGCATGCGCACGATCGTCAACGACTACGTCACCCACGAGAAGGCCCGCAAGGCTCTCGTCTGGGCGCTGGGCCTGGCGGCGGCGCTCCTCATCATCCTGGGCACCCTCGTGGTGTTCACGTTCGACCCCTGCGCGGGCGTCCTCGAGGACGGCTCGATGTGGGAGACCTGCCAGGCACTGGGCAAGTAAGCGAAGAAGGCAGATCATTGACTACGCAGACCTCTGACTCCGTCGTGCGCGACGGCGTGCATTACCACCAGTTCGACATCGTCATCGTGGGCGCCGGCGGCGCCGGCATGCGCGCGGCGATCGAGGCAGGTCCCGGCGCGAAGACCGCCGTGATCACCAAGCTGTACCCCACGCGCTCGCACACCGGTGCGGCGCAGGGCGGCATGGCCGCGGCCCTCGCGAACGTCGAGGACGACAACTGGGAGTGGCACACCTACGACACGGTCAAGGGCGGTGACTACCTCGTCGACCAGGATGCGGCGGAGATCCTCGCCAAGGAGGCCATCGACGCGGTCATCGACCTCGAGAACATGGGTCTGCCCTTCAACCGCACGCCCGACGGCAAGATCGACCAGCGCCGCTTCGGCGGCCACACCGCCGAGCACGGCAAGACCCCCGTGCGACGTGCCTGCTACGCGGCCGACCGCACCGGCCACATGATCCTGCAGACGCTGTTCCAGAACTGCGTCAAGCTGGGCATCAACTTCTTCAACGAGTTCTACGTGCTCGACCTGCTCACCGTGAAGGACGCCGCAGGCGCCACGCAGGTCGCGGGCGTCGTCGCGTACGACCTCGCCACCGGCGACCTGCACGTCTTCCAGTCGAAGGCCGTCATCTTCGCGACCGGCGGCTTCGGCAAGATCTTCAAGACCACGTCCAACGCGCACACTCTGACCGGCGACGGGGTGGGCATCGTCTGGCGCAAGGGGCTGCCGCTGGAGGACCTGGAGTTCTTCCAGTTCCACCCGACGGGCCTGGCCGGCCTCGGCATCCTCCTCACCGAGGGCGCCCGCGGTGAGGGCGCCATCCTGCGCAATGCCTCGGGTGAGCGCTTCATGGAGCGCTACGCCCCGACCATCAAGGACCTCGCTCCGCGCGACATCGTCGCCCGCAGCATGGTGCAGGAGGTGCTCGAGGGCCGCGGCGCAGGACCGCACAAGGACTACGTGCTGCTGGACTGCACGCACCTGGGCGCCGAGGTGCTCGAGACCAAGCTGCCCGACATCACGGAGTTCGCCCGCACGTACCTCGGCGTCGACCCGGTCGTCGAGCCCGTGCCGGTGATGCCCACCGCGCACTACGCGATGGGCGGCATCCCGACCAACAACGATGCCGAGGTCCTCGCCGACAACTCGACCGTCGTCCCCGGTCTGTACGCCGCCGGAGAGTGCGCGTGCGTCTCGGTGCACGGCTCGAACCGACTGGGCACCAACTCGCTGCTCGACATCAACGTGTTCGGCAAGCGCGCCGGCCGCAACGCCGTCGAGTACGTCAAGACCGCCGACTTCGTGCCGCTGCCCGAGAACCCCGCCGCGTTCGTCAAGGACATGATCGAGGGCCTGCGCAACAACCAGGGCACCGAGCGCATCGCCGTGCTGCGCAAGAAGCTGCAGGACGAGATGGACAAGGGCGCCCAGGTGTTCCGCACCGAGGAGTCGCTCACCCACGTGCTCGGCGTCATCGAGGAGCTGCGCGATCGCTACCGCAACATCCACGTCGACGACAAGGGCAAGCGGTTCAACACCGATCTGCTCGAGGCCGTCGAGCTGGGCTTCCTGCTCGACATCGCCGAGGTCGTCGTCTACGCCGCTCGCAACCGCAAGGAGAGCCGCGGCGGTCACATGCGCGACGACTTCCCGAAGCGCGACGACGAGAACTTCATGAAGCACACGATGGCGTACCTGGTGGGCGACGCGCACTCCTCCGACGCCGAGGACCACATCAAGCTGGACTGGAAGCCCGTGGTCATCACGAACTACCAGCCCATGGAGAGGAAGTACTGATCATGACCGATGTCGTAGAGGCACCCACCGACGCCGCGAACGATTCGGGAGTGCAGTCCTTCCTGGTCACCTTCAACATCCGCCGCTTCGACCCGGAGGTCGACGAGGAGCCGCGCTGGGTCGACTACGACGTCGAGCTGTACGCGACCGACCGCGTGCTCGACGCCCTGCACAAGATCAAGTGGGAGGTCGACGGCTCGCTGTCGTTCCGCCGCTCGTGCGCCCACGGCATCTGCGGCTCGGACGCAATGCGCATCAACGGCCGCAACCGTCTGGCCTGCAAGACGCTGATCAAGGACCTCGACATCTCGAAGCCGATCTACGTCGAGGCCATCAAGGGTCTGCCCCTCGAGAAGGACCTCATCGTCGACATGGAGCCGTTCTTCGCCTCCTACCGCGAGGTGCAGCCCTTCCTCATCGCGAACTCCACCCCCGAGAAGGGCAAGGAGCGCGTGCAGTCGATCACCGATCGGGCGATCTTCGACGACACCACCAAGTGCATCCTGTGCGCCGCGTGTACCTCGTCGTGCCCGATCTTCTGGACCGACGGACAGTACTTCGGTCCCGCCGCGATCGTGAACGCCCACCGCTTCATCTTCGACTCGCGCGACGACGCCGGCGATGTGCGTCTCGACATCCTCAACGACAAGGAGGGCGTGTGGCGCTGCCGCACGACCTTCAACTGCACCGAGGCATGCCCGCGCGGCATCGAGGTCACCAAGGCGATCGCCGAGGTCAAGCAGGCCGTCCTGCGCGGCGGCTCCCGCTGAGCGCAGACACCGACGTGCGCGCCCGACTGACTCGTTCAGCCGGGCGCGCTGCTGTGTGGGGGCGCCGCATCGCCGCTCTCTTCCCGGTGCGCGTGTGGCGGCACTTCCTGCGCCGCAACGGCTTCCTGCTGTCGGCTGGCATGGCGTACCAGGCGCTGTTCGCACTGTTCGCGCTGCTCTACGTCGCCTTCGCCGGTGCCGGGGTCTGGGTGGGCGGCAGCGATGTCGCGGTCGACGCCATGATCCGGGTCGTGAACGGCTACGTCCCCGGCTTCATCGGACCCGACGGCGTCGTCGCACCTGACGCGGTGCGGCAGGTGGCGAACTCCGCGACGGGCGCATTCACCCTGACCGGAGCCATCGCCGCGGTCGTCGTGGTGTGGACGGGAATCGGCGCGGTCACCTTCACCCGACGCGCGGTGCGCGGCATCTTCGGCCTGCCCTTCGACACCCGCAGCTACGTGCTGCTGAAGCTTCGCGATGCCGCTGCCGCGCTCGCGTTCGGAGTGAGCCTGCTCCTGGGCGCCGCGATCAGCTTCGGCGGCGTGTGGGCGCTGCGCGCGCTGCTCGAGGCATTCGGCCAGGAGGTGCCGAGTGCCACCGTCAGGACGCTCGTCTCGATCTCATCGGTGCTCGTCGTGATCGTGATCGACATCGCCGCCATCGCCGCGCTGGTGCGCTTCCTCACCGGCACGGTCATCCGGTGGCGTCGGATCCTGCCCGGCTCGGTGCTCGGCGGCGTCACGATGGCCGTGCTGCAGCTCGGCGCCGGTCTTCTGGCCGCGCACACGCCCGGCAACCCGCTGCTGGCGACCTTCGCGGTGATGGTGGGGCTGCTGCTGTGGTGCCGCGTGATCGCCGCCGTGATCCTGCTCGCGGCGTCGTGGATCGCCCTGAGCGCCGACGACCGCAACGAGCCACTGCGCGACAGCGGCCCCCTGCGCCCGCTGCGAGCGACGGCCGCACGCGGTCCGCGGCGGGGTGTCCGATCCCGTCGTTAGGCTGGATGCCATGCCCCACCTGCGTATCGCCTCTGTCAACGTCAACGGTGTCCGCGCGGCCGTCCGCAACGGGATGCACGCGTGGCTCGAGCAGGCCGACGTCGACATTCTCACGCTGCAGGAGGTGCGTGCCGACGACGAGCACCTCGCGACAGCCTTCCCCGACTGGCAGATCGTGCACGACAAGGCCACCGCGAAGGGCAGGGCCGGCGTCGCCGTGCTCAGCCGCACTCCCGCGCTGGCCTTCCGCACTGCACTCGGCGCCGACGACTTCGACTCCGCCGGCCGCTGGATCGAGGCGGACTTCCAGATCGGCGGGGCTCCGCTCACGGTCGTCAGCGCCTACGTGCACTCCGGTGAGGCCGACACCCCGAAGCAGGACGAGAAGTGGAAGTTCCTCGACGCGATGAGCGTGCGCATGGCGCAGCTGGGCACGGACGGCGCGCATGCGCTCGTCACGGGCGACCTCAACGTCGGACACCGCCCGTTCGACATCCTGAACTGGAAGGGGAACGTGAAGAAGTCCGGCTTCCTCGCGCGCGAGCGCGCCTACTTCGACCGCTTCCTCGGCGCCGTCGGCGAGAGCGTGGTGGGCCAGGAGGGCGTCGGCCGGGGCATGGCCGGGCAGCTCAGCGACACCCGCTCGTTCGCGTCGGAGGGCGGCGGCCTCGGACTCGGCTGGGTCGATGTGGGCCGCGCCCATCACGGCGAGGTGCCAGGGCCGTACACATGGTGGTCGATGCGGGGCAAGGCGTTCGACAACGACAGCGGATGGCGCATCGACTACCACCTCGCGACCCCTCCCCTGGCCGCCCGGGCCGTCGGGTACACCGTCGCCCGCGCGGCGACGTACGCGGAGCGCTGGAGCGACCACGCGCCCGTCATCGCCGACTACACCTACTGACCCTTCGACAGGCTCAGGGACCCAGGCGGCAGGCTCAGGGACCCAGGCGGCAGGCTCAGGGACCCAGGCGACAGGCTCAGGGACCCAGGCGGCAGGCTCAGGGATCCAGGCGGCAGGCGGCCAACGCGAGCCGCATAGGATTGCTTCGTGACCAAACCACGCCTCTACTCCGGAATGCAGCCCTCCGCCGACTCCCTCCAGGCCGGCAACTACATCGGGGCGCTCCTGCAGTGGCGTGACATGCAGACGTCGTACGACGCGTTCTTCTCCGTGGTCGACCTGCACGCGATCACCGTGCCGCAGAACCCGCAGGAGCTGCGCGAGAAGACCCGTCGCACAGCGGCGCAGTACATCGCCGCCGGCATCGAGCCGTCGAAGTCGACGCTGTACGTGCAGTCGCACGTGCGTGCGCACGCCGAGCTCGCATGGATCCTCAGCACCATCACAGGGTTCGGCGAGGCGGGCCGGATGACCCAGTTCAAGGACAAGTCGCAGCGCTATGGTCAGGACTCCACCTCGGTGGGGCTGTTCACCTACCCCGTGCTGATGGCAGCCGACATCCTGCTGTACCAGAGCGAGCTGGTGCCCGTGGGTGACGACCAGAAGCAGCATGTCGAGCTGACGCGCGACCTGGCCGAGCGGTTCAACAGCCGGTTCGGCACGACCTTCACGGTGCCGACCTCGGTGATCCAGAAGGACACCGCACGCATCTACGATCTGCAGAACCCGACCTCGAAGATGTCGAAGTCGGCCGAGAGCGACGCCGGTGTCCTGTGGCTGCTGGACGACCCGGCCAAGTCGGCGAAGAAGATCATGCGCGCCGTGACCGACAACGAGGGCTCGGTGCGCTTCGACCGCGAGAACAAGCCAGGTGTGTCGAACCTGCTCACGATCTACGCCGCCCTCACCGGCCGGCAGGTCGGCTCGATCGAGGACGAGTACGCCGGCCGCGGGTACGGCGACTTCAAGAAGGGGCTCGCCGAAGTCGTCGTGGACGAGTTCGGCCCCGTGCGCGATCGTGCGAACGCCCTGCTCGACGACCCGGCGGAGCTGGACAGGCTGCTGGCCGTGAACGCCGCCAAGGCCGACGAGGTCGCCGACGCGACGCTTGCGGACGTCTACGAGCGCGTCGGGCTGCTGCGCCGCGTCTGAGGAGCGAGATGACCGACCCCTTCGTCCCCCCTGGCGCTCCGGTCCCTCAGGGTCTGCCCGTTCCTCAGGCGCCGCCGCCCGGCGCGTACGGCGTGCCGGTGGGTGGCTATCAGGCACCTGTCGGCGGCTACTCGGCGCCCTCCGCTCCGGCGGCCTCCCGCGTGATGGGAGCCGTATCGCTCGTCGCCGCCCTGATCGCCGCTCTCGTCGCGCCCGCCGTGGCCGGCGTGCTCGCCCTGCAGATCGGGCTCGCCGTGTCGGTGGACGATCTCGTCGACCGCAGCGGCGACTTCGTGATCGCCGCCCTCTTCCCCGTGCGCATCGAGACGCTGTGGGCGGAGATCATGTTCTGGCTCGGCACGGTGCTCGGGCTGTTCGGCGTGATCGGCGGAATCGTGGCAGTGGCTCGCCGGCGCGGACGAGGGATGGGCATCGCCGCGATCGTGATCGCCGCACTCGGGCCCGGGATCTTCTTCCTCGCCGTCGCGATCATGTACGGCATCGGCAACGGCATCGCCTTCGACCCGATGGCCTGACGGCGATTGCGCGCTCAGCGCGAGTGGTGCCGCTGCTGCGCGGCCAGCAGCCCTTCGTCGACGAGCTGCTCCACGGCATCCGCCGCGTCGGAGATGAAGATCGGCAGCGTCTTCTGCTCGACGGACCCGAACGGTGCGAGCACCCAGTCCGCGGGATCCTGTCGCCCGGGCGGGCGGCCGATGCCCGCCCGCACCCGCAGGAAGTCGGGTGTGGTGAGGGTTCGGGCGATATCGCGGACGCCGTTGTGCCCGCCGTGCCCGCCGCCGATCTTCATGCGGATGCTGTCGAACGGGATGTCGAGCTCGTCGTGCACGACGATGACGTTCTCGGGCGCCACCGAGTAGAACCGCGCCAGAGCGGCGACCGGCGTGCCGGACGTGTTCATGAACGAGTTGGGCTTGGCCAGCACGATGCGATCTCCGCCGGGACGCACGCGGGTCTCGACCACCCGTGCGCCGGCCTTGTGCTCGCGGAAGCGCTCGCTGCGACGGTCGGCGAGCTCGTCGACGACCATCTGCCCGATGTTGTGGCGGGTCGTCGCGTAGCGGGGCCCGGGGTTGCCGAGGCCGACGATCAGCCAGGTGGTGGTCATTCGCTTCCCTCTCGAGCGGATATGACGGAGGGGACGCGATCAGCTCGCGCCCCCTCCGTGCAGATCGTCAGCGGATCACTCCGCGGCGGCCTCCTCGGCCGGAGCCTCGGCACCCTCGTCCTCGACCGGAGCGGCCGGGACGGAGATCGCGACCACGAGGGTCTCGGGGTCGGCGACGAGCGTGACGCCCTTGGGCAGCTTCACGTCGGCGGCGGTGATCTGCGCGCCCTCCTCGAGGCCCTCGACGGAGACCTCGACGTTCTCGGGGATGTCCGTGGCCTCGGCCTCGACCGACAGGGTCACGGCGTCGAGGGCCGCGATGGTGCCTGCGAACGACTCGCCGGTCAGGACGACGGGCAGATCGATGGCGACCTTCTCACCCTTCTTCACGACGAGCAGGTCGATGTGCTCGATGATCTGGTGCACCGGGTCCCTCTGCACGTCCTTGACGAGGGCGAGCTGCGAGGTGCCGTCGATCTCGAGGTCGAGCAGCGCGTTGGCGCGGCGGATGATGAGCGACACCTGGTGGCCGGGCAGGGCGACGTGCACCGGGTCGGTGCCGTGGCCGTAGATCACGGCGGGGATCTTGCCGGCGGCGCGCAGACGGCGGGCGAAGCCCTTGCCGAAGCTCGTGCGGGTCTCGGCGACGACCTTGTTCTCGTCAGACATGTTGTTCTCCTTCAGGCACGCGGGACGGGGCCGCGCGGTGGTCATGGTCTCGGAAGCCTCGGTGCGGACACGAGGAGGCGAGACGCTGCGCGACTGAAGGATTCAGCCGACCACCGGGCTCACGTCACCGCGTCGATCACGGATGCGCGCATGCGCGCGATCCCTCGCCGAGGAACTCCTCCATCGTACCCGAAAGCTCGATAGGCTGTGGGCATGCTCGATCCCGCTTTCCTCTCGCATGTCGTCTTCTGGGTCATCGGCGCGATCGCCGTCTGCGGCGTCGTGTCGTCGTTCGCCGCGATGTTCGCGATGGGACGCTCGGGCTACCGCGAGGACTGACCCCCTGGTGTCGCTCAGAAGAGCGACGCCAGCAGGTAGACCACCAGCACGATCGCGAACGCGAGCACCGACTGGATGCTCTGCTGCACGGTCCACGTCTTGAGCGTGGTCTTGACGTCCATCCCCATCAGGCGCCCGACCAGCCAGAACCCCGAGTCGTTCACGTGGCTGGCCATGACCGACCCCGCCGCCGTGGCGAGTGTGATCGCGACCACCTCGAGCGGGTTGAAGTCGCCGCCCAGCACCGCCGGCGCGATGAGGCCCGCCGCGGTGACCAGCGCCACGGTCGCAGAACCCTGCGCGATGCGCAGCACGGCGGCGATGACGTAGGCGGCCACCACCACCGGCAGTCCCATGCCGCTCAGCGTGTCCGAGAGCGCCTCGCCGATGCCCGACGAGCGCAGCACCCCTCCGAACATGCCGCCGGCGCCCGTGATCAGCACCACCGAGCAGATCGGACCCAGCGACGAGTCGACGATCTTCTCCAGGGCCGTGCCCTGTTCGCCGCGTCGCCAGCCGAGCACGACCAGGGCCACGAGCACCGTGATGGTCAGCGCCACGGGCGACTGGCCGATGAAGATGAGCGACTGCGACCACAGCTCGGTCGAGTCGATGACACCCGCACTGCCGAGCGTGCTGAGTCCCGTGTTGAGGAAGATGAGAAGCATGGGCAGGAGCAGCAGCATGATGATCGTCTTGACCTGCGGCGGGTTCGACGGCTGATCCTCGTCCTCGCTGCCGAACAGCGCAGGCACCGGCAGGATCCAGCGGCTGCCGACGAATCTCCCCCACAGGTAGCCGGAGAGGTACCAGACGGGGAGCGCGACGAGGAGTCCGACCAGCAGCACCAGGCCGATGTTCGTCTCGTACGCCGCCGAGGCGGTGACCGGACCGGGATGCGGCGGCAGGAAGACGTGCATCACTGAGAAAGCAGCCGCCGCGGGGATGCCGTACAGCAGCACGTTCGTGCCTGACACCCGGCGCGCGATGGCGAAGATGATCGGCAGCATCATGATCAGCCCCGCGTCGAAGAACATCGGGAAGCCGAGGATCAGCGAGGCCACACCGAGCGCGAAGGGCGCCCGCTTCTCTCCGAACACCCGCACGAAGCTGTCGGCGAGCGCGTGCGCGCCGCCGGAATGCTCGATGAGCCTGCCCAGCATGGCACCGAGTCCGACCAGCAGCGCGACGCTCGCGAGAGTGGTGCCGAAACCGCCGAGTGCGACCGTCAGCACCTGCTCGATCGGGATGCCCGCGACGATCGCGGTCAGCAGCGAGACGATCACGAGGGTGAGGAACGCGTGCAGCTTGAACCCGATGATCAGCACGAGGATCAGCGCGATCGCGCCGCCGGCGATGAGCAGAAGGGGTCCTGCGGCGAGGGTCTGGGTCCATTCGTCCATGTGACATCTCCCCTGCTTCCGTCGGCCACGGCGCGCGACCGATCGGTGGCCACACGCTAACAGAACGCCTCCGGTGGGGAACACCCCCGCGCGCGGCGACGCCCGCTCTGGCATCGGCTCGGCTGAAACGAAGGGATGCCGGGCCGTCGCGCACCGATAACCTGAGATCACGCCCTTCATCACCGAGGAGATCCCTGTGCCCACAGCCGCAGCCAACATCGGAGTCGTCGGACTCGCCGTCATGGGTTCGAACCTGGCCCGCAACCTCGCCAGCCGCGAGGGCAACACGGTGGCGGTGCTGAATCGCTCGCGCGCGAAGACCGACGAACTGGTCGCACTGCACGCCGACGCCGGCTTCGTGCCGACCTTCTCGTACGAGGAGTTCGCCGCCTCGCTGCAGAAGCCGCGCACCGCGATCATCATGGTCAAGGCAGGACTCGGCACCGACGCGGTGATCGACGAGCTCGTGCGCGTGTTCGAGCCGGGCGACATCATCGTCGACGGCGGCAACGCCTACTTCCCCGACACCATCCGCCGTGAGAAGGCGGTGCGCGAGACCGGCATCAACTTCGTCGGCGCCGGCATCTCCGGCGGCGAGGAGGGTGCGCTGCTGGGCCCGAGCATCATGCCGGGCGGATCCGACGAGTCGTGGGTGACCCTGGGCCCGATCCTGAAGTCGATCGCCGCGGTCGCCGAGGGCGAGCCGTGCGTCACGCACGTCGGGCACGGCGGTGCGGGCCACTTCGTGAAGATGGTGCACAACGGCATCGAGTACGCCGACATGCAGCTGATCGCCGAGGCGTACGACCTCATCCGTCGCGGCACGGGCAAGTCGCCGGCGGAGATCGCCGACGTCTTCGCCGAGTGGAACACCGGCGAGCTCGAGTCGTACCTCATCGAGATCACCGCCGAGGTGCTGCGCCAGATCGACGCGGAGACCGGCAAGCCGCTGGTCGACGTCATCGTCGACCAGGCCGGCGCCAAGGGCACCGGAGCATGGACCGTGCAGACGGCGCTCGCCCTGGGCGTCCCCGTCTCCGGCATCGCCGAGGCGACCTTCGCCCGCTCGCTGTCGTCGCACCCCGAGCAGCGCGCGGTCGCCGCTCACCTCCCCGGTCCTTCGACAGGGTCAGGAACCCAGGACTTCGTCGTCGACGACGTCGACGCCTTCATCGAGGACGTGCGCCTGGCGCTGTACGCGTCGAAGATCGTCGCCTACTCGCAGGGCTTCGACGAGATCCGCGCCGGCGCGGCCGAGTACGGCTGGAGCATCGACCTGGGCGCCGTGGCGAAGATCTGGCGCGCCGGCTGCATCATCCGCGCGCAGTTCCTCAACCGCATCGCCGAGGCCTACGCCGGCGAGCCCGACCTGCCTGCGCTGCTGACCGCACCGTACTTCGCCGAGGCGCTCTCGCGCGGTCAGGCCGCATGGCGCCGGGTCGTCATCGCCGCCGCGCAGGCTGGCATCCCCGCTCCGGCGTTCTCGTCGTCGCTGTCGTACTACGACGGCATCCGCGCCGAGCGTCTGCCCGCCGCCCTCATCCAGGGCCAGCGGGACTTCTTCGGCGCGCACACCTACCGCAGGATCGACAAGGAAGGCACCTTCCACACGCTGTGGTCGGGCGACCGCACCGAGATCCCCGCGGTCGACACGCACTGATCCCGGTCCCACAGGCCGCGCATAGGCAACTCAATGGATTCTCGGTGACGTCGGGCGCACAATGGAGCCATGAGCACCGAGCATCCCGACCTGCGACGCCCTGACGGAACCCCGCTGCGCATCCTCGCCGTCGACGACGAGCCCATGCTCACCGACCTGCTCGCCATGGCCCTGCGCATGGAGGGATGGGAGGTCCGCACGGCGGCATCCGGCCTGGAAGCCCTGCAGGTCGCCCGCGACTTCGAACCGGATGCCCTGGTGCTCGACGTCATGATGCCCGACCTCGACGGCATGAGCGTGCTGCGCCGACTGAGGGAGTCCGGCAATCTCGTGCCGGTCGTCTTCCTCACGGCGAAGGACGCCGTCGCCGACCGCATCGCCGGCCTCACCGCGGGTGGCGACGACTACGTCACCAAGCCGTTCAGTCTCGAAGAGGTCATCGCGCGGCTGCGGGCCGTGATCCGCCGTTCGGGTCAGGGGCAGGCCGACGACGAGCAGTCGATCCTGCGGGTCGCCGATCTCTCGCTCAATGAGGACAGCCACGAGGTGATCCGCGGAGACGACGAGATCGAGCTCACCGCGACCGAGTTCGAGCTGCTGCGCTTCCTCATGCGCAACGAGCGGCGCGTGCTGTCGAAGGCTCAGATCCTCGACCGGGTGTGGAGCTACGATTTCGGCGGCAAGTCGTCGGTGGTGGAGCTGTACATCTCGTACCTCCGCAAGAAGATCGATGCCGGCCGCACACCGTTGCTGCACACCGTGCGCGGTGTCGGCTACATGATCAAGTCACCGCAGTAGCCCATGCTCTCTCACCCGCTGAGCCTCCAGGCGCGGCTGATGGCCGCGGTGATCGGGTTCGTCTCGCTCATCCTCGTGATCGTCGCGATCATCACGAGTGCGACCCTGGGCAGGACGCTCGAGGACGATCTGCAGAGGAAGCTCAACGCCACCTCGAACGTCACCACGGCACTGGTCACCAACCAGGCCAAGGCCGCGGCCCTGCGCGGCGAGGCGCTCACCGCCGAGAAGGCGATCAGCGGCGGCATCGTCCAGACCGGCAGCCTGCTGCTCGCTGTGCTCCCCCCGGACGCGCCGGCGTCCGGCGTGATCGTCACACCCGACTCCAGCAGGACTCTTCCCGCTCACGATCTGCTGGAGCTGACCTCAGCGCTGCGGGAATCGGGATCGGCGACGGTCAGCCTGCACGCCGGCTCGTTCCGGGTGACGGCAGATCGCACCGACAACGACGTGGTGGTGATCACCGGACTTCCCCGCGCCGAGCTGCAGCACACCATGACCTCGCTGTTCACCGTGATCGCCCTCGCCACCCTGGGCGGGCTGATCCTGCTGGCCCTCACGACCGCCCTCACCATCAGCATGGGGCTGCGGCCCCTGCGCGCGGTCGCCGCGACGGCGTCGCGCGTAGCCGGCCAGCCCCTCGATCGCGGCGAGGTGAGCATCACGGAGCGGGTGCCGGACTACGAGGCCGATCCGCGCACGGAGGTGGGCAGGGTGGGAGTCGCGCTGAACACCCTGCTCGACCACGTCGACTCATCGCTCTCCGCACGCCAGCGCAACGAGGAGCGCATGCGCCGGTTCGTGGCGGACGCCAGCCACGAGCTGCGCACGCCGCTCGCTTCGATCCGCGGGTACTCCGAGCTGTCGCTGCGGGCGCTGCGGCAGTCGCAGGACGCGCCCACCCTCGAGAACACCACTTCCGCGCTGGAGCGCATCCAGGCGCAGTCGCTGCGGATGACGCGACTCGTGGAGGACCTGCTGCTGCTCGCCCGCCTCGACGAGGGCGCCGAGCTCGTGCACGGTGAGGTCGACCTGTCGCAGCTCGCCGTCGAGGCTCTCGCCGACGCACAGCCCACCGCCCCCGGCCACCACTGGAAGCTCGAGACCCCCGGTGAGCCCGTCATCGTCGCGGGCGACGTCGGGCGCCTGCACCAGGTGGTCGGCAACCTTCTCGCCAACGCCCGCACGCACACGCCGGAGGGCACGACCATCACGCTGTCGCTGTCGGCAACCGCTGAGGGTGCCGAGCTGCGCGTGCACGACGACGGGCCGGGCATCGATCCCGCCGTTCGCGACGAGCTGTTCGCCCGCTTCGCGCGCGGAGACGTGTCGCGGGCGCGGCAGACCGGCGGCACGGGGCTCGGTCTCGCGATCGCCAAGGCGATCATCGAAGGTCACGGCGGCGCCATCGCCGTCGAGAGCGCACCGGGCGACACGTCGTTCACCGTGCGCCTGCCGCGCGGCGAGCAGGCGGCCCCCGTGGAGTCCGCGGCAGGGCAGTGAGCCGCGAGCGTCCGGGTCAGTAGCCGGCGAACGCGTCGGTCGTGACGCCGCGCGCCTTCTGCAGCGCCGGCGCCAGGTCGGCGATGAGGCGCGGTGGCCCGGAGATGTACGCGTGCCGGCTCGCGAGGTCGGGCACGACGCACTGCAGGCCGTCGGCGTCGAGACGGATGCCCTGCGCCCACGTCCAGTGGGCAGGCAGATCCGCCGGCTCGTCGCGGGTGAACACGATCGTGCGGGCGCCGGTCGCGGCCAGCTCGTCGCGGAACGCGAGCTCGGCCGCCTCGGACGCCACGTAGACGAGCACGACGTCGCGCTCGCCACCCGTGGCCTGCAGCTGACGCAGCTGCGAGACGAACGGCGTCACGCCGATGCCGGCCGCGACCATGAGCACCGGCGTCCGCCCGCGCGGCAGCACGAAGTCTCCCCAGGTTCCGGTCACGGCCAGCACCGCCCCGGGTTCGGCCTCCTTCAGCGCTCGCTTGTAGCTCGAGGGATGCTTCTGATCGCCGTCCTTGTAGGCGATGCGCAGTGCGGGCAGGTCGGCGGGCGCCGAGACGATGCTGAACTCGCGGCGGGTGCCGCGGGCATCCGGATTGCGATGCGGCACCTCGAGCTCGAGGTACTGCCCCGCGACGAACTTCAGCCGCCCCTTGGTGCGGAACGTGAGCTCCTGCGCGGTCGGCGTGACGAAGCTGCGCTCGGTGAGCACGAGCCGCACCGAGCTGCGCAGGGCGAAGGCGAACGCGAGCAGGTTGCCGATCAGCAGCGCCCGCTCCTGACCCAGCGTGAACAGCGAGCCGATCGCGATCGGCCATCCGGCCAGCACGCCGACGAGCGCGGCGACGCTGTACTGCTGCCAGCGTCGAGGCGGGAGCGTGAGCGGCTCGGAGAGCATGAACGCACCGAGGAAGAGGTATGGCGTCTGCGTGAACGCCGCGAGCAGCGCGTCGGCCGCGTCGAACGGGATGCCGAACTCCTGCGACTGCACGGCCTGCCGGGCGACCGACACCGCGACGACCACGACGAGGAAGATGAGCACCAGACGCACCTTCTCGGTGCGCCACAGTACGATCAGACCGCTGAGAGCGACGAACAGCGCGAGCCAGGGGGTGCCCACCCACCAGGCCGAGAACGTGCCGAGGCCGAAGATCGTCACGACGGCCGCCCCGAACGCGGCGGGGTTGAGGATGTGCCGTCCGCGCCAGGCGATGAGGTACTTCGACAGACTCGCCAGCACACCGGCGAGCGCGCTCCCTCCCAGCCCCGCGGGAGTGACCGAGGGCTGCAGCACGAACAGGAGGATGAGTGCGGTCACCAGCGACGACTCGATGCGCCACGGCAGGCGCAGGATGCGCTGCGCGACCGCGTCGACGGCAAAGATGGCGAGGGCGAGCACCGCGAAGGATGCCAGGATCTCGCCGGCCGTCGGACCCACCAGCCCCGCGAGGGACAGCGCGAGTGCGATCGCCGCCAACGCGCCGAGGGCGAACAGCACGAGCCGGTACATGGAGATGGCGCCGAGGACGGCCAGCACACGCTGCCGCATGGCCAGGAACGCAGTGATCACGCTTCTACTCTTCCGTATCCTCAGCGGGCCGGCTCGGTGAACAGCTCGCCCGGGAGCCCGCGTGAGCGCTCGATCCGCCCGTCGCTCGACATCCGCACCCAGTCGGCGCCCCAGCGGTCGGCGAGCTCAGGACCGCCGGCGAAGAACAGGCCGCTCGCCGCGGCGTCGGCGTGCAGAGCGTCTGCCGCGAGAGCCCAGGTCGCGACCCAGGTGCGCACGGGAAGGCCCGTGCGTCCGTCGAGCACGTGATGCAGCCCGCTCCCCCACGCGCGCCGCGTGACCGCGGATGCGCAGAGGGCAGCATCCGTCACCTCCACCACCCCGATCGCGACGCTCGGATCGTACGGGTGCTCGAGTGCGACTCTCGCGGTGCCGCCGCGCACGCGGAGGTCACCGCTGCCGTCCACGGTCACTCTCCCTGGCAGGTGTGCGAGGGCGTCGGAGACGAGATCGACCAGCCGCCCCTTGCCGACGGCGCCGACGTCGATGACGGCCGGCTCATCGAGGGTCAGCGACATGTGGTCGGAACGCAGCATCCGCTCCCAGTTCTCCGGCGCCGCCCGCGGCGGTCCCGGGCGCAGCGTCAGCGCGGAATCGTAGCCGAGCGCTTCGAGCGCCGAGCCGATCAGCGGGCTGACGGCGCCTGCGGTGGCGCGACCGAGATCACGATAGATCTCGAGCATGGCCGCGGCGTCGGCGGCGGCATCCGGAGTGAGATCCGCCGTCCCGCCCTGCGAACGCAGCGACGAGATGACCGAGTCGCCCCGGAAGCGCGACCAGGTGGCGTCGAACGCCTCGATGATCGCGTCGACGCCCGCTCGAACCGCCCCGCTCAGAGTGTCGACGGTCTCGATCTCCCACTGCGTGCCGATGGCGTCGAACCGCCACGCGTGCATGCCGGGTCACTCGGCCGCAGTGGCGGCCTCGTCCTTGATCTTCACCACGGCCTGATCGAATCCGCCGCTGGTGAGCGACGATCCGGCGACGCGGTCGACCTGCAGCTCGTCGAGCTTCTTCCCGACCACGACATCCGAGATGCCCGCGATGAACTGGCCCTGGTAGTTCTTGGATTCCGGCGCCAGCGGGTCGCCGACCACCTCGACGGCGGTGACCGTGTCCTCCGCGATCGTCAGGGTGACCTCGATCGTCTCGACCGTCTCCGGCGTGCGATACGAACCCTCGGCCGTGTACGTGCCGTCGGCATAGGGGGCGGTCGCGTCGGTGCTGAGCGGGGACGGATCGCCCTTCCCCGCGTCGGCGTCCGCTGCCCCCGAGCACCCGGCGAGCACGAGCGCGCCGGCGAGGCCGAGCAGAGCGGATCCGGTGCGGGCTGCGGGGTGCGCGTTCATGCGTTCAGCTTCGGGCATCCGGCTATGAGAACTCCGGATGCCTCGTCGCGACTCAGTGAGAGATCAGGCGTCGCCGCCGAACATGCTCGTCACCGAGCCGTCTTCGAACACCTGCTTGATCGCGGTCGCGAGCAGCGGCGCGATGGGCAGGATCGTGAGTCCCTCCCACCGTCGCGACTCGGTGAGCGGGATGGTGTCGGTGATGACGACCTGGTCGATCGCGGCGTCCTGCAGGCGCTCGGATGCCGGGTCGCTGAAGACCGCGTGTGTCGCGGCGACGATGACCTTGCGCGCGCCGGCGCCCTTCAGCGCCTGCGCCGCCTTGACGATCGTGCCGCCGGTGTCGATCATGTCGTCGACGAGGAGGCAGGTGCGTCCCTCGACGGCGCCGACGATCTCGTGCACCGACACCTGGTTCGCGACCTTCGGGTCGCGGCGCTTGTGGATGATGGCCAGCGGCGCGCCGAGGCTGTCGGACCACGTGTCGGCGACGCGGACGCGGCCCATGTCGGGCGAGACGATCGTGAGCGTCTCACGGTCCTCGTCGGTCAGCGTGCCCTGGAAGTGCTCGAGCAGCACGGGCTTGGCGAAGAGGTGGTCGACGGGCCCGTCGAAGAAGCCCTGGATCTGCGCGGCGTGCAGGTCGACGCTCATCACGCGGTCGGCGCCGGCGGTCTTCAGCATGTCGGCCACCAGTCGGGCGGAGATCGGCTCGCGACCACGGCCCTTCTTGTCCTGGCGGGAGTACGGGTAGTAGGGGGCGACGACGGTGATGCGCTTGGCCGATGCGCGCTTGGCGGCATCGAGCATGATCAGCGTCTCCATCAGCCACTCGTTCACCGGCTCGCCGAACGACTGCACGATGAACAGGTCGCAGCCGCGGATCGAGACCTCGAAGCGCGCGTAGATCTCCCCCGAGGCGAAGGTGCGGTGCTCGACCGGGGCCGCCTCCTGGCCCAGGGCTGCGGCGACGGCGGCCGTGAGCTCGGGATGCGAGCGACCGCCGGCGACGACGAGCCGCTTCTTGGTCTTCGCGATGAGTCCAGGTGCGACGCCGTTCTCGCGCTCGAGTGCGGCCTTCTTCTTCTTGTTGCCCATGAGACCTACTCCGCCGATCGTTCGCGGGCCGCCGCATCGGCTGCGCCCGTGCCTGCTCTGTTCTTCTCGACCCACCCGTCGATGTTGCGCTGGGGGGCGACGCTCATGGCCAGGGCACCCGCGGGGACGTCCTTGCGGACGACAGCACCGGCACCGGTCTTCGCACCAGCTCCCAGCCTAACGGGCGCGACCAGCACGGTGTGCGACCCGGTGTGCACCTCGTCGCCGACAACCGTGCGGTGCTTGTTGACATCGTCGTAGTTGGCGGTGATCGTGCTGGCGCCGAGGTTGACGCCGCGTCCGATCGTGGCATCCCCCACGTACGACAGGTGCGGAACCTTGCTGCCTTCGCCGATCTCGGCGTTCTTCGTCTCGACGTATGCGCCGATCTTGCCGCCGGCTCCGAGCACGGTGCCGGCTCGCAGGTACGAGAACGGGCCGACCGTCGCGCCCGCGCCGATGACGGCGAGGTTCGCGTCCGTGCGCTTGACCACCGCATCCTCGCCGACCTCGCAGTCCACCAGCGTGGTGTCGGGTCCGACGGTGGCGCCTTCGGCTATGACGGTGGCGCGCAGGATCTGCGTGTTCGGCAGGATCGTCACGTCGGGCGAGAGCTTGGCATCGTCGTCGATCCACGTGGTCTCGGGGTCGACGATGGTGACGCCCTCACGCTGCCAGCGACGCACGATGCGCTGGTTGAGCAGGCGTCCGACGAGGGCGAGCTGGGCGCGGTCGTTGACGCCGAAGGTCACGGTGACGTCGGAGACGACCGATGCCGCCACGCGGTCACCGTCGCGGCGCAGCAGGCCAGGCACGTCGGTCAGGTACATCTCGCCCTGTGCGTTGTCGACGCCGATCTCGGGAAGGTAGCGGCGCAGCGTCGCGGAGCGGAACGCGTACATGCCGGCGTTGATCTCGCGCACCGACGCCTCGTCGGCGCTGGCGTCCTTCTGCTCGACGATGCGGTCGACCCCGCCGTCGGCATCGCGGATCACCCGCCCGTAGCCGGTGGGATCGTCGACGACGGCGGTCATCAGCGTGGCTGGGGCGCCCGATGCGCGGTGCTCGTCGAGGAACGACGAGAGGGTGCCGGCATCGGCCAGCGGGCAGTCGCCGGAGAGCACGAGGACGTCGCCGTCGAAATCCGCGGGCAGAGCGTCGATCGCCACCTGCACGGCCCGGCCGGTGCCTGGCACGTCGTCCTGGTCGACGAAGACCGCATCGGGGTAGTCGCCGGCGAGCGCGCTGACCACCTGCTCGCGCTCGTGCCGAACCACGACCTCGATGTGCGACGCGCCCAGCGAACGCGCCGTGGTGAGCACGTGACCGACCAGAGGGCGCCCGGCGATCTCATGCAGCACCTTGGGTCGGCGGGACTTCATGCGGGTGCCCTGGCCTGCGGCGAGCACGATGATGGCGAGATTGTTCTGCGTCATGCTCCGCCGCCAGGATTCGAACCTGAACCTCACAGCTCCAAAGGCTGTCGTGCTGCCGTTACACCACGGCGGACCACGGCCATCCGCCTCGCGAGGGGGCGACCGCGGGTCAATTCTGCCACGGCCGACCAGACCCTCCGTGCGGGCCGAGGTCCGGGCCGACACGGCGGACGCGGGATAATGGCGGGATGAGCGAGGCGGATGAGGTCGACCGGATCGTCGGCGCCTGGAACACCCAGCGCCCCGACCTGGACTTCTCGCCCCTCGAGGTGCTCTCGCGGATGGACCGCCTCTCGCGTCACCTCGACCGTGCGCGGCGCGAGGTGTTCCGTCGCAGCGACATCGAGCCGTGGGAGTGGGACGTGCTCTCGGCGCTGCGCCGTGCCGGCGCCCCCTTCCAGCTCTCGCCCAAGCAGCTGCTGCAGCAGACGCTGGTCTCGAGCGGCACGATGACCAACCGAATCGACCGCCTGGTGGGGCGTCGGTTCGTGCGGCGCGAGTCCGACCCGCAGGACGGGCGCAGCGTGCTCGTCACCCTCACCGACGACGGACGCGTGCGAGTGGATGCCGCGATCACGCGCCTCGTCGATGCCGAGGCCGTGCTGCTGCAGGCGCTCCCCCGCGCAGACCGCGAGCGGCTGGCCGGCCTGCTGCGCAAGCTCAGCCTGAGCTTCGACTCGTGAGCATCCCCATCCCAGGGGCCGGCCGCTGATGGCGATGCGCTCTCCGCTTCCCGTACGCGACGGCGTCGGCGCGACGCGGCTGCATCTGCCGCTGACCGGACCGTGGCCGACGGTCGGTGCGTACATGGCCGAGCGCTTCTTCCATCTCGAGCCCGAGCGGCTGCTGTCGCGCTTCGACCGCGCGGAGATCGTCGCGCGAGACGGCACGCCGCTCACCCGCGAGACTCCGCTGGGCGTGCACGAGTTCGTCTGGTACTACCGCGAGCCGCCGGTGGAGCGCGAGATCCCGTTCGACATCGAGGTGCTGCACCACGACCGCGATCTGGTCGTTGCGGACAAGCCGCACTTCCTGCCCACCACCCCGGGCGGCAAGTACCTGCAGAACTCGGCCCTTGTGCGGCTCCGCAACCTGCTCGGCATCCCGGAGCTCACTCCGATCCACCGCCTCGACCGCGCGACGGCCGGTCTGCTGATGTTCTCCACCCGACCCGAGACACGGGGCGCCTACCAGCTGCTCTTCGAGCGGCGGCAGGTCGAGAAGGTGTACGAGGCGGTGTCGGCGCTGCCCGGCGACTGGGATCCGGCATCTCCCGCTCTGGCCGGTCTGCCGTTCCCGATCGTGTATCGCAACCACATCGAGAAGCTGCGCGCGCACGTGTGCGTGCGAGTCGACGACGAGCGCGAGCCGAACTCCGAGACGCTCATCGAGATGCTCGCCTTCGACGACCACGTGGTGCACACGCTGCTTCGCCCGCACTCCGGTCGGATGCACCAGCTGCGTGTGCATCTGGCGTCGCTCGGCGCGGGCATCCTGAACGACGGCTTCTACCCCACGCTGCTGACCGAGAGACCCGACGACTTCGAGCGGCCACTGCAGCTCCTCGCGCGCGAGCTGCGCTTCCTCGATCCGCTGAGCGGGGAACCCCGTGACTTCATGACGCGACGAACCCTGCAGGACATCCCGGCCCAGGTCAGGCGGGAACCGCGCCCCGAGCGGCCCACGCGACCGCGGTGAGCGTGAACGGGCGATCCGGTTCATCGAGGTCCTCGCGGACGGCGGCACGCACGGCATCCAGCTGCTCGGCAGTCAGCGTCTGCACGTACTGTCCGATCGGCCCGATCCGCGCGGTGTAGCCCGACCATAGGTCGTCGACGTCCTCGTACCGGGCTGTCGCCGTGATCTCACTCGCGTGGATGTCGACGAGGCCGGCGCCGTCGAGCAGAGAGGCCAGCTCGCCTTCGCGGCGTCCCATCAGCTGGTCATCGACCGGAGTCACCCCGAGCACGCGGTGCACGGCCTTCCAGAAGTGCGCGAGGCCCTGCATGCGGGCGTGATCCCAGAAGCAGAGCGCCACGGCACCCTCCGCGCGGGTGACCCGAGCCATCTCGCGCACGCCCTGCTGTGCGTCGGACATGAATCCCACCGCGAGCGACGAGAGCGCGGCGTCGAACACGCCGTCCGGGAACGGCAGCGTCTCCGCCACCCCTTCGACGACCTCGGCCCCAGGCACCCGCTCGCGGCAGGCGGCGACGAACGGCGGCGAAGGGTCGATCGCCGCGACGTTCGCGGCTCCGATCCGACGAGCCAGCTCGATCGTGAGTCCGCCCGGTCCGCATCCGACGTCGAGTGCGCTGCCCGTGCGCACACCGGCGAAATCCGCGAAAGCCGGTGCCAGCGAGGGCAGGAAGCGACCGATCAGCCGGTCGTAGCCATCCGCAGCGTGGAACATCCCCGTATCCATGACATGCCTTTCACTCACCTGCTGCGAGGATGGCACTCTGCACGTCGCCGCGAAAGGTCTACCTGCGCATGATCCGGCGGGCGAGCCAGGTCCCGAGCGTCTGCGCGAAATGCACGAAGACGACGATCAGCAGCACCGCGGCCCACATCACGACCGGCTCGAACTGGCGGCGTCCGTAGGTGAGGGCGAAGTTGCCGAGGCCCCCGGCGCCGATGTACCCGGCCATCGCCGTCATGTCGATGAGCGCGACGATGACGAACGTGTAGCCCAGGACGAGCGGACCCAGCGCCTCCGGGATGACGACGGTGAACAGCGTGCGCCAGGGCCCGGCTCCCATCGCTCGCGCGGCCTCGATCACCCCCGGCGAGACGCCCACCAGATGCTGCTCGACGATGCGCCCGATGGCGAACATCGACGCGACCACCAGGGCCACGATCGCGGCGTTGGTGCCGATTCCGCTGCCCACGACCAGGCGCGAGAACGGGATCAGCACCGTGATGAGGATCACGAAGGGGATCGGCCGGAAGAAGTTGATGAACAGGTTCAGCACGAACGACACGGCACGGTTCTGCAGCATCCCGCCGGGGCGGGTGAGGTACAGGCCCACTCCGATCAGACCACCGAGGATCCCGCCGAAGAGCAGGGTCAGCGACACCATGTACAGGGTCTCGACAGCTGCCTGCCAGAATTCCGGAGCGAGTTCGACGAGACGATCCATCAGCGCTCCTCCTCCCGATCGATGTCGGTCACTTCGACGTGGCTGCCGATGCGCGCGAGGACGTCGTCGATGCGCTGCGTCTCGCCGCGGAGGGCGAGGGTCAGGTGGCCGAAAGCTCGTCCGCGGATGTCGTTGATGCCGCCGAACACGAGCTCGAACTCCAGCCCCGCCTCGGCGAGATCGACGAAGAGCTGGGCCTGCGATGGGCCGCCGTCCCGGAACGAGAACGTCACCAGCCGCCCGCTGTGCCGCTCACGCAGCACGGCCCGCTCGGCCGGTGACGGGATGCCCTTGACCACGGTGCCCACGAAGCGCTGCGAAGCCGGATGCCGGGGGGCTGAGAAGACCTCGAAGACATCCCCCTGCTCGATCACGCGCCCCCGGTCCATCACGGCGACCTTCGTCGCGATCGTCTGGATGACGTCCATCTCGTGGGTGATGACGACGATGGTGACCCCCTGCTCCTCGTTGACCCGTTTGAGCAGGGCGAGCACCTCGTGCGTGGTCTCGGGATCGAGAGCGCTGGTGGCCTCGTCGGCGAGCAGGATGGCGGGGCGGGTCGCGAGCGCACGGGCGATCCCGACGCGCTGCTTCTGACCGCCGGAGAGCTGCTCGGGGTACGAGCGCGCCTTGTCGCTGAGACCGACGAACGACAGCAGCTCGGTGACGCGGGCGTCGATGTCGGTCTTCGCCCAGCCGGCGAGCTTCAGCGGGTAGGCGATGTTGGCGCGCACCGTCTTGGCGGAGAAGAGGTTGAACTGCTGGAAGATCATGCCGATGCCGCTGCGCACCTCCCGCAGCTGGCGCTCGGAGAGCGCAGTGACCTCGATGTCATCGACGATGATCCGGCCCTGGGTGGCAGGTTCCAGGGCGTTGATGAGACGCACGAGGGTCGACTTGCCGGCCCCCGAATAGCCGATGATGCCGTAGACCTCCCCCTTCTCGATATGCAGGGTGACGTCGTCGACCGCGGTGACCTCCTCCCCCGCGCGCTGGGGGGACGGGTATCGCTTCGACACGTTCTCGAGCGAGACGATCGGCATGGGTGCACTCCGGCTTCGGGTGGGTGGGGATGATGGGCGTCGGCTGCCCCTGACAAGGAGAATCGGGCAGCGCACATGGCGCCGCCCGATTCTCTCAGATCCGTCCGGATCAGCTGTTGTCTGCGACGTCCTTCTGAACCGTCTTGAGCGTCTTCGCCAGCTCTTCCTGGGGGAGCTGAACCGTCACGCCGGTGCCGCCGGACGACTCCGCAAGCCCCTTCTGCACGGCCTCGTCGGTCTGGAAGATCTCGATGAGCTTCAGGTAGGTCTCGTTGTCGACATCGTCCGCACGTGAGGCGAAGATGTTCACGTAGGGGGCCGCCGCCGGGTCGGACGCGTCATCGGTGAACAGCGCGTCGTCGAACTCCAGACCGGCCTCTTCGACGAAGTCGTTGTTGATGATGGCGGCTGCGACGTCGGGCAGTGCCTCGGGAGTCAGCGCGGCCTCCAGTGCGGTCACCTTGACCTTGGACTTGGCCTCGTCGATGTCGGAGAGATCCGAGAACGGCGAGCCGCCGTCCTTGAGCTCGATGAGCCCGGCCGACTGGAGCACGAGCAGGCCACGGGCCTGATTGGATGCGTCGTCAGGGACGGCGACGGTCTCGCCGTCGGCGATGTCCTCGACGTCGTCGTACTTCGAGGAGTACAGGCCGAGCGGGTAGGTCTGCGTGGATCCGATGGCCACCAGGTCCTCCCCCGCCGCCTCGTTGTACTGAGCGAGGTAGATCACGTGCTGGAACTGGTTGAGGTCGATCTCGCCCTCGGTGAGCGCCGGGTTGGGAAGCTCGTACGATCCGAAGTCGACCAGCTCGACCTCGATGCCCTCGGCCTTGGCCGCCTTCTCGAACGCCGCCCACTGCGGGTCGCTCTTGCCGACCACGCCGATCTTGACGACGTCATCGGCGGCGCCGTCGGATCCGGCCTTCCCGGCGTCGGCGGATGCGCAGCCGGTGAGACCGGTGACGAGGAGGGCCGCTGCGGCGGCAGCGGCGAGGGTGGTGAAGCGACGTGACATTTTCGGGTTCTTCCTCTCGTGGGGGACTCCGAAAACGTACGCGGCGTCGAGCACTCGCTCAGAATCCGCTCGTCACACAGCGTCACGCTCGGCACTGGCCGCCATGGCGCCGAAGAAGTCGGCGACCGTGCGGCGCTGCTCGGGGGTCAGCTCGGCGATGACATCGAAGCGCCGAGCATGCTCGCGCCCCACCGTGGCACGTGCTGCACGGCGGGTCTCCTCGGTCACCTCGATGACCAGACTGCGGCGGTCGTCGGGATGCGCGCGACGCACGACGTGACCGCCGCGCTCCAGGCGGTCGAGGAGCTTCGTGGTGGACGCGCTGGAGATCCCGAGGTGTCCGGCCATCGCACTCGGCGTCATCGGGAGCTTCTGGTTGCCTGCGGCGATGAGCACTCGCAGCGCCCTCATGTCGCTCGCGCCGAGGCGCATGTACCGCTGCGACGCCTCGTTGTTCTCGCGCTCCGCTTCGCGCCAGCGGCGCATGGCCTCGAGCACCTCGAGCACGCTCTCCAGCTCGCCGGGCGTGAGGTCGCTCGTGGGCACGAGCTCCTGCTCAGGGTCGTTCAGGCGCGGATCGTGCATCACCACGGTCGGCGCGGAAGACGGAGTCATTTTCCGCATGAGGTTGATTTTACGTCAGATGTGGATATATCCACAGTTGAAAGCTAGCCTGTCTAGGGAATACACAGGAGGCCCAGTGACCCACTCCCCCGAGCGCGTGATCCTTCTCGACGACGACGGCAACCCCCGTGGCGTCGCCCGCAAGGACGAGGTGCACCATCAGGACACCCCGCTGCACCTCGCGTTCTCCTGCCACGTGCGCGACGACGAGGGGCGGCTCCTGCTGACCAGACGGGCGCTGACCAAGCGCGCCTGGCCTGGCACGTGGACCAACGCGTTCTGCGGTCACCCCGCGCCGTTCGAGGCGATTCCGGATGCCGTGCAGCGTCGCGCACGCGAGGAGCTCGGGCTCGAGATCGCCGATCTGCAGGTGGAGCTGCCCGACTTCCGGTACCGCGCGATCGACGCGTCCGGCATCGTCGAGAACGAGATCTGCCCCGTCTACACCGCGCGCGCCGTGCGCGAGCCGGAGCTGAACCCGGCCGAGGTGATGGACGCTCGCTGGGTCAGCGCTGAGGATCTCGCCGCCGCGCTGACAGCGGCGCCATGGGCGTTCAGCCCCTGGCTCGTGCTGCAGGCGCAGCAGCTCTCGGCCACCGCCGGGACCATTCATGCGACCGCGTGGCGGAGCGTCGCGTGAGGCTGGAGACGGCAGTCCATCCGCGACTGGACGAGATCATCGATCGGTTCTTCGCCGACCGGATCGCCCGAGCCGATGCGATGGGCGGGCGCTACGGCGATCTGTGGCGCCGGGCGGCGGATGCGACCCAGGGCGGAAAGCGCCTGCGGCCCCGACTGCTGCTGCTCGCCCACGAGAGCCTGGGCGGCGTGGAGGAGGACTCGGCACTGTGCGCCGCCGCGGCCTTCGAGGTGCTGCACACCGCTCTTCTCATGCACGACGACGTGCTCGACCGCGACCTGGTGCGCCGCGGCAAGCCGAACCTTGCCGGCCGGTTCGCGGCCGCTGCGCTCGACGACGGGCACGCCCCGCACACCGCCACCGCGTGGGGCGAGGCGTCAGCGCTGCTCGCGGGTGACCTGCTGATCAGCGGGGCACACGCACTCGTCGCCGATGTCACGCATCCGGTCGCCGCGACCCTGCACCGCGTTATCGACGACGCGCTCATCCTGACCGCGGCCGGAGAGCATGCCGACGTGGGTTTCGCCAAGGGGGTCATGCACGCCGATCAGGCCGACATCCTGCGGATGATCGAGCAGAAGACCGCCGCGTACTCGTTCGCCGCACCGCTGCGGGTGGGTGCGCTGCTGGCGGGCGCCACTGACCAGGTCGTGGACGCGCTGGAGTGGATCGGATCGCGCCTGGGCCTGCTGTATCAGCTGCGCGACGACGCGCTGGGCGTGTTCGGCGCCGAGAGCAGCACGGGCAAGAGCGTCATCGGAGATCTGCGCGAGGGCAAGCGCACGCTGCTCGTGGCCTTCGCCGAGGGCACCGCCGAGTGGGAGGCCGTGCGTCCCCTGTTCGGACGCGCCCCGCTCGACACGTCCGATGCCGACCGGCTGCGTGCCGCGCTGGTGGCCTGCGGTGCGGTCGAGCGGATGCAGCGGGTCATCGACGGGGTGCTGCACGACGTCCTGCACGCGATCGCCATCGCTCCCCTGCCCACCGGGCTGCGCGCGGAGCTGGCGCAGATCGCGGAGCGCTGCGCGGAGCGGCAGTCATGAGCGCCGAGCGCGCACTCGACCTGTACACGCGCACCGCCCACACTGCTGCGGCGCACGTGATCAGCGAATACTCGACGTCCTTCGGCTACGCGAGCCGGCTGCTGCCGCGCGACGTGCGCAGCGGGATCTCGGACGTGTACGCCCTCGTGCGTATCGCCGACGAGATCGTCGACGGCCCCGCCTCCGAAGCGGGATTGGCGGCGCCGGAGGTGCTCGCCATCCTCGACACCCTCGAACAGGACACCCTCCGGGCGATGGAGTGCGGCTTCAGCGCGAACCTCGTCGTGCACGCGTTCGCCGCCACCGCGCGGCGAACCGGGATCGGCGCCGAGCTCGTGCAGCCGTTCTTCGAGTCGATGAGGATGGATGCCACCGCGCACCCGCGCTACGACCTCGAGGAGTACCGGCGCTACATCCACGGCTCGGCCGAGGTGGTGGGTTCGATGTGCCTGCGGGTGTTCGCTCTCGAGCATCCGGGATTCACGCTCGACGACCAGCTCGAAGAGGGCGCGCGCCGCCTCGGTGCCGCGTTCCAGAAGGTGAACTTCCTGCGCGACCTCGCCGATGATGCCGGACGACTGGGCCGCTCGTACATCCCGGGCCTGGACCCGCAGACCTTCACCGACTGCGAGAAGGAGGCCGTCGTCGACGAGATCGCCGAGGACCTCGCTGTCGCACGCGAAGCCATCGCGCGGCTGCCGCGCGGATCGCGGCGGGCGACGACGGCCGCTGCTGCGCTGTTCGGACGACTCAATGAGCAGCTGCGCAGCACGCCGGCAGCCGAGCTGCGCACGAGACGGGTCTCGGTGCCGCTCGGGCGCAAGCTGGGCATCCTGGCGAACGCAGCAGCGGGAAGGACGACCGCATGAGGCGCGCCGTCGTCATCGGCGGAGGCATCTCCGGGCTCGCCACCGCCGCCCTGCTCGCCCGCGAGGGCGCATCGGTCACGCTCGTCGAGGCACGAGAGGATCTCGGCGGCCGCGCCGGCAGCTGGGAATCGGACGGCTTCCGCTTCGACACAGGACCCTCCTGGTACCTCATGCCCGAGGTGTTCGACCACTTCTTCCGGCTGCTCGGGACCTCGGCGGCCGAGCAGCTCGACCTCGTCCGCCTGGACCCTGCCTACCGGGTGTACTTCGAAGACGACGCCGAGCCGTTCGACCTGCCGGCCGAAGGAGCCAGGGACGCCCTCGTCGCCCTCGATCCGGATGCGGACCATAGCCTCGACCGCTACCTGGCATCCGCGGCGGACACCTACGACCTCGCCACCTCGACGTTCCTCTACAGCACGTACGAGTCGCTGCGCCCGCTACTGACCCCGCGCACCCTGCGCGGTCTGCCGACGCTCACCCGCCTGCTCGCGGAGCCTCTCGACCGGCGCATCCGCCGGCACAGCCGCGAGCCGCGCGTGCAGCAGGTGCTCGGGTATCCCGCGGTGTTCCTCGGCACGTCGCCCGCCAAGGCACCCGGCATGTACCACCTGATGAGCCACCTCGACATCGGTCAGGGAGTGCTGTATCCGCGCGGCGGCTTCGCTGCGGTGATCGCCGCGATCGCCCGCGTGGCGAGCGCGGAGGGCGTCGACATCCGCACCGGATGCCGCGCGACGCACATCACGGTCGACGCCGGTTCCGCGTCCGGGGTCGACGTCGAGCTCTCCGACGGCACGCGCGAGCACCTGCCCGCCGACGTCGTCGTGTCGACCGCGGACCTGCACGTGACCGAGCAGCAGCTGCTGGACCCCGAGCATCGCACGCGATCGGACGGCTGGTGGGACGGACGCGACCCAGGGCCCGGAGCCGTGCTCGCGCTGCTCGGGGTGCGCGGCGAGCTGCCCCAGCTCGCGCACCACACCCTGCTGTTCACCAGGGAGTGGGAGGAGGGATTCGACGCGATCTACGGCAGAGGCCGTCACGGTGAGGGCAAGCGCATCCCCGATCCGGCGTCCCTCTACGTCTGCCGTCCGAGCGCGACCGATGACGTCGCTCCCGAGGGACACGAGAACCTGTTCGTGCTCATCCCCGTTCCCGCCGACACGTCCATCGGGGCCGGCGGCATCGACGGCACCGGCGATGAGCGCGTCGAACGCGCGGCCGATGCGGCGATCGACCAGATCGCCGGCTGGTGCGGCATCCCCGACCTCCGGGAGCGCATCGTCGTGCGTCGCACCATCGGCCCCGCCGACTTCGAACGCGACTTCGGGGCGTGGCGCGGCGGGGCGCTCGGCCCCGCGCACACGCTGCGGCAGAGCGCCTTCCTGCGCGGCGCGAACATGTCGTCGAAGGTCGACGGGCTGCTGTACGCCGGCGCCACGACCATCCCCGGCATCGGCCTGCCGATGTGCCTGATCAGCGCCGAGCTGGTCGTCAAGCGCCTGCGCGGGGACGTCTCGGCGGGCCCCCTGGCGGAGCCGCTGTGAGCGCCGGCTACCTGATCGCCCTGCTCGTATCGCTCGCGGGCATGGTGCTGCTCGATGTGCGTCACCGGCTGTTCCTCGGCCGGGATCCGTGGCGGGCTGCGCTTGTGCTCGCGCTCGGCACCGCGTTCTTCCTGCTCTGGGATCTCGCTGGGATCGGGCTCGGGATCTTCTTCCGCGATGATGGGCAGTTCGCCACGGGCATCCTGCTCGCACCCGAGCTGCCGATCGAGGAGCCGATCTTCCTGCTGTTCCTGTGCCAGCTGACCATGGTGCTCGTCTGCGGCGCCGAGAAGGTGCTCACCGCACGACGGAGGGCGGACGCATGAGCTACGTGCTGCTGTGCGCGGGATTCCTCGCGGCGGCCGTCGTGGTCGCGCTGGTGGTGCGGCGACGCGACCGAATGCCGTCTGCGGCGTCACTGCTCATCGCGGCGGCCGCGCTCGTGGTGCTCACCGCCGTGTTCGACAACCTGATGATCGCCGTGGGGCTGTTCGACTACTCGAGCGCGCACATCTCGGGCATCCGGATCGGCGAGGCCCCGCTCGAGGACTTCGCCTACCCGCTCGCCGCGGTGATCCTGCTGCCGGCCCTGTGGTCACGCCTGCGGAGGGAGCGTGCCGATGATCGGTGACCTGCTGGCCGCGTCTCGGCCGCTCAGCTGGATCAACACCGCCTACCCGTTCGCGGCCGCCTACCTGCTCGTAGCCGGGGGCGTGGACGCGCAGTGGGTGATCGGCACGCTGTTCTTCCTCGTGCCGTACAACCTGGCGATGTACGGCATCAACGACGTGTTCGACTACGCCTCCGACCTCGCGAACCCCCGCAAGGGCGGGGTCGAGGGGGCGCTGCTGTCGCCGCAGCGGCACCGAACGGTGCTCGTGACGGCGATCGCTCTGTGCGCGCCCTTCGTCATCGCCCTCGTCGTGCTCGGCTCGCCGGTGTCGTGGCTGATCCTGGCGATCAGCCTGTTCGCCGTCGTGGCGTACTCGGCGCCGCCGTTCCGCTTCAAAGAGGTGCCGGTGCTCGACTCGGTCACCTCGAGCATCCACTTCGTGAGCCCCGCGGTGTACGGGTTCGCCCTCGCCGGGGGGACGGTCACGCTGGGACTCGTCGCGCTGCTGACCGCGTTCTTCCTCTGGGGTGTCGCGAGCCACGCGTTCGGGGCCGTGCAGGACGTGGTGCCCGACCGCGAGGGCGGCATCTCGTCGATCGCCACGGCGCTGGGTGCCGCCCGCACGGTGCGGCTGGCCCTCGCCTGCTGGGCCGCGGCGGGAGTGCTTATGCTGTTCACCGGGTTCCCCGGCGCGCTGGCCGCCGTGCTCGCCCTGCCGTACCTGTGGGCGGCAGCGCCGTATCGCTCGTTGTCAGACGCCGATTCGGGTGCGGCGAACCGCGGCTGGCGGCACTTCCTGTGGATCAACTACGCCTGCGGGTTCGTCGTCACGATGCTGCTGATCGTGTACGCGCTCGGTCGGTGATGCGCGCGGGGATGCCGCTCAGCCGAGCTCTTCGGTGAGCTCGAACCAGCGCAGCTCGAGCTCGTCGACCTCATCCTGCTGCGCCTGGATCTGCTGCATCCGCTCTCCCAGCCCCGCGTAGTCGGACTGGTCGTGATCGGCGAGAGCGTGCTTGGCCCGCTCGATCTGGTCGTTGAGCTTCTGCATGCGCCGCTCAAGGGCGGCGACCTCCTTCTCGGCCGTGCGGCGAGCAGCCCCCTCCAGCCCGGATGCCTGCGCCGGGGCCCCTTGAGCGGGCGCACCTCCGGAGTGCGACGCCGCCTGCTCGCGCTTCTCGAGTTCGCGCAGCCGCAGATACTCGTCGATCCCGCCGGGGAGGTGCCGCAGCCGCCCGCGCAGCACGGCGTACTGCTGATCGGTGACCCGCTCGAGGAAGTACCGGTCGTGGCTGACCACCAGCAGCGTGCCGGGCCAGGAGTCCAGGAGGTCCTCGATGGCGGCGAGCATGTCGGTGTCCATGTCGTTGGTGGGCTCGTCGAGGATGAGCACGTTCGGCTGGTCGAGCAGCACGAGCAGCAGCTGCAGTCGGCGCTGCTGACCGCCCGAGAGGTCCTTCACCGGGGTCGACAGCTGCGCCGAGGTGAAGCCGAGGCGTTCCAGCAGCTGCCCTGGCGTGAGCTCTGCCGCCTTGGAGGACTGGGTCCCTGAGCCTGCCGAAGGGCCGAAGGTGTACGAGGTGCGCAGGCCGTCGATGACTGTGCGCACCGGGTCGTTCCAGTGCTGCTCGAGCTCGTCGATCCCCTGCGTGAGGGTGCGCACCTGCACGGTCTTGCCGCGCTTGACGCGCCCGCTGGTGGGCTCGACGTCGCCCGAGACGAGACCGAGCAGGGTGGACTTGCCGGCGCCGTTGACACCGAGGATGCCCGTGCGCTCCCCTGGAGCGATGCGCCACTCGACATCCTGCAGGACGGTTTTGACCTGGGTCCCTGAGCCTGCTCCACCCTGGGTCCCTGAGCCTGCTCCACCCTGGGTCCCTGAGCCTGCTCCACCCTGGGTCCCTGAGCCTGCTCCACCCTGGGTCCCTGAGCCTGCCGAAGGGTACGAGACTCCGGCGTCAAGCAGGTCGACGACGTCCTTGCCCAGTCGCGACACCGCCAGCGACTGCAGCGAGACGGAGTCGCGGATCGGCGGCACGTCGGCGATCAGGGCGTTCGCGGCGTCGATGCGGAACTTCGGCTTGCTCGTGCGCGCGGGGGCACCGCGGCGCAGCCAGGCGAGCTCCTTGCGGGCGAGGTTCTGCCGCTTCGCCTCCGACGCCGCGGCCATCCGGTCGCGCTCGACGCGCTGCAGGATGTACGCGGCGTAGCCGCCCTCGAAGGGCTCGACGACGCGGTCGTGCACCTCCCACGTCGCCGTGCAGATCTCATCGAGGAACCAGCGATCGTGTGTGACGACCAGCAGCGCGCCGGCGTTCTTCGACCAGCGGCTCTTGAGATGCGCGGCGAGCCAGGTGATCGCCTCGACATCGAGATGGTTGGTGGGCTCATCGGCGAAGATCAGGTCCCAGTCCTGGATGAGCAGCTGCGCCAGCTGCACCCGACGACGCTGCCCGCCCGAGAGCGAGCCGATCTGCGCATCCCACGGGAGGTCGGTCAGCAGCCCCGCGATGACGTCCCGGGTGCGGGCATCACCCGCCCATTCGTGCTCGAGCCGATCGCCCACGACCACCTGGCCGATGGTCATCGCATCGTCGAGGCGGTCCTGCTGCTCCAGCACCCCCACCCGCAGCCCGCCGCGGCGGGTCACCCGTCCGGAGTCCGGTTCGAGGACGCCGGCGAGCAGCTTCATGAGGGAGGACTTGCCGTCGCCGTTGCGACCGACGATGCCGATGCGGTCGCCCTCGTCGACGCCGACCGTCACCGAATCGAAGACGACCTTGGTCGGGTACTCCAGGTGCAGGGCCTCGGCCCCCAGTAGATGTGCCATCACGTCAAGGCTATGCCGTAGCTGCTCTGCATCCGCCCAGCGTCGAGGGCGACGAGACCGCCCAGCTCGCGGCTCAGCGGATGCGGCCGCGGCGGCGCACGACGCTCTGCAGCGTGTCGCGCACCGGCGCACCGAGGACGAGACCGAGGGATGCTCCGGATGCCAGTGCCAGACCGATCGCGCCCGCCTGCAGCAGGTCGGCGAACCCGAGGATGAGCGCGATCGGATCGTCCTCCGCCTCCACGATCCCCAGCAGGCCGCGGTACACGACCGACCCTGGCACCATCGGGACGATGGCCGCGGTGGTCACCGCGATCGACGGAACGTGCAGGCGGTGCGCGATGAGCGACCCGACGAAACTCGCGATCAGCGCGCCGGCCGCGCTGGCGACGGGCACGCCGAACCCGCCGGCCGCGCCGGCGCTGAACCCGCCCCACGCGATCGCTCCGAGCACGGCTGAGACGAGGATCGTGCGCGACGTCGCGCCGTTCCATACGGCGACGGTCACGGCGATCAGCACGACTCCCGCCACCTGCATCGAACCGGGGCCGAGCGCCGGCGGCTCGGTCGAGAGCGTGAAGCCGATCCCCAGCCGCTGCGCGAGAGCCACGCCGCCCACGATGCCGACGACGACGCCGAGGGTGAGCAGCGCCAGATCCAGGATGCGTCCGCCCGCGGTGAGCGCGAAGCCGTCGATCGCGTCCTGCGCGGCTCCCACCACAGACATCCCCGCGAGCATGAGCACGATCCCGGCCGCCACGATCACGGCGATGCTGGCCTGGTCGAAGGGCGCGATGCCCTGACTGCGCAGCGAGTTGGCGGCGGCGGCGAACGCGGTGACCACGAGCGCGCCTGCGGCCTGGGCGAAGAAGAAGGGCAGGTGCATCCGAGTCATCCACCGCTGGGTCAGGGCGGCACCGCACGCGGCGAGAAAGGCGATGAGCGTGGTGATCCACGACGCACCGAAGAGCAGACAGACGCCGACGGCCAGCAGCCCCTGCGCGAGCACGATCACGGTCGGCCGATAGCGGAAGGGCATGCGCCGGATGGCATGGAAGCGCACCCGCGCCTCCGGCAGGGCCAGCCCCGCCTCGATGTCGACCACGAGGGCCTGCAGCTGCTGCAGCTTCGCGTGGTCGGGAACGGGGGCGCGCACCACGCGGATGGCCGTGAAGGGCGGGTCGGACTCGCCGCCCTGATACGACACGGCGATCGAGTTGAACGTGATGTCCACGTGCACCGGCCGGATGCCGAGGGCGGCGGCCACGCGCGTCGCCGAGAGCACCACCTCGTTCGCGGCCGCTCCGACCGCGATGAGGGCTTCGGCGATGCGCATCGCGAGCTCGATCACGCGGCGGGCATACATCTCGTCGACCGAGAGAATGGCCTGGGTCTCGGGGCGCGAGGCTGCGTCGACGCGGATCGCCTCGACCAGACGCGCACGCCAGTTCTTCTGTGCAGCCATCACTCCATCCTCACACGCGCCGAAGCGGGCAGAGCTCCACGATCAGAGCCGTGATGCCGCGGCGGAGGGGTCGTTCAGCACCGCCTCGAAGGCGAGCTCGGCGGGCGCGATCTGCATGAGGTGCGATCGCATGCGAGCGCGCTCGAGCCGCACGGTGCGACCCTCCGACCCCACCGGATGCAGGCGCACCGCTTCTGAGAGCCGCTCGCGGCTGGTCGCCAGCAGCACGCCCAGATAGCCCGAGAGCACGACCATCTCGGGCGCGAACGCGTTGACGAAGTTCGTCAGCGCCACCGAGAGCACGTCGACCTGCCTGGCGACCTCGGCGAGCACGACCGGGTCGCGCACGATGCCCAGCTCGATGTCGAGCTCGTCCTCGTCGAGCCCCCGGCGGCCGAGAAGGGCGAGCACGGTCGCCGGGTTCACCTCCACCTGCAGGCATCCACGGCGTCCGCAGCTGCACAGGGAGCCGGCGGGGTTGACCACGGTATGACCGAACTCCCCAGCGAAGCCCGAGGTGCCGCGCAGCAGTGATCCGTCGAAGACGAGGCCACCGCCGATGCCGTTCATCGAACCGCTCAGGTAGAGCACGTTCCCCACGCCGCGGGCCACACCGAAGTGCGTCTCGGCCATAGCACCGACGCTGGCATCGTTGCCGACGGCCACGGGCATCCTGAGGGCGTCGCTCAGGCGATGCGCGAGCTGCTCACGCCGCCAGTTCAGAGACGGCGACAGCAGCACCGTGCCCCGCGAGTCAACCAGTCCGGGTACCGCGACGCCTGCCCCGACGAGCCGATAATGGCGGTCGATGTCGGCCCGCATCCCGTCGACCAGGGACGACACCACCTGCGCGAACCGTCGCGGGTTCGGCGGGGATGCCAGGTCGTGTCGCACGCGCGAGTGCACGGCCGATCCGAGCCCGACCAGCGCCACCGAGACCGCACGCGGGTCGGCGACGATGCTCAGCGCCACGACGTCATCGTCAGCCGCGACACCGAGGGAGGGGCGCCCCACGCGACCGGTGGGCTTGACCGACTCCTCCCGCACCAGACGCAGATCGAGAAGCTCCTGCACGAGAGCGGTCACCGTGGAGCGGTTCAGACCCGTGACGGCGCCGATCTCGGACCGCGACTGGGCACCGGCCGCGTGCACGAGCTGCAGGACCGCCGAGAGGTTCTGCGCGCGCACATCCTCGTTCGTCGTGCGGGTGATGGCGACGGGCGAAGGCGATGCTCCGCGGCGCGCCGCAGGATGATCTGTGCTCATGCGCGCTCGACCGCCATATGCGACGTGAGCAGCTCCTGGGTGGCGTCCTGCCGGGTGATCTCTGCGGTGATCCGCCCGTGCGCCAGGGTGTAGATGCGGTCGGAGAGTCCGATCACCTCGGGCAGCTCGGACGAGATGACGATGATCGCCTTGCCCTGCGCCGCCAGCTCGTTGATGAACCCGTAGATCTCGTACTTCGCCCCCACATCGATCCCCCGGGTCGGCTCGTCGAGGATGAGGACGTCCGGGTTGGTGAAGATCCACTTGGACAGGACGATCTTCTGCTGGTTCCCGCCCGAGAGCGCCCCCGTCCGAGACGCGACGCTCGGCGCCTTGATGTTGAGCTTGTACCGGTACGCCTCGGCGACCTTGCGCTCGCGCACGTCGTCCACGAGTCCGTGCTGGGAGAGCCGTCCCAGCGCCGCCGCCGACACGTTCGACTGCACGCTGGCGAGCAGATTGAGCCCGTCGCGCCGACGGTCCTCGGGCGCGTAGACGATGCCGTTCCGGATCGCCTCGCGCACCGAACGCAGCTCGATGCGCTCCCCGCGTTTATATGCCGTCCCCGTTATGGCCGACCCGAACGACCTGCCGAACACGCTCATCGCGAGCTCCGTGCGACCGGCTCCCATCAGCCCCGCGATGCCGATGATCTCTCCGGAGCGCACGGTCAGGTTCACGTCGTCGACGACGAGACGCGTCGGGTCGGCCGGATGGCGAACGCTCCAGTTCTCCAGCCGGAAGAGCTCGTCGCCGATGTCCGGTTCACGCGGCGGAAACAGGTCGTCCAGCGGACGACCCACCATCGCGCGGATGATCCGCCGCTCGTCTGTCTCGGGATCGTCGGTGCGCATCGTCTCGATCGTCGCACCGTCGCGGATCACCGTGATGCGATCGGCGACGCCCAGCACCTCGCGAAGCCGATGCGAGATGAGCACGCAGGTGATGCCCTGGGTGCGCAGCTGCTGCACGAGCGCGAGCAGCCGGTCGGAATCGTCACGGCCCAGCGCCGCGGTGGGCTCGTCGAGGATCAGCAGGCGCACATCCTTGGCGAGCGCCTTCGCGATCTCCACGAGCTGCTGCTTGCCGATGCCCAGGTCACCGGCGCGCGCGGCGGGACTCTCGTGCAGTCCCACGCGTGCCATCAGCGCAGCGGCGCGCCGATTGACGGCATCCCGATCGAGCAGCCCGCGGCGGGTGATCTCATTGCCGAGGAAGATGTTCTCCGCGATCGTCAGCTGCGGCACGACCGCGAGCTCCTGATGAACGATGACGATCCCCTCGGCTTCGCTGTCCGCGAGGGAGCGGAATGCGACCTGACGCCCTTCCAGCTCGATCGTGCCATCAAAGCTGCCGTGCCGGTGGATGCCGCTGAGGATCTCCATCAGCGTGGACTTGCCGGCGCCGTTCTCACCGCAGATCGCGTGCACCTCCCCGCGATGAACGTCGAGGGAGACACCGGCGAGCGCGACGACGCCACGGAAGCGCTTCGTCACGCCCGTCATCCGCAGAAGCGGTTCAGCCATCGAGATCACCTCTGCGTTGCTCGGCTTCCCGAATGATATCGAATCGGTCAATTTGTCCGCAGGTTCGACAGATTTATTTGTCCGCAGGCACGTCAATATGCAATGCTCCCAGAACGGACGCGCGTTCGCGCCTCACCGAGACGACTCGGCAGTCCGCTGCATCAAGCCTTTCAAGGAAGAGAGATCGCAATGAGAAAGACCGTCCTGCGCACCTTCGCGGCCACCGGCGCCTTCGCCCTGGCGCTGGGCCTCGCCGCCTGCTCCGGCAACGAATCGGGCTCGGGTTCCGAGGGTGGCGGCACCGCCGCAGAGGACATCCTCGTCGGCGTCGCCATGCCGACCGAGACCTCCGAACGCTGGATCGCCGACGGCGACGCCGTCAAGTCCCAGCTCGAGGACCTCGGCTACGAGGTCGACCTCCAGTTCGCCAACGACGACATCCCCCGTCAGCAGCAGCAGCTCGACCAGATGATCACCAACGGCGCCGACATCCTCATCGTCGCGTCGATCGACGGCACGGCGCTGGCCACGCAGCTCGACAACGCCGCCAGCAAGGGCATCCCGGTCATCGCGTACGACCGACTGATCAACGGCACGAAGAACGTCGACTTCTACGTCACGTTCGACAACTACAACGTCGGCGTGCAGCAGGCGCAGAGCCTGCTGCAGGGACTCGGCTACCTCGACGCCGACGGCAAGGAGACCGACTCCGCCGACAAGAAGATCATCGAGGTGTTCGCCGGTTCGCCCGACGACAACAACGCCGGATTCTTCTTCGACGGAGCGATGGACACCCTGAAGCCCTACCTCGAGGACGGTCGCCTGACCATCGGATCCGGCCAGAAGGACTTCGACACCGTGTCGACGCTGCGCTGGGACCCGGCCGTGGCGCAGAAGCGCATGGAGGACCTGCTGACTAGCACCTATGACGGTGGCTCGAAGCAGCTCGACGGCGTGCTCTCCCCGTACGACGGGTTGTCGCGCGGCATCATCACCGCCCTCGAGAACGCGGGTTACGGCTCGACCATCGAGGAGGGCCTGCCGGTCGTCTCCGGTCAGGATGCCGAGATCGCCTCGGTGAAGATGATCGCCGACGGCGTCCAGTACGCGACGATCTTCAAGGACACCCGCAAGCTGGCCGCCCAGGCCGTGACCGCCGCGGAGTCCTTCGCCGACGGCGACAAGCCCGAGGCGAACGACACCGAGACGTACGACAACGGCGAGAAGGTCGTCCCGTCGTTCCTGCTCGAGTCCGACATCGTCGTCACCGACAACATCAAGTCCCTGCTGATCGAGTCGGGCTACTGGACCGAGGCCGAGGTCGCAGCCGGCGTCGCCGAGTAACACTCGCACGAGCACCACGGGATCCGCCGCGCCACAAGCGGTTCGGCGGGTCCCGTGGGTCCGCGGTTCCACAGACAGGAGCATCGATGTCCGACGTCATCCTCCAGATGCGCAACATCACCAAGAACTTCCCCGGCGTGAAGGTTCTCAAGAACGTGAACCTCAGCGTCGAGCGCGGCCGGATCCACGCCATCTGCGGCGAGAACGGCGCCGGCAAGTCCACCCTCATGAAGGTGCTGTCCGGTGTGTACCCGCACGGCACGTACGAGGGTGACATCATCTTCGACGGCGCCACGCAGGAGTTCGGAGCCATCAAGGACTCCGAGCGTGCCGGCATCGTCATCATCCACCAGGAGCTGGCGCTCGTCCCCTACCTCTCGGTAGCCGAGAACATCTTCCTGGGCAACGAGATCCTCGGTCGCGGCGGCCTCATCGACTGGCACGAGGTCAACGCCCAGGCCACTGCTCTGCTGGCCCGTGTGGGTCTGAACGAGAACCCGACGACGGCCGTCGGACAGCTCGGAGTCGGCAAGCAGCAGCTCATCGAGATCGCCAAGGCACTCACGAAGGACGTCAGGCTGCTCATTCTCGACGAGCCGACAGCCGCGCTGAACGACTCCGATTCCGAGCACCTGCTGAGCCTGCTGCGCGACCTGCGCGACCAGGGCATCACCAGCATCATCATCAGCCACAAGCTGGGCGAGATCGTCGACATCGCCGACTCGACCACCATCATCCGCGACGGCGAGACGATCGAGACGATCGACATGCACGGACCGGATGCCACGCAGGACCGGATCATCCGCGGCATGGTCGGGCGCTCGCTCGACAGCCGCTTCCCGGAGCGCACTCCCGACATCCACGAGGAGATCTTCCGCGTCGAGAACTGGTCCGTCATGCATCCGACGCAGGCTGGTCGAGTGATCGTGGACGACGCTTCGCTCTCCGTCCGTGCCGGCGAGATCGTCGGCATCGCCGGGCTGATGGGCGCTGGCCGCACCGAGTTCATGATGAGCGTCTTCGGCCGCAGCTACGGCCGGGATGCTTCAGGCAAGGTGTTCCTGCGCGGCAAGGAGATCTCCACTCGGAGCGTGCGGGCCGCGATCGACAACGGACTCGCCTACGTGTCAGAGGACCGCAAGCAGTACGGCCTCAATCTGATCACGGACATCAAGACGAACATCTCATCGTCGGCGCTGGGAAAGCTCGTCACCGGCGGCGTCTTCGTCGACGGCAACGAGGAGAGCAAGGTCGCGGAGCAGTATCGCCGCGATCTGAACATCAAGTCGCCGACAGTCGCGCAGATCGTCGGCAATCTATCGGGCGGAAACCAGCAGAAGGTCGTGCTCGCCAAGTGGCTGTACACCGACCCGGACGTGCTGATCCTCGACGAGCCCACCCGCGGCATCGATGTGGGCGCGAAGTACGAGATCTACGAGATCATCAACGCGCTCGCCGCCGCGGGCAAGGCCGTGATCGTGGTCTCGAGCGAGCTCCCCGAGCTGCTCGGACTCTCGGACCGCGTCTACACCCTCGCCTACGGGCGCATCACCGGTGAGCTTCCCGTCGCCGAGGCGACCCAGGAGAAGCTCATGTCGCTCATGACCATCGAACCGAACTCCACGAAGGAGGCAGCAGCGTGAACAACGTCTTCACCGAGGTGAAGGATCTGCTGACGCAGAATCTGCGCACGTCTGGCATCTACATCGCCTTCATCGCGATCATCGCGATCTTCACGATCACCACCGGGGGCAAGCTGCTCTCGCCGGAGAACGTGACGAACATCGTCCTGCAGAACGCTCACATCCTGATCATGGCGCTCGGCATGATCCTCGTCATCGTCGGCGGCCACATCGACCTGTCGGTGGGGTCGGTGCTCGCCTTCGCGTCCGCGGTCTCGGCCGTCCTCGTGATCAAGAACGGCATGCCCTGGTGGGTCGGCATCATCGCCGCCATCGTGGTCGGCATCATCGTCGGCGTCTGGCAGGGCTTCTGGGTGGCCATCGTCGGCATCCCGGCGTTCATCGTCACCCTGGCCGGCATGCTGCTGTTCCGCGGCCTCACCTGGCTGGTGCTGAACAACGTGTCGCTGTCGCCGTTCCCGCAGGACTACCGCAACGTCGCCAGCGGCTTCGTCGACAGCCTGTTCGGCTCGATCACCATCGGAGAGGGCCAGGGACTCAAGGCGCTGCCGCAGACCGTCGACATCTTCACCCTGGTCATCGGCCTCATCGCCGTGGTCGGAGTGGTCGTCAGCTCACTGCGCACCCGCCGCGCACGGCAGGGATACAACCAGCCGGTCGAGTCGCCGTTCCTGTTCATCCTCAAGCTCGTCGTCGTCTCGGCGGTGCTGCTTGCCTTCGCGTGGGCACTGGCCTACAACCGCGGCTTCCCGATCGTGCTCATCATCGTGGCCGTGCTGATCCTCGTGTACCAGGTCGTCACCAACCGCACGGTGTTCGGTCGTCACGTCTACGCTGTCGGCGGCAACCTCTCGGCTGCTCGCCTGTCGGGTGTGAACGTCAAGAGCGTGAACTTCTGGATCTTCGTGAACATGGGCTTCCTCACCGGAATCGCCGCCGCGGTGTTCTCATCGCGCTCCAACGGCGCGCAGCCGGGCATGGGCAACATGTTCGAGCTCGACGTGATCGCGGCCTGCTTCATCGGCGGCGCGTCGACCATGGGCGGTGTCGGCCGGGTGGGCGGCGCCCTCGTCGGTGGCCTGGTGATGGCCGTGATGTCGAACGGCATGCAGCTGATGGGCGTGCCGCAGGCCGCTCAGCAGATCGTCAAGGGTCTCGTGCTGCTGCTCGCGGTCGCGTTCGACATCTACAACAAGCGTCGCGCCGGCACGACCCGCTGATCTGCCGTCGCGCGTGAGAGAGGGATCCGTCCGTTCGGGCGGATCCCTCTCTGCGTCTCAGCCCATCACGCGGGCACCGGGCACCGGCCCGTGCACGTGCAGCGCGCGCCGACCGCTGGCGCTCAGCTGCTCCTGAACCGCGCGGGCGTGCTCGAGGCCCTCGCAGAGCAGCGCGATCGTCGGTCCGGATCCGGAGACGAGACCGCCGAGCGCACCGAAGCGGATGCCGTCGACGAGGGCGGCCCCGAGATCGGGCCGGTCGATCACGGCGGCGGCCTCGAGGTCGTTCAGCAGCACGGGGGCGAGGTCGCGGGCATCCCCGGACCGCAGCGCGTGCAGCACCGGAAGCGGCACGTCGAGCGACATCGGGGGGTCGTCGGCAACCGCTCCCTCCTGCGCCCGCAGCTGGTCGAGGCGGCCGTACACCTCGGGAGTGGACAGGCCCTGCTCGCTCAGCACGAGCACCCAGTCGAACCGCCCGCGTGCGAGCGCAGGCGTGAGCTCATCGCCGCGGCCCGCGCCGATCGCCGTCCCGCCGTGCAGGGCGAACGGCACGTCGGCACCGAGACGCGCCGCCAGCGCGTGCAGGCGGTGCGCACCCAGCTCGGTTCCCCACAGGGCGTCGCACGCGACGAGCGCCGCGGCCGCGTCCGCAGATCCGCCGCCCATGCCGCCGGCCACGGGCACGCCCTTGCGGATGCGCAGGTGCACCCCGGCATCCACCCCCGCGGTCTGCGCGAGCAGCTTAGCGGCCCTCATCGCCAGGTTGCGGTCGTCGAGGGGGACGCCAGAGACGTCGACGTCCCCCTCGACCTCGAGCGTGAATCCCTCGGCCGCGGACGCGTAGACGTCCTCGTACAGCGACACGGCCTGGAAGACGGTGGCCAGGGAGTGATAGCCGTCGTCGTGGCGCGGACCGACGCCCAGGTAGACGTTGATCTTGCCCGGAGCCCTGACATGCACGGCATCCGGTCTCCGCGCCATCACAGCTCCGACGACACGGACCAGAGGTTGACGTCGATGCCGTGCGCGATCGCATCGATCGCGGTGAGCTCGTCGTCGGTGAACGCGGGCCCGTCGATGGCCGCGATGTTCTCATCGATCTGCTCGGGCCGCGAGGCGCCGATCAGCGCCGAGACGACGACAGGATCACGCAGGGTCCACTGCAGCGCCATCTGAGCGAGCGTCTGCCCGCGGTCCGCGGCGATGTCGTTGAGCCCGCGCAGCACCGCGAGTCCCTCGTCGGAGACCGGACGCTCGGGCAGCGAGCGGCGCTTCTGGGCGCGGTCAGCCGTGCCGTCGCCCAGGTACTTGCCGGTGAGCAGCCCCTGGGCCAGCGGCGTGAAGGCGATCGCTCCCATGCCGGCCGCTCGCAGGGTGTCGGTCAAGCCGTCCTCGACCCAGCGGTTGAGGATCGAGTACGACGGCTGGTGGATCACCAGCGGGGTGCCCAGGTCGCGCGCCACAGCGAGCGCCGCTTCGGTGCGCTCGGCGCTGTATGACGAGATGCCGACGTAGAGCGCCTTGCCCTGCCGCACCAGCGTGTCGAGCGCCCCGATGGTCTCCTCCACCGGGGTGACCGGGTCGACGCGGTGCGAGTAGAAGATGTCGACATAGTCGAGGCGCATGCTCGTGAGCGATCGCTCGGCGCTGGCGAGGATGTACTTGCGGCTGCCGAGGTCGCCGTACGGCCCCGGCCACATGTCCCAGCCCGCCTTCGACGAGATGATCAGCTCGTCCCGGTACGGCGCGAGATCCTCCGACATGATGCGGCCGAAGTTCTTCTCTGCCGAACCGTAGGGGGGTCCGTAGTTGTTGGCCAGGTCCAAGTGCGTGATCCCGCTGTCGAAGGCGTGGCGCAGCAGCGCACGCTGGTTGTCGAGGGGGATGTTGTCGCCGAAGTTCCACCACAGGCCGAGCGAGATCGGCGGCAGGTAGAGGCCGCTTGTGCCGACCTGGCGGTAGGCGAAGCGCTGATAGCGCTCGGCGGCCGCGACATACGGCCGGTGGATCTCGGGAACGTCGGGGTTGAAGCGCGGTTCGGTCACGCTGTCAGGCTATCGGCACCGGTGTCGATTCGGACTGCACCAGCGCGATGCGGTGGTAGTCGTCGACCGTGAGGTCCTCGCCGCGTGCGGTGGGCGCGACGCCGGCGGCTTCGAGCACGGCGGATGCCGCGGCGGAGCTCCCGTAGAGACCGGACAGCGCCTGGCGCAGCATCTTCCGGCGCTGGTTGAAGGCTGCGTCGACGATCGCGAAGGTGCGCCGGCGCTCGTCCTCGCCGCCGCGGGGCGTCTCGTCGCGCTCGAAGCCGACCAGCAGGCTGTCGACGTTCGGCACCGGCCAGAACACCTGCCGCGACACGGTGCCGCACAGCCGCCACGGTCCGTACCAGGCGGCCTTCACACTCGGCGCACCGTAGATCTTCGATCCCGGCTTCGCCGCGAGTCGCTCGGCGACCTCCGCCTGCACCATCACGACGCCGCGCTCCAGGTACGCGAACGTCTCGAGGAAGTGCAGCAGCACCGGCACCGAGACGTTGTACGGCAGATTGGCGACGAGCACGGTGGGCTCACCGGGCAGCTCGGTGACGCGCATGGCATCGGCATCCACCACTGTCAGGGCGCCTTCGGCGACGCCGCGCTCGCGCGCCGTCTGCGGCAGCCGCTCGGCGAGGCGGTGGTCGATCTCGACTGCGGTGACCGAGGCGCCCGTCTCGAGGATCGCCAGGGTCAGCGACCCGAGGCCCGGACCGATCTCGACGACCCGCTCCCCCGCCTGCACGCCGGCGGCGTTCACGATCTTGCGCACGGTGTTGGCGTCGACGACGAAGTTCTGCCCCAGCTTCTTCGTGGGCGTGACGTCGAGCTCGGCGGCAAGACGACGGATCTCGGTGGCGCCGAGCAGGGAGACGGTCATGAGTCCATTCTCGCCCATCGCCCCCTGCCCCTAGGATCAGGCGGGTGACCGCACTGGGAGAGCTCATCGCACCGCGCCGGCTCGGCCGCGACTTCCCCTGGCTGATGTCCGCGGCGTGGACGAGCAACATCGGCGACGGCATCGCGCTGGCCGCGGCTCCGCTGCTGATCGCGTCGATGACCTCCTCTCCCCTACTCGTCGCCTCGGGTGCCATGCTGCAGTTCCTGCCGTGGCTGCTGTTCGGGCTGCATGCCGGCGCGATTGCGGATCGCGTGGAGCGGCGGATGCTCGTGATGCTCGCCCACGGCATCCGTGCTGTCATCGTCGCCGCTCTCGTGGTGCTGCTCGTGACCGGCACCGCGAACATCGCTATCGTGCTGGTCGTGTCGTTCCTGTACGGCACGGCCGAGGTCTTCGCCGACACGAGCACGAGCACGCTGCTGCCGATGATGGTGAAGCCCGCTGACCTCGGTATCGGCAACGCGCGGCTGCAGGCCGGCTTCCTCGTCGCCAACCAGCTGGCCGGCCCTCCGCTGGGTGCCTTCCTGTTCGCGGTGGGATCTTTCTGGCCGTTCCTGGCTCAGGTGCTCGCGGTGACCCTCGGGCTGATCCTCGTCTCCCGGATCGCGCGGCAGCCAGTGCCGCCGCGTGCGGAGCCCACCCGGGTTCGCCACGACATCGGGCAGGGGCTGCGCTGGGCGTGGCGCAACAAGCCGGTGCGGACGCTGATCGTGATCATCCTCGCGTTCAACATCACCTGGGCGGCGCCCTGGGGCATCCTCGTGCTCTACGCGACCGAGCACCTCGGCATGGGGCCGGTCGGCTTCGGCGCGCTCACCACCGCGTCGGCCGTCGGCGGGCTGCTGGGCACGCTGAGCTTCGGCTGGCTGGAGCGGCATGTCTCGTTCGCCACGATCATGAAGGTGTGCTTGACGCTCGAGGTGATCATGCATCTCGCCTTCGCGCTCACGACGAACGGCGTCGTCGCGCTGGTGATCATGTTCGGCTTCGGCGCCTACGCGTTCGTCTGGGGCACGATCTCGACGACCGTCCGCCAGAGACTGGTGCCGCACGATCTGCAGGGCCGCGTCGGGTCGGTGAACATGGTCGGCGTCTTCGGCGGCATGGTTCTCGGACAGGCGCTGGGCGGTTTGATCGCGCAGACGTGGGGGCTGACGGCGCCGTGGTGGTTCGCGTTCGCGGGCTCGGCGATCACGCTGCTGCTGATGTGGCGGCAGATCTCGCACATCGCCGCGGCCAAGCCGGCTCTCGACGGGGACGCGGTCGCGGTCTAGCTGGTCAGGCGGGCGTCCAGCCCGTTGCGAACGGCCGGCCACTCGTGCGGGAGGATCGAGTACGCGACGGTGTCCCGCAGCGATCCGTCCGGCATGATGCGGTGGTTGCGCAGAATGCCGTCGAGCTTCGCCCCCAGGCGCTCGATCGCGGCGCGGGACTGCCGGTTGTGGAAGTGCGTCATGAGCGACACCGCGATCGCGTCGCAGGTGTCGAAGGCGTGCGCGAGCAGCAGCCGCTTCATCGCGGGGTTGACCTCGGTGCGCTGCGCGGACGCACCGATCCAGGTGTAGCCGATCTCGACCCGGCGGTTCGGCTGGTCGATGTTGCAGAGCGTGGTCATACCGACGACTTCCTCGGTGGCCAGACGCCGCACGGCGAAGGGGTTCATCCCTCCCGCGTCGCGCAGGGCGAGACGCCGCTCGATCTCGGCCGGCACCTCTTCCGCGCTGGGCACGGAGGTGTACCAGGCGGAGCTCAGTGTCGCTGCAGCGCGGCGCAGATCGTCTGCGTGCTCATGGCCGAGCGGCTCGAGCCGTACGAACTCGTCCTGCAGGGTGATCTCGTCGAGAAGGCGCACCCGATAAGGCTACGGGTTAGTGCCCCGATGCAACGATGCAACGACGCGCCGCCCGGCACGGGGGGATCAAACTTGCGAGTCCGGTCTCGAGACGCTGGTGTCGATCGTCGTGAACCCCTCATCGTTGGCTGCGCGCAGAAGCATCCGGTCCCCCGACGCGAACAGCACGTCGCGCGCCCGGATGCGGGTGGCGGTCGCCAAGTGCGTCGCGTCATATCCACGAAGACTGTGCCGCACCGCGAGTTCGGCGGCCTGACCAACGATGTCCGAGTACGCCTCTATGAGCGTCATGTCACGGATCAGACGCGTGGCATTCTCCTGCAGCGCGTCGTGCTCGCTCTCAGAGAGACGGCCAGCCCTTCGTCCCATGGCGATTGCGGCAGCCGCCTCGACCACGACCAGTCGGGAGCAGGCCACTTGCGTCGCGTCACGCCATAGCCGCAGTGCGATCGGAGTTCCCGCCTCTTCCACAAGCAACGGCACGAGTGCCGAGGTGTCGAGATAGACGATCACCGGCGCTGCTCGGCGACGAGATCGCTGAGCCCCACGCCTGTGGCTCGTGGCCGCGGGCGAGAACGCCCCGCGTGCGCAGGCCGCGTGGCCAGGCCCTCATCGATTAGATCTTGCAGCAGGTCGTTGCCCTCGATCGGGACGATCTCGGCGACAGCGACACCTCGGTCTGTGATGACCACGCGATCTCCATTGCGCGCGGTGTTCACGTAGGCGCTCAGATTCGCCTTCAGCTGTCGGATCCCCACCTGCTCCACGACGCCTCCTTCAGAGTGACCACAATTCTACTCTGTTGAAACCACATTGGCATCGATGCTCAGCTGAACGCGCCGTACACCGCGAGAGTGTTCGCCGCGAGGTGCGCGCACAGCTCGTCGACCTCGAGGTCGAGCTGGGCGGCCATGAACCGCACCGTGATCGGCACGAGGTAGGGCGCGTTGGGACGTCCCCGCAGCGGCTCGGGGGTGAGGAAGGGTGCGTCGGTCTCGACGAGGATGCGATCGAGCGGCGTGACCGCGAGCGCGTCGCGCAGGTTCTGCGCGTTCTTGAACGTGACGTTGCCGGCGAACGACAGCCAGTACCCGGCATCCGCCGCGACCCGCGCCATCGCGTCGTCACCGGAGAAGCAGTGGAACACCGTCTTCTCGGGAGCGCCGACGCGCGTCAGCATCTCGAGCACGTCGTCGTGGGCATCGCGGTCGTGGATCTGCATCGCGATGCCGTGCTTCTTCGCCAGCGCGATGTGCGCCTCGAAGGATTCGTGCTGCGCAGGCCGCCCCGGCTCGTCGGTGCGGAAGTAGTCGAGTCCCGTCTCGCCGATGGCCCGCGTGCGCGGGTGCGCAGCGAGCTCGTCGATCACCGCGATGGCCTCCTCGAGGCGCCCTTCGGCTGCGTAGACGGGCGCGTCGTTCGGGTGGATGGCGACGGCCGCGAGCACGCGGGGGTCGGATGCCGCCGCGTCCACCGCCCAGCGCGAGGACTCGATGTCGCCTGATGCCTGCACGACGCCGGCGATGCCGACCTCTTCAGCACGGTCGAGCTGCTCAGAGAGCGTCAACCCCTGCTGGGTCGCTGAGCCCGTCGAAGGGCCGTCGGCGATCTCGAGGTGCGCGTGGTTGTCATACACCGGAACGGTCAGCGGCTCGGGAGCCGCGGGATAACGCAGATCCTTGCGCCCGTCGGCATCCCGGCGCTGCACGTACGTCTCGGCCATGCGTTCCCGTCCCTCGGTCCTTCCACCCCCGGTCGTCGAGCGAGCGAAGCGAGTCGAAACGCGCTCCGCAGCCCTCTGTCTAGGCGGTCTGCTCCACACGCGGGAACAGCGGCGCGAGCGGCGACACGATCGTCCCCGGCTGCAGCGCACCCCACGCACCGGCCTCGCGGATCGACTGCGCGGTGAGCCCGCCGAGTGAGCCCTGGGCCCCGAGGGCGTCCCACAGCTTCGCGGTCGACTGCGGCATCACGGGCGACAGCAGCACGGCGAGCGCGCGCAGTCCCTCTGCGCATGTGTACAGCACGGTGCCGAGACGCTCACGCTGCTTCTCGTCTCCGGCATCCGCCTGCTTGGCGAGAGCCCACGGCTCGTTCTCGGTGATGTAGAGGTTCAGGTCGTCGACGATCGTCCAGATCGCGTCGATCGCCTCGTCGATGCGGAAGCTCTCGATCGCGGCGTCCGCCGCGGTCGTGGCATCCGCGACCTTCTTCTGCACCACGAGATCGCGCTCGGTGTACCCCGCAGGCGCCGGCACGACGCCATCGAAGTACTTCTGGATCATCGCGACCGTGCGCGAGGCGAGGTTGCCGAAGCCGTTGGCGAGCTCGGCCTGGTAGCGGGCCGACAGGTCCTCCCACGAGAACGAGCCGTCCTGACCGAAGGCGATCGCCGAGAGGAAGTAGAAGCGGTACGCGTCGGAGCCGAAGACGTCGGTGATCTCGGTGGGCGCGATGCCGGTCAGCTTCGACTTCGACATCTTCTCGCCGCCGACCAGCAGCCAGCCGTGCGCGAAGACGCCCTTGGGCACATCCAGACCTGCGGCCATCAGCAGCGCCGGCCAGATGACGGCGTGGAAGCGCAGGATGTCCTTGCCGACCACGTGGTACCCGGGCCAGCGGCGGTCGAACGTGGTCCCTGAGCCTGTCGAAGGGTCGTCCGCACCGTAGCCGACGGCGGTGACGTAGTTGAGCAGCGCGTCGACCCACACGTAGATGACGTGCGACTCGTCCCACGGCAGCGGGATGCCCCAGTCGAACGTCGACCGGGAGATCGACAGGTCCTTGAGACCCTGGCTCACGAAGGAGATGACCTCGTTTCGCGCCGAATCGGGACGCACGAAGTCCGGCTCGGTCTTGTACAGCTCGAGCAGACGATCCTGGAACTCGCTCAGCTTGAAGAAGTAGTTCTTCTCCTGCAGCAACTCGAGCGGCTTCGAGTGGATCGCGCAGACCTTGAGGCCCTCGAAGGGCCCGGTGCCGTCGACGATCTCGGACTCGGGCTTGAACTCCTCACAGCCCACGCAGTACAGCGCTTCGTACTCGCCCGCGTAGATGTAGCCCGCGTCGTACAGCTTCTGGAAGAAGACCTGCACGTTCTTCTCGTGCCGCTCCTGCGTGGTGCGGATGAAGTCGTCGTTCGCGACGTCGAGCGTCTTCAGCAGCGGGAACCAGCTCTCGCCGACGAGCTTGTCGACCCACCCCTGCGGCGTGACGTTGTTCGCCGCGGCGGCGCGCAGCATCTTCTGACCGTGCTCGTCGGTTCCGGTGAGCATCCAGGTGTCGTCACCCGCCTGCCGGTGCCAGCGCGACAGGGTGTCGACGGCCACCGTCGTGTACCCGTGGCCGATGTGCGGCACGTCGGACGGGTAGTAGATGGGCGTGGTGATGTAGAAGGACTCGCCTGCGGGCATGGGATCGATTCTAGGCGGGAACGGTCAGTCGTTCTTCTTCGTGACCCGGGGGCGCGAACGTACGCCCACCGATTCCCGTCGAGAGCACGGGACCTCGCCGAACGAACGGGCTGTTCGCGTGAAAGAGCCGCTCACTCGCCGAGATCCCGTGCTCTCGACGAGGGCGAGGGCGAGGACGGGGGGGGGGGCGAGGACGGGGGGGGCAGCCCGTCATGACCTCGGGGTAAGTGGTAGTAGGGATGGGGCGTGGGATGCTCGGGGCATGGGGGTGGAGAAGCGCAGGGCAGCGGGACCTGCTGGCCCGGCTGGAGCGGAAGCTCACGGATTCAGGTCCGGAGCCGACCGATGAGGATGCCGTCGTCGCGACGCTCCGTCCCGTGCTGATCGCCCTGCGCGAGAGCGGGCTCAGCGTCAAGAGAATCGCTGACCACAGCTCCCTCCGCCCTGAGGGGATCGCGCGAATCCTGAGCTGATCATGCGTCAGCCCACCCGTCTCAGATGCGGACTGCGGTCACGGAGGCGTGCGGACGCGAGCTGACCTCGTCGACGGTCCGCTCGCGGCGCCGGGAGGAGGTGAGCGTGAAGCCGGCCTGCTCCAGCAGCGGTCGCAGCGCTTCCGGAGTCCAGAAGTAGGCGGTCGTGACGGCATGGTCGAACGGCTCGCGCGGGGTGCCGTCGAAGAAGCCGATCAGGATGCTGCCGCCGGAAGTCAGCACGCGCGCGAACTCCGCCAGGACGGCGGGTATCTCAGCCGGCGGAGTGTGGACGAGCGAATACCAGGCGAGGATTCCGCCGACCGATGCGTCGGGCAGTGGGAGCGCGGTGAATGAACCGTGATGGAACTCGAGCCCCGGGTGCGCGTGGCGGGCGTGCGCGATGAACTCCACCGAAAGGTCGACACCGAGCACGGCGCGATCATCGTCGTGCAGGAAGCGCGTCCAGAGGCCCGGGCCGCATCCGGCATCCAGCAGCCGCCCCGGCGTCGAATCGCGCCACGCGGAGATGAGATCCCGGTCACGGGCATCCGTCTGGGTGATGTCGCCGATCTGCGCGACGTACTCCGCCGCACGAGAGTCGTATGCGGCGGCGATCAGCGCATCGGTCACGCGTTCTTCGCGGCGAGCGCGGCCTGGTACAGGTCGCGGGAGCTGAGGCCGGTCGCCGCGGCGACCTCGGCGCACGCGTCTTTCAGGCGGGTTCGGGATGCCACGAGGGCCTGCACCTGCACCAGCGCATCGTCCGCGGAAACCGAGATCGGAGCCGCGCCCTCGACGACCACGACGATCTCGCCTTTCACGCCCTGCTCCGCCCACGCGACGAGCTCAGCGGCGGTGCCACGGCGCACCTCCTCGTACAGCTTGGTGAGCTCGCGGCACACCGCGATCCGACGCTCGGCGCCCAGCGCAACGCCCATGTCGGCGAGCGATGACGCAAGCCGAGAGGGCGACTCGAAGAAGACCATCGTGCGCGGCTCGGATGCGAGCATCCTGAGCGTCTGGCGACGATCCCCCGGCTTGCGCGGGAGGAATCCCTCGAAGGTGAACCGATCGGTGGGCAGGCCCGATATGGCGAGAGCCATGAGCACGGCGCTCGGGCCTGGGATGGCCGAGACGGTCACGCCGCGCTCGACGGCGGCAGCGACCAGGCCGTAGCCGGGGTCGCTCACCGCGGGCATCCCGGCGTCGCTGACGACCACGATGTCGTGCTGCTCGGCGAGCTCGGCGAGCTCGGCGGCCTTGTGCTTCTCGTTGTGGTCGTGCAGCGCGATCAGCCGCGGACGGTTCTCGATCTTCAGCGCCTGCAGCAGCCGCTGCGTGGTGCGGGTGTCCTCTGCAGCGACGATCTCGGCGTTCTCGAGCACCTCGATCAGGCGGCGGGACGCGTCGCCGAGGTTGCCGATCGGAGTCGCCGCGAGGATGATCACCCGACCAGCTTAGGCGGGTGGCGCCAGCCGTTCCGAAGCCGATTGCCTAGGCTGAGCTGGTGACCCTGCCCGCGCCCCTGACGCCGCCCGCCGCCGCGACGCGATGGGAGCGACTGGCAGCCTGGGGCGCCGGGAATCCAGCACGCGCGCGGGCGCTGGGCTGGCTCGCTCCGCTCTTCGTCACGCTGCTGGCCGCCGCCCTGCGGCTGACGAATCTCGCACACCCGCACGAGATCATGTTCGACGAGACGTACTACGTCAAGGACGCCTGGTCGCTGTGGAATCTCGGCTACGAAGGCAAGTGGGGCGACGGCGCGGACGAGCAGCTGCCCCGGGGCGACGACTCGGCGATGCAGACGACGGGGTCGTACGTCGTGCACCCGCCGCTCGGGAAGTGGATCATCGCGCTCGGCATGGCCCTGATGGGTCCAGGCTCGAGCGCGGGCTGGCGACTGGCGACCGCGATCCTCGGGTCTCTGACGGTGCTTGTGATCTATCTCATCGCACTGCATCTGACCCGCTCGCGAGTGTTCGCGACGATCGCCGGCGGTCTGCTGGCCATCGACGGCCTGGGCATCGTGATGAGCCGGATCGCCCTGCTCGACGGCGCTCTGACCTTCTTCATCCTGCTCGGCTTCCTGTTCGTGCTGCTCGACCGCGACCGTTCCCTGCCTCTGCTCGACGCACGGACGACCGCGCAGCGCCGATCTGATGCAGAAGACGCTCCCCTGCGGCTGGTCGGACCCGTGCTGTGGTCCCGGCCCTGGCTGATCGCAGCCGGCGCGACGCTGGGGGCGGCGTCGGCGGTGAAGTGGTCGGGGCTGTACGCGCTCGCAGTCTTCGGGCTGTACGCGGTGATCACCGACGCGCTCGCTCGCCGGCGAGCGAGGATTCCGCTGTGGCCGAGCGATGCGGTGCTGCGGCAGGGGCCCGTCTCGTTCCTGCTGATGGTGGGCCCGGCGATGATCACGTACCTCGTGTCGTGGACCGGCTGGCTGGTCACGCCGGGAGGCTACGACCGCGGGGCGGACGCGAATCCCCTGATCGCGCTGTGGAAGTACCACGAGTCGATGTACGGGTTCCACATCGGCCTGTCCAGCCCGCACGCCTATGCGAGCCCGGCGTGGCAGTGGCCGCTGCTGCTGCGCCCGACGGCGATCTGGGTGGACTCGGACCCGGTCGGCTGCGGCACGGACCACTGCATCGCGGTGGTCACCTCAGTGCCGAATCCGCTGATCTGGTACGGCGGAGTGGCCGCCGCCCTCTATCTGCTGTACCGCTTCGTACGGGGACTCATCGAGCGCCGGCCGGTCGGGCCGATGCACACCATCGCGCTGGTCGGACTGATCGCGACATACGTGCCCTGGCTTCTCGTGCCGAGTCGCACGATCTTCCAGTTCTACACGATCGTGATGGTGCCGTTCCTCATCCTCGCGCTGGTCGTAACGCTGCGCGAGCTTGCCGGAAGGCCCTCCGATCCTCTGCACCGGCGGACGGCGGGCCAGCGCACGGTCGCGGTGTACCTCGTGGTGGTGGTTCTCGTCTCGGCGTTCTTCTACCCGGTGTGGACCGGCACGAGCGTGCCTTACCCGCTCTGGCTCATCCACAACTGGCTCCCGGGCTGGATCTGACCCGCGCGCGCCTTCGCCCTACCCGACGCCATTCGCGCCCGCGATCCCACCATGACGGACCTCGGATCTCGGGCACACCAGCGCGCATGCGCACCTGCCACTCGGACAGATGCAGCGTGCGGTGATGATGCCAGCAGAGCGCCACGCCATTGTCGGTGTGCGTGGCTCCACCGGCCGCGTGCTCGATGACGTGATGGATCTCACACCAGGTCGCCGGGATCGTGCATCCCGGGATGATGCATCCTCCATCGCGAGCGATGATCGCTCGCCGCTGCAGGGCGTTGAAGATGCGTCCGGACGTGCCGAGCGACACGATCCGCCCGTGGTCGTCGAACAGGACCCGCTGGATGCCGCCCGCGCAGCCCACCTGCGCCGCGACGCGGATCGGGACGCCCATCTCGACGCCGTCACCGCCGTCGACACGCGCCCACCCGAAACCCGCGGCGTAGTCCGCGGCATCGACGGTGACGACCAGCGTCGGCGCCGCTCCCCCGAGGTCGGGCAGCTCACCGCCACGTGCGGCCGCGCTCAGGATGACCGCGAATGCGTCGTGCATCCTCTGAGCACGCGTGCGCGGATCGATCGGGTCGAGCCCGTCGTCCGGGCCCGACTCGGAATCGATGAAGTGCACACTCTGCGGCACCGGCACACCCTCGACGCGCGGATTGAGCAGGCTGTCGGTGAGTCTGGCCAGCTGCGAGGCGACCTCCGGCAGCAGCTCGCCTCGAAGCGGCACGCGTCCATCGCGAAGCCGGCCGATCCACAGGCCCCTCCCTCGTGATGCCGCGTCATCGGTCGGCTCCGCACCATCAGGATCGAGGTAGGCGGCGAGCACCTGTGCGAACTGGGCTATCTCTGCCGGGGTGGGCGCGGGCGCATCCGGCGCCGGAGCGCGCTCTCCATCGGCGTCCGCATCCGCTAGGCGCCCCCGTGCGAACGCGGCGATCTGCCGATCGGCCTCGGCGAGCGCATCCGGCGCCACCCGCCCTCGGCTCGCCTCGAGCGGCGCAGTCGCCGCCAGAAATCCATCGAGCCCGATGGTCGCATCGGCAAGTGCCCTGCGCAGCTCGTCGTACCGGGAAGGGAGGAACTCGCCGTCGGTGATGCCGCGCACCTGCGCTGTGAGACCGGCAGCCTTCACCAGGCGCGCCGCACTTCGGGCGTCCACCCGCAGCACCATCTGCAGCAGATCTGCCGGGCGGTCGCAGCCGTACGACGTCGTCATGCGCTCAGCGCGCAGACCCTCGGACCGTTCGCGGACCTGTGCCGTCGCCGCGACCTGCAGCGCATCGTTCGATCGAAGCATCCGGCCGCTCGCGTCGAGCAGGCGCATCACCTGTGCGTCGGGCAGGTCTGCGATATGCGGCAGCGCATCGCCGACGACTGCGGCGAAGTCCGCCTGCAGCTGTTCGAGTCGATCGATGACGTCGTCCATAGGATCATTCAACCGGGGGCCACCGACATTCGAACACACATTCAGGGCGAAGTCTCAACCCCAGGTTGAAGCGTTTTTCCCACTAGCCTCGACTGATGGTCACCATCGCTCCGCTGTCAGCCGCCGACCGCGACGACTGGCTGCCGCTCTGGCGCGGCTACCTCGACTTCTACGAGGCTGAGCTCGACGACGACACGACCGCGACGACGTTCGCCAGGCTGGTCGACCCCGTCGCCGGCATCCACGGCGCTCTGGCTCGCGATGATGACGGCGCGGCTCTGGGACTCGTGCACTGGCTCTGCCACCCGGCGACCTGGGCCACGGCCGACTACTGCTACCTCGAAGACCTGTATGTCGCGCCGGCTGCGAGGGAAGCAGGCGCGGGAGCGGCGCTCATCGAGCACGTTCGCGTTTGGGCCGAGCAGAACGGCGCGGCCAAGGTCTACTGGTTGACGGCCGAGACGAACGGCCGGGCGCGCGCCCTCTACGACCGCGTCTCCACGAGAACCGGCATGATCCACTACCAGATCACGCCGGCCTGAGTCAGGCGACCGACTCGGGCACCGAGTGCGCCTCAGGCCGCCGCGCTTCGTCGAACGTCGGGCGCTTGCCCAGCATCCGGCCGACGAGCAGCACGACGGCCACCACGACCAGACCGATCAGCATGCCGGCGACGGCCGACATCACCGTGTTGCCCAGCCAGACGACGAAGCCGCCGAACGAGGCGAGCAGCTCATCGACCCCGTGCAGCAGCTCGGCCGGCGCATGCAGGCCGACCTCACCTAGGTTGACGACGACGAGGTGACCGCCCACCCACAGCATGGCCACGGTGCCGACGACGCTGATCACCCGGAACACGTGGGGCATCGATCGCACGATTCGGGTGCCGGTGTGCCGCACGTTGCGCACCGGGTTCTTGGCCATCCGCAGCCCGATGTCGTCGAGCTTGACCAGCAGGGCCACCGCGCCGTACACGACGCCGGTCATGATGAGCGCGATCACGGCGAGCACGCCGAGCGTCTGCCAGATCCCGAGATCCGGATCGAGGCTGGCCAGCGAGATCAGCATGATCTCGGTCGACAGGATCAGATCGGTTCGGATCGCGCCCCACACCAACCGGCGTTCGTCACGCGCCCCCTCGTCCGCGTGACCGTGGGCGAAGCCGAACCACTCGAGCACCTTCTCGGCGCCCTCGAAGCACAGATACGTGCCGCCGATGATCAGCAGATACGGCAGCACCCAGGGGGCGAACGCGGTCAGCACCATCGCGATGGGGATGATGATGAGGAACTTGTTCGCGATCGAGCCGAGGGCGATCTTCCCCACCACCGGCAGCTCGCGCGCGGGTGTGAGCCCCTGCACGTACTGCGGGGTGACGGCTGCGTCGTCGATCACGACGCCCGCCGCCTTGGCGGATGCCTTCATCGCCGCGCTCAGGATGTCGTCGACGACCGCCAGCAGACCAACCGACATGGAAGTCCTCCCCCGCACGCCGTGTGCGCGCTCCGGCCTGCAAGACTACTGTGCGCGCGGAGGGCTCGTGGTGCGGCGAGCCGCCTACGACACGTTGGCGTCGATCTCGGTGGTCACGCCGTGCCGTGAGCGGCCGCGCGTCAGGCGCGCGAGGCCGAGCAGCGCCGCCGTCAGCGCCAGCGTCAGCAGCAGCTGGACGCGGGCGGCGGGATCGATCATCGCCAGCGCGACGATCACCGCGAGCAGCACGAGGGCGGACCACGACAGCCAGGGGAATCCCCACATGCGCATCGGCAGCGCCTCGCCGTCTCGGTCAGCGCGGCGGCGCAGGATGATCTGCGAGATCACCGTCGCCGTCCAGATCACGAGCACGGTCGAGCCCACGACGTTCAGCAGCAGACCGAGCACGGTCTCGGGGAACGCCCAGTTGAGCACCACCGTGACGAAGCCGAACGCGACCGACGCCAGCACAGCGACGTAGGGCACGCCCTTCTCGCTCGTGCGGGTGGATGCCAGGGGCGCGAGCCCGCGCTCACCCAGCGAGTAGGCCATGCGCGACGCGCCGTAGATGTTGGCATTCATCGCCGACAGCAGAGCCAGCACCACGATCAGCGACATGACCAGATCGACGCCGGGCACCTGCAGCGTGGCGAGCACGGCCGAGAACGGCCCCTCGAGCACCGCGGGCGAGTTCCACGGCAGCACCGCGACGATCACGAAGATCGAGCCGATGTAGAACACGAGGATGCGCACCATGACCTCTCGCACGATGCGCTTGATGTTGTGCGCCGGGTCATCCGACTCGGCTGCGGCGATCGCGACGACCTCGGTGCCGCCGAACGCGAACACGACGACCAGCAGAGCTGCGGCGACCCCCGCGACGCCGTGCGGGGCGAAGCCGTCGTGCGCGACGAGGTTGCCCACGCCGGTCGCCGGCACACCGGGGATGAGCCCGAGGATCGCGCAGGCGCCCACGATGAGGAACGCGATGATGGCGAACACCTTGATCGCGGCGAACCAGAACTCGAAGCGTCCGTAGTTGCGCACGCCGAAGAGGTTCACGGCGGTCAGTGCGGCGACGAAGATCAGCACCCACAGCCAGGCGGGGATGCCGGGCACCCACCCCTCGATGATCCCGGCAGCGCCGGTGGCCTCGGCGGCGATCACGACGACGAGCTGGATCCAGTACAGCCAGCCGACGGCGCTTCCGGCGCTGCGGCCCATCGCGCGCTGCGCGAACGAGCTGAACGCACCGGAGCTGGGGCGGGCCGCGACCATCTCGGCGAGCATCGCCATGACGAGGATGACGACGGTGCCGGCGATGAGGTACGAGACCAGCACGGCAGGGCCTGCGATGCCGATGGCCTGGCCCGAGCCGACGAACAGGCCGGCGCCGATCGCACCCCCGAGGCCCATCATCGAGATCTGCCGACGCGTGAGCCCGGGGTGCAGGCCCTTCGTGGTCGTCGTCGTCAGCGGCACCTCTGCCATGGCGGACCTCCTCGTCCGGTCGGGATGTGCCGCGAGTCGGCCGTCCGAAGCGCAACATTAGAGCGGCGCAGGGCATCTATGCAAAGTGCCGCGGAGTCGGCGGGCACCGTGCGCGCCGCGGCAGGGCATCCGCCGACTTCAGTGATCAGAATGCGCAGTGGTTGCGATCACCGACTGACGGACAGCTCCGTCGGATCGCCCGTCGGCAGACGGCACGCGAAGTCGCGACAGTCGTAGGCCACGCCCTCGGCCGCGTCCTTGCCCTCGAAGAGCGAGAAGCCGGCATCCGCGAAGGCGCGGGCCTGGGCCGGCGTCACCACGGCGATCACGTCGGCGTCCGTCGCGCGGGCGGCTTCGACGAGAGCCCCGTCACGAGCGACGACCGCGACCACCTGTCGCGGCGGCACGGCGAGCGCTGCCGCGAGGCGCAGCAGGGCGCCGTAGGCGAGCGGATGCTGCAGCGCGCGCTCGACGAGCGGGGCGCAGAGCGCCACCGCCTGCTCGCGGTGCTCCTCGCCCGCCCCCAGCAGCCAGGCGGACAGGTGGGCGGATGCCCGCGCAGCCGGCCCCGAGGGCAGATCGCCGTCGCTGTCGTCACCGACCGCGGTGAGGCCGCGTGCGGCCATGATCGGGTCATCGGCCAGCGGCTCCGCGAGCACGGCGAGCGCGCGCGTCGCCCATTCCGCGTCGCCGGTGGCGAGCGCCAGAGCGAGCAGTCCGTCGGCGAGCAGTCCGATGTCCGCGGCGGTCGCGACGGCGGTGGCGGGGGTCCCGTCCAGGGACGAGCGCACCAGCTCCCCGGCATCACCGCGGTTCACGCTCAGCACGTGCTCGGCTGCGGCGGCCGCCGCATCCACCCACGCCCGCTCGCCCAGCCGCGCCCCGGCGCGGGCGAGCGCGCCGATCGCGAGGCCGTTCCAGCCGGTGAGCACCTTGCCGTCGACCGCAGGAGGCTGGAGGGATGCCCGCGCCGCGGCGTCAGCGCGGTAGTAGCCGCCCTCGCTGCGGCGGCCGTCGATCCACGACTCGGAGTCCTGGGCCGCACCGAACGCGCCGCCCTCGCGGCGAAGCACGCCGATCAGGAACCCCGCGATGCCGCGCACGACGTCGTCCCGCCCGGCCGCGAGCGCCACATCCATCAGCTGGGCGTTGTCGATCAGCATCCGCTCGTAGTGCGGCACTGTCCAGTCGCCCTGGGTGGCGTAGCGGAAGAAGCCGCCGTCGACCCGGTCGCGCAGCTCCGACGCCGCCATCGCGTCGAGCGCCCGGCGGGCGGCATCAGCGGAGCCCGCGAGCGGATGCTGCAGGAACCGCAGCGTCGTCGCCATCGGGAACTTCGGCGCTCCGCCGAAGCCGCCGTGTCTGTGGTCCTCGCGCTGCAGGATCGCGGCGGCGGCCGCGGCGATCGCATCGGCATCGGGCATCCCGCCGGGTTGTGCGGCCGCCGCCTCACGCAGCGCATCGGCGACGGCGTCGGCCGACTGGACGACCTCGGCTCGCCGGTTCGTCCACGCCTCGTTCACCGCTGTCAGCACATCACGGAACGACGGCATCCCGCCGCGTGCCTCGGGCGGGAAGTACGTGCCCGCATAGAACGTGCGACCCGCCGGAGTGGTGAACACGGTCAGCGGCCAGCCGAGGCTGCGGGTGAAGGCGGAGGCGGCGGCCATGAAGGCCGTGTCGACCTCGGGATGCTCCTCGCGGTCGATCTTCACCGGCACGAAATGCTCGTTGATCTGCGCCGCGGTCACCTCGTCGGTGAACGACTCCCGCGCCATCACGTGGCACCAGTGACAGGTCGAGTAGCCGATCGAGATGAGCAGCGGCACGTCGCGGCGCTGCGCCTCGGCGAAGGCCTCCTCACCCCACGGATGCCAGTCGACGGGGTTGTCGGCGTGAGCGCGCAGGTAAGGGCTGAGCGTGTCGGCGAGCCGGTTGGTCATGTCTCCACGGTACGCCGAGACCCCCTGCCGCGGGCCGGTGCGCCGGCGACAGGGGGTCTCAGGGGTGCGTCAGTTCAGGTCGTTCGGGTGCGTGCCGACCCGGCCCGAGCCGTCGAGCGGGTCGAGTCCGTCGATGGCGGCCATCTGCGCGTCGTCGAGCTCGAAGCCGAAGACGTCGAGGTTCTCGCGCATGCGCTCGGGGCGCACCGACTTCGGGAAGACGATGAAGCCCTTCTGCAGGTGCCAGCGCAGCACGACCTGCGCGGGGGTGCGGCCGGTCGCCGACGCGGCGTCGGCGACGGCCGCGGTGCCGAACAGGTCGTACTTGCCCTGGCCCAGCGGGCCCCACGACTCGATGCGCACGCCGTGCTCTCCGGCCCAGTCGGTGATCTCGCGCTGCTGGTACGCGGGGTGCAGCTCGATCTGGTTGACGGCAGGGGTCACACCGGTCTCGGCGACGAGGCGCTCGAGGTGCGGCACGAGGTGGTTCGAGACGCCGATCGAGCGGGCGAGGCCGCGCTCGCGGATGCCGATCATCTTCTGCCACGCGTGCACGTAGTTGTCGTTGGCGGGCGTCGGCCAGTGCACCAGGTACAGGTCGACGGCGTCGAGGCCGAGCTTCTCGAGGCTCTCGTCGATCGCCCGGTCGGGCTCGTCGCCGTCGTGCCGGTCGTTCCACAGCTTCGTGGTGATGAAGAGCTCGTCACGCGGGACGCCGCTCTTGGCGATGGCGGCACCGACCCCCTCTTCGTTCTTGTAGATCGCCGCCGTGTCGATGTGCCGGTAGCCGGCCTCGAGCGCCTCGGTGACCGCGCGCTCGGCGTCGTCTGCCGGCACGAGGAAGACGCCGTAGCCGAGCTGGGGAATCGTGTTTCCGTCGTTCAGTTCGAGAGTGGGGATCGTCATGGCTCCAGCGTAGGGCCGCTCAGCGCGACCGGGGCGAAACGGCGGCGGGCGAGACGGCGGCTGAGAGCCGCGCCAGGAGGGCCTCGAGGGGCCCCCGCCCGCGCAGGATCGACCACAGCGTCGAGGCGACGAGCAGGACCACCGCCGACGACACCCACACGTCGAACGAGTCGAGGAAGACGCCGGGTCCGGCGATGAGCGCGTACGAGAGCACATGGGCGCTGTACGCCGAGAGCGGCATGGAGCCGAGCGCGGCGAACGGCAGCAGCACCCACCGCAGCGGCGCGCTCAGCAGAAGGCACAGCGCGATCACCGCCACGGCGAAGCCGCCCGATCCGATGATCTCGGCGGTGCCTCCGGAGTGCGGTTCGACGGCGAACAGCGCGAACAGCGCGCTGCCCAGCGGATCCTGAGCGGCGAGCTCGACGAAGTACGACTCCCAGCCGGATGTCTGGGTCTGCGCCTCCTCGTCCTGCACGCCGGCGTCGAGCGGGTAGCAGCTGATGTAGGCGTCGCCGTAGTCGTCGCAGAGGGTGCCAGTGAAGTCGATCTGGTCGGGGCTGACGCCCAGGAGCGAGCCCGATCCGGCATCGCTCTCACTGAGCGAAGCGGATCCGCCGCTCGATCCGCCGCTCACTGACGAGCCCTCGTCAGCGTACGACGACTCCGCGTCCGGGCGGGCGGCAGCGCCCAGCGTCCCGAGTCCGTACCCCACCATCGCCAGCAGCACGCCGATGACGAGCAGGCGCACGCGGTCGCGGGTGCGCTCGAGCCCCGCACGGCCGATCGCCATTCCCGCCAACAGCAGCGCCAGCCACACTGTCAGCGGATACGTGCCGAACAGCACGAGCCCGGCGCCCGGCCCGTTGGAGTGGAAGGTCAGCGCCTGCAGCAGGGCGAGCAGGGGCGGCCCGGCGACCGCGAGCACGCCCGCAGCGATCAGCAGGTGCGACCCGCGCCATCGCACGAACGCGGCCGCGACGATGTACAGCGCCCCGTAGAAGGTGAGGATGACGGCGATCGGTGTGCCGAGCAGCTCGAGCACGAGCCCGATGGCGAAGATGGCCGCGCCGCGGACGACGAGGGTGAGCCTGATCGCGGGCAGCTCGGCGGTCTCCGGCAGGCGAGTGCGTCCTGTCATCAGCGAGATGGAGACGCCCGCCAGCACAGCGAAGAGGATCGCCGATCGGCCGTGCACCAGAGCACCCCACGTCGACGGATCCAGCAACGACAGCTCGGGCGTGGTCAGCAGGTGAGCCCCCATCATGCCCAGCACGGCGAGCGCGCGGGCGATGTCGAGCCCCATGAGGCGCGGTGGTTGCCCGAAGCCGGTGAACCAGGCGCGCAGCTTCGAGACCGGGCGCGGCGGGGCGATGTCGCCCTGGATCGTCGTCACTCGCCGAGTCTAAGCAAGCGCGCGACGAGCACGCGTGCGCGCAATACGATGAAGGGTCATGTCCTCGCCCGTCATCACCTACCCGCCGGAGCTGCCGGTCAGCGCAGCGCGCGATGAGATCGCCGCGGCGATCCGCGACAGCCAGGTCGTGATCGTCGCCGGCGCCACCGGGTCGGGCAAGACCACGCAGCTGCCGAAGATCTGCCTCGAGCTCGGGCGCGAGCGCATCGCGCACACGCAGCCTCGTCGGCTCGCAGCCCGCACCATCGCCGAGCGCGTGGCCGAGGAGCTGCACGTCGAGCTCGGCGACCTGGTGGGCTACAAGGTCCGCTTCACCGACCAGGTGTCGGATGCCACGCGCATCGCACTGATGACCGACGGCATCCTGCTCAACGAGATCCACCGCGACCGGCTGCTGCGCCGCTACGACACGATCATCATCGACGAGGCGCACGAGCGCTCGCTCAACGTCGACTTCCTGCTCGGCTACCTGCGGCGGATCCTGCCTGAGCGCCCCGACCTGAAGGTCATCATCACCTCGGCGACCATCGACCCCCAGAGCTTCGCGGCGCACTTCGCCGCCCCGGGCGTCGGTCCGGATGCCGAGGGGGTCCCGGCGCCGATCATCGAGGTCTCCGGACGCACGTACCCGGTCGAGATCCGGTACCGGCCGCTCGTCGACGAGACGGCGACTCCGGAGGAACCCGGCGGATCGAGCGCGAAACGACCCGACCAGGGCGGTTCGTCGAAGAATTCCCGGAGTTCTGACCGCGCCGGGGCGGAGCCGGAGGATGAGGTGACAGCGATCGTCGCCGCCCTGCGCGAGCTCGAGCGCGAGGCGCCCGGAGATGTCCTGATCTTCCTGCCCGGCGAGGCGGAGATCCGCGACGCGGCGGATGCCGTGCGCGGCGCGTACCGATCGACGACCTCCCCGGTCGAAGTGCTGCCGCTGTACGGCCGGCTGTCCGCCGCCGAGCAGCACCGCGTGTTCGAGCCCTCGAAGGTCGCCGGCGTCCGCCGCCGCGTGGTGCTCGCCACGAACGTCGCCGAGACGAGCCTCACGGTGCCGGGCATCAAGTACGTGATCGACACCGGCACCGCGCGCATCTCCCGCTACAGCGCGCGCTCCAAGGTCCAGCGCCTTCCCATCGAGGCGGTGTCGCAGGCATCCGCCAGCCAGCGCTCCGGACGCGCCGGCCGCACCAGCGACGGGATCGCGATCCGCCTCTACAGCGAGGACGACTTCGACAAGCGCCCGGAGTTCACCGAGCCCGAGATCCTGCGGACCTCCCTCGCATCCGTGGTGCTGCAGATGCTCTCGCTCGGCTTCGGCGACATCACCGAGTTCCCCTTCCTCACGCCTCCCGACTCGCGCGGCGTGAAGGCGGCCGTCGATCTGCTCACCGAGATCGGCGCCGTCGATGCCGTCAGAGGCGACCACCCCCGACTGACGAAGATCGGGCGGGAGATCTCCCGGATGCCCATGGACCCGCGCTTCGCCCGGATGCTGGTCGCCGCCTCCTCAGCCGCAGGCGGCGTGCTGGCCGACGTCATGGCGATCGTCGCAGGGCTGTCGATCCAGGATGTGCGCGAGCGCCCCAGCGCTGACGCACCGCAGTCGGTGCGCGACGAGGCGGACCGCATGCACGCGCGCTTCCTCGATCCGACCAGCGACTTCCTCAGCCTGCTGAACCTCTGGAACCACCTGCGCGAGCAGCAGAAGGAGCTCGGCTCGAGCGCGTTCCGGCGGATGTGCCGCAGCGAGCACCTCAACTATGTGCGCGTGCGCGAATGGTTCGACGTGCACCGGCAGCTGCGCACGCTCGTGAAGACGCAGAAGAGCGCCGGCGGCGGTGCGTCGGACCCGGATGCCATCCACCGCGCGATCCTCACCGGTCTGCTCTCGCAGATCGGCATCCTCGACGAGCGCACGAAACCCGCTGGGTCCCTGCGGCCTGTCCTGAGCTTGTCGAAGGGCCTGTCGAAGGGCGCGAGGGGGACGGAGAAGAAGGGCCGCCGCATCGCGGAGTACCGCGGCGCCCGCGGCATACGCTTCTCGATCTTCCCCGGATCGGGCCTGCGCAAGAAGTCACCCCCGGCGGTGATGGCCGCCGAGGTCGTCGAGACCTCGCGCACCTTCGCCCGCACGGTCGCCGCCATCGACCCGGCCTGGGCCGAGGGAATCGCCGGCGATCTCGCCAAGCGGCAGGTCACCGAACCGCACTGGTCGAAGGATGCCGGCGCCGCCGTCGCCTACGAGAAGGTGACCCTGTTCGGCGTCGAGATCATCCCGAAGCGCCGGGTGCAGTTCGCGCGCATCGACAGTGCCGGCGCGCGCGAGCTCTTCCTGCGGCACGCGCTCGTCGAGGGCGAGTGGGACCCGTCGCGCATCGACAAGCGGGTCAGCGCGTTCTGGCGCGCCAACGCCGAGCTGCGCCGCCGGCTCGAGAAGCTCGAGGAGCGCGAGCGCCGCCGTGACATCCTCGCCGGCGACGAGGCCGTGTTCACCTTCTACGACGAGCGCATCCCGCGCGATGTGTTCGACGTGCGCTCGTTCGAGAAGTGGTGGCGCGACGCGCTGCAGACGACGCCGAAGCTTCTCGTGATGCGCGAGAGCGACCTGATCGACGACGACGGCCGCACGGATCAGCGAGAATTCCCGACGCGCTGGCAGCAGGACGACCAGGTGCTCGGGCTCGCGTATCGCTTCGAACCCGGCGCCGAAGACGACGGCGTGAGCGTGGTGGTGCCGCTGGCACTGCTGCAGCAGATCCGCGACACGGGCTTCGACTGGCAGGTGCCCGGCCTGCGCGCAGAGCTGATCACCGCACTGCTGCGCGCCCTTCCGAAGGCGATCCGCCGTCACGTCGTGCCCGCGGCCGACTGGGCCGAGAAGTTCGGCGAGCAGCTGTCGGCGGAGGGTCCCGAGCACCACTCCGGGGTGCCCGCCCGGTCTCTCAAGGAGGCGCTGGCAAAGCTCATCCAGCCGCTCGCCAATCAGCCCGTCTCCGCCTCGGACTTCGACGACGCCCGCGTGCCAGGCCATCTGCTGGTCAACTTCCGCGCGGTCGACGAGAGGGGGCGCGTCGCCGGATCCGACCGCGACCTCACAACCCTGCAGCAGCGGCTGTCCGACCGGTCCCGGCAGAGTGTGACCCGCTCACTCAACCGGCCCGAGCAGCGGCGCACGCCCGGCGGACGGGCTGAGCGCGTGGCCGAGGCATCCGTCCGGGGTCCGATCGAACGCGACGACCTGACCGACTGGACCTTCGGCGACCTGCCCCAGCTGCTGGACACGAAGGTCGCCGGCGGCACCGTGCGCGGCTATCCGGCGATCGTGGATCGCGGCAGGTCGGTCTCGGTGCGGGTCGAGGCGACGGCGGATGCCGCAGCCGCCGCCACCCGTGACGGGGTGCTGCGTCTCGTGCTGCTGAACGTCCCCTCCCCCGCGTCGTACGTGCAGAACCACCTCACCGCACCCGAGAAGCTCGCGCTCGCCGCCTCGCCCTACCCGAACGTCGCGAACCTCATCGAAGACGCCCGTACAGCGGTGGTGCGCGCGCTCATCGACGAGCGTGTGCCGGACGGGGTGATCCGCACCGAGGCGGAGTTCCGGCGCGTGCGCGACGAGGTGAACGCCCAGCTCGTCGACCGCCTCTTCGCGTGCGTGTCGCTCGTCGCGAAGATCCTGGCGAAGAGCCGCGATGTCGAGCGCGGCATCAGGTCGCGGAACTCACTCGCCCTGCTCGGCCCGCTGAACGACATCCGCTCGCAGCTGAGCGGGCTGATCCACCAGGGCTTCATCTCGGCGACGGGGATCGAACGGCTCGCGCACCTGCCGCGGTACCTCGACGGGATGCTCGAGCGGCTGAAGACCCTCGCCAACGAGCCCGGCAAGGACCGCACGCGGATGACCGAGTACGAGCGGGTCGCGAAGGCGTTCTACGACGCCGGCGGCAGGATCCCGCTCGGCCCGGATGCCCCGGGGAACCTCGTCGAGGTGCGCTGGCTGCTCGAGGAGTACCGGATCAGCGTCTTCGCGCAGCGCCTCGGCACCGCGCAGCCGGTCTCACCGCAGCGCATCATGAAGGCGCTCACCACCACGAGCGCCTCCTGACGAGTCCGGGTAGCGTGGGCCGCATGGCTCACGCAATCGTCTACACCGAGATCGGCACCCCTGACGTCCTGCGGCTGACCGAGATCCCGGATCCGGTCGCCGGTCCCGGCGAGGTCGTCGTGCGCATCGAGGCCGCCGGAGTGAACCCGCTGGATGCCAAGCTGCGCCGCGGCGCGCGCCCCTCGGGGCCCATCGTCGAGCCCCGCCGCGTGGGCTTCGACGGCGCGGGGGTCGTGGCCGGCCTCGGCGATGGCGTCGCCGGCTTCGCGATCGGCGACCGCGTCGTCGTCGACAACGTGCTGGGCACCTATGCGAGCGCACTCGCCGTGCCCGTGTCGAAGCTGTTCCGTCTCTCCGACGGCGTCACGATGGCGGAGGGCGCGAGCCTCGGCATCCCGGTCGGCACTGCGTACCAGTGCCTGCGCTCGCTGGGCGTCGCGAAGGGCGACACGCTGCTCGTGCACGCGGGATCGGGTGCGGTCGGGCAGGCGGCCGTGCAGTTCGCCGTGCTCTGGGGTGCGCGGGTCATCGCGACGGGAAGCGCCGAGCGCTTCGATCAGCTGCGCTCGCTGGGGGCCGAGCCGGTCGCCTACGGCGACGGGCCCAACGAGCGCGTGCGCGACCTCGCCCCGGAAGGCGTGACAGTCGCCCTCGACTGCGCCGGGACCGACGAGGCGATTCACACCTCCCTCGCTCTCGTCGACGACCGCGAGCGCATCGCCACGATCGTCCGCGGTCCGGATGCCGCCGATTTCGGCATCCGGGCGTTCTCCGGCGGCAGCCCCGTCCCGCTCACCGACGAGGAGCAGGGCTGGCGGCAGGAGGCCATCCCGCTGGCGATCAACCTCATCGAGGCCGGCGACTTCCAGGTCGAGCTGGGTCCCGAGCTTCCCCTCGCCGACGCCGCCAGGGCGCATGAGCTGATCGAGCGGCACGCGGCGAACGGCAAGATCATCCTCGTTCCCTGATCCGGCCCGCCGCCTCGCCGCGGGCAGCCGCCTGCGCCGCAACAGTTCGACACACGAGGGGCGCCGGCGTCGACGCTCGGAGCATCATGAGCACATGACTTCCCCGTGTACCGTGACGCCCCAGGGTTTCGCGACCGCCCAGGTGCAGGCCGGCTACCAGCCCACCGGCGTGATCAGCGCCGTACCGCCGATCCACCAGACCGCCGCGTACGAATTCGCGTCTCTCGCCGAGGCGGCCGATCTGTTCGCCCTGCGCCGGCCCGGCATCATCTACGGGCGCAACGCCAACCCCACCCAGCAGATCCTCGAGGAGCGGGTCGCGCTGCTCGAGGGCGGGGCGAGCGCCGTGGCCGTCGCCTCGGGTCAGGCCGCGGTCGCGGTCACCATCCTCGCCCTCGCGCACCGCGGCGGGCACGTGGTCGCCGCAGACCAGCTGTACGGCGGCACCATCGATCTGCTGCAGGAGACGCTCGACGACTTCGGCATCTCGGTGACCTTCGTCGATCAGGACGACCTTGACGCCTGGCGCGATGCCATCACGCCGCGCACCCGGCTGCTGTTCGCCGAGTCGGTCGCGAACCCGATCGCCCAGGTGCTCGACATCCGCGCGGTCGCCGACGTCGCGCACGCCGCGGGCGTCCCGCTCGTCATCGACAACACCGTCGGCACACCGCACCTGGTGCGCCCGGGCGAGCACGGCGCGGATTTCGTCGTGCACTCCGCCACCAAGTTCCTCTCCGGGCACGGCAGCTCGCTGGGCGGTGTGGTGGTCGATCAGGGCAGCTTCGATTTCGGTGCGGAGCCCGCACGATGGCCGCAGTTCACCGCGCCGTACACCCGCTTCGGCGATCTCGTGCTGTGGGACCGGTTCGGGAAGGGTCAGGCATTCGCCGCGCTCGTGAAGTCGAAGTACGTGCACGACCTGGGTCCGTCCCTGTCGCCGTTCAACGCGTGGCAGATCCTGCAGGGCATCGAGACGCTCGATCTCAGGGTCTCCCGCCAGTCGGCGACGGCGCGGCTGATCGCCGAGCACCTGGCCGGGCATCCGGCCGTCGCCCGCGTGCACCACCCGTCGCTCGACGACAACCCGTGGCACAGCACCGCAGCCCGGTACCTCCCGAACGGCGCCCCCTCGGTGTTCTCGTTCGACATCGTCGGCGCCGAAGACGACGGAGCCTTCGAACGCGTCGCCGCGGTCGTCGACGAGCTGCGGGTGTTCCGCCTCGTCGCCAACATCGGCGATGCCCGCAGCATGGTCGCGCACCCGGCGTCGATGACCCACTCGCACCTCACCGCCGAGCAGCGCGCCGCTGCCGGCATCTCGCTGAACACCGTTCGGGTCTCGGCGGGACTCGAGGATCCGGCCGACCTCATCGCCGACCTCGACCGCGTGCTCGCGCCGCTGCTCGAAGACGCACTGGTCGGCGCCCGCTGAGCTGAGCGTCTCCTGGTCGTCGATGTCGTACGCCCCGATACGCTGATGCCATGACCGGACTTCGATGGGGCATCCTCGCCACCGGCGGCATCGCGACCGCCTTCGCATCCGACCTGCGCACCGCAGGCCTCGACGTCGTCGCGGTGGGCTCGCGCACGCAGGAATCCGCCGACGAATTCGCCGCGCGCTTCGACATCCCCCGCGCACACGGATCGTACGTCGACCTCGCCGAAGATCCCGAGGTCGACATCATCTACGTCGCGACCCCGCACCCCATGCACCATGAGGATGCCCGCCTCGCGCTACAGAACGGCAAGCACGTGCTCGTCGAGAAGGCGTTCACGCTCAACAGCGCCGAGGCGGAGGACCTGCAGAAGCTCGCTGCCGAGAAGGGCCTCCTCGCCATGGAGGCGATGTGGACCAGGTATCTGCCGCACATGGTGCGACTGCGCGAGATCATCGCCGCTGGCACCCTCGGCGAGATCCGATCGGTGTCCGCCGATCACACCCAGAGCCTTCCGACCGACCCCGAGCACCGCATCAACGCCCTGCCGCTCGGCGGCGGCGCACTGCTCGACCTCGGGATCTACCCGATCTCGTTCGTCTGCGATGTGCTGGGCAATCCCACCGACATCAAGGCCACCGCACGCCTGGGCGAGACCGGTGCGGATGCCGAGGTCGCCACCATCATGACCCACGCGGGCGGCGCGATCTCGACGTCGCTCTCCTCGTCGCGCACCGTAGGACCGAACACGGCAGTGGTGCTCGGCACCGACGCGCGGATCGAGATAGACCGCGTCTGGTACACCCCGACGTCCTTCCGCGTGATCGCCGCCGACGGAGCGGTGATCGAGACGTACGAGTCGCAGGTCGACGGCCGAGGCATGCAGTACCAGGCGTTCGCCGCCGAAGGCGCCGTCGCCCACGGCGACCCGGCAGGCACGCTGCTGGCCCTGCCGATCGCCGAGTCCGTCGAGATCATGGGCACCCTCGATGAGATCCGCCGCCAGGTCGGCGTCGTCTACCCGAGCGAGAGCTGAGCATGCCAGACACCACCGGCCGCGTCGCGGTCTACCTCGACTTCGACAACATCGTCATCTCCTGGTACGACCGGGTGCATGGCCGCAACGCCTACGGCAAAGACCGCCAGCGCATCACCGACGACCCCAACGACGCCGAGGTCGCCGAGCGTCTCAAGCAGGCCACGATCGAGGTCGGTGCCATCATCGACTACGCCTCATCGTTCGGAACGCTCGTGCTCACCCGTGCGTACGCCGACTGGTCGTCTCCGGTGAACGCCGAGTACCGCTCGCAGCTCGTCGCCCGTGCGGTCGATCTCGTCCAGCTGTTCCCGGCGGCGGCGTATGCGAAGAACGGCGCCGACATCCGTCTGGCTGTGGATGCCGTCGAGGACATGTTCCGCCTCCCCGACCTCACGCACGTGGTGATCGTCGCCGGCGACAGTGACTACGTGCCGCTGGCGCAGCGCTGCAAGCGCCTGGGCCGATACGTGATCGGGGTGGGCGTCGCCGGATCCACGGCGAAGTCGCTCGCCGCGGCCTGCGACGAGTTCGAGTCGTACGATTCGCTGCCCGGTGTCGTCCGCCCCACCAGCGAGGTCGAGGCCGCGGCCACGACGACCGCGAAGGGCAAGGCCGAGCCGAAGAGCACCGCCAAGACACGCCGCACTCGCACCGTCGCTCCCAAGCAGGACGACCAGTCGGAGGCGACCGCCCTGCTCGTGCGGGCACTGCGCCTCGGGCACGACAAGGCAGACGCCGACGAATGGCTGCACGCCTCCGCGGTGAAGACGCAGATGCGCAGAATGGACCCGTCCTTCAGCGAGAAGGCGCTCGGGTACCGGTCGTTCAACGACTTCCTGCGCTCGCGCGACGACGTCGCCGCGCTGGAGGAGAGCGGCCACGAGCGTCTGGTCCGGCTGCAGGAGAGCTGACCCGCGCTCAGGCGGTCCAGCGCACAGCAAGTAGTCTCGAAGCATGGATCACGTGCCCCAGTCCCCGTATCTGCGGGCTCTGGGCGAGCAGCGGCCGGGACTTCATCCGGCCCTGAAGACCTACTTCTCGCCGGTGCCGCGCGGCAGCGTCGGCATCGGAGAGGGCGTGTTCGAGCGGGTCGGAACGCCCCGTCGGTGGCTGTGGCCGGCTCTGCGGATGCTGCAGGGCAGCGGTGCGGTGCTTTCGGGTTGGCACGAGCAGGTTCCGTTCACCGTCCGCAATCGCACGATCGCCGGTCGCGCGGTCAGCGTGCGCACACTGCACCTGCCCGGCGGCGACTGGGTCATGAAGGACGCCGTGTCCGCGCGTCCCGGCGGCCGGGTGGTCGACCAGATCGGCGAGCCGATCGCCCTCGCGGTGGCTTTCGATGTCGGAGTCGAAGAGCACGCGCTCACGCTGCGCAGCACGGCGATCGGCGTTCGCCTCGCCGGAATCCGCGTCCGCGTTCCGAGGATCTTCGCGCCGGTCGTGCGACTGCGGGAGAGCGCTGAGAAGCAGGCGGGCGTGCAGCGCGTCGAGCTCACCGTCGACGCGCCCCTGATCGGGCGGCTCTATGAGTACGCCGGCACGTTCACCTTCCGCGTCGAACAGGAGCAGGCATGACTCACGTCGTCATCGGCGGTTCCACGGGCTTCATCGGGCGGCACCTGCAGCAGAAGTACCGCGCCGAGGGCCGCGATGTCGTCACGATCTCCCGCTCCGGTGCGGATCTGAGCTGGAGCGACCAGTCGGGCATCGACGCCGCCGTCGACGGTGCCGCGCTCGTCGTGGGGCTGGCCGGCAAGAGCGTCAGCTGCCGGTACACGCCCGACAACAGGTCCGAGATCTTCCGCTCACGACTCGAGACCACCGCCGCGCTCAGCACGGCGATCAGCAGGGCGAGCGCGCCGCCGGCGCTGTGGGTGAACTCGTCGACCGCGACGATCTACCGCCACGCGGAGGATCGGGCGATGACCGAATCGACCGGCGAACTCGGCACGGGCTTCTCCGTCGAGGTCGCGAAGGTATGGGAGCGAGCACTGATGGCGGATGCCCTGCCCGCCACCCGCCGAGTGGCTCTGCGCACGGCAATCGTGCTGGGCGACGACGGCGTGCTCGGGCCGCTGCAGCGTCTCGCCCGCATCGGGCTCGGGGGCACCCAGCTCGACGGATGGTGGCCGGTGAGCGCCTCGCGGCGCGCCGCAGGCACCGCGCACCTGCCGGGTGCACGCGGCGGCAGGCAGCGGTTCAGCTGGATCCACGTCGACGATGTGCTCGGGATCATCGACTTCCTCGAGGGGCATCCGGAGCTCGACGGACCCGTCAACGCCTGCACGACGCATCCGGTCGACAACCGCACCTTCATGGCGGCCGTGCGGCGGGCCGTCGGTGCGCGCATGGGTCCGCCGATGCCGCGATGGATGCTCGAGCTCGGCGCCATGGGCATCCGGACCGAGACCGAGCTGATCCTGAAGAGCCGATGGGTGCTGCCGGAGAAGCTGGTCGCCGCAGGATATCGATTCAGGCATCCGGATCTCGACGAGGCGCTGCGCGCATCGCTCACCGCCTGACGGCGCGCTCAGTCCTCGCTGCCGCTGTCGCCGCGTTCCTTCTTGCGCTTCTCGATCTCCTGCCGCAGCCGCCATTCCTCGATCTCACGATCCAGGTCGGCGATCTGCTGCTCGGTGGAGCGCGTGTCCGCCGGCGGGGCGGTCATGACCGGCGACGCGGGGGCGGTCTCGCGTCGCGCCGGGCGCCCGAGCCGGATGCCACCCTCGGGGTACTCCCGACCGAGGGCGAACCACAGCACGCTGCCCAGAAGTGGCAGCAGCACCACGAGCAGCAGCCAGACGAACTTCGGCATGAACCGCACCTGGCCGTCGTCGCGACGGATGATGTCGACGAGCGCGAACACCATCAGCGCGATGGTGATCAGGGTGAACAGGAACGGCATGGTCTCAGAGTAGACGACCGGTGAGATCGCGGCGTCGTCACTCCGCGCCGGTGGCGACCGGCCGTCCCGGGGTGTTCGACCACGCGCTCCACGAGCCGGGAAACACGAGGACCTCGCGGCCGGCGATGGTGCCGGCGAGCGCGAGCTGCGCGGCGGTGATGCCCGAACCGCAGTAGGCAGCGATCGGCGTGCCCGCCGTCGCCCCGACCCCATCGAATGCCGCCGCGATGTCGGATGCAGGTCGGAACCTGCCGTCGTCGGTGAGCACGCAGGCGATCGGGAGGTTCTTCGCACCGGGGATGTGACCCGCGACCGGATCGATCGGCTCGGTCTCGCCGCGGTAGCGCTCGGCGGCGCGTGCGTCGAGCAGCACCCCGGCATCCGGCCAGGTCGCCGCGGATCGAGTGTCGATCACCCCGGCATCCCCCGGTGCCCCGAGCGTGACATCGCCCTCCTGCGGCGTCCTGCGCCCCGTCTCGACCTCGCCGCCCACCGCGAGCCACGCCTGCCAGCCGCCGTCCAGCACGCGCACGTCGAGGCCCGCCCGCCGCAGCGCCCACCAGGCGCGTGACGCCGGCAGCATCCGGTCATCGTCGTAGACCACCACGGGTGCGCCCCGGCTGACTCCCCAGCGGCGCGCGGCCGCGGCGAGCGCCGCATCATCCGGCAGCGGATGACGGCCTTCGTGCGGTTGGCCGTGACGGGTCAGGTCGCGCTCGACATCCACGAACACGGCCCCAGGGATGTGACCGGCCACGTACCGCTCGTGCCCGTCGGTGCGGCCGAGTGCCCAGCGGGCATCGAGCAGGTGCGTCTCGGCGAGCTGATCGCGCAGTTCGGAGGCGGAGATGAGCGGATGCATGGCAGTCTGCTCTCGTCAGGGGACGATGTGGCCGCCGAGGCGGAACAGCTCGTACCACTCGGCGCGGGTCAGCTCGATGTCGGCGCCGGCGGCGGCATCCGCGACCCGCTGCGGTGTCGTCGTGCCGAGCACGACCTGCATGCGGGCTGGGTGCCGGGTGATCCACGCGGTGGCGATCGCGGTCGGCGTGACGTCGTACTTCGCCGCGAGCCGGTCGATGACCTCGTTGAGGTCGGCGTAGTCCGGGTTGCCGAGGAACACGCCGTCGAAGAATCCGGCCTGATAGGGCGACCAGGCCTGCACGGTGATGTTGTTGACGCGGCAGTAGTCGACGATCCCGCCGCCATCGAGGACGACGCTCTGCTGCTCGCCGGTCATGTTCGACGCGATGCCCTGGGCGATGATCGGCGAGTGCGTGATCGACAGCTGCAGCTGGTTCGCCACCAGCGGCTGGGTGACCGCGGTGCGCAGCAGGTCGATCTGGCGTGGCGTGTGATTCGAGACGCCGAAGGCGCGCACCTTCCCGGCGGCCTCGAGCTCGTCGAACGCGCGAGCCACCTCGTCCGGCTCGACCAGCGCATCGGGGCGGTGCAGCAGCAGCACGTCGATGTAGTCGGTGCGCAGCGCCTTCAGCGAGCCCTCGACCTGCGTCGTGATGTGCTCATACGAGAAGTCGAACATCTGCTGCGACGGCACGATGCCGCACTTCGTCTGCAGCACGATCTCCTCCCGCTCTGCCGCGCTGAGCTGAAGGGCGGCCGCGAAGCGGTCTTCGCAGACGTGCATGGCGCCGCCGTAGATGTCGGCGTGGTCGAAGAAGTCGATTCCCGCCGAGCGGGCGGTGTCGTACAGCTCGCGCACCTCGGCATCCGTCTTGTCGGGGATGCGCATCATCCCCGCGATCACTGCGGGCGCGGTGCGGGTTCCGAACGGGATGGTCTTCATCGTTCCTCCTGGGTCGCTGACCACGCTACCGGCAGCACGCCGTGGCGTCATCGGTGGCGCCGAGATGCGGTCACGGCGCTAACGTTGCTTGCATGAGCGCACCGATCGACCCCACCTCCACGTCCGCCTGGGCTGAGCTGTCGGCCATCCGGGACTCGTTCTCGCCCGACCTGCGCGGCTGGTTCGCCGAGGATGCGACGCGCGTCGAGCGCCTGTCGCTGCCGCTCGCCGACCTGCACGTGGACCTGTCGAAGAACCTCGTGACCGACGAGATCGTGGGCGCGCTGGTGCGCCTGGCCGAGCAGACCGGCGTCGCCGAGCGCTACGCGGCGATGCTCGAAGGACAGCACATCAACACCACCGAGGACCGGGCGGTGCTGCACACGGCTCTGCGCCGCCCCGGGGGCGCATCGCTCGAGCTGGTCGTCGACGGACAGGACGTGGATGCCGATGTGCAGGACGTGCTGGGGTCGCTCTCCGCGTTCGCCGACCGGGTGCGCTCGGGCGGCTGGCTCGGCGTCACCGGCAAGAAGGTCACCCACGTCGTGAACATCGGCATCGGCGGATCGGACCTCGGGCCGGTGATGGTCTACGAGGCGCTCAAGCCCTACGCCGATGCCGGGATCGAGGCACGCTTCGTGTCGAACATCGACCCGACCGACATCGCGCAGAAGACCGCCGACCTCGACCCCGAGACGACGCTGTTCATCGTCGCGTCGAAGACGTTCACCACCCTCGAGACGCTGACCAACGCGCGCCTCGCCCGTGACTGGCTGTGGGCGGGCCTGGGGGCATCCGGAGCGATGGAGGATGACGACGCGAGCCGCAAGGGCGCTGTCGCACACCACTTCGTCGCGGTGTCGACCGCGCTCGACAAGGTCGAGGCGTTCGGCATCGACCCGAAGAACGCGTTCGGGTTCTGGGATTGGGTCGGCGGCCGCTACTCGGTCGACTCGGCGATCGGGCTGTCGCTCGCGGTCGTGTTCGGTCCGTCGGTGTTCCGTGAGCTGCTCGAGGGCTTCCACGCCGTCGACGAGCACGTGCGCACCACCCCGCTCGCGCAGAACGTGCCGGTGCTGATGGGCCTCTTCAACGTCTGGTACACGAACTTCCTCGACGCGCAGACTCACGCGGTGCTGCCGTACGCCCAGCAGTTGAGCCGCTTCGCCGCGTACCTGCAGCAGCTGACCATGGAGTCGAACGGCAAGTCGGTGCGCTGGGACGGCACACCGGTCACGACCGACACCGGCGAGGTCTTCTGGGGAGAGCCCGGCACCAACGGCCAGCACGCGTTCTACCAGCTGATCCACCAGGGCACCCGGCTGATCCCTGCCGATTTCATCGCCTTCGTCAATCCGGCGTATCCGCTCACCGATGACGGTCGGGACGTGCACGGTCTCTTCCTGGCGAACTTCCTCGCGCAGACAAAGGCGCTCGCCTTCGGCAAGACCGCCGAAGAGGTCGAGGAGGAGGGCACTACGGGCGCCCTCGTCGCCGCGCGCACGTTCCCCGGCAACCGTCCGACGACGTCGATCTTCGCGCCGTCGCTGACGCCGGCCGTGCTCGGCCAGCTCATCGCGCTGTACGAGCACATCACCTTCACGCAGGGCACGGTCTGGGGCATCAACTCGTTCGACCAGTGGGGCGTCGAGCTGGGCAAGCAGCTGGCGCTGCAGATCGCCCCGGCTCTCGAGGGCGATGCGGATGCCCTGACCGCGCAGGACCCGTCGACGAAGGCACTGCTGGCGTACTACCAGGCCAACCGCAGGTACTGAGCCTCAGCTGGTCGCGTCGTCTTGTCGAGCGAGTCGCTCGAGGAACCGGGCGACGACCTCGCGCTCAGCGGGGTCGAGTTCGGCGACCGCGGCGAACCGGTCCGCGTGCACCCTGCCGACGCTGTCGCGCACCTGCTCGTGCGTGTGCGGCGTGATGCTCACCGTCACCGCTCGGCGATCCGTCGGGTGCGGGGTGCGGGCGACGTGCCCCGCTCTGGCGAGCCGGTCGAGCATCTTCGTCGTCGAGCTCGTCGAGATGCGCAGATGATCGGCGAGCATGCCGGCGGTGACGAGGATGCCGTTGTTGAGCGACGCGACGAGGAAGCGCAGCGCTTCCATGTCGGTCTCGTTGAGCTTCATCTCGGTTCGCGACCGCCAGCTGATGCGCTGCTCGGTCTCACGCCACGTGCGCAAGGCGGCCAGCACGCGTACGACCTGGTCGATCTCGATGTCGGCCATGCCGCGAAAGCTGACCAGCTGCTGCCCGGGGTCGATCACGCGCGGGTCGATCATGGCGTCGCCGCGGGCGGCATGACCTTCCCTGCGCGTGTTCATCCGCACAGCATATCCCTGCGCTTTTCAGGGACCCCGGCTGCTGTCGGCGGCAGGGATGCTGGCGGCGACGACGAACCTGCTCGGGACGTCTAGCCCATCGCTCCCCGGCACGAAAGCCCCTCCCCTGCTGCACGGATGGGTGGTTACGTGCCGCTCATGGATCAACAGCTCAGCGCTCTGCTCATCAATTGCACCCTCAAGCCCTCGCCCGCCGGATCGAGCACCGATGTGCTCGGCGAGCAGGTGCTGAACGCCCTGGCCGAGCACGGCGTGACCGCCGACCGCATCCGCGCGGTCGATCACGACATCCGTCCCGGTGTGCAGACCGACATGGGAGACGGCGATCAGTGGCCGTCGCTGCGCGAGCGCGTGCTCGCGGCCGACATCCTCGTGTTCGCGACGCCGACCTGGATGGGGCAGCACTCCAGCGTCGCGCAGCGGGTGCTCGAGCGGCTCGACGCCGAGCTCAGCGAGACCGACGAGCAGGGCCGCCCGATCCTGTTCGACAAGGTCGCGCTCGCCGTCGTGGTCGGCAACGAGGACGGGGCGCACCACATCGCCGCGATCGTGTTCCAGTCGCTGAACGACGTCGGCTACACGATCCCCGCGCAGGGCTCGATCTACTGGAACGGCGAGGCGATGGGGTCGACCGACTACAAGGATCTCCCCGAGACGCCCGAGAAGGTCGCGCAGACGATCACGACCGCCGCGGCGAACGCCGCGCATCTGGCTCGCACGTTGAAGACCGCGGGGTATCCGAAAGCCTGACGGTCTGAGCGCGCGAAGGAAAGAGAAGGCGGATGCCCTAGGGCATCCGCCTTCTCTGCGTCATGCGCCGAACGTCAGGCGCGGCGGAGACTCGTGGCCGCGGGGCAGTCGAACGGATCCCCGCCGGCCGCGAGGCCGACCCGGTTCAGGTACTCGATCACGATCGCGTAAGAACGACCGAGGCTGGTCTCGGTGTACGGCACATTGTTCGACGCGCAGTAGTCGCGCACGATCTCCCGAGCCTTGGCGAGGTGCGGGCGCGGCATGCTCGGGAACAGGTGGTGCTCGACCTGGTAGTTGAGACCGCCCATGAGCGCCGTCGCCCACCAGCCGCCGCGGATGTTGCGCGAGGTGCGCACCTGCTTCGAGAAGAAGTCCAGGCGCGCGCTCGGGTCGATGATCGGCATCCCCTTGTGGTTGGGTGCGAACGACGCGCCCATGTACACGCCGAACACAGCCAGCTGCACTCCCAGGAACGCGAACGCCATACCGAGCGGCAGCATCATGAACACAGGGATCAGGAGGATCGCGAAGCGGACGGCGATGATGCCGAGCTCGGTCCAGCGTCCCTTGACCTTCTTCTTCGTGAGCAGGTGCTTGAGCCCGATGTAGTGGAGGTTCAGTCCCTCGAGGGTGAGCAGCGGGAAGAACAGCCAGCCCTGCTTGCGGGTGATCAGGCGGATCAGGCCGCGCGACTTGGCCGCGTCCTCATCGAGGAAGGAGATGGTGTCGACCTCGATGTCCGGGTCCTTGCCCACCTGGTTGGGGTTGCCGTGATGCTTGGTGTGCTTCGAGTCCCACCACGAATAGCTCATGCCGATGCTGCCCGCGAGGATGCGGGCGAGCTTGAAGTTCGCGGGCCCCGACGACAGGATCTGCCGGTGGGCCGCCTCGTGCGAGAGAAAGGCGATCTGCGTGAAGATGATGCCGAGGGCTGCGGCGATCAGCAGTTGGAACCAGCTGTCGCCGAGCAGGATGAATCCCGTGACCGCTCCGCCGAGGGCGAGCACGATGCCGGCTGCGACCGAGAGGTAGAACCACGAGGTGCGCTGCAGGAGTCCGGTCTCGCGCACGACCTGCGACACCTGCTTGTAGGCATGCGCCATCGGTGGGAACTCCGCGTTGCCCGCATAGGTCTGCCGGATCGGTCCGAGGGTGGCTGCGCCGGTGTCGACGCCGGTGTCGATGTGCGTGGAACTGATGATGCTCTCCTGCCGATCGGATGCCCTTGAGCTGTGGTAGCCAAAGGCGGATGCCGATCGCTGGTGCCCACGCTACGCGGGGCTGTATGCGGCGGGCGGCATGTGCCGGTGGGTGCGGGTGCGGTGGGTCAGCGTAGCGTGACCGCGGGAGCGCACTCCCGCCATCGCGCGGAAGGCGCAGAAAATCGACTGGAAGATCGAGCTCATCTTCCTACCGGTCGTAGATGTCGACCGCTCGAAAAACCTCTACGTGAAGATCGGGTTCAATGCCGACCACGATCAGCAGGTGAGTGCCGAGCTACGCTTCCTGCAGATAACCCCGCCGGGGTCTGCATGCTCCATCGCCTTCGGCACCGGCCTCGGCATTGATCTCGAGCCGGGCCAGCAGAACACGATCCAGGTCGTCGTACCGGATGCCGATAAGGCTCTCGCGCACCTGCAGTCGGTCGGCGTCGAGGCCCGAGGAGTCGAGGATCTCGCGTGGGAAAAACTTCGTCACCTTCGACGATCCCGATGGCAATACCTGGAGCCTGCAGCAGCTGTCGAACTACGGCGCGCAGGGCTGTGATCATTCAGGGCTGACGGATGCTGCATAGCATCCGTCCTTTACACACGCGAGCGCTCGGTCGGGAGGCTATATGAACAAGTTGCCAGACTTCAGGGAAGAGACTAGATGAGATAGGTCTTTTCGACTGCAGCGTGCTGTATCTGATCCGCCACATCTCGCATGATTGCAAGAACCGCCGCGCTTAGCTCTACCCACTCGGGCAAAGCGATGGTCTCATTCTCACCGTGAACTATACGGTTCCTGACTGCTACAAGTTCAGCGTCAATCAGATCCCGATGGCTCTCATGTATCGAAGAATCTAGCCCGATCGATGAGAGGATCGCCGCAAAGACCCGAAACGAAAGATTGGATTCGGTACGAATGGCGGCTTTGTCGTTCGGGATCTTGGCCCTCTTGGCACTGTCATCCCGAAGCGATCGGACAATTTTCGTATGCAAATCTGGATTTCGCGACTCAGCCGCTGCGACCATCTCCGACCACATCGATAAGCCAGCTATCTCCGCCCGCAACTGTTCGGTTTTCAGACGCTTCGAAGCTAGAAAGCATAAGTAGTAGTACGCAGCTTCTTTGACAAAGCCCTCCCAGTGAGCGTACAAGAGGGCAACACTACCGCGAAGCAACGCGGTCTGGACAATTCGTGAGGCGCTCGCGGCCGCTCCATAAAATGCTGTGAGTTCAGCCCGACGCCAAACAAGATCAGAATCGATACGATCGACCAATTCCTCGGAGGTTCGAATTTTCACTCGGTCGTACTAAAGTAATCGCGCGCCCAAGGCGTGACCTTGGGCACTCGAGAGTTGGCTGCAATGCCCGTGCCTGACATCGAAGCGAATTCCGTCGACCACATGTCCTGAATACGCGTTGTGAGTTGTTCAGCCGTGCTCGATTCCCACAGAGGCAGATTCACCCACAATCCTGTGGTGATCGCCTCGAACGATGCAACCGAGAACGGTCCAAGAAACTTCGCCTTATTTGCGTCGTATCTCCGGAAGGCGTCATCACCAGCGGCCGCTGCCACAAGTTTGGCGACCCGCTCAAACGTATTGGCGGTCGATTCCCGATCAAAGTCCGCATGGCTCGCGAGCGCCAAGAGTTTGGTCGTAAGAAAGCGGTCCATATTTCCGAGATCTCGAAGCATCTCGTCTGTTGAGGAATTGATTGCTACGGCACGGCTGACTAGTTCGAGGTCATACTGTTCCAGACTCTTACGATTCGATATGTCAACAATCTGCCCAAATTCGGGTAAATCACGGAGAGCAACCAGCCAGTCATACATCGTCCGGTCTCGCATAATCAGTTGCGCGTTGCGAACTTCTTGGGGCGTGGGAGGGGCACCGCCAGTGTTGAGACGGTCAAAAAGCTCGTACTTCGCTTTTTCGTCACTTTCAGGAAGTAAGATTTTCACGTCCAGCTTCGCCCTTTTCAACGCAATGCGTTGTCCAGCCGACAACGACGCCTCCTCCTCCTCGGAATCGAAGGTGTGCCCTGCTAAGGACGGGAGGTAGTCTGTCGCCTCCAAAACAGAACGAGGTTTCAGTTCTCCTGTATCCTCGTCGCGGAGCAGGCCCATGAATTCCAGGATTGTGCTCACACGCTGGAGTCCATCGATCACCTCCCAGACACCATCATGCCGCTGCATCACAAAAATGGATGGCAACGGGATACCAAGAAGGATGCTCTCGATGAGCCGGGATTTCTGCTCGATGCCCCACCGGAAGAATCTCTGAAATTCGGGGCGGATGACGAGCTCCTCGCTGGCGTACAAGTTCGCCAACTCGCCGATCGACATCGAGTATCCTTCGGCTCGAACGGTAGTGCGACCGTCCTCAATCTCCCTCTGCAGTTCGCTCATCTCAGAAGTCCCAGTCGTCATCCTCGGTGGCCTCGGCCTTGCCGATCACGTAAGACGAACCCGACCCCGAGAAGAAGTCGTGGTTCTCGTCGGCGTTCGGCGACAGGGCCGAGAGGATGGCCGGGTTCACGTTTGTGACGGTCGAGGGGAACATCGGCTCGTAGCCGAGGTTCATCAGCGCCTTGTTGGCGTTGTAGTGCAGGAACTTCTTGACGTCCTCGGTCAGGCCGACGCCGTCGTAGAGGTCCTGCGTGTACTGCACCTCGTTCTCGTAGAGCTCGAACAGCAGGTTGAAGGTGTAGTCCTTCAGCTCCTGGCGACGCTCTTCGGTCTCGTTCTCGAGGCCCTTCTGGAACTTGTAGCCGATGTAGTACCCGTGCACGGCCTCGTCGCGGATGATGAGGCGGATGAGGTCGGCCGTGTTCGTGAGCTTCGCCTTCGACGACCAGTAGATCGGCAGGTAGAAGCCCGAATAGAACAGGAACGACTCGAGCAGCGTCGAGGCGATCTTGCGCTTGAGCGGGTCGTCGCCACGGTAGTAGTCGACGATGATCTGCGCCTTCTTCTGAAGGTTCTGGTTCTCGACCGACCAGCGGAAGGCCTCGTCGATCTCCTTCGTCGAGCACAGCGTCGAGAAGATCGACGAGTAGCTCTTCGCGTGCACCGACTCCATGAACGCGATGTTGGTGTACACCGCCTCCTCGTGCGGGGTGATCGCATCGGGGATGAGCGAGACGGCTCCGACCGTGCCCTGAATGGTATCGAGCAGGGTGAGACCCGTGAACACGCGCATCGTGAGCAGCTGCTCGTCGGGGGTGAGCGTGTTCCACGACTGCACATCGTTCGACAGCGGCACCTTCTCGGGCAGCCAGAAGTTGTTCACGAGGCGGTTCCACACCTCGAGGTCCTTCTCATCCTCGATGCGGTTCCAGTTGATCGCCTGCACGTGGTCGACCAGCGTGAGCTTAGGAGACGGGGTCATTCTTGTTTCCTCTTCGAGTCGTAGATCGGGCCGTCACAGCGTGCAGGAGACGCAGGTGTCGAGCTCGGTGCCTTCGAGGGCCATCTGGCGCAGCCGGATGTAGTAGATCGTCTTGATGCCCTGGCGCCATGCGTAGATCTGCGCCTTGTTGATGTCGCGGGTGGTGGCGGTGTCCTTGAAGAACAGCGTCAGCGACAGGCCCTGGTCGACGTGCTGGGTGGCGGCGGCGTAGGTGTCGATGACCTTCTCGTAGCCGATCTCGTACGCGTCCTGGTAGTACTCCAGGTTGTCGTTCGTCATGAACGGCGCCGGGTAGTACACGCGACCGAGCTTGCCCTCCTTGCGGATCTCGACCTTCGACGCGATCGGGTGGATCGACGACGTGGAGTTGTTGATGTACGAGATCGAGCCGGTCGGCGGCACCGCCTGCAGGTTCTGGTTGAAGATGCCGTGATTCTGGATGCTCTCGCGCAGCTCGACCCAGTCCTGCTGCGCAGGGATGAACTTGTCGGCGAAGAGCTCCTTGACCTTCTCGGTCGCGGGCACCCATGCCTGGTCGATGTACTTGTCGAAGAACTCACCCGACGCGTAGGTCGAGTCCTCGAAGCCGTCGAAGGTCTCGCCGCGCTCGATGGCGAGCTGGTTCGACGCCTTCAGCGCGTGGAACAGCACCGTGTAGAAGTAGATGTTCGTGAAGTCGATGCCCTCTTCCGAACCGTAGAAGATGCGCTCACGAGAGAGGTAGCCGTGCAGGTTCATCTGGCCGAGGCCGATGGCGTGCGAGCGATCGTTGCCGTCTTCGATCGAGCGCACCGAGTTGATGTGGCTCTGCGTGCTGACGGCGGTCAGCGCGCGGATCGCGGTCTCGACGGTCTTGCCCAGGTCATCGGCATCCATCGACAGCGCGATGTTCATCGAGCCGAGGTTGCACGAGATGTCCTTGCCGATCTGATCGTAAGACAGGTCGTCGTTGTACGTGGTCGGCGTGTTCACCTGCAGGATCTCGCTGCACAGGTTCGACATGTTGATGCGACCCTTGATCGGGTTCGCCTTGTTCACCGTGTCCTCGAACATGATGTACGGGTAGCCCGACTCGAACTGGATCTCGGCGAGAGTCTGGAAGAACTCGCGCGCGTTGATCTTCGTCTTCTTGATGCGCGAGTCATCGACCATCTCGTGGTACTTCTCGGACACCGAGATGTCGCCGAAGGGCACGCCGTAGACGCGCTCGACGTCGTACGGCGAGAACAGGTACATGTCCTCGCCCTTCTTGGCGAGCTCGAACGTGATGTCGGGCACGACGACACCCAGCGAGAGCGTCTTGATGCGGATCTTCTCGTCCGCGTTCTCGCGCTTGGTGTCGAGGAATCGCATGATGTCGGGGTGGTGCGCGTTGAGGTACACCGCGCCCGCGCCCTGACGCGCACCGAGCTGGTTCGCGTAGCTGAAGCTGTCTTCGAGCAGCTTCATCACGGGGATGATGCCGGACGACTGGTTCTCGATCTGCTTGATCGGCGCGCCCGACTCGCGGATGTTCGACAGCAGCAGCGCGACGCCGCCGCCGCGCTTCGACAGCTGCAGCGACGAGTTGATGCCGCGGGCGATCGACTCCATGTTGTCTTCGATGCGCAGCAGGAAGCAGCTGACGAGCTCGCCGCGCTGCGCCTTGCCCGCATTGAGGAAGGTGGGGGTGGCCGGCTGGAAGCGACCCGAGATGATCTCCTCGACGAGGTCGATCGCGACCTGCTCGTCGCCCTCGGCGAGCGCGAGCGCGGTCATCACGACGCGGTCCTCGAAGCGCTCGAGGTAGCGCTTGCCGTCGAAGGTCTTCAGCGTGTAGCTCGTGTAGTACTTGAACGCGCCGAGGAAGGTCTCGAAGCGGAACTTCTTCGAGTACGCGAGGTCGTTGAGCTTCTGGACGAAGTCGAACGAGTACTGCTCGATGACCGCGCCCTCGTAGTACTCCTTCTCGACGAGGTAGTCCAGACGCTCCTTGAGGGAGTGGAAGAACACCGTGTTCTGGTTGACGTGCTGCAGGAAGTATTCGCGTGCGGCGCGCTTGTCGGCGTCGAACTGGATCTTGCCGTCCGCGTCGTACAGGTTGAGCATCGCGTTGAGGGCGTGATAGTCGAGCCCCTCGTACGCGGGGTTCACCTTGAACTCGACTGCATCGGTCACTGTCGCTTCCACCATCGTTCCAATCCGTCGCTCACGCGATCGACATCGTCTTGTGTGCCGAATACCTCGAAGCGATACAAGTGGGGCACGTCGCACTTGCGGCTGATGATCTCTCCGGCGAGGCAGAACGCCTCGCCGAAATTCGTGTTGCCCGCGGAGATGACCCCGCGGATGTGGCGCCGGTTGCGCTCGTCGTTGAGGAACCGGATGACCTGCTTGGGCACGGCGCCCTTCTCCTCACCGCGCCCCTGTCCGCCCCCGTACGTCGGGGTGACGAGCACGAACGGCTCGTCGATGAGGAGTGGCTCCTCGGTGCGGAGCAGGGGGATGCGCCGGGCAGGAAGGCCGAGCTTCTCGATGAAACGGGCGGTGTTCCCCGACGCGCTCGAGAAGTAGACCAGGAGCGGCACCGCGGTCGCGACTGCGCTCACCTCGCCACCCCCTCCGGACTATGCGAGACGGGCAGCGAGCTCGTCGATCTTGTCGGGGCGGAAGCCCGACCAGTGACCGTCGTCGGTGATGACGACCGGTGCCTGCATGTACCCGAGCGCCTTGACCTGCTCGAGCGCCGAGGCGTCTTCCGAGAGGTCGGTGATCTGGTACTCGATGCCCTTGGCGTCGAGGGCGCGGTAGGTCGCGTTGCACTGCACGCAGGAAGGCTTGGTGTAGACCGTGATCGACATGGTGATGTCTGATTCCCCTCTGTTCCAGGTGGTTTCTCCGGCAGACCCCCGCCGGGACTTCAATACTACATATGGGGACGGACATTGGAAGCGACCACAAGGGGTAGTAGTTACATCCGTGTAGTTTTCCACTGCTCTCCCCAGATACAACACAGCTTGTCCACCGTTTCTTCCACAGCCCGCAGCCGCCGGGGAGGGCGCTCCGAGCGCGGATTCACGCGGCTCTCGTGACCCCCTTCCGGATCCATCCACAGGCAGGACGCTACGCCGGGTCACCGACACCCGATTCGCTGTGGAGAACCGCCTCCGGCGTGTCGCGGCGTGTCGTCGCTCCTCCGCATCGCGTACCCGCCCGCGCGCCGGATAACCTCTTCTGATGGCGGGATATCGGGACCTTCTTCGCACGCCCGGCGTGGCTCGGATGATCGCCGCACAGCTCGTGGCGCGCTTCCCCAACGGCATGACGAGTCTCGCGATCCTGCTGCACGTCGAGCAGCAGACCGGATCGTACGGCGCGGCGGGCATCGTGCTCGCCGCCGCATCCGTCGGCCAGGCGATCGCCGGCCCGGTCACCAGCCGCTGGATGGGCGCCTGGGGCATGCGCCGGGTGCTCACTCTCACCCTCGCCGTCTGCGTGCTGGCGGTGCTGGGGCTCGCGCTGCTCCCGCTCGAGCTTCCCGGCTACATGGTCTTCGCCCTGCTCGCGGGGCTGTCGACTCCCCCGGTGCAGGCGGCGGTGCGCACCATCTACCCCAAGCTCGTGAACGCCGGCCAGCTCACTCCCCTCTTCTCCCTCGACGCGTCACTGCAGGAGATCATCTGGATCGTCGCGCCCGTGGTGATCACCGTCGTCTCCACGCAGGTCGGCACCATGCAGGGTCTGCTGCTGGTCGCGGTGATCCTCGTGCTGGGCGGCGCGTGGTTCATCCTCTCCCCCGAGGTCGGTCGCGTGCGCATCCCGCGCAGCCGTCGCGCGTTCGGCCGCGTGGTGCTCAAGCCGCCGGTGATGCTCGCCACGGTCATCGGCTTCCTGCTCATCGGCGCCTGCTCGGCCGTCGAGGTGGGCGTCGTCGCGACCTTCGGACACGGCGGGCTGGAGGCAGGGCTTGTGCTCGCGGTCTTCTCTGTCGGCAGCCTGGCGGGCGGGCTCGCATTCGGGCACATTCCGATCGGTCCATGGGCCATGGCCAGGCGCCTGCTGATCGTGACCATCGGCCTCGGCCTCACGATGGTCTCGCTGAACATCTTCTGGCTCGGCGGCACCCTCGTGCTGGCCGGCGTCGGCATCGCGCCTGCCCTGGCCGTGCTCTTCGCGATCACCACCGCGAGCGTGAAGTTCAGCGAGACGGCGGAGGCGTTCGGCTGGGCGGGCACGGGTCAGCTGATCGGCGCTGCCGCCGGCTCAGCCGTCGCCGGCATCCTCATCGACCAGTCCGGCCCGACGGGTGCGTACCTCGCCGCCGCCCTGTTCGCGTTCGTCGGCTTGGTGGTCTCGATCGTGTTCGTCCGCTCGTTCCCCGACCTGCGTCATCGCGACCCCTCGCCCTATCCAGACACCGAGCCGATCCAGACCGCCCGGCTCTAGGCTGGTGGCGTGCCCGCACCCCTCACGCTCCCCCGCCTGGTGTGGGGCGACGGCCCGCGCCGCGCCCTCCTCGTCCACGGTCTCGGATCGTCCGCCGCACTGATGTGGCGGATCGGCACTGCGCTGGCGGATGCCGGATGGCAGGCCACCGCGGTCGACCTGCGCGGCCACGGCGACGCCCCCCGCGCCCTCGACTACTCCGTCGCGGCATACGGCGCCGACGTCGGTGCCGTCCGTCCGGACGACGGCGGAGAGTGGGATGCCGTGATCGGCCACTCTCTGGGCGGCGCCGCCACCGTGGTCGCGGCGACCACGGCATCCGGATGGGCGCGACGTCTTGTGCTGATCGACCCGGCGATCCACGTCGCCGGACGCGACCAGGGGATCATCCGCCGCAGCCAGCAGCGCGCCTTCGCGTCCCCCGACATCGCGTCGGTGCGCGCCGAGCATCCGGATTGGCATCCGCAGGACGTGGAGCTGAAGGTGGATGCCGTGCTGCGCGCCAGCCGGTGGGCCATCGAGCAGACCAGCGTGCAGAACGAGCCGTGGGACGTGCGCACGCAGGCAGCGCGGCTCGGCATCCCGACCCACATCGTCGGAGCCGACCCCGAGGTGTACAGCCTGTTCACCGGCGAGCTGGCCGACTCCGTGGTCGAGAACCCGCACGTCACCATGTCGGTCGTGTCCGGCGCCGGCCACTCGCCGCACCGGGATCGTCCTGATGAGACGACCCGTCAGATCCTGGAGGCCCTCTCTTGAGCGCGTTCGACCCCGCCCGCCACCTGCCCGACGACCTGCTCGAGCGCATCAGCGAGCGCGCCGCGGTGCACGATCGTGAGAACACGTTCCCGCAGCAGGACCTCGACGAGCTGCGCGAGGCCGGGTACCTGTCGATCCTCGTCCCCCGCGAGCGCGGCGGTGCCGGCCTCGGGCTCGCCGAAGCGGCGGTGCTGCAGCAGCGCCTCGCTTCCGCGGCTCCCGCCACGGCGCTCGCGATCAACATGCACCTGGTGTGGACGGGTGTGGCGAAGGTGTTCAGCGATCGCGGGGTGCCCGGACTGGAGTTCGTGCAGGACGGCGCGGCGACTGGCGAGGTGTTCGCGTTCGGCATCAGCGAGGGCGGCAACGATCTGGTCCTGTTCGGCAGCGACACGGATGCCCTGCCGCAGGGCGACGGGGGCTACGCCTTCACCGGCACCAAGATCTTCACCTCGCTCGCACCGGTGTGGACGAAGCTCGGTCTGCACGGCCTCGACACCACGAGTCCGGATGCCCCGAAGCTGGTGTTCGCGTTCATCGAGCGCACAGACGCCGTCGTCACGAGCGACGACTGGGACACCCTCGGCATGCGCGGCACGCAGAGCCGCACCACGCGCCTGAACGGCGCGGTCGCGGCACCCGAGCACGTGGTCCGGCGCATCGACCCCGGCCCGAACCCGGATCCGATCGTGTTCGGCATCTTCAGCGTCTTCGAGATCCTGCTCGCCTCCGTCTACACCGGCATCGCGCGACGCGGGCTCGACCTCGCGGTCGCCACAGCGAAGGCCCGGCGCTCCAAGAAGACCGGGGCGGCGTACAGCCAGGATCCCGACATCCGCTGGCGGATTGCCGACATGGCACTCGCGTACGACGCCTTGCCGCCGCAGATCGCCGCACTCGCGCGAGATGTCGACGAGCTCGCCGATCACGGGGCGCGCTGGTTCACGCTGCTTTCGGGACTGAAGCACCGAGCCGTCGTGATGGCGAAGCAGGTCGTCGACGAGGCGATGCTCGTCGCCGGCGGCGGATCCTACTTCTCGTCGAATGAGCTCTCGCGGCTGTACCGCGACGTGCTCGCGGGCATGTTCCACCCGTCGGATCCGGAGTCGGCGCACTCCACGGCGGCATCCGCCTGGCTGGGACCGCTGCAGAGCTGACAGCCTTCGGATTCTGTTGTCTTCGCGCCGCTTCGGTGTCAATATCGACACATGAGCATAGAACTGCAGCGGAAAGCGAAGGAACACCTCTGGATGCACTTCACCCGTCAATCGACGATGGCGTCGTCCGATGTTCCGGTGATCGTCAAGGGCGAGGGTCATCACATCTGGGATGCGACGGGCAGGAAGTACATCGACGGGCTCGCGGGACTCTTCGTCGTCAACGCCGGCCACGGCAGGCGCCGACTCGCCGAGGCCGCCGCCGCGCAGGCGCAGGAACTGGCGTTCTTCCCGCTCTGGTCGTACGCGCACCCGGCCGCGATCGAGCTCGCCGAGCGGCTCGCCGCCGAAGCGCCGGGAGACCTCGACCGGGTGTTCTTCTCGACCAGCGGCAGCGAGGCCGTCGAGACGGCGTTCAAGCTCGCCAAGCAGTACTGGCGACTGCGCGGCCGCCCCGGCAAGCACAAGGTGCTCTCGCGCGCGATCGCCTATCACGGCACGACGCAGGGGGCGCTGGCCATCACCGGCATCCCGGCGATGAAGGAGATGTTCGAACCGGTCACCCCGGGCGGATTCCGGGTGCCGAACACGAACATCTACCGGGCAGCCGAGATGGGCGCTCCGTCCGACCCCGACGCCTTCGCGAAGTGGTCGGCGGACCGGATCGAGGAGATGATCCTGTTCGAAGGGCCTGACACGGTCGCCGCGATCTTCCTCGAGCCCGTGCAGAACTCCGGCGGATGCTTCCCTCCCCCACCCGGATACTTCCAGCGCGTGCGCGAGATCTGCGACCGTCACGACGTGCTGCTCGTCTCGGATGAGGTCATCTGCGCGTTCGGGCGCCTCGGTCACACCTTCGCCTGCGACGCCTTCGATTACGTCCCCGACATGATCACCTGCGCCAAGGGGATGACCAGCGGCTACTCCCCCATCGGCGCCACGATCATCTCCAGCCGCATCTACGAGCCGTTCGCGCAGGGTGACACCTTCTTCCCGCACGGGTACACCTTCGGCGGGCATCCGGTCTCGGCCGCCGTCGCGCTCGAGAACCTCGCGATCTTCGACGAGGAGGGGCTGAACGCACGCGTGCGCGAGAACTCGCCGCTGTTCCGCGCCGAACTCGAGACGCTGCTGGACCTGCCGATCGTGGGCGATGTGCGCGGCGACGGCTACTTCTTCGGCATCGAGCTCGTGAAGGACAAGGCGACCAAGCAGACCTTCGACGCCGAGGAGTCCGAGCGGCTGCTGCGCGGCTTCCTCTCCAAGGCGCTCTTCGACGCCGGGCTCTACTGCCGCGCCGACGACCGCGGCGACCCGGTCATCCAGCTCGCACCGCCGCTGACGATCGGCCCTGCGGAGTTCCGCGAGATCGGCGACATCCTGCGCGGCGTGCTCGGCGAGGCCGCCCGCATCCTCTGACGCCGAGACCTGCACTTCCCGCCGAGACCTGCAGCAGCTGCTGCAGGTCTCGGCGGGAACTGTGCGCAGAGGCGGGTCAGCCGCCGCCCATGGTGCGGGCGATGTCGGATGCCGAGTCGCCGGCGCGCTTGAGCACGAAGGCGACAAGCGCGAGCGATGCCAGCGTCAGCACCAGCATGATCGTCGACACCGCGGCGATCTCGGGGCGAAGGCCGCTGCGCAGCGCGCTGAGCACGTACACGGGCCACGGCGTCGTCCCCGAGACCTGCACGAACGCCGAGACGACCGTGTTGTCGAGGCCGAGAGTGAACGAGAGCAGGAATCCTGCCAGCACTGCGGGCATGGCGAGGGGAAGCGTGACCTTCAGGAATGTGCGCAGCGGCGGCGCGTACAGATCTGCCGACGCCTCTTCGAGGCTCTCATCGAGGCCGACCAGTCGCGCGCGCACGATGTACGAGACGATCGCTATCGAGAAGAGCGACTGGCCGATGACCAGGCGGACGCTGCCGTCGTTGAACACGCTCATCCCCGCATCCTGCCCGAGGAACACCATCCACGGCAGCAGGGCGACGGCGTCGACGATCTCGGGCGTGACGGCGATCAGCAGCAGGATGCCCAGGAACCAGTACACCCACTTGCCGGGGTTGCGCGCCATCGCGATCCCCGCCAGCGTGCCCAGGAAGGTGGCCAGCACCGCGGCCATCAGCCCGGTGCGCACCGACACGAGCACGGCGTCGCGGATGGCGGGCTTCGTGACGATCGCGGTGAACGAGTCGAAACCGAAGTGGTCCCACGAGACGAGCAGCCGACCGACGTTGAAGGAGTAGATGATGATCACGACGATCGGCAGGAACAGGAAGACGAACACCAGCGTCGACCACACCGGCAGGATCCAGCGGCTCATGATTCAGCTCCCAGCCTCAGAGTGTGACGTCGTCGCATCGGGATCGTGACCAGCCACAGCAGCAGCGCCGCCAGCGCGATGGAGATGCCGATCATCACGATCAGCAGCACCGCCATGGCCGACCCGAGCGCCCAGTTCTGCGCGGTCTGGAACTGACTGGCGACGAGCTGACCGACCATGGCTCCCTTCGCACCGCCCAGCACCGTCGCGGTGATGTAGTCGCCCATGAGCGGGATGTAGACCAGCAGCACGCCGGCGATGATGCCGGGACGGGCGAGCGGGATCGTGACGCGGGCGAACGTGACGATGCTGTTCGCGCCGAGGTCCTTGCTCGCCTCGCGCAGTGGTCCGCTGACTCTGTCGAACGCCACGTACAGCGGCAGGATCATCAGCGGCAGGTAGTTGTAGACGACACCGAGCAGCACCGCACCTCGCGTGTTCAGCGCGTCGAGCGGACCGGGGATGACCCCGATGAACTGCAGCATTCCCGACAGCCATCCTTCTGGCGCGAGGATCACCTGCCAGCCGATCGTGCGCACGAGGAAGTTCGTCCAGAACGGCACCATCACCAGTGCGAGCAGCATGCCGCGTCGCGACGGCGGCGCCTTCACGGCGATCCAGTATGCGACGGGGGCCCCGATGATGAGGCACAGCAGGGTGCCCAGCACTCCCACCCACAGCGTGTTCTGGAATGTGACCAGGAACGTGGGCGAGAGTGCCTCGACGTATCTGTCGAAGGACAGGATGTCGTTCGAGTTCGTCGAGAAGATGCTCGGCTTGTAGCCGAAGCTGTACCAGACCACGACGCCGATCGGCACGATGAAGAAGATCGCGAGCCACACCCAGGCGGGCAGGGCCAGCGCATACGGCAGTCTGACTCTACGCACCGGCGGCCACCTTCACCCTGTTCCAGATCGACACGATGCGCTCCTGCGCCTCGGTGAACTTCTGCTCGTGCATCGTCTTCACCTGCTCGTCGCTGAAGTAGACCATGTCGAGGCGGTCGAGCTCGGCCTCCTCGGCCTTCTGCTGCGTGCCCTGCACCCCGGTGTCGTATCCGATGTAGTCGACCTGCTGCACCTGGATGTCGGGGGAGATCATGTAGTCGATGAACGCGTGCGCGGCCTCAGGATGCCGCGCTCCCTTGGCGATCGCCCAGTTGTCCATCCACAGCTCCGTGTCCGGGGCGCCGAGCACCCACTGCCAGCGCTCGGGGTCGTCGGACTCGTCGATGCCGATCCGCGCGTCGCCGCTGTAGGACTGCACCAGTGCGGCCGTCGCCTGCGGGATGACCTGGCCGCCGGGCGCGGAGTCGAAGATCGAGATGTGCGGTGCGAGCTCGTTCACGAGGAACTTCTCGCAGGCATCCAGATCCTTCTTCCTCGTCGTATTCCAGTCGATGCCGTGCGACCAGTGGTAGATCCCGCAGAGCGGCGCGGGATCGTCGAGCACCGACGTCCGGCCGGATGCCTCGTTCTGCGCCGCATCGATGAAATCGGACCAGTCGGTGAGCTCGCGGTTGATCACTCGCTTGTCGTACACGAAGCCGGTGGTGCCCCACGCCTTGCAGATCGAGTACGAATTGTCGGGGTCGAACGTACGGTGGATGAACGCGGGATTCATCGTCGAGAAGTTCGGGATGAGGTCGAGGTCGAGCTTCTCGAGCAGCCCGTTCTCAGCCATCGGCATGACGAACAGCCCGCTGGGCACGACGATGTCGTAGCCCGAGGTGCCCCGGGCGGCGACCAGCTTCGCGATCAGCTCCTCATTGGAGTTGAAGGCGTCGACGACGATCCTCGGCCCTGCCTGCGAGGTGAACTCGGAGAGGATCTCAGGGTCGTCGTAGTCGCTCCAGGTGTAGATCGAGAGGCGATCCTCAAGCGGGCCGCCCTTCGCCTGGGGCGCCATTCCCACCTGCCCGGGCGCGCACGCGGTGAACAGCATCGTGCCTCCCGCGGCGAGCGCGGTCGCCAGGAAGCCGCGTCGGGTGAGCTCGCTGCGCAGGATGCCCGCCGCGCCGCGGTGGGCGAGCACCCGCACCGGTTCGGGCCTCATCGCGCGACCTTCGGCAGGGCGATCACATGCGTGGCCGCGGTCGGCGCCCCGTCGGCGGCGAACAGTCGGACGTCGGATGTCGACCAGAGGCAGCGCACATCGTCACCGACCGCGACGCGGGCGGCCGTCGGCGCCGGCGTGCGCACGAGCAGCGTCTGCCCTTCGCCCGCACTCACGACGACCTGCAGCGTCTCGCCCAGGTACGACACGCTGAGCACGCGCCCGTCCGCTCCCGCTCCTGGCGCGCCGGGCGCGGCGAGCCGGATGAGCTCAGGACGGATCGTCGCCACGGCGGCCGTCCCTCTTCCGACGCGGTCGCGGCCCCACCGCCCGTCGATCGTCCCCAGCCCGGTCTCGAGGCTGTCGGGGACGTCGGCGACTGTGCCGGCGATGAAGTTCTGCTGGCCGATGAAGGAGGCCACGTATGCGGAGGCGGGCTCGCTGTAGACGGCATCGGGCGCATCGAGCTGCTCGATCCGACCTGCGCGCATGACGGCGATGCGATCGCTCATCGACAGGGCCTCGCCCTGGTCATGGGTGACGAAGACGAACGTGATCCCGAGGCGCGCCTGCAGCAGCTTCAGCTCGACCTGCATGTCCTCACGCAGCTGACGGTCGAGCGCGGCGAGCGGCTCGTCGAGCAGCAGCACGCTGGGGCGGTTGATGAGGGCACGGGAGAGCGCGATGCGCTGCTGCTGCCCTCCCGAGAGCATGGTGGGCTTGCGGTCGGCGAACCGGCGCAGCTGCACCATGTCGAGCGCCTCTATGACGCGCTCGCGCTGCTCTGCTTTGGGAACCCTGCGCTGCTGAAGGCCGTAGGCGACGTTCTCGGCGACGGTCATGTGCGGGAACAGTGCATACGCCTGGAAGACGGTGTTCACCTCGCGTCGGTGCGGCGGCAGTCCGAGAACGCTGCGGCCCGAGATGCGGATGTCGCCGCTGTCGGGATGCTCGAATCCGGCGATCATGCGCAGGGTGGTGGTCTTGCCGCATCCTGAGGGACCGAGGAGCGAGAGGAACTCGCCGGCGCGGACGGACAGGTCGAGGTCGTCGACGGCGATGCTGTCGCCGTACCGCTTGGTGACGCCGACGATCTCGACGCCTCCGTTCGCTGTGCCGGAGTCGGGTGCGGTCGCCGCGGGTGCGGAATCGGTCATGGAACCTCCACGGTGAGATCTGACTGTCGTCAGTCAAGCACAGGAGGAGGCCCAGGTACAGCGAAAAACGAAGAATGGGGCGAATAGCGCGACGATATCCGTCGTCAATTGCCGGATGGACAGTGGATATGACTCACTTGCGGTCGAAGTCGAAGGCCTTGAGCAGTTCCCCGACCGCGGTCTCGCGCTCGTCGCCGCCCTCTTCGAACATGTGCGTGACATGCGTGCGCAGGTGGTTCTCGAGCAGCAGGCGATTGAGCGACTCGAGCGAGCGCTGCACGGCGCGCGACTGCGTGATGATGTCCATGCAGTACTCCTCGCTCTCGATCATCCGCGCGATGCCGCGCAGCTGACCCTCGAGGATGCTGGTGCGGTGCAGTGCACGCTTTTTGATGTCGTCGATCACCCTTCCAGCGTAGTCACCGTGAAAGGATGTCGGCATGTCGCGAACACCGATGGCGCTGCTCTCGCCCGCCGATCAGGAGCGGCTGCGCGGCCTGCGCCGGATGAAGGCGGTGGCCCTCGGTGCACTGATCTTCATGGCCGTCGTGTTCGTCTTCTCCTTCTGGCTCGAATCCCGGCTTCCCTGGCTCGGCTACGTGCGGGCGGCCGCCGAGGGAGGCATGGTCGGCGCGCTCGCCGACTGGTTCGCCGTGACGGCGCTGTTCCGCCGCCCGCTCGGGCTGCCGATCCCGCACACCGCGATCATCCCCAACCGCAAGGACGAGATCGGGCGCACGCTCGGCGAGTTCATCGAGACGAACTTCCTCGCTGGCGACGTCGTGCGCGCGAAGCTGTCGACGACCGCACTCTCGCAGCGCCTCGGCGAATGGCTCACCGACGAGGCGCATGCCCAGCGCGTGGCGTCCGAAGCCTCGACGGCGGCGTCCGCTGTGCTGCGCGCGCTGAGCGACGACGACGTGCAGAGCCTGATCGCCGACCTCGCTCGCGAGCATCTCATCGAGCCCGACTGGGCGCCGTCCGCCGGCACCTGGCTGCAGCGCATCGTCGAGGCCGACGCGCATCGCGGGGCCGTCGACCTCGCCGTCGACAGTCTCGGCGCGTGGCTCGAGAACAACGCCACGGCCTTCCAGGGCCTCATCTCCCGCCGCCTGCCGTCGTGGGTGCCCCGTCTGGCGCACCGCTTCGTCGACGAGACGGCGTACAGCGAGGCGCTGAAGTTCGTGCGCGCCGTGCACGCCGACCCCCGGCATCCGGCCCGAATCGCCCTCGACGGCTACCTCGGGCGCCTCGCCGACGGTCTGCAGCACGACGAGGCCATGCGCGACCGACTGGAGAGCGCGAAGACGACGCTCTTCGACAGCCCCCGCGTGGGCGAGCTCGCTGCGCAGGTCTGGAACACCGCGAAGACCGGGCTGCTCGACGCCCTGGCCGAGCCCGAGAGCGGGCTGCGCCGTCGGGCCGCTGCTGCGATCGCCGAGATCGGGCAGCGGCTGGCCACCGACCCGGCACTGCAGGCGCGGGTCGACGGCTGGGCGACGGACGCCGCCGTGTTCCTCGTCGACCGGTATCGCCACGACATCGCATCGATCATCACCGACACCGTCGAGAAGTGGGACCCGGCCGAGACCACCGAGAAGATCGAGCTCATGGTCGGGCGCGACCTGCAGTACATCCGGCTCAACGGCACCGTGGTGGGTGCGCTGGCGGGACTGGCGATCTACGCCATCGCGCACGCCCTCATCCCCGGCGCCTGATCCGGCGCCGGGGATGAGGGCGTGTCTCAGGCGCGCAGCGCCTCGGCGATCGGCGTATCCCCGTCATTGAAGAGGATGGTCCGGCCGATGGTGGCGTCCTCGACGAGCACCTGCGCGATGACCTGAGCGACGTTCGCGCGCGACACCTGGTCCGACTCACTCGAGGTGACGTCGATGCGCCCCGTTCCCTCCTCGAGGGTGAGTCCGCTCGGGCCCAGCACCGTCCAGTCGAGCTGCGACGAGCGCAGGTGCTCGTCTGCCGCGGCCTTCGCCTCGGCATAGGTGTGGAAGGGGTTGTCCTCCGGGATGCCGTGATCGGGCGATGCCCCGAAGTACGACACCATCACGTAGCGGCGCACCCCGGCATCCGCCGCCGCGTCCATCGACCGCACGGCCGCGTCGTGATCGACGGCGCGCGTGCGCGCGGCATCCCCACCCCCGGCACCCGCCGACCACACCACGGCGTCGTGCCCGGCGAGCAGTTCGGCGATCGCCGCCTGGTCCTGATGCTCGACGTCGAAGACGACCGGCTCAGCGCCTGCCGCACGGACGTCGTCGGCGTGGTCGGGATTGCGGATCACGGCCTTCACCTCGTCACCACGTGCTGAGAGAAGAGGAGCAAGCAGCAGGGCGACCTTTCCGTGGCCGCCGAAGATCAGGATTCGAGTCATGGCTCCACGCTACGCCGTCGTCATCCGCCGCGGGCCGGCGCGGCCGTGCCCGTGAGAAACCACAACGCGCATGAGAAACACGCACAGGGGTGCTTTCTCACGCGGGATGTGGTTTCTCGCCGATGAAAGCGCGACCGGGCCAGGGCTCAGCGGGCGGCGAGACCCGCGAGCAGCTCCAGCACGCAGAGCGCCGCGAGGCGCACGGTGCGCGCGTCGTCGGCATCCGCGGTGGCATCCACCTCTGCGATGTCGGCGCTGACCACCTTCTCATCCGCGGCAATGGCGCGCACCAGCGCGCGCAGCTCCCCCGCGGCGAGGCCGCCGGGGACGCTGGCCGGGCAGCCGGGCGCGGCGGCGCGGTCAACGACATCGACATCGATGTCGAGATGGATGCGGGAGCCCGCGCCGGCGACGGCGAGCGCCTCCGCCACCACCGCGGGGATGCCCTTCTCGCGCACCTCGTCGAGCGTGATCACGCGGATCCCCCACTCGGCGGCGCGTTCCGCGTAGGCGGCGGAATTCGCGAAGTCCGCGATGCCGATCTGGACGATGCGGGTCGGGTCGATGCGCTCACCCTCGGGAGCGTCTTCGACCAGGCGACGCACCGGTGAGCCGTTGGAGACGTCGTCGCGCAGGTCGAAGTGCGCGTCCAGCGTGATCAGCCCGTCGGCTCCGGCGCCGCGGGCGACAGGGTACGTGAGCGAGTTGTCGCCGCCGAGTGCGATGACGAGGCGGGTCTGCTCGGCGAGTTCGCGCACCCTCACGACGCCGCGCTGCACGCCCTCGTCCCCGTCTGGTTCGTGCACGTCGCCAGCGTCGACGATGCGCAGGGTCTCGTTCAGGTCGACCATCGGCGGCCCCATCAGCGTGGCGCTGTAGCGCGGCAGCGCATCGCGGATCGCCGCCGGCGTCGCGTGCGCGCCGGTCGGTGACAGCGACGTGCGCCAGGTCGGGATGCCGATGAGCGCGGCATCCGCCCGTTGCCCGGCCTTCGGCGCGGGCCACGACCCCGCGCGGGGCCAGAGTTCGTCGTGCGAGAGTGCCATGCTCATCCCTTCCGCCAGACGGACGCGCCGTCCTTCCACACCTGCTGCACGAGCGGGACGCCAGGCCGATACGCCAGATGCACCCGCGTCGGAGCATCCAGCAGGACCAGATCGGCCCGCGCGCCGGGTGCGACCACGCCGATGTCGGAGCGCTGCAGCGCGGCCGCTCCCCCGGCGGTCGCGGCCCAGATCGCTTCGCCCGGCGTCATCCCCATGTCGCGCACGGCGAGCGCGATGCAGAACGGCATCGACGAGGTGAAGCTCGAGCCGGGGTTCGTGTCGCACGCGATGGCGACCGTGACCCCGGCGTCGATCAGGCGGCGGGCGTCGGGGTACGGCTGCCGGGTCGAGAACTCCACACCTGGCAGCAGGGTGAGCACGGTGTCGGATGCGGCGAGCGCCGCGACGTCATCGTCGGTCAGGTAGGTGCCGTGATCGACCGAGGCGGCACCGAGCTCGATCGCGAGCTGCACCCCCTCGCCGGGCCCGAGCTGGCTGGCGTGCACCCGCGGCCTCAGGCCGCGGGTGATGCCTGCCTCGAGCACCCGCCGCGACTGCGCGACGCTGAACGCGCCGGTCTCGCAGAACACGTCGATCCATTTCGCGTGCGGGGCGCAGGCATCCAGCATCTCGCCGATCACCAGATCGACGTAGGCGTCGCTCCGGTCGGCGTACTCCGCGGGCACGACGTGCGCGCCGAGGTAGGTGACCTCGTCGGTCACCTCGGCCGCGAGACGCACCAGGCGCTGCTCGGTCTCGACGTCGAGCCCGTAGCCGCTTTTGATCTCGACGGTCGTCGTGCCCTGGGCGAGCATCTCGTCGAGAAAACCGCGCACCCGTGCTCGCAGCTCGTCGTCGCTCGCCCGCCGGGTGGCGGCGACGGTGGAACGGATGCCGCCTGCGGCGTACTTCTGTCCGGCCATGCGCGCCTCGAACTCGGCTGCCCGATCGCCGCCGAACACGATGTGGCTGTGGCTGTCGACGAAGCCGGGGATGACAGCGCGTCCTCCGGCGTCCACGATCTCGTCGGCGGCCGGCGTTGACTGGGCCCCTGAGCCGCTTTGGGCTCCTGAGCTTGCCGAAGGACCGACCCAGGAGATCAGTCCGTCCTCGATGAGAACGGCGGCGTCCTGCACCGTGCCGTCCTCATGCGTCTGGGTTCCTGAGCCTGTCGAAGGACCGACGTTCGTCGTCAGCTCCCCGATGTTCGTGATGAGCGTGGTGGTCACAGCATCGGCACCTTGAGTCCGCGTTCGCGGGCGATGTCGCGCGCGTGCTCGTAGCCGGCATCGACGTGGCGCATCACTCCGGTGCCCGGGTCGTTGGTGAGCACGCGCTCGAGCTTCTGGGCCGCGAGTTCCGAGCCGTCGGCGACGGTCACCTGACCCGCGTGGATCGAGCGGCCGATGCCCACGCCGCCGCCGTGGTGCAGCGAGACCCAGCTGGCGCCCGACGAGGTGTTCAGCAGCGCGTTGAGCAGCGGCCAGTCGGCGACGGCGTCAGAGCCGTCCTTCATGGCCTCGGTCTCACGGTACGGAGATGCGACGGAGCCCGAGTCGAGGTGGTCGCGGCCGATCACGATGGGCGCCGAGAGCTCGCCCGAGGCGACCATCTCGTTGAACTTCAGCCCGGCGAGGTGACGCTCCTTGTATCCGAGCCAGCAGATGCGAGCAGGAAGGCCCTCGAAGTGCACCTTCTCGCCGGCCTTGGCGAGCCAGCGGTGCAGCGCCTTGTCGTCGGGGAACAGCTCGGCGATGGCGCGGTCGGTCCGGTAGATGTCCTCGGGGTCGCCGGAGAGTGCGACCCAGCGGAAGGGCCCGCGGCCCTCTTCGAACTGCGGACGGATGTAAGCCGGCACGAACCCGGGGAAGTCGAAGGCGCGATCGAAGCCGCCCAGCTGCGCTTCGGCGCGGATCGAGTTGCCGTAGTCGAAGACGGCCGCCCCGGCGTCCTGGAACGCGACCATGGCAGCGACGTGCGCGGCCATCGCCTCGCGCGCGCGCCGGGTGAAGTCCTCGGCGTCGCGCTCCGCCTCGGCCTTCCAGTCCGCCACCGAGACACCGAGCGGCAGGTATGCGAGCGGGTCGTGCGCGCTGGTCTGGTCGGTCACGACGTCGAAGGTCAGCTCACCGGCATCCTGACGGCGCTTGAGCTCGGGGAAGATCTCCGCGGCGTTGCCGACGACACCGACCGAGAGCGCCTCACCGGCCTGCTTGGCGGCGACGACGCGAGTGACAGCCGCATCGAGGTCGGTGGTGTACTCGTCGAGGTAGCCGTGGTCGACGCGGCGCGCGAGGCGCGACTCGTCGACATCGACGATCAGCACGACGCCGTCGTTGAGGGTGACCGCGAGCGGCTGCGCGCCGCCCATGCCGCCGGCGCCGGCGGTGAGGGTGAGGGTGCCCTTGAGGGACTCCCTGCCCAGCGAGCGGGCGACGGCCGCGAAGGTCTCGTAGGTGCCCTGCAGGATGCCCTGCGTGCCGATGTAGATCCACGAGCCGGCGGTCATCTGGCCGTACATCATCAGTCCCTCGGCCTCGAGCCGGCGGAACTCGGGCCAGGTCGCCCAGTCGCCCACGAGGTTGGAGTTCGCGATGAGCACGCGCGGCGCCCACTCGTGGGTGCGGAACACCCCGACCGGCTTGCCGGACTGCACCAGCAGCGTCTCATCCGCCTCGAGCTCGTCGAGGGTGCGCACGATCGCGTCGTACGCCTCCCAGCTGCGGGCGGCTCGTCCCGTGCCGCCGTAGACGACGAGATCCTCCGGATGCTCGGCGACCTCGGGGTCGAGGTTGTTCATCAGCATCCGCTTGGCCGCCTCGGCGCCCCAGCTCTTCGCCGTGCGCTCGTTGCCGCGGGCCGCGCGGATCTTGCGGCTGGGGTCGTGCGGGGCGTGTTCAGACATGCGCATGCTCCTTCGCAGTGCGGAGGACGGCGCCCGAGCGGACGAGCTCGGTCACGGCCTCCATGTCGGGTGAGAGGAAGTGGTCGGGCCCGGGGCCCGCGGCCACGGTGCGGACGAGGTCGCGGACGGCACCCGTCGCGGGCCCGGCCTGCAGGGGTGCGCGCAGGTCGAGGGCACGGGCGCCGGTGAGGATCTCGATGGCGAGCACGCGCGTGAGGCCGTCGATGGCACGCCGCAGCTTGCGCGCACCGGACCAGCCCATCGACACGTGGTCCTCCTGCATGGCGGAGGACGGGATCGAGTCGACCGATGCCGGCACGGCGAGGCGCTTGAGCTCGGAGACGATGCCGGCGGCGGCGTATTGGGCGATCATCAGACCCGAGTCCACGCCCACCTCGTGGGCGAGGAAAGGCGGCAGCCCGTGACTGCGGGCAGGGTCGAGAGCGCGGTCGGTGCGGCGCTCGGAGACGGATGCCACATCCGCGACCGAGATCGCGAGGAAGTCGAGCACCGCGGCGATGGGCGCTCCGTGGAAGTTGCCGTTCGACTCGATGCGGCCGTCGCTGGTGATCACCGGGTTGTCGATCACGGATGCCAGCTCCCGCTCGGCGACCAACGCCGCGTGCGCCATCGTGTCGCGGGCCGCGCCGTGCACCTGGGGCGAGCAGCGCAGCGAATAGGCGTCCTGCACACGCCCGTCCTCGGGCCCCTTGTGGCTGTGCACCATGGGCGAGTCGCCGAGGAAGGCGCGCAGATTCGCAGCCGAGGTGCCCTGACCCAGCTGCGGACGCAGCGCCATCAGGTCGGCCGCGAACACCGCATCAGTGCCCAGCTGCGACTCGATCGACATCGCGGCGGCGAGGTCCGCCGTCGTGAGGAGGTTGTCCAGGTCGTGCAGGGCCAGCAGCAGCATCCCGAGCATCCCGTCGGTGCCGTTGATGAGCGCGAGGCCCTCCTTCTCGACGAGCACGAGCGGGTCGATGCCGGCGGCGGCGAGAGCGTCGGCGGCGGGGACGAGCGCACCATCGGCATCCCGCACATCGCCTTCACCCATCGACGCGAGCGCGACGTGGGCGAGCGGGGCGAGGTCGCCCGAGCAGCCGAGCGAGCCGTACTCGCGGACGACCGGGGTGATGCGGGCGTTGAGCATGGCCGCGTACGTGTCGACGACGACGGGACGCACGCCCGTGTGCCCGGATGCCAGGGTCTGCAGGCGAAGCAGCTGCAGCGCGCGCACGACCTCGGTCTCGATTTCGGCTCCCGTGCCGGCGGCGTGGGAGCGGATCAGGCTGACCTGCAGCTGTCGACGCCGCTCCGGCGCGATGAAGGTCGTGGCGAGGGCACCGAAGCCGGTCGATACCCCGTAGTGCGGATCGGGGTCGGCGGCCAGGCCGTCGATGACGGTGCGCGCGGCCGCGACACGGTCGCGGGCAGAGCCGGCGATCTCCACGCGGGCAGAGCGGCGGGCGACGGCGACGACATCGGCGGGGGACAGAGGAGCGGCGCCGACGACCACGGGTGAGGAATGCTGCATGTCTCGATTCCACACCGTCCCCGCTTCTGATGGGGAGCGGAATGGCAGACTGTGTCTGTGATCCCAGACCCACCGGATGCCCAGACGGCCCGTCCGCAGGTGCCGGCAGCCGACCAGACGCTGCGCATCCTGCGTCACCTGGCCCGGCGTCCCGCACCGATCGCGGCGACAGCGCTCGCACGGGAGCTCGGGATCCCGCGTTCCACCGTCTATCACCTCCTCGCGACGCTCGAGGAGCACGGCTTCGTCGTCCACCTTCCGCAGGAGCGGCGATGGGGGCTGGGCACCAGCGCGTTCGAACTCGCGGGGGGCTACGCCAGACAGGAGCCGCTGGCGCGGCTCGGACGGCCGATCCTCGCCGCTCTCGCCGACCGCGTCGGCGAGAACGCCCATCTGGCGGTGATGAGCGGGCGGGATGTGCTGTACATCGTCGAGGAGCGCGCTGCACGCCGGCCCGCCCTGGTGACCGACGTCGGCGTCCGGCTGCCCGCGCATCTGACCGCGACCGGGCGAGCGATGCTGGCGGCGCTCCCCCGCGCGCAGGTCCGGGCGCTGTATCCGGATGCCGATGCCTTCACCGACCGGACAGGCAGCGGCCCCATGCGCCCATCCGAACTGCGTGAGGTGCTCCGTGAGGCGCGACAGACCGGTCTCGCCACAGAGGATGGCGAGGTGACGCCTGGTTTCCGGTCTGTAGCCGCGGCAGTGCACGACCGTGGCGGATGGCCCATCGCGGCGGTCGCGGTGACGTGGGAGGGCGTGCGCGATGCCCCTGCCGTGACGGAGGTGCAGGAGGCGGCGCGGATTCTGCAGACCAGGCTGGGATACGACCGCCGCTGAGACGACGAAGGGCGTCGGGAGGCTGCGGTACACAGTCTCCACGACGCCCTCGACGAGTCGGGGTCAGCCCGATGCGCCCTTGCGGGGCTTGAGGAAGGACTCCGGTTCGCGCCTCGCGCGCTTCTCCGCTCTCTTCTCCTTGAGTGAGAGCTGGGGTGCCTTCTTCCCGGCTCGTGACTGCGGTGTCTTTCCAGACATGTACTCGCTTCCCCTCTTTCGGCTGGCGGGTTCGGTAACCACTGACCATAGCCCGTCCGCAGGGGAAGTCAAATCATGCGCACTTAACGCAAAAGAGCCACCCAACAATGGGTGGCTCTTTCACAGAAGAAGTCCGGCGGTGTCCTACTCTCCCACAGGGTCCCCCCTGCAGTACCATCGGCGCTGTGAGGCTTAGCTTCCGGGTTCGGAATGTGACCGGGCGTTTCCCTCACGCTATGGCCGCCGTAACACTATTGACGTTTCGGCAACGCACACGTTGAGTGTGGTTGTTCGGTTCCGACCGTACGTCGAGAACCACAAAGTGGACGCTTTCATCTCGCAGAAAGGAGTGTTATCAAGTCATCGGCTTATTAGTACCAGTCAGCTGCACGTGTTGCCACGCTTCCACATCTGGCCTATCAACCC
>NZ_JBIVGE010000004.1:0-3768 GCF_044748505.1 Microbacterium sp. NPDC089987
AGGACGCACAAGCGGGGAGAGCGCATCCCCCGACCAGGGACGACAACGGAACAACCCCCCACGAATCACATTCCGCACACAGGCTAGAACACAACCCAGCGACCATGCCAGACAATCTCGCGGGGTACCGCGCGGCATCATCGGCCGCGACGTTCACGTCGTCACCCGGCGCCCATCCCTCGACGAGGGACACCTCACTCTGCTGACCTGATCGGGGTCTAGAGTCAGAGCACGCTCTTCGCCGCCCACCTCATACGTCACGGTGAGCCTCGTCGCAGCGCCGGGAGCGCACGCAGTGAGCGTCAGCGCCACAGCCGCCACAGCCAAGGCGCCCGCCGCATCAGGTCTCGTCTCGGGATCCGGCGCTTGCGCCCTTGGCGCGAGGACCAGTCTCCTCCTCATCCTCCAGCTTCGGCGCAATCGGACCACCCAGGCCCGACCGCTTCCGCTCCTCCTCGTCGGCACCGCCAGCGCCGCCCATCATGCCCATGCCGGTGCGACTGCCCGCTCCGGCCGCGCCCGACGACCCCGCGCCCGACGAACCCGCGCCGACTGCTCCGCCGACGCCGCCGACACCACCCGCACCGCGAACACCCGCAGCACCGCCGGATCCACCGGCGCCACCGACGCCGCCAGCACCACCGACACCCAACGCCGAATTGCCCAGGAGGCCACCGCCGGCTTTGAGACCCGCACCGGACGCGCCGCCGAGACCTGCCCCGCCGAGCCCGCCCATGCTGCCGACGCCGGCGATCTTCGAACTGGCAGCGATCGCCGCCGCACCCGCGCCACCACCGACGATCCCGCCGATACCACCGCCGCCCGCACCACCTCCAGGGACGAAGCCACCAGGACCGGTCGGGTATCCGCCGCCCGTTCCGCTGCCACCACCTGAGCCGCCGGGCCCGCCGGGCAGCAGTCCACCGCCAGGCGAATCGATGGACGGGTCCTCGAGGTCTTCACCACCGGGATCTGTCGGGTTCCACCCTCCGGGATCTGTCGGATGCCATTCGCCCGGATCTGTCGGCTGCCATCCGCCCGGATCGGTCGGCTGCCAGCCCCCGGGATCTGTCGGCTGCCATCCACCGGGGTTGGGGATGCCGATGTCACCCCGACCTCCGGGTGAACCAGGAGATGGAGTTCCGCCGCCGGGAACGGAACCCGAGGGAGACGAACCGCCACCGGGATAGGTGATGTCAGGCGCGGGGATGTCTGTTCCGGGCGGCACCGGCTTCGGCGGAGTGGGAACCGCCACTCGCGGGTCGAACTTCGCCAGTGTCTGCGATGCGGTTCGAAGCGACTCAGCAGACGGTGCGAGGCCGTGTTCGATCTGCTGCACGATGCGCTTCGCTTCTTCCTCGCGCTGGTTGCCGAGGAAGGTCCCTATCGCGTCGAGCGCCTTGTCGGCCGCCAGCGGGCCGAGAACAGGATGCACGACTACGGAACCCACCTTGGCGATATTGGCCCAGAACGGGTCGATGCGAGTCGAGGGCAGTTCGGCCGCAGCCGTGTTGCGGCGGTACGTGTTCGCGCTCTCGATGGTGTCGGTGAGCTGCCCGATGTAGGTCTCGATGGTGCGGAAGTTCCGCTGCAGTCGGCCGAGCGCACTGCGTGCCGCTTCGGCTGAGCTTCCCTGCCACGCCGAGGACTCCAGCACGGCGCCCAGGGCTCGGTCGAGAGAGGCGAGCGCCGTCCGCAGGGAAGCCGCGTCCGGGATGCGCCAGTCATCGAGCGTGCGGATGCTGTTGAGCTCGGTTTCGTACGGTCCGGTCACTGGTCTCCCCCTTGTTGTATCTTCTGTCGTCGCGATGATCTGGTCAGCACCACGGCGAGCACCACCCCGCCGATGACGAGGACGGCGAGCACCACCCCGCCGCCGATGAGCAGCGGCGCGAAAGCCGACCCGCCCGCCTCGGCCGTGGGCTCAGGCGTCGGCTCCGGCGAGGCGCTGGCGGCGAGCAGCGCGGCTTCGTCGTCCACATTCTGCTGGTTGGGAACAGCGTGCGAATCCTGCGCGTCCCAGAGCGGATTCACATCCGGGTACTTCGTCGGATCCACCGCCAGCATCCCCGTGAGCGACACCGCCCCGTAGCCGACGCGGTTGTTCCACTCGGGCTCGTGCTCGCCCTTCGTCCCGGTGTTGCGGATCAGGCTCTGGATGAGCTGATTCGACGTCGCCTCCGGGTACTTCTGCTTCGCCACCGCCAGAAAGCCGGCCGCGATCGGCGTCGCCAGCGACGTGCCCGATCGCAACTGCTGCGCATCCCACGACTCCGCCGTGCCCTGCGCGATGATCTCCAACCCCGGAGAGGCGATGATCACATCATCACTCAGGTTCGGCGACGGATCGGCGAGCACCGGGTCGGAGGTCGAGTACTGGATCTGCCCGTCGGGACCGAACGCCTGCACCGCGACCACACCGTTGTAGCTCGACGGCCAATCGCCCGCGCCGCCGACATTCGGCAGCGACCCCAGCACCACCACGCCCGCCGCATGCGCCTTCGCCACCGCGTCCGCAACGTCCACGAGCCCGCCCAGCGAGACCGAGATGATGTCCGCACCATCATCCACCGCCGCAGAGATCGCCTTGGCGAACCCCGACGCGAGCCTTCTCTCCTCCCAGGTCTTCTTGCCCGTCTCGAACATCTCGCCGTTCTCCTGCAGGCAGGTCGACTCCACGTCGCCCCCCTCCGGAGCGGTCGTCGTGATCATCGAGTTGTAATAGAGCACCGTCGCACCCGGGGCGACACCCTTGATCGGGGTCCCGCCGACCGCCTCACCGGTGCCGAGGATCATCGACGCGACATTCGTGCCGTGATTCGCAGCCACATAGTCCGTCGAGACCGCGTCATACCGCTCCCCCGACTCGTCGAAGCAGAACGACTGCTCCTGCACCTTCAGGTCTGCGCCACGCAGACCGGGCGCATCCGGGTTCACCTGCGTGTCGATCACAGCGATCGTCACACCCGAGCCATCCAGCCCCGCATCCTGCGCGGCCTGCACCTTGCCCCGGTTGAAGTACCACAACCCACCCTCAGACGCCTCCGAACCGACCGCCGGCACCGCGACAGCGATGCTCATCGCAGCGACGCCGATCACCGAAGCGATCAGCCGCCGACCACGCCTCATCAGTAGTCCGCATCCTTGGGCTCGTCGTTCGACGAGCCCGATGGCTGCGCGGCGGTGGGCTGGGGCGGAGCCTGATCCACGGCGGAGTCCAGCAGGGAGATGATCACCTTCGTCTCATCGGCGAGAGCGGCATCCTGCTCAGCGATCTCCATCACCGCGAGGCGAATGGCTTCGTTGGCATCGTTCAGCGCGACGATCGAGCTCTCTGTCACGACTCCCATGCCCTGTGCGACACGCTCGACCGCGGCACGGAACTCCCCGGTCGCGTCCGTCCTGCCGCCCACGGACCGCGCGACATCGGATGCCGCAGGGAACTGCTGCATATCGCGCTGGATCCGCTTGATCTCAGCGAAAATCTGGTCGAAGTCGATTCCGATGGTCATCGACGCCCCCTCTTCTTTCCTCCGGCGATGCCCGTCACGCCTGCTGTACCGTCCGGCAGTTCACCGAAAAGCACAGCAGACGGCGCGGGCCCGACGCGCCAGCGCGCCAGGCCCGCGCCCCGCACTCACGCGCCGAAACGACCCGCAGCAGACCGGTCGGTCTGCACATACTGACCCGAGATCTCCTCGGTCTTACCCGCGATCTGCGTCAGCAGCTGCTGCATCTCACTCAGCGAACGGTTCCACTTCGCCTGCG
>NZ_JBIVGE010000005.1:0-1920 GCF_044748505.1 Microbacterium sp. NPDC089987
TCCCCCACAACCACTGCCAAACGGCAACAGAAGTAAGGGCCACAAGGAAACAGAACGACAACTCCCCGAAAGAAGAAGCCGGCCCGGTCCCTCAGGACCCAACAGCGTGCAGGCACCCACACCGCAGGAAAAGCGTTCCAACTGCCGAAGCAGCGTACTGACTCAAACCCCTTGGTCTGAATGCCATGTCAAATGTTCCACCCATGAGCTCCCAGCGAAGAACGTGTGCCTTCGAACTGGGTTCTGGAAGTCCGAAGACTTCAGATGCTCCTTAGAAAGGAGGTGATCCAGCCGCACCTTCCGGTACGGCTACCTTGTTACGACTTAGTCCTAATTACCGATCCCACCTTCGACAGCTCCCTCCCACAAGGGGTTAGGCCACCGGCTTCAGGTGTTACCGACTTTCATGACTTGACGGGCGGTGTGTACAAGACCCGGGAACGTATTCACCGCAGCGTTGCTGATCTGCGATTACTAGCGACTCCGACTTCATGAGGTCGAGTTGCAGACCTCAATCCGAACTGGGACCGGCTTTTTGGGATTCGCTCCACCTTACGGTATCGCAGCCCATTGTACCGGCCATTGTAGCATGCGTGAAGCCCAAGACATAAGGGGCATGATGATTTGACGTCATCCCCACCTTCCTCCGAGTTGACCCCGGCAGTATCCCATGAGTTCCCACCATTACGTGCTGGCAACATAGAACGAGGGTTGCGCTCGTTGCGGGACTTAACCCAACATCTCACGACACGAGCTGACGACAACCATGCACCACCTGTTCACGAGTGTCCAAAGAGTTGACCATTTCTGGCCCGTTCTCGTGTATGTCAAGCCTTGGTAAGGTTCTTCGCGTTGCATCGAATTAATCCGCATGCTCCGCCGCTTGTGCGGGTCCCCGTCAATTCCTTTGAGTTTTAGCCTTGCGGCCGTACTCCCCAGGCGGGGAACTTAATGCGTTAGCTGCGTCACGGAATCCGTGGAAAGGACCCCACAACTAGTTCCCAACGTTTACGGGGTGGACTACCAGGGTATCTAAGCCTGTTTGCTCCCCACCCTTTCGCTCCTCAGCGTCAGTTACGGCCCAGAGATCTGCCTTCGCCATCGGTGTTCCTCCTGATATCTGCGCATTCCACCGCTACACCAGGAATTCCAATCTCCCCTACCGCACTCTAGTCTGCCCGTACCCACTGCAAGCCCGAGGTTGAGCCTCGGAATTTCACAGCAGACGCGACAGACCGCCTACGAGCTCTTTACGCCCAATAATTCCGGATAACGCTTGCACCCTACGTATTACCGCGGCTGCTGGCACGTAGTTAGCCGGTGCTTTTTCTGCAGGTACCGTCACTTTCGCTTCTTCCCTGCTAAAAGAGGTTTACAACCCGAAGGCCGTCATCCCTCACGCGGCGTTGCTGCATCAGGCTTCCGCCCATTGTGCAATATTCCCCACTGCTGCCTCCCGTAGGAGTCTGGGCCGTGTCTCAGTCCCAGTGTGGCCGGTCACCCTCTCAGGCCGGCTACCCGTCGACGCCTTGGTGAGCCATTACCTCACCAACAAGCTGATAGGCCGCGAGCCCATCCCCAACCGAAAAATCTTTCCACCCGCACACCATGCGGTGACGGGACATATCCAGTATTAGACGCCGTTTCCAGCGCTTATCCCAGAGTCAGGGGCAGGTTGCTCACGTGTTACTCACCCGTTCGCCACTAATCCACCCAGCAAGCTGGGCTTCATCGTTCGACTTGCATGTGTTAAGCACGCCGCCAGCGTTCATCCTGAGCCAGGATCAAACTCTCCGTAAAAAAGAAATGCATACACAATCGGGAAAACGACCATGCAGCGAGTTTGAAACTGACCAAAAGAGACGAACATCATTGCTGACATTCATATAAATTGATCCAAAGGAATTCTCAACCAACCCC
>NZ_JBIVGE010000006.1:0-1006 GCF_044748505.1 Microbacterium sp. NPDC089987
TATTCGCATCGTGTCTCAGCCTGTATGAGTCACGGATTTGCCTATGACTCGGCCTACGCACTTGCACCAGGACAACCATCGCCTGGCTGGGCTACCTTCCTGCGTCACACCTGTTAATACGCTAGCCGCACCAGCATAGGGTCGTGTGCTCCACCACCCGGTGAACCCCGAAGGGTTCGATGGATGGCTTTGGACACTTAGCATTACTGGATTGACTGGGGCGGTTCTTCGCCGGTACGGGAATATCAACCCGTTGTCCATCGACTACGCCTGTCGGCCTCGCCTTAGGTCCCGACTTACCCAGGGAAGATTAGCTTGACCCTGGAACCCTTGGTCTTCCGGAGGACGTGTTTCTCACACGTCTTTCGCTACTCATGCCTGCATTCTCACTCGTGTGGCGTCCACGGCTGGTTTACACCGCCGCTTCACTCGCCACACGACGCTCTCCTACCCATCAACACGGCTGGACCACGAAGGCCTACCAAAAATGTCAATGCCACAACTTCGGTGGCGTGCTTGAGCCCCGTTACATTGTCGGCGCGGAATCACTTGACCAGTGAGCTATTACGCACTCTTTCAAGGGTGGCTGCTTCTAAGCCAACCTCCTGGTTGTCTAAGCAACTCCACATCCTTTTCCACTTAGCACGCGCTTTGGGACCTTAGATGGTGGTCTGGGTTGTTTCCCTCTCGACTATGAAGCTTATCCCCCACAGTCTCACTGCTGCGCTCTCACTTACCGGCATTCGGAGTTTGGCTGACGTCAGTAACCTGGTGAGGCCCATCGGCCATCCAGTAGCTCTACCTCCGGCAAGAAACACGCAACGCTGCACCTAAATGCATTTCGGAGAGAACCAGCTATCACGAAGTTTGATTGGCCTTTCACCCCTATCCACAGCTCATCCCCTCAGTTTTCAACCTAAGTGGGTTCGGTCCTCCACACGCTCTTACACGTGCTTCAACCTGGCCATGGATAGATCACTTCGCTTCGGGTCTAGAACATGCGACT